>CAWGZE010000010.1:0-219025 GCA_963826855.1 uncultured Acidobacteriaceae bacterium
GTGCTTCATCGGTAAGGTTTTGCAGTTCCGGCTCGAAGGCGCGGATGGTCTCGACTTCCGGGAGCAGGCGCTTTACGGCGCGTTCATTGCTGGTGCCGAAGACCTTTGCGAGTGTTTTCTGGATCACTTTGCTACTTCCTTGGGCCGTGCTCGCGGCCGGGTTTTGCCCGCAAATTGCCGGCGGGCGAAACGGTGTCTTTATAGTTTATTCGACTCTGGGAGGGAACGGAGGGTAGTGGGTCGTTACGGGAGAGAAATGGGAGAATTTAGCGGTCGCTCTCCAAATTGTCGAGGCGTGCGTCGTGCTGGCCGAGGGTTCTGTAAAACTGTTCGAATTCGCGGTGCATTTCGGAGCGCAGGCTGGTCATGTCGCCCCGTGAATCTTTGATATCCCCTCGCAAGTCTCGTATCTCGTTTTCTACCCGGTCAAGGCGTCCGTCGAGGCGGGCCTCTACTCGGCCCAAGGCTTGATTATTGAAAAGAATCCCACCCAGGATTGCGATCAACGGCACTCCGGCAATGACGACGTCGTGCATTCTGGGTCCCCCACAGCATTGAGTATAAGGGACTTCCTGGCGGCCTTTGGCATTTAAGTTCCGGATTGGGCGGCCTGAGTTTCATTTTGGAACAGGCTGGCGAGGTGGTGATAACGCTTTGCCTTTGTGACGTCCTGCATGATCTGGGCTTTGAGGGCTTCGGGAGAGGCGAACTTACGCTCTTCGCGGAGGCGGTGGAGGAAGCTGAGTTCGAGCGGGGTCTCTGAGTTGAGGGTGAGCGGACTGGTCGCCGGGTCGTAGTTGAGCAGGTAGCTTTCGACTGCGTAGGAGTCTTCGCCGAAGGTGGGGCGATTGCCGGCGTTGGTGACGGCGGCGAAGGTCTGGCCGGCAATCCTCATCGTCGTTACATAAACGCCGTTGGCGGGGAGCAGTTCGGTGTAGGGCGCGAGGTTAATGGTAGGAACGGTGAGGCGGCTGCCGATGCCTCGTCCTGAAGCCGGTGTGGAGCGGATGCTGAACGGCCTGCCGAGCAGCGCTCGGGCGGTGGTTATGTCTCCGGCCTGAATGAGTTCGCGGATTTTGCTGCTGCTGATCTTGACGCCGCGATAGTAACGAGGAGAAAAGATCTTCACGCGGAAGCCGAGGTTGTGGCCCATTTCGACGAGGTCGGCAGCGTGGCATTGCGCCTTGTGGCCGAAGCGAAAGTTGTCTCCTTCGTGGACTTCGATGGCGTGAAGACCGTCGCGCAGCACCGCAGTGACGAAGGCTTGTCCAGACATTTTGCAGAGGTCGTCGGTGAAGGGAAGGACGAGTACAGCGTCGATTCCCGAAGTCCGAAGAGGGTTGAGGCGTTCGGGCATGGGAGTGAGGAGTTTTGTCGCTCCCTGAGGACGAAGGACGCGGGATGGGTGCGGATCGAAGGTCACGGCGACGGACTTCGCTCCGAGCTCTTTCGCGCTGTTTTGAATCTCGGCCAGGAGCCACTGGTGGCCGCGGTGGAGTCCGTCAAAGTTGCCGATGCTTGCGACGGTAGGGCCGAAGTCTGCGGGGATTTGATCGAGGCTGCGAAAGATGTCCATGATTCAAATCTCGATCGGGACCACCAGGCCGTCATAGGCAAGGCGGATGTGGGGCGGCAGCGTCGCCTCGACTTCAGAGTGCAAAATTTCGTGTGACATGTGGGTAAACCAGGCGCGTCGGGCCCCTATTTTATCGACCCAGGCGGCTGCCTCTTCGGTATTAGCGTGGCTGGGGTGATGACGCACGCGCAGGGCGTCGATGACGACGACCTCGACGCCATCGAGGAGCGCGAGGCTGGAATCGGGGATGGCGTTCATGTCGGTGAGGTACGCGGCGTTGCCGATGCGATATCCGCCGGTTTCCATGGGGCCATGATGCAGGGGAATGCGTTGAAATTTTGCTCCGAAGATCTCGACCGAATCGGCGCCATTGAGCCGGTTCAACTCGACACGGGCGCGGAGTTTGTATTGCGAGTCTTCAGAGAAGGTGTAGGCGAAGATGGTTTCGAGGACCTCCGCGGTTGCGTCGTCGGCATAGAGTGGAATTTTCTCTGTTCCCTTGAAGCTGAGCGGGCGAAGATCGTCCATGCCAAGGATGTGGTCGGCGTGCGCATGGGTATAGAGCACGGCGTCCACGTTGTCGATGCGATGCTTGATGGCCTGAGCGCGGAAGTCGGGGCCGGTATCGATGACGACGTGATGGCCACCCCACATGACGGCGGCAGAGGGGCGCAGGCGGAAGTCGCGCGGATCCGGCGAAGTGCAGACAGGGCAATCGCAGCCGAGAGTGGGTACTCCCATAGAGGTGCCGCTGCCGAGAATGATGAGGGAGGCCTGCATGAACGATGGAACTGGGAAACGAATTCTGGGGGCGCGAATTTGCCGTTAGACTAACAGTGATTGATTAATACTCGATTCTGGGCAGTGAACGGAGTTCCTCAGTTGAAGCGTTATCTTTACTATTGTCCGTCTTGCAAGTTGCGGTTTCAAAATCAGAACTTTGGCTATGGCTATCCAAAGTTGAATTCGGAGGGCAACGCGCTTTGTCCCTATTGCGACACGCCTATGGCTCAGACGCTTAGCGAGACCTTCCCGGAGGATTGGGTCGAAGAACGGCCGCGGGTTGAATCCGACGAAGCCGCGCCGATGTAGACTTCATTTTGGGCTGACTTCCGCACGGCAGCCCTACTGGCGCTTTGCCGCCGCGCCGTTCATCGCGTCTTCCTTGGCCAGCCTCACCCAGGCATTTTCGAGCTTCTTGTGGACCTTGGTAATGTCCAGCGGATCGGCGTCGGCGGGGATGCTCTTGTCGTACTCAGAGACCGACTGCTCCCACTGCGCAACAGCTAGTTTCAGTCTGCCGGTCTTCTCATACAAGTCGCCGAGATGGTCATGGACGGTCGCGTCGGAGGCGTTGTGCTCGATGGCGCGTCGGAGGTTGTCCTCTGACAACTGATACTGGCCCAGCTTGAAATAAGCCCAGCCCAGCGAGTCGAGATAGGCATAGTTCTGCGGCTCTTGCTTGACGGCCTGCTGGATCATGGCCAGCGCCTCGTCTAGCTTGACGCCGCGATCGGCCTGCATGTAGCCAAGGTAGTTCAGGGTCATGCCGTTGTTGGGGTCGATGGCCAGCACCTTGCGGAATTGCACTTCGGCCTCTTCGTAGTGCTTTTGGCGCTCAGCCAAAGCGCCGCGCAGGAAGTAGATGTAGACTTTATCGTCCTGCTTCGTCGCGAGAGGCTCGGCGAGATCGAGTTGCTCTCCAGCGTCATTCCAGCGCTTGAGGCGCATGTCAATGTTGGCCAAGGCAATATGGACGGGGCGATTGGTGGCGTTGGGCGGCGCCACGATAAGGGACTTGGCGAGCGCGATACCTTCGTCCGGCTTGCCCGTGTCGGCGAGCTGGCCGGCGAGCATCAGAGTGATGTCGCGGTCTTTCGGCAGCTTTGCAGCGGCTTCGCGTGCGACCTCGGTCGCTTTGTCGTACTGCTTGGCCTCGCGATAGGAGTCGACTTCGCCCTGATATCCCTCCGAGGTGAACTCACCGCCGAGTTCCAACATCTTGTGATAGGCGTCCACCGCCTGCAGGGGTTTGGCCTGCTCGCGGTAAAGAACGGCGAGGCGGTCGAGGAAGAAGGCGCGAGCGTTCTTTTCCGATGCGGAGTATTGTCCGGTAGAGTGCTCGCTTTGGTCGACGAGCTTCTGCAGGATAGCCGCGGCCTCGTCCTGCTTACCGACGGCCTCATCCGCGAGCGCCTCGTTGAAACTGATTTCGGTGAGTTGCAGCGGGTCCTGCGAGAGCGTCCGGGCCTTCTTCAGCGAGGCGACCGAGGCCTCGTAGTTGCTTTGGCGGCGTTGAATCTCGGCGATGCGGAGCCACGCATTGGCGTCCTGTGGGTCGGAGGTCGAAATGCTCTGAAAAGCGGTCAATGCGTCATCTAGGTCGTTGTCATTGAGCAGCGCCTGGGCCAGAGAACGTTGCGCGTCGAGATTCGATGGGTCAAGGTCGACGGCGCGGCGATAGGCCGCAATGGCTTTCTTTGGCTCCTTGGTCTCGTCATAAGCCTGGCCCAGGGCGAACTCCGTGCGCGGAGTCTGATCGTCTTCCGGAATTGCGTTCAGCACATCAATTGCGCGGTGAGTGTCGCCTTCCTCGCTATAGAGACGGGCGAGATTCAGGACGACCTCTTCGGAGCCGGGATCGATCGTTTGCGCGGCCTTGAACTGCTCCTCGGCCTTGGCGCTATCGTGGTTGACCGAATAAAGCTGGCCTAGCAGGAGGCGGTCTTCGATGCTGTTCGGCTCGAGGGCAACGATCTTTGTGTATTCGTCGATGGCGAGCTGCAGGACCTGGCCGGAGGGCCCGCCAGACTGCCCGTCACCCAAAGAGCGCAGGTAGATGCGACCAAGCAGTTTGTGGGCGTCGAGGTTGTTTGGATCTTTCTTTAGCAGGTCCTGGGCGGCGACGATCGCTTCTTTGATTTTTCCGGTCTTGAAATACAGGTCGGCGAGGCCGTTGTTGAGAAACTTCGAGGTAGGGTCGGCGTTTAATGCCAGCTTGTACTCTTCGATGGCGCGAGTGGCGTATTCGCTTAGGTTGTAGTTGGTCGCCATTTCTTCGTAATCGTGGGCGAGAGCATAGTGGTAATAGGCGGCCGATCGATCGGGAACCTGAGGAGTCGTGCTGGAAGTTGCCGGGCTGGCCTGGGCCAGAGCCATTCCGCCAGCCGCGAGGACGATCGGCAACACAGCGAAGCGGAAACGGTGGACTGATGGCGGCTGAGGCGTCACAAGTTGAAACAATGGTTCCGTGGTCATAGTGGCAATTTCCTGGCTGGGAGTCTTAACGCATTTTCGCAATTACTGTAGCCTTTCCAGCGTCTTTGAAGTTGGCCTTTTCTTGAGGAAGAGGCCAGCCGAGAGTTTCTTTCGATCAACACGAATTGCGAAATGCTCTAATCAAAACGCTTCGCTCCGGAGAGGGGCACTCGGAGATAGATTCAGCACGGAGTTTTGGGTTTCGCTTCGGATTATGTTCCGGTTCCAAAGATCTCTTGCCTAATCAGACGATTGTAACTTGATTCAGGCTTCTTTTTCGCCCCTCCGCAGCTTTGATGCGGCGTGAATCGGCCCGGCAACCTGTCTTCGATTTGGGGGGACTCAGACTTTCAGCGAGGACGGGATGTCAAAGAGATCCATTTCCTCGATTGTCGGCGCCTCGAATTTCTCGGCCCAGCCCAACAGGTCGTCTCGTCGTATCGGCGGATGCTCCATTCCTCGACGCCGAATTCGATCAAGAAGAACATCAATGGGCGCAGAGAGATAGTGCAACTCAACGGCAGCGCCAAGCTCCCTGGCTCCGAGTCGCAGCGCGTCCCGTTCCGAACGTGCCCATGTGCCCCACTCGACAACGACAGTAAGCCCGAGCGAGAGAAGCTCCCGGGCGAGCTTCCACTGCAGGGCTTCGATCTTCGCACGCCTTGCCTCGTCGTACAAATCGAGCGAAAGGGCATTCATCCAGTCGTCGGGTGAGAGACGAATCGCGTGAAGCCTGTGTTCAAGCAATCTCGCATGGGTCGTCTTTCCCGAACCAGGCAAGCCGCACACGATGATCAGTTTCGGGGCACCGGCGGAACCTTCCATAGGGCGATCAATGGCGGAAGTGGCGGACGCCGGTGAAGACCATAGCAACCCCGAGTCTGTCGGCGGCAGCGATCACTTCTTCATCGCGGACCGAGCCTCCGGGCTGAATAACTGCGGTCGCTCCGGCAGCGGCCACGGCTTCGAGGCCGTCGGCAAAGGGAAAGAATGCGTCTGATGCTGCGACGCAGTTGGCGAGCGGCAGGACGGCTTTCATGGCGCCAAACCTGGCGGAGTCGACGCGGCTCATCTGTCCGGCGCCTACCCCCAGGGTCTGGCCGTTGCGCGCGTAGACGATGGCATTCGACTTGACGTGCTTGCAGACCCGCCAGGCGAAGAGCAGGGAATCGATCTCAGCGTCAGTGGGCTTGCGGGCAGTAACTACTTTCAAATCGGTGGCGGAGATCCGGGCGCTGTCAGCGTCCTGTAAGAGCGAGCCACCGGAGACTTGCTTGATGACGCGGGTGGTCTTGCTGGGTTTTACGCTGATCAGGCGCAGGTTCTTTTTCGCGCCGAAACGGGCGAGGGCTTCCGTCGAGTAGCTGGGCGCGGCGACTGCCTCAACGAAGAGCTTGGCGATCTCCTCGGCTGCTTCGGCGTCGACTTCGCGGTTGATGCCGATGACGCTGCCGAAGGCGGAGACAGGGTCAGTGGCGAGCGCGAGCTTGTAGGCCTCGACGACCGAGTTGCCGATGGCAGTCCCGCAGGGGTTGGTGTGCTTGATGATGGCGACGGCGGTGTGGTCGAACTCCTGAACCAGTTCCCAGCAGGCGTCGAGATCGACGAGGTTGTTGTAGCTAAGCTCCTTGCCTTGCAGCTGCTGAGCGCCTGCGACTCCGGAGCCGCTTTGATCGTGGTAGAGAGCGGCGCGCTGATGGGGGTTTTCTCCGTAGCGCAGCGGCATCGCCAGCGGATAGGCGAGGCGCAATGTGGACGGGAAGGGCGCATCGGATTCTGAGTAAAAACTCGGTGCGGCGTGGGCTTCAGAGCCGGCGAGTTGATCGAGGGTGTTCGCGATCGCCGTGTCATAGGCGGCGGTGAGCGCGAAGGCCGACTTAGCGAGACGCCAGCGGGTTTCGCGGGTGAGCGAGCCGCTGTGGGCCTGGAGCTCGTCGGAGAGCGAGACATAGTCGGCGGCCGAGGTGACTATGGCGACATCTTCAAAGTTCTTCGCTGCGGAGCGCACCATTGATGGGCCGCCGATGTCGATGTTCTCGATGACTTCGGCGAAGGTGGCGCCGGCACGGGAAGCGGTCTTCTCAAAGGCGTAGAGATTGACCACCACCATGTCGATCGGCTGGATTCCGTGGCTCTCGACGGCGGCGCGATGCTCGGCGTTTTCGCGGATGTGGAGGATGCCGCCGTGGACTTTAGGGTGGAGAGTCTTGACGCGGCCATCGAGCATCTCAGGGAAGCCGGTGAGCTCCGAGATGTCGCGGACGGTAAGGCCAGCCTCACGAAGTGCACGGGCGGTGCCCCCGGTCGAGACCAACTCAATTCCGTGTACGGCAAGCTGGCGGGCAAAGTCGACGAGGCCGCTCTTGTCGGTGACGCTGAGAAGGGCGCGTTGGATGGTCTTGAGTCCGAGGTTGGGACTGGATGCTGGTGTTGAAGCAGGCGTTGAGGGGGTCAAGCGGAAACTCCTGTAAATGCGCCGAAAAGACAATGTCCCGAATCCATCGCAATAGAGCCGGAGCATTTGTAAGCCGGGCTCAGCAAAGTTAGCCTAACAGGGCTGGCTGAACTGGGGTAGCCTAACAAGTGATGGATTCCAATTGGCCGAACGGCCGTCCCGAAGACCGTACGGTCGGTGTAACGCCGGAGATTCTGCCTCCGCTGGATGTGAACGTCCGGTCTTCCGCGAGGCCGACGGCGCGGTCGCGCGGCAGTTGGGCGGTTGCGCCGGCAACCTACTTTTTAGTCGGGATTAACACTGCTGTCTTCCTCCTCATGGCGTTCAGCGGAATCTCGACGACCAGCCCAACCTCCGGTCAGCTCTTGCGCTGGGGCGCTGACAATGGGGGTCTGGTGCTGCAAGGCGGCCAGTGGTGGCGACTGACGACCTCGACCTTTGTACATGTTGGGGTCATCCATCTGGCGACCAATATGTGGTGCCTGTGGAACCTGGGTCTGCTGGGCGAGCCGCTGCTGGGCGCGGTTGGAACGGTGCTGGTCTACCTACTGACGGGGATTGCCGGAAATCTGCTCAGCGTCGCGATGAACCCGGGCCTTCCGGGCGAGCCGAACGGGATCGTTGGGGCGGGCGCGTCGGGCGCAATCTTCGGGCTCGCCGGGGTGCTGATTGTGCTGCTTAAATCGAAGCTGCTCCCGGTGCCCGAGTTCGAGTTGAAGAAGCTGCGCCGCAGCGTGATTTACTTTGCCGTGCTGAACTTCGTTCTTGGAGCGGGCACAATGCTGATCCCCTCGGTGATTCGGATCGACCAGATGGCGCATCTAGGCGGATTTCTGAGCGGTCTGGCGATTGGGGTGCCATTGGTGCCCAGGATCGGCGCACCGCGAGCGGAGTTTGTGCAACGGCAATGGGTTGCCTTCGCCGGCGCGGCGTTGTTGCTAGCGCTGCTGGCATACGGAATCTTCAGCTACGCGCGACCGGCCTAGCGAAAGAAGCGTTGTTTCTTAGGAAGCGCGCCCCGGGAGCTTATTCGGGGCGCGATCGATGAGCGTTGGGATTAACTGCGTTTAGCGAACAGCGGTCGTCGCAAATTTCTTGACCATGGCCAGCAGGAGTTTGCGATCGCTGTCGTTGAGATTAGTCGAATAACGGCGAATCTGGGTGAGAAAGCGAAGCTCGTCGTCGCTGAGCTTTCTCGTATTAATCTCCCGGCCCAGGCTGTCTTCAGCAAAGAATTGTGCGAGGGGTAGGTCGAGGGCCTGAGCAATTTTGGCGAGAGTATCGAGTGAGGGAACGGTGTGGCCGTTCTCTACGCGGGACAGATAGCAGCGTAACAGGCCGGTACGCTTCTCTACATCTCCCTGTGACAAACCCTTCTGCAAGCGGTAACCGCGAATAGTAATTCCGATCTTCATAGTTTTATTTTGTGGCCTTCCGTCCACACATTGTTGCTGGTGAATCTCTTGAGGCAGCACATCTGACTCGAAAGTGACGAGCGATGAAGTATTGGCAGTATGGTTAACATGTCGAAAGTACATAATGCAAGAGTTATTTTCCCAGTAACTACATTTGAGTAATAGTCAGAGCACGTAATGTACAAAAAGTTCTGGCAGAACTCCGAAGCATCGAACACCGCACAGATGGACTGTACAGATGGATGGTGTGCGAAATGCATGGGGATTTCAAGCGCAAAAATCATCGAGGAATCCGGTCTGGTTCGGTCCGGACGAGATCTATGAGAACAGTCTTGGCCCTAACCGGGATTAAACCGACTCACGCAGAGAGTCGTGATTCGGCGGATCGGCCACCCAGAAAAAAGCTGGCGATGGCCAGCAAGGTGATTAAGGCAATAATACCTTGCGAAATGACGCAGTAGAGGCACCAGACCTGCAGCTTGTGGGCCTCAATATTGGTCAGGTAGAGAGAAAAAGCCAGGGCGACCAGGCTGGCGGCCAACAGAGAGCGCCGGCGACGGAAGAGTGCGAGGATGCCCAGAAGCGTGTAACCGGCGATGCCAATCGAGGCCACCGGCACATGCTCGATCTCTGCGAAGCGGCTGTGATTCACAATCCCGCAGTCCCATCTTTCATTGATGCTGCAAGGTTGAATGTCGGTCGAATAATGAACGTGAAGAGCGAGAGCCGCTACGACGACGCCGCAGACAGCGAGAAAGAAGATAAGAAATCGCAAGGCTTTTCTCCGGCGTGGCGGACAAGTTTCAGTGTACAAGCGCTCGCAACGGGCCTCGCTAGCCCATGTACATTCCGCCATTCACGTCGAGCACGTGGCCGGTGATGTAACCGGCGCCCTCCGAAGCAAGGAAGGAGACGGCGTGGGCGACATCGGCGTCGCTGCCGATGCGTCCCAGCGGGATGTGGCTGAGGATGGACGCGTTTTGCTTTTCGTCGAGAACCGCCGTCATAGGGCTCTCGATAAAGCCCGGGGCGACGACGTTGGCGGTCACCCCGCGAGAGGCGATTTCGCGCGCGAGCGACTTGGTGAAGCCAATGATGCCGGCTTTGGTGGCGGCATAGTTGGCCTGACCCGCCTGGCCCATACGTCCAACGACGCTCGAGATGCTGATGATTCGGCCAGAGCGGGCCCGAATCATCGAGCCCATCACCGCTTGCGTGAGCAAGAAAGTGCCGGTGAGGTTGGTCTGCAGCACATCGTCCCAGTCGGCGCGCTTCATACGCAGCAGCAGATTATCGCGGGTGATTCCGGCGTTGTTGACCAGCACATCGAGCTTTCCATAGTGAGTAATGACGGCCTTCGCTGTGGCCTTGATGGACTCTTCGTTCGCGACATCGAGGACGAAGACTTCGGCCTGGCCGCCTGCGCTGGTGATTTCAACGGCGACCTGTCGCAGCTTTTCTTCGTTGCGGGCGGCGAGGGCGAGGCTGAAACCGTCCTGGGACAGTCGAAGAGCGACGGCGCGGCCGATGCCCTGGGAGGCTCCGGTGACAAGGGCGACCCTAGGTGGATTGATTGACACTTCCGATGTGGACATGAGTACGTCGGTCTTCTTCCCGTGCGCAGCGGTTCTTGTGCACCGTGAAGATTATAGAGGGAGAGCGGGACCGCTTCAGATTTCGTTTTTCTGGCCTGGCTGTCGAGATCCCATTAGCTTTCGCATCACGGGGAGCACGGGTTTGGCCTTTCCGCAGGAGAGAGGCTTTGATTGATGGCTCCGCCTTGGGAAAGCGCGTTCCACAGCTCCGTCTGTTCGTCGGTGTCCCACGTCCATAGCAACCAACCTTGGAAGTTATATGCACAGGACTGGGTCTGCCACCCCTGTAGTCCCGCAGCCGCGTCTGTGACCGGAGCGTAGTCGGCGGTGAACGCTCCGAACTCTCCCATCAAGATCGGCTTATGCTGCTGATATCCGACGAACCCGAAGTTGTCGGCAAACTGATCCAAAGTTAGGCCGGAAGCGATCGGATAAGCATGAAGGTCTACATAGTCCAGCGTGGAATTTGCTACAGCAGGGTAGACCTCGATGATACGGAAATCTCCTATCCGGGCGGGATTGGGTCCTTGAGGAGTAAAGAAGCTCATTGTGACCAGCGCGGTGGGATCAACTGCCAAAATCGCGCTGCGATTCTGGTCGACAAAGTACACCAGCCCATCATCCATCATCTGCTGTTGCGACGCCGCACTACTCATATCATAGGTTTTGCCATTGGCTGTCGTGACGGTACCGCTGGTGGTATTAAGCGGCGCGGCTGTGGCGTTGTAATAGTATTCGTTCCAGAGATCGTAAGCGAAGATCGCGTCCAGCGGTGCGCCAGCGTTGACCAGGGCGGACACATAATCATGAAAGAACTTCTTAGTGGCACTCACGCCACACGAGGAGAGATTCGTGAGATTGATATCGTCAAATTGCGGCTGGCAGGCCCCTAGTGAATCGGTATAGCCGCCATAGACAGGCAGCCACTGACTGGTGAAGATTACTCCGATCGCGTGGGCCTTGGCGCGCTGCAAAAAGTCCACCACGTTCAGGATATATGCGGACGATAACCCTCCCGCCGGGTCGCCTATCGTGCCCTCGCAGCACCCCCACAAGAACACCCGGACCACGTTGTATCCGCTGGCCTGCATCTTCGTTAGCGCTGCTTCGGCGCGAGCGGAGTCGTAGAGTCCGACACTGAAGGTGGAGTGAGTGTAATCGGGACTGCCATCCGGATCAGTCAACGTTGCCAAGCGGACATAATTGTTACCACGCGGGATAAATACATTGCCGCTGGCGCGATCATATAGCTGGGCCAGACCCGATGTGGTTCGAACGCCAAAATGATGCGGAGCCAGTATCGAGACACTGGCCTGCCCGTGTGTTACCGGATTCGACGGATCTACCGCAGAGATCGCCACGGTGCCGGCAGCTTGAGATGCCGTGTACAGACCAGCCGTCGAGATTACTCCAACCGCTGCATCTCCTCCGGCAATTCCGTTAACCCTCCAAGTGAGCCCCACGCCTCCGCTCACCGTGAACTGAATTGACCCTCCGGCCGCTACGTTCGCCGAAGCAGGAACAATCGAGATCGAGGGCGTGACGGTGAAGGTTCCTACATCGTTGATTGGAATACCGTTGACGCGGATGTCGACGGGTCCAGTGGTCGCGCCGGTCGGGACGTCGACCATGATGGTGGTGCTGGTGTCGCTGATAACTGCGGCTAGGATGCCGTTGAAGGTGACGGTGGCTTTGTTGCCGCCGTCAAGGAGTGAGGTGCCGGTGATGGTTACCGGCGTGCCGACCGGACCAGTGAGGGGCGAGATCCCGGTGATGGCGGGATAGGGATAGAAGGTGAAGGGTTCGCCGTTGCTGGAGACTCCGCCGACGGTGACCACGATATCGCCTGTGGTGGCGCGGGTGGGGACGAGGATGGAGATTGCGGTGTTCGACCAGGAAGCGACATAGGAGGGCGCACCGCCGACGGTGACGACGCTGCTGCCCTGGGTCGCGCCGAAACCGGTTCCAGCAACCTGAATCAACGCTGCCGGAGCGCCGTAATTCGGGCTGATGCTGCTGATGCTGAGCTGCGAACTGGTGACGGTGAAAGTTCCAGAGCTGAGCGGAATGCCGTTGACGCGGACGTCGACGGGTCCGGTGGTCGCTCCGGTGGGGACGTCGACCATGATGGAGGTGCTGGTGTCGCTGATAACTGTGGCTGGGGTGCCGTTGAATGTGACGGTGGCTTTGTTGCCGCCGTCGAGCAGTGAGGTTCCGGTGATGGTCGCGGGAGTACCGATCGGACCGCTGAGCGGCGAGATCCCGGTGATGGCGGGATAGGGATAGAAGGTAAAGGCGGCGCCGTTGCTGGAGACTCCGCCGACGGTGACCACAATATTTCCCGTGGTAGCCCGGCTCGGTACCTGAATTGCAATTGCAGTATTTGACCACGAGACGATATGGGACGGGGCGCCGCCGACGGTGACGACGCTGTTGCCCTGAGTCGCGCCGAAGCCGTTTCCGGCAATCTGAATTAACGCTGCCGGGGCTCCGTAATTCGGGCTGATGCTGCTGATGCTGAGCTGCGAACTGGTGACGGTGAAAGTTCCAGAGCTGAGCGGAATGCCGTTGACGCGGACGTCGATCGGCCCAGTGGTGGCGCCGCTGGGCACGTCGACCATAATGCTGGTGCTAGTGTCGCTGAGAACGGCAGCCGGGATGCCGTTAAAGGTAACGGTGGCTTTGTTGCCGCCGTCGAGCAGTGAAGTTCCGGTGATGGTCACGAGAGTGCCGATCGGACCGCTGAGGGGCGAGATCCCCGTGATCGCGGGATAGGTATAGAAGGTGAAGGGTTCGCCATTGCTGGCGACTCCGCCGACGGTGACCACGATATTTCCCGTGGTCGCGCGGCTGGGCACCTGAATTGCAATCGCAGTATTTGACCACGAGACGATATGGGATGGGGCACCGCCAACGGTGACGACGCTGTCGCCCTGGGTCGCGCCGAAACCGGTTCCAGCAATCTGAATCAACGCTGCCGGAGCGCCGTAATTCGGGCTGATGCTGCTGAGCTGTAGTATTTGGCCCGAGCCGCTGAGCTGGATCTTCTGCGTGGCCGGATTGCCATTCAGCGCATTGTCCGAGAGAGTGAGCGTGGCGCCGAGCGGGCCTGTGGACTGAGGCATGAAGCTGAAGCTAATGTTGCACAGCGTGCCGGGCCCAAGCGAGAGGATTCCGTCGCAGTCCGGAACTGTGCCCGGGCCTGCAACCACGGTGAAATCGAGGGAATCGCTAAGGGCTCCCGAGCCTGTTAATGACTGGTTCCCGATATTCTCGAACCGCACAGACTTGGGACTATCGCTGCTGGTCTCGCCGACATTTGTGGCGGCGAAGGTGAGGGCCGGAGGTTGCGAGCGCTCGATCACGTGGATCGATCCCGGCACGGTATTTGCCACACCTGTGTCGGGCACATAGACGTTGCCGCTTGCGTCGAGACCGACGCTCTGCGGCGAGCCAAACCCGCTGCCGAGAGGCAGAACTGTGGTGTATCCGCCGGCTGCCAGAATCTCGAAAATGGTCGTGAAATCGCCGTCGGCAACGAAGACGTTTCCGTTCGTGCCAACCGCGAGTCCGAGCAGGTTCTTAAAGCCGAAGCTGCTCGCGAGCTGGTTCACGGTCGTATAGCCGCCCGCCGCCAGAATTTCGTAGACGGCGATCTTGCTCACGTCGGTAACGTAGACATTGTCGTTTCCGTCGACCGCCAAACCGCTGGGCTCGCCGAAGGTGAAACGACTGGCCAGAGGGTTGACGGTGGTGTAACCGCTCGCGGCGAGAATCTCATAGACTGCGCTGCCAAGATCGCTGACGAAGAGGTTGCCGGCACCGTCAATGGCCACGTCTGTAGGTTGGCCGAAGGTGAAGCTGCCGGCGAGCGTGTTGACTGTTGTATATCCGCCTGCGGCAGGGACCTCATAGACCGCTTTGTTAGTGAAATCGCTGACGAAGACATTGCCTGCGCCGTCGACGGCGACTCCGGACGGTCCACCGAAGGCGAAGCCGCCGCCTAGCGTCTTGACGGTGGTGAATCCACCTGTGGCCAGCATTTCGTAGACCGCCTTCTTGGTGAAATCGGCGACAAAGATGTTGCCGGCGCCGTCCGTGGCGACTCCGGCAGGCTGACCGAAGCTGAACCCGGCGCCGCCCACCAAGGAGGACTGGCTGGCTGGAGTGAATGCGATCGCAGGCGCAATTCCAGTGCCGTAGATGTTGGTTGCCGCGAGGACGTTGCCGCTGCCATCGACGATCTGCACCGCGCCTGAGCGTTCTCCGGCATGGAGGGGCGCGAAGGTCACGTCCACCGTGCAGGTGGTGGCGGAGGGGTAAGTCTGCGGCTTGCAAAGGGTGGTGCTGGTATCGCTGGCTTGCGCCTGGAAGTCGAGGCCCGGAGTGCCCAGAGTGAGGACCTTGATGCTGCCGATGGTGGTTCCGGCGGCGATGTTGAAGGTGAGGGTCTGGGTGACGCTGCATGGCGTGGGAGCGTTTGAACCTGACGGGCAGACGTTCACGCTGGGGAAGTCGACGCTTTTAGTTTGCACGACAACAACACCGGAGTCGACGTTGGCATAGTCCAACACGACTAAGACGTCACCCCGCCTGTCCACAGCCACGCTCGTGGCAGATTCAAAGCCGCCACCCAGGGTCGTGATCGTTGGGTTGGTCGGGATGCTGCCGTCAACCGCGAGAATCTCCTGCACGGAATCGGTAGCGGAAGCGGTGGCATAATAAACGTTGCCGCTTCCGTCGACTGCCACGCTCTCGGCGGCTCCGATGGCTAGTGTCCTGATAGTTGGGTTTGTCGGGATGCTGCCATCAACCGCGAGAATCTCCTTTACGGCTGTGTTGAGGGTATCAGCGACGTAGACGTTACCTTTCGTATCTACCGCAACGCCCGAGGGAGATCTGAAGCCGCCGCCGAGCGTATTGACCGTTGTGTAGCCGCCAGCCGCGAGAATCTCTTTCACCGCATTGTTGCCGGTGTCGGCAATGTAGACGTTGCCGCTATCGTCCACCGCGATGCCGAAGGGAGCGCCGAAGCCGCTGCCCAAGGTCTTGATGGTGGGAGTCGGCGGGATGCTGCCGTTAACTGCGAGAATCTCCTTCACCGCACTGTTGCCGGGATCGGTGACGAAGACGTTGCCGTTGGCGTCTACTGCAACGCCACCGGGACCGGTGTAGCCGGTACCCGAGAAGCCGCTGGCTAAGGTCTTGATCGTAGGTTTAAGTGGAATGCTGCCGCTATCTGCGAGAACCTCCCGCACATCGCCGTTTCCGAAATCGGCGACGAAAATGTTCCCACTACCGTCCAGTGCGATGCCAGAGATGTCGAGGCCGCTGTTAACGGTGTATTGCGCGCTATCGAAGCTTACCTGGGCCCGAGCGGTTGGGGCGTTCCACGCGGTGTATACGATTGCGACGGCAAGGACCGGCGCCAACCTGGACGAAAGAGCCGATAGGGAGCGGCGACGATCGGACAGGGAATTTCTGCGTGACGACGGAAATCTCAGGACATAACCCGACAACTTCGAAACGGCGGTCATTGCTTCTCCTCACACACTCACCGGGTAAGTCGCGCTGGCGAGTCTCGAGATTCAGCCGGCGGGAGCAGACGAGATAGGCAGGTATCAGACGTCTACAGTGATGACTTCCCAAATAAGACAGTGAAAGTCCGCGAGGCCAGGGTTGTCAACAACTCTTATTGGTCAAGCGGTGCCTCTCCAGGTGATTTCTGATCGATATCACGGCAGTTCAACGATGCAACTTGACCCATTCGCCGCGACCACACAGCACAAGCCAATGTGGCCCATGGAAGCCCGGCATGGCGGTCGCAGCTGAGTACCTGAAGAGGGAGGGGCGAGTTCGAGGGACCAGACCTAAACGACGAGTTCCTCGCGTGGCTGTCGAAACGCCGCCATGGGCCCAGGTTTCTGTCGGATTATCGAGCTGGCGAGATGGTTGGCCGAGGAGTCGTCTAGCCTGGTTATACGAACCAGGCTGCGCAAGGTTGGTTCCTATGAAGGCGGCGGCGTGACGGTGAAGGTTCCTACATCGTTGAGTGGGATGCCGTTGATGCGGACGTGGATGGGTCCGGTGGTAGCGCCGGTGGGGACGTCGACCATAATGCTGGTGCTGGTGTCGCTCAGAATCGCAGCGGGGATTCCGTTGAAGGTGACGGTGGCGTTGCCGCCGCCATCGAGCAGTGCGGTTCCGGTGATGGTAACGGGTGTGCCGACCGGACCGCTGAGGGGCGAGATCCCGGGGATGGCCGGATAGTTATAGAAGGTGAAGGGTTCGCCATTGCTGGAGACTCCGGCGACGGCGACGACGATATTACCGGTAGCGGCCCGGCTGGGGACGAGGATAGAGATTCCGGTGTTGGACCATGAAGCGACATAGGATGGCGCTCCGCCGACGGTGACGACGCTGTTGCCTTGGGTCGCGCCGAAGTTAGCCCCCGTGATGGTGATCAGCGCAGCTGGAGCGCCGTAGTTTGGGTTGATGGCGGTAATCTGGGGCGGATTAGGTACGACAACCTGGAAATTGGTTGAACTTCTTACCGTGTCGCCGTTGACGCGGACGCTGATCGGTCCGGAGATGGCGCCGGCGGGAACGTCGACCATAATGCCGGTGCTGGTGTCGCTGATAACGGTGGCGGGCGTTCCATTAAACGTGACGGTGGCGTTGTTGCCACCATCGAGCAGTGCGGTTCCGGTGATGGTCACGGGCGTGCCGATCGGGCCGCTGAGGGTTGAGAGCCCGGTAATGGCGGGATAGGGATAGAAGGTGAAGGGTTCTCCGTTGCTGGAGACCCCGCCAACGTTGTCGACGATATTTCCGGTGGTGGCCCGGCTGGGGACGAGGATGGAGATTGCGGTGTCGGACCACGAAGCCACATAGGAGGGCGCCCCGCCGACGGTGATGACGCTGCTGCCCTGGGTCGCGCCAAAGCCGTTTCCGGCGATCTGAATCAGGGCTGCCGGCGCTCCGTAGTTGGGTGTGATGCTGCTGATGCTGAACTGGGAACTGGTGACGGTGAAAGTTCCGACGTCGTTGAGCGGGATGCCGTTGACGCGGACGTCGACGGGTCCGGAGGTCGCGCCGGTGGGAACGTCAACCATAATGCGGGTGCTGGTGTCGCTGAGAACTGCGGCTGGAGCGCCGTTGAAGGTGACGGTGGCTTTGTTGCCGCCGTCCAGCAGCGCGGTTCCGGCGACGGTTACGGGCGTGCCGACCGGGCCGCTGAGGGGCGAGACCCCGGTGATGGCGGGGTAGGGATAGAAGGTGAAGGATTCGCCGTTGCTGGAGGCCCCGCCGACGGTGACGATGATATTTCCGGTGGTGGCGCGGCTGGGGACGAGGATGGAGATTGCGGTGTTGGACCATGAAGCCACGTAGGAGGGTGCTCCGCCGACGGTGACGACGCTGTTGCCCTGGGTCGCGCCGAAGTTGGTGCCAGCGATTTTGATGAGTGCGGCGGGAGCTCCGTAATTGGGGGTGAGGCTGGTGATCTGGGGCGTCACCGTAGGATTGACGATGATCTTCACAGGAAGCGGCGGGGTTGAGGACAGGAAATTTCCATCCCCAGCATACGAGGCGGATATGGAGTGAGTGCCGAGAGCGAGACCGGCCGTTGTGAACGCCGCGGAGCCAGAGGCGTCGAGGGGGGCGTTGCCGAGTGGCAGGCCGTCGGCTGTGAAGGTCACCGTGCCCGTCGGCACGCCGGCGATCTGTGGCGACACAGAGGCGCTCAGTGTCAATTTGCCTCCTGCCAGGATGTTGGTCGCGCTTGCGGTAAGTGCGAGACTGGAGGACGCCCGGTTCACGGTAAACAAGACAGGCTGCGTAACGACCGCATAGTTGACCGCGTCCGCTGGTGTAAAGGTGATTGATACATGGTGGTCCCCGGCATCGAGGACCGCCTTTGCCGACTCGGAGTAACCGAAGGAACCGATGGCTGGTGCGGGCGCGAACAAGTTGAACGCTTGCGGCGCCAAGGAGGGAGAAAGGCCCATGATCGAAGCGGCGACCTCTTCCGCCAAAAAGTCATGTCCGAGCGGAGTCGGATGCCCGCCATTATCGCTAAGATCGCCAAGATAGAGATAAGCGTTGCCGGTCGTCGGGTCGGATCGATCGCCATATACCCAATATTGCGGCGCCGTGCCGGCGAAGTCGACGGTCGTGGGAAACAAGGCCGCAGCGGCCGCCATGGCGGTTTCCACACTTGCGGAAGGCGCCTGGGGGCCCAGCAGATAGATTGGTGTACGGGGCAGGCAGGCGTTGACCTCGGAGAGAAAGTTGGTGGCCCCCTGCTGGGTGTTCTGTTCGGTGGAACTGGCATCATTAAGGCCGCCGAAGAGCACAACCAGGTCGGGGTTACGCCCGCAAATGTCGGTCAGCGCTCGTTGGACAAAGGTGAGATTGTCCACGCCGCCCACGGTAAAACCGCTCCCGCTAACTCCACTCTCCCACCAGTCCCAGTTGAAGTATTCGCCAAGGTCTTGGGGGTAGCCCGAACCGGCACGACCGGGTTGAGCAGGAGGCAGAGTCGGCTCGGAGATGATCGGAGTGGTCAATGAATCGCCATAGATGATGGCCCTCTTGCCCAGTGGAACCTGGGGCGCCGAAATGGTGTCGGAGGCAGCGGCGTTCACGCCGAAAAACGGAGTGTCATCGTCGAGCATGACCTTGATCTGACGGGGGCGCTTGTCAGGGAAGGCGACCTGGTAGAAGAGCGTTCTTGGAGAGTCGTCTGCGAGCGGCTCTGCATCGGCGTTCGTCCACGAGCCGTCGACCCACAGCCGGTAGTTCGCGGTCCGTGACTGGACCGCGAACTCGAACCGCTGGCAATCGCAGGTAAAGGCGACCTTATAGTAATGGTCCACCGCCATGGTGGGATCGGGAATCATCCCCTCTCTTCCGCTGGCGGTCTCACTCTCAACCATCGGGCTGGATTCATAACGAAGCAGAGGAGAGTTGTAAGGGGCGCTGACCGAGGCGTCGCCGGTGATCTGCGAGGTGTCAAATTGCGAGGTGACGGTAGGGACATCCGCGGCTGGGTCCGCGGCCGGAACTGCCATTGCAGATGCATTGAAGATCGACGGGTCGAAAGGGGTTCCATAGACGATCGTCGCGGGCTTCGCTTGCACGACGGGCTCGCTGGGGAGGATGGTGAACTGCTCTTCCGCGTCGGCGGGAGCATACACTTCATTTCCGGCCTGGTGAGCGGACACCGTTACCGTGCCGACGCCGGTAACAGTGAGCCAGCGTCCATTCAGCGTCACCGGACCGGTCGCGGTGATAGTTACCGGCAAATAGGAGGACGCAAGCGCGATGACCTGGAACGGCGCCACTCCGTAACGCTGATCGGCGATGGGGAGCAAATTGATCTGCTGCGGCGCGGTTCCCTGACCAAAGGCACTGGCGCAGAGTATGAACGCCGGGAGAAGAGGCGCAAACCTTCTCATGTAAACCCATTTCGCACGAGTGCTTTGTAGATAACTTTCCAGAAGCTCCGGAGGTGACGTACGCCGACATCGAGCCGCGAGTTTACAGCTGCAGCGGAATTGCGATTATAGTCCATCGTGATGCTGCTGCGCAGTCCCTCCACAATGTCGAAGAAGTCTTGGGGGCGGCGGCGTCTAAGGCTTACGGCGTGGCGGCTCGCCCGAGATGTACTTCGTGGTGAGAGAACCGATGTTGACAGTCGTGAAGGGGGAGGGTCTGTAATCAAGGTCCTAGAGGCAGCCGAAACTTACCTTGGCGATCCTGCCGAGGTAGCGGAGGGTTCGCCGACAAGCGATTAGAAAGCGCGTGGATCGAACACCACATCTGGGTGGCGCTCGATTTGACGAACCGGGATGTGGCTCAGTGCGCGACTATGGTCGGGAAAGACAAAGGGAACTGCAGATCTCTACACTCAGCTTCGCTGCGGTCGAGATGACAAAACAAGACTTTGTGGATGCTGGACTAGAGCGGTTCGGGGACGGCCGCTACCTGGGGATGTTTTAGGAGGGATGGGGCGAGTTCGAGGGACCAGACGTATACGACTAATTCTCTGGCGTAGTGGAGGACTGGTTGGGTGTCGGGTAGCTCGATGCCGTGGGCGGCGGGGAGTTCGTTGAGTTCGAATTCGGCTTCGGCTAACTCGAGCGGCCAGGGTAAGTGGTGGATGTTACCGCGATGTAACTTGCCTCCGGAGCCGGTGGTGTAGAGGGTGTAGCGTTCGGTGAGGAAGTGTTCGATGGTTCCAGGGCGGGATTGATCGAGGGTGTTCATGCGGCCGAGTCCGCGATAGCTGGCGCGGAGGCGGACGGGCTTGCGGGTGAGGAGGCGTTGGCTGGTGTAGTGGAATTCGCGGGCGTCGCGATGTTGGATGCTCATCTTCGCCCAGTAGTAAGGCAGGCGGAAGAAGGTGCGGGCGACGAGGACGGCGGCGGGGTTGGCGGCGTCGAGGGAGAAGAAGTAGACTCCGGCGATGTTGGTGTTGGCTTCGCGGACGTAGGTGCGGAGGTTGAGCTCGGGAAAACGGTTGGCTCCGGGAATGATGGGCAGGCCGCGAATCTGGATGCGGTCCATCCAAAAGGGCACAATGCCGACCCAGGCGGAGCCGTCGTAGGTGTCAGCGGTGAGGCCAGCGGGCAGCAGGCGGGCGATCTGGGCGGCGGGCAGCGGCCAATGCGCAAAGAGGAGATCGTTCCAGCGCTGGGTCATGGTCCAGCGGGTTTGGGGCAGCGGCCAGGGGCGATGTTCGACGGTGGAGAGAATCTCGTTGTCGTCTGGTTCGATCACAAGGCCCCTGGGAAATCTTGCTGTTATGGGTGGCTGTCTCTATTCATCAACCCGGCGTTACTTTGCTGGTTCTGCGGATGTGCGCAATCCGTTGAAATAGAAGAATAAACCCTGCGCGTGAGGAACGCGTGGGTAGTAGATGAGGTATTCACAGTGCGGCGTGGGCTATTCTGGTTTCTCCGATGACTATCAATGTGACGACGAGCGAAGCATCCGCGCTGCACGCCCCAGGCAGCACCGCTGAGGCCGGCAAGAATGGAGCGGTGCGGGCTGGTGGCGAGACTGAGGTCTTCGCCGTGCATGGCGCCGACCCCGAAGTGCTGGCTTATGCGATGGCGAAGTATTCGCGGTCGTCGCTGTCGATGAAAGAGTCGCTGCGGGAGATCAGCAGCCAGCGCGCCGAGCAATTTCTCAACACTTTTTATTTCCAATATGGTCATCGGTCGATCGCCGATTTGGCGCATGTGGCGTTTGCCATCGAGCGGTTGTCGTTGCTGGCGGCGATTGTGCTGGTGGATGAGCAGCGGTGGGACGGGCAGGAGAGGTCAACCCGGTATCAGAATTTTGGACGGAAGTCGCACGGGGAGAATTGGTATACGCCGGAGTTCGCGAATCGAGGGGACCGGGCTCGATATTCGGACGCGATCGAGGCTTTGTTTGCGGAGTATCACTCGGCCTCGGGGGCGATGCTGGGGTATTTCAAGAGCATCACGCCGAAGCCGGAGGAGATGAAGCAGGAGGCCTATGAGCGAACGCTGAAGGCGCGGGCTTTTGATGTGGCGCGGTATCTGCTTCCGTTGGCGACAAACACATCTCTGGGTCAGATCGTGAATGCGCGGACACTGGAGACGCAGGTTTCGCGGCTGCTTTCTGATCCGCATACAGAAGTGCGGCGGCTGGGAGAGAAGTTGCGCGAGGCGGCTTCGGGGCCAGCGTGGAATGTGCATGGCGCGGAGTTCGCGGCTTTGCAGGCGGAGATTGCGGTGGTTGATCCGGCGCTGGGCGAGCGGGCGGCGGAGCTACTGACGCGCGAGGTGAGGGTGGCTCCGACGCTGGTGAAATATGCGGCGGAGAATGAGTATGCGATGACGACGCGACGGGAGTTGGAGCAGGCGGCGCGGGAGTTGATGGGTGGGGCGGCGATTAAGGATGCTCCGGTGGTGGATTTGGTGGAGGGTAGGGAGTCGCTCGAGGTCGAGATTGCGGCGACGCTGCTTTATGGGGCTTGCCATTATTCTTACCGGCAGATTCGGGACCACGTAGCCTCTCTCTCTGAAGCCCGGCGGGATGAGATTGTCGATCTGGGCATGCGGCATCGGGGCCGGCATGATGAGCTGCTGCGGGAGTTCTCGGCGGGACAGCGGTTGCGGTTTGACTTATTGATGGATGTTGGCGGGTTTCGGGATATGCATCGGCACCGGAAGTGTACGCAGATATTGCAGTCGTTTACGGATCTCCATGGGTATGACTTTCCTGAGTTTTTGGAAGATGCTGGGTTTGGAGACGGGTATCGGGCGGCGATGGAGTCGGCGCATGGGACTTATGAGGACTTGAAGATCTCGGGCGCCGAGGACGCGGCGGCGCAGTATGTTTTGCCGCTGGGGACGCGGGTGCGGGCTTTGTTCAAAATGGACTTTGCCGAGGCGCTTTATATTTCGGAGCTCCGGAGTACTCCGCAGGGGCATTTCTCTTATCGGCGCGTGGCTTGGGAGATGTATTTGGCAGTCGCGCGGGTGCATCCAACGCTCGCGAAGTATTTTCGGATTCAGGATGTGAATGAGCCAGTGGATTTGCTGCGGCGGTGAAGAACGAGTTCCATTTTGGGCCAGCAGTTCCCCACATCCCTTCGATTTCCCACGGACGAGTTGCGGCGGCTGCTAGACTAAGTCCCAAGTTTCCACAGCTATTTACTGGATGGGCACAAATTTGCGCGAAGCCGGGGGGCTTGTCCGCGTAATTTGGGTAGTAGGTGCGCTACAGTAGAAAGAGAAGAAAAGACGAAGATTGGAGAACTCGAAGTGGCTGATGATCGTGCTCGCGCGGTAGAACTGGCGCTCTCTCAAATTGAAAAGCAGTTTGGCAAAGGCTCGATCATGCGCCTGGGCAGCAAAGAGGCGATTGTGCCGATTTCGGTCATCTCGACGGGGTCGATCTCATTTGACGCGGCGCTGGGTGTGGGTGGGGTTCCGCGGGGCCGGGTGATTGAGATCTTTGGGCCGGAGTCTTCGGGCAAGACGACGATTACGCTGCAGATTATTGCCGAGGCGCAGAAGCTGGGTGGGCTGGCGGCGTTTGTGGATGCTGAGCATGCGCTTGATCCGCTGTATGCGCGCAAGCTGGGCGTGGACATCGACAACCTGCTGATCTCGCAGCCGGACTACGGTGAGCAGGCGTTGGAGATTACCGAGGCGTTGGTGAGGTCGGGAGCGATCGATGTGCTGGTGGTCGACTCGGTGGCGGCACTGGTTCCGAAGGCCGAACTTGATGGCGAGATGGGTGATTCGCACATGGGCTTGCAGGCGCGGCTGATGTCGCAGGCGCTGCGTAAGCTGACGGGTACGGTTTCGAAGTCGCGCACGAGTCTGATTTTCATCAACCAGATTCGCGAGAAGATTGGCGTGATGTTTGGTAATCCGGAAACGACCACCGGCGGGCGTGCGCTGAAGTTCTATTCTTCGGTTCGCATCGATATCCGGCGCATTGCCGCAGTGAAGGAAGGCGATGCGGTGGTGGGTTCGCGAACTAAGGTGAAAATCGTCAAGAACAAGGTTGCTGCGCCGTTCCGCGAGGCAGAGTTCGACATTCTTTATGGCGAGGGGATTTCACGCGAGGGCGATGTGCTGGATTTGGCGGTGGCGCAAAACATTGTTGAGAAATCCGGCGCTTGGTATAGCTACGCCAGCGAGCGGATTGGCCAGGGTCGCGAGAATGTTCGCGCGTATTTGAAGGAGCATCGCGACACGTTTACCAGCATTGATAATGAGCTTCGCAAAAAACTGGGGCTGGTAAATGTGCCACAGGCTGATGTGCCTCCGGTACCGGTGAATGGGTCGGCTGCGGCGGTGGATGCGGTGAAGCCGGCGGCTCGGCGGTAGGCATGCTTATGATGCGGTGTAGCTCAACCTGAAAGAGCGAATTCACCACAGAGGACACGGAGGACACAGCGACTTCGTGTCTTTCGTGTTTTGGTAGTGAAATCCATCGATAGCTTCTGTCTGGAGTGGATTGCGCCGGGACGGGTGGCTTCGTACAATCGCGATTGACTCGATCGCTGAGCGGCGGGCTCCTTCTTGGACAAAGTTAAAGCAATCTATCCCGGCAGCTTCGATCCGATGACGCATGGTCACCTTGACCTGATTGCGCGCGGGTCGCGGATTTTCGACCATTTGGTGGTTGCAGTCCTGTCCAACTCGGCGAAGCATCCTCTGTTTTCCGTTCCGGAGCGAGTGGAGATGCTGACGGAGAGCGTGGCTGGGTTGGGGAACGTTTCGGTCGCGACCTTTGACGGGTTGCTGGTGGATTTTGCGCGCGAGCAACATGCTCAGGCGGTGATGCGGGGGATTCGCGCGATTAGCGACTATGAATATGAGCTGCAGATGGCGCTGATGAATCAACGGCTGGCCCCGGAGTTGGAGACGGTCTTTCTGATGCCGGCGGCGAAGTATTCGTTTGTGAGCTCGCGGCTGGTGAAGGAGGTCTTTCAACTGGGCGGGTCGGTTGAGGGGCTGGTTCCGGAGCTGGTGATTGCGCGGTTGAAGAAGCGAGTAAATGGGCAGGAACCGCTCTGAGGTCCCTGCATCAGCGATCTCAAAGATTGAAGGCAGCAGGTCGCGATTACGCCGAAATGACTCGTGGTTCTGGCGGTTGTGCGACCGCCATCGGTCTTTTCTTCCCGTCCCGAATTCCCAACAGATTTAGCACCGGCGCGGTGCACATCGTGGTCACTAGCGCCATGACGACCATCATGGTGAAGAGGGTCGGGGTGAAGGCTCCGACGTTGTAGGCGATGTTGAGGACGATGAGTTCGACGAGGCCGCGAGTGTTGAGCAGGGCGCCGAGGGCGATAGCGTCGCGCCAGGACTGGCCGGTCCAGCGGGCCGCGATGGCGGCACCGCCCATCTTGCCGATGACGGCGGCGGCGAGGACGATGCCGGTCCAAATCCACATGGCGGTGTCGTCGAGCAGATCGAAACGGGTCCTCATGCCGGTGAGAGCGAAGAAGAGTGGCAGCAGTAGCACCGACACGAGCATGTCGAGACGTTCGCGGATGGCGATTTGCCAATGCTCGATACGGGGAAAGCAGACGCCGGCGAGGAACGCTCCGAAGAGCGGGTGGATGCCGATCTTGTCGGTCGCGGCAGCGGAGAGAAGGACCCCGGCAACTACCAGACCGAGCAGGGTGATCGAAAGGTCCGGATTGTTGCGCCGGTTGACCAGCCTGGCCGCGAGGGGGCGAATGACGCCAAGCATAAGGAAAAGATAGACGGCGAGGCCGATCAGCCGAATCGGAAGCGACGATGGGCCCCCGGCTTCACCGACCAGTGCGAGGGCGACGGCGAGCAAGAGCCATCCAATCACGTCGTTGACCGCAGCGCTGAAGATGGCAATCGTGCCGAGTGGCGTCGACTGCAGGTTTCGTTCCTCGAGGATTCGGGCCAGGACGGGGAACGCGGTGATGCTCATGGCGATGCCGAGGAACAAAACGAAGGGAATGTTGCCGATGCCGTGGGGTGCGAAACGGATGCGCAGAGAATGCGCGAGCAGCGCCGCCATGACGAAGGGCACGAAGATGCTCGCGCCACTTGCGGCCATCGTGGTTCCGCGCTGCCGGGAAAGCTGCGCGTAGTCGAGTTCCATGCCGATGAGGAAGAGAAAGAGGACCAGGCCGACGGTGGATAAAAGTTCGATTTGCGCGAGGGAGGATTGAGGAAAGAGGTCGGCGGAGAGATGTGGGGCGAAGCGCCCGAAGACCGACGGGCCGATCAGGATGCCGCCGATGATCTCCCCGATGACACGAGGCTGCCCCAGCATGCGGGCGAGGCGGCCGCAGACCACCGCGACCAGCAGCACGATGGACATTTGGAGCAGCAGCAGGGTCATGGGAAAAATCCTTTCACGGGCATTTTTCTTGAGCCTGGCAGACAAATGCAGTGTTGCAGAGGAACAACTGGTTAGGGTGTATCAGAGTGGCGAAGAGATGCCAAGCGCCACGGTGATATTTCCTGATAATTTTTTCTCTTCAGCTTTATTTCTTAGGATGCGCCAACGCAGATTTGTCGTTCATCTTTTCCGCGTTCCACGGGAAAATCTGAAAAGATAGATTTATGGCTACAACTCCGACTGCTCAGAAGACATTGACCGACCGCATTGGCCGGATTGAGGTTTCCGCGACAATGGCGGTGACCGCCGAGGCCGCAAAACTGCGCGCGCAGGGCGCGAAGCTGGTGGATTTTGGCGCGGGCGAACCGCATTTTGCGACTCCGAGACATATTAAGGACGCGGCGATTGCCGCGATCGAAGGGAATTTCACGCGCTACACGATTGTTTCGGGAATTCCTGAGGTGCGGAAGGCCATCGTCCAGCGGCATGCATGCGATTTTGGCTCGGATTATTCTCCCGAAGAGGCGGTCTTCACGACTGGTGGCAAGCTGGCGCTCTTTAATGCGCTGCAAGTGCTGGTGGAGCATGGCGATGAGGTGATCTTGCCGGTGCCGTACTGGGTGTCTTACAAGGACATCATTCAGTATGGCGGCGGCGTGCCGGTTTATCTGGAGACGGATGAAGCGGAGAACTTCCGCATTACCGCTGCGGCGGTCGAGGGGCTGATCACTCCGCGGACGAAGGCGATTATTTTGAATTCGCCGTCGAATCCGGCGGGGTCGGTGACGGCTCCGGTCGACCTGGAAGCGATTGTCCGGTTGGCGCATGAGCGCGGGATCTATCTGATCCTCGATGAATGCTATGTCTACCTGCAGTACAACGGCGCGCTGGTGAGTGGAGGGTCGTTCACCGAAGCGAAGGAGCATGTGATCGTTGCGGGGTCGCTGTCGAAGACTTATGCGATGACGGGCTGGCGCGCGGGATTTGCGCTGGGGCCGAAGCCGATCATTGCGGCGATGAGCAAGCTGCAGAGCCAGTCGACGAGTTCGACGGCGCACTTTGTGCAGAAGGCGGCGGTTGCGGCGCTGACCGGGCCGCAGGATTCCGTGCTGGAGATGCGGGCGGACTATCTGAAGCTGCGCGATCAGGTGCTGGCGGGGCTGACCACGATTCCGGGGCTGACCTGCACGGTGCCTGAGGGTGCGTTCTATGTGTATCCGAATGTGTCGGCTTATTTGGGTAAGCCGGGTTCGCAGACGGCATTGGAACTGGCTGGGCGGTTGCTGCATGAGGCGCATGTAGTGACGGTTCCGGGCGAGGCTTTTGGGACGCAGCAGCATATCCGGCTCTCGTATGCGGTCACTCATGAGGATGTGGATGAGGGCGTGGCGCGGATGAAGGATTTCTTTGCGAAATTGGGCTAGGAAAGCTTAGTGCACCGAATTCGCAGTGCATGGCGTTTTCTCTTAGCTATAATATGATTAGCTAAGCTGGAGTGTCGTCATGCATATCAGCACGGTCCACGAAGCAAAGACTAATCTTTCGAAGCTTATCGAACGTGCCGAACGTGGTGAAGAAATCATCATCGCCCGCGGCAAGGACCCGGTGGTGCGGCTGGTGCCGGTGAAACCGGCTCCGAATAAGCGTCCTCTGGGTATTTACAAGAATGAGGCGTTTGAGCTCGGGCCCGAATTTTTCGAGCCGCTACCTGATGATGAGCTTAAGGCATGGGGCCAGTAGTGCGCGTTCTGCTGGATACCCATGCGCTGATCTGGGCGGCGTTCGATGACCCAAAACTTTCGTCCCAGGCACACGAGTTGCTCTCGTTGTTGACGACGGAGGTTTATGTGAGCGCGGCCTCTGCATGGGAACTAACCACGAAGGTGAGGCTCGGCAAGCTGCCGGTGGCGGCAGCATTTGCGCAGGACTTCGCGGCTAAGGTCAAAGGCATGGGGTACCAAGAGCTCCCAATTACCGTAGAGCATGGCCAGCGCGCCGGTTTGCTGCTGGGCTCGCACAAAGACCCATTCGATCGGATGCTGATGGCGCAGGCGATTTCAGAAAATATGCCGATCGTGAGCAATGAGCAGGCCTTCGATGAATATCATGTGCGGCGCATCTGGTGAGTCTGCTTGAGTCAGAAGCCGGCTCATTTCGCGAAGCGGGTTCAGTTTGGATTGCTGAATTCTCTTCGAGGCGCTCGCAACGATGCGACGGGGATTCCCTATCTTCGGCTCTGCAAAAGATGCTTTAATAAAGGCGAACGCCCACCTTTCGCAAAGGGCAGCGAGTGAATCTTCCCAACTCCATCACGATGAGCCGGATCCTTATGGTTCCCGTGCTTATCTGGCTGCTCTCTCCGTCGTTTCCATTTCATGATGCTGCTTACGGGCAGCAGGAGATTATTGCCTCGCTGGTGTTTATCGCGGCGTCGATTACCGACGGCGTCGATGGATACCTGGCACGCAAGCGCGGGCAGATTACGACCATTGGCATGTTGCTCGATCCGCTGGCCGACAAGCTGATGATCAGCGCCGCCTTTATCTGCCTTGTCAGCTACAACCCTCATGTGATGAAGCCGTGGATTGCCGTGCTGGTGATCGGAAGGGAGTTCCTGGTGAGCGGACTGCGATCGATCGCGAGCTCCGAGGGGTTCACGATCGAAGCGAGTAACCTTGGCAAGCTGAAGACGATTATCCAGATTGTCTCGGTGGTGGCGACGATCCTGGCGCATCGCTGGTACGAGTGGCACTTCGGTTGGTTTACGCTTTGGGTATATCCAACGGCGATCACCGCGATCTACTTCATGGTGGTGGTGTCGATCATTTCGGCGATCGATTACTTTGTCGCCTTCTGGCGGAAGATCGATCGGGCCTCGACGACGGCGCGAGTCAAGGCAGGCAGCGTGCTGAGCCGGAAGAAGAATATTTCGGCGGCGAATTGAGGCCCATTACGAAAATGGGCACCTAATGACCTGAGAGGCTTTCGCTGGGAGATTTGCCGTATCCGCCGGGATTCTTCCTCCCCGCCGGTTGTCAGAATGACATTCTTTTTGGTGGGGCAGCAGCGTTGGTGGTATCTCCGATGTTCAGTTCTGAACATCGTTCCTAATTGTGGACACGTGTTTGCGCCGAGTTCATCGGCGTGTCCCTATTCCTCAGCGACTTAGCTTCATTGGAACTGGCCCCCTACTTGCGACGTAGTTTTGTGGGGAGTATCGCCATGTTGATGCAGGATTTGCGGTTTGCCTTTCGGCAGTTCAGGAAGAATCCGGGGTTTGGGTTGACGGCGGTCTTGATGCTGGCGTTGGGAACCGGCGCGAGCGTAGCGATCTTTGCCTTTGTGGATGCGGCGCTGATCAAACCTTTGCCCTATGCCGACCCGAACCGGCTGGTCGCGCCGACTGAGACGATTGCGGCCTTTGGGCGCGCCAATCTTTCCTATCAGGATTATCTGGACTGGAAGCGGATGAACAAGGTCTTCGCTTCGATGGACGTGTACACGGGGACGGGGTATTTGCTGCGTACTCCGACGGGGACGGAACCGGTGCCGGCGGCGCGGGTGAGCGATGGCTTCTTTCGAACGCTGGGAGTCGTGCCGATTCTTGGCCGCGATTTCTACGCGGGCGAAGATCAGCCGAGTGCGCCGAAGACAGTGATCCTTAGCTACTCGGCGTGGCAGCGGCGATTCGGCGGACGCAAGGACGTTATTGGCGAGACGGTCTCGTTGAGCGGCGTTCCGATGACCGTGGTTGGCGTGCTTCCGGCGAGTTTTCAGTTCGCGCCGCGGGGAAACGCTGAGATGTTTGCGGCGCTTCATCCCGACGATCCGTGCGATTCAAGGCGCAGCTGTCACAGCCTGAATGGGGTGGCGAGGCTGAAAGATGGAGTCTCGGTCGAGGCGGCCCAGGCTGATATGACTTCGATCGCGAAACAACTGGAGAGACAATATCCGGATTCGAATCGCGGCCAGGGAGCGAGCGTAATTACGCTTGAGGAGGCGGTCGTTGGTAACGTTCGGCCGATCCTGCTGGCGCTGCTGGGCGGGGCTGGGCTGCTGCTGCTGATTGCGTGCGTAAATGTGTCGAGCCTGTTGCTGGTGCGTTCGGAGAGCAGGAAGCGGGAGATTGCAGTGCGCGGCGCATTGGGCGCATCGCCGGCGCGATTGGCGGCGCTGTTGTTCAGCGAGGGTCTGGTGCTGGTGGCGGCGGGGAGTCTGGTTGGACTGACCGTGGCTTCTGGAGCGATCCAGGTTCTGTCGCGGCTCATCCCGAAGGACCTGGCGGCAAACGTGCCGTTTCTGGCGGAGATTGGACTGAATGGCCGCGTGGTAGCTTTCGCGGGCGTGATCTCGGTGCTGGCGGTCTTCCTGTTCTCGCTGACTCCAATTTTGCGGCTGAGGTCTTCAGGGTCGGGCGCGGAGATGCGGAATGGGTTGGCCGAGGGCAGCCGCGGTTCGGCGGGAACGTTATGGCGGCGCTTTGGGGCGAACCTGGTGGTGCTGGAATTGGCCATCGCTATGGTGTTGCTGGTGGGGGCGGGGCTGCTGGGTAAAAGCTTGTATCGGCTGTTGCATGTGGATCTCAGTTTCCAGCCTGACAACGTGGCAACGGTGCAAGTGGCGCTTCCCGACGCCGCGTATTCAAAGGATGCGCAAGTGATCGCAGTGCAGCACGAGATTCTAAGGCAGGTGGCGGCGCTGCCGGGAGTGACCTCGGTTGGCATCGGGAACATGTTGCCGCTGAGCGGCAATGGCAATACCGACTGGATCCGGTTTGAGGGGCGGCCTTATGACGGAACCCACAACGAGGTCAATGCACGCGATGTAAGCGTGAACTACTTCGAGACTCTGCAGGCAAGACCGGTTCGCGGCCGCTTCTTCAACGAGAGCGACGACGCCTCGAAGCCGTTGGTGATCGTGATCAATCAGTCGCTGGCGAAGAAGTACTACCCGGGCGAAGACCCGATCGGCAAGCGGATTGGCGACACGCAGCTGACGCCAAAGTCGATGCGGACGATTGTCGGCATTGTCGATGACGTGAGGGAGAGCTCGCTTGATACGGATACCTTGCCGGCGGAGTATCAGCCTTTCAATCAAAGCACGGATACTTATTTCGGCGTGGTGGCACGGACTTTGCAGGATGCGGGGTCGGTGCTTCCGGAGATCGATGCGGTGATTCGCAAGATCGATCCGGGGATCGGCACGGTCGACGAAGCGACGATGGTGCAGCGGATGAATAACTCGCCGACGGCGTATATCCATCGTTCTGCGGCGGCGCTGGTGGGTGGATTTGCGACGCTGGCTTTGCTGTTGGGCGTCGTTGGGCTTTATGGAGTGATTGCTTATTCGGTGAGCCAGCGGACGCGGGAGATTGGCGTTCGCATGGCGCTGGGTGCGCAGCGGGCCTCGGTCTATCAGCTCATTCTGAAAGAGGCGGGATGGCTGACGGCATTTGGGATTGCGGCGGGACTCGCTTGTTCGATTGGCGCCGCGACCTTGATCCGGAGCTTGTTGTTTGGGGTGACGGCGTGGGATGTTTCGACGTTGGGTGCGGTTGCAGGAGTGCTGGCGCTTTGTGCGATGGTGGCGAGCTATTTCCCGGCGCGGCGAGCGGCTTCGGTTAATCCGGTGGAGGCTTTAAGAGCGGAATGAAACGCGGGACACGGCATGTGACGGCGTGGAGGCTGGTTCTTCCCACTCAAGCCAACAGATGGCTTGAATGGGGCACCCAGACTCTTTCTGGAGAACTGACATGGTGATTCGGGATTTGAAGTTTGCTTTTCGGCAGCTGACGAAGAGTCCTGGGTTTGCGATTGCGGTGGTGCTGACGCTGGCGCTTGGGATTGGGGTCAATACTGCCGTCTTCAGCATGGTGGATGGCTTTCTGCTGCGCTCGCTGCCGTTTCGGGAGCCGGAGCGGGTTGCGGCGCTGATTCTCCATAGTCAGGGAGTGAGCCAACGCAGCGGCCAGTATTTCTCTGAGGATGACGACACACACACTGGAGCGACCTGGCAGGCGCTAAAAGATAGCCTGCATTCGGTGACGCTGGCTTCTTGGGGCGGTTCCGACGGAATCAACCTGGAAACGGATGCGGCGAGCGGGAGTGCGGTCCGTTATGTGCATGAGAGCCGCGTTTCGGCGGACTATTTTGAGGTGTTGGGGATTCCGCTCTATCGCGGACGCAGCTTCACAGTAGACGAAGACCGCCCGGGTGGGTCGAAGGCGGTGGTGCTCGGTTACGGTCTGTGGCAAACGACCTTTGGGGCAGACCCAGGCGTCGTGGGCAAAGCCATCCACTTGAAAGGCGAGCAGTACACCGTCGTCGGGGTATTGCCACGGGGCGCGGTGACCCCCAGTAAGGCTGATCTGTTTACGCCTTTGCAACCGGCGCTTACCGGCGAGTGCGGGGGAAACAACTGCGGCATTCTGCTGAGGCTGAAACCAGGGGCGAGCTGGCAGCAACTGGGAGCCGAGCTTAACCACGTACACCTGCCGATGATGGATGATGCGTCGAAACTCGCCCGTGGCGGCGCCTGGTTTTATGCGCAGCCGCTGGCGGGCTACCTGAGCGCGGATACCCGGCCCAAAGTCGAAGTGCTGATGTTGGCGGTGAGCTTCATTCTGCTGATTGGTTGCGCGAACCTTGCCGGGCTGGCGCTGGTCAGGATAGCGCGGCGGACGCGAGAGATTGCGACTCGTCTCGCGCTCGGAGCAACGCGTTTGGAAATTCTTCGCCAGCTGTGGATCGAGAACCTGGTGCTGGCCATCCTGGGCGCGGCTGCGGGTTTGGCTCTGGCGATTGGAATTCTACGAGGCCTTCATGAGTTCCTGCCGGAGTACATGTTGCCGATGGGCGGATTTGTGATGGATATGCGGGTGCTGACCTTCACCTTTGTCGCTTCGCTGGTGACGAGCCTGCTCTTTGGCGCGTTGCCTGCGCTGACCACACGGCGAGTGGACTTTAGGTCTGCCATGAGCGTGGGGGGTTATTCCGTTGCTGGCGGTTCGGGACGAATCCGCCAATGGCTGATTGGCGCGGAGATTGCGCTGACAGTGGTGCTGCTGGCGTCGGCGGGGTTGTTGGTTCGGACGCTGGTCCACCTGGAAACGCTGCCGCCGGGTTTCGATGCGAAGAATGTAATGACGGGCGAAGTCTCGCTTGACGATGCCCGTTACCATAAGGCCGCCGCTTTTCAAGGTCTGCTCATGAAGAGCGTGGCGGCGATGCGCGCGATACCCGGTGTTGAGGACGCGGCAGTAGGTTTGAGCGCTCCGTATGACCGAGGGCTCAACGACGGCGTCACCATTGTGGATGGGAAGCAGGCGGGCACGCTGGCTGGATCGAGCCTAGGCTACGTCACGCCGGATTATTTCTCTACGTTACGCATTCCGCTGCTGGCGGGACGACCAGTCGCCGAGCGCGATACTTCGACTTCGCAGTTGATCGCCGTGGTGAACGAGGACTTTGCCCGGAAGTTCTTCCATGATCCCGCGCCAATCGGCCGTCACTTCAAGCTGAATGACACGGGAGATCCGACCTTCACCATTGTTGGCGTGGTTGGGAACGTGATGAAACGACCAGGTATGGAACGGGACGCCCCGATCTCTACCGAGCCGGTCTTCTACCTGCCCGCCACGCAGATTCCGCAGGGCCTGGTCAACATCGCCCACATCTGGTTTCAGCCGAGCTGGATTGTGCGAACAAGCGGGCCAGTTGAGGGATTGACGGAGTCAATGCAGCGGGCGCTGGCTGATGTCGATCCGTTGCTGCCGTTTTCAGGCTTTTATTCGATGGACGAAATTCTAGCCCAACAGCTTCAGCAGCAAAGGATTGAGGTTTTGCTGTTTACGACGCTGGCTGGTTTGGCGCTGCTGCTTTCGGCGATCGGTGTTTATGCGCTGGTGTCGAATTTGGTGGTTCAGCGCACCAGGGAGATAGGAATTCGGATTGCGCTTGGCTCGACGATCCCGCAGGCAATGGTCATGATGGGTTCTTCGGGAGCGATTGCGGCCGGCGGCGGATTGCTGGCGGGAATTGCGCTGTCGCTTCTGGCGGTTCGAGTGCTTTCGAGCGAGATTTATGGGGTGCGGACTTATGATCCGGTGACGTTTGTTGCCGTGCCGGTGCTGGTGGCTTTGATCGCGGCGATTGCCAGTTTTCTGCCGACTCTGCGCATCAGCCGAATTGAGCCGGCAGAGACTTTGCGGGCGGAATGACGTCATGGTCTGCAGGTTCTCGAAAGCGTGACATGGAACGCTCTTTCGCTCAGACTGGCGAGATGGAGATTCGCAAGCTTACCGAAAATGACGCGCATGCCTGGCTGGGAGTGAGGCTCGAGGCGCTTGAACGAGAGCCACTTGCCTTTGGCAAGTCGGTCGAAGAGCAGCGGGCATCAACGCTCGAAGAGATTGCCGAGCGTATCCGCGAGAAAGCCGACGGGAGCTTCACACTTGGCGGCTTTGATGGGGAAGCGCTCGTTGCCATCGCGACATTCAAGCGCGCCGCAGGCATCAAAGAGTGTCACAAAGGAAGCATTCTTGCGGTCTATGTATCAGCATCGCATCGCGGTCGGGGATTCGGCTCGAAGCTCATAGCGGCGGTCCTCGACCTGGCCAGGGAAGACCCTTCGTTCGAGCAGGTTCTGCTGGGAGTGGGCGCTCACAATGTGGCGGCGATTCGGACTTACCGAAAATTCGGCTTCGAGGCTTACGGCATGGAGCCGCGGGCTCTGAAGGTGGGGTCGGAGTATGTGGACGAGCATTTGATGATTTTGCGGCTGCGCTAGGGACTGCTTTCTTTCAGGCAAAACAAAGCCCCGATTCTTGCAGAGTCGGGGCTTGCTCGAATCAATTTGTTTCCTAAGCAGGGATGGCGGCTCTCGTTTGGGGCGTGGCGGCGTAGTGGGAAACTGGAACTTTGGACTGGCGGTGGACGAAGTGATAGGGCGGCCAGGGACCGGAGAGCTGCATCTGGCAGTCTTTTAACTGGACGGCCGCGGTGGAATAGCGGTTCTGATAGCGCTCGATGCATTTGTGCTCGATCAAGTGAGCGATATCCAGAAACATCTTGCCGGCGCCGTCGCGCTTACAGGTTATCTCTTCGTCGAGCGGGGCAAACATGCGATGCATTTGAACTGAGACCGCGCGGGCGCGGGTCTGGCGTTCACGTTGCTGGGTGGCGTTCTCGCGCAGGCTGGCGAGATACTCTTTGCCGACGCGGTCCATCAGGACGGGCTTGTCGAGTTCGCGGCAACAGTCGTCGACGACGACCTTTAAGTGCATCTCGGCCTTGCCGCGGAGGCGGTCGAGGTTGGCCAGGAACTGGCGCTGGTTAGAACGGACGGATCGGCGGAGGGCTTCGTCGTCGGCAAAGACGGTGCCGAAGCGGAAGGGCAGAACGGTGGACATTTTGAAGCAGTCGGCGATGACCTTGCCATGGTCGACGGCCGATTTCTGCATCAGGGGTTCTTCGGGGTTGTGTTCGCTGACAATTACGGCTAGGTCACTGGCGGGATACAGGAAAACTTGATTCCCGGCGATGCCGGTCACGGCCTCGAGCGGTACGGGTTTGCGGTGACGGAGAAGATCCGGAAAAGCCTGCTTTTCGCTAATGCAATAGGCATACCACGCCATAGATAGTCACTCCACACGATGGCCTATGGGCCAGGGTTTCTTGAGATGGTCGGAATTAGAGGGAACGACTTCATACGCTGGAAGCTGGTACTGGAATTGGTGCAGCAGGTGCTTCAATTACAGGGCAAATCGTAGACTCGCGAGACGACGATTGGCAATGGGTTTCGTTACCCAAAATAGGAAACGGTTCCATATAGGCGCGAAATCATATTTGCACCATGGGAAATCATTTTCGCAATACGAACATTGCTCTATGGGGCACCCTTTTCAGGGTTTATTGAGGCTGCCAGCCTCCGCCCAACGCTTGATACAGGGTGACGTAGTAGGCCATTTCAGCATCCCAAGCCTGAGCCAGGGCCAGCTCCGAGGTGAAGTACTGCTGCTGGGTGACCAACACTTCGAGCATGCTCGAATATCCGTTATTGAAGCGAACAACGGCCAGGTCGGCCGTAGCTTTGTAGGTCTTAGTCTGCTCATCGATCTTCATGCGATAGAGCCTTGACTGGCTATAGCCGACCAAGCTGTTGGCGACGTCGCCGAAAGCGGTTTGCACTGTTTGCTTGTATTGCAATTCCGCTTCATCGCGCTGCGCCCAGGCGAGATGATAGGCGCTGGTAATGGCGCCCCCGGCGTAGAGCGGCTGCGCGACCGCGGCCGCCAACGACCAAACGGTAGCTGGGCCCTGCAGGAAACTAGTGATCGCGGTGCTCGCTGCGCCGAACTGGCCGGTCAGGGAAAGCTGCGGGAAATAGGCGGCTTTGGCCACGCCAACGTTGGCGTTCGCTGCAACGAGATTCTGTTCGCTTGCGAGAATATCCGGGCGGCGTTGGAGCAAAGCCGAGGGAAGTCCGGTGGGCACTTCCGGCAGATGAGGTTGATCAACCAGCGCGAGACCACGATCGATAGGACCGGGATTCCTGCCCAGCAGGATGCTTATCTGGTTTTCAGTCTGGGCGATCGACTGTTGGCTGGCGATCACCTGAGCCTGCGATTGTTGCAGGAGCACCTGAGCCTGATAGACGTCTGTAATCGCGCTCTCGCCGCCTTTGTACTTGATGGTGTTTAATCTGACGATGTCGTCGTCGGCGGCGACCGTCTCTCGCGAGATGGTCAACTGCGAGTCAAACTCCCGAAGTTGATAATAGGCGGTCGCTACGCTGGAGATTAAGGTCAGCTGGACAACGCTCTTGGCGTATTCCGTCTGAAGCAGTTGCGCCCGCGCCGCTTCGGTTTCGCGACGATACTTTCCCCAGAAATCGACAATGTAATTCAAATTGATTCCAACCGAATCCACTGTTGGACCGTTCAAGGCAAGGGCGTCGCGGTAGTAGTTCACCCCGCCCCCGCCGTTGAGGGTAGGGAGCTGGTTGGCGCGGGTGATGCCGAGCTGGGCGTTGGCCTCGAGGATGCGCGTAGCTGCGATGCGGATATCGTAGTTGTTAGCCAGCGCTTCTTTGAGAAGGGCCTGCAGGGTCTCGTCCTGGAAGACGGTTTGCCAATTCATTTCGGCGAAATTGCCGCTGGCGGGTTGATTGCCGAGAGCGGGCGCGACGCCGCGATACTGGTCCGGAGTGGAAACGGCGGGACGGCTATAGTTGGGGCCGACCTTGCAGCCACTGACAAGCACGGCCAACAGGGACACGGCCACCAACGACGTGGCCACGATTGCTTTCACGGGGCTTTTTCTCGCGATCATGCGGAGTGGCCCCCTTCTTTGGTATGAGCCTCGGCGTTGGTTTCCGGAGGAGGAGGCTGCCCGTGGGCCTCTTTTTTGCTGAAGAGGGCACCGAATCGCTCTACGACATCGAAACTGACGGGGATGAAAAAGATGGCGATGATGGTAGCCGCGAGCATGCCGCCGATGACCGTCGTTCCGAGGACCTGGCGCGCAATAGCGCCGGCGCCGTGCGCCCGCCACAAGGGCACGCAGCCAAGAATGAAGGCAAATGCAGTCATCAGAATTGGCCGCAGTCTCAGCCTTGCGCCGGTCAGGGTCGCGTCGATGAGCGACTTTCCCTTGTCGTACTCAAGCTTGGCAAATTCCACGATGAGAATGGCGTTTTTGGACGAAAGCCCGATCAGCATGACCAGACCGATCTGGGCGTACACATCATTGTCAAACCGGCGAAAATAGAGCGTCATGAAGGCGCCGAAGATGGCGATGGGAAGTCCGAGCAATACGCTAAAGGGCAGCGTCCAGCTCTCATATTGCGCAGCCATGATGAGGAAAACCACAAACAAGGCCATGCCAAATACGACAGCGGGGGAAACGCCTTGCGCCGCCTTTTGCTCCTGGTAGGACATGCCCATGTAGTCGAAGCCCATCTGGCTGGGCTGGGTCTTATGGAAGACATCTTCCAATGCCGCCATGACCTGACCCGAACTGTAGCCGGGCGCCGCTGAGGCATTGAACTGTACGCAGTTGAAGAGGTTATAGCGCATCATGAACTCAGGTCCGTTGCGCGGATAAGTAGTGGTCAAGGTGCTCAAGGGAACCATGCCGCCGGACGCATTTCTGACGTAGAACTTGCCCAGATTTTCTGCTTTCGTCCGGAAGTCGCCATCGGCCTGAACATATACCTGCCATTGCAGACCGAAGCGGTTGAAGAAGTTGATGAGCGAACCTCCCATAAACGTCTGCACGGTCTGATAGAGGTCGTTCAGCGGGATCTGCTGGGTCATCGCCTTGGCGTTATCGACATTGACTCCAACCTGAGGAACGTTGAGCAGTGCGGTTGTCATCACGCCTGCCAGTTCAGGGCGCTTGCGTGCTTCTTGCCAGAAGGCCAGCGCGTTCTTAGCGAGAAATTCAATGTTGCCGCCAGATCTGTCTTCAAGAATGAAAGTAGCGCCTCCCGATGTGCCTACGCCGGGGATAGCCGGCGGCGGAAAGGAGAATGCAATTCCCGAGGGGTCCCTTGCGAGCGCTTGTTGCAGGTGGGCTTTGATGCCATCGTAGCTTTCCTCGGGAGTCTTGCGTTCGTCCCAGGGCTTCAGGGAGATAAAGAAGAATGCACTGTAGGTGGTGTTGACGCCACTCAACATGCTGTATCCGGCGACGGTGCTGACGTACTGTACGCCGGGCGTATCCATCATGATCTTCTCGACTTCGCGCGCAGCTTGCGACGTTCGTTCCAGAGACGAGGCGTTAGGCAGTTGCAGGCCGGCATAGAGGTATCCCTGATCTTCATCGGGAAGAAAGCTGTTGGGGAGCTGCTTGCCGAAGTAACCTGCACCAACAGTCAACGCGCCAAGCAAGAGAAACGCCAATGCGACCTTATGGATCAGGTGCCGGCATATGTTCACGTACCCGTCTGTGGCCCGGCCGAAGACGCGGTTGAACCAGCGGAAGAAGGCGCCGAGGGGTCCTCGCACCTCTTTCTTGGGCCGCAGCAGCATGGCCGAAAGCGCGGGACTGAGGGTGAGTGCGTTGAACGCCGAGAAGAGTACCGAAATCGCGATGGTGATGGCGAACTGCTTGTAAAGCTGGCCGGTAATACCCGGAATGAAGGCCGTGGGAACGAAGACCGCAGCCAGGATGAGTGCGATGGCAACGACCGGTCCTGAGACCTCCTCCATCGCTTTGATGGTGGCGTCGTGGGGAGACAGCCCATTCTCGATATTGTGTTCCACCGCCTCCACGACGACGATGGCATCATCGACGACCAGTCCAATCGCCAGGACCATACCCAAAAGCGACAGGGTATTGATGGAAAAACCCAGCGCCGGGAAGACAATGAAGGTCGCGACCAGGGAGACAGGAACGGCGAGAAGAGGAATCAGGGTGGCCCTGAAACCCTGCAGGAAAATGTAGACGACGAGGATGACCAGAAGCAGGGCCTCTCCCAGTGTCTTGTAGATTTCCTTGATGCCCTCGCTGACAGCGAGGGTTGTGTCGAGCGCTGTGATGTAGTCCAGCCCTTGCGGGAACCTCCCTTTTGCCTCATTCATCATTTTCACGACAGCGGCTTTCGTTTGCAGCGCGTTACTGCCGGGAGTGAGGTAGAGCGCAATGAGCGCCGCGGGCTGAGAGGGCTTTTTCTGTGCGGACTCTCCCAAGCGCGCGATAAAGGAATAGTATTGCGAGCCCAGGTCCACGCGCGCCACGTCCTTCAGTCGCAGGATTGACCCGTCAGACTGAGCGCGGACCACGATCTGACCAAAGTCCTCGGCCGTGGGCAGGCGGCCTGGAGCTCGCACGTTGTAGGTGAATTGCTGACCAGCAGGAACAGGTTCGCCTCCTATCTGGCCCGCCGGATTGACTTTGTTTTGAGTCTTGACTGCGTTGGTGATGTCGGTGACGGTCACGCCCAGGCTTGCCAGTTTGTCAGGATTTACCCAGATGCGCATGGCGTAGGGTCCCGCGCCAAATATCTGAACCTGTCCGACGCCCGGGAGCCGGGTGAGCGCGTACTGCAAATTGATGGTGGCGTAGTTGGCTAGGAAAATGTTGTCGTATGCGCCGCTGGGCGAGTAGAGATCGAGCAACATGAACGGCGCGGTCGTTCCCGGTTGTACGATCACTCCCTGCTGAGTCACCTCAGAAGGGAGTTGCGAGTTGGCTTGACCCTGGCGCATCTGCGCAAGAATCTGGTCGGTGTTGATATCGGTTCCGAGTGCGAAATCAACGTAGAGCGACATGCCTCCGCCGGAACTTGCGCTCAGCGAGTACATATAGTTCATACCGCTGACGCCGGACATCTGCTGTTCGATCGGCGTTGCAACGGACTCGGCGATGGTCTGGGCGTCGGCGCCAGGATAGGTGGCTTTCACCTGGATCATCGGGTCGGCGATATTGGGAAACTGCGCCGTAGGCAGCTCGAGGATTGCCACCCCGCCGCCCAACACCATGAGAATGGCGATGACAATGGCGACGATGGGACGATTAATAAAGAATTTCGACATGGTCAGTTGCCCCCAGCCGCCGCTGAGGCTGGCACGTAAGGTTTGGCGACAACCGGAATGCCTTCCTTGGCCAGTTGCGGGGCGGCTGCGGCGAACATCTGTAGCCTTTCAGTCCCTTCAACCACAACGCGCTCGCCCGGCTTAAGTCCCTCAGTGACGATCCAGTTGGGCCCGACCCTGTCTCCCACTTTGATAGGCCGATACACTGCTTTGTTTTCAGGCGTGAGCACAACGATCTGATACTGCGACTGCACTTCAATTACTGCGGGCTGCGGGACCAGCAACGCGTTTTCGTTGAATCCGGTCTGGATCCGCACTCTGCCATAGCCGCCAGGGCGGAGAATACCGTCTTTATTTGGAAACGCGGCGGCAAGTTGAATGGTCCCTGTCGACGTGGCGATTTCGCGGTTCACCAGAACGACCTGGCCTTTGGCAGGAAAGGTCTCACCGTTTGACTGGATGAATTCGACGGGAAGATTGGCCGCCGCTTTCTTGTCTCCCATCACAATTTCCGAGATCATCTTTGCCTTGCTCAGATACTGGCTTTCGCTGACGTTGTAGTACGCCCAGATGGGATCGACTTGAGAGATCGTCGTCATCTTGGTGGACGTGCCTACCAAGTCGCCGATCTGCGAGTTTGTGTTACCCGCCACGCCATCGATCGGGGCATATACCTTCGTCCACTCCAGGTTCAGCTCCGCGTTGGCCTGGTTTGCCTTAGCGGCGGCGACCTGAGCGATCGCGGCCTGAAGATTGGAATTGTCCGTATCCAGCTGCTTTTGCGGGATGGCGCTCTGTGCCGCAAGCGGAGTGTCCCGGGTGACGTTATTCTGCCATTCGCCCTGCTGCGCGACCGCGACCGCGACCTGCGCCTTTGCCTGATCGAGCGCCGCCACAAATGGTCTCGGGTCAATCTCATAGAGCAATTGACCCTTCTTCACGAAAAAGCCGTTCTGATAATCCTGCTTGAGGAGATATCCCTGGACTTTCGGCGTGATATCGGCGTTCACGGGGCCATTGAGTTGGGCGACCCACTCGTTGTAGACGGGAACGTTCTGCTGCACAACGTCGGTGACGGTGACCTCAGGGGGGGCCGGCGGTGGCGGAGCCTCTTTCTTTTCGCAACCCGCGATCGAGAGGAGGAAGGCGAGACCCGCCACGTGCGCCGCTATAGGCCAGCCGCGTCTTCGAGACGGCGAATGCGCGAACCACTGCGTTCTTAGCGTTCGGGAAGAAGCGATTTTTACTGTGGACGGGATCTGCATCTGTGCTCCTGCGTACGGATGAACAAAGAGGACAAAATGTGACGTTTTGGGCTCGAATACTTATAACCGTTTTCGAGGCAAAGAGGGTACTGGTATTTTTGCCAGTTGAAATGCGCTTGCAGGTAGCGCGACGGATAGACATGCCCGGTTTTGGATGTGACGTTCCAGTTATGCCTCGAGGATTGGCGCAGGAATTCAACCGAGTCATCACATGTGCGCAGGCATGACGGAGTGAACGCGGAAAGCTCGGTTTGGAGGCCAAATCCTCGCATATAGACCCTTAGGGCTGAGACTTGGATACAGCCAAATCTTTCAGCCGTCTGCTATGAGCGGGGCGAGCCGAAGGCTTCGCCGAGGATGGCGGCGGCATAGCGCACTTCGTCGGCGCTGACGGTGTGAGCGCGGCCGGGATAGCGGCGCAGCGTGACCTTTGCGTCCATGCTTTCGAGGACATCGGCGGATTCCTGGACACGCACCCACTGGATGTGGGGGTCGGGATCGCCGCAGCCGAGGAAGGCGGGCGTTCCTTTTAGGTCGCCGGAGTAGTTCATGGGCATGCCGAGCGGGCCGATCAGGCCTCCGGTAAAGGCGAAGAGTCCGGCGTACCTGGCGGGGTGGGTGGCGACGAATTCGGTAGACAAGCAAGCACCCTGGGAGAAGCCGCAGACGATGATGCGATCCGTGGGTATCCCGGCGTCGATCGCGAGCTGGACGGCGGAGCCGACCTTGTTCAAAGCGGAGGTGAGCCAAGGCTCGTTCTGGTCACGGGGCGCGATGAACCGGTTGGGATACCAACTGTGACCTTCTGCAGCGGGCGCCAGGTAGGCGAGCTTCGGGTGATACATCGCCTGCGCGAGGTTGAGAATATCGTCGGCGGATGCGCCGCGGCCGTGGAGCATGACGACTGCTCCGGCCGCGGCTTCCAGAGCAGGTCCTAGCCGATGGACCGGCTGGTCTTTATGGGGGTCGAGCGGATGAGATTCGATCGGCATATTAGGCACTTATAGCAGCTGCGCTCGAATGACGGAGTTCGAGCGGAGTGAGGCGCTTCACGATGACCGCGCGCCTTGGCTCGAGCCATGCGGGAATTCTGAGCTCTTCTCCCAGCGTTTCGACAGGTTCGTCGAAAGCGAATCCGGGCGCATCAGTCGCTAGCTCGAAGAGGACTCCGCCGGGTTCACGGAAGTAGATGGAGTGGAAGTAAGTTCGATCCATCACTGGAGTTACATCGACGTGCTTGCCGATCTCCTCACGCCAGGCTAGCTGTGCAGCGTCGTCTGCAGCGCGGAAGGCGATATGGTGGACGCTGCCCGCGCCCGAGCGGCCGTACGATGCATTCGGATCGATTACCAGATCGATGTGGTTGCCGAGTGCGGTTCCCTCGGCGGCATAGCGCTGGCGGTTGCCTTCTTCGGCTACCTTGTGAAAGCCGAGAATGTTCAGGAAGTTTCCGGTGCTTTCCGCGTCGTGCTCGAGGAGGGTGATTCCGTAAAAACCCCGAATGGCATGCCCGTCTGGAACGTCGGCGTAGCGCGAGGCGTTCGCAGGGCCGGCATCGGCGTGGCCGACGATCTCCAGCTTCATGCCGTCGGGATCAGGGAAGGTGAGCACCTCTTCGTTGAAGTGTTTGCCGATGTTCTCGACCAGGACTCCCTGTTCACGGAGGCGGCTTTCCCAGTATTGAATCGAGCCGAGCGGGACGCTGAAGGCGGTCTGCGCGACTTCGCCAGCGCCGGCGTGGCCACGGCTGGCGCGGGGCCAGGGAAAGAATGTGAGGATGGTTCCCGGCGATCCGGCATCGTCGCCGAAGTAGAGATGGTAGGTTCCGGGATCATCGAAGTTGACCGTGCGTTTGACGAAACGCAGGCCGAGGACCTGAGTATAGAAATCCAAGTTGCGCTGGGCGTCGGAGGCTATCGCGGTTACGTGATGAAGACCAACGATGGGGCTTGGCATGTGACCTTCTTTCTTTTGTACTACTGTCGACCTAATAGATGTTGCAACGACTAATTTGGTCGCAAAAGGGAAGAGCGTGCGGTGACTTGTCTGCGGAGAACGCCTATTGTCGGCAGGGCCACGTCAAGGATCTGACGGGAAGCGAAGTCGCGTTCGGAGTCCTGCGTCCATTCCAGAGAAAAAGGCCGGAACCGGAAGAACCGGTTCCGGCCTGGTAGAGATTAAATCGCGCTATTCAGGGAAATCGAATAGGTCAAAGAGGTCGGCTAGTGCGGGGCTGTTAACCGGCACATACGGATTGGCGGCCGTGACGGGATTTGGAAAGTTGTCGCGGCTGCGGTTGGTGATGGTTGGGAGGCCCCAGTTCGCTTCGATGAACTTATCGATAGAGACGTGGTCGGCGTAGTCGTGGGAGATATGGCCCTTCTTCGCATAAGGAGACACGACGAGGAAGATGATGCGCGTACCGTCGCCGAAGAAGTCCACTGGTTGAACGTATCCGGAATCGTAGTAGCCGCCGCCCTCATCCTCGGTGATAAAGATTGCAGTGTCTGCCCATAGCACAGGATTCGCCTTTACAGCGTCCACGATCTTCCGCGTGAAGCCTTCAAACAAATCCAGCTTGGAGGAAGCCGGGTGGCCATCGACCAGGCCGCTTGGCTTGACGATGGAAACCGCCGGCAGTGTTCCATTCTTGATGTCGTCGTAGAGGTTGGTGGTGTCCTGGATATGGGCGGTGCGGACAGCCGGGTCGGCCATGATCGAGGTGTCGTACTGGAAGGGGTTGCAGATGTTGCAGTACTCATCCGTATCCTTACCAATGGCGCCGTAGTTGAGTTGGTAGGGATCCGGCACGTAGTTGTTCCACTGGTCGCCGTAGTACTTCCAGGAAACGTGATTCGCGATCAGGTCGTCGCCGATGCTCGGTGTGGAGGACGGCGGAATGGTGAACGGGGTGTTGTAAACGTTGTGATCGGCATAGGCGTTGTTCCCGTTACCGAAATACCCGGGGTTGTAGTTGTTCAGCAGATAATAGTGGCCCGCTTCGCATCGGGGGTCGATCGACAGCGAGTGCAGGTAATTCACGATAGGAGCAACGCCCGGCTGTGACGTGTCTGAGCAGTCCGTGTAGGATCCGCCGCCATTAACGGGCGCGCGGGTCGGGGGGTTGGTGTAGTTGCCAAAACCGCCGCCGCCGTAGCCATCCTGGCTATACCAGTTGTTCGTTCCAGCGCGAGGATCCGGGTTTTCGATTTCGTCCACCTTGCCCTCGTCCAAAGTGCTCGTAAAAACATCCTCGCCATGAGGAGGCTTCGCTGCGTGGCCACTGCCATCGCTGAACCAGATAGCGTCGGCATGGCCGAACATAATGTGATTGGCGCCCGTGCCGCCGTTCACGGATTGGTGGAAGTTGTCGCTCATCGAATAGGTATCAGCGAGTGTCTTGAAGTAAGGCGCGTCGCCGTTCTGGACGTTATAGAAACCGAGTGCGGTGGAACCCTCGCCGGTGGTGGAGCCCGTCGGGGAGTATTCGGTGCTGAAGTTCGCCGGTTGCGTAAAGCCGTTGGTGCCGGCGCCCACAGTCACTTCCACCCACGAAAACAAATGGGCGCCGCAACCGGAGGGATTGTCGGCGGTCGAGTTAGTAAGGTCGCAATCCAGCTGCTGCCACATCTGGTAAAAGCGGTGCACCGGGCTGGCGGCGTAGTCATTATACGTAAAAGTGTCTCCATTGGTCAGTTGGAACGGTCCCGCGGGCAGCGCGTTGACGTTTGTGATGCGGGCATCGGGGGTCTTGCTTTTCTGTCCCGTGCCGCCGGTTACGAGATAGCCGTAGTAGTCGGACGGGAGGCCGTTTTCGGACTGCTTTGCCAAGGTAAGGTTGTCTTCCGGGACATAGGAGTCCTGCGGTCCGCCGACGAGTGGCGCGGGGAGCAGGCCACCGGGGAAGGTGGACTTGGGAGGGCTTAGAAGGAATGCGTCAGGCTGTGTATCCGTAGCCGCATTCTGCGCTGCCTTGGCAAAGTTCGCCCCCGGCGTGCCATCGGCTTTGATAATTCCTTCTGACAAAAGGTTGTTGACGGTCTCGCCCTTCTTGGGCGGAACATACGTGGCGAAGACGTGATCGAAGCTGCGGTTTTCGCCGATGATGACGATGACGTGCTTGATGGGGGTAGTAGTGTCGTTGTCACGGGACGGTGGGGCAGGCGGCGCGGCGAACGAATTGCCAATTGCCAGCTGAAATACGGCGACGGATACAAGTCCCGTTCGCGTAGCCCGGATGGCAGAGGACACGAGGTACTTTACAGTCATACTTCCTCCTGGCCGAGGATTGAAATCTCGACCTGTTGAGGAGTACTTGGTAAAGACTACGTTCTGCTACCAACGGCCGATAAAGAAACGGTGAATTAATTTTGGTTGCTCGCAACGCGTTCAAACCAGGATACTTTGCGTTAATTTTTGATGATTTTAGGGTAGAGCGCCGGGTCATCCAAAGACCCGAGTCTCACAAGTCATCGAAAATTTAATAGGGGTTATCACAAAGTTAATTATTTATTCACTCGATCGTGGGTGGGCGATGCCTGGCACTCGGGCGTCAATGTGGTTGAATCACAGCGGGCTGCCGCATTTTGGTTTGAAGAGCGCGGCGCCGGGTCGACGCGTATCGATCCCATCATTCCCTTGTCTTCGTGCTCCAGAAGATGGCAGTGGTAGACGAACGTACCCACTGTATTGGGGTCGCGGAAATCCATGCGCAATCTGACACTGGGATAGGCGAGCGCTCGCCCGTCATAGTACGGCACGTTCACGGTATCGCGTAGGAAATCCTCGTTGACTTGCCTACCCATATAGTCGAGCAGCAGAAAGTGGAGTTGATGGATGTGGAAGGCGTGAACCTCCTGGGAGCGGTTTTCAATGATCCAATCCTCGACAGTGCCCTGCCGGGCCACGATATTCGGTGTCTCGCTTCCCATGTCGAACATCTTTGCTTCCTGTCCATCGACAGTCAGGTAAAACTCCACTGCGCTTGTGGGGGCGTTGGGATCTATCAACTTCTCGGAGAAATAGAGGTGGCGCACGCGCACCGGCTGTACGTCTCCGAGCCACGTCTCGGTCGGAGGCGGCAGAGGTTCCGTTAACTGCTTCAGTGTCGAGCGCGGTTCAGGAGCGTTGGCCGAAGCGACGATCTTCGCCAACATCCGGTTGGGATCGTTCTCGCCGCCGGGGCCGGTATCGACGGTTCGCGTAACCAGCAACGCTGTCACGCCTTCGGGTGGACCGGTCAGAGTGAATTCCACACGCGCCCCCGGAGGCAGGCCGATGTGTGTCTGCGAATTAATGGACTCTCCCAACGGATCGCCGTGGGTCATCGGGACCCCATCCATGGCCACGATGCCCAACTGTTGTGGCACGCGGTTGAAAAGTACCGCGAGGTTGAGGTACGTGATGGCCGAGGCGTTCAATACGCGCCACAGTTGTCGTTCGCCAGGTCTCATCTCGATGATCGCTGGTGGATAGTCCGGGTAGGGAACGGGAACGTAATTGATGGACAGATCTTTGGCCGGTTTGCCGAAGCCGGTGCCGTTGTTGGCCGCGTCTCCGTCACGGTCGATCATGAACTTCGGAACCACCGGCTCAGATTTGGCAGGGGGTGCATTCGGATTGACGAGATCCTGGTCGCGAATGATGAAGACCCGCTCCGGCAAGCCCGCGACCACCTTTTTGGCGCGTTCGATTCCCTCAACAATTAGTGCGCCGGATGCTCCCCCGAGCAGTTGTTGTTTGGCGAAGCCGTGAATATGCGGATGGTACCAATAGAGCCCCGGCGGCTCGTCCTCTGGAATCCGAAAACGATATTCAAATGGCGCATCGCCCGGTTGCACCGAGGTTTTCATCACATCATCCTGATGGCAGACCGGCGGAATCGTCAGTCCGTGAAAGTGAAGATTGGTGGATACCGGGCTCATGATTCCACTTGTGCAGCGATCGATGGCAGTTCGAGTGTGCATCTTCGCATGCGTATGCGGTGCGCTAGTCCCTCCGCTGAGATCCGTCAGGGAGTTCTTCAGATGGAGGATCACGAGATCGCCAGGATTGGCGCGTAAATTGGGGGACTCTCGACCCGACGCGTCGGTGTAGCAATAGCGCGTCGCGCCGTTTGCGTCTGCCGCGTCGCTGACGGTCAGTTCCGCCTCCAGAACGCCATTCTGACTTCGCAGATCTTCCGGCTCTTCGACAATGCTGCCAGCCGGCGGACGGGGACATTCACTGTTGGCGGGTACTTGGGCGCATAAGGGCTGGCACGCAGACGCGATGCATAAAGCGGTAACTAAGAACAATACAGACGATTGCATAGACGAATGCTCGCAGGCGAATCGCGAGCAAATCGGAGCCTGCAAGCGCCAGGGTAACAATCCCTCTTCCCAGTCTTGCTCAACCACATTAACTTTAGGTAAATCGTGCGTGGAGACTTGGAGGAATCAAAGAAAAGGCTCCGTTTGAATCTGGCTGGCATGATTCTGAATCGTTCTTCGCGGACCCTTGACGGTGCGCTTGACGAAGCGCGAGCCCAGGGCCTGGGTGTAGAAGTCCAGGTTGCGCTGGGCGTCGGAGGCGATTGCGGTGACGTGGTGGAGTCCAACGATGGGTTTTTGCATCTGATGTACCTCTTTCACCAAAATTAGATGTTGCAACGACTAATTTGGTCGCAAGGGCGGAACGGTCGCGGGCGCGTGATCGGCAACGTGGCGCGATGGAAATGAGGGACTGACCGCTTGATTCGATTCTCACAAATAGCTTACGTTAGAGATACAATTCCCCGTTGAATGTCGATCGTCGCCGGTACAAGTTCGATAGCTATGAGATTCTTGCCCCGCTTGGCGCGGGCGGGATGGGCGAGGTGTATCGCGCCCGCGATTCGGCGCTGAAGCGTGAAGTTGCGATCAAGGTCTTGCCGCCGTTCGTTTCCCAGGATCCGGAGCGTCTGAGGCGCTTCGAGGAGGAGGCGCAGGCCGCGGCGGCGCTCAATCATCCGAACATTCTTGCCGTCTATCAGTTTGGAGTCTTCGACGGCGCGCCGTATCTCGTCTCTGAGTTGCTCATAGGGGAATCGCTGCGCCAGACGCTTGAGCGCGGGGCGATTCCGGTCCGCAAAGCTATCGAGTATGGAGTTCAGATCGCCCACGGACTGGCGGCGGCGCACGGCCACAGCATCGTGCATCGCGATCTCAAACCGGAGAACCTGTTCGTCACGAAAGACGGGCGGGTCAAGATTCTCGACTTCGGCTTAGCGAAGCTGATACAGCAACAGCCGGAGTCCGGCGACGGCGCTACGATGACCCAGCCGATGGGGACCGAGCCCGGCTTGGTGATGGGCACGGCGGGATATATGTCTCCGGAGCAGGTGCGCGGCCAGAGTGTCGATCAGCGAACTGACATCTTCGCCTTTGGGGCGGTGCTTTACGAGATGCTGTCGGGCAAGCGCGCCTTCCAGCGGCCGACGCCCGTAGAGACGATGTCTGCAATTCTGAACGAAGAGCCGCCGGCGATGGCGCAGACGCAGGCAAATCTTCCGCCGGGTCTGCGCGAGTGGTGAATCGCTGCCTGGAGAAGAATCCCGAACAGCGCTTTCATTCGGCGTCCGATCTGGCGTTCGCTCTCGATGCGCTGTCGGATTCGGGTAGCGCAGCGGCAGTCGCCATCCCTCAAAGGTCGCGCTCCCGCTGGATCTGGGCCGCAGTTGCGGGTTTGGCTGTGGCGCTGACCGCCGCGCTGATTCTATGGTGGCGCATTCCTTCGGCGGTTCCGGTGGTGGAATCGGTCACGCAGCTCACCGACGATGGCCGGCCGAAAGGCTTCATGGTCACCGATGGATCGCGAATCTACTTCAACGATTACGAATCTCTCAAGATACGGCAGGTCTCGGTCACGGGGGGGGCGACAGCACGGGTGGAAACAGGTTTTGCCGAACCCGCCCTTACCGGAATTGCGCACGACGGCTCCTCTTTGCTGGTTCAAAAAGCGGAAGCGACGTCCCCCTTGCTCAACTTGCCTTTATGGTTAATTCCGCTTCCGGCGGGAGAGCCCCGCCGACTCGGCAATGTTCAGACGCCGCCTCTTAGAGCGGATATCTTTCCGGACGGTCGAATCGTTTTCGCCCAATGGATCCAGGGAAAGACCCTAAAGGAGCGGATGACCAAATTGACTGGTTCATTGCCGATAAGGATGGCTTGAACCCGCACAAGCTAGTGTCGCTGCCAGGCACTTGGGGATATCCAAGTGTATCGCCAAGCGGTCAGCGGGTGCTCCTCAGTCAATACAGTCAATATGGCCCGGGAGGTAACGGGCTCTTCGAAATTGCGGGGGGACGGAATGGGTCTCCGCGAGATCCGGAAGTTAGGTCCTGATGATAATTGGTTCTTCTGGAGCTCAGATGAGAAGTATGTCGTATATAAATCCGGCAGTGCGCGGCGGTCCGATATCTGGCTGCTTCCCTTGCGAACAGGATTGCTGCGCCGCCCGGGAAATCCGATTCGACTCACCAATGGTCCGCTGCCCTACTCGGTCCATGCCCGAGCCGGGATGGAAAACAGATTTTTGTCCTCGGCGCGAAGCAGCGCGGCGAACTGGTCCGCTACGACATGAAGTCGAAGCAGTTCGTGCCGTTCCTCGGCGGGATCTCCGCGACAGACCCGACGTTCTCCAGGGACGGGAAATGGGTCGCGTATCTCTCGTATCCGGACCAAACGCTCTGGCGCAGCCGAAGCGATGGAAGCGAGCGCATGCAGCTGACCTTTCCTCCGCCCGAGGCGATATTTCCACTCATCTCACCGGACGGAACGAAAGTCTCGTTTCACACCGGTAAAGGCGAGGTGTTTGTTGTCGCTATGGAAGGCGGCCCGCCTCAGAAGATCGCGGATAACGCCATGTTTGCCGTTTGGTCGCCGGACGGGAATTATCTCCTCGATCACACTGCGGCGAACCCTTTTTGGCCGCAGATCACCGATGTGCGCACCGGGAAGAGCTCCCCTCTACCTGGGGGCAACCCCGCGGGCTTATGGCTGACCCCTGAGATCGTGGCAGGCCCTGATGAAGGGCGTAAGAGATTTGTCGCCTTTAATATAAAAACCCGGCAATCGAGCGACCTGACGCCGGACGTGCCGGGCGGCATCAATAACTGGATGAAGTCGCCGGACGGCAAGTACATCTACTTCACCACGGCGGGCGCGGAGCCGACGGTCATGCGCCTCCAGATTGCCGACCGTCGGCTGGAAACGATTGCTAGTCTGAAAGATCTTCACCGCGTGTTGAACGCCTACGGCTTTGCTCAGGTCGACGTTGCGCCCGACGGCTCTCCGGTCTACACACGCGACACCGGCTATCAGGAGATCTATGCGCTGAATATGCGCTGGCCGTGAATGCGTGGTCGGGCGATAGCCGCTATATCTACTGTCTTCGAGTCTTTGGCGACCCCGCCATCCTCCGCATTCCGGTCGCGGGCGGGGATCCGGAGGTTGTTGCCGATCTGAAAGGCTCGCCGTTGACCGGGTTCTGGAGCGATTTTATTGGACTGGATCCTGGCGACACGCCTCTGATCCTGCGCGACGTATCGACCCGCGACGTCTATGCGCTGACCCTGGAAGGGAAGTAGATCTCACCATGCCGTTAGCTAGTGGCACAAAATTGGAGACGCGGACGCTTCTGGGTGAGTTGGCTTCGGCTGTCCGTGGGCGGCGGGGTGTGAATCTGTGAACTGCCTGGTTATCCCTCCTTGATCGCTTGCCGGATCGGAGAGATAGCTATTGAGGAAATGGGAATGCGGGCGCAAAATAAGTAAGAGGTCAGCGAATGAACACGACGACAGAATCCGCTATGCTCGATGTCCGGTCTGAAGAGGTGGACTCGGAAACCGAGCGCGTTATTCTCGACAGGCTCGCGTCGTTTGATGAAGATGCGAAAGCCGCCGTCGATGCGCGCGAAGCACTCATCGGCATTCGCCGCAATCTGAAGGCCGTTTCCTCCGGCACGCGTTGACCGCAGTACGCTTAACCCGGGCTGCTACAGCAGATATCGCGAAGGCCGCGGACTGGTATGAAGCGCAATCGGCAGGGTTGGGCGATAAATTTCTGGATCGTGTGACTGAGGCGGTCGATAGCATCGGCGGACATCCCAAAGCATACCCAAAAGTTATCAGAGACGTGCGCCGGGCAAACCTGCGACAGTTTCCTTACGCATTGTGGTTTCGGCTTGAAAACGATGCGGTGGTCATCGCGTGTCTTCATGCGAAGCGCGATGAAGTCCTGGCCAAGGAACGCGCTCTAGGAATTCTCCAAATGCCTGATCCGCAATAAAACAGAACTGGGCTCCTCGCGATGACGAACCCAGTTTCGATGCTGCGCTGGACTATGCCTTACAGCGCGATAGTGACAGCCTTGGTTTCGGTGTAGTTGCGGAGGGCTTCTTCGCCCATTTCGCGTCCCCAGCCGGATTGCTTGTATCCGCCGAAGGGTAGCGAGGCGTCGAAGACGTTGTGGCAGTTGACCCAGACGGTTCCGGAGCGGATGCGGCTGGCGAGTTTGTGGGCGATGCTCACGTCGCGGGTCCAGATGCTAGCGGCGAGACCGAAATCGCTGTTGTTGGCGTCGGCTGCGATGCGGTCGAGGTCGCTGTCGGTGAACGATTGAGCACAGACAACGGGGCCGAAGATCTCTTCCTTGACGACCTTCATTTCGGGCGTGGTCTTGGTGAGCACTGTTGGCTGGACAAAGTAGCCGTGGTCTCCGGTGGCGTTGCCTCCGGCGAGGACTTGAGCGCCCTGATCGACGCCGGACTTGATGTAGCCAGTAACGCGGTTGAATTGCTCGTCGCTGACGAGCGGGCCCATTTCGGTGGTGGGATCCATGCCGGGACCGACCTTGATCTTGCCAGCGATCTGGCTGACGCCTTCGACGACCTGATCGTAGACCCTTTCGTGGACCATAAGCCTTGATCCCGCGCAGCAGCATTGGCCCTGGTTGAAGAAGATGGCGCTGGCGGCTCCGGCGATGGCTTTGTCGAGATCGGCATCGGGGAAGACGATCGCGGGACTCTTGCCGCCAAGCTCGAGAGTGACTTTTTTCAGGTTGCCCGCTGCCGCCTGGACGATCAGGCGGCCTACTTCGGTCGATCCGGTGAAGGCGACTTTATCGACGAGTGGATGAGCGGCCAGCGGGGCACCGGCGCCTTCGCCAAATCCGGTGAGGATGTTGACTACGCCCTCGGGGAAGCCGGCCTCATGAATAAGTTCAGCGAGGCGGAGGCCGGACATTGGCGTTTGCTCAGCGAGCTTGAGGACGATGGTGCAGCCGGCGGCGAGCGCGGGGCCGAGCTTCCATGCGGCCATCAGAAGTGGGAAGTTCCAGGGGATGATCTGGGCGGCGACACCGACGGGTTCGCGCAGTGTGTACGAATGAAAGTCGCCGGGGAACGAGAGTGAGAGCGTGTTGCCGCTGATCTTGGTGGCCCAGCCCGCCATGTAGCGGAACATATCGACCGCAAGGGGCACATCGGCGGCGCGGGCGACGGTTACGGGCTTTCCGTTGTCGAGCGATTCGAGTTCGGCAAACTCTTCGAGGTGCTGCTCGAGCAGGTCGCCGAGCTTCCAGATGAGGCGGCCGCGCTCGGAGGGCTTCATGCGGGTCCACGGGCCGTGGTCGAAGGCGTTGCGGGCGGCGCGGACGGCGCGGTCGACGTCTTCGGACTCAGCCTCGGGAACGTGTGCCATGACCTCGCCGGTGGCGGGATTGTAGACGGGGAAGGTCTTCCCGGACGCGGCGAAGACGAAGCGTCCATCAATGAACATGCGGTGTTTCTGGGTGACGAAATCGTTGGTGTGGCTGCTTACGCGGGAATCGATAGGGAGAGTGGCCATGTATACCTCCGGCGGACGGGTGGCTGGCTCGGCGTGGAAGCGCTGCTTTAATGCGTTTCTTTTGGGCGAGCTCGGGGATGGTCCGCACTGCGAAACACGATAGCACTGGGAGGAAACGGTTGGCGAGTGGTGAGATGGTGTGTCGGTTCCTCCGAGTGGGTGCTATGCAGAAAGCTCCTGACGCAACTCCAATTCAATATGTTTTCTGTCGTGGTTCGCGTCTTGGGATTGCATGGTCTGTGAAACGCGCACTAGCAAGTCTCTTGGATGAAGCGGCTTCGAAAGGAGGGTGAAATCATGTCCTTTCTTGGCTGCTTGGCTGAGCAGATCTGCGGTCGCTGCCTGACCGGAGAACAGCAAAATTCTGCAGTTTGGTACGTGCTCCCTAACGGCGATTGCCAGGTCGACGCCGCTCAATCCGGGCATCACCACGTCGGTTAGCAGCAGGTCCGGAGCAACGCCTTTCACCATCCCGAGAGCGTTTTGTCCGTCGTAAGCGACCATGGTTGTGAAGCCTGCCTGCTTGAGGATTACGGCCAGGGTGTCCGCGATTACTGCCTCGTCGTCAACGATAAGGACTACGGGCTTCTGCGGATCGGTCTGCGGAATGATGCCTTTTAGCGCGAGTTCAGCCAGAGGAACCGTTTGAAAATTCATTGCTTCCGACATGCGTTTTGCCTCTATCTGGAACCTAACAGTCTTTGTTGAATACGGGTGAACTCTTATTCAATACGGGCTAACTATTTAATAAATTAGCTATTTAGAGGCTATCGTGAGGGAGTGAAAAATCTTGTTGTTTGCTCTCCCTAGTTCGTGTTACTTTATGGTCACGTTAGCGTCACGTTTACGCGACGAGTGCTTCAGAAAGGAAAAGCGTTATGGCTACTAACCAGGGGCAGCAAACGAATCCAATGCGGTTTGAGTCGATGCTTCAGGCGGACGTGCCTAAAGGGCGCGATGGAAAGCACAAGCAGATCGTTGAGCAATTGCTTAGCGACATTAGCCAGTTGAAGGAAGGCAATGCGCTAAAGATTCCTCTCTCGGCGCTGCCTGACTCCAAGGAGAACATCCGGTCCGCGCTTAGCCGGGCCACGCGGCAGAGGGGGATCGAGATTGCTACCTCCAGCGATGAGGATTTTCTCTATGTATGGAAGTCGAAAAGCGAATCGCCCGAGAGCAGCAACGGCCATGGAAAGATGCAGTCGGAGTCGGATTGATTTCCAAGGATGTTCAGCGGAGGCCCGATCTGCGAGGACACTTTAGAGTCAGCAATGTTTGATTGATGAATCGAATAGACTTCGTCTACGTCCTACAATGATGTGGAGGCTATTAAGTGGAAGTTTCCCATGTGTTGCAGGCCGGGGCGATGATTCTTACCGGCCGCCGTCCGACGTTGTCGATTGAGATCACGAAAGAATGTCCGCTACGCTGCCCTGGTTGCTACGCCTTTGATCCAGCCCATCTGGGCGGCGAGACCGAGTTGCGCCAGCTCTCGGATTTCAAGGGAGACGACCTCGTCGCGAGAGTGCTGGCGGTGGTCGACCGGGAGAAGCCGATCCACCTTTCGATCGTGGGTGGAGATCCTCTGGTTCGCTATCGTGAACTGGAACGAATCCTTCCGGAACTGGATGCTCGGGGTATTCATACCCAGGTGGTGACAAGCGCGTTTCGTGTGATCCCTCCCGAATGGATGCGATTCAAGCGGCTTACCGTTTCGGTGTCGATTGACGGCCTGCAACCGGAGCACGACGAACGTCGCAAGCCGGCGACCTATGAGCGGATATTGAAGAGCATCTCCGGCGCAAGAGTTACGATCCACTCGACGATTACTGGGAACGTCGCGGACCGGCCAGGGTACCTCGAGGAATTTGTCCGGTTCTGGAGCGAACAGCCGCAGGTCAAGAGAATCTGGATCAGTTTGTTCACCCCTCAGAGAGGCGCCTCTGATCCGGAGATACTCACTCCCGCGCAGCGCGCTTTTGTGGTGGAGGAGCTGTTGCGGCTGGGGCCACTCTGCCCCAAGCTGGAGATGCCGCCGGGGCTGGTTCGCGAGATACTGTCGCCCCCGAAGAGTCCGGAGGAGTGCATCTTTGCGAGGACCACGCATACGCTTTCGGCCGATTTGAAAACCAAGATCACGCCGTGCCAGTTTGGCGGCGACCCCGATTGCTCGCAGTGCGGCTGCATCGCGTCGATGGCGCTTGCGGCGGTAGGGAACCATCGGGTGATTGGCAGATTGACGGCGGGCCAAATATTCCGTGTCTCGAACGGGGTGGGGGCCGCGATTTCCAAGGCGAAGAGTCTCTTTGATAGACCGGCGCCGGAACCGGAGCCCGCGCAGTTCAATATCTTGTAAAGACCGAATGCCTGTCGCAGTTGCTTTATAGTATGTCGGTACAGGACACACTATGAATCGACGTGGTTTTCTCGGTCTTGCCGGCGCTGCCGCACTTTCCGGCGAGCTTCCGTTTTCTTTGGCGCAGAGTCCGGCGCCGACCTCCGGTTTGAAGCCGATGGCGCTGGGTCTGTTGATTGTTCCTTTCGGCGCGCCGGAAGAGCGCATCCGTCTCGTCCACGACCTTGGTTTCTCGAATTGCTTCCTATCGCTGGATAGCTACATTGGCGGTTTTACTCCTGACGTCGTGGCGCAGTTTCGCGATCTGCTGGCGAAGTATTCGATGACGGTGACGACGGTTGAAGTGGTTGGACCGGGGGTAAGGAAGTGGAATTTCACAGATGGACCGGAGACGATTGGCTTGGTTCCTCCGAAAACGCGCGCCGAACGAATCGATGCTTTGCGGCAGGTCTCCGATTTTGCGAAGCAGCTGGGCATCGGCCAGGTACAGACGCATTGCGGATTCATTCCCGAAAATCCGAGCGACCCGCTTTACGCCGGCGCGGTTGACGCGATTCGCACCGTTGCGCAGCACTGCCAGGGGAATGGCCAATATTTTCTGATGGAGACTGGGCAGGAGACTCCAACGACGATGTCGCGCGCGATTCGCGATGTGGCGATGCCGAACCTGGCGGTGGGCCTCGATACCGCGAATCTGATTTTGTATGGTAAGGCGAATCCGGTGGATGCGGTCGATATTCTGGGGCCGCATGTGCGGAGCATTCATGCGAAGGATGGACGCTGGCCGACGAATCCGGATGAGCTGGGCGAAGAAGTGCTGATCGGTAAGGGACTAGTGGATTTCCGGCAGGTCTTCACAAAGCTGCACCGCATCGGTTACACCGGTGCGGTGACGATCGAGCGCGAGACCTCGGGACCGCAGCAAATCGAAGACGTGAAGCAGGAGAAGATCTACTTGGAACGGATTTTGCAACAGGTCTTCGCAGGCCAGTACGAGGAACGAGGAATATGAATCGTCGAGATTTTATTCAGACCGGAACGGGCGTCGCTTCGGGCTTGCTTTTGCTGAAGTCGAAGACGGTCTTTGGCTCCGAGGCGAACTCGGCGGTGCGGCTGGGGCTGCTGGGCTGCGGGAATCGCGGGACTTCAGTGGCCACTTCTTTTTCTAAGAGCACGACCGCGCAGGTGGTGGCGCTGGCGGATATCTTTGCGGACAACCTCGCGAAGGGGAAGGCGCATTTCGATGAAGTGAATGCGGGGCTGGGTCGCGCGGCGATCGATAGCAAGCTGCTCTTTCGTGGACCGAATGCGTTTGAACAGCTTGCGGCTTCACCGGATGTGGATTTGATTCAGATATCCACGCCTCCGTTTTTTCACGTACAGCATCTTGGCGCGGCGGTAGCGAGCGGCAAGCATGTCTACTGCGAGAAGCCCGTGGGCATCGATGTCGCGCAGACACGGCAGGCGCTCGAGATTGCGAAGAAGGTAAAGAGTTCGCAGAGCGTGGATGTGGGGTTTCAGTGCCGCAGTGCGCCGCCGATTGCGGCGATTGCGACGCGGATTCAGGGCGGCGCATTAGGCAAGATTGCGGCGATCTCGGCTAACTACAATGCTCCGGCTTCGCTTGAAAAGATGCGTGAGGGTGAATCGGCGGATGAGTACCGTCTGCGGAACTGGCTTTGGTATACGGCTCTCTCTGGCGACATCCTCGTCGAACAGAACATTCATATTATCGACTTATGTAACTGGTTGCTTGGGGCGCATCCGATCAAGGCGACGGCTACCGGTGGTCGTAACATCCTGACCCATGCGGGTGATTGCTGGGATAACTACCAAGTCGACTTCACTTATCCCAACGACGTGCACCTTTCGTTTTCGTCGACGCAGTTTGGGGATTATGGCGGCTTTGATGCGGGGTTGAGGATGTTTGGCGCGCTGGGGATGGCGACGGTGCCTTACTTGGGACCGGTGCAGATTCTTGGTTCGAACGCCTGGTTATGGCAGGATCCGACGAAGACAGGAACGGCGACGGCGCCTGCGTCGGGGCAATTTGCGGCGAATGGTAGCTTCCTCGACAATCTTGAGTTCGCCGATCGGGACAAGGAGCGGAGTTTTATCGACAGCATTGTGACTGGGCCCGTACATAATCAGATTGCGTCTGGAGTTGAGACCGCATTGAGTTGTATGTTGGGGCGGATGGCTGGCTATACGCGCCGCGAAGTTACGTGGGATGATTTGCTGGCTCATGGCGAGACTTATCAATTGGGGATGAAATTAGAGCAGTTTGCGTGATGGTAGGTCGCTTTCGTCCTTGAGTTGGATCCCGCTGAGCTTGAGTTGGCGAGATCTGGTTAGCAAGTAGTGCAGCGTTTGCGCCGCCTGATCTGGACTTGTACCTTCTTCTCGAACATTTGATATGCAGTTTCGTTCGGCGTCGGTGCGGCCTGGCTTTGGCGCGTAGGTGAGATAGATGCCGAGGCTGTCTAGGGCGCTTAGGCCAGGGCGTTCGCCGATTAACGTGACGGTGATTTCGGCTCCGAGGAGTTGTCCGATTTCGTCTCCGAGGGCGACGCGGGCTTCTTCGGCGATGATGATTGGGCCGATTTGCCAGCCTTGAAGTAAGGCCAATGCAGCGTGAATGAGTGGTACCGCGTAGCGCTGTGGCGCTATTGCTGACAGGCCGTCGGCAATGATGAACACTAATTCCGATGTGGCGGGCAGCCTTAGCTCGGCGAGGCGAGTGCGGCTAAGTTGGTCGAGCTTGCGGCCGAGGTCTGGACGGCGGAGATAGATCGTCCGGTCTGTTGCGGCGCTGTGGACTTTGATGGATTTGAGCTTTGCGGCAGACAGCTGATCGGCGAAGGACTGTGTATCGAATGGCATGTGCACAGCGTCGCGGGCCATGGCCTGGGCGGCGCTCAATTCGAGGAGTTCTTTGGTGGGGAGACTATTGCCGGTTCGTCCGAGGGCGATGCGGGCGGGGGTGAAGCGGCGGAGTTGGCTGAGTGGGTGGGTTTCATTTGCGGGGCTTGGTTCGGAAGCAGAGATTGTTGAAACTGCAGGTCCTTCAACTGCGCTCCAGTTCGTTCCGCTTCGCTCAGGATGACAATTCATCTCTTTACTTTGAGGAAGTGGTGAGTCGTCGCTTCTGCGGTCGTTCATAATTCGCCTAAGAGCTGTTTGGCGTGGGGTAGCAAACGCTGTTCGCTTCGCGCATTGGTGAGTTCGCCGGACACACTTGCGATGCCCATTCCTTCGAGCCACGCTTCAAATTCCGGTGCGCGCTTGAGTCCGAGCACTTTTCGGATGTAGAGCGAGTCGTGGAAGGAAGTGCTCTGGTAATTGAGCATGACGTCGTCGGCGCCGGGGACGCCCATGATGAAGTTGACTCCGGCTACTCCGAGCAGGGTGAGCAGGGAATCCATGTCGTCCTGGTCGGCGTCGGCGTGATTGGTGTAGCAGATGTCGCAGCCCATGGGCACGCCGAGGAGCTTGCCGCAGAAGTGGTCTTCGAGTCCGGCGCGGATTATCTGCTTGCCGTCGTAGAGGTACTCGGGACCGATGAAGCCGACGACGGTGTTGACGAGCATCGGGTTGAATTTGCGGGCGACCGCGTAGGCGCGGGCCTCGCAGGTCTGCTGGTCGAGGCCGTGGTTGGCGTTGGCTGAGAGGGCGCTCCCCTGGCCGGTTTCGAAATACATTACGTTGTTGCCGACGGTGCCCCGGCTCAGTGAGAATCCTGCTTCGTAAGCCTCCTGCAGAATGCCGAGGCTGACGCCGAAGCTGGCGTTGGCCTTTTCTGTTCCGGCGATGGATTGGAAGATGAGATCGACGGGTGCGCCCCTTTCGATGGCCTCGATGGTGCGGGTGACATGGGTGAGGACGCACGACTGCGTCGGCACTTCATACTTCAGGCGGAATTCGTCGAGCATGTTGAGGAGCGTGATTGCGGCGGCGAGCGAGTCGCTGGCGGGGTTGATGCCGATGACCGCGTCTCCGCAACCGTAGAGCAGGCCGTCGAGCATGGAGGCGGCGATGCCGCGCACGTCGTCCGTCGGATGGTTAGGCTGCAGGCGCACGGACATGCGCCCCGGCAGGCCGATGGTATTGCGGAAGCAGGTGACGACACTGCACTTTTTCGCGGCGAGGATGAGGTCCTGATTGCGCATCAGCTTGGAGACGGCGGCGGCCATCTCCGGGGTTATGCCGGGCGCGATGCGGGTGAGGGTTTCGGTGGTGGCATCGTCGCTTAGCAGCCAGTCGCGGAACTCTCCTACGGTGAGATTTGCGATTTCGGCGAAGGCCTCGCGGCTGTGAGTGTCGAGGATGAGGCGGCTTACCTCGTCGTCCTCATAGGGGACGAGCGGTTCGCGGAGGAACTGTTCCAGCGGGACTTCAGCGAGGGTCATCTTTGCGATGACGCGCTCGTGTTCGCTGCCGGCGGCGACTCCGGCGAGTGTGTCTCCTGACCTGGCCGGCGTGGCTTTGGCCATGAGGGTCTTGAGGTCTTCGAAGATGTAAGTGCTTCCGCGGATTGTTTGGCGGTAGGGCATGCTGGTTGCAACCAGTTTAGGCCGTCGGGTGCTTTCTGCGTGGCGAGCCCCGGCCGTGCTATGCTTTGCCCAAACTGTTGCTGAACGTTTCGCTTCAGTTCAAATCTTGCCGCATCCCAAATATTTCTCACGAGGAGTCCAGTCTTGCTAAGAATCACATTCCCGCCCGCTGGGCGGCTGCGGATCGCGCCAGCCGTTCTATCGCTCATGATTGCTTTTTCCGCGGCTCAGGCGCAGGTCGTCATCGCACCGTCATCTCCGAAGATCGGCTCGTCGAACCCGGTGACCGCTGAACCAACGGTGCCGCGCCCCTCTACCAAACCATGCGTGGTGAAACTCTTCACCAACCAGGAGTTCGCCGACTATAGCGCCAAGACTTTTAGCTACGCTCCTCCGGAGGATTGCCCGGGCCCGTGGGCGAAGGTGGTTTTCACCGGGGACTTTACGGTAACCGCCGGCGTTCAATACGACCGCACGGCCTCGTTGTACCTGGGCCATGCCAATATCTTTTATGGCACGACGGCTGAGCCGGGTTCGACGCTCAGCCCGTCGTGGCATGTGGAGCGTGATGTCACGGACTTGTCGGCGCTGCTCACTTCGCCGCAACAGGGGGAAGCGGACATCTACAACATCGTCAACTCAACCTACACCGGCATCATCTATGCGAATGCGGCACTGGAGTTCTATCCGACTTCGCGCAAGGATCCGGCGGCCGCGGTTCCCGACGTGGTGGTGCCGCTGCCTGACGCCGCAGGCGGCGCGGCCGCTCTGAACACGACGACCGACCAACTGAGCCAGCAAGTCAAGCTGCCGACCAACGTCGAGCGCGCGTATCTCGACGTAATCGCGCAAAGCCAGTCCAATGACGAGTTCTGGTATACCTGCGTGCCTAACGACGTGACCGGCCCGCTTGAGAGCTGTGGCAACACCGGCTTCCGCGAGACTGAGATATCGATCGATGGCACCCCAGCAGGTGTCGCGCCGGTGTATCCGTGGATTTACACCGGGGGCATCGATCCGTTTCTCTGGTTTCCACTTCCTGGCGTACAGACGCTCGACTTCAAGCCCTATCGAGTCGACTTGACTCCTTTCGCGGGACTGCTTGCCGATGGCGAGGCGCATACCGTAGCGCTGAGCGTCTTTAACGCCGACAGCTACTTCCTGGTTACGGCGAACCTGTTGGTGTATGTCGACCATGGCAAGGACGTCGTCGGCGGGAAGCTGGTCAGCGACAATCTCGCGGCCGCGCCCACGCCGACGGTCGCCGAGAAGCTGAATCTCGACTCCTCGGGTAATGGAACCGCGACAGTGTCGGTCGCGTCGAAGCGCAAGTTCACGATAAGTGGTTATGTGAACACCTCTCACGGCAGGGTGAGCACCACCGTTGAGCAGGAGGTCGACTTCCTGAACTCGCAGAAGTTCACGCTGAGCGCTACAACCTATGTCCAAGACATCACCCAGTCGACCACCGTGGCGTCGACCACGACGACTAACGGGGAGGGTAGAACCACGGTAGCGCAGGCGAACTTCTCTTACCCGCTGACGGTTGATATCGACGTTCAGGTGAATTCCGACGGCAGCGAATCGCAGACCACGACCATCGACCAACAGGACATCGTCGGCTTGGGCTCCAACGTCGGTCGAGGAGTCGGCTCCCTGCTCGACGAAGAGGTGAAGTCGACGGACACGCTGAATTTCGATTCGAGCGGGAACTTCACTGGCAATAGTGGTGCGAAGTCGAGCGCGACCGACTTTCAGACAGACGGGTGGTTCGACTTCTACTTCCTTGGCCTAGGGTCGAAGAATAATGTGTTGACCTCGATCAGCCATATTCCTTAGAGCGATAGACTCTGAAGAGGCTTCTGCCAGCACCGCCGCTTTGCCGCGGCGGTGCTGGTTTGCATGGCGCGAGCGGCAGGTGTCGCTTTTCACAGAGGCTATTCCTCGCTGGCCGAGGCGTCATAATCTTTTCATCCGTCCGACCCGGTTCACGTAATAAGGTGAAGGGATGTCGGATTCTCAGACACAATCGAATGGGTCCGGCGGTCTCGCGCTTGAAATTCGCGGATTGAGGAAATCATTCGCCGATGTGACCGCCGTCGATGGGCTCGATCTTGAGGTCGAGCGCGGCGAGTGCTTTGGGCTGCTGGGGCCCAATGGCGCGGGTAAGACCACGACCATCGAAATCTGCGAGGGTCTCACCGTCCCCGATGCGGGCAGCGTCAAGCTTCTGGGCATGGATTGGCGCACCGATGCGAGCCGCCTACAGCAGCGCATCGGTGTGCAGCTGCAGGAGACGCAGTTTCCGGAGAAGCTGACGGTGGATGAGACGCTGCGGATGTTTCGCAGCTTCTACGAGCGTGGTTTGACGGTTGAAGAGTCGATTGCGACAGGTCAGCTTGAGGAGAAGCGTAAGTCGCGCGTTGGCGGGCTTTCCGGCGGTCAGAAGCAGCGGCTGGCGATGGCCTGCGCCCTGGTGGGCGACCCGGAGTTGCTGTTTCTCGACGAGCCGACGACGGGGCTAGATCCGCAGGCACGGCGCAATCTCTGGGAGCTGGTTGAGCAATTGAAGGGCGCGGGGCGGACGATCATTCTGACGACCCACTATATGGATGAGGCGGAGCGGCTGTGCAACCGCGTCGCGGTGATGGACCATGGCAAGATCATTGCGCTCGGCACTCCAAAAGAGCTGATCGCTTCGATTGGTGGCGAGCAGATTGTGGAGTTTGCTGTCGATGATGGGGACTCAGTTGATGAGGTCGCGTTGACGCGGATTCCGGGCGTCGCGTCGCATTGCCTTCATGCGGGCGTACATCAGCTCTCTGTCTCGGAGCTGCATACGGCAGTGCCCCTGATCTTCGGAGCGCTTCAGGCGCAGGGCGCGCATTTGACGGAGTTTCGGACCCACTCGGCGACGCTGGAAGATGTGTTCGTTTCGCTTACCGGGAGGAACCTGCGCGATGAGTAAGCTCAGCGAGAGCTCCCTGTTTCAGCTTACGTCGGCGCGTTTTCGGCTGTTCTTCCGCGAGCCGGAGGCGGTCTTTTGGATCTTCGTCTTCCCGATTTTGCTTTCGGTTGGGCTGAGTATTGCGTTCCGGAATCGTCCGGCTGACGTGTTGCAGGTGGCGGGGACGACTGCCCAGTTAACGCAGGCTCTGAATGCCGACAAGGGTCTAAGCGCGTCCACGATGAGTGAGGAAGATGGGCGCAAGGCGCTGGCGACGGGAAGAATTCTGCTGCTGGCAGTGCAAACTCCCGATGGCGTCACCTTCGATTACGACGATACGAACCCCGATGCGCGGACGGCGCGTCTGATTGCCGATCGGGCGCTGGAGAAGGCTGCCGGCCAGCAGGAAAATGTACAGATCACGAGCCAGCAGGTGCATGACGCGGGGGCGCGGTATATCGACTTTGTGATTCCGGGTCTGCTAGGGATGAACCTGATGAGCTCGGCGATCTGGGGGCTTGGATTTTCCATCGTCGAAGCGCGGCAGAAGAAATTGCTCAAGCGCCTCGTTGCTTCGCCGATGCCGCGCTGGCAATACCTGGCGTCGTTTCTGCTATCGCGCCTGTTGTTTCTGGTGATTGAGGTCGGAGTTTTTCTTGGATTTTCGCGAGTGGTCTTTGGCGTGCCGTTTCGAGGGCCGATTTGGCAGCTTGCGCTGATGTGTGTCCTGGCTTCGCTCAGTTTTTCAGCGTTGGGGCTGTTGATTGCTTCGCGTGCGAAGACGATGGAGGCAGCGTCGGGGCTGATGAACCTGGTGATGCTGCCGATGTGGATTCTCTCCGGGGTCTTCTTTTCAGCGAGCCGCTTTCCGAATATTCTGCAGCCGTTCATTCGCGCTCTCCCGCTTACAGCGGCGATCGATGCTTTGCGCGGCAACATGCTACAGGGGCTCTCGATGGAGCATCTGGTGGCGCCTACTGCCGTTATGCTGGCGTGGTTGCTGGTCTCGTTCTCGATCGCTTTGCGGATTTTTCGCTGGCGGTAAGCTCTGCTGAGTTTGTACAAGCCACTTCGGCAGCAATGCACGGGCCGCCGCTGCGGCTATTGGGGCCTACTCAGGGCGCGAGACGCCGCTCATTCAAATGGGTCTTATGCAGCGGCGGCTGGCGTGAATCCATCGCAACCGCTGACCGGCGTCACCTTGAGGTGAAGGGGCGCGTGTTTCGGGTGACCGCATTCGTCTATTAGATTGTCGGGAGCTTGATGCGACGAGAGAATGGCGACGAGCCTCTCGTTCTGCTTGTGGGTTTCACCGAAGTGAGAACACAGCCCGCACTGTCCATTTTGAATTGCTGACATGTCAACCTCCTGCGATCAGTTCGCTTGCTGCAAAGTATGATGTGCGCTAGCTGGATTGCGCAAGAAGAAATTTAACGTAAGTTCCTGAATTGTGTTGCATTTGGCATAGTTTATTGAGGACTGGTTTGGTCGGCGTTTGAGTAAGCTCGCTCTAGTACACTCACACTTGAACGATGTCTTTTGCCCAGCGACTTCGCAAATTCCGCTTTGATCGTCCGCAACGGATTGCGGCAGTTTTGCTGCTCCTGCTTTTCTTCCAATGCTATTGGGTGACGCGACACCAGACGCTGACGGAGCGCGACTATCAATATGCGCGCTGCGGGCGAGAGATGTGGGAGAGGCCTTCTCCGCTGGCGGGGTATTTCACCAGCTGCGGCAACATTCATGACGGAACGCTCGCGTATCGCGCGGCCGGGCTGCCGCTGACCATCGAGCGGATCCTTTCAGGAATCTCGGCGGAGAATTCTCCATGGGAGTTGCGACACCAGCTTAGTTATGTGCTGTTGCTGATGCGGCTGCCGTTTATCTTCTGCGGGCTTTGCCTGGGTGCGGCGCTTTGGTGGGTGACGCGGCGGCTGTTTGGGAATGAGGGCGGATTTGTCGCGCTGGCGCTCTATTGCTTTTCGCCGGAGATTGTGCGGGCGTGCACTTATCCGAATGCGGAGATATTGGCGGCGTTCGGCGTCTTTGCGGCGGTTTATACGGCGATGGGCGTGGCGCATGCGATGCAGGGGCCGCGAAAGAAGTGGCGTCCGCGAATTGTTTTGCTGACGGCGGCGTTTGGATTTACTGCGGCGGCGCATGTTTCGGCGGTGCTGCTGGCTTTTCTGTTTGCGCTGGGATTCATGATCTACCTGGCGGAGCGGCGGCGGGCTTATCTGATTCCGATATTTATGTACTCGGGAATCGGCACGCTGTTGCTGCTGTTTGCTTCCTATGCCTTCCGGCCTGATGCCTTCAGTTATGTTTTTCGGAGCGCAGCGGCGCGGATGTGGTTCTCGCTGGGGCCGGCGAAGATTTTCTTCTCGGCATTGCCGAATGCTGGAATAACGTTGGCGGCGGCGATTGCTTTGCTGCTGTTTCTGATGGTGAAGCGGTCGCGATACTTCGGCAATTTTGCTGCGCTGCTGGTTGCGGCTCCGCTGCTTCTGGTGATCACGACGGGAGTTCAGGCGGAGCCGTGGCTTTGGGCTTTGCCCTTCCTGCTGACCTTTATTGGGGGCGTTTTTGCCGATGCTTTGGAGACTCCCCAGCGGCGGATTTTTCTGGTGGCGACGGGCGGAATTCTGCTGATGCAGGCGGTGCTCTGTTTGACGACTCTGCCAGCGCTTGCCCAGTAGAAGGCCAAGTCTCTAACAGCATTGGGGTTACTGCTCCCGGTTCCGGCGGCGCTACTACCTTGCAAGCGGCTAAGTAATTCAGTATCATAGAGATAGGCATTTCCGCGAGGCGGCAGTTCATTCATCTGAAGGGCCCAAATGCGGGCCGACTCATTCCTGCGGAAGTTCAAATCTTCGATGGAATCCAACTATGGCAAATGACGAAAATCCCCTTCTTCCCCTGGGCTCGCCCAACGGGAATGACGGCGGCGGAAGTGATGGAACGGGCGGGCCGACAGGCGCGTCGAGCATTATCCCGATCAATATTGAAGACGAGATGCGCCGCTCGTATCTCGATTACTCGATGTCGGTCATTATTGGGCGCGCGCTGCCGGATGTTCGCGACGGATTGAAGCCGGTGCATCGGCGCATTCTGTACACGATGCACGACATGGGGCTGCAGCATAACAAGAAATACACCAAGTGCGCCAAGGTGGTGGGGCAGGCGATGGGTGTCTTCCATCCGCATGGCGACTCGGCGATCTATGACACGATGGTGCGCCTGGCGCAGCCTTTCAGCCTGCGCTATCCGCTGATCGATGGGCAGGGGAACTTTGGCTCGGTCGATGGCGACCCGCCGGCGGCGATGCGGTACACCGAAGCCCGCATGATGCGCATTGCCAGCGAGATGCTGGCCGACATCGATATGGAGACGGTGGATTTCACGCCGAACTATGACGAGTCGACCTTTGAGCCGACGGTGCTGCCAACGCGGATTCCGAACCTGATCGTGAATGGTTCGAACGGGATCGCGGTGGGCATGGCGACCAACATTCCTCCGCATAATCTGACTGAGGTCGTGAACGCGACCATCGAGATGATCAACAATCCGCATGCCGGGTTGATCGAAGTGTTGAAGCACGTTCAGGGGCCGGACTTCCCGACGGGTGGCTTTATCTATGGCCGCACTGGCATTGCGCAGGCCTACTCCACGGGGCGTGGACGCTTCCTGATGCGCGCCAAGGTCGCGATCGAGAAGCTGACCAAGGAAAAGGAAGCCATCATCGTTAGCGAGATTCCGTACCAGGTCAACAAGATGAAGTTGATCGAGCGGATCGCCGAGCTTTATCACGAGAAGGTGGTTGACGATATTACCGAGGTCCGTGACGAGAGCGATCGCGATGGCATGAGGATTGTGATCGAGTTGCGGCGCGGCGCCGAAGCGCAGATCGTGCTCAACCAGCTTTACAAGCACACGCAGATGCAGGAAAGCTTCTCGATGATCTTTCTGGCAGTGGTCAACGGCCAGCCGAAAGAGCTTCCATTGCATGTTGCGATTCAGCATTTCATCGACCATCGCGTCGATGTGGTGCGGCGGCGCACTGCTTATCTGCTGCGTAAGGCGCGGGAGCGGGAGCATATTCTCGAGGGCTACAAGATTGCTCTCGACAACCTTGACCGCGTGATCAAGATCATTCGCGGATCGGGGAGCCGGGCCGAGGCGCGAGAGAATCTGCGCACCTGGTCGCTGGGCACCGAGATCGTCATCAATCTTGATAAGGACACGACGAACCTGAACGTTGCTCCGGGGATGAGCTACCGGCAGATCGATGCCGTGCTCGAACTGCAGCTCTACAGGCTGACGCAGCTTTCAATCGATGAGCTGTTGAAGGAACTGGGACTTGTTCGCGAGAACATTGCCGAGTATGAGTCGATTCTGGCCTCGGAGAAGAAACTGCGCGGTGTAATCGTCAAGGAGCTGGAAGAGGTCAAGAAGCTCTACGGCGATGCCCGGCGCACCTTGCTTGTGGACGAGAGCGCGGAGCTGCAGTTGGAAGACCTGATCGCTGACGAGCAGGTTGCGGTGACGGTTTCGCATTCGGGATATCTGAAGCGGACTCCGATCTCGACTTATCGGCAGCAGCGTCGCGGCGGGACGGGACGGCTGGGGATGAAGACGCGCGAGGAGGACTTCGTCTCGCAGTTGATCATCGATTCAACCCATGCCTATCTGCTTTGCTTCACCAATACTGGGCGCGTTTTCTGGCTGAAGGTCTATGAGGTGCCGGATGTTGGCGCTGCTGGGAAGGGCAAAGCGATTGCGAGCCTGCTGAACCTGCTTCCGGGTGAGACGGTGCGGAATATTCTGCCGGTTCGCAACCTGGAGGAAGAGGGCAAGTTCATCTTCTTCGCGACGCAGAAGGGGACGGTGAAGAAGACTCCACTGAAGGACTTCTGCAACGTGATGGCGCGGGGCATTATCGCGATCGGCATCGATACCGATGATGAGCTTGTCGGCGTGCGGATCACCGATGGCAGCCAGCTTGTCTTCCTTGCGACGCATGAGGGGATGGCGATTCGCTTCGACGAGAACGATGTGCGGTCGATGGGTCGTCCGGCTTATGGGGTGCGGGGGATTGAGCTGGGGAAGAATGACTATGTCGTTGGCTTGGCGGTGACTCCGAAGGAGCGGGTGGCTAATGGCAAAGGCGGGAACACTTCGAGCCTGATTCTATCGGTCACAAGCAACGGATTCGGCAAGCGGACCGATGTCGACCAGTATCGCTTGCAGACTCGCGGTGGCAAGGGTGTGATCAACGTCAAGACTACGGCGAAGAACGGCAAGGTGCAGTCGATCAACCTGGTGGACGACACCTCCGAGTTGATGGTGATCAGCCAGTATGGGAAGATCATCCGCATCGATACCAAGACGGTGCGTTCGGCTGGGCGTTCGACCCAGGGAGTGAAGCTGCTCAACCTGGAAGAGGACGACAAGGTTGCGGCGGCGGTGGTGATTCCTCCGGAGGAAGCTAAGGCTGAGCTGGAGGATGGGACTTTGCTGCAGTAGTTCCTTTTAAGGGTGGATTTCAGGGGGCGGCCGATTTGGTCGCCCCCTTTTCCTTTTGAGGTGAACCGCTAAATCGGCGGGTTGACCGCCCTCCCCCTAGGATTTCCTTCCTTTATCTTTCTTTTCAGCGGCTTGCGCCGCTGAGTCCCGGCTAAAATCTTGATTCTATGTAGGGGGGGTTGCAAAATCTTTGGTTTGTGCGAGATAGGGTTTGTTGCTGCGCTTTGAAGCTGGATTCTTCTGCGCGAATGAGAAAAGGCGGCTTTGGCCGCCTTTTTTCTTTGATCCCTATATTCAGAATATCAGCTTGGATATGTTCACTACGCCAGGTTTTGGATATCTATATCTGGCATGGAATGAGTTGGTTAGGGGAGATTGTTCAAGTTGGAGGGGTTGACAGTAGTCATTGGTGCATAAAGGTTAACTCTCTCAGCAGAGCTCGATATAAGGACATGATCAATAAACACTCAACCCTCTTACGGCCAAGCGTCGGATGACAGTACGGGTTCCTTGGCGGAAATTGAACTCTCATAGTTTTCGGGTATCCTTCTCAAGCATTTACAGTGCGTGCGGGGAGTGAGTCTATGTCGATGTATCGGCGGGATCTATTGAAGTCCATTGGCGGCCTTAGCTTGCTTGGCCTTGCGGCGCCTGTTGTTGGGGCGCAGGAGCAGTTGGCACAAGCCACGCGGGGAATGGCGCCGCCTCGTATCAAAGACATCAGTGTCATTGAGTGCGCACCGGCCGGTGTCAGGCTAACGGTGGTGAAGATTACGACCGATCAGGATGGCCTGTACGGATACGGCTGCGCAACATTTACGCAGCGAGCCGACCTGGTGAAGCCGGCAGTGGAACGCTATCTGAAACCCTTTCTGCTCGGCAAAACAACCGACCGCATCGAGGACATCTGGCAGAGCTGTTATGACAGCTCGTATTGGAAAAATGGGCCGGTGCTCAACAATGCCTTGAGCGGAATCGACCAGGCATTGTGGGACATCAAAGGGCGTCAAGCGGGAATGCCGGTCTATCAACTGGCCGGAGGCAAATGCCGAGAGGCGGTAGATTGCTACGCCCACGCGGATGGGCCTGAATTTGCAGATGTGGTGGCTGCAGCGAAGAAGCTGATGGCTGAGGGTTTCCGCAATGTCCGGGTACAAGTTGGGCTGCCGGGCATGGCAGGCTATGGCTCGGCGCACGGCAATACTGCGCCGTTGAAGGCGCTTCACGACAAGCCTTTATTCGAACCGGCCTACCAGATGCGCCGCGCATTGAAGTTGCTGGAATTCTGCAGGACAGAACTCGGAGAAGAGGTGGAGCTGCTGCACGACATGCATGAACGCCTGACTCCGAACGAGGCGGTGCAGTTCTGCAAAGAAGCGGAGAAGTTCAGGATGTTTTTTCTTGAAGACCCGCTTTCGCCGGAAGACAACGAGTACTTCCGCCAGATACGGTCGCAATGCGCTACTCCGATTGCAATGGGAGAGCTCTTCAACAACCCTCATGAGTGGCAACCCTTGATTGAGCAGAGGCTGATCGACTACATCCGCGTGCATGTGTCGCAGGCGGGCGGATTTTCACCGGCGCGAAAGATCGCGATCCTGGCTGAGCAGTATGGCGTGAAAACGGCATGGCACGGCCCGGGAGATGTTTCGCCGGTAGGCCACATGGCCAACATCACACTCGATATCGTGAGCTATAACTTCGGCATTCAGGAGTACACGCCCTTCAACGCCGCAACGAAGGAAATCTTCCAGGGATGCCCTGAGATGAAGGATGGCTATTTCTGGGTCAACGAGAGGCCGGGCTGGGGAATCGAGATCGACGAGAAGCTTGCGGCGAAGTTTCCTTTTGCCGACAGCACAAACCACCTGAATGGCGGATGGGGCGAGATCCGTAAGCGGGATGGAACAGTGATCAAGCAGTAGTGGATTATTTCCTGGGCGATCATCGTACTCCTACATCCCAAAAGCAGGAAGTTCAGGAGCCGAACTCAGGCCAACTCAGGAAGGAGAAGCAGGTCGTCATTCTTCCCCATCGCATGGCAGATTAAAGGAGTTTCTGCACTTTCTCAGGAAGCTCTTTCGAATTGAGCCCTTCCCGAACAAGCTCGATGATCCGTTTCTTGAGGATTATGCCCGATTCACCTTCCAAAAAGATGAGGGTGGTAAGTGCTACCAGTTTTTTGCCAGTAAGATTGGTCAAATCCACATGCCATTTATTCACTACCGAATCGACTGTGCCACCATTTGTCGTAGCCATTTCAATGGACGCTTTTGCCAAGAGAGCTTCATCAAAAAGAACATAGCCTACGTTATCAAGATGATTTGCGCCTGATGCAAGGGCACGCGCGACTCTCTCAACTTCAGCAATTTCGCCTTCAACCCGATAAACAGACAAACTGTTTTGAGATGTAGACAGATCTCCAATCGGATCCGCCGGAACATCTCCGACATCAAGTAGGTGCTGCACATCGGCCCTAAACCAGCGATTCTGTTTAACCTTGCGCAGCAACTTCGCCATGAGTCGTACCCAGCTGTTCGATTACTCTTTGAATCAAGTGCCTTAGTTCGGGCACGGGCTCTTCCATCTCTGCGATTTTCAGCAGCTCAAGAGCACGATGATCATCGAGGGATGCAAAACCAAGAATAGCCCCGTCACGGACCCGCGAGGATCTATGCCTTAAGCTACGCTGCAGAAGAGCCCAACGTGACGCGAGAACACGCCGGTCCTCAACGTCTGCGAGACGCCTAAGCGCCTCTGACCCGACGTCCGAGTTCGCGGCCGACGAGAATAAGTACTCTGCAATGGCATTGATCGCTGCGTTTCCATACTCCATCACGGAAAGCATCAACTCTTGAGCAAAGTTGCTATCCATTCCATCTTGGAAGAACTCAGATGCACCCGTCTCAAAAATTCGCCTCATCTTCTCCGCTAAGGCTGGATCCAAGCTTTCAGGCGAACTTTCAGCACTGATCGCGATCTCGCCGCGCCTTCGCGAGGGAAGGGCAATAGGTTGCGAACTAGCGGATATTCCCGAAAGTACGAGAGCTACAAGCAGTTGCCGCGCGATGGTTCGTCCGGCTAGGGAGTTAGATGTTGCACTTGTTTCTGCAGTCGCCCGTCCCAAAGCGTCAGGTAGCTGAGAGGGAGCGGTTGAGACCGTTTGCTCGAATCTTTCGACCGCGGGTGCAGTCTCGTTCAAATCCAGGCTCAGCTTCATAGCTGTGAAACTCCATTCGTAATTAGGCTACGGCCCTGATCGTTCAGCTCATCGAATATTTCGGCGAGTCGCTCTTTGGGCAATTCCCCTTGAAACTCCTGCGCCGTATTGATGTCGATTTCGGTTCGAAGTGCAATCGTTGTTTCTAGATCTCGAATCAGTGGTGCTCCGGGCAGGTTCAGGGAGATGAGCTTGAACAGTGCGATTGACCATTTGCTTAACCGGTTAATCACTAGCCCATCGATGCTTGATCGACTTGGAATCGGCCGATTGATCTGGAAAAGGAAGTCTGATGATGCCGGGTCAACAGGGAACGGGAGATAGTCGGATAACCTTAGGTAAGCTGAGCGTTTATCCTCTTCCTGGTGCGAAACCACGCCGCCCAAAGCTAGCCGACTCACGCTCGGAATGTCCCTAAACGCTAGCCACCGTTTCGACAGCTCGGAGAAAACATCAAACACTTCGGGAGCACTGCCGATAGAGGGCGGCTTGGGCTCTGTAGCGGCTAGCCCTTGGACGGAGGCGGCTTCTATTGGAACTGGTCCCAAGTACCAATCGACCCGGTCGGACTGCGTTGAAACGATAAGGCTTCCTGGCCCAAAACTGCCGACTGCTTGTGATGAGCCGAGTCTTGGATTTGACGTAACTTGCTCTGGAGTGGCGTCCGCGAGTAGTGTCCACCAGTGGTCTGCGGTTGATGCGGCGCTCGGAAGGGCGAAGGCCGTACACCTCAACTGCTCGGCCTTCCAATCGCTAAAATCTAGTCGTGGCATGGTATTGCGCTCGTCTTAGGATTCTACCGTGCTTACCTAGAACGGCACGAATGCGATGTTCAAGGTCAATCTTCTGCGTCTAATTTGGAACAAAGAGCAAGATGAAATTAGGGAAGCCGTCGATCACGCCTTCAATTCGCTCATCTTCTTCCCAACCGCGCCGGGGCCGAAGTTGATATGAGCGTCCTTAATCGAAAGCCCAACCACTTCAATACGCTTCAGGTCCCGGGTTCCGATCCCGGCTTCTTCGGCGAGACGCAGTGAGTTGTCGCCGCGGATGAAAGGAGAGCTCCCGCGCTCCGCATACGGATCGTAGCCCATCACTGCCATTCCGACAGCGTCCACGCAGACGGCGTTGCGGCCGGCGATGATCACGCCCGGTGTCATCTTTTCCAGGCCCTGAAGCCACGGACCTTCCCCTCCCCGCACCGTCTCGAACGCCATCCACGATCGCAAGATCGATTGGCCGGATACCGTTCTGATCAACCAGAATGCGCGGAACCCGATAGCCGGGATCGCGTGGCGAATCAGGATGCAACTCCGCATCGACTCCCGCGGGCGACAGGCGTCGTTCCGCTGTGCAGCACGGGTCCGCGCTCATTTGTCGGCCGCTCGTTTCCGCTCGGTCCGCAGTCCCCGCCATAGAGCGAGCAGGGCGTGTTGCCGAAGTTGTTCTTCATCGTCATGGTCACGCCTGCGATCCAATGGTTCTTCAGCTTGGCCATCGAGGCGTAGACATCGCACTGGATAGAAAGCCGGGTTCAGGTGGTATGCCGGATAGGCGTATCCGCCCCAGGGCACCTTCATGCGCACATATTGCTTGTAGTTGCCCAGGTTCTGCACGTTTTCCCAAACCACCGGCACGCCCATGTTGTTAATCGCGTTTACGTCCAGGCCGTAGCGTGCCCACAGCGAGAGGTCCTGATCGGCCGGGAAGAAGCTTTCAATCATCCGAACGCGCCGCGCACCCGCTTTGGCAAACAGATGTACGGTCGCCGCCACCGACTGCGGGTCCGTGCGATAAGGAAGCTCAGACGTCAGCGGCAAGTTCTTCGGATTTCCGGTGAGATTCAGCTTGAGCGCAACCGTCTTGCCGCGCACCAGCTTCTCGATGCCGCCGATCTGATCGAACGCGAGAGAGAGTTGCTTCTCATACTGCGCGTAATCGCGGCAACGCACGATCGCAACCCGGCTCGCTGGAGCCTCGGCCTGCATCAGCTTCGGCGCGTAAAGCGCCGCCAGCGTCGCAGCGCCGGTGGTGGCCAACATCTCTCGTCTGTTCATCTCTTCCGCCCTCCTCGACGCCATGTTACTCGCATTTCATCGGTTGCGTGTGGCCGATTTAGCATCCAGACGATCAATTTTGAGGCCGCGCGCGGCGGTCCCCTCTCCGGAAGTTTAGCCCCGAGCGCAGTACGTTGTTCCTGGTGAGGAGCGTTGTATTTCCTGGGTGCGATTCCTTGGTGATCGTGTAGACTTCACCAATCAGATTGAATCGATGCTGGTTTGTTGCCTTGGCTTGGCTTTGGGTTGAGGACCGCATTCCTTCCATTGCTTTATGTTTCTCTGACTGCCAAGGGTAAAACGAATGCGCGTCCATACGACAGCAACATGGCCTGCGCGTGAAGATCGCCGGGCTGCGCTGGTATGGCTCGGGCTCTTCTGGATAATTGTGGGCGTCGGCTTTGGTTTCGATCTGCACAACTACCTCCACGAGCAGCCGGCCGTTCCCGTGATCGTTCACGTCCATGCTGTCGCGACGACGCTCTGGCTGCTGACGGCCACCGCGCTTGTGCTGATGGTCGAAACCAGCAATGTCCGTCTCCATCGCCGTCTGGGCTGGTTTGCGGCTGGCTATGCCGTGGTCGTCATGGTGATCGCTCCCTGGTCCGAGCTCAGTTGGCAGGCCTTGAACCTGCCGACTCCCGGCGCTCTTCCTCCTCAATTCCTTTCCATCGCGTTCAGCGGAGTCATTTGCATGGCGGTGCTGCTGCCGTGTGGCGTTCTCATGCGGCGCAATTCCGCCGCTCATCGGCGGGTGCTCATTCTGGCTACGATCTGCATCAGCGATGCGGGTTTTTCCCGGTTTGTGGGTCTCTTTGTGCATGAGCCGACCACCTTTCTCGGCACCTATCTGTATTACGAGGGAGGCAATCTGCTGATCATCGTTCTCATGTTTCTCTGGGATTGGAAACGCGACCGAATCATGAAACAGTTCCTGTGGGGAGCCTCCCTCGTGACTGCTATGGGTCTGGCGGCCACGGGGTTCTACTTCAACGCGACTTGGCAATCGATCTCGCGCTCGTGGCTGGAGGCCTGGGCGCAGAAGATGCTGTAGAGCGTGGCGTCCTGATCACCGGGCTAGATTTCCGGGGTTGGATTGCTGGTTGATCGTGTAGACTTCACCAATCAGATTGAATCGATGCTGGTTTGTTTCCTTGATTCGTTGCGTGGGTTGCTGCGGGTTGGGGGTTGGCGGGTTTTCACCTTGGTTTGGGCTATTGTCTTGAGAATGCATGACTGAGATCGCGGCAGGTTCTGTTGTTTCGCATTACCGCATTCTTTCGCCGGTGGGCGAGGGTGGTATGGGTGTCGTCTATCTGGCGGAGGACGTTACTCTTAGCCGGCGGGCGGCGCTGAAGTTTCTTCCTGAGAGGAACCGCACCGATGCTTCGGTGATGGAGCGGTTTTTGCGCGAGGCGCGGGCGGCGTCGGCGCTGAATCATCCGGGCATCTGCACAATTTATGAGTTTGGCGAGCATGACGGGCGCTCGTTTCTGGCGATGGAGTTCCTTGAGGGCAAGAGCCTGGACAAGGTGCAGACGGCCCAGCCGATGCCGCTTGACCGGTTGCTCGACTTCGGAATTCAGGCGGCGGATGCGCTGGATGCGGCGCACCGTAAGGGAATTGTTCATCGCGATATCAAGCCGGCGAACCTGTTTCTTTCTCCTTCGGGGCAGTTGAAGGTTCTGGACTTTGGGCTGGCGAAGTTGACGGAGGCCTCGGCTCCCGACGAAACGAGCGATGGGGCTGGTGGGGCCAACGACGCTACTGCGGCGAATTCGCTGACGAGTGCCGGGTCGGCGGTGGGGACGGTTGCGTATATGTCTCCGGAGCAGGCGCGGGGCGAGAAGCTGGATGCGCGGAGCGATTTGTTTTCGCTGGGCGTGGTGCTGTATCAGCTGGCTACGGGGAAGCATCCTTTTGGCGGGACGACGACGGCGGTCATCTTTGACAGGATTTTGAATCATGCGCCGACGGCTCCGCTGGAGCTGAACGCGGCGCTGCCGGCGGAGTTTGGGCGGATCCTGAACAAGGCGCTGGATAAGGATCCTGATCTTCGGTATCAGTCGGCGGCGGATATGCGGGCTGATCTGAAGCGGCTGCGTAAGGAGACGACTTCTGATCGGGCGATTGCGACGGCTTCTTCGGGGTCGACTCCGGTGGCTGTTGGCGGGGCGTCTTCTTCAGGGGCAAATGTGGCGGCGGGCGCGGCTACAGTTACGTCCGGGGTTGCGGTTGCGGCGAAGCCGGCGGGTGGTGGGAAGATTTGGGTGATTGGCGCGGTTGCCGCAATTGTTGTGGCGGCGCTGGCTTTTGCGGTCTGGCATTTCATGCCGCGGAACACTCCATTTTCCAATGTGAGCCTAAAGCAAATTACCGATAGCGGGGACGCTTCGATTTTGGCGATGTCTCCGGATGGGAAGACGCTGGCGCTGGTGAAGATCGTTAAAGGCCAGCAGTCGCTGTGGATTCGCAATCTTCCTACGAATGCGGAGACGCAGATTCTGCCTCCGTTTGGCGGGAACTATGTGGGGCTGGCGTTCGGGGTGGACGGGAACAATCTTTATTTCTCGCGGAGTTCGGAGGACAGTTCTTACATCCGCACGCTCTATTCGATCCCGGTGTTTGGGGGGACGCCCCGGACGCTGATCCGCGATGTGGACAGCGCGCCGAGCTTTTCTCCGGATGGGCAGCGCTTTGTCTTTCTGCGGCAGACGCCGGAGCTGAAGGACCACTTCACCGAGATGCATGTGGTGAATGCGGACCTGAGCGGCGACGTGCTTGTCTACCACGGTGATAGTCCGGCATCGTTTCCGTATTGGTCTCCGGACGGGAAGAAGATTGCGTGGAACGAGTTACGGAATGGTCGTGAGACCTATTACCAGGTCTACGACGTGGAATCGAAGCAGACGCGAACGGTGCCGGCGCCGGCGGAGTTGGAGTTTGCGCAATACTTCGCGTGGATGCCAGACAGCGAAAGCGTGGTCACTACCTATACGAGGCAGCAATCCGATCTGGTGCAGATAGGATTGCTTGGCTTATCGTCGGGCCGAATTAAGCCGATTACGAACGATCTGAACACTTATAGCTTTGTCGCGATTGAGGCGGACGGCCACAAGTTTGCTACGGTATCGTCGACGCTGGATTCGGAGCTCTCTTTTTACAAGAGCGAAGGCGGGACCGCGGTGTCGACTGCCAGCCTACGGATTTCTCCGGTTGCATTGGCCTGGCAGGATGCGAACCATATCGCGTTTATCGGCCACGGACGAATCGACTTATACGATCGCGAGAAGCAAGCGGTGGCGCCGCTCGATACCGCGGACGTCCAGGTGGGCGGGTTCATCTCTGCATGTGCGGATGGGAAGATTGTGTTTACCGGCGTTCCCAAAGGCGTGAACCACTCGGAGGCGTTCCGGGTGAACGCCGATGGTACGGGGGTATTGCGGCTCACCACAGCCAAACTGGTTCGCGGGCCGCAATGCCTGACGGACGGCGTGGTCAACTACACCGAGCTGGATGGGACGACTGCAACAGCCTGGAGCATACCTCTGGCAGGCGGCACGGCGCGCAAACTTTTTTCGGCTTCGAGCACCAACCCCGTTTCGTTCTCAAAGGACGGGATGGCGGCGGTCGCGCGCACTGCCGGAGTCGATGTACACGATGAGAGGATATTGGCGGAGGCGCACGATATGGCGCATCCTGACTCGCCGCCGAAGCCGCTGACTCTCGACAAGCGCTGGTCTATCAGTCGCTGGCATCTCACTCCGGATGGCAAGGCTTTGGTGTATCCGATCATCGAAAAAGGGCCAGTGGTCGCTGTTTTCGCAGCCGCTGGATGGGAGCCCGGGGAAGGCGATCACCGAGGTTTCGCCTATCCCGATCCGCGACTATGGCTGGTCGCCTGATGGCACTCAGTTGGTGGTGCTGCGCGAGCAGTCGAACTCGAATGTGTTGCTGATCACCGACCAGGGGTCAGCGGCGCGCTAGTTGAGTGGGCAACTTGGTGATCCCACTCAAGCCAACAGAGGGCTTGAATGGGGCACCCCGGCGATGGTGATTTCGGCGACGATCACCAACTGCAGATCCTTCGGCTGCGCCTCAGGATGACATTTGCTCTGGGAATGGCGATCGTCTCAAGCCGAGACTGCTCCGGCGCGATGCTTGGCCGCGACTTTGCCTACTGGGAGCACTTCCTTCGGGTGCTTTTTGTCTTCATGCGAAATCAATAACGCTTCGAGTTGCCGGACCAGGTCGGAGGTGTTCATGGGCTTGACCAGCATCTCGTCGGCGCCGTCTTCCTGCCACTCGGAGTCGGGGAGCGGGAAGGCGGTGAGCATGGCGACGGCGGGTTGATAGGCCGCCCTTCGCGCAGCGGAGACAACTTCGTTGCCGGCGGTGTCGCTTTCCATCCGCATGTCGGTGATGACCATGTGATAGGTGTGGGAGCGAATCTTCAGTTTTGCCTCTTTGGCCGAGGCGGCGGTTTCGACTTCGAAGCCGTTGATTTCAAGAACTGCCTTGAGGGTGAGCAGGATGGCCAGTTCGTCGTCCACCAGCAAAATACGGCGTTTGATCATGGGGTCTGCTCCAGTAACTCATAAGAGCTAAATCGGTGATTTGCGTCAACCCGGGAGCCCGCTACCGGGCGTCTATCCCGTTGATAGACTGGTTAACGTGGAAGAATATCACGTTGAGAACTTTGGGTGTCGAGCGAGCCGGGCGGATGGCGAGGCAATTGCCTCCGGCCTGCGCGCAGCGGGGCTTTCCGAGTCGCGCGACCTTGCCTCGGCCACGGTCGTGGTTCTCAATACGTGCAGTGTAACGGCGGAGGCCGACCGCAGCGCTCGCGCCTTTCTTCGGCGGGTGCGGCGGGCCAGTCCGGAGGCGCGGGTGGTGTTCACCGGATGCTATGCGCAGCGCGCGCCGGACGAAGTTGCGGCGCTGGATGGCGTCGATGTAATCGTTGGGAACAGCCATAAGTCGCTTGTTGTCAATGCTGCACTGGGTTTGGATTCGGATCCGGAGCGGTCCTCTGATAAGTTGATATCGATTGACTCGCTTCTGGGGAAGACTTCTTCTGCACTGCGGAGCGCCAGCGCGACGATCTGGCATGATCCGCTTTTTGCGCACTCCGAAATTGCGGCGCTACCCTTTGCCGCCGACGCTCATCAGACGCGGCCTAACCTGAAGATCCAGGATGGGTGTGGGAACCGGTGTTCGTTCTGCATTATTCCGGTGACTCGGGGGCCTAGCCGTTCGGTTTCGCTGGATGAGTGCTCGCGGGCGGTTGAGCAGCTTGTCGCGTCTGGCGGGAAGGAGTTGGTGCTTTCGGGTATCAACCTTGGACGCTGGGGGCGTGATCTTTCTCCGGTGGCGCGGTTTGAGGATCTAGTCGCAGCGATTCTAGACCGCACGCCGCTGCCTCGGCTGCGGATCAGCTCGGTTGAGCCGATGGATTGGTCTTCGGAGCTGATTGGGTTGTTTCGGCAGTATGGAGCGAGCGAGCATCCGCGGCTGGCCCGTCATGCGCATCTTCCGCTGCAATCGGGTTCGGATGCGATTTTGCGGTGGATGCATCGGCGGTATCGTCCCTGGCACTATGCGGCGAAGGTGGAGGAGATCCGCGCGGTGCTGCCGGATGCGGGGATTGGTGCGGATGTGATGATTGGCTTTCCGGGCGAGAGCGAGGCTCTGTTTCGGGAGACTTACGAGTTCATCGAGCGGATGCCCTTTACTTACCTGCACGTCTTTCCGTTTTCAGCGCGGCCGGGGACGGCGGCTTTTGCGATGCATGGGGCAAATCCGGTGCATGGGGAGGCGGTGAAGGAGCGGAAGGCGGCTTTAAAGACGCTGATTTCGAAGAGGAATGAGGCGTTTCGAGCGCGATTTGTTGGTGAGGAGCTTTCGGTGGTGACTTTGCAGGGTGGAGACTCGGATGTGACTGAGGCTTTGTCGGACAACTTTGTTCCAGTGCAAGTGGCTGGTAGTTGGGCGGCGAATGAGCTTTTGCGAGTTCGTATTGCGGGGTTGACTGAAGGCGGTTTGGCTGGCGAGGTTCTAGCGCGGCTTTAGGGAAGGCGAGCGTTCTTTATGGAACCCGCGCGTGGCCCATCCGATTTTGACACGGCTCGTTTGGTTTTGCTCCACACTTGGGGAAGGCTTGGCTTAATATCGGATGCGCTTCCATATCCCAAAGCCTACGCCAGCAATATCCCAATGCCAACCTCGTGAATTTCAAACTGCACCACCAACCGGGGCGGCTCTTGACCGGCGTGGGCTTCATCTCATACTGGTATACTTACGGGGTGAGGGGAAGATTCCCTCGAGTCATGGAGGACTCATCGACAAGCGTTCGGCAAAATCATTTATCCGCATTAACGAAAAGATTCGCGCACGGGAAGTGCGCGTCATAGACGATGCCGGCAATCAGCTCGGCATTCTGGCCCCTTTCGAGGCTCTGAAAATCGCCCGGGAGCGTGGACTGGACCTGGTGGAAGTTTCGCCCAGCGCGGTGCCGCCGGTTTGCCGCATTCAGGACTACGGCAAGTTTCTCTATGAGAAGGACAAGAGCGACCGCGCTGCCCGCAAGAAGCAGAAGGTCATCGTCGTCAAGGAAGTCAAGTTCTCGGTGACGGTCGACGAGCATGATTACCAGACCAAGAAAAATCAGGCGATCCGCTTTCTGACCGAAGGCGACAAGGTGAAGGCATCGCTGCGATTCAAGGGGCGGCAGATGGCGCATCGCGAGCTTGGCTATGCGATCGTGAACCGGCTGATCCAGGACATTGGCGAAAACGGCGTGGTTGAGTTCATGCCGCGCATGGAAGGCACGACGCTTCATGCGATTCTTGCTCCGGGCAAGAAGGTTGAGGCGGCCAAGGCGAAAGCTGCGGCTCCGAAGCCGCCTGCGCCTGCCGCGGTGCAGGCGGCGCCGGCTGCTTCGGTTGCTGCTTCATCTCAGTCGTAACAAGTCAAGGGTACAACCTGTTGTGAATCCCACCCTACGCGATGATGCCGCGTAGGATGGGGCACCCAGATTGAGGGAGGACGGAGTAACTGCAGATCCTTCGGCTGCGCCTCAGGATGACATTTGCTGAGGGTTAAATCGTTGGGCCAGAGCCGTCCGGAGGAAGTATCTCTGTGGCGGCTTTTTCCTTTCGTTCGGCGACGGGTGGTTTGCGGAAGGCGTAGACGATCGCCAGCAGCGGCGGCGCCAGCAATACTCCCCAGAACGGAATCACCACTCCCAAAACCAGCGGCACCAGCAGCGATGCCCAGATGGGTACGCGGGTGACGCGCTTCATGAGCAGCGGCTGCAGCAAGAGCTGATCGATGACGACGATGACCGCATAGAGACCCAGAAGGTAGAGCAGCCGCTCCATATCTCGGCCGCTGAACAGGATGGCGAAAACCGGGCCGAGCAGGCCGATGACCGGGCCGAAGTTGGGGACAAAGGTCATGATGCCGGCGATGAGCGCCCAAACCGGCGCGAGCGGGACGCGGATGAGCGAGAGCCCGACCAGCCAGAGGATTGCGCAACAGAAGGCCTCGATGGTGACAGCGCGCCACCAGTTCACGAGCGCCTTGCCAGCGGTTGCTCCGTGCGTTTTAAAGTCGGCGAGCATGATGGTTAGAGTCGGCAGGGGCCGAATCGATCACCATTTTACGATGCGGCGTTGAATGACGTCTGTGATCCGCGTCCTAGGATTGCGAAGCTAGACCGTGAGACTGTTGAAGCGAGAACGAAACAGGGCGACTAAAATGGACGTATTCACCCATTTCGATTCTGAATATTGAAGCTCTGGGAAGAACGATGCCGATGCTGAACCGACCGAAATGGCCCAGGCGCGTAGGCGCCCTAGTTCAGTCGGGAGACCCCCCGGCTGTGCCGGGGAGGCAGTAGAAGTTTGACATATGCGGAAGTCCATCCAGAGACTCCGAGAGGTGAGCCGCCAAGCGCACTTCAAGGAGAGACTGGATGGACGAATTCGAGAGCTTAAGCCACTCGAAGTGGGAGTGCAAGTACCACGTTGTATTTATACCGAAATGCCGCCGGAAGGTGCTGTATGGGAGCCTGCGGAAACATTTAGGCGAGGTGTTCCGCAAGCTGGCCGAGCAAAAGGAGTGTCGGATCGAGGAAGGCCACCTGCTCGCGGACCACGTCCACATGATGATCTCGATACCGCCGAAGTACGCGGTGTCGCAGGTGGTGGGATTCATCAAGGGCAAAAGCGCTATCCACCTGGCCCGGGTGTACGGGGAGCGGAAAACAGAACTATGCGGGACAGAGCTTCTGGGCGCGAGGGTATTTCGTGTCAACCGTGGGCCGGGACGAGACGACCATTCGGGATTACATCCGCAACCAGGAGAAGGAAGACGAGCGTCTCGACCAGATGAACATGTGGAAATAGCCTGCCACCGTCAAGGTGGCTCAACCCAACGGGGCCGCGTTAGCGACCCCGCTCAAGCCGCTTCGAGCGGCTCACGCAATAAAGCCCCCGGCTCTGCCGGGGGATACTTACTATGAACCTCCAGGCGCCGTGGTTGCCGCGATCGGTACAGTGTCTGCGCGGGTACTCGCTGGACCATCTGGGACAGGACCTGATCGCCGGAGTGACGGTCGGCTTGGTGGCGCTCCCTTTGGCGATGGCCTTCGCGATCGCTTCGGGAGTGTCTCCGCAGGCGGGGCTTTACACGGCGGTGGTCGCCGGCTTCCTCGTATCGGCGCTGGGTGGTTCGCGGATGCAGATCGGCGGCCCGACCGGCGCCTTTGTGGTGATTGTCGCGGGCATTGTCGCGAAGTTCGGCACCTCGGGGCTGGCGCTGGTCGGCATCATGGCCGGAGTGCTGCTGGTCATCATGGGGTTGACTGGGCTGGGGACTGCGGTCAAGTTTATTCCGCGCCCGGTGATTATTGGCTTCACCAATGGCATCGCGCTGCTGATCGCTTCGACCCAGATCAAAGATTTTCTGGGATTGAAGACGCCGCCGGTGCCGAGTGAATTTCTGCAGCGAATGGCGATGCTCGCTGAGCACACTAAGAGCGTGAGCTGGGAGTCGGTGGCTCTGGGCGCGGCTTCGTTGGCGATCATTCTTCTGTGGCCTCGGGTAACGAGGCGAGTTCCTGGGACGATCCTGGCGCTGCTGCTGGCAACGATTGCGACGGCCGCATTCCATCTGCATGTGGAGACGATCGGGAGCAAGTTTGGCGGGATTCCTCAGGGGTTTCCTCACTTTGAGATTCCCCGATTCCAGGCGGCGCATATCATTCCCCTGCTGCCATCGGTGTTTACAGTGGCGCTGCTGGCGGCGATCGAGAGCCTGCTTTCGGCCGTGGTCGCGGACAGCATGAGCGGCGATCGGCACAACTCGAATGTTGAGCTGACGGCCCAAGGGATCGCGAATATCTTCTCACCGCTGTTTGGAGGGATTCCGGCGACGGGAGCGATTGCGCGGACGGCGACGAATATTCGTTCGGGTGCGCGAACTCCGGTGGCCGGGATGGTGCATGCGCTGACGTTGCTGGTGATTCTGCTGGTGGCGGCTCCGCTGGCACGGTTTGTGCCTCTGGCGACGTTGGCCGCAGTACTCTTTGTGGTCGCTTACAACATGGGCGAGTGGCGCGAGATCGGCGGCATCTTGCGGCTGTCGAAGACGGATATTACCGTGTGGGCGGTGACCTTTGCCCTGACGGTCTTCGCCGATCTCACCGTGGCTGTCGGCGTGGGAATGGCGCTGGCCGCGCTGCTCTACATTCATCGTGTCTCTGAGACGACATCGGTTGCGCTGGTGACTGAGGATTACGTGCGCGATGGACAGGCGCATGTTTTGCAGGACAAGCAGATTCCGGCGAATGTGACCATCTTGCGCATTCACGGGCCGTTTCTTTTTGGCACCACGGAGAAGTTGATCGATGCGACTCGGCATCTGGACACATTTGCGCCGGTCGTCATTGTGAGGCTGCGCAATATGACGGCGATCGATGCGACCGGAGTTCATGCGCTGGAGCAGTTTGCGGAACGGTTGCGCGCGGCGGGCAAGACGCTGGTCTTTTGCGGGGCGCGCGATCAGCCGCGCAAGCTGCTTTCGCGGACTGAGTTTCTGAAGAGGGTTGGACCGGAGAATTTTCTTCCGCATGTGCAGGTGGCGCTCGCGCGAGCGCGGAAGATCAACGCGGGGTTTGAGGGCCTTGGTGAAGAAGTGGCGGTGGAGATGGAGGAGCATCCGCTTTAGGCGCCCTGCTGTTGGTTGCGTTTGAGAGAAGGAACTGCAGATCCTTCCCCTTCGCTGTGCTCAGGGTTCAGGATGACAAATCAATGAGAGCCGGTCTCTAGACGTTTCCTTGTTGCATCTCTTCGGCTAGATGTTCCGACGCGCGCATGGCGAGGGCGGAGATGGTCATGGTGGGATTTTGCGAGCCTCCGCTGACGAAGCTGCTGCCGTCGACGACGATCAGGTTTTTGATGTCGTGGCTTTGGCACCACCTGTTGAGCACGCTGGTTTTGGGGTTGTCGCCCATGCGGCAGGTGCCGAGCTCGTGGATGCTGTAGCCGGGTGGGTTAGGGTCGTAGTTTTTGGAGAGCACCTCGAAGCCGGCGGCGTGGGCGAGTTCGGTTGCGGTATCGACGGCGTCGCGGGCCATGTTGAATTCGTTGTCGGTGTATTTGGTTTCGATGTGGAGCACGGGGATGTTCCAGGCGTCGACGACGGTCTTGTCGATGCTGACGTGGTTTTCGTAGCGGGCCAAGACCTCGCCCATGATGCTCGCGGAGAGGCCGCTGCCGTGGTAGCTTTCGAGCTTTTTCTGCAGCTCTATTCCGTAGGCGGCGAAATTGCGTGGCTCGATGCCGCCGCTGCTGCTCCAGACGTTGAGGGCGTAGCCCCGGATGAATCCATTCGCTTTAGTGTTGATGTTGCGGAAGCGGGGGATGATGGCGCTCCCGTCCATCATCGCGGAGGTGGATTTTCCGTCGCGGGCTTCGGGGACCGAGAACTGCGCGCCTGCTCCGTAGATCTGGTCGATGAGGTAGTCGCCCATTACGCCGCTGGAGTTGGCGAGCTTCGAGTTCAATAGCAGCCGGGTGCTTTCGAGGGTGCCGGCGGCGAGCACGACGACGCGCGCCTTCACCGACATCTCGCGGCGGGAGATGCGGTCGACGAAATGGACTTCGTTGATGAGGCCGGTGTTTTGGTCGACACGGAGTTCGCGGACGACGACGTTGGGAATCGCCTGCAGCTTGCCGGTGGCGAAGGCGTCGGGAAGCAGCAGGTTGATAGAGCTGGCGAGGCCGTCGATGCCGAGCGAAGTCCGCTGACGGCAGAGGGGGATGTTTCGCTCCTTGGCGACTGCATCGACGCGCAGCAGGCTTTGCGGCCAGGGCTTGGTGTCGGGAATGAAGTTACCGTCAGGGAATTGCGGGAGGTTGTTGGGGTTTCCCTGGACGCGAAAGATTCCTTCCAGAAGTGATCGTTCTCCTTCGATTGATTTACAGGTTGCCGCGCGCCGCCTGTTCGCGTTCGATGGCTTCGAAGAGCGCTTTGAAATTTCCTTTGCCGAAGCTGCGGCTGCCTTTGCGCTGGATGATCTCGAAGAAGACGGTGGGGCGGTCCTCAACAGGGCGGGTGAAGATCTGGAGCATGTAGCCTTCGTCGTCGCGATCGACGAGGATGCCGAGGCGTTCGAGTTCGTCGAGGGGCTCGTGGATCTTACCGACGCGGGCTTGCAGCTCGGCGTAGTAGGAGTGGGGGACGGTGAGGAATTTGACGCCGCGCTGTTGCATTTCGCTGACGGTGGTGAGGATGTCGTTGGTGGCGAGGGCGATGTGCTGCACTCCGGGGCCATCGTAGAAGTCGAGATACTCCTCGATCTGCGATTTGCGGCGCCCTTCGGCCGGCTCGTTGATGGGGAACTTGACGTAGCCGTTGCCGTTGGCCATCACCTTGGACATGAGAGCGGAGTATTCGGTCGAGATGTCGTTGTCGTCGAAGTGCTGGTAGAGCGAGAAGCCCATGACTTTGGCATAGAAGTCGACCCACTCATTCATGGCGTTCCAGCCGACGTTGCCGACGATGTGGTCGATGTGGATAAGGCCGACGGGGTGGGCGACGGTGTCGTGGTGTTGTGCGTGGTAGCCGGGGAAGAAGGCTCCGGCATAGTCTTTGCGCTCGACGAAGGTGTGGACGGTATCACCATAAGCCGCGATGCTGGCGGTGACGACCTGGCCGTGTTCGTCCGTGTGGGTCTTGGGGGCCTCGATGGATTGTGCGCCGCGGCTGGTGGTTTCGCGCCAGGCGGCGGCTGCGTCCTGAACGAGGAGGGCGATGGCGCGGACGCCGTCTCCGTGCTTGTGGACGTGCTGGGCGATCTCGGAATCGGAGCGGAGCGCGGTAGTGAGGACGAAGCGGACTTTTCCCTGCTGAAGGACGTAGGAGGCGCGGTCGCGAAGTCCGGTTTCTGGACCTGCGTAGGCGACGAGTTTCATGCCGAAGGCGGCGCGATAGAAGTATGCGGACTGCGAGGCGTTGCCGACGTAGAACTCGATGTGGTCGGTGCCTTCGAGGGGGAGGAAATCTTGATGAGTCTGGGGGAGTTTTTCGACTAGGGTTGCCATGGTTCTATCTCCTGTTGCTTTGCTGGTGGACGCTGTGTTATTACGGAGTGCGGGAGCGTCTGGGGCACAGGTCAGAATCGCTCTCTGCGGGAGGGGCTGTCAAACGGGGGAGGACTTACTTTCTTTAGGCGAATGCCCTACAGTCAGCGTATGTCCCCGATTGTGAGGCGGCTCGCGACTTTGATCCTGTTTTCATCAGTGGGCTTGTGCTTCGGACAAGGGCCAGCGCAACCTCTTTCCTTCAGCTCTGAAGACCAAAGGGTCGCCGACTTTGTGGAGATCCCTCCAAACGTTCTGAAACTCCTTCTGAGCGACAGAGAAGATTTTCCGGTTGGACCGCCCTCGAATATACATTGCGTAGATCACGAACAACCGGGAGGGGGAGTCCGGCCACAGATTCTGTGCAGGAGTGTGCCCCTCTCATCGCAAAGCGGAGAGAACTATTTGGTGATTGGAGTAGGCGGCCTGCGAGGCGCTCATATTGTTCCGTTTTGGCTTTTTCACATGGACGGCCATGGAGTTTCGCTTTTGTTTAAGACGCGCTCTGACGAAATCGAGATCACGCCGAATCTATTTAATGGTTACGCTGACGTCAGGTCGACGTTGATTGAGAGTGCGGGCGCCACCATCGTCACGGACAGCTTCCGATTCAATGATGGGAAGTATGTTCAGTATCATCGGCAGACGCAACATCAATAATCCCACCAAGGCAATGCCATTTCTGTGCGGTCGAGGTTCCTATTCCCTGCCTCTGAGAATGGCAGCGATGGTGCGCGGGTTACGCCGACCATGGATGATCGCTACGACCCATAAAGGATTTTTCTCCGGAGCGTAGGCAATCAAGTATTCATCAAGGACGATAAAACGCAGTGGCAGGGACGTGAATTGCGGGCGCCGAAAACCCTGATAGGGGAACTGCGTCAACTGCCGCAGTCGATCAAAGATCTTATTGACGACACGATCAGCGGCGTCTGGACTATCGCCTGCGATGTATGCTCGGATTTCATCGATATCGCCGTAAGCTTCCGGATGAAGAACAAAACCGCTCATGCGGTCTGTTTGCGTTGTTCTTCCGTCTTCGCCATGAGACGACGGTAGGCTTCTTCCCCGTCTATCGGCTGGACGCGTCCGGAATCAAGTTCGCGGTAACGCCGCTCAAGGGTTTCGCGCGTCAAGGTCAATTCATCGAAGAAGCTCATGACGGCGTCTTGTACAAGCTCGTCGCTTGGGCGGCCTACATCCCGAGCCATCTTGTCCAGCTTGGCTTGCACGTCTGGTGTGAATTGCACTTCCATGTCCTTCAGCCTACGAGAAACAGGTTTTTGGTTCAAGGGTCTCGGATCGCGGATGCCAATGTCAGTCGGCGCGGGCGGCACGACAGTGCCGCAGCATTCACCGAAGCTGATGCGAGGGTAGCCGGGTTTTTCGGCGTGGGCGCGGAGGATGACTTCGTCGCCGTCCTGGAGGAAGCTGCGTTGTTCGCCGTTGGGGAGTTGGATTGGTTTGGCTCCGCGCTGGGTGAATTCGAGGAGGCAGCCTTGCGAGCCCGGGTTTCGGCCGGAGATCGTTCCGCTGGCTAGTAGATCGCCTTCGACCAGATTGCAGCCGTTGCTGGTGTGGTGGGCGATCATTTGGGGGAATGTCCAATAGAGGTCGCGGAGATTGCCGGTGCTTAGGCGGAAGGGAGCCTGCGAGGCTTCGCGCATTTGAGCTGTGGAGAGGAAGACTTCGACGGTGAGGTCGATTGCGTCGGGCGTATTGCTCGCTAGATAAGGGAGCGGTTCGGGGTCGTTGGGTGCGCGGGGCTCGGGCGTTACTCGGTAGGGATGTAGGGCTTCCATCGGGACGACGAACGGAGAGATGCTGGTGGCGAAGCTCTTGCCGAGGAATGGGCCGAGAGGTTGATATTCCCACGACTGGATGTCGCGGGCGGACCAGTCGTTGAGCAGCGTTAGGCCGAAGATGTGTTGCTCGGCGGATTCGATTGGGATCGGTTTGCCGAGCGGGTTGCCTGCGCCGATGTAGGCGGCGACTTCGAGTTCGTAGTCGAGTTGGGATGTTGGAGCGAAGCTGGGTGTGGTGGCTTCGGGTGATTTGGTTTGTCCGCTTGGGCGGCGGATGTCGGTTTCGCTAATGACCAGCGACGAGGCGCGGCCGTGGTAGCCGATGGGGATCCATTTGTAGTTGGGCAGGACCGGCTGATCGGGGCGAAAGAGCTTGCCGACGTTTGTGGCGTGATGGATTGAGGCGTAGAAGTCGGTGTAGTCTCCGACGGCTACTGGTTTGAGGAAGCGGGCGTTTGTGGCTGGGAGTAGTAGTGGTTCAATGGTGCGGCGTGTTTCGGGAGTGGCGTTGTCTCGGAGAAGAGCGATGAGGGCTTGTCGGAGGGATGACCATTCGGCATTGCCGCAGCGCATGAGTGAGTTGAGGTTTGGTGCGAGGCAGGCTTGTCTGGCCGCAGCTGCGAGGTTCTCGAGTTGGTTGGTGCGGCTGAGTTCGTTTAGATCGAGAACGTATGTGCCGATGGCGACGCCGAGGTGCGCTCTCTCACCGCTCGCGATGGCGCAGTAGGGAAGGCTTTGTAGCGGGAATCCAACGGCTGGGTCGTTGGCGGAGTCGACCCAGCTTTGCCATCTCCAAAAGTCTGGTTGCGTTTGCAGAGTCTGACCTCAGGGGCTAGAGCCCGATCCATTCGTATTGTCTCAAGGGCACGGCTGATGCTGTGCCCTTCGGAGAAGCAACCGCAGGTCCTTCGGCTTTGCCTCAGGATGACATTTGTTTGGATGGGCGTGATTTGTTCCTCCCACCCTCATCGCTGTATCCCATGCCCCTAACTCGTGTCCCTTCAGCCGGTGAAGTTGCGTTTCATGCCCTGCCAGCATTCGTAGTATTCGTGTTGCAGAATTTTGGATTCGAGGGCGTAGCGCGTTGGGCGGACTGCCATGCGGGTCTCGAACATGAAGGCCAGCGTGTCTTTGATGTGCACGGGTTTGAGGTCGGCGTGGGTGGCGCGCTCGAAAGTTTCGGCGTCGGGGCCATGGCCGGACATGCAGTTGTGCAGGCTGGCTCCGCCGGGAAGGAAACCCTCTGCTTTGGCGTCGTATTCGCCATAGATGAGGCCCATGAACTCGTTCATCATGTTGCGATGAAACCACGGCGGGCGGAAGGTGTGTTCGGCGACGAGCCAGCGTGGGGGGAAGATGGCGAAGTCGACGTTGGCGGTGCCGTGAGCGTGCGAGGGCGAGGTGAGCACGGTGAAGATGGAGGGGTCGGGGTGGTCGAAGCTGACCGTGTTGATGGTGTTGAAGCGGGCCATGTCGTACTTGTAGGGCGCGTAGTTGCCGTGCCAGGCGACGACGTCGAGCGGGGAGTGGTTGAAGGGCGCGATCCAGAGCCGGCCGAGGAATTTTGAGACGACGTGGAATTCGCCTTCGCGATCGTCGAAGGCGGCTACGGGGATGAGAAAATCGCGGGGGTTGGCGAGGCCGTTTGCGCCGATGGGGCCGAGATCGGGTAGGCGGAAGGGCTGGCCGTAGTTTTCGCAGATGTAGCCTCGGGCTTTGTCTTCGAGCAGCTCGACGCGGAACTTGATGCCGCGTGGGATGACGACAAGTTCGCCCGGTTTGACCTCGAGAATGCCGCACTCGGTGGCGAAGCGGACTGCTCCTTCCTGGGGCAGGATGAGCATCTCTCCGTCGGCTGAGTAGAAAAAACGATCGGTCATTGAGGCTGTTGCGGCGTAGATGTGGATTCCGACTCCTTCCTGCGCGTCCGGGGTTCCATTTCCCCCGATAGTCACGATGCCTTCGACAAAGTCGGTGGGTTGGGTGGGAAAGGGCAAAGGGTCCCAGCGCATCTGGTTGGGTGGCGTTGGCTCTTCGTCGAATGGACCGCTGCGGAGGAGGGTTTGTGTGGGGAAGGGATGATAAGGTTCGTGGACGACTGAGGGGCGGATGCGATACATCCAGCTGCGGCGGTTTTGGCCGCGGGGCGCTGTGAATGCGGAGCCGCTTACTTGTTCGGTGTAGAGGCCGAGGGGGTGTTTCTGGGGCGCGTTCTGGCCGACCGGGAGGCCGTGTGGCTGGGCCTCGGTAGCGAATTCATTTCCAAATCCTGATTGATACTTCAACTCGGGCATTGCCCACTCCTTTTATATTGGCGAAACCGGGCAATCGAGAGTATCGCATGGCCGGCAACTGTTTGGCTTGCTCCGGTTGTCTTAATAACAGCGACGGTTGCATGGCCGAAGATGCGATGTTGAAGCATCCGACGCCAGATTTATAGGCACTTACCCGAGTTGTCCATCGGGACTTGCCTGAGCTTTGGACGCGCCGTACAATCCGGTTGCTCGTAATTTTCTGGCGGCGAGGCTCTGAAACTTGGCTGCCCAGCTGGGTGAATGTTCTATGAGGCAGTCTTTCTCTATTGGTATCGGGGGCGCCGCGGGTCAGGGCGTGGCCACTCCCGGCGACATTTTCGCGAAGATCTTCAGCCGCCGCGGCCTTCATCTGAACGCCTACAACGCCTATCAGTCGATCATCCGCGGTGGCCATACCTTTCTGACGATTCGCACCGGGCCTGAGAAGATCTCTAATACAGGCGACCGAATCGATCTGCTGATTCCTCTGAATCAGGACACGATGGATCGCCATCTTACCCTGCTCACGGCGGGCGGTGCGTGTCTCTACAACGCCGATTTGATCAAGCCGGGCGTGCCTGCCGAGGGCGTGCAACTTTGCCCCATCCCGGTCTCAAAACTGGCCGACATCAGCCGCAATAAGGTTGCGCAGAACACGCTGGCCATTGGTGCGGGGCTGAGCATGATGGGGGTTGGCTTTGCCGCGCTCGAGAGCGTGCTGGCGGAGCAGTTTCGCAAGAAGGAACAGTCCGTGATCGACGAGAACGTCAGCCTGGCGCGGGCTGGCTATGACTATGCCTCGCAGAATTTCACTCCGTTCGCCTGGCCGCTGCCGATGACGGATGCGCGCTACGCGGTGCTGAGCGGCAACGCCGCAATGGCGATGGGTGGCGCCGCGGCTGGGGTGAAGTTTTATTCCGCATATCCTATGAGCCCCTCGACCGGAGTGCTGCACTGGTTTGCCGATCATGCGCGCAAGGCGAACATCATGGTGCGCCAGGTCGAGGACGAGATCGGTGTGATCAACATGGCGATCGGCGCTGCGCACGCAGGGGTGCGCGCGATGTGCGCGACCTCGGGTGGCGGCTTCGCTCTGATGACTGAGGCGCTTGGGCTTTCGGCGCAGGCGGAGATTCCAATCGTCGTAATCGATTGTCAGCGTGCGGGGCCGTCGACAGGGGTGCCGACCAAGACCGAGCAGGGCGATCTTTGGCAGATGCTGGGCGCGGCCTTTGGGGATTATCCGCGGGTGATTGCCGCTCCGCTCGATATTGGCGACTGCTTCACGCTGATTCCGGAGATATTCAATATTGCCGATCGATTCCAGTGTCCGGGAATTGTTCTTTGCGATCTGCTGCTTTCTGAAGGGCGGTTAAGTGTCGATCCGAAGATTCTGGACTTTTATCCGGAGGTTGATCGCGGAGAACTGATTACGACTAATGGATCGGGAAATGGCTTTATCAGCTCGTCGGGTGACCACGAACCGTATAAGCGCTACAAGATCACCGAGAGCGGCGTCTCTCCGCGGGTGATTCCGGGTGTGCCGGGGCATACGCATGTGGTGTCGAGCGATGAGCATGATGAGGACGGCGTGCTGATCAGCGACGAGTATACGAACACAGTCAAGCGCCGCGCGATGATGGAGAAGCGGATGCGCAAGGTGGATGGCATTGAAGCTTCAGTGCCGCCGCCCAAGCTCCATGGACCGGCCGACGCCCAGGTTACGCTGATTGGATGGGGATCGACCCACGGTGTGATTCACGAGGCCTGCGAACTGCTGGCCGATGAGGGCATCACTGCGAACCATCTGGCGATCCGCTGGCTTGTTCCTCTGCACGGTGACGCGATCGTCGAGTTGCTCAAGGATGCGCGGCATACCATCATCGTCGAGAACAACTACAGCGGCCAGTTTGCGCGGTATCTGCGCAGCGAGACCAGCTTTGTTCCCAATGGGAACATTCGCAAGTACGACGGCGAGCCGTTTATGCCGCACCACATTGTCGAGGCTGTCAAAGAGCAGCTTGCGGGCAAGACCAAGCTATCGGTGCCTGCGCACGAAATCATGGTTTGAGTAAAGAATCGTTGCCGGGTGGGCAGCCGGGCGCATACCCTAATCCCTTTCCGCTCCAAGGAGAAACAGAGATGGCGACTGAAGTAGAGCTTCCAAAACCAATCGCGATGGCGGATTTCAAGGGAAAGGTCGATCCGGACTGGTGCCCTGGTTGCGGTGATTTCGGCGTGCTGGCTGCGGTGCAGAAGGCGCTCGTCGAATTGCAGATTCCCAAGCATGAGGTCGCTACGATCAGCGGCATTGGGTGTTCGTCAAATTTTCCAGGCTTCATTGACACCTACGGCATGCACACGCTTCATGGCCGGTCGTTGGCCGTAGCGACAGGCTTTAAGCTGGCCAACCATGCGATGACGGTGCTGGTGACGGGCGGCGACGGCGATGGCTTTGGCATTGGCGGCAACCACTTCATGCACACGATGCGCCGCAACGTCGACCTGACCTACATCGTGATGGACAACCAAATTTACGGGCTGACGACGGGACAGACTTCGCCGACGAGCCGGCTTGGGATGAAGACCAAGTCCATGCCTTACGGCAACATTGAGAATCCGATCAACCCGATCTCCATCGCGTTGGCCGCGGGGGCAACCTATGTGGCCCGGGGCTTCAGCGCCGACCAAAAGCACCTCACCGAGCTGATCAGGCGCGCTATCGAGCACAAGGGCTTTTCTTTTATCGATGTCTTCAGCCCCTGCGTGACTTACAACCACGACAACACGTTCATGTGGTTTAAGCCGCGGGTGAAGAAGCTGGAAGATAATCCCGAGTACGATTCGACCGACTGGGGCGCGGCGATGGAGAAGTCGCTGATGTGGGGCGACGAGATTCCGATCGGCAAGTTTTTCGAGCGGACGGACCTGCCATCGCTGAACGAAGCGGACCCGGTGTTGAAGCCGGGGCCACTGGTACATCAGGAATATCGGCTGCCTCCGGAAGTTGCGAAGGCTTTTGTTGATGAACTGATGTAGTTGCTCAGCGACGCGGCTCTTTAGGCGCGTCCGGCAAACTCGCGAGTCTCAGTCGAGACCTTCACCTTTTCGCCTTCCTTGATGTAGAGCGGAACGCGAATTTCCATACCCGTCTGTAGTTTGGCAATTTTGGTGACGCTGCCGCTGGAGGTGTCTCCGCGGACGCCGGGCTCGGTGTAGACGACGTCGAGTTCGACTTGGGTGGCCAGCTGCAGGCCGATGGGATTACCGTTGAACTTGTGCAGTTGGATCAGCGCTCCTTCGACGAGGAAGTCGAGGGCATTGCCAACCATCTCTTCACTCAGCGTGAGGGTCTCGAAGGTCTCCTGATCGAGGAAGTGGGATCCGTCGCCGTCGCTGTAGAGATACGAGGCGGGAACGATCTGGAGGTCGGGCTCCTTGAACTTATCGCTGGCTTTGAAGGTCTTGTCGAAGACGGCGCTGGTGAGCAGGTTGCGCATCTTAAGCCGGACGAGGGTCTGGCCGCCGCGAGCGGTGGGAGTGCTCACGTCCGCTTCGAGGCAATAGAACGGGGTGTTGTCCAGTTCAAAATAAGCTTTGCGCTTGATGTCAATCGCGTCGATCAGTGCTGCCATGAACTCCTCTGGAATTGCGGTAACAAAAGACTGCGGTCAGCCGTATAACGCTCTCTCTGTTGAGTATAGATTGGCCCTGCGGCGAATCAGGAGGCTTCAGCTTGATGGAGTAGGCCCTCTACTAACGCTTCCCATTCAGCATCGAGGGTAGGACGGTGATAGTCGCGTCCCGAGCGACGGTACCAATAATCGGCGTTCCAGTCGGAGCCTTCCTTTCGGTGCAGGTAGGCGTGGACGGCCATGCCGTCGCGAGTCTCCAGTTCATCGACCAGCGCGTGGGCGCGGGACCAATCGCCCTTGGCGTCCCACCACAGCGCGGCGAGCGGGGCGGGGAGCTTGGGGTCCGGCGCCTCGTTTGCGATTGACGCTTTGAACTGTTCAGAATCCATTGCTTCTCGACCTATTCCACGTGGAGATTGTAAATCGCGCCGGAATCTCGCGCAGCTCACGCCAAAGGGCAACATCCGATACACTTCCGATTTGTGAGTGTCTCTGATGCAGGGGCTCACGAGAGGGCATACTTCATGGGTAGATTGACGCGTCGGCGCTTTATTGCGGCGTCCTCGGCGATGGCTGGAACATTTTCGCTGGCCAAGCGATTTGGGTTAGCGCGAGGCGCGCCAGTCGAGTCTGGCGACCTGAAGCTTTGGTACACCAAGCCCGCGTCGCAATGGGTCGACGCGCTGCCCATCGGCAACGGGCGCCTGGGCGCGATGGTCTTTGGCGGGGGCGCGATCGATCCGCTGGACCCGAAGGATCCAGAGACCGATCGTGGAGTGGGTCCCGTGCCTACTGATCCGGCAAGAGAGACCTTGACGCTGAATGAAGATACGCTGTGGTCGGGTCTTCCGGTTGATGGCAACAACTTGCAGGCGAAGAATTATCTGCCGCAGATTCGTCAGGCCGTTCTGGAGCAGAAGGATTATCATCTCGCCGACAAGTTGTGCCAGAAGATGCAGGGGCTGTTTGCCGAGGCCTTTCAGGTCGTCGGCAGCTTGCATGTGGATTGCACTCACACTGGTTCGGTGACGGAGTATCGCCGCGAACTTGATCTGGCCTCCGCTGTGGCGACGACGCGGTATAAGGTCGGGGATGTTGTCTTTGAGCGGGCGGCGTTTGCCTCGGCGCCTGATCAGGCCATCGTGTTCCGCGTCTCGGCCAGCAGGGCTGGCCAGCTCAACGCGACGATTTGGATGGATGGCCCTTTGGTGACATCGGTGAAGCCCATCGGTGGCAATCGTCTGCTGCTTACTGGCAAAGCTCCAAGGCATGTGGCGGGCGCTGGTCATCCGGGCAGCGAAACTCCGGTAGTGATGTCGGACACGTTGGGTGAAGGGATGTACTACGCAGCCGTTCTGCACGCGAATGTGGCAGGTGGCCGCGTGTCCGCAAAGGCGGACCGGCTTGTCGTTGAAGGCGCGACAACGCTGACGATTGTGTTGACTGCGGCTACGGGTTATCGGGGATTTGAACAGAAGCCCGATGTTCCACAAGCGGCTATCAACAACGCAGCTATCCGGCAACTGAATGTTGCGCTGAGGCAGAGTTACTCCTCGTTGCTGCAGCGTCATGTTGCTGACCACCGCAAGCTTTTCGATCGAGTGTCGCTCACGCTTGGTTCGGAAGCGATATCGTCGCGACCGACTGATGAGCGGCTGGCGAGCTTTGCCACCACTCCTGATCCCTCGCTGTTGGCGTTGTATTTCCAGTATGGGCGTTATCTGTTGATCGGTAGTTCAAGGCCGGGGACGCAGCCGGCGAACCTGCAGGGCATCTGGAACTACCAGGTGCAGCCGCCGTGGAGCAGCAACTGGACCTCGAACATCAATGTGCAGATGAATTACTGGCCGGCGGAGACTTGCAATCTGACCGATTGTTCCGGGCCGCTCTTCGATCTGATCGAGGGTCTGGGCAAAACCGGCGCGCGCGCCGCAAACGAGACGTACGGTTTGGACGGTTGGGTGACGCACCACAACATCGACCTGTGGCGTGCGGCGAACCCGGTTGGCATGGGCGTCGGGCAACCCACATGGGCCAACTGGGGCATGAGCGGACCTTGGCTTTGCGCTCACTTGTATGAGCATTACCGGTTCACGCGCGACAAGGAGTTTTTGCGCTCGCGCGCTTATCCGCTGATGAAAAGCTCGGCGGAGTTTTGCCTGGCGTGGCTGATTGAGGATGGTCACGGCCATCTGACGACTTGTCCTTCGTTCTCGACGGAGAATGATTTTATGGCGCCGGACGGGAAGCCGGGGATGACCAGCGCCGGATGCACGATGGACATGGCGCTGATTCGGGAGCTGTTTACCAATTGCATTGCGGCGTCGAAGGAGCTGGGCGTGGATGAGGAATTCGCGGCGAAGCTTGGCGCGGCGCGGGCGCGGCTCGGTCCTTATCAGAGCGGAAGATACGGTCAGTTGCAGGAGTGGTCGATCGACTTTGTCGAGAGCACGCCGGGGCAGCGGCATATGTCGCACCTTTATCCGCTGTATCCGGGTGGCGAGATTACGCCGCGTGGAACTCCGGCGCTGGCGAAGGCGGCTCGGATTTCGCTTGAGAGGCGGCTGTCGAATGGCGGAGCTTATACCGGTTGGAGCCGGGCGTGGGCGATCTGCTTCTGGGCGCGGCTGGGCGATGGCGGCAAGGCGTGGGAGTCGCTGGACATGCTGATGAAGCACAGCACGAATATGAATCTGTTCGACACGCATCCGGCAGGGAAGACATCGATCTTCCAGATCGATGGGAACTTTGGCGCGACGGCTGCAATAGCCGAGATGCTGATGCAGAGCCATACCGGGGTGATCGATCTGCTTCCAGCGTTGCCTTCGGCGTGGCCGGCTGGCGAGGTCAAGGGCTTGCGGGCGCGTGGTTCGGTTGAGGTCGATCTTCGTTGGGAGAATGGGAAGGCTGTCGCTGCCGCGATTCGTCCGGATTTCGTGGGTGAGTATTCTCTGCGAGTATCGGCGGGACAGAAGATTGCTGCTATCTCCGGCGGAAACCAGGTTCCATTGCGGGAGAACAAGGACGGAAGCGTCTCGGTTGCTTTGCAGGCGAAGCGGAGTTATCGAGTGAGTTTCGCGTAACTTTGGGTTGATGGTCGGGTCGGCAGGGTTCCTGCTAGCCTAGAGATATGAAATTCGGGGTTCTGGTTTTTCCTGGATCGAACTGCGATCACGACGCCTACCATGTTATTGCGGAGATCGCGCGTCAGCCAGTCACTTTTCTCTGGCATGACTCTTCAGACTTGGAAAATTGCGATGCGATTCTCGTTCCGGGCGGCTTCGCGTATGGCGACTACCTGCGCACCGGGGCGATTGCGCGCTTCTCGCCGGTGATGCAGTCGGTGAAGAAATTTGCCGCCGGTGGTGGGTTGGTCCTGGGCATCTGCAATGGCTTCCAGATACTGTGCGAGGCGGGATTGTTGCCTGGTGCGCTGATGCGCAATGCTGGCCTGAAGTACATCTGCAAGCAAGTGCATTTGCGGACCGAGACAACTGACTCGCCGTTTACTAACCAGCTGAAACCGGGGCAAGTAGTGCAGATTCCGATTGGGCATATGGAAGGGAATTACTTCTGCGATCAGGAGACCCTGGCTACCTTGAAGCGCGATGACCGCATCGTATTCCGTTACTGCGACGGCGATGGTGCGATTACTTCTGCAGTGAATCCGAATGGGTCGCTCGAGAACATTGCTGGAATTCTGAATGAAGGTAGAAATGTGCTGGGGATGATGCCGCATCCGGACCGGTCGAGTGAGCGGTTGCTGGGTTCGGCGGACGGGCTGCTGATCTTCCAGTCGCTTGTATCGGCGCTGGGTATATCAGCTTTGGGGGTTTCCGCTTAGACGCGGGATCATGATCGACATTCATCATCACCTGCTGTACGGACTGGACGATGGGCCGCGAGATTTAGAGACGTCGTGCGCGATGGTCGATCTGGCCGTGGACAATGGGATCACGCATATTGTTTGTACTCCGCATGCGAACGATCGCTGGGCGTTTACTCCGGAGATCAACCGGGAGAAGCTGGCCGCTATCGAGGCCTATGCGGCCGGCCGGATCACGTTTGGCCTGGGCTGCGACTTTCACCTGACTTACGACAATATTCAGGACCAGCTCGACCATCCCGACAAGTACACGATCAACGGGCGGCGCTATTTGCTGGTGGAGTTTCCCGATTATGGCATTCAGCCGTCGATTGCGGAGACGCTGTATGAGTTTGTGGCTACCGGCGTGACGCCGGTGATTACGCATCCGGAGCGCAACGCGACGCTACAGGCCAAGCCGGAGATGATCAGCGACTGGATTCGTTTGGGCTGCGTGGTGCAGGTGACGGCGGGTTCGCTGCTGGGCAGGTTTGGGCAGCGGGCGGAGGCGATGTCGCACCAGATGCTGAAGCGGAACTGGGTCCATTTTCTGGCGAGCGATGCGCATAACACGAGTTCGCGGCCGCCGAACCTGGGAGATGGGCACAAGGCGCTGGTGAAGGAGTATGGGCAGGAGACCGCGGACCGGCTCTGCATCCACAATCCGCATGCGGCGTTTTATGGGGAGCTGTTTCCGCCGCAGCCGGAGCCTTTGGGGGCGGAAGACGAGGTTGAGGGGAAGGGCAAAGGGCTGCTTTCGCGGATATTTTCGCGGTGAGTGGGGGTACCCCATATCTGTGTGCAAGTGGATTGGTTTCAGCGGTTTAAGTTGTCTATACCGCTGTAAGATCGTCATTCCACTGAATTTGTGTACAGATACGCCGTTTTCAATAACTTAGAGCGGTAAGTACAGGCTTGCTTGATTATGGCTGAAGAGAAGATGACCACTCGTAAACGTGGCTAAAGCCCCACCGTCTCAGGGTGGCACCCCCCCTCCCCCTGGGATTTCCTGCTTTATTCTTTAGTTTCAGCGACTTGGGTGGCTTGATCCGGGCTAAAATCTTGATTCAATTGATGGCGCCTTTCAAATTCCCTGTTTTGAACGGCTTGGGGCGGTGGCCGGGTCTCGGAATCAGGTCTTCCGCGCGAAATGAGAAAGGGCGGCTTGTGGAGTCTGTTACGGAACAGCAGTCTCTGAGCGATGCTAGGAAAAGCAGAAACGCTCCCGAACGGGAGCGTTTCAGCTTTTGGGTATAGGTGCGATGTTTTTTCCCCGGCTGGCATCAGGCCGGTAGTAGCCTGGCGGTGAGTACGGAACCTCCGAGGATGTTGATCATGCGTTTGAGGTTGTAAGCCATGACCGCGAGACTGATTTCGGTATGGGTGCCGCGAAGGCCGCGCAGCAGGAAGCGTGGATGACCGAAGATGCGATATTTCAGATTGGCGAAGGGATGCTCGACCGTAGATCGTCTGAGCCGCATGACTTGCGGAGTGGCACGTTGATGCATGCGGTTTAAGGCCTCTTCGTCCAGATGCCGTGTTACAAAACGTCTTGAAGTCAGAGTGCACCCGGGCTTCAAGGGGCAGGCTCCGCAGATCGCGGGTTGGCCCTGATACACCACGGCGCGGTCTTTGCGCGCCAGCTGCTTGCGTTGGAGCGTCTGGCCTGCAGGACATAGGAACGAGTCTGTCTCCGGCTGATAGCGGAAGGCCGTGCGATCCAGCAGAGTTCCATCTCCATGGCTGTTGATGCTGCGCTTGGCCGGGATGTGCGGAATCAGCCCGGTGGCCTCACAAATGCCGGCTTGTTCGCCGTTCGAGTAGCCCGTGTCGGCGATGATGTTAATGACCTCAGCCCCGTTGCCGAGAACTAGGCGCACGGATTCGGCCATCGGCTGCAGACGGGAGCTGTCGTTGCCTGCTGTCGTCACCTGATGGGTAACGATGAGCGCATGCTCTGCGTCGACGGCGGTCTGCACGTTATAAGCTGGAAGCTTCCCATCGGCGGTGCGCATGAAGCGGGCCTCCGGTTCAGGATGCTTCCGCAGCTTCTCCAGGGCTGAGGTAATGGCAGAGCTGTCGATGATTGTCTCCTGCTCGCTGTCCGCGCTCTCCATCTGGTCCAGATAGCGTTGAAGTGCTTCGCGATCGAGCACGCTGCGCGCGCTGGAAGCGGCGCGGAACTTCGACCCGTCGATGGCAATCCACTCCCCACGGATGAGGCCAACCGAGCGCGCGAACCGGATCAACTCGGCTCCCGCCGCTGTCACTGCTTCCCGATGCATTCGCCGGAACTCGGCGATGGACTTGTGATCGGGATACAGACGCCCCAGAAGCCACATCAGCTCCACGTTGCGGCGGCACTCCGTCTCCAGCCGCCGCGAGGACCGCATCTGGTGCAAATATCCGTACAAGTACAGCTTCAGCAAATCGCGCGGATCGTAGCCAGGACGCCCTGTTTCCGCAGCTTCGGCTCGCGCGAACCCAAGCTGCTCCATCTCCAGCCGCTCGACGAATGCGTCGATCACTCGGCACACATGATCGGATGGAACAAGGTCGTCCAGCACTACTGGAAATAACGTCCCCTGACTCCGCCCCTCGCCTCGGATATAGCTCATAAACCAAGATGCCCTCGCTCCCGCAAGGGCATCTTCTCATTTACTGGCGCCAGTCTGAAGAGTTTCGTAACAGACTCTTGTGGCCGCCCTTTTCTTACTCTCTAATTCTATTTTACCAAATCGGATAGTCTCACTGTGCCAGGTTTTTGGATTTTTTATTCGCAATGGAATCAGAATTCTAGCGGTCTCGGGAAGTTTTTCGGGTCTTGACAAGAATTTGTGCGCTATCTTGGAGCGACTCGAACCTACACCTCCGCTTAAGCAGAAAATAGCCGGACAACCGTTGAGACTCTGGTTTGAGCGCGAATAAGAGGGCCGACTAGGTGCAAGCGCGAAGCAGCCGTTATAAAGTCCCAACTTATGCCTGGATTTCGTTCGCGGCGTTTCTCTGCTGCCTGGCGCTTCTACTCCTTTTGGTATTAGACGCCGAAAGGTTGACTGCGCTGGGCTTGACGGGGCATGTCTACTATCTCGTTCTCGTGTTGATGGGTCTGACTGCGGCGGTGTTCTTGTTTGGGGTGCTTTCTTCATCTGCTACCTACGAAGGGACGCTTCTGGGTGGCACTCTCAAGTTAGGTGGCCCGGTGGTGGGCGCGGCCTTAGTTGTTGTTGGCGGTATTTCTTCATCCCGAAGTCGTCAACGTTCCCTTTAACTGTCTATGTGTATGGCGAGGGCGGCCCGCAAGATACTGTTTTGCAGAATTCTGGCCGTGTGATGCTCAAACTGGGACCGGATATTCAGAGCGAGTCAATCGGTGACAAAGGGCAGGCTTATTTCCCCGCCATCCCGGCTGATTTTCGAGGGCACGAGGTGCCGGCATGGGTCGAGTCGGATACCTATGAGTCGGTCAGCCCCAGCGCCAAACTGGATGGCACAAGCCTTGACTTGCAGGTCAAGAAGAAGATCAAGCACTACAAGCTGGCGGGTGCGGTTTCTGGCGAGGCCGGTAGCCCATTGCCCGGTGTTCGCATCATGTTGCAGGGTTTGAACGCGGTTGATGTCACTAAGGACGATGGGAGTTTCAGCTTTGACGTTGCGGCAGATAGCCAACGCTCGGTTGACCTTGTTGCGCAGAAACAGGGGTATCAGATGGCCCACTTGAGCCCGACCCTCGGGGACTCCAGCGTGGACTTTTCCATGAAGCGGAATCGGTAATGCGAGTCGTCGGCACGCTCGCCCTCGGAATCTTTCTCGCCTCGGCTGCGAGTGCCCAGTCTCAGCGGGAGCTGTTGGGAAAGCTTGTTAGGGGGGATGATCAGTCCAAGGTTCCCGTGGCAGGAGCAAAGGTTGTGCTCGATGAAGCCGGGAGCCACGGCATCAGCAACGATGATGGCCTATTCCATGTATTTCTGCCCGACGCGTACCGGCCTGGCGATGAAGTAACGGTCACGGTCACCTTCCCTGGCTATGCAGTGTATGAGCCTGCTGGCGGAAAGCTCACTATTCCCGCGGATCTTGTGCACACGCGAAAAGAGATTCAGCTGCTGCCGAAGGGTTCTCCCAAATTCCTTTCCGATGTTCAGCTGCGAGCTTTTGTTGAGCGACCAGCGAAAGAGTCAAATCGTCAGCCTTCCCAGCCAGACTCCAAAGATCCTCCGGATCTCGGGCGGTATTTGAAGGATTGGGCCGTTGAATACGGGTTCAGTGTTCAGGATGTTCAAAGGGAGCTAAACCGCTGGGCGGCGGACGTGGCGTCCCGAAAATCGAGTCAGTACGACCTTAGTCTGGCGGCATTCGCGGTTCGCAATTTTCGTGAATCGCGTGAGCGAGCGCTCGACGCTGCTGCGGAGGAGGAAGCCAGTCTCGGAAGTCTAGAAAAGCAGCACCAGGAGGGTGTTGATCGTCTTATTCGGGACTACCGCCTGGCTGGTCACGCCGCTTTTAGCGACTCGGACTTCAAGAACGCGTTAGGGGCATTTGACAAGGCTCTCTCCTACAGCTCGCGAGATCAGAGCCCAGCGCAATGGGCCGATCTGCAGCTTGGGATAGGTCGTTCGGAGGTGGAGCTGAGCTCTCGTTCGGAGGGTGCAGACATTGCAAGCCACGCCGAGTCCGGAATGAGGGCTTATCGCCATGCTCTTGAGGTCTATACGCGCGAGCTGTTCCCGCAGAATTGGGCGAGGGCGCAGCTCAACCTCGGTGCTTTGTATAACGAACTTGGCGAACGCGGCGAGGGTCCGGGCGCATCGGCTGATCTGGTTCAGTCGGTGAAGGCATACAACGCGGCTCTTGGGGTTTTCACGCGCCAACAATTCCCAGAGGATTGGGCTGCGACACAGAACAATCTGTGCGTCACGCTTCGCGATTTAGGTGAGCGGGCTGAAGGCGCACAAGGATCCGACTATCTCGGACAGTCAGCGGAAGCCTGTCGTAGCGCACTGCTGGTCTACGCGAGAGGTAAGTTCCCTCAGGCTTGGGCAGCGGTACAGATCAATCTCGCAGGGGCGCTTGTCAGCCTCGCTGAGCGGAGTGAGGGGGCGCAGGCGTCTAGCGATCTGGGTCAAGCAGCAGAGGCTCTTGTGGGCGCGCTTCAGATCAATACCCGAGAGCGATCGCCGTCTGATTGGGCGAGTGCGCAGAGCAACCTCGCTACAGTTAGGTACCAGCAAGGACTGCGGAGCGAAGGGCCGCAGGCGTTGAGCTACCTACAAGAGTCTGTGGACGCCTACCGTAGCGTGTTAGAGACGACAACTCGTGAGCAGCAGCCGCTGGAGTGGGCGGCGCTTCAGGGTAATCTCGGCGCCGTTTTGGAGGATCTAGGCAGGCGCGTCGAAGGGAACAGGCATTGAGTGATTTAGGGCAGTCTGTAGACGCCTATAACAACGCGCTACGGGTCTTTACGCGGGAGCAACTCCCGCAGGATTGGGCAAGAGTTCAGCAGAATCTTGGAAACGTGCTCATGGAGCTTGCGGGTAGAAGTGCCGGGACGCAGGCGGTCGACTATCTTAAAGAGTCCGTTGCTGCCTTTCGCGGCGCGCTCGAAGTGAGAACACGAGAACAGCTCCCGCAGAATTGGGCCCGTACACAGAACAATCTGGGTAATTCGCTTGCCCAGTTGGGGGAGAGAACGCAAGGTGCTGAATCATCGCTTTACTTAGAGCAGTCGGCGGCTGCCTATCGGGGCGCGCTGACCGTCAGGACGCGCGAACAGCTGCCGCAGGACTGGGCGGAGACGCAAAGCAATCTCGGCAACGCACTTAGCGATTTGGCCTTTAATACTGAAGGGACCGAGGCATTGAATTACTGGGGGGATGCGGTCGCCGCTTATCGAAGCGCGTTGCTGGTCTACACCCGGGACGAATTCCCGCAAGGCTGGGCTCTTACGCAGAACGGCCTCGGCGGTGCGCTTTACGGGCTTGCAACGCGGAATAGGGGGATAGAGGCGGCGAAATTCCTAGAGCAGTCGGTGTCAGCCTGTCGCCTTGCGCTTCAGGTCTACACCGAGGGCAGCTTCCCTCGCCAGTGGTCCGCAGCGATGGTGAACTTGGCTAATGCGTACGAGCTTAAGGGTGATCTGGTTAGCGCACTCAAGACGTATCAAGAGCTTCTCCGCCACGATCCTAGCAATGCTGGGTACGTGGCGAGAGTCAAGAGCCTTTCGGACAGGCAGTAAGGTAAGATGTCTCCTTCCTCATAACCCTAGAAGGCCGTCGACTCCTAGTATCTGTCCCGAGATGAAGTCGGGCCGTTGGCTGTGGATCCTCGGAGGGAATCGCGGTTCGCTCCGCTATGAACCGAGAGCCGATGATTCACGTGGTCGAGAACTCCGTCACGATTGATGCACCGCCTTCTGACGTGTGGCGGGCGCTGACTGATCCCGATTTGATGAGGCAGTGGATGGCGGAGCCGGAGATGCGGATCGGGATCGTCACTGACTGGAAGGTCGGAAGCCGCTGGGCGCAGATTTAGCTTGACGGAGAAATTAAGGCGGAGGTATTGTTGGGCCAGAACAGTACGACCATTTCGACCCCAACGTCGAGCACGAATTGAGAATCCTAATTTTTCTCGCCCCGTTAGTAGCGGGGCGTTCGTGCGTTTACCCTGTCAGGATTATCATGACCGTATGAAGCCTCAGCCCGCCCCGAGCGTACCCGGCGACACCGATACCCAGCGGTTCGACAACGCCGTCCGCAAACTGTTTACCGTCTCGAAGGAAGAGATGCGGCGGCGGGAAACTGAGTGGCAGAAGATTCAGAACAGGAAGACGCACCCGAAGAAGTCCTGAGCGCCATCATGCCTACCAAGCTCTATCAGTTTCCGTGTCCCGATTGCGGCAAGTTGATCCCAATAAGGGTTGATGCCGAAGCCCTTCCCAATACGACCGTCCATATCGAGTGCCTACGACAGCACGGGAAAGGTTGTGGCTGGCAGGGAGTGGTTTCTGTGAGTGCGCTGCGCCTTCATACCCCTCTCTAGAGCAGAAGTACAGTTGGTGTCACGTGCCGGAGATTGTCTCAGTAGGCTTTTCCCTGGGGGGAAAGCCTGCCGGGCCGGGCGCTTCGCATTACAGTAAGTGTACTTCTGCTCTAGCCTCCATTTTGCGAAAATATTGTTGCCATCTTTGAGCTGGGCGAACAGTCGACAACGGTCATCCTGTTTTGTGAGTAGGCACGACAGAAGGCCCCTTTGTTTCGCAAAGGGTTCTTTGTGCAACAGACGGAAGCGGTTCGTTCTGTTTCAGGATTCGCGCCTCGCTGCGCTTCAAACTGAGAGCCGATGATTCGCGTGATTGAGAACTCCGCCACGATTGATGCACCGCCTTCTGAGGTGTGGCGGGCGCTGACCGATCCTGATTTGATGACGCAGTGGATGGCGGAGCCGGAGATGCGGCTCGAGGTCTTCACTGACTGGAAGGTCGGAAGCCCAATCATCGTCACGGGGCACCACAATAATGTTGACTTCGAGAACAAAAGCACTGTTCTGGAGTTCGAGGCGAATTCGAATCTTCGGTATAGAGCAGAAGTACAGTTGGTGTCATGTGCCTGAGATTGGTTCTTTAGGCGTTTTTCCTGGGGGAAACGCCTGCCGAACGGGGCGCTTCGCATTACAGTAACTGTACTTCTGCTCTCGCCATCTGAGTTCTGTGTCGAGACTGCCTGACGTCTGTTTTGAATGTGTTGGGGTTTGGTTACCGAGTTTCGGAGCCAGATCTTCCACGCGAATGAGAATGGGCGGCTGGCGCCGCCCCAGATTGATGACGCCCCATCATTCTTGTGGAGGTTTGTTTTGTTGATGGAGGATTTCAGATTTGTCAGTTTTTGAGGTGAACCCCTGAGGTGAGCTCCTGGATATGTTGCACACAGGAGGGCTCGAGATGAGCGACGGCCGCGAGGAGCGGGAAGAGCGAGAGAAGCGTCGGAAGCAGGAAGAGCAGGAGAATCGGGAAGACCGAGTTGACCGCGAGCGCGCGGATGAATGAACCGGAACGGGGTGGGTATTAGGGGTAGCCGCAGGGACGGGGATTTGATTCTCCCACCTGTCCGCGAAAGGCGCGGAAGCATGGGTACCCCGCGAATGAAGATTAGACATCCAGCCGATTGGAGGCGGCGACTCGACCGTACCAGAGGCCGGAATCCTTGATGGTTCGCTTCTGGTTGCGAAAGTCGTTGTAGATCAACCCATAGCGCTCGGTATAACCCTCGGCCCATTGGAAATTGTCGAGCAGGGTCCAGGCATGATAGGCGCGAACGCGGGCTCCGTCGGCGATGGCGCGGGCCAGTTCGGCGAGCACTTCGCGATACCACTGGATGCGACGGGTGTCGGGGATGCGGCCGTTTTGTTCTTCATCGGGGCCATCGAGATATCCGCAGCCGCTCTCGGTGATTTCGATGATCGGATGGTTGTAGTCCTTTGAAACCTTCGTGACAAGGTCATAGATTCCGCTTGGCCATACTTCGAGGCCGGCGTCAGTCAGCGGGCCCTCTGTAGGCATCGCAGCGCGGAAGCGTGTGTAAGGGTCGCGGCCGCCCGGGGAATTGTTCTCAATCTCGGTGCCGCTGAAGTTGCCGCCTGAGCGAAATTCCTCTTTGCTTGCGTCGGAGACGATGCGCCGCGTGTAGTAATGAAAGCCCACCCAGTCCAGTGGCGCTTTGAGGAGTTTTTCATCGCCTGCCTGAAAGCCCATCAACTCAAGGGGCGGTTCTCCAACGAAAGCCTTGGGGTAGCGACCGTACATGGCCGCCTCAAGAAAGAAGACGTTGTTCATGGCGTGGTAGCGGGCGGCGGCTGCGCGATCGTCGTCGGAGTCGGTCTTGGGGTATGCGGGAGCCATCTCATAGGCGCTTCCGAATGTTGCCTGGGGCGAGGCCGCTTTGACGGCGCGGTGCGCCTCGGCCTGAGCGAGCGCGAGTGTGTGCGCTGCCTTGAGGAAATCGGTGAAGCTGGTGCGGCAGGGCGGAAAGGCGCCGGCGGCGTAGCCCATGAAGGCGATTGCCCAAGGCATGTTAAAGGGCGCCCAGATCGTGATTCGATCGCCGAGATGCTTGGCGAGGATTCCGGCATAGTCCGCGAAGTAGCCGGCGAGATCGCGGTTTGGCCAGCCTCCGCGGTCCTCGAGCGCCTGGGGAAGGTCCCAGTGATACATCGTGCACCAGGGGCGGATGCCGGCCTCGAGCAAAGCATCGACGAAGCGGCTATAGTGATCGATCCCCTTCATGTTGGGGGTGCCGGTCCCGGTTGGTTGAATGCGCGGCCAGGAGATGGAAAAACGCTGGCTCTTCTGGTTGAGGCGCTTGGCCATTGCGATGTCCTGCGGATAGAGGTGGTATTGATCGCAGGCGACGTCGCCGGTCACGGCGCCCCTTACTTTACCGGGCGTGTGAGTGAATTTGTCCCATATCGATTCACCTTTGCCATCTTCATTCCATGCTCCTTCGACCTGGTAGGAGGCGGTGGCGGTGCCCCAGATGAAGCCTTCGGGAAAGCGCGCCTTCTGTATTACTGAATCGGGGACCGAGCCGGGTACTTGCTGTGGGGAAGTTTGCGCAGCGGCATAGGTCGAGGGGCGATGCAGCATTGTGCCTGCGGCTGCGGCGAGGGAACGAGTTGTGAATTGGCGACGGTCCATGGTCATAGTTATAGTCGATCGCCAGGGGAAGTCCTTCAACAGGGGGCATGCAACCGGCCAGGTATCAGCATCGCAGGAAGCGGACGCTGTCGGTCCAATTCTGATGACGCGCTTCTTTCACTAACTCCCCCAAAGCCCGGACCAACCCACCAATATCCGCGGGAGAGATGGTCTTCTCATCGACGAAAATCACACCGCCATGGCGCCGACCCTCTTCTGCCCAGCTTTTGAGCAGAGGTGGAATGATTCTTCGGTCATAGGTGACAAGGGTCAATCGCTGGGCAGCAGCTGCGCGCAGACATGCTGAATCCTCCTGTCCGAGAAAATTCCCATCCTCCCAATCGACCAGGGCGTAGACGACTAACGAACGGTCGCGGCGACACAAGCCCCTGGCCACCTCCGGCGAAATGTGCTCGTCGAGCAGAAGCTTGAGCACCTTATCTTTTCGCCGTTTTGCCAGCAATGAACTCGGCGGCTTGCGGCAGCATGCGCTTCAATGTGGTGAAATCCGTCGCATCATTCTCAGCCAGGACCTCGGCAATCTCTTCGGGAAACGCCTCGGCGTAGTTGACGGCGGCCTGCACCTTGGCTAGTGGCCAGCGGAGATGTTTCGCCACCGCCGCTACGTCGCCCTTGTAGCTGTGGAGGAGGAGCATGACCTCCCAGACAGCAAGGCTGCTGCCCTGGATGCAGGCCTGCCGGCCAACGGGCGAATCGCGGAAGTCAAGGAAGGCAAATTCAGTGCGGCGCAGGCCCTCTTCGACCAGACGCGCGCTGGCGTCGCTGGCAGTCCATCCATGCCGGTTTGCCATCCGCTTCAGCCGGTTCCCGCTGGCCGCCGGCAGGCGCATGCTGATTACCGTCGATTGGATAGAACTCATCGAGAGCCTCCAGTGCAGCTTCTGTAAGTATTGTAACTCTTAACGAGATTAGAGTGGCTGCCCGACCCACTCGAGCCAAGAGACGGCTTGAATTGGGACAGACCCGGTACGACAGTCTTTCCAGTTCAGGACGCAGCGCTCGGAAGCGCTTTGCCTTTCGCGTCAACCACTCCAGCGGTTTGCAGAAATGGCTGCAGGGTGCTTTGCAGATCGACGGCCCTGAACCTAAGTGGCCACGCGATTCGCGAGTAATAGCGCAGTCGCAGCTCGTGGACTTGCCAGGTTTCGTCAAAATACAAGAAGGTGATGTACGGATTGTTGCCGACTGCTCGCGGCACCTGGACTCCGGCGGGCAATAGCTTTTCCAGTCGCAACCGAAAGACTTCATAGTCGTTCTGCCTGTCCCGGTAATCCACCATGCACATCAGAATTCGTGCAGGCGCAGCAAGCTCTATCGTCTTTTGGACCTCCCACCAGACTCCTTGAGTGCTGCTCGGCTGCAGCAGCACAATTTGTGACGTGGAGAGCAGATCGACGACCAGGCTTTGCCATTCGTCGTTGCCGACGTACATCCGGGCTGCCCCGGTCGTGGCCACTTCTTCTCCGGGTTTCCCGATTGCGACAAACATGCCAAATTGAGTGAAAAATCCAGACATTTGTTCCTCTGAGGAATCAAGAGGACGGCCGATCAGCAGTTTTATCATCCTGACAGGATGATGGTTGGATAGAAATCCAACGGTCCATCTCGCAAACTTATAGAAAGGAGCGTCGCGATACTGCTCCAGTGAATAGTAAGGAGGGTCGAGACCTACCAAAGCAGAAAACGCCGTCTCTGGATGAAGGCTAGTTTCGCGGTCATCGAGAAAAGAGCGCAGATAGAGGATTGGCCGGCGTGTATCGGATCCAAGCAATTTGGCCGGATCTTTTTCCCACAATCCGTTCGCTATCTGCAGCATGCCTACCACCAACAAATACACCAGGGCAGAAATAGCCAGAGTCGGGTACTTAAAGTAGGACAATAGAGCAACTACGATCAAAGCTGCCGACAAGAGCTTCAGGGCAAGGGCGAGAGGGCGAGAACGCATCGGCCGGTGTTGCGAACGGTCTTCCGCTTTTCGTTTCTTCGACTGGTTGGGCCGCACCTGTGTTGGAGGCGTGACCCGTTCCGGAAGCAGGTATTCCAGTGCTCGAAGCAAGTTAGGCAGATCACTTCCCCGCATGTATATCCGGCGTTTTTTCTTCGACGAATAAACAGTCATTCGGACCAGATTCAGAAAGAACCCGCGCAGCCAGGGCTTCTTGAAGACGATCTTCTCGATCGAGTCAAACGGAAACGCGAATAAGACTTTCACGCCCTTGGTCTTCTTCAGCTCCTCAAAACCGTCTGGCCGGTAAGCGGCTGGGATTGCAGTATTGCGCCGCAAGCGAATCCGCACAAGCTTGGTGGGATAGAGGACGATCGCCTCGTCACGCCGTGTCAGAGGCAGCGGGAGCAAGGAAGCATTTCGGCGTAACCGCACAATAGGAGAAACCCTGGCAAACCATGCGCTGTCCTCTTCGCCATCGGGAACAGCGCCCCCACCGGTGAAAAAGCGAGGCCAGCGGCGCCACAGGACCAGCGCCACTGTCACCAGCCAGGCTATGAAAAGGCCCCACATGAGGTAGGAAGGCGGGCCAGGCTGTGCTGGCGTTGGTGGAGGGGAAGTTGTTTCGTCTTGCGCGAGAAGCGCCGATGCAACCAAGAAGGGAAGGAGAGCAAGCAAGGTGCGACCATATCTGTTCATGAACGACCTTTCAGCCCCGAGAGGGGCAAGAACACCTCACGAATGTCATGAAAGCTAACGCAAGCTCCGCCTTTAGCGACTCTAAGTAATTCTTTTCTCACGAAGAATGGGCAGGGTACTAATCGCGGATTATAGCTATAAGGACTAGAAGAGTACACTCGCCGATGGCAGTTTGATTTTGGGTCTGTCCGCAGTAACGACATTGATAACATCACTATTCGCTTTGTAACTTCATTCCAGCAAACGCCATAGTGTGCAATTGTTCGATATTCCATGTGCGCCAGGCTCTGCTCTCCCGCTCTAGCCAACGCTTGGCTTGAGTGAGGCCCCCCGGCGCGCCAAAGAAGAGTCGCCAGCCCTAATAGATAATCAGCCCCCGGCGGCACTGTGGTCTTCCTTCAGTGGGACCAAACGCAATGATAAGGCGGCCAGCGTGTCCCATCGCTTGGCATCGTCATCGATGCGAGATGCAAGGAGATTCCCGAGCATCAGTTGTTGGTTTTCTGCGAGCCGGGAATAGAAGGAAGCTAGATTCTGGTTGGCCGCAGCGCTCATCTTGAGATAAACAGCCGCAACAAAATTGGTCAAGAAGGCACCCACGCCTCCGAGTACAGCGGTGATTATCTTTGTGGTTGAGTCCTCAGTGCCGCCCAGTCGGAGCAGAACGTACAACGTGGATGCAAGAATTACGGTTCCTAAAAGGATGCAAGCGACCCCGAGAGTGAAGATCCAGCTATTCTGGCTCAAGTTGAGGTCGATGTACCGGCGGAGTTGCAGGTGATTCAGGTGAAGCAGTTGTTCTGCCCTGATCTCCCTCTTGCTGACGTCGAAGCTGAACAAATCGATTTGAAAATCAATCTGTTGAAGATCATTGTCCAAATCGCGCAGCCGAGTGCGGAGCGTCGGAAGCACGGCAGCTGGCGACAAAAAATAGAGCAGCAAGAAGGCTAGAACGGGTGATCGGTGTATTTGGCTGTTAAACAGCCAAATACACACTGGAGCGGCCACCAACCCGAAGAGCGAAAATCCCGCAATCATCGAGTACTGCCGACTATACATATCTCGATGCCCTTTGAGGTCGGCTTGCCGGGCTTTAAGAGCCGTTAACGAATGCTCGCTCGTTCGAGCTTCTTGCTCGCCGGTTCGAGACTTGTTCTCATCAACCATACAGGTTTCCCCCGACGAACCAAGCGTTCAGTGGCATCCATAATCAAGCCCCGGGCCTCGATATTGCAATCTAAATGAAAACGTTATACCTCGGCGGGGCTCACCCACTATCCGCGGTGCATTTGGCGACGATTACGGTGATGTCGTCGTATTGGCCGCGCTCGGGGCAGGTGAAGGTTTGGACTTCATTGACGATAGCCTTGACCATTTCGTGGGCGGGTAGTTTCTTGTGACGCCTTAGGGCTTCGATGAGGCGTTCTTCGCCGAACTCTTCTTCGTTTTCGTCGAAGGACTCGGTGACGCCGTCGGTGTAGAGGGCGAGGATGTCTCCGGGCGCGAGCTGGCATTTGCCGATGGAGCATTCCCAATCGTGAAAGAGGCCCATGACAGAGCAGGTGGAGTCGAGGCGTTCGATCTTGCCGTTGGAGTGTTTTCCGTTGGAGTGCTTGCCGTCGGGGTGAAGGATGAGGGCGCAGAGATGTCCGCAGTTGGCGTAGCGGAGGCGGCGGGTGCGGTCGTCGTATTCGGCGAAGAAGAGGGTGGCGTAGGCGCTGGGAGTGGTGTTCTCAAAGAGCATGCGGTTGACTGAGGCGAGAAACCGCTTTGGCGCTTTGAGGGCGATGGCGACCTGGCTGCGGAGATTGGCCTGCAGATTGGCCATGAGGAGCGCGGCGGCGATGCCTTTGCCGGCGATGTCGCCGACGACCAGCGCGAGGCGGTCGCGGCCGAGATCGAGGAAGTCGTAGTAGTCTCCGCCGACATGGCGGGCCTGGATGCAGATGCCCGCGTAATCGAGGGTCTTGAGCATAGGCAGCGTCTGAGGGAAGAGCTTGGCCTGGACCTGCTTGGCGATCTCGAGCTCCTGCGCGGCGCGGCGTTCGGCGTCGAGTCTTTCGTTGAGAGCCTGGCGCTGCGCTTCGATTTCGCGGCTCAAGACATCGGAGGCGAGCAACTGATAGGTGTTGCCATCGACGTCGGCAAAGATGGCCGAGGTACCGCCGAAGAGGGTTTTTTGCGGGAGGGAGCGAAACTGCACGCCGCGGCTGCGCCATAGTTCGAAGGTGGCGTTGATGTCTTCGGCGATGAAGGCGATCTGTGTAGGGCGGCCGATGAGCTTGTAGTTCTCGGAGCCGCGCTTGGGCGCGATGAGCGCGAGGACCGCGCTGCCGTCGGGAGGGGCGACGGCGACCCAGCGGTTGCCGAACTCGAAGCGGGCGTCGGCGACGACGGTGAAGCCGAGTTGGTCGACGAAGAAGGGAAGGCTGCGATCGTGGTCGCGGATGAAGACGGTCGAGGTGAAGATGCGCAGGTATTGTCTCTGCTCGCTCGGGCTGGCCGAGGCTGGGTCGACGAGATGCCGCACCGATGCGGAGGTTGTCTTCAGGATTGCGGGTTCGGAGGTGGCGGATTCTGAGGTCAACGCGATCTCCCTGGCCGTCGGCATATCTCAGAATCTTACTTAAATTTGGATAGACGGGGGCGATAGAGGGGAGTCTTCAGGACTTCGGCGTCGATCTGCCAAGCTTGCGGCTCGAGCAAGCAACTCCCTCAGCGGTTAAAGCCGAGTTGATTCTGTTTCTTCCATGGCACGGCTGAATAGCCGTGCCCCTTCGAATCGTGTAGGATCCCGGCAATCCCAGATTGGCAAGGGGTTGTCAGCCTGGCTTCGACCCTGCTAGCGTTGTCTCCGCGTCATCGGCGAGCGGCTGTTGACGGGAGTAGTCTGCAAGTCCGGAACGACCCAGAACAACCAGCTTCGATCGGCCGCTGCAACTGCAAAGACACGATGTCGATGCGGTACGTAGTTGAGGAAGTTGCGTGGGAAGAACATTCCGTTGACGACGCAGACCGATGCAGGAATGGACTGAGAAAGGATTGCAATTCACATGCGCAGATTGCGCCCCAACACACTCCCGAGGGAGGAGATACCCGTGATTTCAAAACGCATCATTCAATCGGTGGTCAGGCAATCGGCGATCAGGGCCAAGCTTGGGTATTGCCTGGTGGCCCTGACGCTTACTTCAGGCTGCTATTCGCTCTTAGGGCAAGGCGTGGCTTTGGGAGGCCACTCGCCCGAGGAGGGCTTCTCCGGCGGGGGGATTCACCGCGGATTATGTTTCGCAACTGCAGACTGTGGGAACCCCGGCCAAGCCGGTTCGTTTGGCACCGCTCCCATCGGCATCGGCAGCTTCACACTGAGCCCGCAGAATGCTCCAACCCTGGTCTTCGATGATTCAGGTGCAGGGACAGGGGCCGGAAATCCGATCGACATCTACACCTCGAACAGCACGGGCGCGCAGTCATGGTCACTGAATAATACCGGGGTAGTCCCGCCTGGCTTCTACAACTTCGCCGCTCTTGGCCCATATTGCGTCACCGCATCGGGTAGCACCAGCGGTTCGGCAGTGGTTCTGGATGCGTGCGCCGGGACTTCGGGGCAGGCCTGGGATCCGGTGCTGATCGGCAGATTCTACGAATTTCAGCCTGCTAACAGCACAAATCTTTGCCTGACCTCCAGCGGAAAGGCCGTTGGAAGCGCTGTGGTGGTAGAAACATGCACCGGCGCCAGCAACCAGCTATGGTCACTGGCCGTGCAGACCAACAGCAGCAACACCGGCAAGGGCGGCCTCAGAGCCAGCCCCTGCACAAATATTGGCGATCTATCGGTTGGAGGAGTGAGCTACAAGCCGACCTGGTGCCAGGAGTTCGAGGGCCCGTCAGGTCCGCCATCCACCGAGGCCTGGAATTTCGACCTCGGAAACAATAATGGGTGGGGAAATAACGAAGCGGAAGTTTACTGCGGACCTCCGGGAGTGCAGGGCAATCCGAGCCAGTGTCCGACAAAGTTCAGCACTTCCACGGCTCCGGTCTATACCGACGGCAACGGTCATCTCGTGATCCAGCCCAGAAACGTGGACGGGACGTGGATCTCGGCTCGCCTGAATACGAGTGGAGGGCAGACCTTCCAATACGGCATTCTCGAGGCGAGGATCGCGCTTCCCGATATGACCAATCAGGGGCTCTGGCCCGCCTTCTGGGCGCTGGGGAACAACATCAACAGTGGCGTTCCATGGCCCGTTGCCGGAGAGATAGACATCCTGGAAGACTGGTCACCTCAGATATATGGCGGACCTGGAGTCACAGGAGAGAATTCCACCATCCACACCTACCTCACCGGAGGCGACGGACTTTCGGATCGCTACCTATTCCCCAGCGGAGAGACAACCACGACCTTCCACACCTATGGGATCATCTGGTCGCCAGACCAGGTGCAATTCTTCGTGGATGATCCATCCAAGCCGTTCTTCATAACTACCCCCGCCAGCCTTCCCGCAGGGGATGTATGGGCATTCAATCAACCCATTTTCATCCTCTTGAATGAGGCGATCGGCGGCACGCTGGGTGGATCGATCGCCGGTCTGACCACCCCCGGGCCAATGCTGGTCGATTATGTTCGCTGGTACTCGGCTCGATAAAGCGCCAGCGTTCTTGAATTGGTTGGAATTTGCCGGCGGGGGAATTCATTTCCACCGCCGGTGGCTTCTGAATCAGATATGGAAATGTTACCGGTCAGCCTCTACCCTGCAAGAAATTCTTCGCAGATGAGGCACCCTTTAGTTGGATTTAGGGAGGGTGGTGAGTGGGGGTGCTGCGCCGATCGGCGGGCTAAGGTTGCCGGCAGAAAATGAAAAGCCCTGGCCTAAAGGCCTCTTTTTGCAGCTTCTATTCCGGGGGCTGAAGCCCCCGGCGAGAAGCGGGCGGGTAGTTCAATTATGGGTGGATTGTCTTTGTTGAGAGCGGTGCTAGGATGACTGCTAATTATGAGACCACACATTTGGTTGGTTGCTAAGGCGGCTTTGGTTGGGGCTTTGCTGGGTGGGATGGGGGCTGCCGCGCAGGTGGCTTCGGATGCCGGTTCGAAGCCTACGGTGCTTCATGCGGCGCGGTTGCTGGATGTGGCGGCGGGGAAGGTTGTTTCTCCAGGGGAAGTGCTGGTTGAGGGCAACAAGATTGCGGAGGTGGGCGCTGCGGTGACGCATCCGGCGGGTGCGGAGGTGATTGACCTGGGCGATGCGACGCTGATGCCTGGGTTGATCGATGCACATGTACATTTGTTTCTGCATCCGGGGGCGGAGGACTTGCAGACGATCGAAGAGTCGGTGGCGCAGCGGACGATTCTGGCTGAGCTGGCGGCGCGTGATGACTTGATGGCTGGCTTCACCGCTGAGCGCGATATGGGGACGGAGGGTGCGGGTTCAGCGGACTCGGCGGTTCGCAATGCGATCAATGCGGGACTGATTCCGGGGCCGCGGATGCGGATGAGTGGGAACGCGATCAGCATTGTGGGCGGGCATGAGGACGCGGTTGCTTACAACCCGGCGGCGCATGTTCCGGGAAATGCTGATTATGCGAACAATGGTACCGAGCTGGTGAATGTGATTCGCGAGCAGCTGAAGGAGGGCGCGGATTTCATCAAGATTTATGAGACCGGCGAAGACCGTGAGGTGGATGGGAAGTTTGTTACTCCTTACCAGTACACGCAGGCGGAGCTTGAGGTTGCGGTGAAAGAGACGGCGCGAGTAGGGACTCGGGTTGGTGTGCACTGCACGGGTGAGCCGGGGGCGATGTATGCGGTGCAGGCTGGAGTGGCTTCGATTGATCATGCATATCAACTCAGCCCTGAGACGATGCGGCTGATGCGTGAGAAGCAGATCTATGCGGTGCCAACGTTTACGATTTCGGAGTATTTTGCCGATCATGCTTCGTCGCCGAGAGCGGCGGCGAGGGAGCGGGCTTTGCAGGATTACCATGCGGCGCAGTTCAAGCTGCAGCTGGCGGCGGGGGTGCCGATGGTGGTGGGATCGGATGTGGGGCCGTTTCCGCATGGGACGCAGGCGCGGGAGCTGGTGCTGATGGCGCAGTATGGGATGGCTCCGGTGGCGGTGTTGCAGGCGGATTATTTGAATGGCGCGAAGCTGCTGGGTTGGGACGGGAAGATTGGCGAGTTGAAGGCCGGTTATTTTGCGGATGTGATTGCGGTGCCTGGGAATCCGCTGGAGGATATCTCGGCGACTCAGAAGGTGAAATTTGTGATGAAGGATGGGGTGGTTTATCGGCGCTAGTTTTCCGGCTTGGCGATCGTGCCGGTGAAGAGGAGTTGGCCGTTGCGTTCGTCGCGAATTGCCAGGAAGAACGGATGGTCGACGACCATGTGGAATGGCTGCGGCTCGATTCTTACCGCCATTGCACGCATGCCGACGCTCGTAGCGGCAGCGGCTTCGGTGCCTTCTTCGTCAACCTTTAGAAATGAGGCGTGGCGGACCTCGCTGATCTGGATGCGTGGCGCCTTGCAAATGCCGTCGAAGTTTGCGTTGTTGCCGAATGCGATTCCCATGCCAAGTTTTGTGAGGGCCGCGTTCAGCGTAGCGTCGTAGGTGATCGTAAAGCGGGGCAACTCGATGGTTCCCTGCTGGGTGTGCAGGGACGAGACCAGCGCAGTGAAGGTGTCGGGCGTTAGCTGGCTGAGAAAGGATTGCAGCCCACTGCTATCCTGCGGCAACACTACATACATCGCAAAGGTACGGTCGGCATAGGGCAGGCGAATCGCCTCCAGGCCCTTTCCGTCTGCGTAATAAGCATATTCGGCGGAGTTCTTCATCATCGGCACCTGGAGTACGGCGCCATTCGCAGGTCTAAAATCGTGGGGCTGTGTTGACTTGGGATCGAACTGGAGCGTCCACTTGCCCTTGAAGACTATGGCGTTGGTGAGCATGGCGACGGTCAAGGGATCGACCTGATCGACGAGATGCTCGATGCGGTCGTTGGTGTGTTTCGCAACCCATGCGTTGATCGTTTCTACTGCAGCAGGATTTCGAAAATTCAAGGTCTCGGCGTGGGCGTCATAGGCCGTCCGCAGGACTTGTTGGAACGCAGGGCTTACGGGGAGGCCCTGTTGGAGCCAGAGGGTGTTGGCCATGGAGAGCTGCACGGCGGTGGTCTTGCTTATCTGTTCGGCGAGCTCGCGATTGGCGGTATTGAAACCCTCGATGGGTTGCGTATCCGAGTGCAGGGTGTGCAGGATCGCTTCGCGGGTGGTTCCGTTCGCGCCATTCGAGGTCATCGCCAGCGCGACTGCGATGCTGGTCGGCGAAATGAAGACATTGGCGTCTGGGCGCTGAGACTCTAATTGGCGCAAGATATCAAAGCCAAACTGGGCGTAGGGCACTGCCAGCGCATTTGTCGCTGGCGACGAGTCAGCCTTAGGCATAGCGCTACCTCCTAACATCAAGAAAGCTGCGACGGCAACGAGGTATTTCATGATGAGGCACGCTCTTTCAATATTAGACTCAACAGAGTATTCGAAGAGAGCGGGGAAGGGGCCTGGAGAGCGATTGCAAAGTGAGAGCATCGCGCCGTATCCTGCAATCGCATTCCTCCCATTTTCGCGTTGTGTGACTTGGCTCCCGAGAGGGACCTCTTGAAAGGCCGTTTGTGAGTTCACGATTGCTGCCCGATAAACCCAGTCGACTCGCAGTGGTCCTCAACCAGGCTGGCGGGTATGCTGCAGCGGTCATTCTTCCCTGGGTCGGCACGAATCTGGGCCTGCACACGCGCGCCTTGCAGAGTACGCCGTTCGCGCTCACCTACGCGTCGATCGCCGGAATCACGCTCTTCTGGGGTCTTCGCCAGGGACTGCTGGCGGCGATCTGTACGACGGCATTCTTCAACTATTACGTAATCGCTCCCTCCGGGCAATGGACACTCAACGGGCGAGCTCTTTTCTACAGCGCGATCATCTTTAGTGTCGGCCTTCTGGTCATTTGGATATGCCATCGGCAAAACGTCATCGGGGCCAGGCTTCGTAAGGCGCTCGCGTCGTATCGGGGGCAAACCGAAGCGCTGATGGAAGCGCAACAGGGCAGCAATTCGGTCGCGTGGACGCTGAGCACGGCCGACGGCCGCATTGAGTGGGCGGAGGGTGGTGCGGAGGTTTTTGGGCGTCCATTTTCAGAGATGGCCGCCCTCAATTCGCCTGAATCGCTGATCGTGGAGGAAGACCGCTCGCGGTTTGAGGCGGCGATGAATGGAGTTGCGCGCTCGGGAAAGATCTTTCACGCGGAGTATCGGGTGCAATGGCCAAATGGAGAGGTCCATTGGCTGGAGAGCCGAGGGACGCCTTCCCCTACTGACGCGGGCATTTGGCGCGGCGTCACGATCGACGTTACCGATCGAAAGAATGCAGAGCTCGCGCTCATCCGCTCGGAAAAACTGGCCGCGATCGGGCGTCTATCGGCGACGATTGCTCACGAGATTAATAATCCGTTGGAGGCGGTTACGAATCTGCTCTTTCTGGGCTTATCGGACGAGCGCATCCCTCCGGAGACCCGGCGCTATCTGAAGCAGGCCGACGAGGAGCTCGCGCGGCTGACAAGCATCGCTCGGCACACGCTGACGTTTGTGCGCACGACTATGAGCGGGTCGTCTAATTTTGCTGTCATTGCGGAGAGCGTCGTGAACATGTTCCAGCCCCGATGCAGTTCTCAGGGGGCTGAAATCCGGCTACTGCAAAGTTTCGATTCCTATGTGGCTGTTCCGCCGGACGATCTGCGCCAGATCCTGACAAACCTTGTCTCCAATGCATGTGACGCGCTGATGGGTTCCGCGGGGCTCATCGAGGTCGAGGTAAAGGCGGAGGACGAGTGTGCCGTGATCGAGGTACGTGACACCGGAGCTGGAATTGCCGTGGGCAATCTCGACCGGGTCTTTGACGCATTTTTTACGACGAAAGAGGGAGTGGGTACCGGGATTGGCCTGTGGGTGAGTAAGGAACTTGTCGAGAAGAACGGCGGCCGCATCAGCGTGCGCAGCGGAGGAGGTGCCGGATTTCAGACTGTTTTCCGCGTGGAGTTTCGGCTGGCAGGGGATGTCCTTCCGGCTGGCAGCCGGTAGCGTGCGAGGGCTATCAGCTTCTAGTCAATTGTCAGTCAGTCTTCCTTGGGGAGCGGGGTGACGCGGAGTTGTTTGCGTTCGACTCCGCGGAGGATGGTTAGGGTGGTTGAACGGTTAGCGGCTTCGGCGCTGAGTAATCGGTGGAGTTCGTCGATGCCGGCGATGGGTGTGGGGCCGAAGGCGACGATGATGTCTCCGGGCTGGAGGCCGGCTTGCTCGGCGGGGCTTGATTTCTGGACGTCGTTGACCATGATGGCGGTGTCGACGGGGAGCTTGTATTCGTAGACGAGGCGGCGAGGCAGGGGGACGTTTTGGCCGGCGATGCCGATCCAACTGCGGCGGAGGCGGCCGTGGAGGAGGAGCTGGGTGGCGACGAACTTCGCGGTATCGATGCCGATGGCGAAGCAGAGGCCCTGCGCGGGCATGATGGTCGCGGTGTTGATGCCGATGACCTCGCCGCGGGAGTTGACGAGCGGGCCGCCGGAGTTGCCGGGGTTGAGGGCGGCATCGGTCTGGACGATCTCGTCCATCATGCGGCCGCTGGCGGCGCGCATGCTACGGCCGAGAGCGCTGACGACTCCGGCGGTGACGGTGAACTGGAAGCCGTAAGGGTTGCCGACGGCGATGGCGAGTTGGCCGACCTTGAGGGTCTGCGAGCGACCGAGAGCGGCAGGAGACAAGACTGCGGCGTCGGTGCGGAGGACGGCGGTATCGGTGTCGGGGTCTTCGCCGATGAGGGTGGCTGCGGCGTGTTGGCCGTCGGCGAAGGTGAGGCGGATGGTGCCGGCTTCGTGGACGACGTGGCTGTTGGTCATGACGAGGCCGTCGGGGGTGAAGACGAATCCGGAGCCTGAGCCTCCGTGACGTTGATTGTTGCCGGGGCCGGATTTCTCCACATCGATCTTGACGACTGCGGGGCTGACGCGCTCGACGGCGCGGGTGACGGCGGTGGAGTAGGCGTCGAGGAGGGCGTCGTCGCTTAATGGAGAGTGGTCCGCCGCGGATTGTTCGGAAGGCTGGATTTCGGAATATGAGAGCAGGGATGCCGGTACGATCATGGTGAGTGAATGATGCGATTGGATGGGTTTACGATTCAGTAACCCCTTCGCGGAGTTCACGGGGTTGAGGATCGGGATGCATCTCTCTTGGCGGCTTGGGCTGCGGGTTGTCTTGACGTTGGTGGTGTTGGCGCTGGCGTGGCGCTGGATTGGTTCGCGGTGGAACGCGAGGAGTTCGGCGACTAAGCCAGTTACTGATCTGGCGGCCACGATGCCGATGAACCAGGCGGGTGGTGGTGTGGCTCCGGCGGACGCTTACGAGGTTTATTCCGGGCTGTACCAGACGCCGATGGATGAGCCGCTGGGGTTTGCCGAGAGTTCGGTCACTGATATTCCGCAGGTGGACGGCAGTTGCCTTAAGCCGACGACGGCGGAGGAACGGGAGATGGCTGACGCATTCGCTGCGGCGAACCGGCAGAGCCATCAGTGGGAGCAGAAATTTTCGATTCCGCAAGGCTACAAGTTGCTGCCACACGGCGAACTGATGCAGGTGCAGTCGTGCCTGGCGACGCACGGGCGCGATGCGGCGCAATGCGCGGCTTACAAGCAGATCAAGTATGTGCGGTATCTGGGAGTGCCGGGCTTCGACCAGGCGCACACGCATGCGCTGGTGTCGGTGATCAAGAGCTGCGGCGGGCTTTGTGGGAGTGGAGGAATCTTCGCTGTTGAGAAGACTGATGGCGGGTGGAAGCGGTTGGCGACTACGGATTTTACACGGGATTGTAGTTGGGCTTATTAGCCTGGTCGGGGTGGCGGACTCTGCTGCCTAAGCCGGAGTTTGCCCTCGGGGAATCGATGGAACCGCAGATCCTTCGGTTCGCTCAGGATGACACATCTATCACAGGTGCTTAGATTACGCGCCTTCGGCGCTCCGCTCAGGATGACACCGTTGTTTTATCGAACGCTAAGAGAGCGCTAGCAATTCTGGTATTTCCAGTTGCGCTGTTTGCCTTCGGCGATCCATTCGATGGCGGTGGCGATTCGCTTGTCGCGGGTTTCGGGGCGTTTGGCTTCGGCGATCCATTCGACGTATTCGCGTTTGCAGCTGGGACTGAAGTTCGCGAAGACAGTCGCGGCCTTTCTATCTTTCTTCAGGGCTGTGGCGAATTCTGTGGGGGGTTCAGGCGCGGATTTTGGCGCCTTGACGACCTTGTTTCTGGCCGCGATCGGGCTGGTGTAGTTGCCGCTGCCGATGAAGGCTGTGGCCTGGCGAATCCAGGTGAGCATTTGTTTGTCGGGCGGGAGGTCTTTGACGGTGGTGATGCGGCCGAGCGAGCCCATGCCTTCTTCGCGTAGCACGTTGGCCTCGCTGAGGACCGCGCCGATTTCTACGCCCCAGAAGCCGAAGCTGCAGTGCTCTTTGAAGGCCGACATGTTGCCGAGGATCGCGCCTTTGTATTCGAAGAAAGGGCGACTCCATTTGATGGTCTCTTCGACTTGAGGGCAACCTTTGTGGACGAGCTCGCGGAGGTGTTCCATGATCGGCTGCGCGAAGGGCTTTGCCTTGTTGATGTAGGCGTCGACTTTGGGGTTGAAGTTGTCGAACTTGTCCAACCTTTCCGGCTTGTTCAACGTGGCGGTGGCCATCGCTTGTCCTCCTGTTTTCTCGACAGCAGTTTACACGGAGCGGCGGAGGGATTTCAGAAATATTCGGCGAGCGCGGCGAAGGTGGTTAGCTCGAGGAACTGCTGACCGTTGGGTGTGGGATTGACGTGTTCGTGCTCGAGGACCCAGGTGTGAGGGTGATGCACAAGCACGGCGTGCAGGCCGGCCGTGAGCGCGGGGTTGATGTCAGACTTGGGGCTGTTGCCGATCATCCAGGTGGTGTGGGGCGCGAGCTCGTATTTGGCGCAGATGGCGTGGTAGGCGTCGCGATTTTTTTCGGGCGGGATCTCAACGGCGGTGAAGTGGGCCTGGAGTCCGGAGCGCTGGAATTTATCGGCTTGCTCGGCGTGGTTGCCCTTGGTGACGAGGATGAGGCGGTGGCGCGAGGCGAGCTCGGGGAGGGTTTCGGCGACTCCGGGGAGGAGCTCGATCTCCTGGTCTATGATCGACTGCGCGAAGCCAGCGACGAGCTCGCGCTTGCCGGCGGTGAAGTGAGCATCGGAATGGTCTGGTGAGAGGCGCTCGAAGCAGGTGATGAGCGACTGGCGGAAGCTGGAGACTCCGTAGCCGTGGGAGAGGATGGTCTCGCGCTCGACCTCGTTGAGCTTGAGCCGCACTTCTTCGGGGGAGTACTCGTGGTGGTCGAGGCAGGAGATGAAGGCGGCGATGGCGCGCTCGAAATAGATATTGTTTTCCCAGAGCGTGTCGTCGGCGTCGAGGAGGAGGGTCTGTCCCGAGGGAAATCGGGAGGTGGGTGGAGCCTGGGTCATGGGGATTTCGTCTCTGGTTTTAAGGTAACAAAGGCGCTGGCCATTTGGTCAGTTTGGGCCGGTCTGCGATCACCATGGAGGACACCGAGAACACAGAGTGACGCGCTGTAATTCTTTTGTTCCCGATGCGTCCTACAATATTGATGAGTGAGATCGGTGGAAGTGAGCGGCGGATGCGGTTTTCAGGCGCAATGAAGCAGTTTGGGTTGCTGTTGGCGACGGCCTGCTTGGTGGCTGGCGCCGCCGTTTACGCGCAGGGCGGCGCTCCGGCGGAGGGCTTCAATACCGTCCCGGTGCAGGCGCCTCATGTGTTGGTGCAGCTAGTGAGCGCTACCGATGTGATTCATCCGGGCGGTGCGCTGCAGGCTGGGCTTTATTTCAAGATGGACAAGGGTTGGCATGTCTACTGGTCGAATGCCGGGGATTCGGGTGAGCCGCCGAAGATTGCGTGGACGCTGCCGGAGGGCTTGACCGCGGACGCGATGCAATTTCCGGCGCCGCAGCGTCTGCCGCTTGGGCCGCTGATGGATTACGGCTATGAAGGCGAGGTCGTTTTTCCGATCCTGCTGCGTGGCGCGGATTCGCTGAAGGTGGGTACTTCATTGGAGGCTTCGGCGAAGGTGAACTGGCTGGTTTGCCGCGAGACGTGCATTCCGGGGAAGGCGGAGTTGAAGCTGCCGATTGGGGTGGCTGATGCGGGGACTCCGGGGAAGGTGCTGGCGCAGGGGCTGATCCAGAGCTGGCAGCAGAAGCTGCCCCTGCCGCTGCCGCCGGATGCGAAGGCTTCGTTTTCGGCGACGCCGACTGGGTTCAACGTGGTTGTGCTGACGGGGAAGAGTGAGCCGTCGGCGCAGTTCTTTCCTTACGATGAGGACCAGGTCGATAACGCGGCGAAGCAGAAGCTGAGGCCGCTCAAGCGCGGCATTCAGATCGCGATCAAGAAGGACGAGAACCTGAAGACGACTCCGGCGACGCTGCATGGGCTGGTGTTGTTTCCGGATGGGCGCTCTTACGATGTGGAGTTTCCGCAGGGAGCGGCTCCGGTAGAGGAGGCGGCTTCATCGAGTATCGCGGAGATCATCAAGATTGCGGGACTGGCCTTTATTGGCGGCATTATTTTGAACCTGATGCCTTGCGTGTTTCCGGTGCTGTTCATCAAGGGGCTGGCGCTGGTGCAGTCTTCGGGTGAAGAGCGGAGCCGGATGCGGGCGCATGGCGTGGTCTATACGCTGGGCATCATTGCTTCGTTCTGGGCGGTGGTTGCTGTGCTGCTTGCGCTGCGCGCCGGAGGGCGGCAGTTTGGCTGGGGATTTCAGTTCCAGTCCCCGGAATTTATTGCGGTGATGGCGTTGCTGCTGTTCTTTTTGGCACTGTCGCTGGCGGGGATGTTTGAGATTGGGCTGACGCTGACGAGTGCGGGTTCGGGGCTGGCGTCGAAGCAGGGTTATGTGGGCAGCTTCTTTACCGGCGTGCTGGCGATGGTGGTGGCGACGCCTTGCACGGCTCCATTCATGGGCGCGGCGATAGGCTTTGCGCTGGCGCAGTCGGCGGGTGTGACGTTTGCGATCTTCACGGCGTTGGCTTTGGGATTGGCTGCGCCGTATTTGCTGCTGTCGTTTAATCCCGCGTGGACGCGATTGTTGCCGCGACCGGGCGCGTGGATGGAGGTGTTGAAGCAGGCGACGGCGGTGCCGATCTTTGCTACGGTGATCTGGCTGGTTTGGTTGTTTGCGCAGTCGGCGGGTGTGAATGCATTGCTCGGATTGCTGGGCGGATTTCTGCTGCTGGCGATTGCGGGATGGGTGCTGGGACGCTGGCCAGCTAAGGGTTTTGCATCTGCGATTGCCGTGGTGGTTGGGCTTTTAGCGGTGGCGCTGCCAATCTATGCGGCGCAGAAATATAGTTCTGTGCCGCAGACGGTTACAAATAAGCCAAGTGCGCATGGGCCCTCGAACTGGGAGCCTTATACGCCGCAATTGGTGGAGGCTTATCGGGCGCAGGGTAAGCCGGTGTTTGTCGATTTCACAGCGAGCTGGTGCCTGAGCTGCCAGGTGAATGAGAAAGTTGTGCTTGACCGCGAAGATGTGCAGAAGCGATTGCATGATAGTGGCATCGCTCTGGTGCGCGCCGACTGGACTCGGCATGATGAGACGATTGCGCAGACGCTGGCGGGGCTGGGGCGCAGCGGTGTTCCTACTTATGTGCTGTATTCGGGAACAGGCGCGGCACCAAAGATATTGCCCGAAGTGCTGACGCCAGGAATCGTCTTCGATGCGCTCGATGAGTTGAAGCAAGACAAGCAAGCCATGACAACGCAAGCTAATTCTTCAGCAAAGGAGTGACCTTATGCGTCGCATACTCTCGACAATCGGCGTAGCTCTTCTTGTGCTCGCTTCGGCGAGCGCGCTTGCCGTCAAAGTGGGCGATCCCGCGCCTGACTTCACCGGTATCGACAGCAATGGCAAGACGTTGACCCTCTCGCAGTACAAAGGCAAATACGTGGTCCTGGAATGGTCGAACCGCGATTGCCCGTACACACGGAAACACTACACCAGCGGCAACATGCAGTCCCTGCAAAAAGAGTGGACAGCGAAGGGCGTGGTCTGGCTGACGATCCTATCTTCGGCGCCAGGAGAGCAAGGCTATGTGACCGCGAGCGAGGAGAACGCGCAGCTAGCTAAGGTGCATGCCGCGCCGACGGCGGCGATTCTTGATCCGAAGGGAACGATTGGGCATGAATATGACGCGAAGACCACTCCCAATATGTTTGTTATCGATCCTTCGGGTAAGTTGATCTACGCGGGAGCTATCGATGACCATCCAACTCCGGACGTGGATGACATCAAGATATCGAAGAATTATGTTTCTGAAGCTCTGACTCAGGCGATGGCTGGCGGGACGGTTGCTACGAGTTATACGCGGCCTTATGGTTGCTCGGTCAAGTATGGCGAATAAGGGACGCTATTCACCACGGAGAGTACAGAGAACACTGAGCCGTGGGGATGCTACTCCCATTGGTAATTCCGGCAAGTTGCACCTCAGCTACAACACGCGTCCGTCGCGCATGTGGACCTGGCGCTTGGCATAGGACGCTGCCTCGGGATCGTGGGTGATCATGAGGATGGTTTGGCCGAGCCGGTGATTAAGGTCGGTGAGCAGACCGAGCACGGCGGCGGAGTTCTGACTATCGAGGTTGCCGGTGGGTTCGTCGGCGAGCAAGATAGCAGGGTGGTTGACGATTGCCCGGGCGATTGCAACGCGTTGCTGCTGGCCTCCTGAGAGTGCGCGGGGCTTGTGCTTGAGGCGGTCGGCGATGCCGAGGATGTTGAGCACCTCGCGGAACTCCGGTGTGAATTCAGTTGAGTGATTGCCGATGTACCGCACGATGCGGATGTTGTCCTCGGCGGTGAGCGTTGGCAGCAGGTTGTATTTCTGAAAAACAAAGCCGACCATTCCTTTGCGCAGATCTGAGCGCTCGGAGTTCGAGAGATTCGCAAGGTCTTTCCCGTCGATGATGACGGTGCCGGAGGTTGGCGGGGTCAGCGCGCCGAGGATGTTAAACAAAGTCGACTTTCCCGAGCCGGACGGTCCAATGATCGCGACAAATTCGCCTTTCATCACATCGAGATTTGCGCCTTGCAGCGCGTGCACGTCGACATCGCCGACGTGATAGGTCTTGTATAGGTCGCGCACCTGAATGATGGGAGTCTCACTCATAGGAGAGCGCCTCGGTTGCATCCTGCCGCATGGCCTTGATTGCCGGGACGATCACGCCGAGCAGGGAGCCGACGATTGCGATGGCTCCGGCGATCGGCCACCAGAAGTAGACCGTCTCCTGGGTGAGGCTGGAGGGAACTGCGTGTTTCATCAGCCACTGCGTGACGTAGGTAAGCAGGATTCCGACGATTGTGCCGAGCACCGAGAGCAAGAGCGTCTCTCGGATCAGCAGGTTAAGGATGAAGCTGGGCGACGCGCCGACTGCTTTAAGGATGCCGACCTCGCGAGTGCGCTCGAGCACCGCGGTGTACATGGCCATGAAGACGACGATGAAGCCAACGATGACCGCGACGCCGATAACGACGCCGATGAAATTGCGCAACAGTCCGACGCTGTTGATCGAGAGGAGCGAGGTGAACTCCTCCATGGAGTAGATTGGGTAGCCGGGCAAAAGGGCGCGGAGCTCGCTGAGCACTGCCTGGACGTGGCTCGGATCATCGGCCTTGACGAAAATCTGACTGAGGTGGTGCGGACTGCCCATCATCTCCTGCAGGACGGGGAGACGGGTGCAGATTCGGGCGAGCTTTCCCGATTCGAAGATGCCCGCGACCCGCCACTCGTGGTTCGCGACATGAACCTTGTCGCCGACGCGGAGGTGCTTTTCTTTGGCATAGTATTCGTCGACGATGACGTCCTGATCCCTTTGAAAAGGCCCGCCCTCGAGGAAGTGGAAACCTCCACTCATCCTATTGAACTGATCGATGTCGATGCCGGTGATGGAATCGAAGCCGGAGAGTGGCAGCACAGCCGTGCCGAGGGCCTGGGCAACGTGCGGTTGTTTGGCCACGAGAGTCACGAGCGACTCAGGAAGCGGTGCGGTGCTGAGCCCGATAACCGAGGAACCTGGCGGCCGAATCATAATGTCAGCGCCAACGCCGCGAGCGCGCTCGGAGGTACTGTCGAGGGTGCCATAGCTGACGCCCACCAGGGTGAGGATCATCGTGACCTCGACAGCGATGGCGAGCACGCTGAGGGCTGTGCGTACGGGACGATGGCCGAGATTGGAAAATACGAGCTTGTTGATCAAGTGATGATTACCTACTCGAATAGACTGCGCGAATGGTACCCACCGAAGTGTACCGCTGCCTGAGTTGAATGCGGCGAATCGATCAGGATTTGCCGGTGTGGCTTTCCCGGATTCGCTGGATCTCTTCCATCCTCTGCGCCAGCAGCTTCTCGCGGCCTTCCTGAGTTGGATGATAGTAACGGTGGTCGCGGAGGTTGTCAGGGAGGCATTTCATGTCGGCGACTTTGCCTTCTTCGTTGTGGGCGTATTTGTAGCCTTTGCCGTAGTCGAGGGATTTCATAAGACCGGTGGGGGCGTTGCGCAAATGAAGCGGAACGGGTGCGGCGGGTTCGCGTTCGATGTCCGCGAGGACCTCGCCGTAGGCGGTGTAGACGGCATTGGATTTTGGCGCGAGCGCGAGGTACGCGACGGCTTGAGCGAGTGCCAGGTCGCCTTCAGGCGAGCCGAGGAAGTGCATGGCATCGCGCGCGGAAAGGGTGAGGTTGAGCGCTTCTGGCGCGGCGAGGCCGATGTCTTCGACGGCCATGCGGACGATGCGGCGGGCGACGTACATTGGGTCTTCGCCGGCGTGGAGCATTCTTCCCAGCCAGTAGAGCGAGGCGTCGACGTCGCTGTTGCGGATGGATTTGTGCAGGGCGGAGATGAGGTTGTAGTGTTCTTCGCCGGATTTGTCGTAGAGCAGGACGCGCTGTTGCAGGGCTTCCTGCGCGACCTCTGTCGTGATGCGGCGCGCTGGTGTTGCAGCGGCGAGCTTGGCTGCGATCTCGAGGCCGTTGTAGGCGAGGCGGGCATCGCCGCTGGCGTAGGAGACGATCATGGCGAGGGCTTCGCCGTCGGCGGTGAGGCTGAACGAGCCGAGACCGTGCTCTTCATCTTCGAGCGCACGATGGAGGAGCGAGATGAGTTGCTCTTCGGTTAGCGGACGCAGGGTCAAGACACGGCATCGGGAGAGCAGTGCGGAGATGATTTCGAACGACGGGTTTTCTGTGGTTGCGCCGATGAGGCGGATCGATCCGCGCTCGACGTAGGGAAGAAACGCGTCCTGCTGAGCTTTATTGAAGCGGTGGATTTCGTCGACGAAGAGGGTGGTGCGGGAGCCAAAGGTTGAAGCTTTTTCGGCATCGACCATGACCTGCTTGATTTCTTTGATGCCGGAGAGGACGGCGGAGAATTCGATGAAGCTGGAGCGGGTTTGTTCGGCGATGATCTTGGCGAGGGTGGTCTTGCCGACGCCGGGAGGGCCCCAGAAGATGATCGAGGCGGGGTCGTCGCTCTCGATCAACATGCGGAGCGGCTTGCCGGGACCGAGGAGATGCTGTTGCCCGGCGAACTCCTCGAGGGTGCGGGGCCGCATGCGCTCGGCGAGCGGAGCCGTGGCCGCGTGCCGGGCAGGCTTGAGGTCGGGCGTGGCTCCGAAGAGGCTCATGCTCCCTTTGTACGCGCACGAGTGCTTGCTCGGCTACTTCGTGACTATCACTTAGTAATGGCGAGTTCGCTGGCGGAGGCGCTTTCCGGCACGAGCACGTGAACGGTGAGATCGTCGCTGCTTACGCGGCTGTCGACGTGTTGGCCATTGACAGTGGCGCTGGCTGAGGCCTGTTGCCAGTCATAGATCACAATTTCAATTTGCTTCCACCATGGGGAGAATGTTCCCTGGCGTGTGCCGACTTTCACGCGGAGGCCGTCGGCGGTTTTTTCGCAGCTAAACTCGGTGCGCAGGTATTCGCCTTGTTTGTAGCGGAATGTGTGTCCGTCGTCGAGGTAGATGGAGCCTTCGCAGTCGGAGCCGGGCATTGAAGGCGGATAGACGCGGAGCTCGAGGGGGCCTTGCGGGGTTTCGTCGGTGCTTTGCACGAGGGCCTGCATGGGGATGATGCTGCCGGCGCGGACGTAGACGGGGAGATCGTCTTCAGTGGGCTGGATGCGGTTTGCGTTGATGGCCTTCATCGCTGCCTGGGCCGCGGGTGATTGCATGGTGCTTCCGTCGGGCGAGGCCTGGAAGAGAACTTTGAGCTCGGCTTCGGAGGGGATGATCGGCATTCGCCTGCCGGTCCAGAAGTCGAACCAGCCGTCTCCGGGAAGATTGAGCGAGTACTTGTCGAGCGTGTCCGGGTATGCGGGAGGCGCGACGAGCAATGATGGCCCGAACATGAACTCTCCTCCGGCATCGAGGTCGACGGGATGGCCGTCGGTGGTGGCGTGCGGGAACTCGAGGAAGAGTGGGCGAATCATGGGCACGCCGGTGCGCGAGGTTTCTTCCGCGACAGTGTAGAGGTAGGGCAGCAGGCGATAGCGGGTCTCGATGAACTTGCGTGCGACCGCTTCGTCGTGCGGTCCGTTGACCCAGGGCTCGTGATCGGCGGTGCCTTTGGCGGAGTGGTCGCGGTCGATGGGCTGGAAGGCGGCGACCTCGAGCCACTTGGTGAGCAGCGCGGGCTGTGGCGAATTGGCGAAGCCTCCGACATCGGCGCCGGCGAAGGCGAACCCGCTGAGGCCGAGATTCTCCAACATAGTCGTGCTCATGCGGAGATGGTTCCAGGTCGCGGAGTTGTCGCCTGTCCAGGTGACAGCGTAGCGCTGGCCTCCGGCGTAGGAGGCTCGGGTCATGACGAAGGGGCGTTCGTTGGGATCGAGTTTGAGCACTCCCTCGTAGGTACCGCGTGAGTTCTGCATGCCGTAAACATTGTGGATTTCGGCATGTGTCGCAGTCCGGGTTACAAATCCGGGTTCCTCGATGCGATGGACGGTGGTGAGCGGCATGGTCTTGCCGGGGCCGTCGAAGACGGAGGGCTCGTTCATATCGTTCCAGAAGCCGGCGAAGCCATCGGCTACGAACTGCTTGTAATTTGTACCCCACCAGGCGCGCGATTGCTGCTGGGTGAAGTCGGGGAAGACGCTGGGGCCGGGCCAGACGACTCCGGTGAAGACCGAGCCGTCGGGATTGTGGACGAAGTGGTTCCCGGCGAGGCCGGTGTCGTATGGCGCGTAGCCCTGGTCGGGGGCTTTAGCTACATGAAGATCGGTAATCGCGATGGTGTGGAAGTGTTGCGCCTTAAGGTCGGCGAGCAACTTGGGCATGTCGGGGAAGGTTTTGGGATCGACGGTGAAGGGGCGGTTGCGGTCTTGAAAGTCGATGTCGAGCCATAAGGCGTCGGCGGGTATCTTGTCTTTGCGGAGGCGATCGGCGATCTCGCGCAGGCGCGACTCCGGCGTGTACGTGTAGCGACTTTGCTGATAGCCGAGCGACCAGAGCGGCGGGAGTGGCGGGGTTCCAGTGAGCCAGGCGTAGTCCTCGACAACCTGTTTTGGTTCGGGGCCGTAGATGAAGTAGTAGTCGAGTGGACCGCCCTCGGAGCCGAAGGAATACGCTAGGCGCTCGCCGCGGCCGAAGTCGAAGCTGGAGCGCCAGGTGTTATCGAGGAAGATTCCGTAGCTTATGCCCTGATCGATAGCGAGAAAGAAGGGAATCGTCTTGTAGATGGGGTCGGTGGATTCCTGGAAGCCGAAGGCATCGGTGTTCCACATATCGAAGGCCTGGTCGCGGCGATCGAGCGGGCCGGTCTTGTCGCCGAGACCGAAGAAGTGTTCGTCGCGGGGGAGGGTTTTCCAGACGCGGAAGGAGCCGTTCTCAAAGGTGGTGCTGTGGCCGAGCGCGTCGGCGCTGATGATGTTGCCCTTCAGGTCGGAGATGACGAGGCGCGCGGTTGCGCGGTCGATTCGGACGTCGAGGAGCTTGGTGCGGAAGCCGACGGTCGTGGCGTCGTTGTGGGGATCAACCGAGATGTTTGTTGCGCGAATGTCAGTGGCGACCGCCCAACTTGCGTCTTCGGGCAGGGTGCCGGTTGCGCTGGCGCGAATTCGCAGGACGTCGTCGCGTAGTGCGGTGATCGACATCATTGCCGATCCGGACAGCACCTCGATGCCGCCGGGTTCGTCGCGAGCGCTGGTGACGGAGGTGAAGGCTGCCTTCGTATCATTTGCGGGCAGTCCGCTCTGCGCTTGTTGCGCTGCGAGCGTAGTATGAAAGGCTTGCTGAGCGTGTGCTCCCAAACTGAATCCAACAAACGCAATTCCAACGAACTCGATAAACCAGCGCGCACGCGTCATCCAAGCCTCCAAATTGAGCCAGCAGTCATAGTATCGTGAACGACCGCTGGCGGTCAGGAGGTTGGATCAGCCGACGAGTTGCACGAGTCGTTGCGCGGCGATCTTGGGGCCGAGGATGGAGACGTTGGGGATTTCGCCGCGGACCATGGCGACTTCGTCGCAGCGGTAGAGGCGCGGGCAGCTTTGGCAGTCCTTGTATATCTTGTCGGGCAGGGCGGTGCGGTCGTCGACGATGCGGAAGCCGTGACGGAGGAAGAAGTCGGGGATGCGGGTGAAGAGGCAGACGGAGTTGATGCCGTGCTCTTCGGCTTCATCGATGAGGGCGTCGAGCAGCTTGGCTCCGGCTCCATTACGCTGAGCCTCGGGGTCGACGACGATCGAGCGAACCTCGGCGAGGTGCGGACCGTAGAGGTGCAGCGCGCCGCAGCCGAGGAAATCCCCTTCGTCGGTTTCGGCTACGGTGAAGTCGCGGACGTTTTCGCAGATCTCGGCGAAGCTGCGGCGGAGCAGGGTTCCATCGCCGGAGAGGCTGTTGACGAGATGGTAGATGTTGGAGGCGTCGGGGAGCTTGGCCTTACGCACTTGCATTGGCTGCCTCCGCGAGGGTGCTCTCAGTTTCTGCAGCTGACGAGCTCAATGCGGCAACACGACTGCGCGCGATGCTCAGAGCTTCGCGGACACGAGCTGTCGCGGTGCCGCCGATTACGTCGTGGCAATCGAGGGTTGCCTGGAGGGTGATGCTTGCAAAAAAATCAGTGTCAAATTCCACGCCAAACTCTTTCAATTCTTCGAGCGATAGTTCACCCAGTTCGCAGCCCTTATCAAGACAATAACGCACGGCGTTGCCGATTTTCTCATGGGCTTTGCGAAAGGGTACCCCTTTGTACACCAGATATGTAGCAGCGGCCATGGCATTTAGGAATCCGCTCTCGCAGGCCGCCTTCATGCGGTCGGTGCGGAAGCGAAGCGCCTGCGTAAACGGCGCGAGCACATGCAACATTTGATGCGCTACGGCGGTCGCCTGGAAGACCGGCTCCTGAGTTTCCTGCATGTCTTTGTTGTAGGCGAGCGGGAGACCTTTGAGCAGCAGCGTGACCGTCTCGGTGGCGCCGTGAAGGCGACCGACCTTGGCGCGGACGAGCTCGGTGAGGTCGGGATTTTTCTTCTGCGGCATGGCACTGGAGCCGGTGGAGAAGGCCTCGGGCAGCTCGACGAAGCCGAACTCGGCGGTCGCGTAGAGGGTGATCTCCTCGGCGAAGCGGCTAGCGTGGATGCCGATCAGCGTGAGCGCCTGCAGGTATTCGAGAACGAAGTCGCGGTCGCTGGTCGCGTCCATGCTGTTAGCGGTGGGCGCGTCGAAGTTGAGTTCACGGGCGGCGATGTTGCGGTCGAGTTTGAGCGTTGCTCCGGCGACCGCGCCCGAGCCGAGCGGGCAATAGTTCAGGCGCTTTGCGCAGTCTTGAAGGCGCGAAGCGTCGCGCAGGATCATCTCTACATAGGCGAGCAACCAGTGGGCGACGAGTACAGGCTCGGCGCGCTGCAGATGGGTATAAGCGGGCATGGCGGCTTCGCCGGCGCTGGTAGCCTGGGCGAGAAGCGCCTCTGCCCATGCGGTCAGATGGTTGGTGAGCGAGTCGATGCTGGAACGGACGTAGAGGCGCAGGTCGGTGGCAATCTGCTCATTGCGGCTGCGGCCTGTGTGGACTTTAAGAGCGAGGTCGCCGATGCCGGCGCTGAGCTGGAGCTCGACGAAGTGGTGAATGTCTTCGGCGTCGGGGTTGTCGCGAATCCATGCAACTCCGCCGAGTTTGGGATCGAGAAATTGCGCCCAGATACTGTCGAGCCCCTGACGGATGGTCGCGACCTCAGTCTCGGAAAGAATGTCGGCGGCACGCAATGCGAGCGCGTGCGCCTTGCTGGCGGATATCTCCTGCTCGAGAAGCTGCCAGTCGAAGCGGAGGGAGCGCTGCCAGTTGTCGAAGTAAGGGTCGAGCGGCTCGCGGAAGCGTCCCGACCACATCTTCACTGATTGTTGTTGGTTCGACATCGATAGGTTGCCTGTTCCTTAGCGTTGATTAGGGCTAGATTGTTCAAGTTCGGCGGTTCCAAAAATGGAGGCTCAGCCATCGCGAAGTTACAGCGCTAGCTCCTTTTCCTTGCCACTCTGAAGCTGGGGCATTTCGCTGCCTTTGCTAAGCGTGAGGAGGCCTGTTTCAGCGTAGGTGAGCAGCTTTGCCCTGGTGTCGGTAATGTCGAGGTTGCGCATGGTGAGTTGGCCGATGCGGTCACGCGGAGAGAAAGTGGATTCAGTCTTCTCCATACTGAGTCGCCCGGGATGAAAGGTGAGATTGGGCGACTCGGTGTTGAGGATGGAGTAGTCATTGCCGCGGCGCAACTCAAGGGTGACCTCGCCGGTGATGGGCTTGGCGACCCAGCGCTGGGCGGATTCGCGGAGCATGATGGCCTGCGAATCGAACCACCGGCCTTGATAGAGTAGGCGACCGAGTTTGCGGCCATTGTCGCGGTATTGCTCGATGGTGTCTTCGTTGTGGATACCGGTGATGAGGCGCTCGTATGCGATGAACAGAAGAGCGAGGCCAGGGGCTTCGTAGATTCCGCGGCTCTTGGCCTCGATGATTCTGTTCTCGATCTGATCGGACATTCCGAGGCCGTGGCGACCGCCGATGCGGTTGGCCTCGAGGAGGAGCTCGACGGGATCGTCAAAGCGCTTGCCGTTCAGCGCAACCGGGAAACCTTCTTCGAAGCGGACGACAATCTCTTCGCTCGGGACCTCGACGTCGTCACTCCAGAAGGCCGTGCCCATGATGGGAGCGACGATCTTGATGGACGAAGAAAGATGTTCGAGGTCTTTGGCCTCGTGGGTCGCGCCGAGTATGTTGGAGTCGGTTGAGTAGGCCTTCTCGGCGGACATCTTGTAGGCAAAACCGGACCGCTGCATGAACTCGGACATCTCGGCGCGTCCGCCGAGTTCGTCGATGAAGGCGTCATCGAGCCAAGGCTTGTAAACTTTCAAACCAGGGTTGACGAGCAGGCCGTAGCGATAGAAGCGCTCGATGTCGTTGCCTTTGAAGGTGGAGCCGTCGCCCCAGATGTGGACGTCGTCCTCCTTCATAGCCGCGACCAACAGGGTTCCGGTGACGGCCCGGCCGATGGGGGTGGTGTTGAAGTAGGTGACGCCGGCAGTGGTGATGTGAAATGCGCCGGCCTGCAGCGCTGCGATGCCCTCGCGGACGAGCGGCCCACGGCAGTCGATGAGGCGCGCTTTTTCGGCGCCGTATTCGAGGGCCTTGCGCGGAATGTCATCGTAGTCGGTCTCGTCGGGTTGGCCGAGATTCGCCGTGTAGGCGTAGGGGACGGCTCCCTTTTGCTTCATCCAGTGGAGCGCGGCGGAGGTGTCGAGCCCGCCGGAGAAGGCGATGCCGACTTTTTGGCCGACGGGCAGGGATTCGAGAATTACGGACATGCTTGGGAACCTCGGAAAGTGTTTCGTTTACGGCCTATCGCAGCGAGGCGCCAAAAGCGGGTTGCTGAAAACTCGCCCTGTTCGCCAGACCGCCAAGCAGTAACAGCATCAAGGCTTTCTGTGCGTGCATGCGATTTTCGGCCTGGTCGAAGACTACGGATTGTGGGCCGTCGAGAACCACGTCAGTTACTTCGGCATTGCGGTGCGCGGGGAGACAGTGCATGAAGACGGCATTCGCCGAGGCTTTTGCCATCAGCGCTTCGTTGACCTGGTAGGGCTTGAAGATCGGAGCGCGCTTGGTGGCCTCGTGCTCGGAGCCCATGCTGGTGCAGACGTCAGTGTAAACCGCATCGGCGCCAGTGACGGCCTCGATGGGGTCAGTCATGAGAATTATGCGTCCGCCGGTGGTCGCTGCGATTGCTTCGGCGCGGGCGACGATCTCAGTGTGGGGTGCGTAATGCTTCGGCGTGGCGATTGTGCAGTCCGCGCCAAGCTGTGCGGCAGTTAGTAACAGCGAGTGGCACACATTATTGCCGTCGCCGACGTAAGTAAAGTTGAGGCCATCGACCGAGCCGAAACGCTCCTCCAAGGTGAGGAAGTCCGCCAATGCCTGGCAGGGGTGTTCGAGGTCGCTGAGGGCATTGATCACAGGGACGGTTGCATATTCCGCCATCTCGGTGATGGTGTCGTGCGCATAAGTGCGGAGGACAATGAGGCTGACCCAGCGCTCGAGATTGCGCGCCATATCGGCAAGGGATTCGCGTTCGCCCAACGGAGACTGGGTTTGATCGACGAAGATCGCGTTGCCGCCGAGGGTGTTGATTCCGGCTTCAAAGGTAAGGCGAGTACGCAGAGACGCCTTTTCGAAGAACATCACGATCTGCTTCGCGTCGAGGGCCCAGCGGAAGTCCTGTGGGTTTTGTTTGACGCGATGTGCGAGCTGCAGCACGGCCTTGATTTCGCCGCTGGTGAAGTCTGAGATCGAGCATAGATCGCGGCCGGCGAGCGATTCGGCGGCAGACGCGAACGCTACTTCCTCGCTGTCGAGAACGGTGGCGCTTCCATCATGGAACTTGCTAGGCACTATCTACCTCCCTGGGCGACGGCTTGTTGCGATTGCTGGCTGGCTGCCGCTTCTATTTCGGTGAGAATCTCGTCGATGGCGTGGAGTGTTGCGTCGACGTGTTCTGTTTGCAGGATGAACGGCGGCAGGAAACGCAGTACGGTTTCATCGGTGCGATTGATGATGATCTTGCGTGCGAGCAGTTGCGCGAGCACGTTCTTGGCGAGTTCCGGCGAGTCGACCTCAGCGGCGAGCATGAGCCCTTTTCCGCGCACGTCGACTACCGAGGAGTGTTTTGCCTGCAAGTCCACAAGACCTTGCTTGAAGTAGTCGCCGACTTTGGTGACGTGATCGAGCAGGTTGGTGCTTTTCATCTCGTCGATGACTGCGATGGCGACGGCGCAGGCGAGCGGGCCTCCGCCGAAGGTGGAACCGTGCATGCCGGGATGAATTGCGTGCGAGACAGCCTCGGTGCAGAGCATGGCGCCGAGGGGCAGCCCGCCGGCGAGGGGCTTGGCGAGGGTGGTGATATCGGGCTGGATGCCGTAGTGCTGATAGGCAAACCACTTGCCGGTGCGGCCAAGGCCGGACTGGATTTCGTCGGCGATGAGCAAGGCTCCGGTGGAGTGAGTGAGGTCGCGCGCGGCCTTTAGAAATTCGGCAGACAAGGGGCGAATTCCGCCTTCGCCTTGAATTGGTTCGAGAAGGATGGCGCAGACTTCGTTGGAGAACTTGGCGCGCAGGTCTGCGACGTCGTTGAAGCAGACGAACTCGACGCCGGGGACTGTTGGCGCGAAGGGCTCGCGGTACTTAGCCTTATGAGTGGTCGAGACCGAGCCGAAGGTGCGGCCGTGGAAGCTGTTCTCGATGGCGAGGAACGTCGTCCCGATCTGCTTGCCCCCTGTTTCTTTGTTTTTGGCGCGCAGCATTCCCGCGTAGGCGCGAGCTACTTTCATTGCCGCTTCCCATGCCTCTGTGCCGCTGTTGCAGAAGAAGGCGCGGTCGAGGCCGGACATTTCGGTCAAGCGCAGGGCGAGCTCGGCCTGGCCGGGATGGAAGAAGAGGTTCGAGGTGTGGATGAGACGCTTGCTCTGCGTGGCGATCGCTTGTTCGATCACCGGATGCGCGTAGCCGAAGGCGTTGACGCCGATGCCGCTGAGCAGGTCGAGATAACTGTCGCCGTGCTCGTCTTCGAGGTAGACGCCCTCGCCGCTGACGAAGAGGAGCGGGTTGCGTTCATAGGTGGGCAAGAGGAGCGTGGCTTCGGCTGCCTTGATCTGGTCCAATGCTTTGTTCATGCCACCATCACCTCGGTTCCGTGGGTTATGCGTGCGCTGCAGAGATCGGGGAGCAGGCCGGCTTCGGCGGCCGGCAGGATGCGGACTCGCTTCACACCGTGCAGCAAGGCCTCGCGGCAGGCGCTGAGCTTGGGCAGCATGCCGCCGCTAATGACTTCGTCTTTAGTGAGCGCGGCGATCTTATCGATGGTGAGCCAGCGCATGACGTCGCCGTCGGCACCGCGGACTCCGGGCACGTCGGTGAGGAAGACGAGCGCGTCGGCATTGCAGGACATGGCGCAGGCGGCGGCCATTTCGTCGGCGTTGATGTTGTAATATTCGCCATCGAAGCCGAGCGCCATGCTGGAGAGGACGGGGACGGAGCCCATCTTCCAGATTGCATCGAGCCAACGCGGATCGGAGGCGACAATCTCGCCGACGAAGCCGAGATCGGGCGCGGTGCGCTTTTTGCGGGCGCGGAAGATCAAGCCGTCGCCGCCGGAGAGGCCGACCGCGGATTGGCCGTGCGCGCCGAGCGAGGCGACGAGAGATTTGTTAACCTGGCCGGCGAGCACCATGAGCGCAGTGTCGCGGGTGACGGCGTCGGTGACGCGGAGGCCGGCAACGAACTCGCTTTGCTTGCCCATGGCTTTGAGGGTGCGGGTAAGCTGCACGCCGCCACCGTGTACGAGCGCGACCTGATGGCCGTCGCGAGCGAGCTCGGCGACGGCTTGCGCACAGCGGTGGAGCATCTCGGGATCTTCGAGAGCGGCTCCGCCTAATTTGACGACAAACTTCATTTCAATCTCCTTGCGTGGCCTAACGCAGGCCTTCCGCTTCACTGCTTACAGCAGGCCTTCGGCCTCGGGCCAGCCACACATCAGGTTCATATTTTGCACCGCTTGCCCGGCCGCTCCCTTGAGCAGGTTGTCGAGGCATGAGACGATGACGCATCGTTTGCCGTCGGGGGCGAGTTGAAAACCGATGTCGCAGAAGTTGGTGTAGGCCGAATACTGAATCTGCGGCAGTTCTCCCTGCTTAAAGACTCTCACCATTGGGCTTGTAGAAAAGTAATTATCAAAGCAGGATTTGATCTGCTCGGGAGTCATTGTCTCGTTGAACCAAACGTAGATCGTCGACAAAATGCCGCGGGGAATGGGCAACAGATGCGGGGTGAAGACTATTTGTGACGGCGACAGTTGCAATTGCTCGAGCAACTCGCCGGTGTGACGGTGGCCAAAGACTCCGTAGGCGGAGAGATTGTCGGCGGCGTACATAAAATGCGTTTTCGCCGTAGGCGCTTTGCCTGCGCCGGAGACTCCGGACTTGGAGTCGCAGACGATGCCGCGGTTGAGATCGACCCAGCCTTGGTCGATGAGGGGCTTGAGGGCGAGGATTATCGAGGTCGCGTAGCAGCCTGGGTTTGCGACGAGGTGAGCATCGCGGATTTCGTTGCGATGGAGTTCCGGCATGCCGTAGACGCTCTTAGCCTGGACTGTGACGGCGGTGTCGCTGCCTTCGTCCGAGAATTTGTAGACGGCGCGGTTGTTGGAATCGTTCAAACGCCAGGCGCCGCTTAGATCGATGACGCGAATGCCGCGGTTGAGCGCCTCGGGAACCCATTCGCGAGATTGCTCGTGGGGCGTGGCGAGGAAGAGGACTTCGACGTTACGCGACGCGAAGAGATCCCAGGAGAACGGTTCGACGACGAGCGCGGCGGAGCCGTTGTTGTCCATCAGCTTTGGATGGATTGCGGTGAGCGGAGTCGGCGAGGCAGCCTGCGGGCCATCGGAACGGCCAGCGAAGACCGGCGGTTTGGTTTTCAGGCGAGGATGATGGAGCAGCAGCCGGGCCAGTTCCATGCCGGAGTAGCCGCCGACGCCGGCGACGGCGGACTGAATGGTCTCGAGTTGGGTTGCGGTCGTCATTGGCCGATCATTTCTTCGATGCGTGCGAAGAGCTTTGCCGCATGTTTATTGTCAGGGCAGATGATTAACACTGTGTCATCGCCCGCGATGGTGCCGATGGCCTCGGGCCAGCCCTCATGATCGATGGCAACGGCGACGGGTTGCGCTCCGCCCTGGGTGGTGATGACGACGAGCTGGTTCTGGGCCTGCTTTACTTTGAGCGCGAAGCCGCGCAGCACTTCCTGCACGGAAGGCTCTTCGTCTTCGACGTCTGAGTGAATGCCGTTTGGAAGCGCGTAGCCGCCGGGGCCTTTGTACAGACGCAGTTCGCGAATGTCGCGGGAGAGCGTGGCCTGGGTGACGTCGAATCCGCGGCGGACGAGCTTGCGGCGCAGCTGATGCTGGCTGGCTACGGGCGTCGATGCGACGATCTCGCGAATTACGCTGTGTCTTTCCGGCTTCATTCAATCTCCGCGTAAAAGCAGAAAAGCGGCCAACTGGCCGCATCGAGCATTACGCTAAATGCATAAAAACTACTTCACTATGTATAAATATGCAGAAGAAAAATGTCAAGGGATAGCGGCTAGAGACTAGGGGCTAGGGACTGGGAACTAGGACTGGGGACTGGGAATTGACGCCGCGTGGTTGCTCTGCGAGACTCTCGGCTATGCAGTACAAGGGAAAACTGGAGTATGCGCAGGAACGGAAGGTGCGGGAACGGAATACTCCGCTGTACCGCCTGGCGCACTGGCCGATTTGGATATGGGTCTTCTTTCTTGCGCCGGGCCCGCTGACGTTTTCGCTGTTTGCTCACGGCTTTGGGCGGGGCAACCTGGCGTGGCTGATCGCGATCCTGGTGGGAACGGGAATTGCGGGGCTGCGCGGCCGGATGCCGGGGGTTGAGCCGCGGCCCTACATTCTGCGTTTCGATGAGGACAAGCCGAATCCACTCTATCGCCGGGTTTGTTACACCTTCGCATGGAACGCGGTGGTTAACTTCGCACTTATGAATCTGGTTGGACTGGTGATTGCGGTGATAGCGGGCGGATGGTACATCAAACAGATTTATCAGTATGCGTATGCTGCGGTTTGCGTGACGATCCTGCTTCTCGGCGCGGCGGGGTTGTTGCCTCGGGTGGGGTCTTCGACTAAAGGCGAGGGGATGGAGCGGCGTTATTTCTATGGCTCGGTGTGGGCGGTGACGGCGGCGCAGATCGTGCTTCTGATTCTGTGGAAGACGCTGCCGCTGAATCGTACGACGAGCCTGGTGAAGCTGGCTGTTTATGTCGGTGTTTTGGCGCTGATGGGCATCGGTGCTTCGCGCGGTCTGTTGCCGCGGACGCGGCCGATCTTGCCGGGCGAATTGATGGTCGCTGACTAGTAGACGATATTTGGGGCTGAGATGAAGATCGCATTTCTGGGTTTGGGACATATGGGTTCGGGGATGGCCCGATGCCTATTGCGGGCGGGCCATCCGCTGCGGATTTGGAACCGAAGCGCGGACAAGATGGCTCCGCTGACGGCTGAGGGCGCGGTTGCCTGCGCGTCACCGGCGGAGGCGATCGAAGGCACCGATCTGGTGATCAGCTGCCTGATGGATGACGCTTCAATCCATGCGATTTTTGATGGCGCGGAGGGGTTGATCGCGAAGATGGCGCCAAATTCTATTCATCTTTGCGTCACGACGATTTCTCCAGTATGTGGGGACTGGCTGGCGGAGGCCCACGCTGCGCGTGGGAGCCGGTATGTTTCGGGGCCGGTGCTGGGGCGGCCGGATGCGGCGGCAGAGGGTAGCCTGCTGCAGTTTCTGGCGGGGGACGCGAGCGCGATCGAGGAGATTGGGCCGGTGTGCAAGGCGTTCGCGCCGGTGGCGGTGCCGATGGCGGGACCGGCGAGCGTGGCGAACAGCCAGAAGCTTTGCGCAAACCTCTTTATTGCTTCGCTGATCGAGATGATGGCGGAGTGTTACACCTTTGCCGAGAAGTCGGGCGCCTCGCGGGAGATTATGGGCCAGATCTTCGACCGGTCGCTTGCGCTGCCGGGCCTTAAGGGGTATGCCCAGCGAATGAAGGATAGGGAGTTCGGCGGCAAAGGCGGCTTTTCGACGCGCGGCGGCCTGAAGGATGTTCGGTTGATGCTGGATGCGGGTGCGCGAGTGGGGTGTCCGCTGGACGTGGCAACGGTGATCGAGGGCAAACTGGCCGAGTGTATGGAGCGCGGGCTTGCCGATGTGGACTGGAGCGTGGTTCAGGAAGTGACTCGCGCTCGGGCCGGGTTGGCGGTCAAGTAAAGAAGTTCTACGTACTGACGAAGCAGTCGATTTTGAGTCCAACTGGTGCGGTGCGGCCCTTCTTTGGTCCGGAGGTGAACATGGACAAGCTAGCGCAGGACCTACGCTTCGCTTTTCGCCAGCTTTACAAGACGCCTGGGTTCACGCTGACCGTGATCGCTACTCTTGCGCTGGGCATCGGCGCTACGACTGCCATCTTTTCGCTGGTCGAAGGTGTTTTGTTGCGTCCGCTACCGTTCAGGGACGCGGACCGGCTCGTGCTGCTGGGCGACCACCTGGGAAGCGCCAAATCAATGGGAGTCACTGCCCGCGAGATCGGCACCTATGCGGACGCCGCGCGGGCTTTTTCTTCGATGGGAGGGTATGCCGGAAGCACCTTCGAGCTTTCGGGGAGCGCAACGCCTGAGGTGCTCCAGGCGGCGAAGCTGACTGCCGGCGTCTTTCCCACGCTGGGCGTTGCGCCGGCGCTGGGCCGAGTGTTTACGGCGCAGGAAGAGGGCGGTCACGAGCCGGTAGCGGTGATCAGCTATTCGCTTTGGCTGAACCGCTATCACCGCGATCCGCAGGTGGTCGGTAACAACATCGTGCTGGACCGCAAGTCTTACACGATCATCGGCGTGATGCCTCGGGGTTTTGAGTTTCCGCTGCAGCCGGGGCGTCTCGATCAGGTGCAGCTGTGGGTACCGATGAGCCTGACGGCGGATGCGCTCTCAGAGGGTAACGCCGGCTGCTGGTGCTATCGCATGATTGCCCGTCTCAAAGATGGAGTCACTACGCAGCAGGCAGCCCAGGATGCAGACCGAGTTGCGAAACAGGTGATGCGCAATTTTCCCGCGACTATGTCGTCGCTGCGCATTCAGGGGGATGTCAAACCGCTGCTGGAGGACACCGTCTCCGAGGTCCGTCCGCTGCTGCGTACTTTGTTTGTTGCGGTCGCGATTGTGTTGCTGATTGCGTGCGTCAACGTTGCGGGTCTGCTGCTGGTGAGGGCAATACGGCGGCGGCGGGAATATGCGGTGCGTCTGGCACTGGGCGCGCATGCCACGGCGATTTTGCGCGAGTCAGTTTGCGAGGGTCTGATCCTGAGCGTGGCGGGCGGTTTGCTGGGTCTGGGGCTGGCGACGGCGACGATTCGGGTCGCCTTGCGCCTGCTGCCGGAATCCATGCCGCGGGTCGAATCGATTTCGATGAATGGGATCGTGGTTGCCTTCGCGCTGATTGTCGCGTTAGCTACGGGCGTTTTGTGCAGCTTTGCGCCGGCCTTCGCGGCGATCCGGACGAATTTGACGGAGAGCCTGAAGGAGGGCGCGCGGACGGGCAGCGGGGCGTCGAGCCACGCCCGGCTGCGGTCAGCCCTGGTGGTGGCGGAGATTGCCGTTGCTCTGGTGTTGCTGACGGTTGCGGGGGCTTTTCTGCGGAGCTTTCAAAAGATGCGCGCGGTCGATCCTGGCTTCCGGCCGGACCATGTGCTGGTGGCCCGATATCAGCTGCCGCTTGATCAATATCCAACCCAGGTTTCTGCTGAGAACTTTAATCATGCCGTGGTCGACCGGCTATCGAGCAAGCCGGGGATTGCCGGGGTCGGCATGACGAGCTTCCTGCCAGCTTCGGGGTTTTGGGGCGGGTCGGCGTACACAATCGAAGGTGTGCCGCTGGCCAGCTGGAAGCTGAAATTCGCCATGTTCGCTTCCATCTATGGTGACTACTTCCAGACGATGGGGATCAGGCTGATCGAGGGCCGGTACTTCACGCCGGACGATAATGCCAATGCGCCGCTGGTGGTGATCGTGAACCAGACGATGGCCAATGACTGCTGGCCGGGGGAGAGCGCGATCGGGAAGCGGATGCATGCCGGGAATCCTCATAAGGGGTATCCGTGGGCCACGGTGGTGGGGGTGGTTGCAGACACGAAGATGGGCGCGCGCGATGAGCCCGCGGCTGAACAGTGGTATGTGCCAGTGGAGCAGCCGACTATTCTTTCCGGGCCGGACTTCAAAGGGAAGCTTACCGGCGCGGCGGGTGGATACATCACGCTGCGTTCGGGGCTGCCGCCGGAGCAGATGACCAAGACTCTGCGCGCGACCGTCGCGGAGGTCGATCCGCTGCTTCCTTTGCAGCAGGTGCAGTCGATGGATGAGACCATCGCCAACGTAGAAGCGCCGCGGCAGTTCAATACGGAGCTGATCACCGGGTTCGCAGTTGCCGCTCTGCTGCTTGCCATTACCGGAATTTATGCGGTGGTGGCTTTCTCGGTTTCGCTGCGGACGCAGGAGATTGCGATTCGGATGGCGCTGGGGGCGCAGCGCTCGGGTATTGCGCGGCTGGTGCTGGTCTCGGGCGCGAAGCTGGCGCTGCTTGGCTGTGGCCTGGGGCTGATTGCTTCGGTTGCGGTTTCGCGGGTGGTGAGCTCGTTTCTCTTTGGTGTGAGCGCGACTGATCCGCTGGTCTACGCTGGGGCGGTTGTGACGATGATGCTGATGGCGCTGTTGGCTTCGGCGCTTCCCGCATCGCGGGCGGCTTCCGGCGATCCGATCGATGCTTTGCGGTCGAGTTAAGGATCGGTTCGCCGGGCGGAATCAGCTTACTCACTTTGCCAATTCCGCTTGTCATGGGTAAAGTCGAGAGCGTGCCTGCGTGGCGGGCGAGAATATCTGTGACGACTACTGCAAACCATCCCGTTTCCCAACTTGAGTCGCTTGGTCTCGTTACCGCCAACGACGTTTTCTTCCGCCTGGTGGAGTTCGATTGCGCCGAGGCGCTTTTGCAGCAGGATGCCGCCGGTTTCTGGCACCCGATCTCGGCCCGCGATGTCTATGCCCGGGTGAAGTCGCTGACCGATGTTTTGCGCGGCTGGGGCATTGCCAAGGGCGACCGGATCGCCATTCTCTCCGAAAACCGTTGGGAGTGGGCGGTAATGGATTTTGCGGTGCTGGCGATTGGCGCGGTCGATGTGCCGATTTATCCGACGCAGACGGCGGAGCAGACGGCGGTGTTGCTGGCTGATTCGGGTTCGCGGATCGCGTTTGTCTCCACGCGTGAACAGTATGAAAAGGTGGCCTCGGTGCGAGGACAGACGCGTCTAGAGCGCGTTGTGCTGATGGATAGCTTTGCGTCGGATGCGGGGGTCGATGCGATTGCCTTCTCGTCATTGATGCCTGGGGCGGGAGCGGGCGGCGCAGAGTTCGAGCGGGATGCGGAGTTCGATAGACGGGCGAAGCAGATACAGCCGGAAGATCTGGCGACGATTATTTATACGTCGGGAACGACGGGCGAGCCAAAGGGCGTGATGCTGAGCCACGGCAACATTGCCTCGAATGTGAATTACTCGATCGTCGGGATTCCGGTTTGCGTGGGTGATCGCTGCATCTCGTTCCTGCCGCTGTCGCACATTACGGCGCGTGCTCTGGATGCTGCGCTCTTTGCACAAGGAGTGACGGTGGCGCACTGTTCGAGTTTTGACAAGCTGCCGGCGGCGATGGGGACGATCCAGCCGGATGTTTTTGTCGGTGTGCCCCGGGTTTATGAGAAGGTGCGGCAGGAGGTCGAACGCCGGGCTTCGCATTCGCCGGTGAAGAAGCGGCTATTGCGGTGGGCAATTGGTGTTGGGCATCAGCATCGCGAGAGCATTTTGAATGACCGGCTGCCGAAGTCGGCGACGTGGCGGCTGGCGGCGAAGCTGGTGTTTAAGAAGGTCCATGGAGGGTTTGGCGGAAAGACGCGATATTTCATCTCCGGCGGTGCGCCGCTGGGGATGGATACGGCGGGGTGGTTTGCCGACGCCGGGCTGCGGATTCTGGAAGGCTATGGGCTGACGGAGACCTCGCCGGTGATTGCGCTGAACAAGCCGGGCGCGTACCGGATCGGTTCGGTGGGAAAGCCTCTGCCGAATATCGAATGCCGGTTGGCAGCCGACGGCGAATTGCAGGTGCGCGGACCGTCGGTGTTCCAGGGCTATTGGCAGAAGCCGGAGGCGACGGCAAAGTCTTTCACCGAGGACGGCTGGTTCCTTACGGGGGACATTGGGCGGATCGATGATGACGGATTCCTGTTCATTACGGACCGGAAGAAGGAGTTGCTGAAGACCTCCGGCGGCAAGTTCGTTGCGCCGCAACCGATCGAGAACAAGCTCAAGGCGAACCTGCTGGTGGGGCAGGCGGCGCTGGTTGGGGACAAGCACAAGTTCATCAGCGTGCTGATCTCGCCGAATTTTGCCGCGCTGGCGTCGTGGGCGAAGCAGAAGGGCATTGACTCTGCGAACCGCGCGGCGCTGATTGCGGATCCGAACGTGGTCGCCGAGTATCAGGGCATCGTCGACAAGGTGAATGAGGGGCTGGCGCAGTTCGAAACGATCAAGCGCCTTCGCGTGGTTGCGGAGGAGTGGTCGCTGGAGGGTGGGGAGCTGACTCCGAGTTTGAAGCTGAAGCGGCGCGTGGTTGAGGTGCGGTATGCGGGGGAGATTGCTGGGTTTTATGGTGGGGATGGGCGGAGTTAGAGCAGCTTCACGTTCTTCCGATACTCGTAGCCTGCAAGATGCGGTATCGCTTTGTCCAAGGTGACGAGAGTTCCTTTGCGCTGAATGGCGAGACCCAGCAAATAGGCGTCCGTTATCTGACGGAATCCCTGCAAATGTCCTCCGAAGAGTGCGACGGATTCGAGCAGGCCCAACTCGATCGGCCAGAATCGGTGTCCGTCAAGCTGAGTTAGGGATCGAAGCAGCTCCTGGGCCTCAGTGATCTGTACGGCCACACCTGTCAAGGTCGGGTTTGATAGGACGCGGACAAAGCCCGCCTGGGTGAGAGCGCAAGTAGCAAAGGAGTGTCGTCCTTCGTCAAGGAACCATCTGCGCACTCGGGAATGAGCCTGATCGCCCTTCCACTGCAGCGCAATCAGCACGTTAACGTCGAGTAGGTTGTAGCTCAATATCCCTCGGACTCTATGCGCTTGACGTCTTCATAGGAAGTTTTTCTGCCGTTGGTGGGGACGTCGAGCAGTGGCACACCATCCACAATCTTTACGCGCGGTTTTCTGGGCATGATGCGCAGAATGAGGTCCGAAACCGCGCGGCTCCTTGAGACACCTTGGGCGTCGGCGTATAGATCTACGAACTCGGCGACTTCGGGGGGGAGTGTCACTGTGGTTCTCATAGTTCATATGATGCACCTCATGGCTTCACGATGCAACTAGGGTAATGTGATGCATCCATGCTCGTTGTTCACCGCTCAGCAGATCCAGAAGCAGGTCACTGCTCCGCGGGCGTCAGGGCGTAGATGTCGTTCGTTCCGCGGTCGCGGAGCATCAGCGGAGCGTCGGTTGGGTCGAGGCCCATCCAGGAGCCGAGGGTTCCGGTGTAGCCGACGTTCATCAGGCTGAGGATCCGCTCGACTGCTCCATCGGCGACTCGGACGCGGAAGACACCGGGGTCATCCACATAAGACAGGTAATAGATGAAGCGGCTGTCTGCGGACCACGCCGGGAAGGCGATGATTCCCTTGTGCAGGACGGTCCAGTGCTGGGCAGCGCGGTCGAAGAGGTTGATGCTGAGCTGATCGAAGGTCGAGGCGGAGATGTATTTTCCGTCGGGAGACCAGCGCGGGGAGAACATGCCTTCGGAGCCAGGAAGCGTGGTGACGCTGCCAGTGGTGAGGTCGAGGACGCGAATCGTGCTTTTCGGGTCGCGTCCTCCGAGCGGGCTGGTCGAGTAGACGATCCTCTTTCCGTCCGGGGACCAGTCGGGGTCGGTCTGCGGGCCTCCGTCGCGGGGAAACAGCCGCCGAACAGCGCCTCCTTCGGACGAGACGATGTAGGTCTGGTATTCATTTTCTCTCTGCGTGAGGCCGACGAAGAGGAGGCGCTTGCCGTCGGGCGACCAGCTGGGCAGGATCGGCTTCAGCGGCGGGTCGACGAGCTCGACCCGGTTGCTCCCGTCGCGGTCGGCGCGCCAGAGGCTTCCGTCGGGGTAGGAGACGTAGACGACGTGGGCTCCATCTTTGGAGAAGGCGAGAAGATCGGCGGAGATACCTGAAAGGTAGGGCTGGAACTGTTTGGCTTGCGGATCGAAGCGGTCGAGCTCTCCACGTCGGGTGAGGCCGGTGGCAAAGAGCTTCTTTCCATTCTTACCGGGCACGGGCGTGGCCCAGTCGAGCGGACCTGAAGTCAGCTGGATCGGCGCATTGGAGCGCCGGCCGAAGAGGCCGGCGCGCTCATCGAAGGCCCAGAGCTGGCCGGCAGAGAGAAAGTAAAAGATGTCTCCGTTGGGGCTCCAGCTTCCGCAGCACGGGTCGGCAGCGGCCGGCCAGCTGGGCAGGAGTTCATGAAGATTCGATCCCTCGGCGGATATTTCGCGAAGCTTCCCGTTCGTGGAAAAACGCAGCCTGGCGCCGTCGGGAGACCAGGCGAGCCATTCCATTCGTCCGCCAACGGAGGCGATCTTATGCGGGTCGGCACCGTTGCTGTTCTCCTCGTAGATTTCGCCGTTCGGCGTCGCGTAGGCGATGGACGTGCCGTCGGGCGACCAGGTTGAGGCGGTGACTGAATCAGCCAGGCTGCGCGGCGCGCCACCGAGAACGCCGATACTCCAGAGTGGATGGCCGGAGGTCTGGTTGACCGACTCGGAACCGACGAGGAAGGTTGAGCCGTCGGGAGAGACACTTTCCAGAACGGCGCTCGGAATGGGAATCTTGACGGGTGCGGTCTCGCCGCCTGCTACGGAAATCTGCTCGGGGGGCAACGAAGGGTCGAGATTGAAATAGAGCCGGCTTCCGTCGGTTCCGGCGAGGGCTTTGTACCGTCCGTCGTTGGTGATCTGGGCGTAGTCGGCGAAGCGTAAGGCCGGGGTGGGGTGCCGAGCGATAACAAGCCAGACGACGCCTATCAGAAGGAGAGCGGAGAGCAGGCCGAGCGGCCAGAGCAAGCTCGGGGATGTTCCCCGTGAAACTCGCTCTACTCGGGTGGGCGCCGTCGAGGTCGCTGGGTCTGACAAGGCTTCGAGGGCGAAGGCGAGGTCCGAAGCGGACTGGAAACGCTCTTCGGGGCTTTTCTCGAGGCAGCGAAGGACAATCCGTTGCAACGCAAGTGGTGTGGCCGGCGCGGTCTGCGCGAAGGGCGGAGGGTCGTCTTTGATGATCGACGCCATCGTCTCGGCCCAGGTGGGGCCTTTGAACGGGCGTCTCGCGGTGAGCATTTCGTAGAGGATTCCACCGAAGGCGAAGATGTCGGTGCGATGGTCGACATCGACCCCGCGTGCCTGTTCGGGTGACATATAGCCGGCGGTACCGACCAGCATTCCGGGATGGGTCTCTTCAAGACCGGAGGGTCGGCGGTCGCTGGCGTCGGTTGGCGGCTGGGTGAGCTTGGCGAGGCCGAAGTCGAGAATTTTGACCTGGCCGTCTTTGGTGACGAAGAAGTTCTCGGGCTTGAGGTCGCGGTGGACGATGCCTTTTTCGTGGGCGGCGGCCAAGCCGTGGGCGATCTGGGCTCCAATCTCAAGGACCTTGCGGACGGGCATCGGGCCGCGGTTCATGGTTTCGCGCAGCGTGCCGCCGATGAGCAACTCGGAGACGAGATAGGGTGCGCCGGAATAAGTTCCGAAGCGGTAGACGGCGAGGATGTTGGGGTGGTTGAGGCTGCCGGCGGCGTGCGCCTCCTGCTGAAAACGCCGCAGACGGTCAGGGTCGCGCGAGACGTATGGCGGCAGAACCTTGATCGCGACTTCGCGATTGAGGGCGGCCTCACGGGCGCGGTAGACCTCACCCATGCCTCCGGCGCCAAGTGGGCCGAGGATTTCATAGCCTCCAAATTTTGTGCCCACGGGCAGAGGCATGATGAGCCGGATTATAAACGCTAAACACAGCAGATCAGACGCCGCGCGGAGTTCTGCCGCACCAGCGTAACTAATCTCACACTCGATGGGTCTCATGGTTGCGGGCAAAGGTATCTGCGCGACCCTTCCGGATATTCGCTTGGAAACAAGCGGCTCTAAAGGGTTGTTTTTTCTGACACGAAAGAACGTTTGCCGCTTGCTGCTCTTGAGAGAGGATCAGTGCATGCTGCTTGTGCCGAAGGCCGGCCGTTCGGCGCAGACTGGCAAAAACTAAGAAAATGGAGGGTGTTGCCGATGTTTATTGCTTTGGCGTTGCTGTTGGGAGTCGTTGCGGGGCTGAGGGCGATCACAGCGCCTGCGGCGGTGAGCTGGGTGGCGAAGCTGGGGATGTTGGCTGTCGCTGGAACCCCGCTGGCCTTCATGGGATTCAAGTACACGCCAATCATCCTCACCGTGCTGGCTATCGGGGAGCTGATCAATGACAAGCTGCCGAAGACGCCGAGCCGCAAGACTCCTCCGCAACTTATAGCAAGGATCCTGAGCGGGTCTCTGGTGGGCGCGACGGTGGGAGCAGGGTCAGGATCGCTGCTTGTCGGGCTCGTGGCTGGCGCAATTGGCGCGGTTCTGGGAACCTACGGCGGCGCAGCGGTTCGCGGCCGGTTGGCTGCGGCATTTGGCAAAGACTTGCCGGCGGCTCTGCTGGAAGATGTGGTCGCCATTGTGTTGTCGATTGTCATCGTGACGAGGTTCTGATCGAACGCTCCCTGGACGATAAACCTAGCTGCCACTCCACGCGATGACGCCGACCGCCCTGGTCGGTGATCGCGACTGCGCTGCTGTGAATTGAATCTCAAAGCGCCTCCTGCTTGACACGCCGGTGGAGGTTCGGCGTATCTTGTGTAGTGTCTCCTATAGATATCTAGGGGAGAGACGACATCATGAGAGCGAAAGCCGACAAGTAGTACGGGGACGCCGAAGGGGTGGCGGTTTAGGAGCGGGTCGATGGCATGGATTTCGAGATTTCGCGCACTGTTTGGGCGAGAGAAGCTTTCGAAAGAGCTGGAGGAAGAGCTCGAATTCCATCTGTCGATGCGAGAGCAGTTGAATGTCGAACAAGGGATGAAGTGTGGGGATGCTCGCCGCGACGCGCGACGCCGATTCGGCAATCCGGTGACATGGAGAGAGCGGATGAGCGAGATCGATGTGATGATATGGCCCCAGACGGTTCTGCAGGATCTTCGGTATGGGATACGCATGCTGCGGCGGAATGCCGGGTCTACGATCATCGCGGTGCTTGCTCTGGCGCTTGGGATCGGCGTCAACACGGCGACGTTCACCGCGTACAAGGCGTTTGTGAAACGCCCTCTAGATGCTCAAGACTCCGGGCAGATGGTGAACGTTGCGCTGAAGCTGCGTTCGGGCGCTACCGCTGGCTGGTTCAGCTATCCCGACTATGAGGCTTACCGGGACAATGTGCATTCGTTTAGCGGACTAGCCGCTTGGAAAGGCGTGGATCTGTTGACCCTGTCGGGCGCCGGCGGGGTTCGGAGCGAGCGTAGTTCCGCGGCCGGCACGCTGGTGGGAAGATTGGGGCTGCTTCCGAACGGCATTAGCGACACGGAGCACGCCAGCACTTTTTTTGTTTCGGAGAACTACTTCCAAGTGCTTGGCGTATCGGCCTTGCGGGGCCGGCTGTTTCAGGCCGGGGATCGCTCCGATGAGGCCCCGGTGCCCTCTGTGCTCATCAGTGAGAACTACTGGCAAAAACGCTTCGCCGGGGACGTCGCGATACTTGGCAAGACGATCCGCCTCAACGGAGTTGCATTTACGGTGGTAGGAGTCACGCCGCATAACTTCGTCGGGACGAGCGTTGCCGTGCCTGATTTCTGGCTTCGGATGAGCGCGGCGGCGTTGGTGCATCCCGATGAGAACTGGCTGCGCGATCGCGAGAACATGTGTTGCCGCGTGTTTGCCCGATTGGCTGAAGGCGCGACGATGGGTCAGGCGCAGGCTGAGATGAATGTGCTTGCTGAGCATCTTCGCACTCTGCATGATCCTCAGTCAGACCTGGGCAAGCCCATGAGCGCGATTGTTTGGCCGGGCTCTCCGTTTCCGCTTCCCATCAAGGAATACGGCGGGCTGAAATACGCGATATTGCTGATCATGGCCGCGGTGGGGATGGTTTTGGTGATTGCGTGCGCCAATGTCGCGAGCCTGCAGCTTGCCCGGGCTGCATCGCGACAGAATGAACTGAGCATGCGTCTTTCGCTGGGTGCGAGCCGGGCGCGGATTATCCGGCAGCTACTGACAGAGAGCGCTTTGCTGGGACTGATCGCAGGCGGGACCGCGCTGCTGATCAGCTGGGCGTTGCTGCAGGCTTTGGTGGTTGTGGTGGCTAATGCTTTCCCGGACGAAATTGGCACCTTCATTTTTCATGTGACGCCAGACCCGGGAATTTTTGCGTACGTCTTTGTCCTCTCGCTCGTTGCGGGGGTGTTGTTCGGGCTCGCACCGGCGTTGGAAAGCTCGAGCACGGCGCTTTCGTCGGCGCTCAAGGCGAGCGCGGGGGGGTCGTCGCTTCGCAGCCGCCGACTTCGCGACGCGCTGATTGCGGTCCAGGTCACCGTTTCGGTGGTGTTGATGATTGCCGGAAGCATGTTGATCCGCAGCTCGATTCGGGCGCTCAAGATGGACACGGGGTACAACACGAAACAAACCGTGGCTCTCGAGCTTCAATTTCCGGAAGGACCTAGATATGGCGCGCAACACAAGTTGGCAACCGTTAGCGAGCTGCGTGCGCGTTTTGCGGCGATGCCTGGCGTGGCCGCGATGACAAGCGCGTGGCCACCGGACGGCAAGCCTGATCGACTAGCATCGGTTTCGGTGAATGGAGAGAAGCCGTCGCCGGAAAATACGCGGGCGGTCCTCTATTACTCCTACGTTCAGCCGAACTACTTTCAGACGCTCGAAATACCGATGCTTTTTGGGCGCGGATTTCAAATGGAGGCCGGCCAGTCTGAGGCTGCCGTGGTGCTTAGCGAGTCTGCCGCGAAAACTCTGTGGCCGGGGGAGAACCCGATTGGGCGCAGCCTTCGTTTGGGCACGGATGGGCAGTTTCATGGCAAGAATGACATTCTCCCCGATGGGCCGACTTATCAGGTCATTGGCGTTGCTCGCGACACTCGCGGAGTATTGATGGACGGCAGCGATGCCGAGCAGATTTATATTCAGCTGCCGGAAGACCGGGCGCCGGATTATCCGATCCTGGTCCGGACCAACTCCGACCCAGCGGAGTTTGTGAGTGCTCTTGGCCCGGTGATTTCGGCGATCGATCCCGGTCTGGCGGTAACGTCGTTGACCCTTGACGATTTGCTGCACCAGACGCCGTCGTTCATTGGTTCAAGCCTTGCGGCGATGCTTGCCTCGGCGATCGGGTTATTGGGGCTTCTTCTGGCGTCGATGGGCATCTATGGCACGGTCAGTTATATCGTCGTGCTGCGCATCCGTGAGGTTGGCATTCGGATGGCGCTAGGCGCGAGAAAGGGCAACATTCTCGGCTTGATGGTGCGGGAGGGCATGCGGCCGGTGATTGCGGGATTGGTGGCGGGGATGGGTCTTGCGATGGGCGCTACCTATTTGTTGCGGGGCGTGCTTTATGGGCTGAAAGGGGTTGATGGAATTTCGTTTGCCGGTGTCTCCGCGCTGTTTGTGGCCGCAGCGCTGTTAGCGTCGTACATTCCGTCGCGGCGTGCTGTGCGTGTCGACCCTGTGGTTGCGCTGCGATATGAGTAAGGGCCTGAGCTGAGAAAGCCAGTTGTTTGCAGCGAATTGAATCTGGGACGACCTCCCCGTATCATTCGTGGAGGAGTTTGAATCTCCCGCGCGATGTTCCGGCGCACGTGTCCTGCGGCAGACCCGTCGCAGAGATTTTCCTGGAGGAGTTCAGTAATGCGCATCGGTTTGCTTACGGGCGGCGGAGACTGCCCCGGTTTGAATGCGGTTATCGCCGCAGTGGTGAAGAAGGGAATTCTGCATCACGGAGATGAGTTTGTCGGCTTTCTTGAGGGCTGGCGCGGGGTGCTGGATAACAACACGATTCCGCTGACGCTGGAGTCGGTTGATGGGATCATCACCAAGGGCGGAACGATCCTGCGGACCTCGCGGACCAATGTTCGGAAGATTGAGGGCGGGCTGGAGAAGTGCGTTGCCAATATCAAAGCGAACAAGCTGGACGCGCTGATTGCGATTGGCGGCGACGATACCCAGTCGGTGACGAATGCGCTGATTGGGCTGGGGGTTCCAGGAGTAGGTGTTCCGAAGACGATCGATAACGATCTGAATGGGACCGATGTTTGCTTTGGGTTCGATACTGCGGTTGGAATCGCGACTGAAGCGGTTGATCGCCTGCACACCACCGCCGAGGCGCATAACCGGGTGATCGTTTGCGAGGTGATGGGGCGCGATGCGGGATGGATTGCGTTGACGGCCGGCGTTGCGGGCAATGCGCATGTGGTGCTGGTTCCGGAGAAGCCGATCAATCTTGATCATGTTTGTGCGCTGCTGAAGTACAACCACGACCATGGCAAGAAATATGGGATCGTCGTTGTGGCCGAGGGGGCGAAGCTTCCGGATTCCGCGCAGGCGACGGTTGGTGCGAAGGTCGATTCGTTTGGGCATGCGCGTCTGTCGGGGATTGGGGAACTGCTGGCGAGCAAGATTGAGGAGAAGACCGGATATGAGACGCGTTCGGTGAATTTGGGACATACGCAGCGGGGCGGGACTCCGTCGGCGTATGACCGGATGCTGGCGACGCGGTATGGTCTGGCGGCTTTGGATCTGGTCCATGCCGGGCAGTTTGGGCGGCTGGTGGTGCTGCGAGGGACAGAGATCAAGAGCATTACGCTGGCTGAGGCGATCTCGAAGAACCGGACGGTGGATGATCATTTCCTGGAGATTTTGGCGGGGTTGGAACCGGCGGTTTAGGCCGCGGATTGTTTCAGAGCTGGGCGGGATGGCCCGGGCTAAAGGCCTGGGCCATCTGTGCTTAGGGTTCCATTGAAGGGCAGCGGATAGCTGCATTACCCTCGGGACGGGTAGGTAAGAAACCCTAAATTAACCGAAGCAAACCAGAAATCCTTGAACCTGACCGGAAAAGACGGTATAACTCTGGGGCGGGGTTTGCTCGACCGTGTTGCTTCCGATTCTGGCGAAACGAATACGCTCACCTACGATCTGAACTGCTTCTATCCCTTTACCGGAGAGGCTGTCATGAGAACGTCCGCCGTGCGCAGTGAGATCCGCGAGGTGATGGACATCCGCCAGGCTTCGGCCTATCTCGGGATCAGCCCCGACAGTCTTTATAAATATGCCTCGGAGGGGTTTATTCCGGCGTTCAAGCTGGGCAACCGGTGGCGCTTTAAGAAGTCTCGCATCGATGAGTGGATGGACCAGCAGTCGTCCGCTTCGCTGATGCCGGTGCAGCCGATGGCGGTGTCTGGGCGGGAAAAGAAGCCGGTTCGGGCGGCTCGGTAGCTTCCAGGTTCGGGATTTTTCCGGCCGAATCAATTCCTATTCGTCCAGCTTGAAGACTTTGATTTTCACCAATTGCGCGATGGTCGGGCTCTGGAATCCTCGCGCCTTCATTCTTTCGACAAAGGCAGCATCGATTTTGAAGACACTCATCTGGATGAGCTCGTCCTGAGTTGGCGAGTACCCCATAGCGCGGATCTGTTGGACTTTCTCTGGAGTGACACCGACGGCTTTCATTCCAGTCAGCTTGCCTGCGTCGAGCTCGGGATAGCCTTCAGCGGCCATGGCGTGGACGTAGGCCGGGTCCACGCCGAGCGCACGGAGGCCCATGATGTTTTCGGCATTCATTCCTTGAACGCCGGCATCTTTCATTGCTTTCACCCACTCGGTCGTTACGTCAAGCATGGTGTAGCCTTGCAGTCGGTCGTTCGTCTGCTGGGCGGTTTGGGCGGGGAAGCTGAAGCCGAGGGCTTCCATGCGGTGGAGGAATTCCATGTCCGGGGTGAAGGAGAAGGTTCCGCGCATCTCCGAGTCGTGGACGGTGCCGACGCAGCGCATTTCTCCGGCTTCACCCTTCATGCGGGCATCGATGGTCGCGCCTTCGCGCTGCAAGTCGGCGGGGGTGACTCCGGTCCATCGACTCCAGGACATATCGGAGTCGCCTTCGTGGCAATGGCTTTTGGGGTCGCAGTCGCCGCGTTGCCAGCTGAACTCCATCTTGCCGTCGTGGCGTCCGGTGGCGATCGAGCAGGGTTGTGGAGTGTCGGCCATCGCTGTCGCTGCGCCGAGCGAGAGCAGGAAGCTAAAGAGGAATGCGCGTTTCATACGAATTCTCCGAAGTAAGCCGTAGCGAATAACTATTCGTCGAGCAGGCCAGACATCTTGAGCCGCAGGAGTTTGTCCAGGTCTTTGCTATCGAAGCCGTGGGCCTTTGCCTCGGCCATGAACTTGTCGTCGATGTGGAAGACTGCGGCCTGCTGTAACTCGTCTGCGGTCGCCTGTGGAAACTGCTGCTTCAGCCATTTCGCGCGCTCTGGCGTCAAGCCCTGAGCTTTGAGCGCCATAAGCTCATTGGCGTCGAGATTGGCATAGCCCGCTTGTTTCATGGCCGCCGCATATTCGGGCGTAACGCCTAGCGCCTTGAATGAGACTGCTTGGTTCAGATCCTTAGGTGCTAGTCCGCTTTGCTTAAGCGAGGCAAGATATTCCGGCGTTACACCGAGGGACTTCATGGCGATGAGGTCCTGCAGAGAGGGCTTTCCGAATCCGGTCTGGGCCATCGATTTGGCGTAGTCGGGGGTGACGCCGAGCGATTTCAGAGCGATGAGCGTGTCGAGGTCGTTGTTGAGGTCGAGTGGATATCCGGCAGCGCGCATCTCCTCGATGTACGTCGAGGTTTTGGTTGATGAAGAGCTGCCAGCGGAATGTGATTCTCCGGTCCCTGAGGATTGCCCGGCGATTTCAGCTGCCGAAAAGTTAAGCGACATCGCTTCATTGGCCTCGACGACCTTGGCGGAGGAAGCGACGTTGACGTTGGCCTTTACATCTACATGGGGCGCCGGCATGGGAGTGACGGCGATTTCGGCCGGCCCTTGATCTTCGGACTTAGGCTTTGCGTTGACCTGCGTGGTTGCTGACTGCGCTTTCGCGACAAGGGAGAGCGCTGGGACTGCATGGTTGAAGGTCGTCTGTGAGACGGTGATCAAGGGCGCGGCGATGACGTTTTTCACCTTTGGACCGAACAAGAGTCCCATTGCCAAGACGGCGGCAGCTGCCACGCGTACTCCGCTTGCCGGTCCGCTCTCGGCGATTCCTCGATCACCGAGAACGAGCTTGACGCGGCGCAAGAGCGAGCCTTTGGAGCCTTTGAACGCGACGGCGAGTTGGAGGCGCGCGGTCTTATCTTCTTCGAGGCGCAGCAAGGCCTGGGCGTAGACGATGGGATCGGCGCAGACTGAGACGGCGATCTCATCACAGCAAACCTCTCGGCGTTCGCGGACGGTGCGGCTGAGCCACCAGACGGCGGGATGGAAGAAGAGCACGCTCTCGACGGCAGTCTGTGCGAGATTGCAAAGATAGTCGAAGCGACGGATGTGGGCGAGTTCGTGGGCGAGAACGGCTTCCAGTTCCGATGGGGGCATCCGGAGCACAGCGCTGACGGGCAGGATCACGGTGGCGCGCCAGGCTCCCATTGCTAACGGGGAGATTACTTCGTCCGATATGCGGAGCGAGATTTGACGCGCCAGCCGCATCTGCTCCGATATCCGATGGAATTGATCTGCGACTTCGGTTGGAATCGTCCAACGCGCTCGTTTTCGTAGCCTCTGAAGCTGGCACCATCCGCCCATCGCCCTAAGGGCGAGCAGTGAGATGCCGATCATCCAGACGGCGTCGATCCAGGGAAGGGCGGGCTCCAATTGGTTCGCAATCCAGGCGCGACGACTCACGGTTGGAGAGAAGACAAGGGTCAAGTTTCGTGCGATCGGGGTTGGAGCCGCGTCCGAATAGAGCTGATTGATCTCCGCTTGCCGCTGCGTTATCGCGTTGGTTGAGGACGCAGTGCGCATTTCAATGGCGAAGGTGGCAACGACCACCAGCGGCATAAGCGCGAGGGCGCCGAGTGCGACGAGATATCGCGACGGTGCTGAGGTCCGGCGAGTGATTCGATCGATGGCGGCATAGGCCAGAGCCAACGCTGCTCCTTGCCAGAGGAAGTGCAGCAGGGTCCAACCGAGTGCCACCGTTTCTTCGCGAGATAACCAATTCATTGCGACCATTCTCGATCCTCCGAATCCTTTTGGACTTCCTTTGACCGTCGTTCACAGATGAACTTCACCAACTACTGCGCAGCGCTTTTCTTCGCAATCAGGTTCCGAATTGCGGCGAGCTCTTCTTCGCTGGCGCTTTCCATTTCGAGGGCGCGGAGAGCCAGCTGTGCCGCGCTGCCGGCAAAAAATCGGTCGCTCAACTCGCGCAGGAAGCGGTGTTCGGTATCTGCCTGCGAGACCGCGGCGCGATAGACATGAGCGCGCTCGCGTTCGTCGCGCTCGACGAGGCCCTTTTCAGTCATGATCTGAAGCAGCTTGAGGACTCCGGTGTAGACGACCGGGCGTTTGACGTTGACCTCGTCGAACAGCTCTCGGACAGTTGCCGGGCCTCGCTCCCAGAGGATTTCGAGTAACTCCAGCTCGCCTTCGGTGGGCCTGGGTATTTCGCGTTTCTTCAGCATGATTTCGAATGTATACGAAGGTGTTCGTAGTTGTCAACGAAGACTTTCGTGGGTTATGAAAATATCTGTTGGAGGGGAAATAGGATGGCCAGAAACTGTGGCTGAAGACTCGTTCCATCGATCAGCGATCGCGCGTGATTGCCTGAGCGTCCTGTTACCTTTACATCTGATATGAATCACATCCGCCGACTGCGCTCTGTGCGTCGCAGCATGAACGATCATGGAGTCGAGGCGCTTATCGTTACCCACCTACCGGACGTTCGATATCTTTGTGGGTTTACTGGTTCGAACGCCGTGCTGTGCGTCTCGGCGACGCGGGCAGCGTTATTTACCGATGGCCGCTATATTGTCCAGGCGAAAGAGCAGACGCAGTCCGCGCGGGTGGTGATTTCGAAGGAGTCGGCTCTGGGCGATGCGTGTGCGTGGCTGGAAAGGTCCGGGGCGAAACGGGCCTGCTTCAACGCTGATCATGTCACGGTCGCGATGCTCGAGAGGATGCGGGAGTCGATCGATCGGCGGCGAAGGAATTTCTTTGCTCCGCTGGAGACGCCTCTCATCTCTGAATTGCGCCAGGTGAAGGACGACGATGAATTGGCGCTGATTGGCAAAGCCGCGGAGCTGGGTAGTGAGCTGTTTGAGGATCTGCTGCCGAAGATTGAGAGCGGGACGACGGAGATTGCGGTTGCGGCGCAGCTCGAATTTGCAGCGCGGAGCCGAGGCGCGGAGGGGATGTCGTTTGAGACGATCGTTGCCTCGGGGCCGCGATCGGCGATGCCGCATGGCCACGCCGGGTCAAGCCGGCTGCCTCGCAACGGGTTTGTTACGCTGGATTTCGGTGTTATCCTCGATGGGTACTGCTCGGACATGACGCGTACCGTCCATCTAGGCAAGGTGAGCAGGCAAGGGCGTTTCGCCTACGAGGCGGTGCTCGAAGCGCAGCAGGCGGCGGTGGAAGCAGTGCTTCCAGGCGCGACCTGCGGCGATGTGGACGAGGCGGCGCGCGGAGTGTTGCGCAAGGCGGGGCTGGACGAGTATTTCACTCACTCGACCGGGCACGGCGTGGGGATCGAGATCCATGAGCCGCCGCGAATCGCCAAGGAGCAAGAGACGGTTTTAGTCCCCGGAATGGTGGTGACCATCGAGCCGGGGATTTATATTGCAGGGAAGTTTGGAATACGCATTGAAGATATGGTCGTAGTTACCGACCGCGCACCGAGGGTACTCACCCCAGCGCCAAAAATCCTCATAGAACTTTAGATCCGAGTCGCGGGCCCAGAATGGCCACGGCGTATGACGCGGGAAACCATGAATCCGGAAGAATTGAAAGAATTAAAGGAACTGATCGAGTTCCTGAAAGAGAACAAGATTGGCGAGTTCGATCTGGAACGCGGCGAGCTGAAGGTTCGCATCAAATTTGCGTCGGAGACTCCGGCGACGGGTGCTTCGGCGCTTGATTTGGCTGGGTTGAATCGGCTGCTCGCCTCGGCGCCCACGGCTGCTGCGGTGCCGGCTATTCATGCAGCTGCTGCGGCTCCGGGAGCGGCGGAAACACCTGCGCCGGTGGATGAAGATGCCGGGCTGCACATTGTGAAATCTCCCATCGTGGGTACTTTCTATGAATCGCCTTCGCCTGGGTCGCCTCCGTTTGTGAAACCTGGCGATGTGGTCGAGGCCGGACAGGTGCTCTGCATTGTCGAAGCGATGAAGCTGATGAACGAGATCGAGTCCGACGTAGATGGCGAGATCGTGAAGCGGTTTGTGCAGAGCGGGCAGCCGATTGAGTATGGGCAACCGCTGTTTTCGGTCAGGCCTAGCTAGGGACTAGGGACATAGGGGCTGGGGACTAGAAGCCAAATTCTAGGGACTAGGGACATAGAGACTTAGGACTAGAAGCCAGGAAAGCATGTTACGAAAAGTTCTTATTGCTAATCGTGGAGAGATTGCTCTTCGCGTGATCTGCGCCTGCAAAGAGCTGGGCATTCGCACAGTTGCCATTTATAGCGAGGCTGACCGCAACTCGCTTCATGTACGGTTTGCCGATGAGGCGATTTGCATTGGGCCTCCGCGCTCGGCGGAGAGCTATCTGAGCGTGCCGGCGGTGATCTCGGCGGCGGAGATCGCGGATGTTGACGCGATCCATCCCGGCTATGGGTTGCTGAGCGAGAATGCTAATTTCGCCGAAGTCTGCCGCGCTTCGAATATCAAATTCATTGGACCTCCGCCGGAAGTGACTCGCCTGATGGGCGAGAAGGAAAAGGCGCGCATGGCAATGAAGAAGGCCAAGGTGCCGATTCTGCCGGGGTCGGAGGGAGTGATCAGTTCCGAGGGCGAGGCGATCGAGTGGGCGCGGACGGTTGGTTTTCCGGTGATTTTGAAGGCTTCGGCGGGCGGCGGCGGACGCGGGATGCGCGTGATTCGCAGCGAGGCTGAGTTGCCGGGGCTCTTTCAGCAGGCGCAGACTGAGGCGGCGAATGCCTTTGGCAACGGCGACCTGTACATGGAGAAGTTCATTGAGCGTCCGCGGCATATTGAGTTTCAGGTGCTGGCGGATGAGCATGGCACGGTTGTTTCGCTGGGCGAACGTGAATGTTCGATTCAGAGGCGGCATCAGAAGCTGATTGAAGAAGCGCCGTCATTGATGGTGAACGACAAGATGCGTGCCGATATTGCGAAGACGTTGAAGCGGAGCCTGGAGCATGTGGGCTACCAGAATGCGGGGACGATTGAGTTTCTGATGGACGAGGATGGGCAGCTCTACTTTATCGAGATGAATACGCGCATTCAGGTGGAGCATCCGGTGACCGAGATGGTGACTGGTATCGACCTGGTGAAGGCGCAGTTGCGGATTGCTTCGGGTGAGACTTTGGCGAGTATTTTGCCGGGGCCGCTGAATTCTCCGCAGCCGATTCGCGGCCACGCGATTGAGTGCCGGATTAATGCGGAGCATCCGGAGAAGTTCACGCCTTCGGCGGGGAAGATCACCGCATTCAATGTGCCGGGTGGGAATGGCGTGCGCGTGGACACGGCGCAGTATCAGGAGGGTGTGGTTCCTCCTTACTATGACTCGTTGATTGCGAAGCTGATCGTGCATGGACGCGATCGCACTGAGGCGCGGGCGCGGATGTCGCGGGCTTTGGAGCAGTTTGTAGTGGAGGGGATTCATACGACGATTCCGCTGCATCGGAAGATCTTTGCGGATGAGGAATTTCGCCGGGGCGAGTTCGATACTAAGTTTATGGAGCGGTTTTTTGAGCGGGAGAAGGAACGACGTGCTGAGCAGTGACCTATGTGAGCCTGCATCGCCTACACGTGCCGTAGCGTTTGGAGATTTTGTCTTGCCCTAAGAGCACTCTAAGAGCCGCTGAGGGTGGCGAGGTGTCCAAGCTGCTGGAACATCCCGAGATCGTCGCGAACTGCGAAGTGTTCAACGATCTTCGCGTCCTTGAGGCGGAAGCGGTGAATGTGCTTGACTTCGAACTTCCGGCCATTCGGCGGGAGCGTAGGACCCTTCAAAGGTGGGATCAACTGAAATTCGCCGAGGTGTGTGCCTGTGAAGGTGACTTCACACATGACGGTGTCTTGCTCTACTACGAAGCAGTCGAGTCGAAATCGGAGGTCAGGAAATGCACTTCGCCAGACGGTGACGATGTGCTGGATCATGCCTCGTACGTCGGAGTATGCGACTCCGAAATTGACGAATTGTGGAGAGAAGAACTCATCGATCCTCTCAATACGACCTTCGTTCCACAGCACTTCAAAATGCTGCCCGACGCACTCCTTGTTGGCATTTTCGCTCATGTGCATTCTCCCAGGCTCTGAAGACACCGGCGCTGTTTAGCAGCGAGATTTTACTATGGCAAGAGACCCTTACGATAGGTTGACACCGAACAGCTTAAACAGAGCGACGAAGTCGGGTTGCAAAGCAAGCTCCCCATGCAGTTGCGATTGGAAGGCCAGGGGGCAAACCGGAAAATTCGCCACTACCCACTATCTACTTGATCCCCAGTCCGTCCGTCTTGTGGTAATTGGGGTAGGGCGGGATGGGGATTTCGGGGACTGGGTGTTCTTTGAGCTGGTCCATGACGATTTGGACTGACTTCTCTAATTGCAGGTCGTGGCCGGCGGCGACGTCTTTGGGGAGCTCTTCTACCTCGACGTCGGGTGGGATGCCGTGGCCCTCGACCTCCCAATCGCCGTGCAGTCCGTAGATGGCGTAGCGGGGTGCAGTGACGCCGCCGCCATCAATCAAGGGAGGGTATCCGCCGATGCCGACGAGTCCACCCCAGGTGCGTGTGCCGACAAGCGTGCCGAGCTTGGCTTTGCGGAAGTACCACGGCATGGCGTCACCTCCGGAGCCGGCGGACTGGTTGATGATCATGGCTTTAGGGCCGAAGATGGCGCCTTCGGGATCGTGGACGGGCTTGCCGTCGCGCTCGATGGCACCGCTGAGCGGTTCCTGACGCAGCACGTTGACGACATAGTCGGCGATGAAGCCGCCTTCGTTGTAGCGTTCGTCGAGAACGAGTCCCTGGCGATTGAGCTGGGCGTAGAAGTAACGGTTGAAGTTGGTGTAGCCTGCGCCCGCAGTATTGGGCATGTAGACGTAGGCGACTTTGCCGCCGCTGAGCTGATCGACTTTGCGGAGGTTAGTGTCGATCCAGTCGAGATTGCGGAGGCCGTGTTCGGAGTCGGTGGGGACGACCGTTACATCGTGAGCATCGGATTGGTCGGGCTTCCACCCGACGTGGAGGACGGTCTGCTTCCCGGCGGTTCCGTCAAAGAAACTGTAGAGGTTGTCGCTGGCGTGGAGTTCGCGGCCGTTGACGGCGAAGAGGTATTCGCCTGTCTGGATGTTGATGCCGGGAAGCGTTAACGGTGCGGTGAGCGAGGGGGTCCAGTTTTGCCCGTTGTAGATCTTGGCGAACTTGTAGCGGTCGTTCTCGATGGTGTAGTCGGCGCCGAGCAGGCCGACTTTGGGAGACTTGTCGGGCGTGCGTGGGCCGCGGATGAACATGTGGCCGACGCTGATCTCGCCGAGCATTTCTTCAGAGAGATAGGTGAACTCGTCTCGTGAGGCGAGACCGGCGAGGTAGGGCTGATATTTGGCTTCGATTTTGGGAATGCTCAGACCGTGGATATTGGGGTCGTAGAAGAAGTCGCGCTCGATGCGCCAGGTCTCGCGGTACATCTGGTTCCATTCAGCGGGGAGATCGATGACCGCCTGCATGCCGCCCACGTTGAGAGGTTTGCCTTGTGGGCCGTCGCCTGAGCTTGGCTTGAGGTCGCCGGTGGAGGCGAGGAACCAGCTGTCCTGCTTGTTGTAGAGAAGCTTTTCGCCGTCATTCGAGACGGTGAAGCTGTCGATGTTGGTGAGGAGCTGGTCGGTGTCGCGTTTCTCCGTTGTGAAGCGCCAGAGCGCGCGAATGCCGGAGCCGTCGTCGCTGGAAGGACGGCCAACGGGCGGGCCTTCGGCGAGATAGAGGACACCGGTCTTGCCGACGGCGAGATCGACGTAGTTGCGGGCGGGGACGGGCAGGGCGAGGATGCGGTTGCCGATAGCTTCGAGGTCGATTTTCACTTCGACTGGCTTCTCGTCTTTTTTCGCGTCTTTGTCGGTTGATTTGGTGTCGTCTTTCTTGGTGTCATCCGTCTTGGCGTCGGCGGCCTTCGCGTCTGCGGTTCCGCTTTTCTGATCGGCCGGGGTTGTCTTGTCGCTGTCTTTCTTGTCGTCGTCTTTCTTCTCGTCCTTGGATTTTTCGTCGTCGCTCTCGGGTGGGACGGGCGAGGTTCCATAGCGCTTGAGCACGACGACGTAGGGGCTGCTGGTGGTGCCGCGGTCGAGCGATGACAGGTCGATGCCGGCGTTGGATGGGCCGTTGTCGGTCGAGGCGAGGAAGTAAACGAACTTGCCGTTGGGGTCAAAGATCGGGCGGACCGCGTCGCTCATGCCGTCGGTGATCTGGGTTGCCGCGTGAGTGTCGAGCGAATAGAAGAAGACGGCGTGCATCTGGTTGTCGAGGTCGCGGGTGTAGGCGATCCATTTGGAGTCGGGCGACCAGGAGACGTTGCCGAATCCGCGGCCAAAGCCTCCATAGATCGCGGTGTCGACTTTTACCGGCTTGCCGTTCTCGACGTCGACGTACCAGAGGTGCAGGTGTTTGTCGGAGTAGGCGATGTGCTTCGAGTCGGGCGACCATGTCGGAGCGTAGAAGTAGGAGGGATCGGGGCCGAGATCGATGACTTTGGGGGCGCCAAGTCCATTCTGATCGCGGATGAAGAGCTGGTATTCGCCCGAAGCATCGCTGAAGTAGGCGACGGACTTGCCGTCGGGTGACCAGGCCGGGTCGCGTTCGGCGGTGCCTGGAGTCTTGGTCAGGTTGCGGGTGTCGCCTTTTTCGGCGGGGACGGTGAAGATGTCTCCGTGGGCCTCAAAGACCGCGCGCGCGCCGGTCGGCGAGAGGGCTGAGTTGCGAATCTCGTTAGCCGCGACGGCGGCGAGGTGTGGGCGCAGGTTGGGTAGATCGCCATTGATGGTGATGTTGATGGTGCGGTCCTGATGGGAGTTGAGGTCGTAGAGGTGCAGCGAGCCGAACTGCTCGTAGACGAGGGCTCCGGGGCCGGCGCTGACTGATTTGAGGTCGTAGGTGTGGTTCTCGACTAGCTGGGTGACGGCCTCGGTTTTGGTGTCGTAGGCGAAGAGGGATACGGGGCCGTTGCGGTCGGAGAGGAAGTAAACCGTGTCGCCTACCCAGGTGGGGCTCTTGTCGTTGGAGTTTTCGCGAGGAACTTTGACGATGTCGAGGGTCTTGAGATCGATGAGCCAGACAGGTGTCGTCTGGCCGCCGCGATAGCGCTTCCATGCGGCTTCCCACTGCGCGACCGGAACGTAGGCTAGGGAACTGCCATCGGGGGAATAGGAGCCTTCGACTCCGCTGGGCAGTGGGAGCAGCATGGGAATTCCGGAGCCATCGGCGTGGACGGTGAAGAGCTTTGGGAAGTCGGAGTAGCTGGTACGGAAAGAAGCGAAGAGCACGTTCTTGCCGTCGGGTGTCCAGCCTACGGCCTCGTTGCCCATGGGGTTCCAGGTGAGGCGCTTAGGCACGCCTCCGTTGGCATCGATGAGATAGACGTCTTCGGCGCCAGCGAGCTTTGCGGAGTAGGCGATTCGAGTTCCGTCGGGGGAATAGTAAGGGCCGCTGGTGATGGTTCCTTCGCTGGTTAAGCGGATGGCTTCGCCGCCGTCGCGCGGGGCGGTCCAGATGTCGCCGGCGTAGACGAAGGCGACATGATCCTTATTGATGGACGGATCGCGTAACAGGAGCGGAGCGGCGGCGAAGGCGGCGGCGAAAGGAACGAGGCACAGGGCGAGTACGCAGACTCTGAGGGAATGCAACATGCAGGGGTTAGTCTCCGGCAGCAAAGGTATGTGAGTAAGATACGACAACGCAAGGGCTTCAGTTTCCAAGGAGTGGGTCAACTTCCTCGTTTCTTGTAAATTGGGCAGGTAAAAATAGGAGTTCACCACAGAGATCACGGAGGACACGGAGATGAGAAGTGTGGAGACCGGACCTCTTTTCGGTGTGCTTGAATTGAGGGATGATTTCTCCGCTTTATCCGATATTGGACGTTGGCTTTTTACTTCCTCCTGGGCGTGGTCGTGAAGAGCTTTTGCAGAGTCTGGCAGCTGAACTTATGGCGGCGGGTGTAACTCTGCTGCAGTACCGGAACAAGACAGGGAATTTGGCTGAGGCCCTGGCGGATGCATTAGTTTTGCGAGCCGCTGCGCCGATCGGACGGTGCACGCTGATCCTCAACGATTATCCAGGGATGGTAGTTGCATCGGAATTTGATGGAGTGCATGTTGGGCAGACGGACACGTCTCCGGACGAAGCCCGGCTCTTGATTGGTGCTGAGAAGATGCTGGGGGTATCGACGCACAATCCGGAGCAACTGGCGGCTGCTGAGTTGAGTGCGGCGGATTATGTGGCGATCGGGCCGGTGTTTGCGACGGCGACGAAGGAAAATCCCGACCCCGTGGTTGGCCTCGAAGGCGTGCGGCGCGCTCGGGCGATGACGACGAAGCCGCTGGTTGCGATCGGCGGCATCACGCTTGAGAACTGCAGGGTGGTGCTCGATGCGGGGGCTGATTCGGTTGCGGTTATCTCGGCGATCTTTGCGCCGGGTCTTCGGGCTGATGGCTCGGGAGAGACGCCGGGGAAAATAGCCAGCGACTTTTTCGCGAAATTGCGGTAGAACCAGTTACAAGAACTGGTCTCATAAATAGCAGTCGCTCGGTATCCGGCTTCATCCGACCCGCTTCGATGGCGGGTCGCATCCGTGAATTAAGGTTCATCTACCCGTTTATGAGACCAGTTCAAGTGTCTACACCATCCGGAGTGCAAACCGCCGACCCACTGGAGAACAAATCACGCGCTGCGTCTGAACATCAGCTGGTTCGAGGGCTGGGCTTGTTTAGCTCGACCGCGATCGTGATTGGGTCGATGATCGGCTCGGGGATATTTATTGTTTCCGCCGATATTTCGCGGCTGGTCGACTCGCCTGCGCTGATGATCGCGGCGTGGCTAGTGACCGCGGTGATGACGATCATTGCAGCGCTCAGCTATGGCGAGCTGGCGGCGATGATGCCCCACGCGGGTGGGCAGTATATCTATCTGCGGGAGGCATTCGGGCCTTTGTGGGGATTTCTCTATGGCTGGACGCTGTTTCTGGTGATCCAGACGGGAACGATTGCCGCGGTTGCGGTTGGTTTTGGCAAGTATCTAGGCACCTTTTTTTCTTCGATTTCTTCGACGACCTGGCTTTGGCATATTGCGACGGTTCCGTCTTTCAAGGTTGGACCGATGGCGATGGGCAACATGGAAATCGGCGTAAGCAGCGCCAACCTGGTTGCGGTGATCATCATTGTGTTGCTGACGGTGGTGAATATTTTCGGGGTGAGACTGGGCGCGATCGTTCAGAACATCTTCACGACGGCGAAGGTAGCGGCGCTGCTGGGGCTGGTTGGTTTTGGGCTGCTGCTGGGGCGGAATGCGCAGGCGATCGCAGCGAATTTTGGTCCGCACTGGCATGCTTTCTGGCATAACGCTTCGTTTGGCGTTCTGCATCCGGTTGAGGTGGGTGTGGGTGGGCCGACGGCGCTGGTTGGCGTCTTCACTGTGATTGCGATTGTGCAGGTGGGGTCGCTGTTTTCCGCCGACGCCTGGAACAATGTGACCTTCACGGCGGGCGAGGTGCGCAATCCGAGCCGGAACCTGCCTCTCTCGCTAGCGATTGGGTGCGGCGTGGTGTTGCTGCTCTATATTCTGGCGAACTTTGTTTATCTGTGCGCACTACCGTTGCATGGCGATCCGAATGGGACGACGCTGGCGGCCCGGGGCATTCAATATGCGACCGAGGACCGCGTGGCTACGGCGGTCTTGCAGGAGACGTTCCACTCGGCCGGCGCTTACGTGATGGCGGCGGCGATCCTGATCTCGACTTTTGGCTGCAATAACGGGATGATCCTGGCGGGCGCTCGGGTGTATTACGCCATGAGCCATGATGGTTTGTTTTTCAAGGCCGCGGCCAAGCTGCATCCGCGCTACCGGACTCCGGTGGCTTCGCTGATTGTTCAGTCGATCTGGTCTTGCGCGCTTTGCCTATCGGGCAGCTACGGGCAGTTGCTGGACTTCACCATGTTTGCCCAGCTGCTGTTTTACATTCTGACGATTGGCGGGTTGTTTGTGCTGCGGGTGAAGCAGCCGAATGCGGAGCGTCCGTATAAGGCCTTCGGATACCCGGTGTTGCCGGCGATCTATATCCTGATGACGATCTGGATTTGTATCGTATTATTGCGCTACAAGCCTCAATACACTTGGCCTGGACTGGCAATCGTTTTACTTGGCGTGCCAGTCTATTTCCTGTGGTCCGCTTCTTCGCGTAAGGAAGCGAAAACGGTATAGGCTTGGAAGTTCTCATCCCCATGCGACGGAGAATGTCGATCGATGCCCAATCTGCTGGCTAAGAAACCGCTCAGCGCACTGCTTGCCGAAGCGAAACAACAGGGCGAGCATTCGCTCGAGCGCTGCCTTGGGCCTTTTTCGCTGACGGCGCTTGGAGTGGGCGCCGTGATTGGCGCGGGCATCTTCGTTATGTCGGGCCTGGGCGCGCATTATGCCGGCCCCGCTTTGATGCTATCGTTCGTGCTTTCTGGGCTGGGCTGCGCTTTTGCCGGGCTTTGCTATGCGGAGTTTGCGGCGATGATTCCGCTGGCCGGGAGCGCCTATACCTATGCGTATGCGACGTTGGGCGAGCTCTTTGCCTGGATCATCGGGTGGGACCTGACGCTGGAATATGCGATGGGCGCGAGCACCGTTTCGTCGGGCTGGTCGAATTACTTCATCGAGTTTCTGCGCATGTTCGGGTTGAAGTTGCCGCTGTGGATGGCATATGACCATTGGACTGGCTTGAAGATGGCGACCGACTTTGTGGCGCGTCAGATGGTAGCTGCCGCCAATCCGGGAATTCTGCCAGGCACGCAGGAATTCCTGGTGAGGCTGGACGCGTTGAAGGCCGCGCCTACGCCTGATCTGCTGGCGCAGGCGGCACAGGTGCTGAATGCCCCGCATATCTTCGGCGTCGCGATCGGCTTTAATCTGCCCGCGTTTCTGATCGCAATGGTGATTACGACGATCCTGGTGATCGGCATCAGCGAGAGCGCCAAGTTCAACGCGGGCATCGTGGTGGTGAAGGTCACGGTCGTGCTGTTTGTTCTGGCGCTGGGTTCGCACTATGTGAACCACGTGAACTGGGGGACGGATTGGACCTCGTTTGCGCCGCAGGGATTCGCGGGCATCGGGATGGCGGCGGGGTATGTTTTCTTCGCATACATCGGTTTCGATGCGGTGTCGACGACGGCGCAGGAGGCGAAGAATCCGCAGCGCGATTTGCCGATTGGGATCATTCTGTCGCTGTTTATTTGCACGCTGCTCTATATTGGTGTGGCAGCGGTGCTGACGGGGATGGTGCCGTGGCAAGAGGTGAACATAGAAGCGCCGCTCGCACGCGCCTTCCTGGATCGGAACTTGAATTGGGCCTCGAACATCATCACCGTTGGCGGGCTTGCGGGGCTGACGAGCGTGATGCTGGTGATGCTGCTGGGACAGTCACGGGTGCTCTACGCGATGGCCAACGATGGATTGCTGCCGCGGAAGTTCTTCGCGTCGGTCCATCCGAAGTTTCATACGCCGTGGAAGAGCACGATTCTTGCCGGCGTATTGGCGGCAATCGTTGGTGCAATTACGCCGATCGAAGACATCGGCAAGATGGTAAATATCGGGACGCTGCTGGCGTTTGTGATGGTTTGCATGGCGGTGATTATTTTGCGGCGGACAAATCCGCTGCAGGATCGGCCGTTCAAGACTCCGGGGATTTACCTGGGTGGATTGCTGCCGATCGTGCCGGGTCTTGGCATTCTGTTTAACGGCTACATGATGTACAAGCTGGGCTGGATCAACTGGGCGCGGCTGATCATCTGGCTGGTGATCGGGATGGTGATTTACTTCCTCTACAGCGTGAAGAACAGCAAGGTCCAGGCGATGCCAGAGGCGATGCAGACCGGGCGGCCGGTGGTCAGGTAGGCCAGTCAGGGCACAGGGTGCATCGGACAATCGCTGGGCGGCGCTGGCCGCGGGTTCGGATTTCGCTTTGCTGAAATAATCTTCAACATGATGGATGTGGTTGGCCGAGTTGAGAGCCTTTGGCGGTATCCGGTCAAGAGCATGCGCGGCGAAGAGCTGCGCGAGGCCTACCTGACGACCAAAGGGGTTTATGGCGACCGCCGCTATGCCTTCCTGAGCACAGGCGCACGCAAGGATTTTCCTTATTTCACCGCCCGCGAGCAGCATCAGATGCTGCTGCATCGGGTTCGCTATCTTCATCCGGAAAAGATGGTTCGCCCACAGGGAGAGCTGTCGCTGGAAGACGGCGCGATTGAGGTCGAGACTCCGGAGGGCGAGCGATTGGCGGCGGATGATCCGCGGCTGATCGAGTTGTTGCGGGCGGGACTTCGCGAGTGGCAGCAGAAGCGGCACCAGGTGATGGTGGTCCAGTCGGACAGTCCGGTGGTGGATACGCGACCGCTTTCTCTCTTTTCTTTACAGACAGTGCGACAGCTTGGCGAGGAGCTTGGCATCGAGCTAGATAAACGGCTTTTCCGAGCTAATGTTTACGTCGATCTTGCGTCTGGGAAGGGCTTTGATGAAGACGCCTGGGTCGGGCGCAAGGTTGCAATTGGCGCGGTCGCGGTGGCGGAGATTCTGAAGCGGACGAAGCGCTGTAAGCTGATTACGCTTGATCCGGAGACTGCGGCGCCGAATATATCGATCATGAAGCGGGTTGCGCTGGAGCATGAGTTGCGGGCGGGGATTACAGCGGGGGTGGTGGTTGAGGGAATGATTGCGGTTGGGGATGAGATTCGGCTGCTGGATTAGGATTTCTCAAGCTTGTTCAAATAAGTGATAATCTCGGGCGAGGTCCAGGCGGCGGGGCCGATGAATTTGCGGCGGATGATTCCGTTCTTGTCGATGATGTAGGTTTCGGGCGGGCGGGTGGTTCCGTAGGCTTGGTTGCTCTTCTCTGTTGCATCGAAGACGGTAAGCAGGTCGATGTGGTTGTCTGCGATGTAGGTCTTGTAAGAGTCTTCGTCGTCATGGAAGCTGACGGCCAGCACGACGACCTGGGGCATGTCACGCTGCAGCTGGATGAGGGAGGGAAATTCTTCAAGGCATGGCGCGCACCATGAGGCCCAGAAATTGAGGACCACAACTTTGCCGCGATAGTCGGCGAGGCGAACGGTGCGGCTGGAGTCGGTGACGGTGAAGCTGGGCGCGGGTGTGCCGATCTGGCCGGGATGGTCGCCGCGGTCGCATCCCGTGAATAGCAGCATGGCTGCAGCGATGCCGATGAAGCTCTTTCGGTTGAACACCTTCTTATAATAATGCTGGTGCCTTCTTTGATCTCCGCCAGCGATGCTCACGAACTCTCTGAACCTGCTTCGATGCGGTTGTCGGTGATTATTCCGGCGCGGAATGAGGAGGACTGCATTGGAGAATGTCTGCGCTCGCTGGCAAGCCAGTCTGATGCGGTCTTTCCGGTGGGGGTGGAGTGGGAGATTTTGCTGGTCAACGATGGATCGACCGACCGGACGAGGACGATCGCGCAAGGTGTCGAAGGCGTCACGGTGATTGAGGCGCGTCCGCTGCCTAAGGGATGGACGGGCAAGGCGAACGCGGTTTGGACGGGTGCGCAACAGGCGAAGGGTGAGTGGCTGCTGTTTACCGATGCGGACACGTTGCATGAGCCGGGCGATTTGATTCGGGCGATGCATGAGGCGGACAAGGCGAAGGTCGCGATGCTGTCGTATACGCCTCGGCAGATTGTGACGGGGTTCTGGCAGCGGGCGTTGATGCCGCTGGTCTTCTGCGAGCTGGCGCTGGCATATCCGTCGGAGAAGGTGTCGAATCCGGAGTCGACGCTGGCGGCGGCGAATGGGCAGTTCATGCTGGTGAAACGCGAGGCCTACTTCGCGGCCGGGGGCCATGCAGCGATCGCCGAATCGGTGCTGGAAGATGTGGCGCTGGCGCGGCGGATCAAGCGGCGCAAAGTTGGGCTTCGCTTTCGGTATGCGCCCGATGCGCTAAGCACGCGGATGTACCGCAGCTTTGGGCAGATGTATGAGGGATGGACGAAGAACCTGGCGCTGCTGTTTGGGAATTCGCTGGCGCTGGCGGCGTGGCGGGTGATCGACCTGCTGTTGCTGATCGGCTTGCCGGCGCTGTTTTTCGCATACTACCAGCCCGTTCTGCTTTGGTGGGCGCTGATGGCGCTGTGGGCTCGGACGCTGTGGCGCTTCTACCGGCGGGTGGCGCGATCGAACTTTCCCTTCGTGGACTGCGCCCTCGCGATCTTCGGGTTGCCGCTGTTTTCCTGGCTCCTGGTGCGAAGCTGGTTTCATCACACGCTTAAAAAGCGGGTAGTCTGGAAGGGCAGGAGCTACGCAAGCTGACTTCGGTGAAACGATTCCGAGGGCTGCGACATCTCATCTTAGTCAGATAGAGTCATGATTTTGCTTACGCGCAAGGCAGATTTCTCCGCCGCTCATTACTACTGGAACGACGCCTGGACCCAGGACGAGAACGAGCGCGCCTTTGGCAAGTGCTCGAACCGCAATGGGCACGGGCATAACTACACGCTGGAAGTGACGGTTGAGGGCGAGGTTGATCCGGTCTCTGGGTTTGTGGTCGACCTCAAAGCGTTGAAGGACATTATCGAGCGCGAGGTTGTCCAGGTCTATGACCACCGGCATCTGAACCTGGAGGTTCCGGAGTTCAAGGACGCGATTCCCACGACGGAGAATATCGCGATCGCCATCTGGAAGAGGTTGGAGGGCAAGATTGCCGGAGCAAAGCTACACAGGGTGCGGGTCTACGAGATGCCCGACTTGTTCGCAGACTACCTGGGTGAGGCATGAGAGCTTACTTTTCGCGTCGTTACCGGTTTAGCGCATCGCACCGGTTGCATAGCGAGGCTTATTCAGAAGAGGAGAATCGGGCGGCTTATGGCAAATGCAATAATCCGCATGGCCATGGGCATAACTACATTGTGGAAGTGACCGCGGGCGGCCAGGTTGATTCGAAGACCGGGGTGGTTTGCGACATGGTTAAGCTGGATGATGTGGTGTCGAAGAAGATTGTTGCGCGCTTCGACCATACGAATTTGAACCTCGATGCGTGGTTTCGCGATGTGGTTCCCACGACTGAAAATCTGTGTATCGCAATTCACGAGAAGCTGAGTTCTGCTTTTGTTTCAGGTGAGTTGGGTGCGGTCGATTTAGTTCGCGTACGAGTGGAAGAAACGAACAACAATTCTTTTGAGTATTCGGGGCACTAATGCGCGATGCGGCTTAAGCCATGATGCGCGATGATTTCAGCGGACGAGATGGGAAGGGACGAGATGGGACAACCCGCATTAATTCATAAGAATGGAATTGCAAAACGGGAACCGAAGGAAGGCATTGCCGGATACAGCACGCAAGAGATTTATGCCGAGTTGCTGCGCCGTTTCGACGAAGATCCGACGCGCGATGGGCTCCTGAAAACACCGGAGCGGGTTGAGAAGGCGATGGAGTTTCTTACCCAGGGCTATCGGCAGGACCCGACCGCAATTTTGCAAGGCGCGATGTTCGACGTGGACTACGACGAGATGGTGATCGTCAAGGACATCGAGATGTTCTCGTTGTGCGAGCATCATATGCTGCCGTTCTTTGGACGGGTGCATGTGGCGTATATCCCTAACGGGAAGGTGATTGGGCTGAGCAAGATTGCGCGGCTCATCGAGGTGTTTGCGCGGCGGCTGCAGGTGCAGGAGCGGATGACGCAGCAGATCGCGGATGCGATCCAGGAGGCGATTGCGCCGCAAGGCGTGGGCGTCGTGATTGAGGCCCGGCACCTTTGCATGATGATGCGCGGAGTGGAGAAGCAGAATTCTTCGACGGTGACCTCGGCGATGCGGGGAGTGTTTAGCAAACAGAGCACGCGGACGGAGTTTTTGTCGCTGGTGAGGGAAGCGGGGCGTGCTTCGTTCTGAGACAGGGCGTTTTTTTGCTTGGGGTTGTCGATATAGGGAATATACTTTGCTTATCCCCGGTCGTTGCTCGCGACCGGGGGTTGTAAGCTGATTATCTTCGGAATACGAAGGCAATCAGCGCGGCGATCCAGTGCAACGGCACCTGGATCGCAAGTCTGACGTTGACCTTTGCAGTGAACATCAGTATCTCCTCTCAGTTGGAATGACGGCCCTGTTAGCGCAGGGCCGTGTTGCTTGGGTGGGCAACCTCGGTATTCTTCCCTGCTATAACCCAACCAGCTCATTCCCGAGCCACTGAGAGCGCGTCTTCAATCCTAGTGATGTGGCGCGCCTAAGACGCCGCTTCTCTGCCTTCCAGACTCATGTATTCGCTTGCTTTCCCAATTTAGGGAAGGGGATTCTTGCGACTTTCGCCGCCTATAGTAAGAGAGTGAATGGACTTCTCATTCTCGATAAGCCTGCTGGCATGACTTCGCATGATGTCGTGAACCGGGTACGGCGGATTACGGGCGAGTCTTCGACTGGGCATCTGGGCACGCTGGATCCCCTTGCCACGGGCGTTTTACCGTTGCTTTTGGGGAAATATACGCGGCTTGCGCAGTTTTTTGGTTCGATGGAGAAGTCGTACAACGGGACGATCGGGTTTGGTTTCTCGACCGATACCTATGATGCCGAGGGCGTGGCGACAAGCGAGGTTGTTCCGGTTGCGTTGTCGTTTGCCGAGCTGAGAAAAGCTGCGGCAGTTTTCTCCGGCGATATGGAGCAGACTCCGCCGGTCTTTTCTGCGAAAAAGGTTGCGGGCGTGCCTTCGCATAAGCTTGCTCGGGCGGGGAAGGCGGTTGCGCTGAAGCCGGCGAAGATTACGATCCACGAGTTCACGATTGAGAACTGTTGGGGCGACTTGGCGGAGTTCTCGATTCGGGTTTCGGCGGGAGGGTATGTTCGCTCGGTCGCTCATGATCTTGGCCAGTTGCTGGGTTGTGGCGCACATCTGGCGAGTCTGCGGCGGACGAGTGCGGGACCGTTCACTCTGGCCGAGGCCTTGACGCTTGAGGATCTGGCAGAATTTGTTCGGGCTGGGACGCTGGAGTCGAGGTTGCCTCATCCGCGATTGCTGCTTCCCGAGCTGCCCTCGGTAACTGCCGATGAGGTAACGGCGGGAAGGCTGCGGAATGGGATGGCGGTGAATTTGCCGGAGCTGACTTCGGCGCCGCTGGTGAAGGTTTTTGAGAGCCAGCGGGATTTGATTGCGATTGCGAAGCGGATTGCGGGGACTTTGTTTCAGCCGACGGTGGTGATGGGGTGACACTCCCCAATCTGGAAAAAATACCCAGGTTAGCTTTGCGAACCTGGGGCACCCACATTTGCGACGGTTGGGGCAGTCGTATCGCTCACTTCTTTAGCAAAGGCGTGACAAGGGTCAGCAGGTTTTGTGCGACCTGCTGGTTGCCCTGCGCTGTAGCGTGGATGCCGTCGGACTGCATGCTTCCTGGTGTGCCGTAGACTTTGATCAGCATAAAAGGCAATAGCGGGGCGTGGAACTTCTTCGCCAGCAGAGCGTACGTTTCATTGAACTGACGAATGTAGTCGGGGCCGTAGTTGGGTGGGAGAGTGATGCCTCCGAGAACGACCTTGCTTCCTGAAGCGGTGAGCGTGGAGACGATCTGGTCGAGGTTGTTGCGTGTGGCGTCGATGGGCAAGCCGCGGAGGCCGTCGTTGCCACCAAAGGCGACGATGACGACCTTTGGTTTCAGCGCGAGAACGTCTTTCAGGCGGTCGACGCCGTCTTTAGTAGTGTTGCCGCTGATGCCGAGGTTCGCGATTCTGTAGTGGTAGCCGGCCTGGTCGAGGTCGCGCTGCAGATAGTCGGGGTAGCTTTCGCCGGGTGCGGCGCCATAGCCGGCGGTGAGCGAGTCTCCGAAGGCGACGATGACGGGACGGGCGTCGTTGGGGTCGACTTTAGGGATGGCGGGTGTGGCTGAGGCGTCGGCGGCATCGGGTTCTTCGCGAGTAGCGGCGGGTTTGCCGGACTGGCATCCAGCGAGGATGAAGGCGAATATGGGCAACAGAAAAAGATAGCGTCGGGTCACAAGCTCACTGTAGCAAAGCGGTGCTGATCGAGACTGGCAGGTATGAATGATTGAAGTTCGAGGGTTGAAGAAGTCGATTCGCAATGGCAGCCGGACGGTAGACATCCTGAAGGGCATCAATCTGAGGATTCCGGAGGGCCAGTTCGCGGCGATTATGGGCGCCTCGGGCAGTGGCAAGAGCACGCTGTTGGGACTGCTGGCGGGGCTTGACGCTCCGAGCGAGGGCGAGGTGATGCTCGACGGCATCGCGATCAGCTATATGGAGGAAGATGCGCTGGCGCAGGTGCGGGGGAAGAAGATTGGTTTTGTCTTTCAGTCGTATCAACTGATTCCGACGTTGACTGCATTTGAGAATGTGCTGCTGCCGTATGAGTTGAACGGCGAGGGCGACGGCAAGCCCCGGGCGCGGATGCTGCTTGAGTCGGTTGGGCTTGCGGACCGGATGCATCACTATCCGGTACAACTCTCTGGTGGCGAGCAGCAGCGAGTAGCGCTGGCGCGGGCCTTTGTGCTGGAGCCTCCGATCGTGCTGGCGGATGAGCCTACAGGAAATCTTGATTCGGTGAACGGGCAGCATGTGCTGGATTTGTTGACGACTCGCAATCGAGATGCAGGGACGACGCTCGTTCTTGTGACGCATGATAAGCAGCTTGCTGCGATGGCCGACCGGACGATTGTGCTTCGGGACGGGATGGTGGTTGCGGATGAACTGCGTGCTGCTGAAGTTCTTGAGGAAGTGCGATGAGTGGCACTGCGAACGGTGGTTCTTCCCACTCTGGGAGCGAAACGGCTGTTCCCAGGATGGGGCACATCGATTCGATGGGGCACCCAGATAGCGCCGGTTCTGGGGCAGGGTACTGGTATCTCCATCCGTCTAAATCACTTTCGTTCAAGACAGCCGCGACTATTGCGTGGCGTGAGCTGCGCGCTTCGAAGGCGAAGTTTTCGTTTGTGATTCTTTCGGTGGCGATTGGCGTGGCGGCGCTGATTGGCGTTCGCGGGTTCAGCGAGTCGTTTCAGAAGACTATTCTTGCCGAGGCGCGGACGATTATGGCTGCCGACCTTTCGGCGCGGATGTTTCGCCAGCCGACTGCGCAAGAGGCGAAGCAGCTTGACGCGCTTCAACAGACGACTGGAGTTCGGCGGACGTGGATCACCGAGACGGTCTCGATGGTCTCGGCGATGAACGATCCGGTGCCGCTGCTGGTTTCGCTGAAGGCGGTCAATCCTGACGAGTGGCCTTTCTACGGTTCCGTGCAAATGCAGACTGCATCGGGTGGCCAGACGACCGATTTGAAAGCGGAATTGAACGATTTGACGGTCGTTGTTGGTGATGACTTGCTGGTGCGTCTCAAAGTGAAGGTCGGCGATGAGCTCAAGATTGGCGAGCAGAGATTTCGGATTGCGGCGGTAGTGATTCGTGAGCCGGACCGGATGAGCTCGACGATGGGTCTCGGGCCGCGAGTCTTAATTTCGCGCAGCGGTCTGGTGAAGACTGGACTCCTGCAGCCGGGGAGCCGTTCGGGAGAGCGGTTTCTATTCAAGCTGGAGCAGCAGAGCAACATTGCCAAGGTCCGTGGGCAGTTAGAGAAGATTCTGCCCGAGGCCCAGGTGACGGACTTTCGCGAGACGAGTCCGGCGCTGACTGAAGGGTTGGATCGCGCGACCGGGATGTTGAGTCTGATCTGTTTGGTGGCGATGGTGCTGGGCGCGGTGGGCGTGGCGATGGCGATGCGGGCGCATTTGCAGCAGCGCATTGACATCCTGGCGATCATGAAATCGATTGGCGCGCGGTCTTCGGACATCCTGCGGATTTATCTCTTGCAGACGCTGTTCCTGGGGCTTGCCGGTGGCTTATTGGGTGTTGCGTTGGGCGCGGGTGTGGAATGGATCTTCCCCTTGGTGTTGGGCAAGCTGTTGCCGATCCATGCGCATTTGCAGCTGCCGGTGCGATCGGTCTTTGCAGGGCTGGGCACGGGAATTCTGACGACGCTGCTGTTCTGTCTTCCTCCGCTGCTGGATGTGCGGAAGATTCGCCCGAACCTGGTGCTGCGACGCGCGGTTGACGACGGAAATGGTGAGGGCCAGCTCACCTTTTGGCAGAAGATTCGCGAGAACAAGGTGCAGTGGATTGCCTCGGTGCTGATTGTTCTTGGGTTGGGTGGGATCGCGGCGGCGCTGACTGATTCGCTGCAGGTAGGGGCGTGGTTTGGAGCTGCTTTATGTGCCCTGCTCCTGTTCACGCTGGGAATGTCGGCGCTCACTCTGCGCGGACTGCGGGCTTTTCTTGCGAAAACGCGACTGCATCTGCCATCGGCGGTTCGCCATGCTTTGGCGAATCTATATCGCCCGGGAAATCAATCTTCGGCGGTGCTGGCGGCGCTGGGAACGGGCGTGATGCTGATTCTGGTGGTTTTTCTGATGCAGAGCTCGGTGCTCCGGGAGATGAGGGAGGGCGCGAAGCCGGATACGCCCAACATCTTCCTGATCGACATGGCGACCTCGGAGTTGCTGGGGGTTCGCGAGCTGCTGGATAAACAGCCGGGGGCGCGGGGCAAAATGGAGGCGCTGCCGGTGGTTTCGGGGCGAATCGAGTCGATCGATGACGTGCCGGTAGAGAAGCTGAGGGTGAACAATTATCCCAAGCGGCTGTTGCAGTCGGTCTCACTGACCTGGGCGGATGAATTGCCGGCCGGTGCAAAGATGGTTTCCGGTCATTGGTGGACGTCGACCGAGGCCCGCGACAGTGGGTTCGGCCTCGCGGTTGTCGATCATGTGGCTGACCGGTTGCACCTTCATCTCGGCTCGGAGGTTAACTTTGACTCGGACGATCAGCTGATCAAGACGACCGTTGCCGCGATCTACAAGAACGACGGCGAGCATGTGTATGGCCGGAGCGAGTTCATTCTTCCGCGGAAGGCGCTCGAAGGCAAGCCGGTGATCTGGTATGGCGCGGCGCATGTGGATGGCCCGCAGATCGCTGCGATGCAGCGGGCGTTGTTTGCGGCTTATCCGACGGTGACGGTGATCAACATTGCCGATGTGCTGGATACGATCCAGGGCTTCGTGGGGCAGATCACTCAGGTGGTGCGGTTTCTGGCGGCGTTTTCGATGCTGTCTGGGGTGGTGATTCTGGCGTCGAGCGTGGCGAGCACGCGGTACCGGCGGATTCGCGAAGTTGTGGTGCTGAAGACAATCGGTGCGACGCGGGGGCGGATTGCTACGGTGTTCAGCGTGGAGTTTATCGTTTTGGGGTTGCTTTCAGGTGTCGTGGGCGTGATCTTCGCGAATCTGCTGACGAAGGCGCTGTTGCACCGGCTTGATGTGCCTTTTCATTTGGATTGGCTGGCGGGGCTGGTGGCGCTGGTTTCGAGCGCGGTGCTGGCCACGGCGACGGGGTGGGTGGCGAGTGCGCGGATATTGGGGCAGAAGCCGCTTCAGGTCTTGCGGGAGGAGTAGTCTGTCGCGACTCTCCTGGCGGAGCAGAAGCAGAACCTCGCATCAATGGCTGTCCGACTCGGCCGCTTCCTTCTCGATCTGTCTGAGGATAGTTTTTATCAAATCTTGATCCGATGGAGAGAGCCTTACTGATGCCTGGACCAGGCTCAGTTCTTCTCCGACCAGGATCGCCACTCCTTGGATCGGACTAGAGTTGGCTCGGAGCATCGAATCTGTCCCGAGCCCCTCCGTGTTTGGCGGAGTTTCAAACTCGACGATCTTCTCGCTCCGACGCGTTATCTTGTCCGCTGGGTATGGCTGCGCTGGAAAGGAACTAGCCGGTTCTATTCCTTCTGCGATCACATTCTGGACAAACTCCTTGTGATCTGGAAAGACCCGAGCAATTGTCTTAGCTACCTCAAACCTTCCCGATGTATCGCCAACCGAAAGGGAGACTTGAATCGCCTGCCCTGGGAGCCCTTTCCAATTGGAAGAGAACAAAGCATTGTGGTCAATGGGTTCGGGAGACACGTACAAATTACTCCCGCTCGAGCCATAGGTGGAAAAGCAATGCCAGCCGCGAGGTGCTGGAACTCCAAAATCGTTCTCCGCTTGATAGTATGCAAGTCGGTCAGCGACCTTAGCGGCAATGGCCAGCTTTTTAATCTTCGCCTTCGGAGCTTTGAGCGGTCCGACCTGGCCATCTGAATCACATCCAACAAGAGGAACCTGCAAAGGGACGGCTTGGCTCTGTGCCTGTGCCTGTGCGAACACGTCCCGCAGAGTTCCAGTGAGACTCGCCCAGATTACAAGGGTCGTTATAAGCCGCAGGGCATTCATCCTTGGAATCATAGCAATCGGACGTCTGAAAACTGGATGTTAGACGGGTCGCCGCGATGTAAGATCGTCATACTATGGACGAGGTTGAATCCGCACAAATCGTGCAGCCGGATGGGGTGAGGATAATCGCCGATCCGGTCACAGGTCTCCCGGTCCTTAGCGCCGGACCGAGCGCTCCTTTATTGAGCAGCGAGGAAGTTGAGGAAATACTAGCCGACATTCCATGAAGTCTCTTTTCAATTTGTTGCGAATTCATCGGCCGCCGCGCTTGCCAAGCTCAGGCAATCCATACCCCGCAATGAGCACCATCCAGATATAAATCACCTGCATTGTGAGCCGCACCGGGACGCTGGGCATTTGGAGTCCGGCGAAGGTTTGGCCTGCCACCCAGATGTTTACGGGAAAGATCAGGACCATCATAATGGCGATCCAGAGCGCCGCGCTGCGGCGGATCTTTGGCACGAAGAGGCCGATAGCGCCGAGGATTTCGAGCACTCCGGTTCCGATTACTGGGACGCGGGGATTGGAAAAGATGGGCGGGAGCATGGCGGTAGCTTCGTTGGTGCGCATGAAGTGAAGTGCGATCGCTGAGATCAACAGGGGCATAGCGGCCAGGACTCGAAGCGCGACCTGCACTCCGCCGAACTGGGTGTAACGTCCGCGTCCGATCGCGAAGAAAAGCACCATAGACGACACGAGAATCGCAAATGATCCCAGGTAATCGATCATCCCCTGTATCGTACATCGCTACGATCCGGTGTTCCGGGGTATGCGGCGGGGGTTTCCCTCAAGCCAAGACGGCGAGCCGGTAACTTGACATCTGTTGATTGGCGGAAATATTGTGGGCGGGCGCTAAAGGAAAGACTCCGGAATCAGTTCAGCGCGACGCGCCCTCACTCGATAGCTGGATCGACGCCAAACGAAAGCTTCACCCTCTTTTTGGAGAGCCAATCATGAAATCCAGGAACCTCAATGCGCGGCAGTTGAGCGGAGCCGCGTTTGCTTTGCTTGCGCTTCTATTGACCGTCTTTCCACTTGATTCCGCGGTGGCGCAAGACCCTGCGATTCCTTCGGGTGACATAAGAATCCACTACTTCCGGCCTGATGGAAACTACAGCGGATGGACGGTCTACGCATTCGATGGGACGACGGAAAATACCGGCGACTACGGGGGCGGCCCGGTGCAGGTGACGGGGACGGACAGTTATGGTGTGTATTTCGACGTGGGAATAATGAGCGGTGCGCAGGAGGTCGGGATCATCATTCATAACCCGACCGCTGCCGGTGGCGACCAGAAAGACACTCCCAACAATCTGTTTGTCGATCCGAGTACGCAGGGCAATGAGTACTGGGCATATTCGGGGATTGCGAAGCTTTACAACACCGCAATCAATGTGAGCAATCCGACCGCATTGCTGCCCGGCTATGTGCGCGTTCACTACTACCGGACGGACGGCAACTACAACCCCTGGACGATCTACGCCTTCTATGACACGACGGAGTACCCGGGCGATTACAACAGCGGGCTTGTGCCGCCGACAGGCTACGACAGCTATGGCGCGTATTTCGATGTGGGTGTGATTGCAGGTGCGCAGAATGTTGGGCTGATCATTCATGATCCGAGCGCGCCGGGCGGAGATGTTAAAGACCCTGGGCCGAATGAGTTTGTCGACCCCACGACGGAAGGTTATGAGTATTGGGCCTATACCGGGATTGGCAAGTTGTATAAAACTGCGATCAACCTGAGCAGTCCGAATGCGCTGTTGCCGGGTTATGCCCGCATTCACTATTACCGGCCTGACGGAAACTATGCGAACTGGTCGGTGTATGCCTTCGAGGATACGGCGGAGTATACGGGCGACTATAACGATGGGCTGACGTTTGTCACCAATTACGACTCCTATGGCGCGTATTTTGACATCAGTCTGATTACGAATGCGCAGAACCTGGGATTCATCATTCACAACACCTCGACGGGGGTGAAAGATCCGGGGCCGAATATGTACCTGGATGTGGCCACGAACGCGCAGGCGTGGGCGATCTCAGGGAATGCGAATGTCTACACGACGGTGCCGACGCCGACTGAGATTCTGGACAGCCTGCTCAATGTGCAGCAGGCGTATTGGATGGACCACAGCCGGGTCGCCATTCAACCGCAATTTGCGCAGAGCGGAGACACCTATGCGATCTCGTCGAGCCTGACGGGCGGCTTGTCGGTGACGACGACGGGAATTACTGGAGGCACCAATATTCCGCTGACGGTTGGAGGAAGCCTGACGACGGAAGAGCTGGCCCGCTATCCACAGCTAGCGGGTTACACGGTGTTGCAGCTACCGCCCAACACTCTGTTGCCTGCTGTGCAAAACGCGCTGCTTGGGCAGCTTGCCTTCTCGGCGATCGGAGCGAATGGGCAACTGCAATATGCGACCGGGATGCAGATTGCGGGTGTGCTGGATGACATTTACTACTATTCCGGCAAGCTGGGGGTGGTCTTCCGTCATCAGGACGGGCGCGGCTGGCATGACTGGGACGATGACGAGGACTGCGATGTGAAGATCAAGGTCTGGGCCCCGACGGCGCAAAGCGTTTCGCTGCAGATCTTTGATCATGAGGCGGACACGACTCCCGCCGCGGTGTTGCCGATGCATAACCACAATGGCGTGTGGGTTGCGGACGGCACGCCGGACTGGACAGGGAAGTACTACCTCTACAGCGTGAACGTTTGGGTGCCCTCGGATGCGGCAGTCGACACGAATGTGACCAGCGATCCTTATTCAGTCGATATCGCTCTGAATGGGACCAAGAGCCGGATCACCGATCTGGATTCGGAGGGGACTAAACCTTTTGGCTGGGATTGGAATGTCTCGCCACCGCTGCGCAGTTTCAGCGATATGAGTGTGTATGAGCTGCATGTCCGCGACTTCAGCGTGGATGATCCGACGGTGCCGGTTGAGCACCAGGGGTTGTATGAGGCTTTTGCGGATGAGAATACTAACGGCATGAAGCATCTTCGCTCACTGGCGGCGGCGGGGCTGAAGGCGGTACACATTCTGCCTTCGTTCCACTTTGCCAGCGTGAACGAGGACAAGAGCACGTGGATCATTCCGACTGGACTTGGGGCATATCCGGCAGACGGCACACAACAGCAGGCGGCGGTGACGGCGAGCCAGACTAGTCCGGCGTACAACTGGGGCTATGACCCGGTGCACTATATGACGCCGGAGGGGAGCTATGCCATTAACCCTGACAACCGGGTCTTTGAATATCGCACCATGGTCGCGGGTCTGCATAATGCGGGGCTGAGGGTCGTTCAGGATGTGGTCTTTAATCACACCAACGCCAGCGGGGAAGGACCGAACTCCAATTTGGATGAAGTCGTGCCGGGCTACTATCACCGGTTGGATGTGAACGGGAATCTGGAAGAAGGCTCGTGCTGCCCGGACACGGCGCCCGAGCACCTCATGATGGAAAAGCTGATCATCGATTCCCTCGTGCTCAACGCGAAGGAGTACAAGATCGATGGCTTTCGCTTCGACATTATGAGCTTCATGTTCACTTACAACATGCAGGACATTCAGGCGGCGCTGGAGGCGCTTACCCCGGAGAAGGACGGCGTCGACGGGTCGAAGATCTACCTCTATGGTGAGGGCTTCAATTTTGGAGATACCGAAAACAACCAGATAGGGCCGAACGCTTCTCAGGTCAACCTCTATGGATTCGGCATTGGCACGTTCAATGACCGAATTCGCGATGGGATTCATGGGGGCAGTCCGTTCACGGACGAACGAGTGCAGGGGTTTGCCACTGGACTCTTCAGCGATCCGAGCGATTTCACCAACGGCAGCATGACGTCGACCGAGCAGCAGGCGCAGTTGCTGCAATACTCCGACTGGATCGATGTGGGATTGACGGGGAATCTGCGCGACTACACCTTTGTTGATAGCGCGGGCACGACGGTTACCGGGGCCGAGGTCAATTACAACGGGCAGCCGACTGGCTATACGAAGACTCCGATCGAGGCGGTGAACTATGCCTCGGTTCATGACAATCAGGACCTCTTCGACCAGGTGCAGTTGAAGTCGAGTTACAGCGACAGCATCGCCACGCGCGCGCGACGGCAGATTGTGGCCATGAGCCTCGTGACTTTGGGCGAGGGGGTTCCGTTCTACCAGGGCGGCGACGATCTGTTGCGGTCGAAGGACATGGACCAGAACAGCTATGACTCCGGCGATTGGTTTAACAAGATCGACTGGAGCGGAAAGACAGCGAACTGGGGCATCGGGCTGCCGATTGCGAGCCAGAATGAAGGGCAATGGCCGATCATGACTCCGCTGCTGAGTAATGCGGCTTACACTCCGCTGCCGGCGAACATTGCGTATAGCGATGCAGCTTTCAATGAGCTGCTGAGGATACGCTATAGTTCACTGCTCTTCCGGCTGCCGGATGAGCCGACGATCCAGCAGGACCTCACCTTCCTGAATACGGGGCAGAGCCAGATTCCGGGCGTGATCGTGATGAAGCTGGATGAGAACGGCGGCCCGTATGGCATCTACAAGCACGTCGTTGTTGTCTTCAATGCAACCAATGCTTCGGTGAGCTTCACGAACAGTGTGCTGCAGGGGATGGCGCTGCATCTGCATCCGGTGCAGGTGGTGTCGGCTGATCCGATTACGCGGGAGTCGACTTTTAATTCGCAGACGGGGACGGCTACGGTGCCGGCGTTGACTACGGCGGTGTTTGTGAGCGTGAGCCAGTAGTTAAAGGTGCCTACTGATTGAAAGCCACCTGAACTCCCTGAAGATTGGTAGGTCGTGTGGGCTTTTTATGTCTGTTCCGATATAATTTGCCAGCGCGGAGGTTCTTAGTGGGCATTCGCGCTACGCGCGAAACCCTCCCCGCTCAGTGCACGCAGATCGTCACATAGTCAGAATCACCCGGAACTCTGCCTTCTCGCTCATCATCTGCGCGAAAGCCTCGGCCGCTTTTTCAAGCGGATGGGTTCGATCATAGGCCGCACGGCAGTCAGCTCGGCAAAACGCAATGTATCCTCGGGAGTCCGTTGGTATTCCCCGCAGACCATCATCTCTGATTTTCATCTATGATCGCTTTTCGGCCATAATAGCTGATCAGATAGAACGCAACTCCGAAAGAGATAATGTCCTTGAAGAGAAACAGGCCGAGATTGTTCATGTAATGGATGCCGTGAACCACGATGGTGTCATCCGGAGTCGTGATCAACATGCTGCTTGTGGTGAAGAACATGCCGACTAGAATGATCCCGCCCAGAATGCCTGCTTTAGGTTTAAAGTAGCCAATGATCAGTAGGATTGCGGCTGTCCATTCAGTGGCCCCGATCATATCCGACCCAATATATGGTCCAAAGACCTTGAATTGCCAACTGGTAAGTGGGCTATTAGTGACGAGTGGGATGATGCCTTCTGCTCCGGGTGCTGTCATTTTGAACTTGCCTGCCCACAGCAACATCACGATCATTCCAATGCTGCAAACAAGGAAAGGGATATTTCGATCTGCAACAAACGCTGCAATCTTCGTTAGAACACTCTTCGCCTGCAGTTTGTTACGTGTGTTCGCTTGAGATCCGCGCACACCATCACCCGACGCCTCAGCGGATGTGGTTTCAGTCATAAAAAGACTCCTTCATGTGATGATCCATCGTTGTCAAATATTGAAGGCCGATTTGAAACGCTATCAACCGGAATTTCCGATTTGGACATCTGTCTCGCACATCATACCCGTCCGTCTCCTCGACAAACAACGAAGTTGCCACCAGGGCAGGGCCCATTTAGGCCCCGAAGATGTTCGTGTCGATGAACTGGTTACGAAATTTTCCTTTGGGATCGTATTGCTTCAGCAGCGCTTGAAACTTCGGCGATGTTGCCGTAGACCTGGGCGAGGCGCGAGGGCGGCATGGTGAAGAGCTTGGCCCAGTGCGGCTTGGCGTTGAAGGGCGCGAGCTTTTCTTCGATGAGGGGTAGCACCTTCTGCACCTCGGGCCATTCGGGTTTCCAGGTGAAGTGGATCGCCATGCAATCTTGGTGATATGCGGGGCTCATCCAGAGATCGTCGGCGGCGATGGTGCGGAGTTCGGTGATGAAGAGATGCGGGGTGATCTTGTCGCGAAGCTCTTCGACGGCGAGGATGGCCTGATAACCCTGGGCGCGGGGGACGAAGTATTCGGTCTGCAGCTCGGCGCCGCTCGAGGGCGTGAAGTTCATGCGGAAGTGGGGCAGGCGTTCGTACCACGGGCCTGGAATGCCCATCTGCTTGGTGCAGGGAGTGGGGTCGTGGCCGGGGAGCGGGTGAAGGTTTTCGTTGGCGGCCTTGGCTCCGTAGAAGTCTTCTGGGATTTTGAAGAGTACGGGTTCGTCATGGGGAATCTCGGCTTTGCTCTTGATCCAGACTTGCGAGATGCGGTGGTGTTGCCAGTCGGTGAAGAGGCTGACACTGTAGCCGGCGGAGAAGATGGCGTCGAGGTTGTGCTCGAGCTGATCCATGGACAGGTTTTCGTAGACGATCTGGCGCATCTGGAAGGTGGGCAGCACGTTGAGGGTGATCTTGGTGATCACGCCTAATCCGCCGAGGCCGACGACAGCTCCGAGGAACTGGTCACCGTCCTTGGCTCGCGAGAGATGGACTATCTGGCCGTCGGCGTTGACGAACTCCAACGCGGCGACAGCAGTGGAGAGATTGCCGTTCTTCACGCCGGAGCCGTGGGTCGCCGTGGAGCAGGCTCCGACTGCCGTGATGTGGGGCAGGGAAGCGAGGTTGTGGAGGGCGAATCCCTGCTCGTCGATGTAGGGTGCGAGAGTGCCGTATCTTACTCCCGCGCCAACGGTGACGGTCTTCGCCTGGGGGTCGAGCACCATGGAGTCGAGCTGGGTGAGCGAGATCTGGGCGGCGGTGCTGTCGGCGATGGTGTTGAAGGAGTGGCGGCTGCCGAGGGCTCGCAGCTTGGGGGTATTCTTCACCATCTGCTGCGTCTCTTCGACGGTCTTCGGAGTGAGCAGGTTATCGGTGTGGTAGGTGAGGTTGCCGGCCCAGTTGGTGCGGTGGGCGGCGGCATCACCGGTGGTCGGTGGCTCGGCTGAGGCGAAACGTGAGAAGAGCGTGCTGGTGAGGAATGCGCCGGAGGTCTTCAAGAACTGTCTCTTGTCCATAAATTATCCCGAGCGAGGATTGTATCCAAATGGAGCTGTTTCCGGACATCCGGTCGTCGGGATACCAGCTAGCTGACTCGCAGTCCGAGCCGCTCGCGCTGGGTTGCAGCGGACTTTTGTTGAAAAGACATGGTTTAGGGCTTAGGGAGTTGGAATTGGGCGTTTTGGATCCGGTCGAGATCGAATGGTGAGCCGAGGAAGTGTCGGCGCGCTCAGGTAGGTTGAGCGGGCGGCGCTCATATTTAGAGTCTCCCCCGCTTGACAGAGATTCTCGGAAAGGCCTACATTAGCAATCGAAAGGCGACACTGCTAAAGCGTGTCGATGAACGATCAGGCAGTCGCCTTCGTCCCTTTGAACAATACCAGTTTTCAACCAAACACCGCGAGGCTTAACCTCGCGCGAAGGAGAAGCAACGAAATGGCAACAGCTACCGTAGCAACCACCTTCACCCCGCTGCATGACCGGATCCTGGTTCGTCGTGTGGAAGAGGGCGAAACCGTCCGTGGCGGCATCATTATCCCTGACTCGGCGAAGGAAAAGCCGCAGGAAGGTGAAGTGATCTCTGTCGGCAAGGGCAAGTCGAATGACGAAGGCAAGGTCTTCCCGCTGGACGTCAAGGCGAAGGACCGGATTTTGTTTGGCAAGTACTCCGGCACCGAGATCAAGATCGATGGCGAAGAGTTCCTGATCATGCGTGAGGAAGAAGTCCTCGGCATCCTGAAGTCGTAGTTTGGTCGCCTCCTTTGGGAGGTGTTTTTTGTTTGTGACCTGAGATTTGTGAATCCCACTCAAGCCAAAAGAGGGCTTGAATGGGGCACCCGATTTCAGTGATTGATACCGAATTCGTGATTTAAGCATTTAGGAGATTCAAGCAATGGCAAAGCAAATTCTGCATGGAGAAGATTCCCGTCAGGCGATTCTGCGTGGCGTGAACACCCTGGCCGACGCGGTCAAGGTGACTCTCGGTCCGAAGGGCCGCAATGTGGTCATCGAGAAGAAGTTCGGTTCCCCGACGATCACCAAGGACGGCGTCACAGTCGCCAAGGAGATTGAGCTGGCGAATGCGCTCGAGAACATGGGCGCACAGATGGTTCGCGAAGTGGCGTCGAAGACCTCGGACGTTGCCGGCGACGGCACCACCACGGCGACCGTTCTGGCCCAGGCGATCTACCGCGAAGGCGTGAAGACTGTCGCTGCCGGTGCGAATCCGATGGCGCTGAAGCGCGGTATCGACAAGGCCGTCGTGGCCATCGTTGGCACGCGCGATGAGCAGGGCGTGGTGACTGGAGGAGCGCTTGCGCGCTTCTCGAAGCCGGTGACCGGCGAGATGATTGCCCAGGTTGGCACCATCTCGGCGAACTCGGACTCGACCATCGGCAACATCATTGCCGAGGCGATGAAGAAGGTTGGCAAGGACGGCGTCATCACCGTCGAGGAGTCGAAGACTCTGGAGACGCTGCTCGAGGTTGTCGAGGGCATGCAGTTTGACCGCGGCTACCTGAGCCCTTATTTCGTGACCGATCCGGACCGTATGGAGGCTTCGCTTGAAGAGCCGTACATCCTGATCCACGAGAAGAAGATCAGCTCGATGAAGGACCTGCTGCCGCTGCTCGAGCAGGTTGCCCGCAACAGCAAACCGCTGGTGATCATCGCCGAGGACGTTGACGGCGAGGCGCTGGCTACTCTGGTGGTGAACAAGCTGCGTGGAACCCTGAACGTTGCTGCTGTGAAGGCCCCTGGCTTCGGAGATCGCCGCAAGGCCATGCTCGAAGACATTGCCAAGCTGACCGGCGGCAAGGCCATCACCGAAGACCTCGGCATCAAGCTCGAGAATGTGAAGATCGAGGACCTGGGCCGTGCCAAGCGCGTCACCATCGATAAGGACAACACCACCATTATCGAAGGCAAGGGCGAGTCGAAGGCCATCGAAGGCCGCGTGAAGGAGATCCGCAATCAGATCGAGAAGACCACCTCCGATTACGATCGCGAGAAGCTCCAGGAGCGTCTGGCCAAGCTGGTTGGCGGCGTTGCCGTCATCAAGGTCGGTGCAGCTACCGAAACCGAGATGAAGGAAAAGAAGGCCCGCGTCGAAGACGCCATGCACGCCACCCGCGCTGCCGTTGAAGAAGGCATCGTGGCTGGCGGTGGAGTTGCACTCCTACGTTCGACGAAGGAGGTCGATGAACTTATCACCAAGCTCGAAGGCGACGAGAAGACCGGCGCTCAAATCGTCCGTCGTGCCCTGGAAGAGCCCCTGCGCCAGATCGTTGGCAATGCGGGTGTCGAGGGTGCCGTGGTCGTGGGCAAAATCCTTGAGCACAAGAACGACCACTACGGCTACAACGCGAGCACCGACAAGTTCGAGGACCTGGTTGCGGCCGGCGTCATCGATCCGACCAAGGTGACCCGTACCGCTCTGCAGAACGCAGCCTCGATCGCCGGCCTCATGCTGACGACCGAAGCGATGGTCTCGGAGATTCCTGAGAAGAAGGAATCGGCTGGCGGCCACGCAGGCGCACACGGCGGCGGCATGGACGGCATGTACTGAGCTGTGCGCTCGGCGACATGCGCCTTCGGCGCGAGAACAACAGCAAAAGCCCCGCAGCGATGCGGGGTTTTTTTGTCCTTTCAAGGAATTTGAATATTACGTACAACAATAACAAATTAATAATTGTTTATTGGTTTTTTTGTGCTATTCTTTCCTTGGAGGCGATTATGTCCAAGACAATGACTCGTATTACCGCAGGTGACGCGGTCTGGATTGCTACTGCACTACTGCATCGCGAGAACCCCTCTCGCCAGGAATTTACGATTCCGGAAATCAAAGAGAGAACGCTCAGCGAGGAACTGTGGGATGGTGATGAGCGGACTATCTACCAACACGTACTTCAGCATTGTGTGGCAAATCGACCACCAAGAGACTCAAGGTTGCGGATGCTGTATGACACTCGGCCTGGGCAGGACCGTCCAGGATATAGACGGCTCTTCCGCGAGGGCGATGATTGCGATCCCGCTCGCCAAGGCAACAAGTCCGGAATGAGAATTACTCCCCTTATGGAAGACCTGCCGGAGGAGTATATACCTCTTCTTAACTGGTATGCAGAGTGGAATGGCCACAATGCGTTCGCGAAAGCGAATTCTAGATCCGCTCCTTGCACTCTATGGTTCTGGCAAGGAAATCTGGGCCGATGAACACGCCGACGAATATGTCGCCAGATTGCGTGAGGGCTGGGAATGAGCCGTGTCTTCTGGGACACCAACGTCTTTATTTACTTCTTTGAGGCTCAAGACAAACTTGGACCGATCGCTCGTGCCCTGCGTGAGAGCATGATGAAGCGCGACGACCAACTCATCACATCCTCGATGACACTTGGTGAGATTCTTGTGAAGCCTCGTCAGCAGGGAAATCTAGGGCTGTGCCAGAAATATGAAGACACTCTTAAAGCTACCGCAACAATTCTGTCATTCGATATCGAGGCAGCGAAGCGATATTCGGAACTCCGTCAGCACCGCGGTCTGAGGGCTCCCGACGCGATCCAGCTTGCGTGTGCCGCAGCGGCGAAAGTCGATCTGTTTATCACCAACGACAACCGGCTGCAATCGCTGCTTGTCCCAGGGATTCAGTTCATCGTTCCGATCGATCGCGTACCGCTCTAGTTTCGTTGGCAATGGCGATTGCTCTCGGTTCTGTGCGGTTTAGAGTGGCGAAGGGCCTATCCCGCGTTCGCTGCACGCGCAACCGGATTGAGCCTGCATTGGCACTCTCCGAAGTTGTAACAGTCACAATATCAAATGAGCGGCCATCTGCTGATTTCGATACGGGTCTCGTCAAATCCACGGTGAGGCTGGTTGTGGCTGCGCCGCCGTCTGAACACTTGGACGTGATCAACGGATGGCGACCAAATCCTGGACGAATTGCACCGGTTTCTGGTCAGGCGTCTAACTTCATCACAAATTTCCGCTTTCGGGATGCGCTGACTCGTGGCACACTATGGGACTAAAGCCCAATGTACCTGAACCTTGGGCCTTGTCTCCGCTGGTATTCGCCGTTCGAACATAGCTAGCCCACACGAAGGACATCCCCATGATGCGAATCCAAAGATTTGCCTTAGTCGTTCTTTCCCTGGCCAGTGTATTCATCTTCGTTTCGACCTCCTCCGCGCAGCAGACTCTGGGTACCTTGAACGGCACAGTGACCGACCCCTCCGGGGCGTCGGTGCCGGATGCAACCGTCACGGTCTCCAATCCAGGCATCAACCTGGTGCGGACGACCACGACACAGGACAACGGTTTTTTTCAGATTTTCAACCTGCCGATCGGCACTTATAAGGTCTCGGTGAGCCGGGACGGCTTTGACACCACCGATTTGCCGGCGATCGATGTACAGGAGGCCCGCGCGACGACGGTGAACGTGAGCCTGAAGGTGGGCCAGGTTTCGACTGCAGTCACCGTGACGGCGACGCCGATGCTCAATTCAACCGATACGACCAATGGCTATACGCTGGATTCGCAGCAGATCGCGCTGACACCGCTGGCAACGGGAAGCTTTACGCAACTGGCGGTGCTTTCGCCGGGTGTGAATGCCGAGCTGCTGAGCGGCCTGAACACCAATGGCGGCCTGGGTAATCAGCCCATCTGGGCGAATGGGCAGCGCGATACTTCGAACACATTTCAGGTGAACGGCGTCGACTCGACAAACCTGTTTAATGGCAAGACCTCGAGCGGTTCGACTTCGCAGCGGTACAACTTCAACATTGGCGGCGGCAGCACGTCGGCCAGTTCCGCCGCGGGCTCGGCGACGATTGGGGGCGCCAATCCGACTGGGACCTCGGTCTATGGCTCGAACGGAAACAGCCTGCCGTCGCCTCCTCCTGAGTTTCTGCAGGAACTACGCGTGAATGCCTCGATGTATGACGCACAACAAGGAGCGACGAGCGGGGCGCAGATCGACGCGAATACATCGATTGGCTCGAACGCCTGGCATGGCCAGGTCTATGGGACATTTGCCAACAACGCGTTAAATGCCGCGCCGTACTTCTTCAATCAGCAATATCAGCTTTCCACTCAAGGTGTCGGCGCATTTCCGCAGTCGCTGGTCAATCCGGCGCTGCATCGTTGGACGACGGGCGGGACTTTAGGCGGACCGGTGCTGAAGAACAAGATGTTCTTCTTCGTCGGTTATCAGCACCTGTACAACTCGGACCAATCGACAGGGCTGTCACAGTTCAACGTGCCCGTGGGACTGACGAATGATCGCTCGGCAGCTGGTCTCGCGGCCGCAGCGACTGCCTGGAACCCAGGAGGAAAACCCTTCAGTCCGAGCAATGTTCAACCGATCGCGCAGGCGATCTTCAATGCCAAGCTGCCGGATGGTTCCTTCATGATTCCTTCGGCGCAGAACACGGGGCCCTATCAGTACGGGGTGCCCAACGTGACGCTGTTCGGGACTTCACTTCTAACGGGAGAGCAGGCGACGGCGTCGGTGGATTACAACCTAACCACGACGGACCAGTTGTCGGTGAAGTACTACTACCAGACCGATCCGGTATCGAAGCCGTACGGTTATGCGAATGTAGGCGGCTTTCCAGTGACGCAGGCGAACGGGTCGCAGGTGGCGGCGATCGGGAATACGATCTCGATTGGGCCGCGGATCAATTGGGAACAACGACTCGGCTATGTGCGGATGGGATCGTATAGCCGATACACGCAGACGGTGACGAATCCGGGCGGCGACCCGAACTTCGGCCTTGGGGCAGGGGCGTCGGGTTACACGCCTGCTCCTGGCTTGCCGGGGTTGAACATCAAGGAGATTGCGACCGACTCCACTGTGGCCCCGGGCCTGAAAGTTGGGCCTTTCAGCTCCTTCGCTAACATCGGCTACTATCAGAACCGGCTGAATCCCTCGACAAACGTGATCTTTGCCTGGGGTAAGCACACGATCGTCGCGGGCGGCGGTTACAGCTATACCCAGCTGAACATCACCAACAACCGTACCGGTATCGCCCAGGTGGCGTCCAAGAACTTTCAGACCTTTCTGGAAGACGCAGCGCAGAGCTCCAGCGTGCTGGAGAGTATCGACCCATCGACCGGAAAGAACCTGGCTGACCGCTATTACCGTTCCAACGAGTGGTCGGGCTATGTGCAGGACAAGTGGCAGGCCAAGGCGAACCTGACCGTTACCGGCGGAATTCGCTACGACTATCACGGAGGGCTGACGGAGAAGTATGGCAACATCTTCAACTTCGACCCGAACACCTATGATGTGACAGGTGATACCTCTAGTGGTTTCACGGTAAGTAACGCCGGCTTTGTGGTTGCAGGCAACAACAAGTACTACCCTACGCATGGAGTGACCAATTCAACGCTGACTGGACGCCAGTGGGGCATTTCGCCGCGTGTTGGATTTGCGTGGCAGCCGGAGTGGAACCACGGCACGGTTGTCTTCCGCGGCGGATTTGGTATGTATTTTGATCGAGGTGAGCTGTTCAGCTATCTTTCGCAGCCTGCGGGCAGCGGCAACGGTGGACCGTTCGGTGTGACCGAGGCCGCGCCTTTGTCGACGTATATCGTGGGCAACGGAAAGACTCTGGCCAATCCGCTTGGCACGAATCCGGGCTCGGCTGCATACCCGCCGCCGAGCGCGAATCCAGCGACGATCACAGCGCAGTTACAGAGTGTGCTAAGTCGCATGACCGGAGATAGCGCTGATTTTGGGCCAAATTGCGGAGCAATCGATAACCAGGAAGGCTACACCGACTGCCCAGATACATTAAACTTCGGCGCCTACGACAAAAACAACGTCCTGCCATATACGCTGAACTTCACTTTCAATTGGCAATGGCAGCCGACTAACGACTTGGCCGTCACGATCGGATACACAGGCAATCGCGGACGCCATGCGGTGATCCCGATTCCGTTCAATGAGCCGGGGATCGCATCGCCGTCGAATCCGATCAACGGCGAGACCGCGACCTATGGTTTTCAGGTGTTGAATCAGAACTCGTTCACCGGTTATGACTACAACGCGATCTCCGGTGAACCCTGGAACACAGAAGACGGCGGCAACACGGACTTCCGGACGCCATTTGTTGGATATAGCCCGAACGCGGCGTTTTTCAAGACCGTCGGCAATTCGGCTTATGACGGTCTCGAGACCCACCTGGAGAAACGGCTCTCGCATAACTTCCAGTTTGGCGCCAGTTACACCTTCAGCCACACGTATGACGAGCAGAGCGACATAGGGCTTTTCTTCACCGGCGATAACCCGAACGATCTTCGCTCTTCCTATGCACGGTCGGACTTCGATCGCACCAATGTCTTCAGCGCGAACTTCCTGGTAGCGCTTCCCAACGCGGCTGCGCCGCACTCGCTGCTTTCGTATTTCACCAACGACTGGAACCTTACCGGGGTCGCCATCCTGCAGAACGGACAACCGTATTCGCTGTATGAGTTTTACGGCGCGGTGGGTAGCGTCTTCTTCGGCGACTATCCGACGCTGATGAACCCGGTACTGCCGATCAAGACTCCAGGCAATCCCAAGCTGGCGCTGACCGGAAACAAGGGCGACCAACGCGGGAGCGGCGGCAACTACGTTCCCGCCATTGATCCCTCGCAGATCGATATCCATTACGTGGCCCCGGGCCAGATGGGCGTACCAGTTTCTACCGGGAGCGATCCGCAGGATATCTATGAAACCGACTTTGCGCCGGGGCAACGGAACCTGTTCCGTCAGGCTTCGCAAAAGCGCCTGGATATCTCCTTCCGGAAGTCCTTCCGGCCTACGGAGAGGTTGTCACTGCAGTATGCCTTCAATATCTTCAACCTGACCAACACGACGAGCCTCGATGTGCCGCAGAACCAGACGCAGATCCGGCAAAACTCGGCCTGCTCCAATGAGGCGATCAGCGAAGGCAACAACTGCTCGCCAGACTCCTACTATGTCAACTACGGGCAGATTGTGACCGGGGTGGGTGGGAACAACCAACTGTCCACGTTAACGAACCTGGACCAGCTGCCGTACCACAATGGGACGGGCAAAGGGACGACGATTCCGACTCTTCTTCCTCCGGGAGTCCAGTCGTGCGCCACGGCCACGGTGACGGGTGGGTGCCCCAACAATGGAGCGAACTTTGGCTCGGTAACGGGTGCGATCGGTAGCAACAGGATCATCACCATGGGACTGAGCTTGCAGTTCTAGGTGTGAAGTTTCAACAGGTTGTTGTCCATTGGGTCGGGAACTGGGAAGCTGAGATTGCGAATAACAGTGAAGGGCCTAGTTTTCCTGTACCAAGGTCACGATCATACCAGAGGAAACAATGACTCAAAATCCCGGCACACATCAAGACCTAAGGCGGAAAACGCGGCCCACCCGCCCACCCCGCTGCGATCGGTCGGACCGGCTCATCGCGGCCTCCACGCATGCATCAGGGGGTCGGAATCGCCCTTTAAGTCCTTTGCTGTCACGTTTCTGCGGCAAGTCGCCTGAAATGAAATAGTTAGAAGTCGACTAGACAGCCTAAACCGAACAAAATAAAGGCTTCCATACAGAGACGGGGGTAGGGATACTCACCGGAAACATCCAGCGGAAAAGTAAGTCATACAGGAAGGGGTCACCCAATCTTCACGCCGCTCTCCCCGATCACCGTAAAGACCCCCAACAAATTCGTCAGCGACAAGACTTTCTGGATGCCATGGCTCAGATTCATCAGCTCCAGAGAGCAGCCCGAAGCTCGCGCCGAGACAAACAAGGCCACCAGCGCGCCCAGACCGGAACTGTCCATATGGCTAAGGTCGGAAAGGTCCAGAACGATCCGCTTGTGCTCCGGGATCAGCTTCTTCACTCGGGCCTGCAGCAGACAGGTATAGCTCATCACCAACTGGCCGTGGCAGCGCACCAGGGCAGTATCGCCCGTCACTTCAACGTCGAAGGAGAGCGGCTTCGCGATTACGTTGTCGGACATGGAAGATCGCCTCGTTCAAGTCTCCGCAGGCGCCGGAAACCGATTCGGGGTGATTCTCGCATATCGCAACCGGGAAAGAAACGGAGAATCGGCGCTCCAGACGCGAAAAAGCAGGCCACGAAATCTCCTCACGGAGTCGACTTCGACTTGGGCTCCGGAGCAGTCTCGAGTTTTTTGTCGATCGTCGGCCAATACTGGCGCAGTAAGTGCCCTGCAAACCTCCAGCCCACGTCGGTCGAGTAGCGAATCATCGTGCTGCCAAAACCTCGGTTGCCCGCCGGGTAATAGACGTTGGCCAAGCCCTCGCCAGCCAACGGACCCAGTATTCCGGCATAGTTGACGACCTCTTCGCCGGAGTCGCTGCGAGTGATGATCAGACGTTTCGCGGCATACTCAACTGATTGTCCGAAGTTCAGGTCTTTCCTCACATAGAATCGAGGGTCCTCGTGCGTCAACGAGGCGATCACATAGTTGCCAAAGAAGTTGTACGAGGCCACCCGCGCCATGTCCGCGCCAAAACGCTGACCGTAGGCGTCCCAACCCTGTCCCCAGCCGGACGGACTATTGATGGCCTGGCTATAGGCCGAACCAATCACCGCCGCGCCCACCGACGACAACGAAACCGTGTTGTTCGCGGCCAGCTTGAGCTTCTCAAAGCTGGTAAGCGGTCCGCTGTTGGTCGCCAAATCGGGAAAGACCAAAGATTTCCTTTGCAGCTCAAGGAACATGTCCACGCCGCTCGACACCGGATTCTTGTTCTGTTGCGGCTGCACTTCCTGCTGGCTTGGTGTCGGTGCATCCGGGACCGCCTGCGGTTGACTCTGCTGTGCCAGACCAGCCGGTGAAGATGTCAAGCCCAGCACAGCGGCCAGCAAGAGCCTCGACACCCCGCGCTCCAACCTATTTGCTCGATGCAATTGATAGCCGCCATCGCCGGCGCCGAGACGTAAACCGCCCACACGGGATGACTGGCTCTGAAAGCTACTCTCGATGATCAATTCTCCTCTGGCGCTGGGAAATCCAACGGGATTAGGGATGAAAACTGGGCCGAACAGATAATTGAATTCTAGCGTACCAATCTTGTCGTCACACTGGGATTCACGCCCTCAGCGCTCCAGGCGCATCGGTGCTCCACTCCAGTGGAGTGCGCAGAAATCTTGTGCAGCTCCTACAACAAAGCAGATCTGCCCAAGGGCAACTACGCTGTCAGATGCCTGGTAAGATGCTTTGCGGTGAATTCCGCGCCGCACGCGAATCGGGTAAGCGGACCGAAAGAGTTCGCAGAGGCCAGGCCGACAAAGTAAAGTCCACGCACAGAGCATTCGAAGTTCCGGGAAAGAATGGGGGTGTCCTCTACAGTTCGAATCGCGCGTAGAAGATCATCGTCGAGCCACTTGAATCTGGAAAGCGCTACACGAAAGCCGGTGCCGGCGATCAGATGATCCACACTCAAGCTGTCCTCGCTGCCGTCTCCGTTTGTAAAGAGAATGCGCACCTTGCCATTCTCAATGCCGACCTGCCGGATCGCGGTCTTAAGGTGCACCGGGATGCGCCCAACGACCTTGTCGTTAACAAACCATCCCGGAGCCGGACCAAGATGGCGCTCTACCGCGCGGAAGCGCATCGATTGCGGCAGCGTATAGAAGAGCTGAGGAAAATTGACGCAGAGTTTCGACTTCCAACCTACCCCAATGCTCGATCGAGGGCTCTGGAATTGCTCCAGCAAAGGGCGAGGTTCCTTGGATTCTCCATGGAAGGCAATCTTGGCCCTGCGCGCCAGAAGGTAAACATCCGCGCCGGCGTCTTTCAGAAGCGCGGCGACATCCACGGCCGAAGCTCCGGCGCCGACCACTGCAACCTTGCGCCCACGGAATTCACTCAGATCATTACGATGAAAACTATGAGTTACGAATTCGCTCGAAAGTTCCGCCAGAATGGGAGGCAGATAAGAGAAGTGCGAAATGCCGGCTGCTATGACCACCTTGCGGGCCTCGAGCGTCTCGCCGGACACCGTCTGTAGCGCGAACCCACCGGGAGCCCGCTTGATCGAGGCGATATCGGTCTGCTGCAGATGAGGAACCATGCGTCTCTGGAATTCGGCTCCATAAGCAATAAAGGTCTCAAGCGGCACAGGAAGCCCTACATCGGCATAAGGGAGATTATTCTCGCGGCAATAGTGGCGAAGGGTAAAGGCGGAGTCGGGGTCATAAAGGCTGCTGGCGAAGCCTTCAGACTTCAGCAGCATGCCTTTGGGCATCCGGTCACGCCAACTCTGCATAGGAGTACCAAAGATACGGACCTGCAGGTTACTCTTTCGCAGATGAGCAGCTATCGACAGGCCGTATGGGCCCGCTCCCAGAATGGCAACATCGGTCATCGGACTATCCAAGGCATTCTCCAGATGAAGGAATTATCGGTTAAATTCTGCCGCGGTGGAGATATTACTTGAAAGACTTGCATTAAGTCTTGACTTCATGCTCTATACTTAGGCGTTAATCAATCCCCAGCTCATTTCTTCAACGGGAATGATCGTGCACTCCGAAGGGTTCTTGGAGTTAGAAACCTGGAATGCCTGATGAAGAAAGATAGTCACCCGGTAATACTACTGAGTGCAAGCAGATGGTACGCGCTGTCGGCTCGTCTTGCGATAGCCTTGATTCGCCATGGCGCGAGAGTATCGGCGATCTGCCCTGAGGGCCATCCGCTTAAGTTCGTCCCCGGCATTGAATCCCTCTACCGGTATCACGGTCTCCGCTCTTTGGGAGCACTCAAAGCGGCGATACTCTCCGTGCGACCCGACATCGTCGTTCCTTGCGACGACGGCGTCGTGCTGCAATTGCATGCCTTGCACGATCGAGAGCCTTCCCTGCGTCCTCTGATCGAACACTCCCTGGGTGAAGCCGAGGCCTATCCTATCCTCGACAGCCGATACCGCCTGCTTCAGGTTGCGGCTGAACTCGACATAAGAGTGCCTCACACTCAGGCGATTCAGTCGGAGGCAGAACTTCCCGCCTGGCCCTCAGCGTCGGCAGTCTTGAAGGCTGACGGGAGCATGGGTGGCGAAGGAACAGCCATTGCCCAGAATCCAGCAGAAATGATTGCCGCCTATCGCAGGCTGGCGAAGCCAATCACCGCCTTCGCCGCTCTCAAGCGGACCGTGATCAATCGCCGTCCGCTGTCGATTTGGTTGTGGCAAAAACTGGGAAAGCCGAGCATTACCATCCAGGAGTTCATTCCCGGCCGGCCGGCAAACACGATGATCGCCTGCTGGCGCGGAGAGATGCTGGCATCGGTGACGGTCGAGGTCTTGAGTTCGCAGGGAGCCACCGGGGCCGCCACGGTCGTCCGCCTGATCCGTCATCGGGAGATCGAGGAGGCATCGCAAAGGTTGGCGCAGCGGCTCAGTTTAACCGGCTTTTACGGTCTGGATTTCATCCTCCAGAAAAAGGATGGCGACGCAAACGACTCGGCGTATCTCATCGAAGTCAACCCCCGCTGCACTCAGCTCGGCCATCTGTGCCTGCCTGACCAGGCAGACTTGGCGGGCATCTTCGCCGCCCGGCTGCGGCAGGACCCAATGCCGCAGCCGGGGAATCACGGCGAGCATGTCATTGAGGGTGAGATCGTGGCCTTTTTCCCGCAGGCTTTGCGCTGGAATCCCCGCAGCCCATATCTTTATCGCGGCCATCACGATGTCCCGTGGGAAGCGCCGGAACTGGTGCAGCAGTTGCTGCGCGAGGAGTGGCCATACCGCCAGCCCGCAGCGCGCCTTTATCACTCCATGCGCAAACCGGTTCGTCCCGCAGAAGAGAGATTTGAAGGAGCGCTTGAGGTCCCGTTTCAGAACTTGAACAGAGATTCCCTTTCAGACCCTCACTTCGGTCACCGTAAGGAATCCGGCCAAACCGGGCTGACGAATCCTCTTACCGCGGGTGGAGATGAATTCTCCTAGATTCCGGTTTGGCATTGTGGGAACATAAGCAGCGCCCAATGGAGCCTCGATCATGCTTGGGATACCCGCACGTTATCTTCTGAAACATCCGATCACTACGGTCGCTGACATAGCGGCGGACCCTGTTCAACTCTGGTTGACGATTCAGGATGAGTACGCGGCCAGACGCGAGGCGAGCAAGCCGAGGCATCAGTACGACTTCGATGTCCATTGGGAACAGCGACTTCATGAGTCTCTCGGCGCCCCATGGCCGTGCCCAGCCGCCGCGGAGTTCTGGACTGTATGGACCCAGGTGAATACTGAACTGGAAGCGAAAGGGATTCAGCCCGGTCCGGAGAGCTTTCAATGGTGGAATGACGGCGACGCCGGTCTGACGCGTGCTATCTGGTGTCTCACTCGTCATCTGCGACCCAAAAAAGTCGTCGAAACCGGTGTGGCTCACGGCGTCACCTCGCGCTGTGTTCTGGAGGCGCTGGCCAGAAACGGGGACGGCCGCCTGTGGAGTATCGATCTTCCGCCAGTAGACAGGTTCTGGCGGCAACAAGTCGGCGCGGCCGTCGGCGATCGGTTCGCGGATCGATGGACTTACATCGCCGGTTCGAGCAGGCGGCGCCTTCCCGAGTTGCTTTCCAGCCTCGGCGAGATCGATCTGTTCATTCACGACAGTCTCCACAGCGAACGCAACGTGCGTTTTGAACTGGATCGGGCATGGGTTGCTCTGGCGGCAAAGGGCGCGATCGTCGTGGACGATGTCGACGCCAATTGGGGTTTTCACTCCTTCAGTCGAGCCTTTCCCGGCCACCAATTCATGATCGGCGAGGCAGAGCCGCTCCACCCTGACTTGCGCCGTTTCAATAAGAAAGGCTTGTTCGGAATCATCTTGAAAAGTTAGGTGCAGAAATCAATCTGTGAGCGCCGTACTCCTAGAGGAGAGTCTTACCGTACTACCTCACACCCACCAGAATTTATACAGATGGCCCGAGGCCGCACGTCGTGCATCGAGCTAGCCATTGAAGCGGGGGTGGAGCAGCCTCCAGGAGTTGCCACGGCACAAGACGGCGTATAATTTCGCGCATGTCTAAGACTCGTCTCTCGTTCGCAGCGTTGTTAGGCATAGGAATCGCCCTCGGTTTCGGTCATCCTTCGGCTTTTTCTCAGTCGTCCACTCTCTCACAGCCTTCGGCTCCTCTCAAGGAAATTCATGTCGACCGGAGCTGCAAGGTTTTGCTGGATGAGAGTGACGCTCTCTCCGACCTTTCCGAGGCGGATCTGCAAAATGACCACGCGATCTGCCATCTCGAGAGCGTGCTCACCTCACATCATGTCGAGGAGGCTCTTCGGGACGGCGTGATGCAAAGAAACAAGGTCTCGGTTGCCGAGCAGGAATACCTTCTCCAGAATGTAACCTCCGCGCCGGTGACGTTTGTCGTTGAACACGCTTTGCGCGAGAACTGGAAGGTCGATTCCGACCCCCAACCCGTAAAGGTCGTCGACAACAAGGCTTTCTTCCGAGTCAATGCTGAGCCCGGTCAAATCGTGCGGCTGCATGTGGGCGAGCACCACGCAGATCCCATTGCCGATACGGATTGAACCAGCCGATAAGGTCGAGGCAAAGCGCGGGCACATCGATTTCGCCTGATCCCTGGCCTATCCTTTGAAAGAGCCGACTAGCTCGTCGCCTCCATTGCAGCCGGGCCAGCACACAAGTTAATATGAGAAGTGCGCCTATTCGTCCGGAATAGCACTGTTCTCCTCCGCATCCCGGCATAGAAGACGCGGCATGATCGTTGTCGATCGCGGAAGTGGTGAAATGGCAGACACACCGTCTTGAGGGGGCGGCGCCGCAAGGCATAGGGGTTCAAGTCCCCTCTTCCGCACCAAGCACCAATGTGTTTCAGAGCACGAAAGCAGGCGCCCTCAACCTGCCGCAGTCTTGGAAAAGACCGCACCAAGTTTCGTAGTAGAAAAGACCCGAATGATTATCTTTCTCACCATCATCCACGTCATCGTTTGCCTCTTCCTCATTGGCGTGATCCTTCTGCAGCAGGGCAAGAGCGCCGACCTCGCCGGAGCCTTCGGCGGCCAGGGCTCTCAGACCGCCTTCGGTCCGCGCGGCGCAGCCAACCTGCTCACCCGGCTCACCACCTGGTCCGCCATTGTCTTCATGTTCACCTCGATCGGACTCTTCGTGCTCATTGCGCGCCAGAGCGGCCCGCGCTCGGTGCTTTCGGGCACCAAATCGGTGCCTGCATCGACTGCGCCCGCAACTCCCGGCAAGCCGGTCAAGTAGCGGCTCTCAATCGGCGAGGCCCGCTTAGCTGCTCCATGATTCTTGAAACCTTCCCAGTCGGGATCCTGCGCTGCAACTGCATTATCCTCGGCGACGAGACCACGCGCGAAGCGATCGTCGTCGACCCCGGCGAAGACGTCCCCGAAATCCTCACCCGCCTGGCCAAACACAAGCTCACCCTCAAGCAGATCATCATCACCCACGGCCACATCGACCACGTGGGCGGAGCCGTCAAGCTCAAGCGCGTCACCGGCGCTCCAATTTTTCTGAACCAGTACGACCTGCCCCAGCTGGCAATGATGGAGGTGCAGGCCGGATGGCTCGGCGTTGAAACCCCAGAAGTCGCCCCGCCCGACGCCAGCGCCGATGAGGGCGCCAAACTCGGCCTGCCCAATATCACCGGCGAAGTTCTCCACACCCCCGGCCACACCGAGGGCAGCATCTGCCTCTATTTCGCGCCCAAGCAGCTCCTGATTGCCGGAGACACCCTCTTCGCCGGCTCCATCGGCCGCACCGACCTGCCCGGCGGCGACGGGCGCAAGATCCTCCGCTCGATTCGCGAGCGGCTGCTGACGCTACCCGATCCTGTGATCGTCATCCCCGGCCACGGCAATAAAACCACCATTGCCGAAGAAAAAGCTACCAACCCCTTCCTCTAGGTGACGTGCCTTCTTCGCCGCATGACAGACCCGGGTCGCCGGTCGGGACTCTACCCAGCGAGTCCCTGAGTGAGTACGATGTTGTGGGGAAGTAATTCACCATGCCACTCCTCCAGTTGTTATCCGCTGCTCTGCTGCTCGGCTACGCAGGCTACTGGCGGACGCACCAGTCGAAACGCCGCTCAGAGTCGTGGGACGAGATCGTCGAAAAGCTGAAGCCAAACGATTGGAGCTGCGCCAGAGGAATCTGGGCGATCTATTGCAATGCCTCGGTCCTGATCCAACTCGCCGACTATGCCGCCGAATACGGCAATGGGGAGGGTGTGCCGGAAGAACTGCTCGAAAGCATCCGCACCGACGCATTCCACATCAGGATCTGCGCGTTAAGAGCGCTTGTGTACCAGGTGTTCTCCTCATCGTCAGCCAAAAATAATGATGCCTCTTCGGTAAGCTAGTTATTTTTGTACATCTTAAACCGAAATTATTAAACTTGCGCTTGACGGGAATCAACTTAATAATAAACCGGGCAACCTCTTAAGATAGAACTTTAAGATATCTGGCAATCTCATTGATTCCATTTGTGAATTCCTGATTCTTGCCTAACAGGCTCAGCACCAGCCATCCCGAGCCGCCAAAGCCAAAGAAATCCCCGCTGTGGACGGCAACCCCATGCTCTCGTAACAGCCGGAGCACCGTCTCTTCGTCCCTCGCCACCGCCGGAATCCGCAACACCGCATACCATCCCGCCTCGGCAACCAACCGACCAACCTGGCTACCGGCGGGAAAGGCTGCATCCAGGGCACCGAGATTCCCCCCCGTCCGTGCCCGAATCTGCTCTTGAATCCGACCCCGTCCCGCCAGCCAATCCGGCATCGCACACTGGATCGGCGCATTCATCGACAGAAAGGTATCCGCAATCACCTCCAGCCGATCCAGAGCCTCCCGAAGCGCCGCATCCGGCCCAAAGCAGGCAATCCACGCCACCTTCATCTGCGGAAGCCCCGCAATCTTGCTCAACCCGCTCAAGACAAACATCGGCGCCGGATGCGCACCTGCGCTAAAGCTCGGCTCGGCCGCTGCCTCCAGCGGATAATCCAGAAACACCTCGTCCACAATCAGAGCGAGCCGATGTTCCGCGCAAATCTCCTCCAAAACCGCCCGCTCCGCCGCCTTGGTGTAATGCCCCGTCGGATTATTCGGGTGGACCAACGCAATCGCTCGCGTCCGCGGAGTAATCCGCTCCCGCAACGCCGCCGGATCCAGATGCCATCCAAAGTCGTAGAAAAGCGGGTACGCAACCAGCCGAACATCGTCCAAATCAGCCAGAAAGTCGAAGAGCGGATAGCTCGGCTGGGCAATCAGCACCTCGTCTCCCGGATCGCAAAGCAGCCGAAAAAGGTAGCTGTAAGCCTCGCTAGTGCTGGTGGTCAGAAAGATATGTTCCGGGTCAATGCCAGTACCGTGTCCGGCATAGTAACTGGCCACAGCTTCTCTGGCCCGCAACAGCCCTTTCGGATCGGGATCATAATCCAGCGCCGCCGGAGACTGTAATGCGCCAAAAATCGCCTCTGCATCGTATTCAAATCCGCACCGCGTCGGATTCGAAGCGGTCAGATCCAGAATCGGCAGCCCAGCAGACCGCCCCTGGCGCAGCAACCTCGCCCATTCCGTCTCGGAAACATCCCAGTTCGTCCGCCGCGAAAAACGCCCTTCTGCCATCCCCCGATTCTCGCAGATGCCTCAGTCAGTCCTTGTCATTCCGACTGAAGCGGAGGAGAGAATCTGCGGCTGCATCTCTATACGCTGTTGCGACATTTCCTGTGGTGGAAGACTACCGCCCCAGCTCCCTCGAAAAGAAATCCGCCATATACCCATAAGCCTCCTTCGACTCCGGCAAACTCACATCGTTCCAGAAGGCATGAGGCAAAGCCTCAAACTCCACCAGCCGCGCATCCACGCCCGCGCGCAGAAATGCGCGATGCATCGTCGTAGTCCCGCTCAGCAGCAGATCGCGCCCGCTGGTGATAAACAGCGTCGGCGGAAAGCCATGCAGATCGGCATACATCGGCGACAGCACGGGATCTTTGGGGTCGGTCGTACCCACATATTCGGTATCCCGAGGAGGCCCGGGAATATCCAAATGCCCCGAAAGCCCATTCAGCGCATACATCGCAAACGAGTCGCCCAGCAGCGAAAAGTCTCCCATCCCCGAAAAAATCCCTAAAGCGCCCGGGAGCGGCAGTCCCAGCTGCTTGAACTTCACCGCAACCTCGCCAGTAAGAATCGCCCCCGCCGAAGTCCCATAGACGCCAATGTTCGCCGGCTTGTAGGTCTTCAGCACCTCGCGATACACCGCGACCACATCATCCACCGCCGCCGGGAACGGATGTTCCGGCGCCAGCCGATACAGCACCGCGATCACCCGCGTATGCGTAAGGTTGGCAATCGGAATCGACTCCGTAAAGGACCCCGAGTCGGAGTTGAACCCCCCGCCATGCAAGTTGATCAGCACGCGATCCGGATGCATCGGGGTCGCATCAATCGGATCAACCACCCGCACCAAAACCCCGGCAATCGTCTGGCTCTCAATCTTCACCGGATAAATCGCCCGCGATTTCTCGCCCGCGCCAAGCTGCCACTTGTCCGTTCCAGTCCGCCGCTGCTCTAAAGTCTCGGGCTTCGCAGCGTCCGAAACCCGCCGCGCGAGGATCGCCTGCGCCTCCCGACTAATCGTCTTCGGCACCGGAACCACCCGGGTCACATGCGCTGTGCCCTGCGCATCGATGTAACTACTGTCTGTTTTAGGAGCCGTCTGTTCAGTCGAAGCCTGTTGCGCTATCCCGTACACAGACAACAAAGCAACGGCAGACACAACACAAAGACGGCGGACGATTAGAGAAGAAGTAAGGGATGTCATATCGCTGCAACTATAGCCGATCAATACTCAGGTCTCCAGCAGATGCTCCGCGCCCCAGTCCCCGACCTGGTCTCTAGTTCCCTAGTCCCTATCCCCTAGTCCCTAGACCCTAGTAACGTTGAATCATGGACCAGGACAGCCAAGCCCAGCGCCTCCAAACCCATCGCAATTTCTACGCCCGGCTAACCACCGCCAACGCTGGTCTTCCGCCCGGCAGCGAACTCGAAGCCGCGCTCGCCTCCACGCCCCGAGAAAACTTCGTCGGCCATCCACCGTGGAAGGTCTTCACCCGCGCCGGCTACATCGACACCAACGATCGCGATCCCGCCATCCTCTACCAGGACGTCGTCGTCTCCCTCGGCGTCGACGGCTCCCTCAACAACGGCCAGCCCACTCTCCATGCCTACTGCATCACGGCTCTCGCAATTAAGAAGGGCGAACACATTGTCCACATAGGCGCCGGCAGCGGCTACTACACCGCGATCCTCGCAAAACTCGTCGGGGAAGCCGGTACCATCGACGCTTATGAAATCCACCCCGAGCTCGCCGGCCGCGCCCAACAAAACCTCGCCGAATTTCCCCGAGTCACCATCCACGCCCGCTCCGGCGCGGAACCACCCCTGCCAGCCTGCGACGTCCTCTACGTCAACGCCGGAGCAAGCGAACCCATCTCCGTCTGGCTCGACGCACTTAATCCCAACGGTCGGCTTCTCTTCCCATTGGCCCCCGGAGCAAACGTCGGAGGAATGTTGCTCGTCACGCGCCAACAAAACGGCGCCTTCGCCGCCCGCTTCCTCTCCCAGGCTCAATTCGTTCCCTGCGTCGGCGCCCAAAACGAAGCTGAATCCGCCAAACTCGCTGAAGCATTTCGCAACGGCAAGTGGCCCCAAGTCAAATCCCTCCTCCGCGACGACAAGCCCGACGAAAGCTGCTGGTACGCCGGCCACGGCTGGTGGCTCTCCACAGATCCGCCCGCAACCGAAGACCCTTATCGCAACGATGATCTAGAATCATCTAATTCGTTCCCTCGGAGCTCAAGATGAGCCGGGTCCTGGTGATTGGGAGTCACTGTGAGTTGAGCCGCAATATAGCGGAAGCCCTCGCCGCTACGGGCCTGCCCACCGAGCAGGCCATGGGCCACGCCGACGCCCTGCATCGCCTGCGGATGCGCGCCTTCGGCGTCATCATCACCAGTCCCGACAGCGCCGTCGATGAAGACCTGGCTCTGCTCGAGGAAATGCGTGACATCCGCCCCGGCGTCAAGTGCATCGTCCTCGCTCGTGAGAGCACGCCCGACGAGGTCATCGCCGCACTTCGCGCCCAGGTCTTCGCCTGCTTCACCCCTCCCTTCAATGGCAGTGATATCGCGGAGCTCGCCAGCCGCGCCGCTACTGACAATCAGTGGCGAGACGACATCCAGGTGCAGTCAGCCCGGCCCGGCTGGGTTTCGGTCCGCGTCAATTGCCGCCTCATCACCGCCGAGCGCCTCATGACTTTTGCCCGCGAGCTCACCACCCAACTGCCTGAAGACGCGCAAGAGGAAATGTTGAATGGCCTGCGCGAGATCCTGCTCAACGCCATGGAGCACGGCGCCGCCTTCAACGCCGAGCAGATGGTCGAGGTCACCGGCATCCAGACCGCGAGATCGATAGTCTTCTATGTTCGCGATCCCGGAGCCGGCTTCCGGCGCGAATCGCTCAGCTACGCCGCCGTCGCCAATCCGGCCAACGACCCCGTGGCCCACATCCTGCGCCGTGAAGAAGAAGGCATGCGTCCCGGAGGCTACGGCCTGCTCCTCGCCAGCGGCGCAGTCGACGAACTCCTCTACAACGAAGTCGGCAACCAGGTCCTGCTCATCAAGTATCTCGATTCCCGCGAGATTCCGTGAACAGGAACAGAGGTAGTTGTCAGCTTGAAATTCACGCTTGGTCTTAGAAAACCCGACGGAATTATTGGGGCAGCGACTCGCAGAGGCAGCAACGTGAAGGAACACGAGCGTCAATACCGAAAAAGCCAAAAGCTAGTTATCTATCTGTTCCTCGGGTGGCTCCCGTTCGCGGGAACCGCTTTGTATTGCAATGCAAAATGGCTCCCCCATACTACTTGGCCTTTCGCTATCATCGCTGGGACGTATTTTGTGTTTGTGATGGTAGCTTCCATCCAGACCATGATTGCCTATTACAAGTGGAAGAATTGAAAAACAGCCAGCCGAGGCTACCAACGCTACTTAAACTGTAATCCACTACGGCATTTTGTCATCCGGAATTACCATATTCCGGAAGATCTTCCAGCTGCCATCGGCTTCCCTATGCCACACCGTCAAGTAGCGCTCCACGAGATTGTTCCCGTTCGCAAACGAAGCCTCGGCCTGTCCCCATTCGTAGACGAAATCACCCTGCTGCACCGAGCCCACGCTCGAGACCTTCGCTCCCTGTGCGCGTCCCCGTTTGGCAAACATGCCCTTTATGTGCTCCTCAATCGCAACCCGGCCGCGAACGCATTCGCCGGTAGGGCCGCAGTCAAGCGCATTGTCGGCGTAAGTCGCGGCAATAGGCGCAGCCTCTCCAGCCTTCACCCCGTCGATCCACGCCTGGTTCCCGGCATCGATGCCCTTCCGCGCCGCAGGCTCTAGTGTTTGCGTCCACGCGACGCTAGCCGTTGAGAGTAACAAAGCAAGCACCGCAATTCCCTTCAACGCTCCGCTGCGACTATCTCTCATAAGAAGAGACCTCCAACCCGGCAGAAGAGCGCTTCCACGCCGCAGGTGCCTGCTGATATGCTGGCCTTCTGCGCTGAAGCACCCAGCAGTTCGCGACTGCGAATCTGCCCGAGTGCAGTTTAGACTTCGCACAAGACAAGGAGTCACAATTGAAACGCTCAATCCTTTTCGCGACGATCCTGGTTGCTTCATTCCAGGCGGCGAATGCGGCCGATGTCTCCGGAAGCTGGCATGTCACCGGATCGGTCAGTGACACCCCTATCGATACCACCTGCACGCTCACTCAGAAAGACAACGCATTGACCGGAACCTGCGTTCGCAAAGATGGGAAGAGTGTCGACGCCACCGGTTCCGTCAAAGACGATGCTGTCGCCTGGCACTATAACTCCGAATACAACGGCGATCCGATCACCGTCACCTACAGCGGAAAGCTTGGCAAAGACGGCACCATCTCGGGGACAATCGTCGTCGATCCCTATAACGCGGAAGGCGAATTCACCGCTACAAAGAAGTAGCGGCAGCTCAAATCCGATGTATTCGCACTGAAGAGCTTGATCTAAGCGAAGCCTCTAAATCATCGCTTCCGCCGCTGCGGCTCGACGCCAAGCCTCGGATCTCGCTTGCGCGCCAGAGCCACAAGTTCAATCGCCAAAGTCTCAAACTCCGAATTCGAACGCGACAGATACAGCCACTTCCCTAACACCGGGTGCGAAACAAGCTGGGGATATTCGCCCAAAATGGCCGCATGGTGCTCGCGTGCCACGCAAACCATCAGCCCATTCCACGGCTCTTTGCCATCCGCGACGGCCAGGTAGAGCTTCCCATCCAGATAAGCGGCGTGCATGTTGAAGAACCGCGTCAGAAGATACCGCGGGTCATCTTCGAGGGCCTCGAATATCCAAAGCAGCGAATTCTTCGGCTTGACCTTTCCCTCCGATTTGGAAATGACGTCCTCCAGGACTTCGGCTCACCACGGATCAAAGCAATCGTAATTCCGTTGGCCGATAATCTTCCCCTCACGAAAATCAAGGAAGACGGCAAAGTGAGCACGCATTTCGCCACCCACAGGGATCGACCCGAACGGCACGGCCAGCACTCCCGTCCACAAAACCTCCAGCGAAACGCGGTCCCCTTCGCTCACGGAATGGATAAGCTCGTAGCTCTGTCGCGACATCACCTTCTTGCCCCGGCTCGAAGCCTCGAGCCGGTCGGCAAGATTCCGGCGCGCGCCATTCGGCAAGAGCCGGTTCGGAAACTCCTCCTGAATAACATCCGGATGGAAGATCTCCGCGAGCGCCTCCGGCGTCGCTCCTTGCTCAAGCGTAGCGAGATACCGTTTTGCGATTTCCAGGTTGGTCTTCGCGGTTGGCGTCGAATCCATGCGTCTGATCCCCATCGGCGTGTCCATGATATATGCGCCAATGGGGTGACAACTGCTAATGCCAAACAGACTGCAGTCGCTAGCGTCTACTCCGTTCGAAGAGCCTCGAGCGGTTCGATGGAAGCGGCACGGCGCGCCGGAATCACCGACGCCGCCAGCGCCAGCAGAAGGATGGAGACTGCGGCAAGCACGAGTATCAAGGGATCCAGCGCATCAACCTCGAAGAGCAGCGAGCGCATCAAACGAGTCGCAAAGACCGCGGCGACCGCGCCGATGGCGCAACCCGCCAGGCCAAGCTTGGCCCCGGAAATCAATACCATCCGCATAACGCCAGACCGCTGCGAACCCAACGCCAGGCGAATAGCCATCTCCTGCGTGCGCATCGCAGTCGAGAATGCGATGACGCTATAAATACCCAGCACCGCCAGCAACACCGCTGCGCCCGCGAACGCCGAGATCAGCGTCGCGTTGAATCGGCGCGAAGCCTGACCTTCCCCAACCACTCGATCCATCGACTCGACCTGCGTCAACGGAAGCTGCGGATCGAGCGAGTGGACGACCGTCCGCAGCGACTCAGCCATCTGCTCGGGCGGCAACTGACCACGGACCACGATGACGCCCTGATTTCCGCTGACAAAGCTGGCAGAGGCAAAAGATCCGGCGCCGGCCTTGACCTGACTCGAGGGAATATAGAACTGCATTCCCGTCGGGACATCGGCCGCTAGTTGCTTCACGTCGCCAATCTCCCCCACCACGGTCAGCCACGGCAGATGCGCCTCCGCCGGTCCGCGATGCAGCCGCTTGCCAATCGGATCCTGCCCAGGCCAATAGTGCTCGGCCAAAGTGCGGTTGACGATCACAACCAGCGCCGAGTTAGCGTCATCAGCCAGCGTGAAGTCACGCCCGCGAACGATCGGAATCCCCTGCGCCTGGAAATAATTCCCAATCACCTGCGGTATCCACGCCAGATTCAGACCCGCTCCTTTGGGCGGAACATATCCGTCCGGAGTGAAGGTGCCCAGGAACTCCACGTCATTCGCCGGCAACATAGTGGTAAAGCCAACCGCCTGCACACCCGGCAGCTGCTCCAGCCTCGAACGCAGTGCTGTGTTGAATCCGTCGATCTGGTTCTGCGTCGAGTATTGCTGCCGTGGCAGACTATACGAAGCAGTCAGCGTGTGATCAGCCCGGAAGCCGAGATCGATTGATCGCATCTTCTCAAAGCTGCGCAGCAGCAGGCCGGAGGCAGCAAGCAGCACCAGCGCCACCGCCAGCTCGGCAACCACCAGCGCCGCGCGCAGCCGCGCATGACCACCGCCGGCAGTGCCCGTCCGTCCACCTTCCTTCAGTGCTTCATTGACCCCGGTGCGTGTTGCAGCAAAGGCGGGAACGACCCCGCAGATCAGGCCGGTGATCACAGCCAGTCCAAGCGCAAAGGCCACAACCTGCCAGTCCAGCGCAATCGAACTCACCCGTGGAAGAGTCTCAGGCAGGAAGCTGATGCCCACGCGCAAAGCCGCCCATGCCAGCGCCAGGCCAAGCAATCCACCCGAGACGCTCAACAGCAGCGCTTCTATCAGAGACTGGCGCAGAATCGTCGCTCCGCTCGCGCCCAGCGCCAGGCGCACGGAGATCTCGCGCCGACGCCGAAGCACTCTCACCAGCAATAACCCGGCAAGGTTAGCACAAGCAATGAAGAGGACCACGATCACCGCAAGAAAAAGCGTGCGGACCAAGGGACGGCTCTGCGCCACCGTGACCTCATCGAGGGGCTTTACCGACGGATGAATGCGCCGGCTGGAAAGTGCCGGTGGAAAGTTCCGCATGATCTCCTGCGCCGCACCCACCGCATCCTGCTGGGCTTGCGCCGGTGTCACTCCCGGTTTGAGCCGACCGACCAGGAAATAGCCCCACGATCCCACACCTTGAACCAGCTCCGTCTGGGTGAAGCTCATCGGCACCCAAAGCTCGCTGCGGTTCAACTGGCCGGGAACCAGCGGAAACTCAAATTCGCGCGGCATGACGCCGATGATCTCGTACGGCTTGCGGTCGAGCAGAATCTTCTGGCCAAGGATATTGGGATCGCCGTGGAACCGGCCGCGCCAGGTCTGATAGCTCAGCACCGCCAACTGCGCGCTGCCTTCATCCTCCTGTTGGGTAAAGCCCCGCCCCATGAGCGGCGAAACACCGAGCACAGGAAACATGCTGGCGGTAAGCCGCGCGGCATTGATCTGAACCGGCTCACCCTGGCCTGAGAGTTCATAGGAAGAGGGCTGATAGCCGCCCAAGCTGGAAAAGGCGCTTGTGTCGCGCATATAAGTGCGAACTCCTGGAGCCGTCGCCGGCGCCGCGCCATCACCACCGACGTCCACGCCTTCCAACTTGTCGCCAAGCGTCACCAGACTGGCCGGATCGGGAAACGGCAACGGCCGAAGCAGCACGCCCTCGACAATCGAGAAAATGGCGCTCGTGGCGCCAATCCCCAGGGCCAGTGTCAGCAACGCGGTCAGGGCGAATCCAGGCGATTTGCGCAACTGGCGCAGCGAAAAACGTATTTCTCGGAACAACGATCCCACTAAAACCTCCTGGCACACACCAGCGTGCTTTTAGCATCGCACACCACTTGCCAATCGCCTTCAGGAAGAGCGGCCCTGTTTCCGTAGAGATACGCGCTTCGCGGCGCCGCTCAGCCCTCGCGTCTGTACGGAATCGACAATCGCTGTCCAAAACCGAACAGCATCCGGCCGGCTACCCTCCTTGCGGCTCCCACGGATCATATCCGCCAAAATGCCAAAGGTGCCCTTCAGGGTCCTTGCAGCTGAAGGCCTTCCCGCCATAGTCCATCTCTCTGAGTTCGCCTATGATCGTGGCGCCTGCCGCTTTGGCCCGCGCATAGAGTCCGTCGCAGTCGGCAACCACCAAATACGGAGCCTGGGTGACTTTGCCGCCAATCTCGTCCGGTTGCGTTATCTCCTTCGACGAAGGAGATTGGTTATTATCGGCGGAGCCAAGCATGATCATGCCGTTGCCAAAGGTCAGCTCGACATGATTGACGACCCCGTTGGGCCCGCTATAAACCGCCTTCTTCTCAAAGCCGAAAGCATCGCAAAGCCAATCAATCATGGCGTTCGCGTTCTTATATCGGAGCCCGGGAATTACAGTCGATGTGCAGTTCTTCGCAAAGTTTGTCATGCCAGGAATCATGCCATCGGCGATCGCCCGCGCGCTTGGAAAAATCGGAACTAACGTACGCAGAGCCGGTTTGCCGAACTTGAAGGGGCAGGGCTTCAGCTGCGGAGGGAATTTCAATCGACTCGCTAAATCACCGGCACATGATTCCGCCACCGCCCGCGCAACGCCGAGTAAGTCGTAGGATCAATCCCCGAGAAAGCCCGAAAATCGTTAGCAAAGTGGGATTGGTCATAGTAGCCGCAACGCAAAGCCAACTCCGACCAAGGCACGTCCACCCCTGCATGAAGCGCCCGCGTCGCCGCCTGAAACCGATGAATCCGGCACCACATCTTCGGAGCAACACCGACCTCTTCGCGAAAAACCTGCGACAGTCGCCGTTCGCTCACTCCAATCGAACGCGCACACTCCGCCACGCTAAGATGTCTTCTCCGAAACAGGTAGATCGAATGATCGACCATCTCCGACCGGCAAGCGTCCCGGCGCACAAGTCCGATCAGCAACCGCTCCAGCCTGCAAAGCTTTTCCGCCGGACTCGAAACCTCACAAAGACCATCGACAACCGGCTCTCGCCAGACACTGTCAAGAGAGATGGATTGTTCAAAGAACAAATCCGCGCGCTCGCGAAAGAGCCTCGCAAACGCTCCGGGTCGGATCACAATCCCCGCCACTTCGGCCAGGTCGGAGGTGTCGATCACCTCATAGCGGCCCCGCGCGCCAACCACGATCGCGCGTGCAAGCCGCTCACTAGCCGCGCCGTCGTCACCACAATCGGTCAACGATTCGCCACACAAATTCAAAACGATCTGGATGCATCCATTCGGCAGCACCCGCTCCCGGCCATACGCCACCCCCGGCGCTTTGCAATACCAAAGCGACCTCACCCAAGGGGCGAGCACTGCACTCGGCGTCTTTTCCAGGTAAAACATAGGCGTCGGAGACAAACCTAAATCAATAGGTTGCCGCGGGTGACTCGGTCACACGTCGGTTGCTAATCGGACCACTTCGCTCATCAACCCCAGCACGTTCCCGCTCGGGTCTTTCACAAACGCCATCCACAGATCGTGATCGGGCATCTTTGCCACCAGGTGCGGGTCTTGCACAAACTCTACACCGTGCGCCTTCAACACCGCGCACACCGCCTCAATCTCCGCCACGCGAAAGTAAAGAATCGTCCCCGACCCGGCAACACTCTCCGCAGCAGCCGGCTTTTCGCCAAGCCCGAGCATCAGGCGCACGGTGCCGCATTGGAAGAAGACCATTGAACCGGCATCGAAGAGAAACTTCATGCCCAGAGTCTCTTGATAGAACCGCTTCGATTCCGCCAGATCTCGTACCGTCAGCGCGATCTGCCCAATGCACTCCAACTGGATCACCAGAGGGTGCGAAACCTCAAATTCAGTAGCCACAAGTCACCTCCCGCTAAAATCATACTAATTAGCCCAGCTAACGATATACCATGAATGCGATCAGCTATGTCAACTAGAATTGACACCGACCCCGCCGAACTCGCCGACAAGCTCCATTCCTCCGCCATCCATCTCCTCCGCAAGCTCCGCCGCGAAGATGAAAGGAGCGGCCTCAATGCCCCTCGGCTTTCCGCTCTGTCGGTGATCGTCTTTGGCGGCCCGCTCAGTCTCGGCGACCTCGCCGCCGCCGAGCAGGTACGGCCACCAACCATGACCCGCATCGTCAACGCCCTTGAAACTCAGATGCTCGTTACGAAGCAGCGCGACCCGGCCGACGCACGAAGCGTCCGCCTCACGGCAACGAATAAAGGTAAAGCTCTCTTAATAGAAGGAAGAAAACGGAGGGTCGACGCCCTCGCCCGTCAGATAGCGTCTCTCACCGCCGAAGACCGGAGAAGTCTCAGCGAAGCCAGCCGAATCCTGGCCGCAGTAATCCGCGCGATTCCGTAATAGGCATTAGCGGGGCGCCCTCAACTTCACGAATCCCACTCCCAAAAGCAAAAGGGCGAAATCTCTTGCGAGACTTCGCCCTCAGCCATCCGAATTCTCGAAGATCAGGTTTCGGCCCCCGATCACAACCGTGCTGTCCCGCAGTCTCCCGGACGCCGCGAGCAAGCCCGCTACCTCCTGGTCTTTCGGTTCCCACCTGTTGCAAGAGCCTCCGTCGCCACCGCCTGTCTTCTGTCATCCAAGCCCGGTTTCCCGGCCCTGGTTGCCCGAAGTGGACCTTGTTGCCAAGGCCCCAGCTGGTTTGATTTCCGCTCTCTTCTTGGAGAATTTCTCCTCCGTTGGTTTTGATATTAGCCCTAATTGATTGCTGCGCAAGGGCCTAAAGCAGATTTCCTGTGTGGAAATAGCGTCCAATGTGTGGATCGCAAGACAGCCTGTGCAAAAGCCAGCCTCCAAATGCCAAATTGCGGCCATTTAGCACCAAATCTGTTACAAATTGCGTGGCCGACTAGCTTGCTGGAAAAATCTTGCCGACAAATCCTGCTAAGAAAACGCAATCGGATTCCGATTCACCTCAGCAGCTTCCACCAGCTTGTTCATCCGGAAAAGAAACTCACGCACATCCGCCGAAAACTTTGGCGCCCGCTCCAGAAACTTCAACTCCCGCTTCAACTTTGGAACGTCAACATACTTCACCACATCGCCCGGCTGCACCTCGCCAGACAAAACGTGTTCCAGCAAAATCGGCATCGCCAGCCCCCGGCCCTTCGCGACCTTTTCGATTTCCTCGCGAAAATGCAGGATGTACTTGTCGTTGCCCAGCCGGTAGCTCACCGCTTCCTTGGCCTTGGCCGGAATATGATAGGTCTCCGAAACAACTTCGCCAGTCGTCCCATCGACTGAGATCGTTTCGTCCAGCCACTCAATCGAAATATGAGCTTTCTTGATATAGACCGTCGCCGTCAGGCTCAATTCAGACTCTCCGCCCGCCAGCCGCAGATTCTGCTGGAATCGGAATCTGCTCCACAATCTCCAGCCCAAAACCCTCCAGCGCGGGAACATGCGTCGGAGTATTCGACAGCAGCCGAATCTTGCTGATCTTCAGATCGGAGAGAATCTGTCCGCCAAGCCCAACCTCCCGCAAAGTCCGTCGCGCTCTTTCGCCATGCAAATCGACGCCATGTTCGTGTTCGTCTGCGGCATGCACTCCGCGAGCGGTTCGGTGAAAAACCAGCCGCCCTGGCTCCGTCCGCCGATCGATCTCAAATCCCTTGCTGGTATTGTGCAGATAAACCAGCGCCCCGCACCCGGCCTCGGCAATCGCCTGCAACGAACGCCGCATCACCGAGTGGCAATCGCAAAGCGTCGTTCCAAAGACGTCCCCGGTCAGGCAATGCGAATGCACCCGCACCAGCACCGGAACGTCGCCCGTACAGACATCGCCCTTCACCAGCGCCAGATGGCTCTCGCCGCCATCCACCTCACTCTCGTAAGCGATCATGCGGAACTCGCCATAAGGCGTCGGCAACATGCTCTCCGCAACCCGGTGGATATACCGCTCATTGCGCAGCCGGTACCGGATCAGCTCCGCCACCGTCAGCATCTTCATGCCATGCTCTTTGCAGAACTCGATCAGGTCGGGCACCCGCGCCATCGTCCCGTCGTCCTTCATGATCTCGCAGATCACCCCAGCTGGAACGAGCCCCGAAAGCCGTGCCAGGTCGACCGAAGCCTCCGTCTGCCCGGCCCGCACCAACACCCCGCCCTTGCGCGCACGCAGCGGAAAGACATGCCCCGGCCGCGCGAGGTCCTGCACCGTCGTCCGCGGATCGATCGCCACCTTGATCGTATGCGACCGGTCATAGGCCGAGATTCCTGTCGTCACACCCTCGCGCGCCTCGATCGACTCGGTAAACGCCGTCCCGAAGCGCGACGAATTCTCCTGCGTCATCGGGCCCAGCCGCAGATAGTCGGCCCGCTCCTCGGTCAGCGTCAGGCAGATCAGCCCCCGGCCAAACTTCGCCATGAAGTTGATCGCCTCGGGAGTAACAAACTCCGCCGCCAGCGTCAGATCGCCCTCATTCTCTCGGTCTTCGTCATCGACCACAATCAGCATGCGGCCGGCCTTGAACTCTTCCAACGCCGCCGGAACATCGACGAACGGCAACTCCGGCTTACAACCTCGGTTAGGACTCATAAGAGAACCCTCTTCGTTCCTTGTTTACGACTCACCATTACCAGCCTAGTCTCATTTTCGACCCGAATATAATCGACAGACGCGAAAACGCCGTCCCGCGATTTAGGACGGCGTCTCAACTTCCTAACAGGGTTGCTGCTTACAGCGTCGACTCGATCTCAAAACCCCAGGCTTCCAGCAAGGCTTCCGGAATATACTTGGAATTCTTGTTCCGGCGTGCCCATTCCCGCAGACGGGTGGAGCGAATGTATTGGTCCGGGGTCAGCTTAAACTCTTTCACAACCTGTTCGAAGGAAGTAACGGTAGGAACAACCGGGCCAATCGGCTCCGGCTTTCCCCAATTGGGATTACCACGACGTTTCGCCATCGTTTTTTTCTCCTTGGCTTATAGACTGATGAGAGACCAACCTGTCTCCCGCCTGTGAGATTGCACTTCACCGGAAAGTCACAAGCTATAGAAGTATAAGTCACTTACACGC
>CAWGZE010000011.1:0-110930 GCA_963826855.1 uncultured Acidobacteriaceae bacterium
GACGGCGATTTCACGACCATTTTCGAGATTCTGGCAGCCGGCGGATACACCACCGTCCTGCCTCTCGGCAGCGGGTTTGGCTCGCCCCAGAGCGTCGGCCTCGACGCAAGCGGAAACCTCTACGTGCCCGACACAGGTGTGGCAAATACTGTGCCGGCATCGATCCAGGTGATCGAGCGCTCGCAACCTCCGGCCCTCACCTTCGCCGCCACAAATGTCGGCGAGACCAGCAGCGATAGTCCCAAGTCGGTGCAGTTCGAGAATATCGGGAACCAGCCTTTAACAGGCTCGGGAACCCTTAGCGATTCCCTCGATTTCACCGTGGTTGCAGGCCCGGGCACAGTTCCGGACTGCGACGGCATCCTTTCGCTTGGGCCCGGCACGCTGTGCAACATTAGCTTCAGCTTCATGCCTCAGTCCACAGGTCCGCTCAGCGCCACGCTGACTCTCTCCGACAATGCGCTGAATGGCAATCCGGCCACGCAGAAGATCCAGCTCAGCGGCTCGGGCCAAATACTACAGCTCAGCAGCATCAGCCCGAATTACGGCGCTCCCGCAGCGTTGATTCAGATTGCCGGAACCGGCTTCGGCGCGACCCAGGGCGACAGCGTCGTCACCGTCGGCGGCGCCCCCTCCCATATCGTCTCATGGTCAAATACCGCGATTAAATTCAGGTCCCGAGCCGCGCCACCACCGGCAAGATCGTGGTCACCGTCGGCGGGGTCTCCAGCAACGGCGAACCCTTCACCTTCTATCCCTATCCCGCCATCACCGGGATCTCGCCCCTCAGCGGTCCGGTCGGCACGCCCGTAACCATCACCGGCACCTCGCTGCTCGATGGCGGCGGCAACGCAACCGTCACCTTCAACGGCACTTCAGCCGCAATTCTCAGCGACACCAGCACCACCATCATGGTCGACGTCCCCACCGGCGCGACCACCGGGCCCGTCGACGTCCGCGTCAACGGCATTCCGCTCAGTGCTGGAACCTTCACCGTCATCAGTTCACAACTCACCATCAGCAGCATCACTCCCAACTACGGAGCCCCGGCGGCGCTGATTCAGATCGCCGGAACAGGCTTCGGCGCGACCCAGGGCAACAGCGTAGTCACCGTCGGCGGAGCACCGTCCTATATCGTCTCATGGTCAAATACTGCGATTGCAATTCTCGTCCCGAGCCGGGCCACCACCGGAGAGATCGTCGTCACCGTCGGCGGAGTCTCCAGCAACGGCGAACCCTTCACCTTCTATCCCTACCCCGCCATCACCGGGATCTCGCCCCTCACCGGTCCGGTCGGCACTCCCGTGACCATCACCGGCACCTCCCTGCTCGATGGCGGCGGCAAGGCCACCGTCACCTTCAACGGCACTCCAGCCGCCATTCTCAGCGACACCAGCACCAGTATCACGGTCGACGTCCCCACCGGCGCCACCACCGGGCCCGTCGACGTTCGCGTCAACGGCATCCCGCTCAACGACGCAGGAACCTTCACCGTCACCAGTTCGCAACTCACCATCAGCAGCATCACCCCCAACTACGGGGCCCCGGCGGCGCTGATTCAGATTGCCGGAAACGGCTTCGGCGCGACCCAGGGCAACAGCGTCGTCACCGTCGGCGGCGCACCCTCCTATGTTGCTTCCTGGTCGAACACCGCAATCTCCATCCTCGTCCCCACCCGCGCCACCACGGGAAATATCGTGGTCACCGTCGGCGGAGTCTCCAGCAATGGCGAACCCTTCACCTTCTATACCTATCCCGCCATCACCGGGATCTCGCCCCTCACTGGTCCGGTCGGCACGCCCGTGACCATCACCGGCACCTCACTGCTCGATGGCGGCAACAAAGCCACCGTCACCTTCAACGGAACCCCGGCCACAGTTCTCAGCGACACCAGCACCACCATCATGGTCGACGTCCCCACCGGAGCCACCACCGGGCCCGTCGGGGTCCGTGTCAACGGCATCGCGCTCAGCGCTGGAACCTTCACCGTCGCTCTGCCGCCTTCATAGGGACCAGCCTCGTACAGCCTGGTCCATGTGACCAGGCTGTACCACTCCTCGGCAAGCCGGCTCGCTACCTCGACGGTCCGGCGGAAAACCTGAGCCTTTGGCAGAGTTTCGACAGGCAGGCTGGGAAAGCCAAATCTGAAGCGGTCCCGTCGTCCCTCTATAATCTTCACGGTGCGCAAGAACCGCTGCGCACGGGAAGAAGACGAACGCACTCATGTCCACATCGGAAGTCTCAATCAATCCAGCCAGGGTCGCCCTTGTCACCGGAGCCTCCCAGGGCATCGGCCGCGCCGTCGCTCTCCGCCTGGCCCAGGACGGCTTTAGCCTCGCCCTCGCCGCGCGCAACGAAGAAAAGCTGAAACAGGTAGCCGCTGAGATCACCAGCGCAGGCGGCCAGGCCGAAGTCTTCGTCCTCGATGTCGCGAACGAAGAGTCGATCAAATCCACGGCGAAGGCTGTCCTCACCCACTTTGGGAAACTCGATGTCCTCGTCAACAACGCCGGAATCACCCGTGACAATCTGCTGCTGCGCATGAAGCGCGCCGACTGGGACGATGTGATGCAGACCAACCTCACCGGCACTTTCTTGCTCACGCAAGCGGTGATGGGGTCGATGATTCGGGCCCGCTCCGGCCGAATCATCAGTATCTCCAGCGTCGTTGGGCGTATGGGCCAGGCGGGTCAGGCCAACTATGCCGCGACCAAAGCCGGAATCATTGGCTTCACCAAATCGCTCGCGCGCGAAGTTGCCTCGCGCGGTGTAACCGCCAACGTCGTCGCCCCTGGCTTTATCGAGAGCCCGATGACGGCGGTGCTCGACGAAAAGCAAAACGCGTCCATCCTCAGCCACATCCCGCTGGGACGCATCGGCAGCGACGCCGATGTCGCCCACGCCGTCTCCTTCCTTGCTTCGGAAGGCGCCGGCTACATCACCGGCCACGTGCTCGACGTGAACGGCGGAATGTATATGGGCTAGCGAAGCCCGTTGCGAGCGCTTGTACACTGAACCTGTCCGCCACGCCGGAGAAAAGCCTTGCGATTTCTTATCTTCTTTCTCGCTGCCTGCGGCGTCGTCGTAGCGGCTCTCGCCCTTCACGTTCATTATTCGACCGACATTCAACCTTGCAGCATCAATGAAAAATGGGACTGCGGGATTGTGAATCACAGCCGCTTCGCAGAAATCGAGCATGTGCCGGTGGCCTCGATTGGTATCGCCGGTTACACGCTTCTGGGCATACTCGCACTCTTCCGTCGCCGTCGCTCCCTATTGGCCGCCAGCCTGGTCGCCCTGGCTTTTTCTCTCTACCTGACCAATATCGAGGCCCACAAGCTGCAGGTCTGGTGCCTCTACTGCGTCATTTCGCAAGGCATTATTGCCTTAATCACCTTGCTGGCCATCGCCAGCTTTTTTCTGCCTGGCCGATCCGCCGAATCACGTCTCTCTACATGAGTCTGTTTAATCCCGGTTGGGACCAAGAGCATTCTCAGAAAAATCGTCCGGGCTGAACCCGACTGGATTCCTCGATAATTTTGCGCTTGAAATCCCTATGCATTTCGCCCACCATCCATCTGTGCACTGTGCGATGCGTCGGAGGTTCTGTCGGAGATATTTCGCGCATTGCTTGCTCTGTCTGTTACTCAAATGTAGTTACCTGGGAAAATAACTCTTGCATTATGTACTTTCGACATGTTAACCATACTGCCAATACTTCATCGCTCGTCACTTTCGAGTCAGATGTGCTGCCTCAAGAGATTCACCAGCAACAATGTGTGGACGGAAGGCCACAAAATAAAACTATGAAGATCGGAATTACTATTCGCGGTTACCGCTTGCAGAAGGGTTTGTCACAGGGAGATGTAGAAAAGCGCACCGGCCTGTTGCGCTGCTATCTGTCCCGCGTAGAGAATGGCCACACCGTTCCCTCGCTCGATACTCTCGCCAAAATTGCTCAGGCTCTCGACCTTCCCCTCGCACAATTCTTTGCTGAAGACAGCCTAGGGCGGGAGATTAATACGAGAAAGCTCAGCGACGACGAGCTTCGCTTTCTCACCCAGATTCGCCGTTATTCGACTAATCTCAACGACAGCGATCGCAAACTCCTGCTAGCCATGGTCAAGAAATTTGCGACGACCGCTGTTCGCTAAACGCAGTTAATCCCAACGCCCATAGATCGCGCCCCGAATAAGCTCCCGGGGCGCGCTTTCTAAGAAAGAAACAAAGCCTTTTCGCTAGGCCGGTCGCGCGTAGCTGAAGATTCCGTATGCCAGGAGCGCTAGCAACAACGCCGCGCCAGCGAAGGCAACCCATTGCCGTTGCACAAACTCAGCTCGCGGCGCGCCGATCCTGGGCACCAAGGGCACCCCAATCGCCAGGCCGCTCAGGAATCCGCCCAGATGCGCCATCTGGTCGATCCGGATGACCGACGGGATCAGCATTGTGCCGGCCCCAAGAACGAAGTTCAGCACGGCAAAATAGATCACGCTGCGGCGCAGCTTCTTCAACTCGAACTCGGGCACTGGCAGCAGCTTCGACTTAAGCAACACAATCAGCACCCCTGCCAGCCCGAAGATCGCGCCCGAGGCGCCCGCCCCAACGATCCCATTCGGCTCGCCCGGAAGGCCCGGGTTCACGGCCACGCTGAGCAGGTTTCCGGCAATCCCCGTCAATAAGTAGACCAGCACCGTTCCGACCGCGCCCAGCAATGGCTCGCCCAGCAGTCCTAGGTTCCACAGGCACCACATGTTGGTCGCCAGATGAATGACCCCAACATGCACAAATGTCGAGGTCGTCAGTCGCCACCACTGCCCGCCTTGCAGCACCAGCCCACCGTTGTCCGCGCCCCAGAGCAACAGCTGACGGGAGGTTGGGCTGGTCGTCGAGATTCCGCTGAACGCCATGACGAGGAAGACCGCAATGTTAATCCCGACTAAAAGGTAGGTTGCCGGCGCAACCGCCCAACTGCCGCGCGACCGCGCCGTCGGCCTCGGGGAAGACCGGACGTTCACATCCAGCGGAGGCAGAATCTCCGGCGTTGCACCGACCGCACGGTCTTCGGGACGGCCGTTTGGCCAATTGGAATCCATCACTTGTTAGGCTACCCCAGTTCGGCCAGCCCTGTTAGGCTAACTTTGCTAAGTCCGGCTGACCATGCTCCGTCTCTTTTGCCATGGATTCGGCACATCGTGTTTTCGGCGCAATTACAGGAGTTTTCGCTTGCCCCCCTCAACGCCTGCTTCAACACCAGCACCCAGTCCCAACCTCGGACTAAAGACCATCCAACGCGCCCTTCTCAGCGTCACCGACAAGACAGGCCTCGTCGACTTTGCCCGCCAGCTGGCCGCACACGGAGTTGAGCTGGTCTCAACCGGCGGCACCGCGCGTGAACTTCGTGAAGCTGGCCTTAAAGTCCGCGACATTTCGGAGCTCACCGGCTTTCCTGAGATGCTCGATGGCCGCGTCAAGACTCTCCACCCCAAAGTCCACGGCGGCATCCTCCACATCCGAGAAAACGCCGAGCATCGCGCTGCCGTCGAGAGCCACGGAATTCAGCCGATCGACATGGTGGTCGTCAATCTCTACGCCTTCGAAAAGACCGCCTCTCGTGCCGGAGCCACCTTCGCCGAAGTCATCGAGAACATCGACATTGGCGGCCCATCGATGGTGCGCTCCGCGGCGAAGAATTTTGAAGACGTCACCGTCATTACATCGCCCTCTGACTACTCCGCGCTCGCCGAAGAGCTGGACACCAACAGCGGCGCACTCACCCGCCAGACCCGCTGGCGTCTCGCTAAGTCGGCCTTCGCACTCACCGCCGCGTATGACACCGCCATCGCCAACACCCTCGAGCAACTCGCCGGCTCTGAAGCGCACGCCGCACTGAGCTTTTACTCGGAATCCGAAGCACCATTCCCATCCACATTGCGTCTCGCCTATCCGCTGGCCATGCCACTGCGCTACGGAGAGAATCCCCACCAGCGCGCCGCTCTCTACAACGATCAAAGCGGCTCCGGAATCGCAGGTGCTCAGCAACTCCAAGGCAAGGAGCTCAGCTACAACAACCTCGTCGATCTCGACGCCTGCTGGGAACTGGTTCAGGAGTTCGACCAAATCGCCGTCGCCATCATCAAGCACACCAACCCCTGCGGGACTGCAATCGGCAACTCGGTCGTTGAGGCCTACAGGCTCGCGCTCGCTACCGACCCCGTCTCCGCCTTCGGCAGCGTCATCGGCGTCAACCGCGAAGTCGACGCCGAAGCAGCCGAGGAGATCGCCAAGCTCTTCGTTGAGGCAGTAGCCGCGCCCAGCTACACACCCGATGCTCTGGCCCGTTTCGGCGCCAAAAGGAACCTCCGCCTCATTACCGTGAACCCCAGCAAGACCACCCGCGTCATCAAGCAAGTCTCCGGAGGCTTGCTCTTGCAGGATGCCGACAGCGCCCGCATCTCCGCCACCGATTTGAAAGTAGTTACTGCCCGCAAGCCCACTGATGCTGAGATCGATTCCCTGCTCTTTGCCTGGCGAGTCTGCAAGCACGTCAAGTCGAATGCCATCGTCTACGCGCGTGATGGCCAAACCCTGGGAGTAGGCGCCGGACAGATGAGCCGCGTCGACTCCGCCAAGTTTGGCGCCATGAAAGCAGTCCTCCCGCTCACCAACTGCGTCGCCGCTTCAGACGCTTTCTTCCCCTTTGCCGACGGGTTAGAAGCGGTAGCCGCCGCGGGAGCCACCGCGGTCATTCAGCCCGGAGGCTCGGTTCGCGACGAGGAAGTGATTGCCGCCGCCGATAAGCTCGGCGTCGCCATGGTTTTCACCGGTATCCGCCACTTCCGCCACTGACACCAATCCGTTCGTATGGCATCAAACGCGTAGAGGAGAAAAGAAGCCTGAATCAAGTTACAATCGTCTGATTAGGCAGGAGATCTTTGGGACCGGAGGATAATCCGAAGCAAAGCGCAGAATTCCGTGTTGAATCTATCTCCGAGTGCCCCTCTGCGGAGCGAAGCTTTTGATAAGAGCATTTTTGCAATCGCTGTCGATCGACAATAAACTCTCGGCTGATCTTTTCCTTAAGAAAGGCCAACTTCAAGAACGCTGGAAAGGCGACAGTATTTGCCAAAATGCGTTAAGACTGCCCGCCAGGAAATTGCCACTATGACCACGGAACCATTGTTTCAACCTGTGACGGCTCAGCCGGCATCGGTCCACCGTTTCCGCCTTGGCGCGTTACCGATCGTCCTTGCGGTTGGCACAATGGCGTTGGCCCAGGCCAGCCCGGCCACTTCCAGCACGGCTCCTCAGGTTCCCGATCGATCGGCCGCCTATTACCACTATGCGCTCGCCCACGATTACGAAGAGATGGCGACGAACTACAACCTCAGCGAATACGCCACTCGCGCCATCGAAGAGTACAAGCTCGCATTAAATGCTGACCCAACCTCGAAGTTCCTCAACAACGGCCTCGCCGACCTGTATTTCAAGACCGGAAAGATCAAGGAAGCGATCGTCGCCGCCCAGGACCTGCTAAAGAAGGACCCCAACAACCTCGATGCCCACAAATTGCTGGGCCGCATCTACCTGCGCTCTCTGGGTGACGGGCAGTCCGGCGGCCCCTCCGGTCAGGTCCTGCAGCTGGCCATCGACGAATACACAAAGATCGTGGCGCTCGAACCGAATAGCATCGAAGACCGCCTCCTGCTCGGCCAGCTTTACTCGGTCAATCACGATAGCGCCAAAGCCGAAGAGCAGTTCAAGGCAGCGCAGAAGATCGATCCCGGCTCCGAAGAGGTCATTCTGAACCTCGCCCGTCTGTACAGCGAGGAAGGCGATATTCACCGCGCCATTGACGTGCTGAGCGCAATCCCCGAAGACGATCAGACCCCGCGCACTGAGTTCGCTCTTGGCCAGGCCTATGACGAGACCAAGGAGCCAAAGAAAGCCATCGCAGCCTATCGTCGCGCCGTCGATCTTGACCCTTCAAATCTCGATGCCCAACGCTCCCTCGCTCAGGCGCTTCTAAACGACAACGACCTCGACGACGCACTCACCGCCTTCCAGAACCATCTCAACCTCCGACCCGCAGGATGCCAATGCGTGGCTCCGCATCGCCGAGATTCAACGTCGCCAGAGCAACTACGAGGCCTCGATCGCCTCGCTGAAGAAGGCCCGAACGCTCTCCCAGGACCCGCTGCAGCTCACCGAAATCAGTTTCAACGAAGCGCTCGCCGATGAGGCCGTCGGCAAGCAGGACGATGCCGCGGCCATCCTGCAGAAGCTCGTTGATCAAAGCGAGCACTCCACCGGACAATACTCCGAGTCGGAAAAGAATGCCCGCGCCTTTTTCCTAGACCGCCTCGCCGTCCTGTACCGCGAACAGAACAAACCCCTGCAGGCCGTGGACGCTTATCACAAGATGCTGGAACTCGGAGGCGAGTTCACCTCCGAGGGATATCAGGGCGAAGTCGACTCCTATCGCGAAGCCAAGCAGTATGACAAAGCGACCGAGGTCGCCCGCGAAGCCGCCGCCAAGCTGCCGAAAGACCGCGACATCACCCTGATGCTCGCTGGCCAGCTCGCCGACACCGGTAAGCCCGACGAGGGCATTGCCCTCGCCAAGTCACTTCTCGTGACCCCGCCCAACGCCACGAATCGCCCCGTCCATATTGCTTTGGCCAATATCTACATGCGCCTCAAGCGCTGGAATGACGCCGGCGAGCAACTCGATCTCGCTGAGCCTCTAGCGACGAAGCAGGACGATAAGGTCTACATCTACTTCCTGCGTGGCGCCTTGGCCGAGCGCCAGAAACACTACGACGAGGCCGAGGTCCAATTCCGCAAGGTGCTGGCCATCGACCCGAACAACAGCATGACCCTGAACTACCTCGGCTACATGCAGGCCGATCGCGGCGTCAAGCTCGACGAGGCGCTGGCCATGATCCAGCAGGCCGTCAAGCAGGAGCCGCAGAACTACGCCTATCTCGACTCGCTGGGTTGGGCCTATTTCAAGCTCGGCCAGTATCAGTTGTCTGAGGACAACCTCCGCCGCGCCATCGAGCACAACGCCTCCGACGCAACCGTCCACGACCATCTCGGTGACTTGTATGAGAAGACCGGGCGGCTAAAACTCGCTGTCGCCCAGTGGGAGCAGTCGGTCACTGAGTACGACAAGACGATCCCCGCCGACGCCGATCCGCTGGACATCACCAAGGTCCACAAGAAGCTCGAAAATGCCTGGGTGAGGCTGGCCAAGGAAGACGCGATGAACGGCGCAGCGGCCAAGCATCCGTAGGGCTGCCAGGTGTGCACTCAATGCGCCAGATGCAACCTAATTCGGCGCGGCCTCTTCGGACTCAACCCGCGGCCGCTCTTCGACCCAATCCTCCGGGAAGGTCTCGCTCAGCGTCTGGGCCATAAGCGTGTCGCAGTAGGGACAAAGCGCGTTGCCTTCCGAGTTCAGCTTCGGGTAGCCATAGCCAAAGTTCTGATTTTGAAACCGCAACTTGCAAGACGGACAATAGTAGAGATAGCGCTTCAACTGAGGAACTCCGTTCACTGCCCAGAATCAACTACTGATCGATCACTGTTAGTCTAACGGCAAATTCGCGCCCCCAGAATTCGTTTCCCAGTTCCATCGTCCATGCAGGCTTCCCTCATCATTCTCGGCAGCGGCACTTCTATGGGAGTACCCACTCTCGGCTGCGATTGCCCTGTCTGCACATCGCCGGATCCGCGCGACTTCCGTCTGCGCCCCTCTGCCGCCGTCGTGTGGGACGGCCATCACGTCGTCATCGATACCGGCCCCGACTTCCGCGCTCAGGCCATCAAGCATCGCATCGACAACGTTGACGCCGTGCTATATACCCATGCACACGCCGACCACATCCTTGGCATGGACGATCTTCGCCCGCTCAGTTTCAAGGGGACAGAGAAGATTCCCCTCTATGCCGACGACGCCACGGCGGAGGTCCTCGAAACCATCTTCGCCTACACCTTCTCTGAAGACTCGCAATACAAACTTCGCGCCCGCGTCCAGTTGAATCGGCTCAATGGCACAGACTCGGTCGAGATCTTCGGAGCAGAATTTCAACGCATTCCCCTCCATCATGGCCCCATGGAAACCGGCGGATATCGCATCGGCAACGCCGCCTACCTCACCGACATGAACGCCATCCCCGATTCCAGCCTCACGCTCCTCGACGGAGTCGAGGTCGTCATCATCGACGCCCTGCGCGCCCGTCATCACCCCAGCCACGCCAACGTCGAGGAGGCAGCCGCCTGGGTCGATAAAATAGGAGCGCGCCGCGCCTGGTTTACCCACATGTCGCACGAGATTCTGCACGCCGAAGTAGAAGCGACACTGCCGCCTCACATCCGCCTCGCCTACGACGGCCTGGTGGTCCCGATCGAGATTTGAATCATGGACATCTTTCGCAGCCTCGACCAAATCCCCGCAGACTTCGGCCCCACCGTCGCCAGCATCGGCAACTTCGACGGAGTCCATCGCGGCCATCAATGGCTGCTCGCCGAGATTCAGAACAGCGCGAAGGAACTCGGGGCGAAATCCGTCGCGGTCACCTTCGATCCCCACCCCTCGCGCGTCCTTCGGCCCGAAGGAGCGGCAAAGCTCATCACTCCCGTGCCGGAACGCCTCAACCTTCTTCGGGCTTCAGGAATCGACGCCGTGCTCGTCCTTCCCTTTACCGACCAGCTCTGCAAAATGTCCGGACAGGCGTTCGTCACGGCAGTACTGCGCGACGGTCTTGACGCGATCGAAGTCCACGAAGGAGACAACTTTCGCTTCGGCCACAAGGCGCAATGCCATGCCGCTGACCTCGTCGAGATGGGCCACGACCTCGGATTCCGCGTGCAGATCTTTTCTCCTCGCTACCATCGCGGCATCAAGATCAGCAGCAGCAAGATTCGCGCACTCATCCAGGCCGGAGACATGACTACTGCCCGCGCCTTGCTCGGTCGTCCCTTCAGCATCCGATCGACACCAGCCCCAGGACGAGGCATCGGCAGCCGCCTCACCGTACCCACCATCAACCTCGCGCCCTACTCCGAACTTCTCCCTGCCAACGGCGTGTACGTCACGGCAATCAACGTCGCCGGCAAGACATTCAAAGCTGTCACCAACGCTGGCAACCGCCCCACCTTCGGCGAAGACTCTTACGCAGTAGAAACATACCTTCTCGACTACGACCCGGCGAACAATCCCCTCACGCTCACCGCCGAGACACCGCTCGAACTGACCTTCCTCAAGCGCCTCCGCGAAGAGCGCAAGTTCCCGTCCCCCGAAACCCTCAAAGCCCAGATCATGCAAGATGTCGCAAAAGGAAAGCGCTATCACCACCTCGCTAATCTGTTCCAAAACGAAACTCAAGCCGCCCAGACCCGAACTTAATTGCCAACAAGTTCGCTAAGAAGCCCCTTATACTCAATGCAGAGGGAAACCCAGAATGCACGACGTCGTCATTGTCGGAGTGCCGTTAATCGCGATTCTGGCGGGAACGCTCTTCAACAATCAGGCTCTAACCCGGCTAGAGACTCGACTAGATGGTCGCCTCGACCGGATGCAAAGCGAAATCTCCAGCCTGCGCTCCGAAATGCACCGCGAATTCGAGCAGTTCTACCGAACCCTCGGTCAGCACGATGCCCGAATCGAAAACTTGGAGAAGCAGCGCTAAATAATCGCATTTCTCCTCGCGTCCCTCCCCACTACCCTCCGTTCCCTCCCAGAGTCGAATAAACTATAAAAGACACCGTTTCGCCCGCCGGCAATCTGCGGGCAAACCCGGCCGCGAACACGGCCCAAGGAAGTACTCACGTGATCCAAAAAACACTCGCAAAGGTCTTCGGCACCAGCAATGAGCGCGCCGTCAAGCGCCTGCTCCCGGAAGTCGAGACCATCCGCGCCTTCGAGCCGGAGCTGCAAAAGCTTACCGATGAACAACTTCGCGCCAAAACCCAGGACTTCAAGGCCCGCATCCAGGCCCAACTCGAAGGCCTGACCGACGAAGACGAGATCGTCGCCGCCGAAAAAGCCGCGCTCGGCGAAATCCTCCCCGAGGCCTTCGCAGTCGTCCGCGAAGCCGGCAAGCGCATCGTCAACATGCGCCACTTCGATGTCCAGTTGATCGGCGGCATGGTGCTCCACCAGGGCAAGATCGCTGAAATGCGCACTGGTGAGGGCAAAACCCTCGTCGCCACCCTCGCCTGCTATCTCAACGCCCTCGCCGGCCACGGAGTCCATGTTGTCACCGTCAACGACTACCTCGCCAAGCGCGACGCCGAGTGGATGGGCAAAATCTACGAGTTCCTCGGCCTCACCGTAGGCGTCATCGTCCACGATCTCGACGACAACCAGCGCCGTCAGGCTTACGCCTCCGACATCACCTACGGCACCAACAACGAGTTCGGCTTCGACTATCTGCGCGACAACATGAAGTTCGACATTAAGGACTGTGTCCAGCGCGGCCACTACTTCGCCATCGTCGATGAAGTCGACTCGATCCTCATCGACGAAGCCCGCACCCCGCTCATCATCTCCGGTCCTACCGATCAGACCACCGACAAATACGTCCGCGTCAACCAGATCATCCCCAAGCTCATCGAGGGCGAAGAGATCGAGCAGGGTGAAACGAAGATCCTCACCGAAGATTACGTCGTCGACGAAAAACACAAAGCCATCACCATCACCGATGACGGCTGGGAAAAGGTCGAGAAGCTACTCGGCATCGGCAACATCGCCGACGTTGAAAACTGGGACTTCAAGCACCACGTCGAGACCGCCGTCAAAGCGCATTCCCTTTACAAGCGCGACGTGCAATACGTCGTCAAAGACGGCCAGCAGGGACCTGAAGTCATCATCGTCGATGAGTTCACCGGACGCCTCATGCCAGGCCGCCGCTGGTCCGACGGACTCCATCAGGCCGTCGAAGCCAAAGAAGGCGTCAACATCCGCAAGGAAGACCAGACCCTCGCCACCATCACCTTCCAGAACTATTTCCGCCTCTACAAAAAGCTTTCCGGCATGACCGGAACCGCCGAGACCGAGGCCGCCGAGTTCGACAATATCTACAAGCTCGACATCGTCGTCATCCCTACCAACAAACCGATGCGCCGCATCGAGAACCCCGACGTCGTCTTCCGCACCGTGAAGGAAAAGTACTTCGCCGTCGCCGACGAAATCGAGAAGCTCAACGAAGTCCAGCAGCCGGTCCTCGTCGGCACCACATCGATCGAAAAATCCGAACTGCTCTCGAACATCCTCCAGCGCAAAGGCGTGAAGCACGTCGTCCTCAACGCAAAATTCCACGAGCGCGAGGCCGAGATCGTCGCCCAGGCCGGACAGCTCGGCAAGGTCACCATCGCCACCAACATGGCCGGCCGCGGCACCGACATTCTGCTCGGCGGCAACGCAGAATTCGTCACCAAGCGCGACCTCGTCAAGAAGAACCTCGCCCGCCCCATCAGCGCTGCCGAGGGCGCCATCAACCCATGGCCGCCGCCGGTCTGCTGCGCTTCTATTACGAGGGGCAGGAGTTCGAAACCGACCAGCCGAACTGGGACAAGACCTTCGCCATCCACACCGCCAGCGCCGCCAAAGATCATGACGAGGTCATCGAAGCCGGTGGCCTCCACATCCTCGGCACCGAGCGCCACGAGAGCCGCCGCATCGACAACCAGCTGCGCGGACGCGCCGGCCGCCAGGGCGACCCGGGCTCCTCGCGCTTCTATCTCTCCCTCGAAGACGACCTCATGCGCATCTTCGCCAAGCCGTGGGTCTCAGGCATGCTCCAGCGCCTCGGCATGGAAGAAGGCGTGCCCATCGAGTCGAAGATGATCTCCGGCCGCATCGAGGAAGCGCAAAAGCAAGTCGAGTCGCAGAACTTCGAGTCCCGCAAACACCTCCTCGAATACGACGACGTCATGAACAAGCAGCGCGAAGCCGTCTACGGCCTCCGGAACCAGCTGCTCAAGGGCCTCGACCAGAAAGAGCTCATTGTCGAGGACTACGTTTCAAACCTGCTCAGCGCGATGCTCGACGAGTTCGCGCCTGAGAAAATCCACCCCGATCAGTGGGACGTCGACGGCATCAAGAAACGCCTCACCGAGCAATTCGGCCTAAACCTCGAAGCCGAAGGTATCGACATCTCCGAGATGAACCGCCACGAACTGGGCGAGACCCTCTTCGAGAAGCTCAAGGAACACTACGCCGCCAAAGAAACCATCATCGGCGAGCCGGCCATGCGCTACCACGAGCGCATGATCATGCTGAGCGTGCTCGACGGCCTGTGGAAAGACCACCTGCTCTCGATGGACCACCTTAAAGAAGGCATCGGCCTCCGCGGCTACGCCCAGCAGGACCCGCTCGTCGCCTACAAGCGCGAATCCTTCGACATGTTCGAAGCCATGATGAACCGCTTCCAGGAAGACACCGTCCGCTTCCTCTTCCTCATGCAGATCATCGGCCCCGACGGTCAACCGGTCCCGGTCTCCATCAGGCCGCGTCCCGCGATTCAGGGCACCGCGAACCCGCCCCCAGCTTACAGGAGCAGGGCGGAGCGTAGCCGTAGCCGAAAGGCCGGCCGAACCAGTACGCGCGCCAGTTCCCATCCCCACTCGCCAGCCCACCACCACCATCGACCAGATCGAAGCCGAGTTCCAGCGCAAGAAAAAACGCGAACTCGACCAGGCCCGCATGGCCGGAAGCAACGGCAGCGCCAGCGAAACAACCCAACGCCGCACCGGAGACAAAGTCGGACGCAACGACCCATGCCCAACCCAGGACTTCAAGGCCCGCATCCAGGCCCAACTCGAAGGCCTGACCGACGAAGACGAGATCGTAGCCGCCGAAAAGGCCGCGCTCAACGAACTCCTCCCCGAGGCCTTCGCCGTCGTCCGCGAAGCCGGCAAGCGCATCGTCAACATGCGCCACTTCGACGTCCAGTTGATCGGCGGCATGGTGCTGCACCAGGGCAAGATCGCCGAAATGCGCACCGGTGAGGGCAAAACCCTCGTCGCCACCCTCGCCTGCTACCTCAACGCCCTCGCCGGCCACGGCGTCCATGTAGTCACCGTCAACGACTACCTCGCCAAGCGCGACGCCGAGTGGATGGGCAAGATCTACGAGTTCCTCGGCCTCACCGTCGGCGTCATCGTCCACGACCTCGACGACAACCAGCGCCGCCAGGCCTACGCCTCCGACATCACCTACGGCACCAACAACGAATTCGGCTTCGACTACCTGCGCGACAACATGAAGTTCGACATCAAGGACTGTGTCCAGCGCGGCCACTACTACGCCATCGTCGACGAAGTCGACTCCATCCTCATCGACGAAGCCCGCACCCCGCTCATCATCTCCGGCCCCACCGACCAGACCACCGACAAATACGTCCGCGTCAACCAGATCATTCCCAAGCTCGTCGAGGGCGAAGAGATCGAGCAGGGCGAAACCAAAATCCTCACCGAAGATTACGTCGTCGACGAAAAGCACAAGACCATCACCGTCACCGACGAGGGATGGGAAAAGGTCGAGAAGCTCCTCGGCATCGGCAACATCGCCGACGTTGAGAACTGGGACTTCAAGCACCACGTCGAAACCGCCATCAAAGCGCACTCCCTCTACAAACGCGATGTGCAGTACGTCGTCAAAGACGGCCCCCAGGGCCCTGAAGTCATCATCGTCGACGAGTTCACCGGACGCCTCATGCCCGGCCGCCGTTGGTCCGACGGCCTTCACCAGGCCGTCGAAGCAAAGGAGAGCGTCGGCATCCGCAAGGAAGACCAGACCCTCGCCACCATCACCTTCCAGAACTATTTCCGCCTCTATAAAAAACTCGCAGGCATGACCGGAACCGCCGAGACCGAGGCCGCCGAGTTCGACAAGATCTACAAGCTCGACATCGTCGTCATCCCCACTAACAAGCCGATGCGCCGCCTCGAGAACCCCGACGTCGTCTTCCGCACCGCAAAAGAGAAATACTTCGCCGTCGCCGACGAGATCGAAAAGCTCAACGAAGACAAGCAGCCGGTCCTCGTCGGAACTACCTCGATCGAAAAATCCGAGCTGCTCTCAAATATCCTCCAGCGCAAAGGCGTCAAGCACGTCGTCCTCAACGCAAAATTCCACGAGCGCGAGGCCGAGATCGTCGCCCAGGCCGGACAGCTCGCCAAGGTCACCATCGCCACCAACATGGCCGGCCGCGGCACCGACATCCTGCTCGGCGGCAACCCCGAATTCGTCACCAAGCGCGATCTCGTCAAGAAGAACCTCGCCCGCCCCATCAGCGCCGCCGAGGGAGCCATCAATCCCATGGCTGCCGCCGGTCTGCTGCGCTTCTATTACGAGGGCCAGGAGTTCGAGACCGACCAGCAAAACTGGGACAAGACCTTCGCCATCCACGCCGCCAGCGCCGCCAAAGACCATGACGAAGTCATCGAGGCCGGCGGCCTCCACATCCTCGGCACCGAACGCCACGAGAGCCGCCGCATCGACAATCAGCTTCGCGGCCGCGCCGGCCGCCAGGGCGATCCCGGCTCCTCGCGCTTCTATCTCTCCCTCGAAGACGACCTTATGCGCATCTTCGCCAAACCGTGGGTCTCAGGCATGCTCCAGCGCCTCGGCATGGAAGAAGGCGTGCCCATCGAATCGAAGATGATCTCCGGCCGCATCGAAGAGGCGCAGAAGCAGGTCGAGTCGCAGAACTTCGAGTCCCGCAAGCACCTCCTCGAGTACGACGACGTCATGAATAAGCAGCGCGAAGCCGTCTATGGCCTCCGCAACCAGCTGCTCAAGGGCCTCGACCAGAAGGAACTCATCGCCGAGGACTATGTTTCGAACCTCCTCAGCGCAATGCTCGACGAGTTCGCGCCCGAGAAACTCCATCCCGACCAGTGGGACGTCGACGGCATTAGGAAGCGCCTGGTCGAGCAGTTCGGCCTCAACCTCGAGGCCGAAGGCATCGACATCTCCGAGATGAACCGCCACGAACTCGGCGAAACCCTCTTCGAGAAGCTAAAAGAACACTATGCTGCCAAAGAAACCATCATCGGCGAACCAGCCATGCGCTACCACGAGCGCATGATCATGCTCAGCGTCCTCGACGGCCTGTGGAAAGACCACCTGCTCTCGATGGACCACCTCAAGGAAGGCATCGGCCTCCGCGGCTACGCCCAGCAGGACCCGCTCGTCGCCTACAAGCGCGAGTCCTTCGACATGTTCGAAGCGATGATGAACCGCTTCCAGGAAGACACTGTCCGCTTCCTCTTCCTCATGCAGATCATCGGCCCCGACGGCCAGCCAGTCCCAGTCTCCATCCGCCCGCGTCCATCCATTCAGGGGACCGCGAACCACCCACAACTGCAGGAAGAAGGCGGATCGGTAGCAGTAGCCGAAAGGCCGGCAGAAATCATCCGTCCGCCGGTACCCATTCCCACTCGCCAGCCCTCAACCACCATCGACCAGATTGAAGCCGAGTTCCAGCGCAAGAAAAAGCGCGAGCTCGACAACGCCCGCATGGCCGGAAGCAACGGCGCCCAGGAAACAGCCCAACGCCGCACCGGAGACAAAGTCGGACGCAACGACCCATGCCCATGCGGCTCCGGCAAAAAATACAAAAAGTGCCACGGTGCAGAAGCGTAGGGCAGTATAGGCTCTCCTATACCGCCCGGTAGGGGATTGGGGAGCAGGTCACCGGAACTGCTCCCGAGTGAAAAGAACTTACGCAATCTCGTGCGAACTGTATGGCTTTCGTGCGAACTGCGGCAGGGCCGACAACGATCTGCCTGAGTGCGCTAGGCGCGACGCTTCTCCACTGAAATTCCTTATATTTGATCAATGAGTACGGTCGCAGTCGCTGCTTCAGGCCGTGTGGAGGCGCGTCCGCGGCATACATCTCGAAGAACCTGTATTCCTGTTCGTTGTCGTAGGCCTCGTGCTTGAAGAATAGGGCGGCCTGCGCTATATGCGTCATAAGCGAGACTGAAAGGTCTGTCAGATAGGACTTTATAGCAGCGGGCTCCAGCTTCCTTCCGTGAGGCAGAGATATTAATGCCTGCATCTTGTCGATGATTTGGCGATGCATTTCAGCGAGCTCGGTGTCGCTGTAAGTGACGGGAAATGTGGCGGAGTATGAGTCGGCGGTCCCTCCCTTGGTAAACCCAGCCTCCAGGGCCGCGGTGTCAAACCCGAGCGCATAGCCACGTCCATTGTCGGCATAGGCACGCCATTGCCCCAGGTCGTCCCCGCGAAAGCTGAAAGAACAGACCAAGAACAGCGCCACTCCTTGGACGCTCCGTCGCTCGGCGAGCGTCTTAAGCCGTCTAGCGAACTCGGGCCGCTCCGGCGGACCATTCGCCACCATACGAGCGAGAACATCGATAGCAATGGAAAATCCGTGATTCAATTCGGAGGGATCGTTAAGGCTCGAAATATCGCTCAGCCACAGCTGGCCGCTTTCTAATATTCCCTTCAAACCAAGGTCATCCGTGTAGTGATAGACAATCGGCGGTGGCTTTCGCGATCTCAGGCTTTCTTCGAATGACGTCGTGATCAGGTCGGCCTCGCTGGCAAACTCTTCGAGCCCAATCTGCATATCGTGCGGGTAATTGTGTTCTTGAGCCATGCTCAAGCCTATTACATAGGAGTCTAACGGCGATTTGCCGGGTGCCCCACATCCCTGCCGTTAGGATGTCCGAATCCGCCAGATCCCACTATTCCCGCTATTGCAGCGGATTCCGCCATCTCAGACCGACAAACCGCCGGTAGTCGCGATCATCCGAATAGAGTTCCGCGTTTTGCTCAATGGCGAGCGCAGCCAGATGCGCATCGGTAGTGAGATTCCCGCCGGAACCGGAAGTGAGAAGCAGTTGGCGCAAAATGCGCGCATGGTCGCGGCTCGGATGTACAGTGGTGGCCGCGGGCTGGTCCAGCCAGCTGTCGATGATGTCGAGCGCAGCTTTGATTGACAGGGGATGCTCGAATAACCCTCGGCGAGTAGTCACCCGTAAGAAGGCCAGCAACACGACCCAGGCGAATCCTACCGGCGCCGCGCCTTGAAGGACCTCCTCAAGCCATTCTCTTGATTCGCGATGTACCGGGGAGTCCCGGTTCACAGCATAGATAAGAAGGTTCGCGTCGATCAGAATCATTTCCGCAAAGCCATCTTTCCTATCCTCTCTTCATCATCCAGCTCCGCCGCGGTCTGAAGCGCCTTTTCCCATTGGAAGCATCTTGCGGAACCCATTGGGAATGTCTTCTGTTTGAACGCCTTTTGGCGCACAGGCTCTTTCTTCAGACCCGCTCGTATTGCCTCATTGATTGCATCTTTGAACGAGAGATCGCGCTCCCGAATGATCTTGCGAATCAACTGGTCAACATCGGGATCGAGAGTGACGGTCGTTCTCATGTGAGCATCATAGCATTAAAGTAAAAGCATCATGATGCGCCTCAAGCCGGGTGCACCATTCAAGCCTGCCGTTGGCTTGAGCGGGATTGCATATGTCACCACGCCACAGCGAGCGCCGCGCAGAATCTCTCGATCTAGGCAGACAACTTCAACCCAACAATCCCCGCAATAATCAGCCCCGCACTCAACATCCGAGGAAGATTCACCGGCTCGCCCAGCAACGCAATCCCCAGAATTAGCGTCCCCACCGCCCCAACCCCCACCCAGACGCTATAGGCAGTCCCGATCGGCAGCGACTTCACCGCAATCCCCAGCAGCCAGAGGCTGACAATCATTGACAAGACAGTCCAAACAGTAGGCCACAGCCGCGTAAAGCCCTCCGTATATTTCAACCCAATCGCCCAGCCAGTCTCAACAAGCCCGCGATAATAAGAATCACCCAATTCATCGGGACGTATCCTTTCTCAAACTTATTCCTTACGATCCTCGTCTACCCGCAACAGTTCGACAACCACGTCCGCTTCAGCAATACTTTCAGACTTGAAGAACAGGAGAGCCATTTCATGTGCGATGACTTCATTCACCAGGGATTAACGCATGATCCCACCGTCACCCGCAGAACCTTCATGGTCGGTTCAGCCGCGACCGTAATGCTCACCTCCGCCAATGCGGGAGCGCAGGCCAAGGTAGTCGAGAAGGACGTAAACGTGCCGATGGCGTCCGGCGTGTCGGATTCTGCCCTGTTCTATCCCGAGGGGAAAGGAACATGGCCGGCAGTGCTCGTCTGGACCGACATCCTGGGTCTACGGCCGGTCTTTCGCGAAATGGGAAGCAGGCTCGCAGCCCAGGGCTACGTGGTACTCGTGCCCAATCCCTTCTACCGCAACGCCAAGGCGCCCGTCGTCGATGGCTCGTTCGACTTCTCCAAGCCCGAAGACCGCGCCAAGGTAATGCCCATGGCCGCCGCTCTAACCGCTGACGCGAACATCAGCGATGCGAAGTCCTACACCGCATTTCTCGATCAGCAGCCGCAGACCGACAAGAAAAAGAAGATGGGCGTGCAGGGCTATTGCATGGGCGGCCCACTGACCTTTCGCACAGCGGCGACCGTGCCGGATCGAATCGGTGCCGCGGCAACCTTCCACGGCGGCGGACTCGTAACCGACAAGCCCGACAGCCCATATCTAATGATTCCGAAGATGAAAGCCGAGGTGTTGTGCTGCATCGCCGACAACGACGACAAGCGCGATCCCTCGGCCAAGGACAAGCTGAAGGAGGCCTTCGCAGCCGCCCATCTCACGGCAACCGTCGAAGTCTTCGAAGGCTGCGACCACGGATGGACCGTGCGCGGAAGCCAGGTCTACAACGAAGCGGGCGCAGAGCGTGCATGGTCAGAACTGACCGCGCTCTACAAACGCAACCTCAGCTAGGTAAGTGCAAAACTCGCTGACACAGTCAAGCAAGTGCTCAGTCACCTGAGCTTCGACACCAACGGCCAGTGAACTAGACCCAACGATCGATACCCAGCAGCTTCCGTCCCAGCGGACTCAGCTCCGCCGTCGCATACTTCGTTCGCTCCCACTCTCTCGGATCACCGGGAAACGCAAATCCCTCCGGCGCGCGCCGCTCCGCCCACGAAGTAATCCGTCGCTGGCGAAGCTCCTCGTTGCTCTCATCTGCAAGCGACATCGAAATATACTGCGCCATCCGCACCTTGTTCTCCGAACTATTCGGACGAATCCCGTGAGGCAACAGACTGTTGAAGATCAACAGGTCTCCTGCCTTCATCGGCACAGGGTAAATATCAAAACCTGCAGCGTCCGGCTTGAAACCATCGCGGTCCGCTGGCTGTGTCTTCTTCCAATCCTCAAAAGTTCTGAAGAGCTCAGGAACGCACTGAAAGCCACCGGTCTCGCCGTCTACATCGACAAGCGAGAGCACACCCTGGACATTGATCGGCAACGGATCAAGCGTCGTGTCGTAGTCGGTATGAATGAAGCCGGAAAACGCCCGCCCGCTGCGGTTCGGCGTATTGAGATTGGCCCGATCGATTGTGACCCAGAGCTTTTCCTCGTCCCAAATATCGACGAAGGCATCGTAAACCCGCTGGCACTGGCGGTTGTCCCAGAGATACTGGTGGTTATAGACCTCGACCATGCCGCTATAGTTCAGCTCTTTCATCGCATGATCGCGAAGCTGCTTCGCAAACCAGGTGTCAATATTAGCGGGGTCCATCTTCTGGAACTCCCAAAGAAACTTCACCAGCCGCTCGACATTCTCCGCCGGCACGGCCTGCGATATCACGACGAAGCCATACGTCTGCCAATGCTCAAAGTCGGCGTCCGAAAGCACCCGAAGCGGTAGAGTCTTCCGAATGCTGCGCAATGGCGTCTTGGCAACGCCCGCGCTCAGGCTGTTCTCTCCAGGTTTGGTAGAGACTTTCTCTTCCAAAACTACTGTCTGCGTCGCCATCTTCACCTCCGCGCCAGAGGCGCATGGAAAAGGTAGGCCTGTCAGCAGAAGTGCGGTGGCCTACACGCGCTCAATACTAATACGAACGCGCCGACGAATCTTCCAGGGTCTCGTCCAGCGAAATCTCGCAACCCTCACAACCCCGCATACCAGTCATAACCTAGCTTAGTCCAGTAATCATCCGGCCTCATATCGGTATAAGCAATCAACCCAATCCGCTTGATCTGCTTATACCCATACTTCAGCGGAGTATGCAGCCGCAGCGGAGCCCCATGCCACCGCGTGATCGGCCGGCCACCCATCTCATACACCAGCAAACTCTGCGGATGCAGCGCCACCGCCATGTCATAGCCGCAGTAGTAATCCCCGTCCGGAGTCTCCATATACACATATCGCGGCAGCTTCCCATTCGCCATCCGCGCCGGAGGATACGCCGCAATCAAATCCGCCAGCCGTGCCCCGCCCCAACTCGCAATATCGCTCCAACCCTCAATGCACTTGAACTGCGTCACAAACTCGTGATGCGGCAGCTTGTGAATGTCGTCCATCGTCAGCAGCAGCCCCGGAGTTCCAACCGGAAGCGTGCTCTCCGACACTCCCGCTTCTTCCGAGCCCCGCTCATGCTTCGCATTCGGGTCCGGAGGCGTCAGCGACGGCGGCTGGTTCGACACATCCATCGGCTCGAACTGATATTCGTAAGCTGTAACATCCTTCGTATATTGCGGATATTTTTCCGGACTCTCGATTCCCGTAAGCTGCAACCGCCAGCCATCCGGCTTCAATTCCTCTTTCAATCCAAAGTCGCCGTTCGTCCGAAGATCGTAAGCCGCCCGCGATTTCGGATAGGTCGGTGCCAGGCCCGCTTCGCGAAAGACTCCGCGCGCAATTTCCGCATTGACTTGAAAGGCTCTGCGCAAAGGCTCCGGTTGCCGCCCGATATCCTCAGCCTGATCGATCCACCGATAAAGGCCGTACCCTCCAGCCGCTGCAACTCCGGCCACCAGAAAGCTCCGCCGCGTCCGTCGCCCCGAAGCCCCCTTCACCTCGCGGTCAATCTCCTCCTGCGTCGGCCCTTGTACCGATTCATCCTTAGGCAAATTCTCTTCAGACATAACTCACCTATCTATCCGGCGTGTAAGAGGGCTCATTCGCAGGAACAATCTCATACCCGCTCACCATCGCCCTGAAGTTGTTCCACCCCGCCTTCGCTACCTGCGAGATATGAATCACAAAGAAGACGCAGTACCCCATCGTCAGCCAGAAATGAAACCACCGCGCCATCTCATAGCCGCCCAGCGCCAGCGTGATCAGGTGCGCCTGGCTAGGCTTGTAAATCGCCAAGCCCGTCACCAGCGAACCAAGTCCCATCAGAATGACAGCCGTATACGCAATCTGCTGGGCGCCATTGAACTTCCTATGCGGCAACGGCTCTTTTCTTATGTGCAGGTCATGCAGCGTCACCTGGATCGCTTCCTTGAACGAGTTTTTCGTCGGCACGAGGTAGCGCCATTCGCCCGAGATCAACGTGTAGAGAACATAGGCGAGGCCATTCAGCATGAAAAACCACATAAAGAAGAAGTGGTAACCGAGCCCCATCGTGATGTTGTAGGCGGCGCCATGCCCCCCCGGCTCCCAAAACCGAAGCGACACCGGAAACCAGGTCCAGAACCACTCCGGGAAGAACCGGAAGAGCGTCCACTTGCTGACCCCCACGCGATACACTTGGTTCGGGAAACTGCCGTCGATCTTGGAGTCGCCCCAGTAGATCAGCAGGCCGCTCCAGATCATCGTCGCCAGCACCGGAAAGTTGATCCAGTGCATCCACCGGATCGCCAGCGGATGCTTCTTCTCCAACCGAATGCTCGCCGCCACCGGAGCCGACGGCGGCTCTTCCTCCGTCGCTTCCGCTTTTGCTTCGATCACCGGCTCGGCAACCGCATCGGCCTCGGCCATCTCCGGTAAAGCCTCGGCCTCTTCGGTCATCGCCACGATCTGCGCAACCGCGGGTGCGCCCTCCGGACTCGCCACCGTCTCCTCTGCCGCAGCCTCGGAGATTACCGGTTCGGGTCCGACCTTCTCGTCGGCCTTAGGATTCTCGTCCGGTATCTTGTTTTCATTCATGGCCATCTCCAGCCTCTAGCCTTTCAAACTCTTGGACTCTTGCCGCGGCGGCAAATTACAGAGGATTTTTTAGAGGCGGCACGTGCCAATATCTCGCCACGGGATCGGCCTGCCCGTATATGAAATCGTTTGTGGTAACTAATCCCTGCCCGCCGAATCTCATTATCATGCAGTTCAGAATTGCTCGTGGGACGATCCTGATGTCGCCTTCCCTCCACCATAAATCGGCAGTCTGGTTCTGCTGCCTCGCCTTCGCCGCGTCATCTGCTGCGTCTCTGCAGGCAGCATCTGACTCACCGCAACCCCCGTCACCCGCGGTCCTCGTCGAGCTCTTCACCTCCGAGGGCTGTTCTAGCTGCCCGCCCGCCGACCGCCTGCTAGCGGCGCTCGACCGACAACAACCCGTCCCCGGAACTACAATCGTCGTCCTCAGCGAACACGTCGACTACTGGGATCACGAGGGCTGGCGCGACCCGTTTTCCTCTTACAAATGGACCGAGCGACAAAATGATTACGGACGCCAATTCGGGCTCGACAGCGTCTACACCCCCCAGATGGTCATCGACGGAAGCACCCAGGCAAGCGGAAGCGACGGTCGCGCCGTCCTTTCGGCAATCCAACGGTCCGCAAAACAACCGCACATCGAGATCGCCATTTCGTCGATCCAGCGATCCGGCGACGGCGTCCATCTCGAGTTTACCGCCGGCGCCGCGAAGGACGTGACCGTCTACGCCGTCCTGGCCGATGACTCCGACCGTTCTTCCGTTGCGCGCGGCGAAAACGCCGGACGGACCCTCGATCACGTCGCCGTCGCCCGCTCTCTTGTCCGGGTGACCGACCTCCAGCCAACCCCTCTCGACAAAACGACCATCTTGGCCCTCCCACGCGACGACGCCAATCAGCATCTCAGAGTTGTTCTCTTTGCCCGGGAGAACAAAAACGGTCATATCGTCGGAGTCACGGCGCGTGAGTTATAGTGGGGTCGAAATCGAATCAGCTCGCAGGCACGGCAAGACAATTTGTGGATACGCTGGACGCAATATAGCAGTGGGGGGCCTTGATGCCTGAAGTTCTGGATTTGCGCTCACGACGTGAAGACCCTACGAATTCTACTAACGCGGATCGATGTCAAAACCCCTCCCCTGAATCCGCGCCGCCGCCCTCGACCCTATCAGCTACCCTGCCCACCACGCTATTCGACCGGTGTTGGCGTCAATACGCCCTCTGCCGCGAGTACCTCTTCACCGACCACACTCATCAAATCGCTTCCGCGCTCACACCCATGCTTGACGGCCCTCACCCCCGGTACCTCGTCGAAGCAGGTTGCGGTCCCGGATTCTACTCCCGCCGTCTCGCCGCAAGGTTTCCCCAGCTGCACATCACCGGCATCGATCTCTCCGAACCGCTCCTCTGCCGCGCTCAGGAACAGGCCCGTCGCTCCGGCCTCAACAATTGCCGCTTCCTCAAGGCCGACGCGCTCTCGCTCGCCGAATCTCCAGGACAAGTTGATGCTGTGATCGCCTCGCGGCTGTTTCTCATCCTGGCCAGACCAGCCTTGGCGCTGGACGCGATCTTCACGGCGCTCCGCCCCGGCGGCATCTGCTTCATCGCCGAACCTGCATCGGCGTTACGCGCCTCGCTGCCGCTGATCCTGATGAGGATCACCGAACGCCTCGGCCGTTCGCCGGCCTCTGGAGAAGATTTACCTCAGTCCCGCGTCTTCACCGGAAGAGGATTTCAGGACCTCATCGAATCCCAACCCTGGACCAGCACCCGCATCTGGAAAGACCGCCAATACCACTGCGCCGTTTGTAGGAAAGCAGCATGACTCGCCGCATCGTCCGATCATGGGCCTTGAATTCCCTCCACACCAGCGGTCATCCTGAGCGAAGCGCAACGCAGTGGAGCGTAGTCGAAGGACCCGCGGTTTCTTTCGGTTTAAACAACAATTTGTCATCCTGAACGAGCCCCGAAGGGCGAGTCGAGGGACCTGTATTTCCAACGATGTACCAGGACTGAATGAAAGTATGATGGCTCTCAGAGCTAGCCACATGACCGAATGACCCACCCTTATCGCATCCTCGACCCGTCGACCCCGACCGCCGACTTCGCTGGCAAATGTGCGTTCACGGTCATGGCCAAGGCCCCACGCCCCGGCAAAGTCAAGACGCGCCTCAGCCCACCGCTCACGCCCGAGCAAGCCTCCGATCTGAATGCCTGCTTCCTCCGCGATACCGTCGCCAGTCTTCACGCGGCAACTCTGGAAGCACCCGCCGAATGGGTCATTTCTTACACTCCCCGCGGCGAAGAGGCCGCCTTTCGCGGCATCCTCCCCGACGGTGCACTCCTCATCCCCCAGCGCGGAGAAGGCTTCGGCGAACGCTTGCTCGCTACCGCCCAGGACCTCTTCGCCAGCGGATTCGCCGCCGTCTGCCTCATCGACTCCGACAGTCCTACCGTCCCAACCGAAGAATTCGTCAGCGCCGCCACCCTGCTCCTCGCCCCAGGCCAGCGCGCCGTCCTCGGCCCCTCCGAAGATGGAGGTTACTACCTCATCGGCTTGCAACAGCCCCACGCCCACCTATTCGAAGACATCACCTGGAGCACCTCCGTCGTCACCGCCCAAACCCTCAAACGCGCCGCAGAAATTCAGCTGCCAGTCGAACTGCTCCGCGAGTGGTACGACGTCGACGACGCGGCTTCGCTCTCACGCCTTCACCAGGAATTCTTCGATCTGCAAAGCAATCTTCCCCGAGGCTTTGCCGCACCCGAGACCCGTTCCTATCTCGCTAAGCTCCCCGCTCCCGCGCAGCCAGTCGAGGCAGTTATGGGGGGCCCCGCATGACCAGTGCTCTCCAGACTCTACGCCGAGGGCACCCACTTGCGACCAACGCCGCGCTGCTCGTCTTCGGACTCATCACCATCGAGCTCTGCCGCACTGGAGTCAACGAATTCCACCACTTCGTCCACGGCTACAGCGAAACCGTCTTCGGCCAGCTCATGCTCTACCTCGGCGCAATCTCACTCATCGAGCGCTGCCCCACTAATAGATGGACCCTCCCCATCATCTTCGCTATCGCGCTCGCCTCCCGGCTCGTCTGTGTCGTCGCGCCGCCCTTTCTATCGACCGACATCTACCGCTACGTCTGGGACGGAAAAGTACAGGCTGCGGGAATCAACCCCTTTCGCTATCTCCCCGCGGACAGCCATCTCGCGTTTCTTCGCGACAACTCCATCTATGCGCATATCAACCGCGCTGACTCCGCCCATACCATCTATCCACCCGCCGCCCAACTTATCTTCCTACTAACAACTCGCATCTACGCCGGCGTCACCTTCATGAAGCTGGCATGGGTCGGCTTCGAAGCAGTCACTTGCATCTTCTTACTCCGCATCTTCAAGCTGCTCGAACTGAAGCCAGAGCGCGTCCTCATCTACGCCTGGCACCCACTTTGCCTGTGGGAGATAGCCAGCAGCGGCCATATCGATGCACCGACGATCACCTTCTTGACCCTCGCTATCTACACCCGGCTCCAAAACCAATCCGGAGCAACCGGATCATGGCTCGGCATCGCTACCCTAACCAAGCTCTATCCCGCCGCACTCTTGCCGGCATTCCTCCAGCGGGAAAAATGGCGAATGCCTGCCGTCTTCGCTGCCGTCGTCGCGATCGGATACGCCTGCTATTCCAGCGTTGGCTTAGGAGTCTTCGGATATCTTCCCGGCTACGCCCAGGAAGAAGGCCTCGATTCCGGAACTCGCTTCTTCCTCCTCACCGCCGCAAATCGCAGCTGGCACACCGCGATCGCGGCGCCAGCCTACATCGCCCTCTGCGGCATCATCATGAGCGCAATTTGCATCTGGGCTCTCCGCCGCGGAAGCCATCCCTACGCCTTCATCCTCCCAGCATTAGTCATCGCAACCATGTTGAATGTCTTCTATTCCCCCCACTATCCGTGGTACTTCCTTTGGCTTTTACCCTATCTTGCAATAGTTCCCTGGAGACCGGCTTTCTATCTCGTCGCCGCCAGTACCTACCTCTTCGGCACAAACCTCGGGGCACCCGGCGAGCCGATGTATCATCTCAACATCCTGCTCTACTCCGGCTTCGCCTTCATGCTCGGCTACGACTTACTTGCGCGGCTTTCGCTGCGGCTGAACTTCCGGCTGAACAAGTTCCCGAGTCTCGAATCACCCGCCCTCATCGATTCAACCACCACCGCGAGGAACTCATGAGTACTCTCGTCGCCTTACCAGAAACCACTCACCCCAATACGAATGAAAAGATGCGCCGTTACTTCGAGAAGCCCGAAGACGAGTTATCCATCCTCGTCGAAACCCCACCCGTCTGCATCTATTTCGAGGTCACCAATCGCTGCAATCTTCTCTGCACCACCTGCCCGCGCACCTTTGAGGAGTTAGAGCCCGAGAAAGACATGTCCTGGGAACTCTTCACCAGCATCGTCGACCAGTCCCCCGGCCTCAAGCGCGCGGTGCTCCACGGAGTCGGCGAGCCAATGCTCGTCAAAGACCTGCCCAAGATGGTCCGTTATCTCAAAGACCGCTCCGTCTACGTCCTCTTCAACTCCAATGGAACCCTGCTCACCGAGAAGAACGGCCAGGCGCTCATCGATGCCGGCCTCGACGAACTCCGCATCTCGCTCGACGCCGCCGAGCCAACAGCTTTTCAGATGGTCCGCGGCAAAGACATGTTCGACCGCATCGTCACCAATGTCCGCCGCTTCCGCGAGATGCAGCGCGAACAAAATGTCGAGACCCCGCGCGTTTCGCTCTGGCTCACCGGCCTCCGCGAAACCCTCGATCAATTAGACGGCTTCGTCCGCATCGCCTACTCCGTCGACGTCCGCGAAATCTACCTCCAACGCATGGTCTTCTTCACTGACAACGCGCACGGCCTCGCCCGCGCCGAAAGCGCGCTCTTCGAGAAAACTACGGCGGACGAGGAATCCGTTATCCAGCGCGCAACGCAACTCGCAGCCAGCCTCGGCATCGTCTTCAACGCCTCCGGCGCAACCGAGCCCGGCACCAGCATCAAGAAGCGCCGCGAAGATTCCCCCTGGTCGCTCTGCCGCCGCCCCTGGACGCTGATGTACTTCACCGCCAACGGCCGCGCGCTCCCCTGCTGCATCGCGCCCTTCTCGATGCACGGCTACGACAGCTTCACTCTCGGCGACGCCTCCCAACAGACCCTGCGCGAAATCTGGAATGGCCCCCAATACCAGCAATTTCGCGGCAGCCTGATGGGCCCTGAGCCGCCGCGCGCCTGCGCCAACTGCGGTCTCCGCTGGAGCCTGTAGTTGGAGTCGATGACTGCCCGCATCAGCATCATCATCCCCGCGCTCAACGAGGAGCAGACCATCGCCGCGGTGGTCCGCGGCCTCGCGTCTGCACTCGCCGCCGGTTCGTTCGATTGGGAAATCCTCGTCGTCGACAACGGCAGCACCGACAATACGGCCACTCGTGCGGCCGAAGCCGGAGCTGCCGTCATCCACTCCCCGCACCGCGGCTACGGCAGCGCCTGCCGTTCCGGAGTGCTCGCCGCCAATCCCGACTCCGACGTCTTCATTTTTCTCGACGGAGACGGCAGCGACGTCGCCTCCGAACTCCCCGCGCTCGCCGATCCAGTCCTCGAAGGCCGCTACGACTTCGTCATCGGCTCCCGCATCCGCGGCCAACGCGAACCCGGCAGCCTGCTCCCGTCCCAAGTTTTCGCCGGATGGCTCGCCGGCACACTCATCCGTCTCCGCTACGGAGTCCGCTACACCGACATGGGGCCTTTCCGCGCTATCTCCCGCGCCGCACTCGAACGCTTGAAAATGTCCGAGATGACCTACGGCTGGAACCTCGAAATGCAGATGAAGGCCGCCCGCGACGGCCTCCACATCCTTGAGGTCCCAGTCAGCTACCGCCTCCGCCAGGGCGGAGTCTCCAAAGTCGCCGGCTCCCTCCAGGGATCGATCAAAGCCGCCATCCGAATCATGAAGGTCTTCCTCGCCATCGCCTTCAGCGCCAAACCTTGAAGCAGTACCAAGCCACGCGATGTCAATTCCTCCAGCTCTTGTAACCATCTCTTTGTCAGAATTGCGAGATAATCATCCTTCGCCGTTTGAGAGGAGAAAGCACCCATGGCAACCACTCCCGCGCTCGACCTTCAGTCTTTGAATGACAGCTTCGCCATCCCCGGCATCGCCCAGATCGTCCCCGGCAACGACGGCCAGCCCAAAATCAGGATCACCAGCGCTGCCGCTACAGCGGAGATTTATCTCCACGGCGCGCATCTGACTTCATGGATACCCACCGGTGCCGAGGAAGTCATCTTCCTCAGCAGCAAGGCCCAATACCAGGAAGGCAAAGCCATCCGCGGCGGAGTGCCGATCTGCTTTCCCTGGTTCAATGCCAAGACCGACGACCCCAAGGCGCCCTCACACGGATTGGTCCGCACAAAAACCTGGGGACTCGAATCCATCATTCACGAAGGCAGCGCCATCGCCGTCTCTCTATCGACCACGAGCGACGAAGCAACCCGCAAATGGTGGCCTCACGAATTCCGCGCCGTGCAGCGCATCACCATCAGCTCTCACCTGCAAATGGAGCTTACCGTCACTAACTCCGGCGCCGCGCCCTTCACCTTCCAAGAGGCCCTGCACACCTACTACCGCGTGGAAAATGTTCGCTACGTCCGCCTCGTCGGCCTTGATTACATCTCATACCTCGACAACACCGAGGGCAACGTTGAAAAACTCCAGTACGGCGACAGCACTTTCACCCAGCGCATCGACAACGCCTACCTCAACACCGAGGCCGACCTCGTGCTCATCGACCCCACGCTGAAGCGCCACATCCACATCGGTAAGCAGAACTCCCACAACACCGTCGTCTGGAACCCATGGGCAGAGCTCGCCGGCGGAATGGCCGATCTCGGCGACGAGTGGCCCCACTTCCTCTGCGTCGAAGCCGCCAACATCCGCGCCAACGCCGTCACTCTACAACCCGGAGAGCAACACACCATGACGGCGAATATTCGGATCGAGAGATTGGATCAGTGAAAAGGAACGAGGTGCAGGATTGGCGATAGAAGTCCTTGTTCCATCGATGATCAAAGTCGGCGGTGGAGCAATTGCGGAAGCGTCGAGCATTCTCAAGCGCCTGGGAGTCAAGCACCCTCTGATCGTCACCGACGCAGTTCTTGTACGTATGGGACTGGCTGATTCATTGCGCGAACAAATCGAGAAAGCAGGCATCGCGTGTGGCGTTTTTTCAGAAACCGTACCCGATCCAACGACCGAAGCAGTAGTGGCGGGCTTACAAGCTTTTATTCGAGGGGAGCATGACGGGCTGGTGAGCCTCGGGGGAGGAAGCCCCATCGATTCGGCGAAGGCGATCGGCATCCTGGCGAGCAATGGCGGTCGAGTGGGAGACTACAAAGTCCCCAATGAGATTCCGAACAGGAGCCCGCTGCATCTGGCGATTCCCACCACTGCCGGAACAGGGTCTGAGGTGTCACGCTTCACTGTCATCACCGATTCAGAGACCAACGAGAAGATGCTCATCGCAGGCGCGTCAGTAGTACCAAGCGCGGCGATCGTTGACTTTGAACTGACGATGAGCATGCCGGCAAGACTAACCGCGGATACCGGCACCGATTCACTCACTCACGCAATCGAGGCTTACGTCAGCCGCAGAGCAAACGCCTTCGCCGACGTTTTCGCAATGGCAGCTATGAAGACCATTTGGGCCGAGTTGCCGACGGTATTTCACGAGCCCGGCAATCGTCGTGCACGCGAGTCGATGATGTTGGCCGCGACCCAGGCCGGTATGGCGTTCTCGAATGCGAGCGTGGCATTGGTCCATGGAATGAGCCGGCCGATTGGAGCGCATTTTCATGTGCCGCATGGACTTTCAAATGCAATGCTATTGCCAGCCGTTACTGCATTTTCAATAACGGCTGCCGCGGGCCGCTACGCGGAATGCGCCCGAGCCATCGGAGTAGCCTCTGAGGTGGATTCCGATGCGCAAGCGGGAAGGAAACTCGTCGATGCGTTGTTCGCGCGGAATCAAAGCCTCGAAGTGCCATCACCAAGAAAATTCGGCATTCCTGAGGAGCGATACTTCTCACTAATTCCGACAATGGCGGAGCAGGCCCTCACCTCAGGTTCGCCACAGAATAATCCTCGCGTCCCGACGAAAAAGGAGATCGAGGAGATCTATCGGCAAATCTGGGATTGATAGGCGAAACAGTGCCGGGCAACAGCAGACGTGGAGTGCTACGCTTTTCTAAGAATGCACCCCGAAACCAACCCACCCGCCAACCAACCCCAACCAGACCCCGCCCAACTCTGGTGCGCCACCTGCGCCCGCGTCGTCCTCGATCCACTAGTCTGCGGAGACTGCTCCGCCGTCATCTGCCGCGTCTGCGGCACACCCCTCGAATCCTCCGACGAATTGGCCTTCGGTTAGAGCAATTTCGCAATAGGTATAGACCGAAGGCCCACACTCGGAGTCTGTTACGAAACTCTTCAGACTGGCGCCAGTAAATGAGAAGATGCCCTTGCGGGAGCGAGGGCATCTTGGTTTATGAGCTATATCCGAGGCGAGGGGCGGAGTCAGGGGACGTTATTTCCAGTAGTGCTGGACGACCTTGTTCCATCCGATCATGTGTGCCGAGTGATCGACGCATTCGTCGAGCGGCTGGAGATGGAGCAGCTTGGGTTCGCGCGAGCCGAAGCTGCGGAAACAGGGCGTCCTGGCTACGATCCGCGCGATTTGCTGAAGCTGTACTTGTACGGATATTTGCACCAGATGCGGTCCTCGCGGCGGCTGGAGACGGAGTGCCGCCGCAACGTGGAGCTGATGTGGCTTCTGGGGCGTCTGTATCCCGATCACAAGTCCATCGCCGAGTTCCGGCGAATGCATCGGGAAGCAGTGACAGCGGCGGGAGCCGAGTTGATCCGGTTCGCGCGCTCGGTTGGCCTCATCCGTGGGGAGTGGATTGCCATCGACGGGTCGAAGTTCCGCGCCGCTTCCAGCGCGCGCAGCGTGCTCGATCGCGAAGCACTTCAACGCTATCTGGACCAGATGGAGAGCGCGGACAGCGAGCAGGAGACAATCATCGACAGCTCTGCCATTACCTCAGCCCTGGAGAAGCTGCGGAAGCATCCTGAACCGGAGGCCCGCTTCATGCGCACCGCCGATGGGAAGCTTCCAGCTTATAACGTGCAGACCGCCGTCGACGCAGAGCATGCGCTCATCGTTACCCATCAGGTGACGACAGCAGGCAACGACAGCTCCCGTCTGCAGCCGATGGCCGAATCCGTGCGCCTAGTTCTCGGCAACGGGGCTGAGGTCATTAACATCATCGCCGACACGGGCTACTCGAACGGCGAACAAGCCGGCATTTGTGAGGCCACCGGGCTGATTCCGCACATCCCGGCCAAGCGCAGCATCAACAGCCATGGAGATGGAACTCTGCTGGATCGCACGGCCTTCCGCTATCAGCCGGAGACAGACTCGTTCCTATGTCCTGCAGGCCAGACGCTCCAACGCAAGCAGCTGGCGCGCAAAGACCGCGCCGTGGTGTATCAGGGCCAACCCGCGATCTGCGGAGCCTGCCCCTTGAAGCCCGGGTGCACTCTGACTTCAAGACGTTTTGTAACACGGCATCTGGACGAAGAGGCCTTAAACCGCATGCATCAACGTGCCACTCCGCAAGTCATGCGGCTCAGACGATCTACGGTCGAGCATCCCTTCGCCAATCTGAAATATCGCATCTTCGGTCATCCACGCTTCCTGCTGCGCGGCCTTCGCGGCACCCATACCGAAATCAGTCTCGCGGTCATGGCTTACAACCTCAAACGCATGATCAACATCCTCGGAGGTTCCGTACTCACCGCCAGGCTACTACCGGCCTGATGCCAGCCGGGGAAAAAACATCGCACCTATACCCAAAAGCTGAAACGCTCCCGTTCGGGAGCGTTTCTGCTTTTCCTAGCATCGCTCAGAGACTGCTGTTCCGTAACAGACTCACTCGGCTGGCCTTTTCCTTAAGAAAAGGCCAACATGGTCTCTGTTAGAAAGTTCACAGCAATTGCGAAAATGCTATAGCCCATGCCCTCGAAGTCCACAACCAAACCCGGACAAAAGCCGCCACCAAGAGTCCCAACCGCGGCAGAAAGAAAGACCCAAAAGCAAGCCGCCCGCACGCCGCCGCCTGGCTGGAAAGACCCACTCGCCCAGCAGCAGCCGTTAGTCAGCGAACGCTGGCTCGCCACTGCCATCCTCGGAGTCGTCGCCGCCGCCGCCCTCTGCACCTACCTCACCCTCTGCCTGCTCTTCTACCAGGGCCAGTGGCAAGTCGTCTTTCATCCGTCGCGAACGATCACCACAACCCCTGCCACCGTCGGCCTCAAGTACGACGCCATCAGCTTCGACTACACCGGCACCGGAGCCGCCCAGCTCACCGGCTGGTGGATTCCCGCCGACGTGGGCTCCAGTCCGGCCAACGCCACACGCACTTTGCTCTTTCTCCACGACGGCCAAGGCTCACTCTCCGACGTCACTGAGCAGCTCAAAACCCTGCACTCGCTCGGCATCAATATCTTCATCTTCGACTACCGCGGCTTCGGCCAAAGCATGAACACCCACCCCTCCGAAACTCACACCTACGAGGACGCCGACGCAGCCTGGAATTACCTCATCGACATTCGTCACCTCGACCCGCGTTCGATCGTCCTCTACGGCAGCGGACTCGGCGCAACCATCGCCGCCGAAACCGCGCTTCGCCATCACGAATCGCCCGCGCTCATCCTCGAAACCCCCCCACCGCCCGCGCTCACCCTCATCCGTGCCGACTCGCGCGCCTCGCTGCTGCCCATCCGCCTACTCTTCCGCGATCGCTTCGAGATCGGCCCCAAGCTTCACACGCTCGGCATCGAGCTCAGCCAGCCAACCCAGGATCTCGTGCTAAGCGGCAAGACCGCGACCTCACTTGAGATCGTCCGTCAGGAGAACCCCAACCCCTCCGGACCAAAATTTTTGCTCTTCCTCGGACCAAAACCTGCAAACGATCCGCACTATCTCCCAACCCTCGAAGACTTCCTCGCCGCCCTTTAACGTTTAAGTGCTGTTGCTGCCTCCGGATAGCCGCAAAATCTTTACATAAAACACAGAAACTACAACTTCCGTGGGATTCCACTCTCGCCCCAATTCTCCTATCTTCAATTCACCGGAGTTTCAACCTTTCTGCCGCGCCGGTCGCAGGTTCTTGTTACACAGGTTTCATCGACCGCGCGGCAGGTTTTTTGCTCTAACTTCTGTTCTTGGTTTTCTCGTAGTGTGGCTCTGCTCTGCCTGTCCCTGTGCTCGGCTTTTGCGGCCCCGCATGGGGATATATTCTTAGCTGCCTGCCATTCTCTCCCCAGAAAACAGCATCCTGGATCGACCCAGTGTTTGTCTCCGCTGGTTCCGCCCCCGAACGCTGGCTGAGAACGCGCGGCCCCGGCGAGCCGAATGCCCCAATCCAGCAAAACTCGCCTTCAAATCTCTTGCGTGCCTTAGGGTTCTTCGTTAAGCTGATCGCCATTGCAGCAATACAAGAATTCTGCGCGGCTGCATTCAGATGCAGATCAGTATTCGCCCCTGAAGGATGAAGCCGGTTCTCCGGCCCCAAAACCCCATCAAGACTGCGGGGTAGACTCTGTCACCCATCGTTGAAGTGCGGTCACATCAACGCATGCTGGAGGGATCTCTGTGCAACAGAATGGGTTCCTAGGACTCAAGGCGGCGACATGTTCACTGGCACTGTCGCTTGTGGCGGCAACTCTCTTTACCCTCGCCGGATGCGGCGGCGGCCAGACCACCTACACGACCACAACCCAGCCCACGCCGCCGATTACATCGCCATCGCCATCACCCCCGGGTACAAGCGCGGAGTTTTGCACTGAAAATGGAAATATCCTGCCCGCCGGCGATGTCAATACCGATCTGCAGATATCGAATGGAACAGCCTGTGTGGTCGATGGGAGCGTCGCCGGCGGAACCTACCAATATCGAAATGTGAACATTTGGGGTGGCGGCAGCTTGACCTTTGCGGACGCCAAGATCAATTTCCATGCCCACTCGATTCTGGTAGAAAACGGCGGAGCGATGCAAGCGGGATTCGACAAGCCACTGGTCGGTCCCTTGTCTATCTGGCTCTACGGCTCGGCAAACGATGGCGTTCCCAGCATCACTTGCCTGAGCGACGGAACCTGTGGCGTGCCCCAAAATATCTGGGACTCAAACCCCAATGTCGCGATGCAGCAAATGCCGATGGCAGGCACGCCTTGCACAAAGGCATCGACCCTCGATCCCAACTCGCCAGCCGGGAACGATTGCTTCTATCAGTACGAGGTCTTCGAGAACGGCGACGCCCCCGGCGCATACTTTGGCAAGAAAGTCCTTGCGGTCTCCTACGGCGGCACTCTTCTTCTCCGTGGGGCAAAGGGAATCCGCGATGTCCCGCCGAATGGGCCAGCCATCGATGCCACACCCTCCGACTCCGGAACCAGCTGGGTGCGGCTTACCGATACGATTTCCAGTGGTCAGGTTGGGGCAACTTCTTTCCACGTCGATCGTCCCGTCCCCACCTGGGCGGCCGGGGATCAGATCGTCCTCACTTCTACCGATTACTTGCCAGGTCACAGCGAAGAGCTCACCATTGCGAGCGTATCCAGCGACTCGCAAGGGACCAAGATCACAGTAAAGGCCCCGGGGATTCAGTTCCCCCACTGGGGCCAGGCCTATGACTACAGCGGCTTTCCCGCATCTTCCGGCCCCAGGGACGACCCAAACCGGCCAGCAACGCAGGCATCGCGGCATCTGGAGAATCGCGCTGTTGTGGCCCTGCTCACGCGCAGCATCATGATTCAATCCGAGGGCCAGAACCCAGTCTTACAGGACCGCTCCACCGATCCGACGGTGAACCCGCCGACTGGAGATCCCCACTTCCCGCTCTCGGCCGGCTATTACGGCGGCCACACGCTGGTGCGCGATGGCTTTAAGGAATTTCAAGTGCAGGGGGTGGAATTCGCCAATCTAGGCTCGGGTGGCGAGATCGGTCACTATCCGGTTCATTTCCACATGGCGCGCACAGTGCCGCCGCCCACCACGGTCCCGGTCTTTGCGGGGACTTACTTAGCCGATAGCTCCGTTCACGACTCCAACACCCGATTTGTTACTATCCACGCAACTCAGGGAGTCCTCATCGCCCGCAACGTCGGCTTCCGATCCATCGGCCACGGTTATTATCTCGAGGACGCGACGGAGATCAACAACCGCCTGTACTCCAATGTCGGTATTCAGGCCAATGCGGCCGTCTATAGTGACCAAAATCCCCGCAGCACTCCAGGCATCCTCACCAGGCTGAGCCGCCCATTGCCTGGCCCACCCCCCCAGCCCCCGGACTCAGAACAAGAGGTCGTACCCTTTCATTCCGATTTTGACCATCCCTCCATCTTCTGGATCATGAATACCTGGAACGATTTCCAGTACAACGTCGCAGTCGGTGCCGGAACCTGCGGCGTCTGCTACTGGACATTGCCGGGCTCGAACAGCGGCTATTCCGTCTATGAAACCTGGGATTCGTATGCCGCCATGCAGACGCCGGACGGCAGTCGCGCAGGCGCGGTCCCACTGATGAACTTTGTCGGCAACTCCTGTAGCGCTGCTATGACCGCCTTTCAATCCACGGGCGTCACCTCACCCTGCAACGGAGTGACAACCGCAGACTTGCCGGCCGCTGGAAAACTGCAAGCCGTACCCAACCCTACGCAAATACCAGACTCGGCCTTTCCCTCAACCACCAACAAGCGCACTAACGCTACTCTCTGCGACGCTAGCACCCAGGATTGCTCCAGTGCTCCCGTATGCTCGGGAGTCGATGGCCAAGAGGCCCCCTGTGCGGCGACGGTTCTCGACCACTTCAACACCTCATTCAATTGGGCGCAGTTTAACTTCGCGGCCGTCCTGCTGCGCGGCTGGTGGTATCTACTCCGCGATAGCGCCATCACCGACGTCCAGAACGGCGGTCTGCAGATGATCACCGGAGGCGGCTACAGCCGGTCCGATGCCTCCCAGGGCTTCTGGAATCTCTCTTCCCACGACCTCTTCATTGGCAATACCCAGCCGGTCATTCCTGGCGCTAGTGATGGAGGCGTGCCCGATAATCCCTTCGCCTCGAATGCCGGCCCCTTCAATCCTTATGCTCTGAACAAAGGTTCCAATCCGGACTGTCCGGCCGGTACATTGTTCTGCATTTCCAAGTCACAGGGCATTGCCTTCGAAAATGCGGGTTTCAGCAATTCGCAGCGGATGCTCAACATTTACGATGGACCGAGCTTCGAAGATTCTGACGCCTTCGCCGACATTCACACCCTCAGTATCGGCACACTCGGAGAGTGTAGACCTGGCGGCAACAACGTTTCAGGCCAGTGCGACCCGCTGCACTGGATGAACGGCGAGACCTCCGGAGTGTTGCAAAGCCCCCCGGGGAACAACACGACGAACAACTGCATTCTTCCTAACGCGGCCATCAGCTGGAAGCAGTCCAACGGCTTCTTCTATCCGCCCGCCTTCGACTCCCAGAACCTCTACTTCGATCCGACCGTCGACATCCGGCACTTTGTCATCGATCCTCTTTGGGTGCCTGGCACGTTCACCTCCAACAGCGCCGCCTCGATGAACACGTATTGCAGCTGGCAGGCGGCTGACTTCAACAACTTCACCGATATCGACCGGCAGACGGAGCTCACCGACCTGGACGGCTCTCTAACCGGATTGACTTCAACAACCTCCGGCGCAAGCGGACCAACGATCTCGGTGAACAACGATCCGCTTTCCGATCCGACTTCACCGATTTTCGACCCCAAAGCTTTGAGCGGCTTCTTCAACGCTCCGGTCATCACCGACGAGTGCGCAACCTCGGTCGCCGACCAGACTTCCACGGTCAAAACCAGTCCCTATGAATATGTCACTACCGCCACCTTCACCCCCTGCGCCACAACTAACAGTTGTGGCACTTCTCCTGCCGGATCCAACCTTTGGGCCTTGCCCTGCACCAACTCCATGTGTTACGGAGTGCCTCTCTACCGTCAATATCTGACAGCGGACGAGATGACCGCGTGGCAGACTGATCCGACCAAACGTCCGAGCATTCGCATGATGGGTCAGGACCTCGGCCAGCGCAGCACTCTCACCATGAACCATGGCAGCTACTACATCGACACGACTCAGTCCGCAACGGCCCAGGAGGCCTCGACGGGCAATGGTGTACAGGCAGTAAATAACCTGAATGTTTTCGCCGCCGGGCAGCCTTATTACTTCTACGTCTTGTATTCGAAACCTACCCTCCACCAGACCTACAGCCTGTATATCGGCAAGGGACTCAGCTCGTCGGCAGCTGCAACTGCCGTGGCTACGGGGATAGTGACTCCATGGGGTGGGGGCGATATCAAGTTCACTCCCGGCACCTATCGCGGAATGTCGCCCGATTGGATAACTGCTAAGACCTACGATCCCGATACCGGCGTTTTGTCCGTAACCATAGATCTCAGTCAGCAGACCAGCGTCTTCACTCAATCGAACATAGACTCATGCCAGCCGGCCTCGTACTGCAGCGTTCACTCCGATAACACCTGTGGCTGCAAAGCCGGCAGCACCTGCAAGGAAGACTCTGTCTGCTCGTGGGGAACGAAGGAAGTCGACTGCCCGACCGATGGCTGCTTCGGATTCCAGGTCACGATGCCCTCGACCTTCCAAACCGCACCGATGGGGCAGCCCATTCCGCCACCCGCGCCGGTTCTCTTTACCGCCAGCGGCGACTCGTACTTCGCGCCCGGCAATGTTCAGTTTTATAACGTGCCCGAATCCGTCTCCGGCAAGCAGTGTTACTACGCCACGCCTCCAACCCCAGCCGCAAAATTGAAGCCCGTCGGTGAACTCCGCTAGCCGCACGGGCCCGCTGCTCCTCACATTTTCGGTGCCTGAAGCTTCATCCGGAACTTCAACACCCTGAATCTGCGTACCGCATCCAAGAGGAATATATGGAAACTCTGCGCCAGGATGTCGCCTACGCTCTTCGCCAGATGCGCCAGTCTCCAGTTTTTACCCTCACCGCCATGCTCACCCTGGCGCTCGGCATCGGCGCGACCACTGCGATCTTCTCCCTCATCCACACCGTCATGCTCAAATCGCTGCCGGTAGTTGATCCGTCCAGCCTCTATCGCATCGGCGACGGCCAGGACTGCTGCGTCGAGGGAGCCTCGCAAGGCAATTGGGGAATGTTCTCCTACCCCTTCTATCAGCGCCTGCAGACCTCGACGCCCGAGTTCTCCGAGCTGGCCGCATTCCAAGCCGGAGGCGGCGAGCTCAGCGCCCGCCGCGGCGAAAGCGACCACATAGCCAGACCCCTGCGCTCTGAATTTGTCAGCGGCAACTATTTTTCCGTCTTCGGCCTTGGCGCGTTTGCGGGACGAACCATCCAGCCCTCTGACGATCAGCGGGCGGCCTCGCCAGTCGCTATGCTCAGCTATCGCACCTGGCAGCAACAGTACGGCTCCGACCCTAAAATTATCGGCTCAAACTTCATTCTCGATGGCCATCCCTTCACCATCATCGGCATTACCCCGCCCGGCTTCTTCGGCGAGACTCTGCGCAGCGACCCTCCCGAACTATGGCTTCCCATCCAGCAGGAGCCGCTTCTAAACGGGAGCAACTCACTCTTGCCGCATTTTCAAGCGTGGCTTCGCGTGATCGGTCGTCTGCGCCGCGGCGTGCCGGCCGAGTCCGTCACCGGCCCAATGGCCGCCCGACTCACCGCCGAGTTGCGCCAGTGGCTCGTGAATGACAGCGGCATGCCGCCCGACTGGATGGCCGGCATCAAGGCCGGCTTATCCAAACAGAAGATCAACATCGTGCCCGCGGGCGCAGGCGTCGGAGCCATGAAAGCCGACTACGCCGCCAGCCTGCGCATTCTGCTCGCGGTCTGCTGCCTCGTCTTGCTCATCGCCTGCGCCAACATCGCCAACCTGTTGCTCGCTCGCGGAACCTCGCGCCGCACGCAAACCTCAATTCGCCTCGCTCTCGGAGCCTCAAGAAAGAGGCTCATCCGCCAGGCCTTCACCGAGAGCATCGTCCTCTCCGTCCTCGGCGGCATCGCCGGCCTCGTCGTCGCCTGGCTCGGAGTCAAGGCCATCGTCGCCGTCGCCTTCCATAACGCGCACTACATCCCCATCGATGCGGCTCCTTCGCCTCCCGTGCTGGCCTTCGCCTTTGTCCTGTCGCTCATCACCGGTGCGCTCTTTGGAACCGCGCCCGCATGGCTTACCTCACATGCCGACCCCGCCGAAGCCCTCCGCGGAGCCAATCGCAGCACTCGCGACCGCTCCTCGCTCTCGCAAAAAGTCCTCGTCATTGTCCAGGCAACGCTATCCGTGGTGCTCCTCACGGGCGCGGGTCTGCTCACCCGAAGCCTGATGAAATTGCAGCACCAGGACTTCGGCTATCAGACCGACCACCGCGTCGTCATCAGCCTCACCGCGCCTTACTCCTCCTACACGGCGCCTCAACTCGACGCCATGTATCGCGAACTGCAAGATCGACTCTCGCACATACCCGGCGTCGAGCGCGCCGCTTTGGCCCAGTACGCTCCCCTCCAGGACAACTGGGGCGAGCTCGTCATCCGCCAGGGTCACCCCATGCCCAACATCAGCGGTGAAAACGTCGGGCGTGTGGTCTCTTCCTGGGACCATGTCGGGGCCGGATACATCGAGACCCTCGGCACACAAATCGTCCGTGGCCGCTCCATCACCCAACAGGACACTACCTCGACCAAGAACGTCGCCGTCGTCGACGAAACCTTCGTCCACAATTTCTTCAAGCCGGGCGAAGATCCTATCGGCGCACACTTCGGCCTCGACGTTCCCCAAGCCGGCAGCACCTACGAGATCGTCGGCGTGATGCGCAACGCCAAGTACAGAGACCTTACCAATAGCGACCCTCCGCGCGCCATGTTCTTCGTGCCCCTCGCGCAGCGCGTCCATTACCCCGTGCAAATCATGCAATCCATCGACGACCGCACCCACTTCATCGAAGGCGCAGTCCTCCAGTTGCACGGCAGCATGGAGGGCCTTGAAGCCGCGGTCCGCAACGTCCTCAGCGACGTCGATCCCAACCTCACTCTCCTCGGCATTCAAACCCTGCAGGAGCAGGTGGATTCCAACTTCGATCAGCAGCGCGCCGTCGCCCAGATGACTGGACTCTTCGGCATCCTCGCCCTCATCCTTGCCGCCGTCGGCCTCTACGGCGTCACCGCCTACACCGTCGAGCGCCGCACCAGCGAAATCGGCGTCCGCATGGCCCTCGGCGCGGACAAGGCCAACGTCATCCGCCTCGTCCTGCGCGGAGCTTTCGCCCAAATCATCATCGGCCTGCTTATCGGCATTCCCGTCTCGATCGCCTGCTCCCGCCTCATCGCGGCCCAGCTCTACCAGGTCAAAGGCTGGGACCCGCTCGTCATCTGCGGCTCCGTCGTCGCCCTCGCAATCTGCGCCTTCATCGCCAGCATCATCCCCGCCCAACGCGCCGCCTCCATCAATCCGGTCAAGGCATTGCGCACGGAATAGTCTCTATGACGTAGGCCAGGCCCTTTACAATTTTGAGCGGAGCCGCCGATAGCGCCGCCAACCTATCACCGGCAGCGCCAGGATAACCAGCCAGATCGAGATGGCGGGCCCGAACTCCTCGAGGAACAAAACGATGCCGAGTATCGTCTCCGATGCGTTGTGATAACCCGCCACGAAGGCGTTGTGCAGGCGCGTCGACGCGGAGTTGTCCGGCACATCGATCCGCGCTTTATACTCCTCCGAAAGTCGAATTTCGACGGCCGCAAAGTCTACCCGGTGTTCCAGGGCCTTCTGTTCAGCCTCCATCCCTTCGATCTCGCCTCGAACCCGCGCAATCCCCTCCTCCACCGCAAGCACATCGGCCAGCTTGCCGGTGCGCTGCTCGAGGATCGCGCGAAATCTCTCTTCGGTTTCCCGGGCATTTTGCAGGCGAATGGCCAGGTCCTGGTGCTGCTGCGTCACCTCTTCGCCGGATTGGGTTTCGCTCAAAACCCGGCCAACGCTCCTGATCTCAGTGAGCGCCGAGGGCAGGTCCGGCGCCGGAATCCGCAGCGAGGCTTGAATGCTTCGCGGTCCTTCTTCTGGAGTATCGACATTGAGTTGCGCAAAGTATCCATGATGCCGCGCAAGTATCTGATCTAGAGCCGAGCGCGAAGCCGCAAAGTCCTTCGCCATCATCGTCACGTTCGCCGTGCGCGCAATCATCGGAGCAGCGGGAGAAATCGTGGGCGCAATCTTCTGCGCAACAGGCGCCGTCGGCGTAGAAGAGGCGAGCAGCTGCACTTGCCGTCCCGCATCGGCGCTCCTCAGTCGCGCTATTTGATCGGCGGATATCATCGCATCCGCCTCGCCAGGGATTACATTCATGGCGCTCAACTGGCTGCCCAACGCCCTCTCGGATTGGCGAATCTTAGAAGGAAGAGGAGTGACATGGTTCATCCTGAACTGGAAGAGAGAGAAAGGCATGACTAGAAACGCCGCGGCAACCACAATTCCAGCCGCAACCGCCCACGGCTTCCAGCTTCCGGATCCGCCACGGAACCAGGGATCCCGTCTGGCATACCTGTGGCTGTACGCTGCGTCTGCAGCGAGTTCCTTAATCGTGCTCTCCATGTCGTCTGGTGGAGCGGGCACGGTCCACAGCGAGAGCGATTGCGAGATATTACGAAACTGCGTGACAATGCCGGCGCATTCCTCGCACTCGGCGAGGTGCGCAGCAACCGACTCTGCTGCGGAAGCAGAAAGTTCACCGTCGAGAAAGGCCATCAGGTCTTCTGGGGATACCGTGTGCGCGGTGGTATTCATACGCCCTCCTCGAATTCGGGTTTCGCGAAATCGCATTCAGGTTTTGCGACGTCTTTGCCGGAAGATTTGGTTGATGGGGCGGTCAGCAGTTCTCGCAGCGCCATGCGCGCCCGGAATAGCCGGGAGCGCACCGTATTTACAGGTAATCGCAGCAGCTCGGCAATCTCCGCGTAGCTCAACTGCTCAAATTCACGCAGCAGCAGGATCTCGCGTTCCTCGCGATCGAGTTTTCCCAGCGCGTCGCGCATGAAGAGATCAATGTCGATGGTGTTGTCTTTTCCCAGGTCACGGACTTCAGCGTCCTCGCGAAGAAACATCCCTCGAAATGCCCTGTTGCGCCGATCTGCACGAAGGATGGTGTACCCAATTGCATAGAGCCAGGTCCGAAAAGTGGCCGACGGCATATAACGCCCCGAAGCGCGGACTACTGCGACGAAAGTGTCCTGCGTGAGCTCTTCCGCACGGCCTACGTCGGCAACGCGACGCCGAAAGAAGCCAAACAACGGCTGCTTGTAACGCAGGAAAAGCTCTTCGAAAGCATCCGCCGAACCATGCGAGAAATCGATCATCAGCTGCTCGTCGCTTCGCGCAGCTGGAGCGCCGTCCATATTTAATGTTCTCGGCACATCGTTCCTTGTGCCTGGCATCGGTGCCTCCGCGGGTAGAACGAAGACCTGCGCTCCATCTTGCATCGCTCTCGCCTGATCCTTCGCAGCTGGTAATGCCGCGACAGGTCAAATAGTTCCCAGGACGCCATATTTATTTGAAGGAGGCGACGCGCCCCGTCCCGGATGGACGTTAGACGAAACATCCCGCCCGACAGCACGCCCGTTACATTGCCCCTCTATCAACCTTCCCAGTACACTAAGACCTGCTGCGCAAGAGGGTTTCACCATGCTCGTCGTTATGAAGGCTCAGGCCACGCCTGAGCAAATCGCCGCTGTCTGCGAACACATTGAAAAGCTCGGCTTCCGTCCCCACGCGCTCCCCGGAGCCCAGCGCACTGCCATCGGCATCACCGGCAATCAGGGCCAGATCGACCAGGGCAATCTCGAAGAGCTCTCCGGAGTTGCCGAGGTCATCCGCGTCACCAAGCCCTACAAACTCGTTAGCCGCGACGTGAAGGAAGAAGACACCGTCATCACCTTCCCCGGCACCAACGCCACCATCGGCGGACGCGACCTCGCCATCGTCGGCGGTCCGTGCTCGATTGAGTCGCGCGAACAAGCCTTCGCCGTCGCCGAGCAGATCGCCGCCGCCGGCGCACAGTTCTTCCGTGGCGGAGCCTACAAGCCCCGCACCTCGCCCTACATGTTCCAGGGCCTCGGCGAAGCAGCGCTCATCATCATGGCCGAGATTCGCGATCGCTTCGGCATGCGCATCGTCACCGAAGCCATGGACACCGAGAACCTCGACCTCGTCGCCGACTACGCCGACGTCATCCAGATCGGCGCCCGCAACATGCAGAACTACACCCTGCTCAAAGCCGTCGGCCGCAAGCGTCAGCCTGTCCTGCTCAAGCGCGGCATGTCGGCCACTTTAGACGAGCTCCTGATGGCCGCCGAATACATCATGTCCGAGGGCAACTATCAGGTCATCCTCTGCGAACGCGGCATCCGCACCTTCGTCGACCACACCCGCAACACCCTCGACCTGAGCCTCGTGCCGGCAGTCCACCGCCTCAGCCACCTGCCCATCCTCGTCGATCCCAGCCACGGAACCGGCAAGCGCAACAAGGTCGTCCCGCTAGCACGCGCCGCAGTCGCCGTCGGAGCCGACGGCCTCATGGTCGAGGTCCACCACCAACCCGACAAGGCCCTCTCCGACGGAGCGCAATCCATCTACCCCGAACAATTCGTAGAAATGATGGACGAGTGCACCCAGATCGCCCAGATCCTCCACCGCAACATCCCCCACGGCATCCAAGTCGCCGAACCCGCAGGCGCAACCAAGAGCGGCCGTTAGGAAATTGTCATCTCGACCGGAGCGTAGCGGAGTGGAGAGACCTGCAGTTTCAATACTCCTTGCGTCGCGACAAACAGATGTTTGTCATCCTGAGCGGAGTGCGAAGCACGAAGTCGAAGGACCCACACCTCGCGTCGTCCTCACGCATAACGAAGGGGCACGGCTTCAGCCGTGCCATCCATCCCGCAAGAGAAAAGCGGCCGCAGAGGGAATCGCCGCCCTCATCCTCTGCACCCTTCTAACAGCCTGCCGCCCCCACGACTTCCCCCAATACCCCACCAACTACCGCGAATACGCCTACGTCACCAACTCCGCCAGCAACACCGTCACCGTCCTCGACATCGTCAACCTCCGCCGCGACCGCGAATTTCCCGTCGGCGACGACCCCATCGGAGTCGCCGTCTCCCTCACCCGCAACGAGGTCTACGTCGTCAACTCCGGATCAGGCACCATCTCCGTCATCGACGCCCAGAAGAACGCCGTCGCCGCCACCATTCCCGTCCACAAGAAGCCTTACTTCATCGACGTCGCAGAAGACGGCCACCGCGGGTACGTTGCCAACTCCGGCTCTAACAACGTCTCCGTCCTCGACCTCGACGCCCGCAAGCAGATCGCCACCATCGGAGTCGGCGAAGCCCCCGGCCTCGCCCGCATCTCGCCCGACAACCAAACCCTCGTCGTCACCAACCGCCTCGGCGGCAGCGTCACCGTCATCGACGCCCCCGCGCTCAAAGTCCGCAGCGTCTTCCCCAACTGCCCCGGAGCCACCGACGCCGTCATCCTCCCCGATTCCTCCAAGGCCTTCATCGCCTGCTCCGCCGGACATCAAGTCATGGTCCTCGCATTGGCGCGAAAACCTCAACCCAACACGCCGTTAACCGAAGTCGAAAAGTCCGACCACCTGCTCGACTTCCTCGACGTCGGCCAGACCCCCGTCAACCTCGCCATGAAACCCGACGGCGGCGAAATCTTCGTCTCCAACCTCGACAGCAACACTATCTCTGAAATCGCCACCGGAACCAACGAAGTCGGCGGCGCATCACTCATCGGCGAACACCCCTCCCACGGCATCGTCTCCGCCGACAACACCACCCTCTGGGTCAGCAACTTCAGCGCGAACACCGTCGGCGTCTACTCCATCGACGACGGCCAGCGCATCAATATGATCCAGGTCGGAGACGGCCCCGACGCCCTCGCCTTCTCCAGCGAAGGCCACCTCGTCCTCGTCGCCAACTCCCGTTCCGGAGACGTCGCCGTCCTCCGCACCACCAGTTACTCCCCCCAGGGAGCAAGAAGAATCGGAACCCTCTTCACCATGCTCCCCGCCGCCAAACACCCCAACGCGATTGCGGTAAAAGCCTTTCAAATGCCGTAAGGCTATGCCGACCTAGTTCACGCGGCAACATCCAAAATCGCCGAAGACGATCCGTTTGAAGCGGCGGCCTTTAGGCCGCCGCTTCAAACGCCCGATACAGAAAAGGGCTTTAGCCCTGGGCTCCCCACCAGAATGCTCGAGCATCACTGGCGCACCTGCTGCGCATATGCACCCTCAGCAATTTTGTCTAACTCCGCGAGCGCTGTTTCAAAATCGAATTCGCCAATTGCTGTACCGACGGCATCCAGTCGCGACTTCGCCACAGTCCCCGCCAATGTCCTTTCGACGGCCGGAAACGCCTCGGCGGCGCCCCCGTCAAAAGACACAAGGAGCGTCCTAAGTCGCGCGATCGCCGCGGATGCAGCTTCCGCATCGAACTCCGCAACGCCTTCCTCCGCCGGCTTATCGGCCAGGACCCCTTCCATCGCCCGGCGAATGGCCTCAACCTGACGGCCAACCACCACGGAAAATCCATGCAGCGCCGCCGCATCCACTCCATCTCCCTGGCGGATTGCCTTTTCCAGCTTTTCGGCTGCAACAAGCACCTTCCCGATCCCAAGATTTCCAGCGACGCCCTTCACCGTGTGCGCGATGCGCTCGGCGAGTTTCCTGTCCCCGCTCTCGATTGCGGCCTCGATCTGCATGGAAGCATCGGCCTGCTTTGAAGCAAACTGTACGAGCAAGTCTCGGTAGAGCCGCTTGTTCCCGACGACGCGCTTGAGTCCGCCTTCGACATCCACACCTTCAATCTCAGGCAGCATGATCTCATCGACTGCCACTGCCGATCTGGCTTCCGCGCCGGCGGCGGGTACTGGGCGCGGTTCGGCCCACCGCAGCAGGGTAGCAAGCAGGGCATCCGGATCGATGGGCTTCGTGACATGATCGCTCATTCCCGCATCGAGGCAGTTTTGCCGTTCCTCGACCAGCGCGTGCGCTGTCATTGCAATGATCGGTAGGCCATGCAGGAGAGGCCGCGCTCGGATAAGCCTGGTCGCGGTGAAGCCATCCATCTCCGGCATCTGCAGATCCATGAACACAACGTCGAACGGCGGAGGCTGATCGCCTTCCGTCAGGATCTTCACCGCCTCGCCACCGTGATTGGCGATTCTTACGGTAGCGCCCGCGCTCTCCAGAAGCTCCGTCGCAACCTGCTGGTTTACTTCGTTATCCTCGACCAGGAGAACCCGAATGCCCATTGCGGCCTGCGAGTGCTCCGCCTCTCCGATCGGCCGCGCGCGATCTACTTTATTTTCGCGGCCTCCGAACAGGTCGACCATCGTGTCGTACAGTGCCGAGGGGCTCACCGGTTTGAGCAGAAAGCCTTCGAGTCCCATATCTTCAGCCTGTGTGCGGATCTCCTCTCGTCCAAAGCCAGTAACCATGACCACCTTCGGAACATGCTTCAACCTGCCGCCCTGCTTGATGATGTGGCTGACCTCCAGGCCGTCCATGCCGCCGGGCATTTGCCAGTCGACCAGAACCACCTGATAGGGATCGTGTGTGTCGGCGGCTGAAAGTTCGCGGATTGCTTGCTCTCCCGAGGAAGCTGAATCGACCTTGAGCGCGAACGCCGTCAGGCCTTCCGAGAGAATCTCGCAGGCCAGGGGGTTGTCATCGACGACCAGCGCCCGGATGCCCGAGAGATCCGGCACGAAACGCTGTTGCTCGGGCTCAGCCGCCCCGACACCAAACCATGCGGTGAAGAAGAAAGTGCTGCCCACGCCATAGGTGCTCTCCACCCAGATCTCGCCGCCCATAATCTCGACCAGCCGTTTGGAGATTGAGAGGCCAAGCCCGGTGCCGCCATATTTCCGACTGGTCGAAGTGTCCGCCTGGCTGAATGCTTGAAACAGACGCGCAGCCTGCGCCGCCGTCATCCCGATACCACTGTCACGGACCGAGACCTTAACCTTGACCCGCTCCGACGTCCGCTCTTCCAGAGTGACCTTAACCACTACCTCGCCACGCTCAGTGAACTTGACGGCATTATTGACGAGGTTGATCAGAATCTGGCCTAAGCGCAATGGGTCGCCGACTAAACTCGCCGGCAAATTGTTCGGCGCAGAGATCAGGAACTCAAGATTTTTGTCATGGGCCTTCTGGCTGACGACGGACGAGAGATCCTCCAGCACCTTATCCAGGCGGAACTCGGTGTTCTCGACTTCCAGCTTGCCGGCCTCGATCTTTGAAAAATCGAGAATGTCGTTGATGATCCCAAGCAGCGCCTGTGCGGCCACCTTGGTCTTTGTCAGATAGTCGCGCTGCTTCGCGGTCAGTTCGGTCTTTAGCGCCAGATGAGTCATTCCGAGGATCGCGTTCATGGGAGTGCGAATCTCGTGGCTCATGTTGGCCAAAAACTCTGACTTGGCCATTGTGGCTGCGACGGCCTGCTCTTTGGCGGTGAGAAGATCGGCTTCTGCCTGCTTGCGATCGGTAATGTCCTTCGTCATGTTCAGCAGATACCGCGGACTCCCTGCAGCGTCCCTGATGACCACGAAGGTTCCATCCGCGATGACCAGACGGCCGTCGCTCCGGATGAACCGCTGCTCCCACGCGTCGCAATTCTTCTTGCCGTCGATGAGCTCGGCATAGCGTTTAGCGCCCGAGGCGCGTTCGTCCGGGTGGACGACTTGGTCCCACTTCTCCACCGAACTCAAATCGTCATGAGTGTAGCCAAGTATCTCGTGCAAGGCACGATTGGTGAAGTATTCGGATTTGGGAACGTTGTAGAGCCCGATCCCTACTGGGGCGTGTTCAAAAATGGAACGGAAGAGCTCCTCGCTCTCCTGAATGGCCTCCTCGGAGCTTTTGCGTTCGGTGATGTCCTCCGTCAGGGCTACTAAATACTGAGGCTTGCCAGTTGCGTCCCGGAGCAACTGAAACCTGCCATTGCCGATGACAATACGTCCGTCGCGGCGGACATATCTGTTTTCGTACTCATCCGCATCCCGCCTGCCCTCGATTATGTCCGCGTATCGTTTTGCGTTCGAGACACGTACATCCGGATGAACAATTTCATCCCATTGTTCCAACCCCCGCAGTTCCTCTTCCGAACAGCCCAACATCTCTTGCAATGTGCGGTTGGTGAGATGAGTTTGCGCGTCGATCTCAAAGATGCTGATCCCAATCTGGGCGTGCTCAAAGATCGAACGGAAGAGCGTTTCTCTCTGCGCCAACGCCTCCTCGGCCCGCCTCCGTTCGGTGATGTCCTCGGTCAGGCCTACGATGTACTGCGGTTCGCCATCGGCGTCCCTCAGCAACCGAAATTTTTCGTTGACAATAACAATGCTGCCGTCACGCCGAATCAGGTGTTGTTCGTATTCGTCCGTCTCCCGTTTTCCCTGAATGAGCTCGGCATATCGTTCCGCCCCGGAAGCGCGTTCCTCCGGAGCTACAATCTCATCCCATTGCTCGATGCGGCTCAGCTCTTCTCCGCTGTAGCCCAACATTTCCTGGAGCGCCCGGTTCGTAACACTTTCCCGGCTATCAATTTTGAAAAGAGAGATCCCGATCTGGGCATTTTCAAAAATCGAGCGGAATAGCTGCTCGCTCGCCTGCGCACTACTCTCGATATTGGGGATCACGGTATCACTCCGGAACAATGCTAGACCTGGTCGCAGATCTGTCGCCACTGGCAATAATGACAGGAAACGTAGATTTACTTCTTTATTCATCAAAGGTCGACGCCCGCCGGTCGACCTCACCACGCAAATCGCCGAGGCGATCCGGTAAAGCACCAGCCTCTAGGCCGCCGAAACAACGCCCAGGAATTCAGGCCCCTCGCCCCAATCGCTTCGCAAAGTGCAGAAACACCAACGCACATGGCGAATAGCCACCTGGATCTGGCTGGGTAAAGACGCCTGTCTCCGGGTCCATCTGCTGGCAAAAGCCTCCTGCCCTGACTATCGCCTCGCTCCAGCGTTCCATCAGCAGCCGCAGCTCGCGCGCCTTGCCGTAATATTCCATCCAGCGCAGCGTTCGCAGCGCGGTGAGCGCCTGCGAGGCCCCGCCCCAGGAATTGCGCGGAATCGGCCGCACGAAACTTTGGGTCGTCCATCGCAATGCTGGGCAGCGGGTACCGCGCCCAGTATGCCTCGGGATTGTGCAGTTGCCGCACCCACAACGCTTCGAATATCTTCCGCTCGCGCGGCACGTTCGGCCTCAACACGTGCTCGCCGAGCACGCGGCAGTTCGCAACAGACCGGATGCGAACGAAGCTGCCGTCGGGGGCGACGTCATAGAAGCTGGCATCCTCCTCACACCACAGCTTCTCCAGGATCAGCGAACGGATGCGCTCCGCATCGTCGGTCCACTTCTGCCCTCGGTCGTTTTGCCGAGTGCCGCCGCCATGGCGCTCAGCGCAACCCTGCCTCCAAAGACCGCCGCCGAGAGGTCCGGGCATAGCCTCGGCACCGACTGCCCCGGAGAAAACCTCTTCGCATCGTGGTCCGGACATGCGTCGGAAACTCCCGCCCAGCGCGGACTGTTGTCCTGGCCTGTGTCGTAGGTGCAGAAGGCCTCGACCAGCCCCGTGCCGCGCGTATCGCGATAGCGCCGAAGCCAGGCATCCCATCGGCTGCACGCGTTGTAGGTTTCGGAGAGAAAAGCTGCGTCGTTCGCTTTCTGTGCGATCTCCCACCCGGTGGCGGCGATCGGCGCCACCATCTGTATCTGACCCCAACTGATTCCGCTCAGCCTTACCGCCGCGGGCAGCTGGCCGTCCTCGCGCTGTAGGGTGAAGAATATACGGTGCGTGTTCTTCGCGATCTCGAGCGGCGGCGAGGCATTGCCTCCATTGCCCTCCGTGCCCGGTCGCACAAACTCGGCGAGCTCCGCATACGCCAGACTTTCGTGAGGTCCGCACTCCTGCCATGTGCCCTGGTAGACTGACCCCTCGAAGAGCGACGTTGGCGGCCAGCGCAGTCAACGCAGCGTCCCCAGTCCTCATCCAGGCCGCATCGGGCTTCTCGGCCCACGCGCCAGGCAGCACCGCAGACGCGCCAGCCGCCATCGCCGTCTTCAAAAATGCTCGCCGTTTCATCGCATGGTCCGCACTATCCCTTGTCGGGCCGAGATTCAAGTCCAGCGAATAGTTTCTCCCAAAATCGCCAAAGGCGATCCGGTGGAAGCGGCTGCCTTTAGGCTGCCGAAACAACCCCAGACAAAAGAGAAGGGCTTTAGCCCCGGGACTCTTTCACAAAACCTGCGACCGCGCCCCTCTTCATTCTGTTCCCGTTTTTCAGCAATAATGAAGGAAATCATGTCGAAGCAAGAATTCCAGACCGAAGTCTCTCAACTCCTCCAACTCATCGTCCACTCTCTCTACTCTCACCCCGAGATTTTTCTCCGCGAACTCATCTCCAACTCCTCCGACGCGCTCGACAAGCTGCGTCACCTCACCCTCACCGACGATAAGTACAAGGCGCTCGTCGGCAACGGCATCGATTCGCCGCGCATCGACCTCGAGCTCGACGAGGCCGCGAAGACCCTCACCATCTCCGACACCGGCGTCGGCATGAACGAGGAAGATCTCATCTCGCATCTCGGCACCATTGCCCGCTCCGGTACCAAGAACTTCCTCGCACAGCTCTCCGGCGACGCCAGGAAGGACTCCAACCTCATCGGACAGTTCGGTGTCGGCTTCTACTCCGTCTTCATGGTCGCCGACAAGGTCGAGGTCTTCTCCCGCAAAGCCGGCGAAGACAAGACCTTCAAGTGGACCTCCGACGGTCAGACCGGCTTCGAGATCGAAGAGGCCACTGGCGCCGATGCCCGCTCCACGGCCGGCACCACCGTCCTCATCCACTTCAACGAAGAGGGAGCACAGTACGCCAACTCCCGGCGTCTGCAGGAGATCGTCAAGAAATACTCCAACCACATCGCTTTCCCCATCTCGCTCACCTATGACAAGAGCGAGTGGAATGCCGAGAAGAAGGAGTCCATCAAGTCTCGCGTCACCGAGCAGGTCAACGCCGCCTCCGCCATGTGGAGACGCCCCAAGTCCGAGCTCACCGACGACGACTATAAGGAGTTCTACAAGTCCATCACCGGCGACTGGGAAGACCCGCTCTTCTGGTTCCACACCCGCGCCGAGGGCACACTCGAATACACCACTCTCTTCTACATCCCGGCCAAGGCTCCCCTCGATCTCTACCAGGCCGACTACAAGGGCGGCGTCAAGCTTTACGTCAAGCGCGTCTTCATCATGGACGACTCCAAGGACCTGCTCCCGCAATATCTTCGCTTCGTCCGCGGCGTCATCGACTCCGAAGATCTCCCGCTCAACGTCTCGCGCGAGATCCTGCAGCAGAACAAGGTGCTCACCAGCATCAAGACCGCCAGCGTCAAAAAGATCCTCTCCGAGCTGAAGACCATCGCCGCCAACGACAAAGACAAGTACACGCAGTTCATCACCGAGTACAACCGCCCGCTCAAGGAAGGCCTCTACGGCGACTACGTCAACCGCGAAACGCTACTCGATCTCGTTCGCTTCAAGTCCTCCAAGGTCGAAGGACTCACCTCCCTCGCCGAAGCCAAAGAGCGCATGCAGCCCGAGCAAAAAGCGCTCTACTACGTCACCGGCGGCTCCGAGAGCATGCTGCGGAACTCGCCTCTGCTCGAGATCTACAAGAAGAAAGGCATCGAGGTCCTCATCCTCGACGACGACATCGACGAGATCGTCTTCTCGATGGTTCCCAAGTACGGCGACATCGATCTCAAGGCCGTCAACAAATCCACCACCAACGAGGATCTGAAAGACGACTCGACGCCCGAGAAGGCTGAAGAACTCAAGCCCCTGCTCGAGAAAATCAAGGCCACGCTCGGCGACGCCGTCAAAGAAGTGCGCGCCTCTTCACGCCTCGCCGACAGCCCCTCCGTCATCGTCTCCGACGAGGACGAGCCCTCAGCCCGCATGCGCCAGATGATGCAGGCCATGGGCCAGAAAGACCTGCCCGACTTGCAACCCACACTGGAGATCAACCCCGATCACGAGATCATCAAAAAGCTGCTCGCCGATCCCAGCAACAGAAAGGTAGAAGACGCCGCCTGGCTCCTCTTCGACCAGGCGCTACTGCTCGAGGGCGTACCGTTGAAAGACCCGGCTACCTTCGTCCAACGCCTCAACCGAGTACTGAACCAGTCCATCTAATGGACTGGCCCCGTGGCGCTGGCACCGCAAAAAGAAATATAACTCGGCCCAAAAGAAATCTGTCAAGCCCCCTAACTCAACCAATCCCACCCAACTAACTCATTGCAAGCCAGATATAAAGTTGCCAAAGTTGGCGTAGTGAAACCATCCACCTTGATATACTAAGAATAGAGATCAAAGCAGAAAAGTCAGGCGGCGAAAGCCGCCTTTTTCTATGGCAGGAACAAGCCAGAAAGCGAGGGAAACCATGCTCCAAGAGCGCTCAAGCTCTTACTACGAAAAGCAGGGCCTTGCAATAACTGAATCAAAAGAACTTAGAGGAAGCCGTGAACAAAACAAAGATTTTAGCTCGGATCAACCGCGCCATCTCAATGAAAACAAGGATTTAACCAGGAAATCCTAGGGGGAGGGGGGTGGCTACCGGGCGGAAGTGGCGGCTTTCAGCCGACCCAGCTTCCAGGTCGAGCAACCGCGCCTTCGTCTCAAGTCCACCGGCGAAGCCAGTCAGTTTTCCAGAGGAACCGATCACACGATGGCAAGGCACAATGATGGAAATCGGGTTTCTTCCATTCGCAGCGCCGACCGCCCTCATCGCCTTGGCGTTCCCCAATTGTGCCGCCAGCTGCCCGTAGCTCTTCGTTTCGCCAAACGGTATCGCAAGCAGCGCGTCCCACACATTCTTTTGGAAGGATGTCCCTCTCATGTCGAGTGGGACCGAGAATGTCTTACGCCTCCCAGCAAAGTACTCGCCAAGTTGGCGCTCCGTCTCAAGCAGGATGGCGTGTCCTCCATCCTCCACGAGTGCCTCCAGACGAACACGGCTCGGCTTGTCATTCTCCCAAAGTATGGCGACCAATCCCTTTTCGCTCGCGACAAGCTTCAACTTGCCAACCGGAGAGTCGATCATCATGTACGCCAGGCTCATCTGAGTCTTTCTTTCCTTTCTAACCGAACCGGAAATTCAGCCCCCCTGGAAATTAGCCAACTGACGCTTCCAATATCTGAATCCCACCAACCGAGCCAATCACCACCTTGCTCGCCATGTGAAGAAACAACCCATGTTCGACCACGCCGACGATCGACTTCAGCTTCTCTGCAGCTGCCTCAGGAGTAAATCCTGACTTCACCAGATCGCAGTGCAGAATGTAGTGCTGCCCGTCGGTCACATAAGGCGAGCCGTCGTCATTCACCCGCAGTTCATGCTTGAATCCCGCATCAAGCACCCGCTTCGAGGTCGTCTCCCATCCAAACGGAACAACCTCCACCGGCAGAGTAAACACCGATCCTAGCACCTTCACCAGTTTGCGCGGATCGACGGCGACGAGGAACCGGCTGCTCGCCATCGCGACAAGCTTCTCCCGAAGCAGCGCGCCGCCATGCCCCTTGATCAGAAAAAGCGTCCCCTCCTGGACTTCATCAGCGCCATCAATGGTCAGATCGAGTCGCGGCGTGTGGGCAAAGTCGGTGATCGGAATCCCCAGCCCCAGCGCCTGCTTATGCGACGCCTCCGAGGTAGCAATCGCCTTGATCTTGAGGCCAGCCGCAACCCTGCGGCCAACTTCCTCAATCACCAGCGCCGAGGTCGAGCCCGAACCCAGCCCAACCGCCATTCCATCTTCCACCTGCGAAGCCGCCCAAATCGCCGCCTCGCGCTTCGCCGCCTCTGCCGGGTCGTGTTGCGCGCTCTCAGTCATAGCTGATGTGATATCACGCCGCACCGGAGCACGGCAAAAGAATGTCCGGTAAACGCGCTACCGCTGCCGCGCCAGCACAAGCGTAATGTCGTCCGGCTGCTCCTGTGTCCCGATCCAGCTCCGCAGCGCCTGCATCACCAGGTCGGAGATCGTCGCCAGCGGCAGATGCCTGTTGCGTCCCACCACCTCCAGCAGTCGCTCCTCGCCGAAGTCGCCAAACTCGTTCTCCGGCTCAGTTACGCCATCGCTGTAGGCGATCACAATGTCGCCGTTGCGCAGATGCACCGTGCCTTCGTCATAGCTCATCCCGTCCATCAACCCGACAACGGTCCCGCCCTTGTCCAGCCGGGTAATGCCGTGATCGGCCCGCAGCACCAGCGGCGGCAGCTGCCCGCCATTCGAATACGTCATCCGGCTCTGCGTGCCTTCATAGTGAGCCAGGAAAAGCGTCGCATATTTCTCCGGAGGCGTACTCCGATACAGATGGCGATTCAGCAGCGCCAGCACCTTGCCCGGAGACTCGAAGATCTCTCCGCAATTGATCTCCTGAATGCCGGTCTTCACCATCTGGAAGGAGGGCGACAGAAGCGCCTCGGTCCCCACCGTGATCAGCTCCTCGCCGGCGAACTGATAGGCGCGCACCGCCGAATGCAACGTAGCCATCAACAAGGCCGCGGAGATCCCCTTGCCGCTGATATCGCCAATCGCCAATCCCAGGGTCGACGGCCCGAAAACCAGAAAATCATAGTAGTCTCCGCTCACGCTGCGCGCCGGACGACAGACCCCGTGCAGCTCCAGCATCGACAGCGCCACATCGCCACGCGGAAAGAGGTTGTTCTGGACTTCGTGGGCGATTTCGAGTTCATTCTGCAACCGCTCCTTTTCGCGCTGTTGCTCCAGCAGTTCCTCGAGCGAGGCGGTCATCTCGTTAAACGAGGTCGAGAGCGCGGCCAGCTGATCCTGCCGCTTCACCGCGATGCGATGGCTCAGGTTTCCTTTGTCGATCTGCTGGGTCGCGACATACAAATCACTGACCGAGTTCGTAATGGTGTGGTTGAGGCGCACCGCCATGATGAAGGCGATCAACTCCAGCACCGCAAAGAAGACCGCGATGCCGATCAGAATGTCCTGAATGATCCCCGCGACCTGGAGTGAGGTAATGAAGAGCCTCTGATAGAGCAGCGACGGGCGCGAGTTCACATGGATCAACGCCTCATGCTCCTGGCCACTGCGCCAAATCACTGCCTGCAGCGGAGCCACAAACGAGACCGTGACGTCGAAGAAATGCGCCTTTGGCGCCAGTTGGCCGCCCGACTTTGCCTCGGGATGTCCCGGCATGTCGGACACAGGCCGGCCATTGATCTGGAAGTGGACCGGTCCCGGAGCTCCCGTCGGAGTTGCGCCCCCTATCCGAACGCGGTTCGGCGGAGGAGGAGGCGGTTTTTCGTTAGACTCGCCGTGAAGCTGCTTGACGATCCCTTTTTCCAGGTTGCTCTGCTCGACCTCGTCGTCTTCCATCCCCAGGCCGGGCACCAGCGTCACCGTCCCCAAGCCACTGGCGATCTGGTCAAGGTTTTCCTTCTCCAACGGCAGCGAAGTCACCAGGACGAGTGTGTGCCCATCGACGATTTGAGTGTCGGCCGCGCGCAGAAAGAATGTGCCCCGCCCCACGACCATCTTTCGGAAGCTACCCTTGAACCAGGGCGGCAATCCCGGCATTCCCGAACGCATCGGCGGCGTCGTCTCAAGCGGCAGCGGCTGCCCATCGAGAAAAGCCGCAACCTCCAGCTTGGAATGCCCGGGGCTCGCCGACTCGTTGTCAAACTCCGGAATCGTAATTGCCTTGGGCTTGGGATTCTCCTTCAGTTCACGCGCAACATGCACCGAGAAAGCACGATTTTCCGCAGCGACTTGCGCCAGTTCGCGATTGATCTCCGAGGTCGCAGCGAAAGTCGCAAACTGCCCCGAAAAGATATACGCCGCCACGAGTGCCAGGGTCGCGAACAGCACCACGGGCGTCAACCCAACCAGCAGATAGGTCACCACCAGCCGGTTGCTGACTTTCCACATCAGCCTCCGCGCCACCCACCGCCAGAAGAGCGGGACGCAGCATACGATCAGCGCACACAGCACAAAAAAGCTCAGCGCCGCGATCGTTTGGCCACCGCCGCCCGGCAGCAGCCGCCCCACTCCTAAAAGCAGGTAGACGATTAGCAGCCAAAACGCTAGCCGATGGACCTTGCCCGTCGGCGGTACCCGGCCCAATCGACGGTACACCAGGGCCTCGAACTTTTTCAGCTGCTGGAACATGTAGACCTGAGTTTAGACGATTTCTCAGCGCCCGAGCCTCCGCCATTCGATCGGTCTGAATCGACCTTACGGCTGGGCACCGCCTTCGATCGCTTCCGCCCGGTCCTTTTCAAGATCGGCCTGATGCACCAGCTTCAGCGTGTAGCCCGTCGCAGAGTAATGTGCGCCGGCGAGCAGTAGCAGACCGGTCAGGAAGGCCCACAGCATCAGCCCGACTGAGGTCGCAAATGGGCCGTAAACGCCGCGAAAGTCCAGCCAGGGCAACGCCGCCATGTACAGCAATTTGGCAAGCTCCCACAGCAGGCCGGTTACCAGCGCGCTGGGCAGCACTGCACGCCAGGGCAAGCGGCGATTCGGCAGAATCCAGTAAATGAGAAAGAAGAGCATCACGCTCAGAAATCCCGCGGTGACCTGCAATAACCACTCCGCGACGACATGGAAGATTGCACTGTCCACATGGCCAAAGAATATCCAGGTCAGCAGCGTGCGCTGAAAAGCGGTAACCGCGACTGACCCCAGCGCCAGCGCGCAGACAATCAGCGCCAAGCCTGTCGAGATGACCTGGTTCATCAGGTAAGAACGGTTCTTGGTCACGCCCCAGACCTGGTTGAGAGCGACCTCGAGCGGTAAGAAAATGCCGCTCGACGAGATCAGTAGCATGATCACCGCGGCGACACGGACCCCGCTGTGGGCATTCGCCACCAGGCTCATGTTCTTGACCACAAATTCCTGGCCGGTCGGGAGAAAGTACCGCACCATGCTGCCAATCACATCTTCCATTGACCGCGAATGAAATACCTTCCGCGCCACCGTATACATCATTACGATGAAGGGAAACAGTGAAAGGATCGCGTTGGCCGCGACGCTGAATGCATAAGTATGCACTTCGGTCTGGGTCAGGTATCGGGCCAGCGAAACTACTCGCTCCCAGACTTCCCCAAGAGAGATCGACCCTGTGCCGGGACCACGCTCGGCACCCTTGTGCGATGCAGTTTTGCTTGCTGTGTTCGTCCGAGACTCCGTGAGCCGATGGTATCAGAGCCGGTTACTGTATCGATTTAATACGAGTCTCCATAGGTAACAGTCGGGCTCATGGCAAGCCATTCAAAATTGTTACTTCGATTGTGACAATCTTGTAGCCCCCCTGGCACTCAGCGAGACCGGCCACCCCGCTTCTCTAAATTTTTCTTGCCATCGTCGTTCTTTCCTGTCATAAAAAATAGGTAACGCCATCTGGCGATACTGAAGTTAGTCTCGGAAGGCCGTTTCTTTGGATGTTTTGGTTCCACCGATCGCGAAGCGTCACTGGTTTCTCAGAGCTGCCGCAGCGCCAAGCTTAGGCGCGTCCGGCGGCTCGTCGTGTTTTCAGGGGCAATTCGGGTTAACGAAGCAGTTATAAAGGAGTCGCAATGAGGGAGCACGGTGTAGTGAAGTGGTTCAATGGAGCCAAAGGCTATGGCTTCATTCAACGTTCTACCGGAGAAGACGTCTTTGTACATTTCTCCGCGATTCAGGACGACGGCTACAAAAGCCTCAACGAAGGCGAAGCCGTAGAGTTCGAATGCCAGCAGGGGCCAAAGGGACTGAACGCCGCTAACGTGCAGCGGAATCATTCCTGAAACACTTTAAGCCGAGCAGCACACGCATCCGCTTCGCTGACTGGCTAGTCTTGTGCGCCCCGGTCTTGAGCATCCATGATCTGCGCGATGGCCCATGCTGCGGCGTCAGCAACCGTCTGGTCATCGCATGCACGCCATTCGCGCAGCTTGGGTAGAAATCGAGCGAGTCCCGAGTTTCCCATCGCAATCGCAACATTGCGCCGCAATCCTGAGAACTTCGCCCGCTTCACGGGCGAGCCAAAGAACGTTCGCGCGAAACCCGCTTCATCCAGATCCGCCAACCATTCGAGCGCCGGATTCACCAGCTCGCCCCGAGTCTGCAACTGCGGATCGTTGCTTATCGGGGCCTTCCGGTTCCATGGGCAAACATCCTGGCAGATATCGCAGCCGAAGACCTGTCGGCCCATCTTCGCGCGCAACTCCATCGGAATCTCTCCGCGCTTCTCTATCGTGAGATACGAGATGCAAAGCCCCGCATCCATTTGGTAAGGAGCAGTAAGCGCTCCCGTCGGACAAGCTTCGATGCAACGCCGGCAGCTTCCGCACCGATCCACTGGAACCTCAGCGACAGGCGCTGGCACTTCAAGCGAAGTCGCGATAACTCCCAGAAACAACCACGACCCGAGCTTCTGGTTAAGGATGCAAGTGTTCTTCCCTGTCCAACCAATGCCCGCATATTTCGCATAAATTCGTTCCACTACTGGCCCGGTATCCACATAACAGCGTGATTCAAAATCGCCCAGTTCGTCTTTCAACCTTGACTCAACCCCTCTTAGTCGTTTCAGCAAAACTTTGTGATAATCCGACGGCCGCACGCCAGCTTCACGCGACTGTTCTCCCGTCCAGGCATATCTCGCAATCCATCCCTGCTGAGGCGATTCAGGATCGATCGACTTCGGAGCCTCGGAGTTATAGTTCGCCGCGCAAACAATCACCGAGCGCGCCCACGGCAGCGCGATCCGCAGCGAAGACCGCAGCAGCCGCCCAGACTCGTCACGCCGTTTGAGATACTCCATCTCGCCGGCGCGCCCTGCTTCAATCCACGGCTCGACTTGGCGCAACTCGGCATAGTCCTCCGCCGAATCCGGCTCCGGCACCGCCGCAATCCCTGCGGCCGAGAAGCCAGCCCCGGTCGCAAGCTCGGAGACTAAGTCGGAAATAGAATCGGACTGAGACATGAATTTATAGGTGTCCGGCTTCAGCCGCTGAGGAACACTCTCGGTCGAGAGTCTCTACTGCACCGCGGTCGAGCTACTTCCCCTTCGGATCGGAAATCGCCACGCCCACCAAAGAATCCGCGCACCCGTAATAGAGAAACCATTTCTTCTTAAACCAGACCAGCCCTTCGGAAAAGGTCGTTCCCGCCGCATACTGCCCGGTCTTCTCGTAGCTCATCTCCGGATAGAAGAAAGGCGTATCCTCTCGTGAAATCAGCTTCGTTGGATCATCCGCCGCAAAGAGCGCCTGCCCTGCCGCATACGCATTCGGCCCGAGTGCCGGATCGCCATTCTCCTCGGCATTCTTGCCGTTGTAGATCAGGACAATCCCCTTCTCGGTGAGCAACGGCGGAGGCCCAGTCTCAGGAAAGCTGCTGTCAAAATATCCCGGCCTCGCCGAAAGCAATTCAATCGGATCGCCCCGGCCGCCGGGCACTAGCGTCTCTACTGGAGTCCAGTGAATCAAGTCGGTCGACGTCGCCAGATGAATGTGAATCTCGCCCCAATACATCCAATAGATGCCGCGAATCTTCGCGGCAATCAGCCGGCCATGCTCGGGCCGGGTCAAGATGGCCGCCGATTTGTACATCAGGTTCGCGTACTTCCCGTCACTGCCAAAGGCCGGTCCGCACTTCTTCCACGTCAGCAGATCCTTCGAGGTAGCAATACCGACCGAATAGGTCTGCCGGTTCCACTGCGTGTACGTGAGCACATAGGTTCCATCCGGAGCCTCGACAATTCGAGGGTCTTCGACCCCACCCGGCCACTCGCGACTCTTCTGGTCATCGTCGGCCGGAAAGAACACCGGCCGGCGCAGCCGCAGAAAATGGACGCCATCCTCGCTCACACCTAGCCCAAGCCGCGAGGTGTGCATGCCAATCTGCATCGTCCCGCTGTCGTCCTCGGCGCGATACAGAACATAAACCTTGCCATCGCGAACGATTGCCGCGGGATTGAAGGTATGCAGAGCCTCCCAAGCAACCGGAGCCTGTAGGATGGGATCGTCAAAGAGCGCCGTCTTATCCGGAGTAATCACCGGATTTCCGCTCGCTGGACGAACAAACGGCCCAAGTTGCCAGCTCTGCGCCCGTCCAGACGCCGCAGACAGAATCGCCACAGACAGGCCGACAACTGAAATTGTTCTGAAGTTGGCGAATCCTCGGCGGCGAAAGTACTTCATCGCGCAATCCTACCCGAAAGGATCATGCACTCGAAGTTCCGCCACAATCTCCGCCGCCGCCTCACGCGCCCGCTCCAGCTGGTCCGGAGGAAACGAGATCGCGCCCACCCGCGCATGTCCGCCGCCGCCATAGCGCTCGCAGATACTCGCCAGGTTCAGCAGTTTTGCCGGATCGGCCTTCGTCCACGGATTCGATCCCACCGAAACCTTCGTCCGAAAGCTCGACTTCGACAGCCCAATGGAGTAGGTCGCGTGGGGATGGAGATAATACGGAATGAACTTGTTGTACCCCTCCAACTGCCGGTCGGCGATGTCGAAGAAGATCGTCCCTGCCGTCTCCGCAGAGCGTTCGCGGATCAGCGTAATCGCCTCCTGGTGCCGTTCCAGCAGCGGCGGCAGCTGGCACGCCACGAAAGGCTCGCGCAGCACCTCGTCCAGCGATTTTGCAGTCAGCAGTGGGATCAACCGGGGAATAAACGCCGGGTCATGACTCGACTCGATGATCAGCGTCAGCTTCATCGCCGGCGCGGCCATCTCGACCGCCGCCTGTGCGCTCTCGTAGAGCGCGCCATCCACAATGTCCGCCCATCTGATCAAATCGGCGACCGGAGCCGCCTTAAATCCGAAGCGCGATTCGGCGATGTGCGCAATAAAACCGGTGCATGACGTGTAGTTCGGGTCAAAGAAACGCCGATCCGTAAAGCTGCCATCTTCCAGCCCACGCAGGTACTGCGCATGATCCTTCGGGCTCAGGAACGCGCTGAGATGATGGTCAAACCACCAGGTAATCTTCGGCGAGGCCGAATACTTGAAATCGACGATCGCGTTCTCGTCGCCGCTAAAATCCTCTTCGTGAAATAAAGCGCCCGCGCGATGGACCAGGCCATGGTATTCATACTCGCTCCCCGCAGCGATGCATTCGCGATGAAAACGCGTAAACAGCGAGGCCGAGCAGGCTCCATCGAAACAGCGGTCGTGGTACAAAACGCGGACCTTCAAAGCCTCAGACTCCTCAAGCGGGGCGTCAGCACGCAGCCTCCAGCATTCATGTAGCGAATTCACTAGGATTGCCGGGAAGCGCCGTCGTGTCAAGTCATTGCATGGCGATTGGCCTATTCTTCACAAAAGGCTCCATCCCGCAGCAAGAGCTGTAGTAACAATGGATGCAGCGCCGTCATCCAACCTGATTGACCACAATGAACCCACCCACCTTCCGCATCTCTCGCCGCACGTTTCTCGCGAATGCCTCGATGGCAGCGCTCGGCTGGCAAACCAGCCGTCAGAAAGCCCTGGCCAGCTCCGACACAACCGTCGTTCGCACTCCGAGCGGAACGCTGCGGGGGCAGTCCATTGATAAGGTCAACATCTTCCGTGGCGTGCCCTTTGCCGAGCCGCCCATCGGTCCGCTGCGCTTTCGCCCGACCGTCGCCAGCAAACCCTGGACTGGCGAGCGCGACGCGACCCGCTTCTCCGCCTCTGCCATGCAGTGGCGCGAAGCTACCGCCTTCGGCGAACAGCCGTTCGTTCATAGCGAAGACTGCCTGTACCTCAACATCTGGGCGCCTGAAGGCAAAGGGCCGTTTCCAGTCTTCGTCTGGATACACGGCGGAGGCTACATCAGCGGCCACGCCTTCGGTCCAATCCATGACGGATCGGAGTTCGCCCGCCAGGGCATCATCTCCGTCACCCTGCCGTATCGTCTAGGAGTTCTGGGGTTCCTCGACCTCGGCCCGCTGCTCGGGCCCGAATACAACGGCTCCGCCAACAACGCCCTCCGCGATCTCATGACCGCGCTCGAATGGATCCAGAAGAACATCTCCGCCTTTGGGGGCGATCCCGACCGCGTCACCATTGGGGGCGAGTCTGCCGGCGCCAAGCTCACCGACATCCTCATGGGCATTCCCGCGGCCCAGCCGCTCTTCCACCAGATGATCTCCGAGAGCGGCGGGGCCGAGCGCGTCTGGTCCAAAGCCGGTTCCGCCGCCGTCTCCCGAGGCTATGGCGAACTGTGGCGCAAACAGAGCGGGCAGGACCTCGCAAGCCTTAAGACCGCACCCGGAGAGGCACTTATTGCAACCCAGCACGACTTTCTCATCGACTGGCCGCAACACTTTCCTCTTCGCCCAGAGATCGACGATCAGCTCCTGCCGCAAATGCCAGTCAAAGCCATCGCCGCCGGATCAAGCAAAGGCAAGCGTCTGCTCATCGGCACTAACCGCGATGAGAGTGCACTCTTCATCGGACCACACCCGAACACCGATCCCGCCCCGAAAGACCTCGGCAACATCCCACTGGCCAAATTCGCCCCCGTCCTCCAACACTACAAACAGACGTATCCTCAAATGCAGGAATTCCAGACTCGGATCCGCGCCGTCACCGCCGAGGAATACTGGATACCCTCCATCCGCGTCGCCGACGCTCTCGTCGAGGGCGGAGGAACCGCTTTCATGTATCGCCTCGACTTCACCGAAAGCAACGGACATCTATCTGGCTTCGCCTACCACTCGCTCGATGTGCCCCTCGTCTGGGACCGTCCCCACCCCAACGCCGCCAACCTCAACGAGGAGCTGGCGCTCGGCAAGCAGGTCCATCTCGCCTGGGCGGCATTCATCCGAGGCGAAACTCCTGCCGCGCCCGGCCTGCCCGCGTGGCCCGAATATACCGTCGCCAATCGCCCTACGATGATTCTGGATGTCACAAGCCGCGTCGAAGAAAGGCCCAACGAAGCGGAATTGCGGCTCTGGGATGGAGTGTTATAGCGTCGCGCTGATCGGCGCACCCAGGAACTCCACGCCCCACGGCGTACCGAAAGCGCTCAGCGCCTCACGGTCGGCGTGGCCGCTCGCCAGGACCTTGGCGAGCTCCGTGAAGAAACGCACTGCATCCATGGCCGGAAGCATCAGCACCATCTGCCGTGCTGGCCGTTCGCCCACATTCACAAAGGCATGCGCGGAGCCCCCGGGAACGGTAATCAAATCGCCAGCCTTGCCGTGGAAGCGCCGCCCACCTATCTCGTACAGGTAGACACCCTCCAGCACGCGAAAGATCTCTGTTTCCGCATGCCTGTGCAGCGGCGGCCCGAAGCCGGGCGCGTTCACCGTCTCCATGATGGTTATGGCCCCGCCCGAAACCTCCAGAGGAAGCCGCACCGATAGCTTCAGGCCAAGAGCGGGAATCTCCAGAGGCCGCTCTTTTCCAGCGTGCGAGTGGTGGACCTCAAACGCCATGGCAATGCCCTCCTTTGCCGGTTCCGCTATTGTCCCTTCTCTATATCTTCAAACGCGAACCGGCCCAGCACGAACGGATGCGAGACTTGCGGCTTCGAATCCATTGCATTAGTCGGATAGGTGTCGGTCCCGGTAGTTGGAAATCCCCACACCTTCCCATTCCGCATATCGATCATTACCCGTCCATAGACCTGCTTGCTGCCATCGGGCGCACGGAGCATCTGCGTGCCCGGTTCAATATAGAGGGGGTATGGCAGGCCCGATTGGGCCTGCGCAGCTTGCGGACTTACATACGGCCTGATCGCAATCGCCACGAGCGCGACTGCGATCAGCAGAAGTAAAAGGTTGGTGAACCAGCGTCTATTCATCTCGCTCCCAGCTATTCATCTCGCCCATAGCCTCATGCACCGATAGACTACTTCGCGCCCGGGAACACTTCAATGTGATATTCGCCTTTGCGGCCGAAATAGATCGCCTTTCGGCCCTGAAGATAGACAACGTAATCCGTGCTCCCCGCCGCCGTGGCGCGCCACAGAAAGTCGAGATACTTCTGTCCAGCCGTTTGGCTGTCCCGAATGGTCGCCACCAGGTCGGAGGTGACAAATGTCTCTCCGATCGCCATCGGCCCAATCGGCATCTTCTCCACATGCGTCCTGCCGTCAGGCATATAAAACGTCTTCTCCATCCGAACCAGGTCGGCATGGTACCGCTCAACGCCATCCGCGAGCAGCAAGCTGACGATCTCCGGAAAGGCCATCGTCCCGTCCAGTGATTTAGTAACTGTGTCCCGCATCAGTTCCGTATTCATGCTTTCTCCTCTCATTCGACCGGCATCTTGCCGAGGTCGTTCTTGCTTACAAGCTTCTTTAGCGTTACGAGCAGAGACTCGCGTTCTCGGGCCGATAAATGATGGAAGAATTCCTCATCGTTCTCGTCGGCAAGTGCTGCTAGCCGAGGCACAATATCCCGCCCCTCGGAAGTCAACGCAACATCCTGAAAGCGCCGGTCCCCAGCCGCCTCCGCTCGCGTCACTAGCTTCTTGCGCAACAGCCGGTCGATCAGCTTCGAAACCGCGCCCCGCGTCAGGCCAGTCTTGTTGGCAAGCGCGCTCGGCGAGGTAGTGTCGCCGTCAAACATCTCCCTCAGAATCACCCACTCCGCGACCGTTACTCCGCTCGCCTCCAGCCGCTGCGCAAACCGGTATGAGACGTGATTGGAAACGAACCGCAGCCAGAAGCCGGTATGGCTCTTCAAATCGCTTACCTTCTTCGCCGAACTCTGAGTGGTCTTCACAGTGGCAGCGACCTCACTGAATAAATAATAGTTTACTTAGAAACTATTGTCAGGAAATCTCTAATGGATTCGAATGCCTCGCAGTCCAATGAGACAATTGCCTTTCACTCGCAAATCATTCAGAAAATCTGCTCAGGCTCTCGTCAATCGAGACGGAAGGATCTCTTTGCTGCGGATGCACAACCGCATCGGCTCGTGGAAACTGCTCCCGCTCGCAATCGGGATCGCGTTGACGCCAGCCAGCCTGCACGCCAATCCCCTTCAGGCGAATGCCAACCCAGAACTACCCCGCCTGCAGCACGAAGCCGCCAACGTCACCATCGTCCGCGACGACTGGGGCATCGCCCACGTCACCGGCAAGACCGACGCCGACTCCGTCTTCGGCATGATCTACGCACAGGCCGAGGACGATTTCAACCGCGTCGAAACCAACTACCTCAACTCCCTGGGCCGACTCGCCGAAACCGAAGGCGAAAGCAAAATTTATCAGGACCTCCGCCAGAAGCTCTTCATCGACCCCGTGGAGCTTCAGACTCTCTATGCAAAAAGCCCGCGATGGTTGCAGGAGCTGATGAACGCCTGGGCCGACGGCCTCAACTTCTACCTGGCAAACCATCCCGACGTAAAACCCCGCGTCATCCACCACTTCGAGCCCTGGATGGCGCTTTCCTTCACCGAAGGCAGCATCGGAGGCGACATCGAGCGCGTCGATCTGCAAAAGCTGGAAGACTTCTACGGTAAGGGCGACCACACCGGGACGGCCGTCGATCCAGAAGACCTCTCCGACGACGCCAAGACTCGCCTCGCCTCTGGAGTTTTTCAAGACGATCCCGATCGCGAGCCCGCTGGATCGAACGGCATCGCCATCGCCCCCTCCAACACTGTCGACCACCATGCGCTCCTGCTCATCAATCCGCACACCTCATTCTTCTTCCGCTCCGAACTGCAGATGACCAGCAGCCAGGGCCTCGACGCCTACGGAGCCGTCACCTGGGGACAATTCTTCATCTATCAGGGATTCAACGACCGCGCCGGGTGGATGCACACCTCCAGCGGCGTCGACGCCGTCGATGAATATCTCGAAACCGTCAGCCAACGCAACGGCAAATGGTTCTACAAATACGGTGCGGAAGAGCGTCCGCTGATCCAGAAACAGATCACGGTCCCTTACGCCGCCCCAACCGGCATGGCCAGCAAGACCTTCACCGTCTACTACACCACTCACGGCCCGATCATTCGCGCTGAAAATGGGAAGTGGGTCGCGATCAAGCTCATGCAGAAACCCATCGAGGCCCTCGAACAGTCCCACCTCCGCACCAAGGCAAGGAATTATGTGGAATACTCCAAAACGATGGAGTTGCAGGCCAACTCCTCCAACAACACCGTCTTTGCCGATGCCGACGGTGACATCGCCTACTGGCACGGCAACTTCATTCCCCGTCGCGATCCAAAGTTCGACTTCACCAAACCCGTCGATGGCGGCGATCCCGAGACCGACTGGCACGGCCTGCTCTCCCTCAAGGAGACGCCCCACCTGTTCAACCCCTCAAGCGGCTATCTCTACAACTCGAACAACTGGCCCTGGTCGGGCGCAGGCGAAAGCAGCCTGCGGCAGAAAGACTATCCACCCTACGTCGAAACCGGAGGTGAATCGGCCCGCGGACTCCACGCGATCCGGCTCCTCAGCGGCAGGAAAGACTTCACCCTCGACTCGCTCGTCACCGCCGCCTTCGACAGCTATTTGCCATGGTTCGACCTGCCACTCCCCGCGCTTCTCCGCACCTACGACGCGCTCCCGGCGGACGCGCCCCAAATGGCAAACCTCGCCGAACAAATCGCAGTCCTCCGCAACTGGGACCAGCGCTGGGCCGCCGACTCCATCGCAACCTCGCTCGCCGTGTTCTGGGGAGAGCAAGTAAGAATCCGGCTCGAGGACAAAGCTCGGCCAGGCGGTCTTCTGCTTCAGGAATACGCCGGAACTCAGGCGTCTCCCAGCCTGCTGCTCGACTCGCTCACCGCCGCCTCCGACAAGCTCACCGCCGACTTCGGCACATGGAAGACCCCATGGGGAGATATCAATCGCTTTCAACGCCTCACCGGCGACATCGTCCAGCCCTTCAATGACGCGGCTCCCAGCATTCCAGTGCCCTTCACATCATCGCTTTGGGGATCTCTGGCATCCTTCGGCGCAAGGGCCTATCCCGGCACAAAGAAGCGCTATGGCACCAGCGGCAACAGCTTCGTCGCCGTCGTCGAATTCGGCAACAAGATCCGAGCCCGCGCCGTCACCGCCGGAGGCGAAAGCGGCCATCCCGATTCGCCCCACTTTAATGACGAATCCACCCGCTACGCCAGCGGAAACCTGCGCTCCGTCTATTTTTATCCTGAAGACCTGAAGGGCCACACCGAGCGGACCTACCATCCCGGCGATCGCTGATGTCATCGCCACACCGAGGCCTGCGGCCAGAGTGAGACAATGAACTTTCACTCCGGCAACATCCAGGAGAAGGTTTCATTGTCTCGTACCGCTAGAAAGCACCCCTGGCTACGGCTCTTCGCATGGATCTTCGTCGTCCTTATCCTGTTCGCCGCCGCAGCCATCGGCGGCGGCGCCCTCTGGCTCAAGCACGCCATGCGCGCCTCCCTCCCGCAGATCGACGGCTCGATCCAACTTCCCGGACTCTCTGCCGAGGTCGCCGTCCGCCGCGATGAGCACGGCGTCCCGCACATCGAGGCCGCCGACCTCGACGACCTCTTCGCGGCGCAGGGTTACGTCACTGCGCAAGACCGCCTCTGGCAGATGGACATGACCCGCCGCTACGTCGCGGGGGAGCTCGCCGAAGTCCTAGGCAAAAGCGTCGTCCCGCACGACCGCGTGCAGCGCCTGCTCGAGATGCGCCCCACCGCCGAGCGCATCATCGCCGGAATAAATGAGCGCGACCGCCGTTTCCTCGACGACTACGCTCGAGGCGTCAACGCCTTCATCGCCACTCACCAGGAAAACCTGCCCGCTGAATTCCGCTTGCTCATGTACAAGCCCAAACCGTGGCGTCCGGTCGACTCCGTGCTCATCCTGTTGGGCATGGTGCAGATGGAAGACGAGCGCTGGGACACGAAGCTTGAACACGAAGAGGTTCTCGCCAAGCTCGGCCCCACGCTCGCCGCCAGCCTTTACCCAGTCGGCTCCTGGCGCGACCATCCTCCCACTGCCTCCGTCCCCGACCTCACCGCGCCTCAGCCGCCAATCCCCGACGTCCCCCTCGATGAATCCCAGACCAAACTGCGGGACCTACTCCAACTCCGCGAGTTCCTCGGCCACAGCCGCTGCGATTGCTGCGCCGTCGGCTCCAACGAATGGGCCGTCTCCGGAACCCACACCGCCTCCGGAAAACCCCTCATGTCCAATGACATGCACATCACCCACCAGATCCCCAACATCTGGTACGAAGTCGATCTCAAGGCTCCCGGACCGAACGGCTCTGACTTTCATGTAGCCGGCGTCTCTAACCCCGGCGCGCCCTTCGTGACCTCAGGCCATAACGGCCACATCTCATGGGGGTTCACCTCGCTCTACGGCGACACCCAGGACATCTACATCGAGAAGGTCAACGACCACGACCAATACCAATCCGCGAACGGATGGAAACCTATCGAGCACGTACGCGAGACCATCCATGTGCGCGGCGGCAACGACATCGTCGTCGACGTCGGCCGGACCGACCATGGCCCCATCATCACTCCAGCCATCGAACACGAACAGCGCGTGCTCACGCTCCGGTGGTCCGCCTACGATCCCGGCGCCAACAGCATCCCGCTCTTCGACATCAATTCCGCATCGAACTGGACCGAGTTCCGCAACATCCTCGGCCGCTGGTGGGGCCCATCGCTCAACGTGATCTACGCCGACGATCAGGGCCACATCGGCTATCAGGCCGTTGGCTTCATCCCCATTCGCGACGGAGGAATCTCCACCGTCCCAGTCGCCTCCGGTACCCATGAATGGCAAGGCTTCGTGCCCTTCGACCAGATGCCCAGCGCCGAAGATCCCGTCAACGGAATCCTCGCCACCGCCAATGCCCGCATCGCCCCCGACGGCTACCCCTATCAGCTCACCCTCGAGTGGGCCGCGCCCTACCGGAACGAACGCATTTGGAAATGGCTCGCCGGAAAGAACAATCTCAACCCAGCCGATATGCTCAAGCTCCAGGGCGACATCTACTCCAGCCTCGACCAGGAACTCGGCCGCCGCTACGCCTACGCCATCGACCACAGCACCAAGGCCGACAATCAGCTCCGCCAGGCCGCCGACCTGCTCCGCTCCTGGGATGGAGTCATCAACGCCAACTCCGCCGCCGCAGCCGTGATCGCCGCCGCTCGCCAGGCCTTCTGGCCGATGGTTCTCAAACCGAAGCTCGGCGACGACTGGCGTCTCTATTCCTGGGGCGAAAAGGCCTTCGCCGAAGAGGAGATCGTGACTCACTCCCCCGCGCAATGGCTCCCCGCCGGCTACGCCAACTGGGACGAGTTCCTCACCGCGATCATGAAGCAGGGCCTTGCCGCCGAACACTCCCCCGCCGACCTTAAGAACTGGCAATACGGCCAGATACGCAAGATCGATCTCGAGCACCCACTCTACGGCATGTTGCCCTGGTTCAAGAAGTGGAGCGGAACCGGCGCTCAGCCACGTTACGGTGACGTCACCACGGTCGACCAGATGGGCGCGACGCTCGGCCCATCGCAACGCCTCACCGTCGATTGGAGCAACCTCGACAACTCCACCGAAAACATCGTCTACGGCCAGTCCGGAAACCCACTCAGCCCTTGGTACAGCGACCAATGGCCCTACTGGTACGGACGCACCACCTTCACCCTGCCATTCACCGAACAAGCTATCGCCGCGGGCGCAAAACATACACTGCGCCTCACGCCGTGACCGTCGCCAGACCCGCCAACTCCGGCGTTTCCACAGCAGAGTGGCAGCGCCGCTCGGTGATCTTCCTCTGCGCCCTCGCCGTCGCATTGTCACTCGCATGGCGGGGAAACTCTTGCGGCCACGACTTCGATTTCCATATCCAGTCATGGCTCGACGTCGCCCAACAGTGGCGGCATGGCACGCTATATCCCAGCTGGATCGAAGCCGCTAATTATGACGCCGGAGAACCACGCTTCATCTTCTACCCGCCACTCTCCTGGGTTCTCGGAGCCATTCTAGGCATCGTCCTCGGCTGGCAAGCTGCGCCCATCGCCTTCACCCTGATCGTCCTCACCGCCTGCGGCGTCACGATGGACAAGCTCGCCCGCGAATGGCTACCCGCCGAGGCCGCCACCATCGCCGCCTGCGCCTACATCCTCAATCCTTACGCTCTCTTCGTGACCTACGAACGCACCGCCTACGCCGAACTAGCCGCTGGAATCTGGCTCCCGCTCATCATCCTCTACGCTCTCCGCAACCAATCCAAACCTTGTCATCCAGACCGGAGCGAAGCGGAGCGGAGGGACCTGCAGTTTCCACCAACCTCACCAGAAGAACTTTGTCATCCTGAGCGAAGCGCCGAAGGCGCGAAGTCGAAGGACTCACACATTCTCCCGTCCTCAAGACAGATTTGTCATCCCGACCGAAGCGAAGCGGAGTGGAGGGAACTGCGTTTCCAGCGATTTCGCGCCAACACCATCCCCCTAACTCTGACCATCGCCGCAATCTGGTTAACCAACGCCCCCGCCGCCGTCATGAGTTGCTACGCACTCGCAGCAATAACCATCTGGAAATCCATCTCCCAAAAGCAATGGCAACCAATCCTCAACTCCTCCGCCGCCCTTATCCGGGGACTCGGACTCGCATCCTTCTACATCGTCCCCGCCGCATACGAACGCCGCTGGGTTGACATCACCCGCGCGATCGGCCCCGGCATGCGCATCCAGGACAGCTTCCTCTTCGCCCACACAGGAGAATCCTTCCACGATCAGGTTCTCCGCGCCGCATCGCTAATATTTGTAACCATGACGGTGGCAATTTATATCTCTGTGTGGACAGCGTGGAAACGAAAGACCGCACCAAGCCTTCTCCTGCCCCTATCTGTAACAGCCGCAGTACTATTCGCCCTTCAGCTCCCGTGGAGTGACTACATCTGGCGCTTCGCGCCCGAACTCAGATTTCTCCAATTTCCCTGGCGCTGGACTCTCGCCCTCAGCATCGTCTTCGCGCTGTCGTTAGGCTCCGCCGTAGCCACACGCCCAACCCGGCCCGCAGAAGCAAAATTCCGCCTCCACGCAGCCGCAATTCTTATCGTTGCAATCGCAGCCGTTTCCCTCGGATGCTGGCTCTTCTGGCAACCCTGCGACGAAGAGGATGTCGTTTCCGCGCAAGTCGCCGTCTTCCAGGCCGGCACCGGATTTGAAGGCACCGACGAATACACCCCCATCGGCGCGGACAACTCCCTCATCCAGCAAGGCCTGCCAAAGCTGCGACTACTCGACGCTGCCGACGCTGAAGTCGCGGTCACCGACACCAACCAGGACGACGGAAATCCGGTCTACGTTCCCAGCGACAAAGATCACCGTCCCATACAAGTGAAGATCGAGCAATGGCTGCCCGACCAGAAAGCCCTGACTATAACGACGAAATCCCCTGGATACGCCGTCCTCCGCCTCATGGACTACCCAGCCTGGCAAGTCTTCGCCAGCGGAACTCGAGTCCTCAATCGCCCCCGCCGAGACGATGGCCTCATGACCATCGCTGTCCCCGCCGGCACCACCCACATCGAAATCAAATACGCGGCCACGCCCGACGTCTGGTGTGGACGAGGCCTCAGCATCGCCTCACTCCTCACCCTGCTGACACTCGCCCTCGTCAGCCAAATACGCCGGCAGGTTGTGTTGAGCTGAATCAGGTTACATACTGCCAAGGGCCAGCTCTCATCGGGCCGTTTTCTCAAGAAAAAGCTCACCTCCCCGTACCCGCTCTGAAGACACGCGACCTGATTCGGCTCTAATATGATTGAAATGCTCGTAGATGTGAAAGAAATCCTGCGCTGCGGAGCGGAGCGCACCGAACGCGCGCTCGAATGCCTCATCCCCGCAGAAAATCAGCCCCCTGCCTCCATCCACCGCGCCATGCGCCACAGCGTCTTCGCCGGTGGCAAGCGGCTCCGCCCGGTCCTCTGCATCGAAGCCGCCCGTATGATTGCGGGAACCCCGCAGCCTCCGGATGGTGTCGAAGAACTCGGTGCAGCGATCGAGATGCTGCACACCTATTCGCTGATCCACGACGATCTGCCCGCGCTCGACAACGACGATCTCCGGCGCGGCAAGCCCACCTGCCACGTCGTCTTCGGAGAAGCCACGGCCATCCTCGCCGGCGACGCCCTCCAGACCCAGGCCTACGAAGTCCTCGCGAACCTCCGTATTCCCGCCGCGTCAGTCGTCGAGATCGTCCGCCTCGTCGCCCAGGCTACTGGCACCGTCGAGGGCATGATCGGTGGCCAGGTCCTCGACCTCGAAGCCGAACACCACAAGCCCACCGCCGAGATGGTCGACGCCATCCACCGCGCCAAGACCGGAGCGCTCATCCGCGTCAGCCTCGTCACCGGAGCGATTTACGGCGGAGGCACCCCCGACGACATCCACCGTCTCACCGAATTCGGCCGCAAAGCCGGGCTCGCCTTCCAGATCATCGACGACGTCCTCGACATGACGGAAGACTCCGCCCACCTCGGCAAAACCGCCGGCAAAGACCTCGCCAGCGACAAAGCCACATGGCCCGCAGTCTTCGGCATCGAACGCTCAATCGCGGACGCCAATAAACTCATTACCGCCGCCTTCGAATATCTTGATCCTTATGGCGACCACGCCGACACCCTAAAAGCCGTCGCAAAATACCTGATCGAAAGAAAGAACTGACCCAGCCCGCAACCCAGTCCCTGGTGCAACATGTCCCTAACCGAACAAGACATCCGCAACGCGCTCCGCGACGTCTACGACCCTGAACTCCCGATCAACATTGTCGATTTAGGATTGGTCTATCGCGTCGAAGTCGAGCCCGACCCCGAAGCACCCGGCATGGTGCCTAAACAGAAAGTGAGCATCGATCTAACGCTCACCACCCCCGGCTGCCCATCGCACGCACAGATCACCGAGCAAATCCGCAATCGCCTCGCAGGATTCCAGGAAGTCAGCGAATCACAAGTCAATCTCGTATGGGAACCAAAGTGGAGCCCGGCCCGAATAACCCCCGAAGCCCAAAAGAAACTCGGCATCGCGTGAGAACAGTTGGCAGTGGTCAGTTCTCAGTCTTCGGTGCACTCCCTAGCCGCAAACGAGCGAGAACCGACGACTGAGCACAAGAATTGAAGACTTGTTCTAAAGCCGCTTCAGCACATCCTTGAACTGGCTACCCTGCTCGGCAACCTGCTCAATCAACCCTTCAAGACGGCCCAGCATCTTCTGCCCCGCCTGCACATAGCTCGGAATATCGTTCCAGAACCGGCGCACGCTCTCCGGATCTTCAATCAGCGCGACTGCGCCGCCGGCTGCCGCCACCGCAATCGCCGACTTGCGCTTGCCTAAAACCAGCAGCACAGCGCTGGCGAGCAGAGTCCCGGCGGCCAGGGAACGCGTCCACGGCACGGAACTCACATTTGAGGGCAGCTTGGCTTCGATTTGTTTTGGAAAGGTCGACAGGCTCATATATCTCTTTCGCAGTGCAAAATTTTCCATACCGTGATGGGATGCGCGGCACATCCCCAACTTTGCTTGCCCTCAAAATCTAATCCAGATCGAACTCTCGAAGCGGCTTCCCCGTTCCTGGAGTCTCCTTAGCCTTGCGCAACGCCTCGGCAAAGCGCTTCTCCAGCAGGTCCGTCTTATTCTTCTCCGCATCAACAGCCTGGCGAAAGATACTCTCCTTGCGCTCGTCCTGCTCGCGCATTCCTCGCGCCGCCGCCTCCAGGTCTTCAAACGTTCGCTTCCGGGGCGCTGGAGTATGCGCAATCACCGCATGTGTCGCGGCATCGATCTTCAGCATCCCGCCACAGTCCGGGCAGACCACATCAAACACCTGGTTCTCGCTCTTACTTTTTGCCGACGAAGACATACAAACCTTCCGAAAGCCGATTCTAGCTCAAGTGCAAGCCATGAGCCACTTTGCAACGAGGAGAGGGAGTGCCTCAATTTGAATGTCGTTTGCTCTTGGGGCGAAATAAGAGCATCGAGCCAAGGAGTACCAACAGAAACGGCAGCAGTGCTAAGAATGCTGAACCGGGCCGCCAGCTAACGCCCAGAATAAACGCGCGATGGAACCACAAGACAAGCTCGACCGTCGCTAGGGCCGCCAAAATAAGTCCAATACCTAGTCCAATAAGAAAGAATCCGACTTCTCGCCTTGTCATGTCGCCGATAGTACTCTGCTCCTAATATGACGACCCCCGCCGATCAGAAGGGCTACGTAATAATCGAAACCGTCCCCTGCGCCGTCTTCGCGAAAGCATGCAGCAATCGCCCATCCCGATCCACATGACGCAGCGTCAACTGCTTCGGCGTCGCCGAAAGATGGCTAAATCCATAAACCTTCTGCGCATAAGGCCCGCGCTGGGCCTCGTCGATCTTGAGGTTGTAGAGATCGGCCCCACCTCCGCCTGACAAAAAGAAGCTCGTCGGATGCCCGGCAAACTCCAGGTGCTGCAGGTCGTGATCGTGGCCCGCCAGGTAGGCCGACACGTTGTACCTGCGAAACAGCGGATCCCAGTCCTTTATCAACACCGGATGGTCTCCATGCGGCCCATCCGAGTAAACCGGGTGATGTCCCATCACAACCAGAAACGGCGTCGTTCGCGGGCGCTTCAGCTCTCCTTCGAGCCAAGCCAGCTGTGTCGCCGCATCCTGCTCGGTTAGCGTGAAATCCACATCATTCTTCTTCGCCTTTGGCATATTGCTGTCCAGAGCAATGAAAGTGATCACCGGATCTTTCGCCGGAAACTCAAACCGGTACCACCGCGAAGGCATCGTAAACCGGGTCGGCTTTCCTCCCGGCCGCGCATCCCGCGCATATTCAATCTCAGCGTCCAGCTTGCTCACCGGCATGTTCTGGTAGTCGTGGTTCCCCAGAATCGCGTACGCGGGACAATCAAAAACACTCGCCGGATACATCTCTTCAAACTGCGTCTGCCACCGCGCCGACCGCGCCCCGCCCGGCAGAGGCCCATACCAGTTGTCGCCGAGCAACATCAGCGCCTGCCAACGCAGCGCTTGCGCCTTGGTGTAGGCTCCCATAGCCGCTGCCACCTTCGATTGCGCCTTCGGGTCCTCTGCGCCCCAGTCGCCGACCATCAGCAACTCCGCGCCGGCCTCGTTCGCTGGACTTGAGATTGTTGGATCCGAGGCGAAAGGCGCCGCGAACCCGTGCACCGAATCCATCGCCGCCAGCGCACTAAACGCAAAACTCTGGCGCAGAAACCTGCGCCGGCTTCTAAGAGCAATGAGAGGCAAATCTTGACCGGCACTCATGGCCATAAGACTAAACCCGCCGGCATCTTTGGCCAAAACAAACGATTTCCGATAGAGATGACTCCCGGCCCGCAAATCGAGTCAACTGCGGAATCGCAAACGGAATGAGCCAGCCACAATCACGCCCATTGAAACCGCGTCATTTATGGCATAAACTCGCGCCGCCGGAATTCCAATGCCACAGTCCCGAATCGCCTTCGGTTATTTAGTCTGGATACATTCGGGAAACGGCGCGTGGCGCGAATATTCACCTTGCAGGACGAGATCGAAGTACATGCGCCAATCGAGCGCTGCTTTCTCTTGTCCACGTCCCTAGAGCTGGTCCAACGGGAATTAAGCATGCGACCCGTGCGGGGACGCACCACCGGTCTGGTGATAGCAGGAGACACCATCCGATGGCAGGGCAGGCAATTGGGTTTACCCATGTTTCACGAGAGCCTCATCGACTCATTCTCTCCGCCCACGTACTTTCGCGATCGCATGATCGATGGACGCTTCGCCAGCTTCGAGCATGACCACACTTTCATCGATCGCGAAAACGGAACCGTAACTATGTCGGACGAGCTCCGGTTTACGATGCCCTTCGGAAGTCTCGGCAACCTTGTCGGCGAAGCAGTTCTCGTCCCGCATATCCGCGAGCTGATGAGAAGACGCTTCACGCTCCTCAAGCGAATAGCCGAGGGAGAAGAGTGGCGGAACTATCTTCCTGAAGCACGCTGATCACGTCTCCGATGGCGACGACTCTATGCAGTTACCTTGCGTCTGCAAATCGTATCGACTGCGGAATCGCATTAAAATGCCGCATCAGAGCGCGCCTCTCGCTTGGAGTCAAATCGCGTTGACAGTCAACCGCGCCAAGGCAGGTGGCGTCCATGTCTCCTTCAAACAGATAGCAGAGGCCGTTCCGGTAAGTCCGGTACACCTCTTGCTTCGCCCCGTGGCACATCGCCGCGTCTTCCATCTCAAAGTGTTGAAACGGCACTCCGTTGATCGTCACCGTCTCCACCCGGTCCGGACCGAGACTCGCAACCATGGCCGCGCAAGCGTCCTCGGAAGGCTGCGGCGCCTTGACGTAGGCAAAGACCAGACTATGCAGTGTGGTCTTTTCGTACAGATTGCCAACCGGCGAAAACACCACCTGCACATGCGGCTTTCGATCGCCCTGCAAAATCACCGGAGGAATATAAAACTTAGCCGAGTTGTCGATCTTCCACACCACCGGATACTCGAACGAAACATCGCCATCCGGATCGGCATACCTCGTCATCGGCACCCGCGCTGGTTTCGTTGCGCCAGCCTGGTCCGAAATCCGGAAGCATGCGAAGGCGCAACTCATGAGGACCAGAAAAAGAGTTACAGGTCGCATAACAATCGGGGCCCCCAGTCGCAACCGCATCGAAACACCGAGAACGCAATGCCTGAACCACGCCCCGCGCACTCGAATCGTAACCGCCGCACGGCAAGAATAGCGTAGCTCTCGCTCCCTCGAACGCCTAGAATGAGGAGTTCGCGCAAATCGCGGAAAGGCAAGACAAATGCGGCACGACCCCTCTGGCTATCTTTCTTCTGCCTTGGCAAGGAACCTCTGCTTCGGACTCCTCGCCATCACCGCGACGTTTACGGCTGGAGTGATCGGCTGCAACTCGAAACCATCTGCGCCTCCAACCGCAACAGCGACCGCTAAGCCGGCGGCGCCAGCGGCGAAGGAATCGTCGTCCCTCGTTCCCACCGAAGCTTCCCCGGCAACGGCGCCCAACAACACGGGCGGCCTCGCGCTGCCCCTAAACTTCGCGAAGCACACAGGCGACCTCGACGACATGATGAAACGACGGGCAATCCGGGCCTTGGTGCTCATTAATCCCATCGGCTTCTTCTATAAAAACGGCCTCCCCAAGGGGGCAAATTACGAAGCCCTCGAAGAATTCGAAAAGTTCGTCAATCAAAAGTTCAAGACTGGCACCCTCAAGACGAAAGTCGTCTTTATCCCCATGCGCCCCGACCAACTCGAGCCCGCCCTCACCGAAGGCATCGGAGACATCATCGCGTCAGCCGTCGTCATCACTCCCGAACGCGAACAGAAGGCCCTGTTCAGCAGCCCCATCATGAAAAACGTGACCCAGGTCGTCGTTACCGGCCCTGCGCTGCCGAATGTCTCGAGCTTCGACGACCTGGCCGGGAAAGACATCTACGTCAACCCTCTCTATATCTCCTATGACGGTCTGAACAAGATCAATGCCGAGCGGCAAAAGGCGGGCAAACAGCCCATCAACGTAAAGGCCGCCGACAAGAACCTCTCCGACGACGATCTGATCGAGATGGTCAACGCCGGCCTCATCCCCGCAACCATCACCACCAGGACGCGCGCCGATCTCTGGTCTCAAGGGATGCCCGACATCAAAGGGCATCCCGATATGATCGTCGCCGGCGAAGGCCAGGCAGGCTGGGTTATGCGTAAGAACAATCCCCAGCTCAAGGCCGTGCTCGACGAGTTTATTCAGACCCACGGCGGCGGCACCTCTTTCGGCAACACTCTAATCCGGCGCTACCTCCAAAACACCAAGTGGATCAAGAACTCCACCAATACCGATGAAATCAAGAAATTCAACTCCAACCTCGCCTTCTTCAAGCAATACGCGACCGAATATAACTTCGACTACCTGATGCTCGCCGCTCAGGGCTACCAGGAGTCGCTGCTCGACCAGAATAAGAAGAACCCGTCTGGCGCGGTCGGCATCATGCAGGTGATCCCAAAATACGCCGCGGCGAAGCCCATCGGCGTCACCAACGTGAACGTCGCTGAGGGCAACATCCACGCCGGCGCCAAGATGCTCCGCAATATGGCTGACACCTACTTCAACGACCCTGGCATCGACCAGCTGAACAAGACGCTCATGACCTTCGCCAGCTACAACGCCGGTCCCAACCGCATCGCCCGTCTGCGGAAGAAAGCCACTGCCGACGGCCTCGATCCCAATATCTGGTTTGGAAATGTAGAGCTGGAAGTAGCCAAAGACATCGGCCAGGAGACGGTCACCTACGTCAGCAACATCTACAAGTACTACATCGCCTATAAGCTAACCGTGGAACAAAATCAGGAGAAACAAGCTGCTTTGGCTGCGGCAAAGGGCAACTGATGCAGAGCCTCATGTCGCCTTACGCCGTGTTGCTCCTCTAGCCGCCGGCGCCGCCATTCTCCGTAATCGTGATATCGCAAACAACGCCAGAGTTAGTGAGATCGCAAACACCGAGCAGGCAATTAGAAAAGCTCCATCCAAACCAGTCTCCCGAACAGGCCGCTCCCTAAAGTCGCCAGCAATGCCCGTCCACCAATAGGCGAACAGCCCGACATCCATCACAAAATGTCCGATCATGCCCGGAATGAGCGATCTCGACGACCAGGCCAGAAGGCCAAGCAACACACCCGCACCAAACACGATGGGAACCATCCCGCCAACGCCCACGCCTTGGTCAGGTGCAACGCCGTGAAGAAGAACGAAGATATGAGGATCGCAATCCCCGCTCCGTGGCAATCTTCGATCGGGCGCTGCATGTATCCGCGGAATCCAGTCTCTTCGCAAATTCCCGCCGAGGCCGCAGACAAAACCACTGCAATCCACCGCAACGGAACCGTAGGCACGAAGGAAAGATCATAGCCTCGACGGAAAGCAGCGGCTGGAAAGACCACAAAGCGGAAAAGCAAAACGATCGCGGCATGCACCGTCACCGCAAACGCCAGCGCGCCAAGAACGCCCCACTGCCATTGCTTCGGTGAAAGGTCGCCCCGGCGAAACGCTCTCGCGCGGGCCCCTTGCGTTGTGACTGGGGGCCCACTACCGGCAGCCCACCAAACATAGAGCCCCAGAAATATCGTCTCCACAAGCGTCGCGGCCGGCACACCCAGCTTGAACAGCAAAACCGGCCACACATTGATTGGAACCAGAACGATGAGGAAGCCAGAGACAACGGCTCGTAACGAAACTGGCAATCGCGACCAAAGGTCGGACGGGTTCATCGTAGTCATGCCGCTCTCCTGCAATCTTGCGAAAGATGCTACTCCTGCGCTGACGCAACTTGCAGCCATTGATAGTGTGGTGATCCGCCAGCTCCTGGTGTCCTAAGGCGCCCTCGATGCTATACTCCGGCTCATTCCTCATTTCACGGGAGCCTGATGGATGACCGCGAGCCTTCGCTTAGCCTCATTTGTTCTTTCCGCCATGAGCGTCGCGATGGTTGCGTCGGCCCAAATTTCGCCCCTCTTCCGATTCACTGAACCGCCCGGCCCGCATCCGGTAGGACTCAAGGTCGTCGAGCAATACGACTATTCCCGCACCTATCGCCCCACCACCGACGATCTCGGCAAGCCCTACCAGGGCGAGCGTGCCCGTCCCCTGCAAACGCTGATCTGGTACCCCGCGGAGAAGAGCGCCGCCAAGCCCATGACCGTCGGCGACTACGGCAATCTCGCCACCACTGAAACCAGCTTCGGCAAGCCAAATATGCTGCTCCAGCACAAGCAGTGGCTCGCGGCGATCAAGCCCACACTCGGCACGCCCATGTGGGCAGTGCGCGACGCGCCGGCGATGTCCGGCCATTTTCCCGTCGTCATCTACGCTCCAAGCTTCTCCGCCATGTCATGGGAGAATGCCGACCTTTGCGAATACCTCGCCAGTCACGGCTATGTCGTCATCGCCAGCCCGGACATGGGAGCATCCACCCGCGACATGACGAATGACCTGGCTGGCATTAACGCCCAGGCCCGCGACATCTCGTTTCTCATCGGCTATGCGCAGACGTTGCCCAACACCGACATGTCCGAGCTCGCCGTCGCCGGATTCAGCTGGGGCGGCATCTCCAACCTCTTCGCCGCCGCGCGAGATAACCGCATCGACGCGCTCGTCGCCCTCGACGGCAGCATGCGCTATTATCCTGGCCTGGTAAAGGCGGCAGGCGACGTGCACCCCGATCAGATGGCGATTCCTCTCTTATTTTTCGCCCAGGGTGACATGACCCTCGAAGACCAGGCCCGCTATCTGAACGGCCCGGATAACCAGGGCCCGAGCGTCCTCAACACCTGGACCCACGGCGACTTCGTCCTCGTGCGCATGTTGGGGCTTATCCATGTCGAGCACAGCTCCATGTATCAGCGCAACGAAGATATATGGAAAAATTTTCCCCAAGAACAGATAGCTGACTACGGCCGTGAAGACGGCATCGTCGGCTACGCCTGGATCGCTCGTTACACCCGGCATTTTCTCGACGCTTATCTCAAACACGACGCGGAATCGATGGCGTGGTTGAAGAAAACCGCCGCCGAAAACGGAGCGCCCCCACATTTCCTCTGGGCAACCTATCGCCCGGCAAAGGGCGTCCCTCCAACCCTCGATGCCTTCCGCGCCGAACTCGGCCGCCAGGGCTTCGATCACGCCGAAGACATCTACGTGGCCATGCAGAAAGAATCGCCAGACTTCAAGCTCAAGGAATCTGCCCTCAACTACTGGGGTTACGAGCTCATGGGTGACAACCACTTGCCTGAGGCCATCGATCTCTTCAAGCTCAACGTGAAAATCTATCCCGACTCGGGAAATGTCTACGACAGCCTCGGCGAGGCCTATATGAAATCCGGTCAGAAGCAGCTGGCCATCGATAATTACAAAAAGTCTCTTGAGAAAGACCCCTCGAACGACAACGCCAGGCAGAAGCTAAAGGAGTTGCAGGGCACACCGGCCGACTCGAAATAGGAGATAGAAAGCAATGGAGAATCGTGGCTGAAGTCTCAGAAGACGGAAAAATCTTTCCCACCAGGAGAAGCTTCCTCAAAGCATCTGGAATTGCCGCCATCGGCACGGCATTCGCAGCCGAAAAGCCTGCTCGCGCAAACGACGCCTCGGCAAATTCGGAGGACAATCCCTCCGGAGCAGCCACCAATCCCGTCGATCTGGTGAACCTCCTCCAAGGGACCAATTCAACTCGGGACTTCTCGCGAGGAAACACGCTTCCAATCGCCGCGATGCCCTTCGGCATGGCCCACTGGACGCTCCAGTCTCACGCAAATACGCCCTGGATGTTTCACCCCGACGTGCGCCGGATTCAGGGCATTCGTTGCACCCATCAATTAAGCCCGTGGCTCGACGACTACGGCTACGCAGCCTTCCTGCCTTTTTGCGGCGACATCCATCCCGAGGCCGCATATCGGGCGTCCTCCTATCGTCCCGAAGAGGCGCGGCTGATGCCTTACTTGTTCCAGCTCTTTCTCTTCCGATATCGCGCTCATATTGAATTGGTGCCCACAGAACGATGCGCCATTCTCACAGCGACCTTCGAAGACAGCGAAAAGGAAAAGCCAACTGGCTTGGCCTTCGACGTTCCCGGTAAAGACGGCATCATCAAGCCGGATCAGGCAAATCGCCAAATACTCTTCACCTCAACCGCCAACGCTGGCGGAGTCCCCGAAAACTTCGCAACCTATTACGTTATTCAGTTCCCCGAAAGCTGGAGCAGCTTCGAACTAAAACAGCTCAAAGACAATCAGGTCGGAATAGTCCGCTTCAAAACCGGAAGAAACATCGAGGCCAGAATCGCGACCTCCTTTATCTCCTTCGAGCAAGCCCAACTGAATCTCGAAAAAGAGCTAGGCAGCACTCCACCAGCCACACTCCGCGAGACCGGAGCAGCGCGATGGAATGAGCACCTCAATCGCATCCAGATCGAGGGTGCCAGCAACGAGCAGCAGCGGACTTTCTATTCCTGCATGTACCGCGCGCTCCTCTTCCCTCGCACCTGGCATGAGCCGGACGCGCAAGGCGAGATGCACCACTTCAGCGCCTTCAACGGCAAAGTCATGCCCGGCGTCATGTACGCCGACCACGGCTATTGGGACGTCTATCGCGCCTGGTATCCCCTGATGTCGATCGTCTTTCCCGACCGCCTCGGCGAAATCCTGCAAGCCTGGGTCAACGCCTACAAAGAAGGCGGATGGCTCCCCCAATTCCCCGCTCCCGGCTACCGCGCCTGCATGACCGGAAGCCTCATCGATTCCATCTTCGGCGATGCTGCCGCAAAGGGCATCACCGGCTTCAATCTCGAAGACGCCTATCAGGGTCTAAAGAAACATGCTACTATTCCAGGCGACCCCTCAAAGGGCTACGGCCGGGTTGGAATCGAAGAGTATCTCAAGCTTCACTATATCCCCGCCGATCGCAGTCAGCAGTCCGTAGCCGAAACCGTCGACGCCGCCTACGGCGACTTTTGCATCGCCCAGGTTGCGAAAGCTCTCGGCAACCAGGAAGATTACGCCGCCTTCATGAAGCGCTCCGAGAACTGGCGCAATGTCTTCGACACCAGCGTGAAGTTTTTTCGCGGCAAAAACGCCGACGGCTCGTGGACTACCCCCTTCGATCCATTCACCTGGGGCAGCCCTTACGTCGAGGGCGGAGCATGGCAGCATCGTTGGGACGCGCCGCACAACATCCCCGGCCTCATCGAAGCCATGGGAGGCAACACCGCCTCCGCCGCGGCGTTAGAAGAGATGCTCAAGCTCCCGCCACTCTTCAACGTCGGCGTCTACGGTCAGGAGATTCACGAGATGTCTGAGATGGCTGCCGTTGATTTTGGTCAGTACGCCCACTCCAACCAGCCGTCACACAATCTGCTTTATCTCTTTTCGCCAGCCGGACGCCCCGACCTCACCCAATACTGGGCCCGCAAAGTCATGTGCGACCTTTACACGCCCGACACTTTCGCCGGCGATGAAGACACCGGCTCCATGGCCGCATGGTTCATCCTGAGCGCCCTGGGGTTTTATCCCGTCTGCCCCGGCAAGCCGGAATACACCCTGGGCAGCCCGCTCTTCACCCGCTCAACCATACACCTTCCCGGAAACAAGACCTTCATCATCGAAGCGCCCGGCTACAATCTCGAAACAGTCTTCGTCCACAGTGTTCAGCTGAACGGGCCACCGCACAAGAAACAAACTCTCGATCACACTGTGATAACGAGCGGCGGCACGCTGCGCTTCGAAATGGCAACCACCGCCAACGCCTGAGTCAGTCATCCAGAAGCGTTCGCAGGAAATCGAATGTCGCGCTAGATCGGCTTCGGACTCGTATTCCGCGCTTCAGTTACATTGTCCGGCGAACCGGTAAACGATTTACCCGGACCATAAGCAAACTTCTCATACTTGGCGCCTACCCTGCGGATCGCGTCATGCCAGCCATCGTCCCAGCTCACCTGCGCCTCGCCATTCACATAGACCCAGGTGCCATGGGCTTCGCCGATCGACTTCGTTGCGGCGCCGTTTTCGTCCAGAGTTATATAGAACGTGTCGCTGTCGCCGTTCCCTTCCTTGACCGACCACTTCCCCACAAACACTCCCTTGCCCGGCACCAGCAGCGCCGGAATCGCAATCGGCGTCACCACCCCCGCCGCCGACTTGAACTGCATCGCCGTAATCGTCGAGGCAGGGATACTCTGCCGATGCCCGTCCTTGAAGACGATCACTACCGTATCGCCCTGATCGGCCGCGACCGGAGCCGCAGTTGCATAAAGACCGTCGACCGCGATCAACAACATGCCGAACACCGCACCAACAAGCGTCTTACGCATAGTCCGCTCCTTACACCTTCGAACTAGAGAGCTGAAGATCAGGCATGGGGACCCGCCTGGGCAGGCTCAATCCTCGTCATGAGGTTACGCGTACGAATGAGGGAATGTTCCCGAGCAACTTGTCGGTCCCTCGCGTTCACAGCAACTCGACCCGGGGCTACCCTCAACACTGACAGCTCGCCCAGTTCCATCTTTCCTAAAACACGCCCGCAAAGCCGTCGATTACTTTAGTACCGCGTCGTGCGATTATCCGATTTCACGCTTCAAAACTGGAGCTACCATCCTCACATGAGAATGGCAACCTTGAAGAAAAAACTCGCCTTGATGTTTGTCCCGAAACGGAATCGTCTCCCTTTCGATGATGGCTATGCCGCGCTCGTCCAACTTGGCTGGCCGCCGGAGATCATCACCCATAAAATGTGTGACAAAGCGAAACAAGGTGTGATGAAGCCGTACGCGGGCATACAAAGCTGGATCAACTACAAGAGCGAGTGGGAATGGGCGGACGGTAGCAGGTAGCACCATCCGTTTCAGCTTGTTTCGCAGGCGTTAAGTGCGGCGTTACATTCTGACGATGGATACCCCCCTCAAGAGTTGAGCGAGGCTCTAGCCAAGCGGTCGGCGTCTCAGAAGCTTAGGGAGCGGGAACCACTCGATAGTAGATGCCGTTCGCTCCATACGCTGGCTGCAACCAGGTGTTGCCGCAAAGATAGTACGTGACACCGCCCACCACCGGCGTGGCACAACCGGTCGGCGCTGCCGCAACAATCTCCCCCATCGAATACGACGCACCCGCCGCCACACCCGCATTGTAAGCGGCGGCGTTGCTGGCCGACGCCGTTGCCGCTCCCGTCGCCACCCCAGCCGCATAAGCATTGGAAGTGGCGGCAGCCGTATTGCTTGAGGCCACAGCGGCGCCAACCGCTACACCTACCGCAGCTCCCGCGACAGCTGCTCCGGCCGCGGACCAGCCCCCGCAGTTGTAGCATCCGGTTGAGTAGGAGTTGACCACGACCGGTGGATGGTACCCATAGGCGGTCGTCGTCGCCCCGTAATAGTGATCGCTGGCAGCGTAAGTCTGGCCCGAGGAAGTCGTGCCCACCGTGCCCACACCCTGGTAGTGGGTAGCCGAGCCGCCATATCCGTTCGTCGCGGTCGTCGTCCCCGACCCCTCGGCGTGATAAGCGCTGCCGCCGTTGGAGTTGCTGTAGGAGGTGCCTTGCCCGGGTGTGTGGGTCGCTTGGCCGTTTGTACCATCGGCACTGTGCGTTTCGGTGGTATCTGAGCCCTGGGCATGATAGGCGCTCCCGCCGTTGGAGTTGCTGTAGGAGGTGCCTTGCCCGGGCGTGTGCGTCGCCGTTCCAGTTCCACCGTAGGCATTCTTATGGGTAGCTGTGTCGGAACCCGCCGCGTGGTAAGAACCACCGCCATAGGCGTTCGCATGCGCCCAGGCAAATACCTGCTCACACGGCGCGATGGTGATCGTTGCACATAGAAGACTGATTCCGAATCGTTTCATGGCCTACACCACTCCTGAACTACGGGTTCGTCGGTGCTGCGGCCGAGGTCGGCTTCGCCATACCCGGTGGCAGCGCAGGGCTGGCAAATGGAATGCGCTTACCCGCAGCCGCCTTAGCCGAGCTAAACGAGTCTGCCGGAATGGTCGGGTCAAGCTGCCAATTGGTAATCACCAGGTTATGGCGCTGCTGCAGCGGATCATCGGCATAAATTGCGCGGAGCAGTCGCGGCAGTTTGTCTTCTGCGCCGATCCACGCTTGGATAAACACTCCGCCAGTATCGTACGCCACCACATCGGTCCTCGTCCCGCCCACCACATTCGATTGCCCGATGTAAAAGGCCACGCGCAAGTCTTGCGCGATGTCTTTGTACGGATCGCTCACGATCAAATCGTCGAACGGATAGTAGATGGCCGCTGAGTGGTACGCCGTTTCAAGCATGGCATCGACCGTCGGCGGCGCATCCGCAACGGCAACGAGATCCTCCGCGGGCGCATAGGCCATCATCGTCTTGCCGTCGTAATAGAAATCGGAAGCAGGACCGTCCCCAGGAGTGAGCACCCGAAGTTTGTTCGGACGCTGAAAGAGGACATCCGACTTCGTACCGTAAGCCAGCGGGAAACCCAGCCGGCTCGGGCTCTCATAAGTGACCAGGGCCGTGAATGACATCGACTGCGCCGACGCCAGCTTGGCACAGGCGGCTTTCAGTATGTCGATCGCCTTGGGCTCGAGCTGCGGCGCACCTTGCGCAGGCGCCGCAGCTGTTCCCTGCGCCGCAGCCTGGGATGCGACTCCTCCGACACAGCTTGTCGCCACAATCATCAGAACCGGAAAAAACCAGGACCGGATGGAACGACTAACTCGAAACGCGGCCATTCGGCCTCCTTACTAGACCAGCACCTGCAGGCCAAATCGGCAGCCCTACGGGATCATCCCGCACTCAAACATCTTGTTCGCGACGGGAGCGGCAACCTTATTAATGAACATGGTCCGCATCTGCGGATCACTCTTCAGAAACATGACCGCTCGCGCCTGCTCCGGCGTCGGAGGCTGCTTGTTCGCTCTCTCCAGCCAAAGCTGCTCACAGGTAGCGTTCTGATACTTCGCAATGACTTTAGCGGCGGCCTGGTCAAGCATCGGATACTGGTCCTGCGCGAGCGATCCACCGGCAAGCGTAAGCATCAACGCCGAACTCAATACACAAGCGGCCTGACTCTTGAGGCTGAGCTTCATCGTGCTTTCTCCTGATACTGCGTGCTAAGACTACTGTCGGTAATGGCTTGCCCCCGGCCGGAGCCGCTTGAACTGCAATCTTGTTGTCTCGGATAAATGTCCGCCTTGCCAGCGCATCCGCATGAGAGGAGAGCGCTACAGCATAAGCTGCAATCGACGGTACCCTTCGATCACACACACTATGCCGCGCACTCCCCCTCGGCCACTGTCAAAACTACCAATGCGCCCTAATTGCAGCATCAGATTTTCATAGTTGTGAGGTTCGACCCAGATCGAGACCGTCTTAACTTGGCAGTTCCAGATCAGAAGAGAGAACAAGCTCGGAGGGAGACTAGAGAAAAATCGCCTTATGCCCCGGACATTCCTGCGCGGCATGTTCCACCAGCACCGAGGCCAACCCCTCGCCATAGCGCGAAAGAAACCACGCCGCCCCAATCAGCCGCTCCTGCAAATGCCCATCCGGAAACACCGCCAGAGCCAAAGCGTCCGCATGGCGGCGAAGGCTCGCCTCGCGCTGCAACTGGTAATTCGCGCTCAGCCGCCGCAGCCGGTTCATCTGGTAGCGCATCTTCGACGCGGCCACATCCGCCGAACGCCCCAGACCCGCATCCAGCGAATGAAGATACTCGGTCAGCGCTTGCAGCTCTACATCGAGAGCATTGCCCGCCGCCGCCAGCTTGCGCTTGTTCTCGACCGGCATCGCCCGCGCGCCCAACCGCACTGCAAGCTCTTCTGGTCGAAGCGAGATCACATCCGTCAGAGAAAGCTCATGCTGAGCTAGCAGTTCCGCCACCGCCGGCTCAATCAATGTCGCGCTCAGTCTCGGCAGCACCGGAGTCGTCCGCTCCAGAATCCGCTCATAGAGCACTTCCGACTGCGCGAAATAAGCAATCTCCGCCGGCCCGCCAATATACGCCGACGTCGGCAGGATCGCATCCTGAAAGACCGGACGCAGCAACGCATTCGGGCTCAACCGCTCCGGCTCAGTCTCCAGAATCTCCAGCAGCGCCGTTTCCGAATAAACCTTCTTCCCCGCCAGCCAGCCGTCTGCTGTCCTCTTCAGAGGCAGCCGCGCCCCAGACTCCGCGTCGATCAGAAACAGCAACCCCGACTCCGCCGTCACCAGCACCTGCGAATGATACCCACGCGCCGCCAGCAGTTTGTCCCGCTCCAGCAGCGCCGCTTGCAGCTCATCCGCCGAGGTAATCGCCTTGCGCAGCACCTCCGCTCCAAGAGCATGGCACTCGCGGCTCGACGCATCGAGCACGATCAACCCATGCTCGGCAAACACCCGTGAAATAAACTTCGCAAATGCCAGCGCATACGTTATGCCGGGCTTATAAAACTCCTGCAGCGCCTCTGTAACCGTGCCCGGCTCCAGCAGCCCAGCGGCCTCATCCAGCACCCGCCGAATATCTTCCGTCAGCGTCAGCCCACCCACCGGGGACGCCATCCGTTCCGGCATCTTCAGCTTCAACGTATGCAGCTCATGCCGCGAAGGAAAAGTCACATGATCGGCTTCGTCGAGATCATGGTCCTCCGTCGCCAGCCAGAAGATCGGCACATGCGGATGTCCCGCCGCGCGCGCATCGTACGCCTTGCGGACCGCGGTTGCCGCCTTGAGCAGCGTATAAAGCGGGCCGCCCAGCAGCGTGACCTGCTGCCCGGTGACTACAGCGTTTGCGCCCCGCCGAAGCGCGGCAATGTTAACGAAGACCTTCTCGCCGGACCCAAATTCGCGGTTCTGCGTCTCGAGAATCCCGGCAATCGCCTCGCGCGCATCCGCCGAAATCGGCGTCCGGTGCAGCATCCATCCTGTCGAGTAAGGGCTCGAATGAAAGAACGGCAGCAGCGGCTCGCGCTGCTCCGCGTAATCCAGAAACAGTCGGCTGGAGTGCGGCAATATCGAGATCGGATAACACTCCATCGCCTGCGCCATAGCTGCTTCGACTTCCTCTTTCTCGTCCAACCATTCCATTTCAATCACAATTGGAAGATTTGTCATCCCGACCGTAGCGGAGCAAAGTGGAGAGATCTGCGGTTCGTGACGTTCGAATCATCAGAAATGTCCTTGTCAGCTCCAACAAGTCTCACCAACCCAAATACCAACGCTAGTTTCTCACGTGCCGCCCGGTCCCGAATGAATCCAAAACCCGCACTTGCTCTAAACGATTTCGAATCGGAAGTGATTCGACCGCATTCCGCGCCAACGCCAAATAAGTGCGATGCAATGTCGGATGCTCCAGCAATGCCCGAAGATGCAGTTCCACAGTCCCCGCGTCGCCCCGGGCAAGGGGTCCGCTGAAACTCTGCCCCGCTCCATGCGAGAAGAAATTCCGCAATGAGGTCTCTGCCAACACCCTCACCACCGCCTCCGCCTCGCGTCGACGCAAGCCCGCCAGCCCTGCCGTCGTCACCGCCATCTGCAGCGCGCTCACCAGCAAAGGCGAGGCCATCGTCGCTGCCGCGTGATACAAAACCTTGCTCTCCGACGAAATCCGCAGCGGCTTGCCGCCCAGCTTCCGCACCAGCCTGGTCAGCCTTCGGTCCTGTCCGGGCCCAGGTTCCACCACAAACATCACCCCTCGCAAATCCACCGGTATCCGCGTCGGAAAACTAAACACCGGCGCAATCCCGCCCACAGCCGCACCCGCCCACCGCGTCGCCTCCAAAGCACCGATCGTTAGCGCCCCGCTTGAATGCACCACCACCTGCCCGCACAAGTCGACCCCCAAATCCACCCGTCGACCTGCGATACGCTCGGCAACGCCAGCAATCTCGCTATCAGGAACACAAATCCAAAGTACCTCCGCATCGAACTTCGCATTCTCCCACGAAACCGCCGCGACACCTCCAAACTTCACCCGGCGGGCGTGGCCGCTCCTTACCACCACCTCCACCAACGGAATCCCGGCAGCCACCACCCCCGCTGCCAGCGAACTCCCCCAGTTCCCCGTCCCAATCACCGCGATTCCCTTACGAATTCCCGCCACTCCCGCCAACTCTCTCCTCGCCATAACCGGATGCTACCGTTAAAGATGACTGAGGAGTCAGAAGCACGATGCCGAAAAAGAGCAGTGTTAGCAAGAAATCCGCCCCGAAAACACCCAAGCCGACCAAAAAGGCCAACCCGCCCGAAACCGCCGAAGTCCTCTCGTCAACTCTCAAGTACGAAGGCAAGCTCTTCAAGATCTTCAGCGACCACATCATCGAGCCCAACGGCATCGAGTCCACCCGCGACATCATCCGCCACAACGGCTCGGTCGTCATACTCGCTGTAGATGATTCCAAAAGCGAGCGTGACCCGCTCATCGTCATGGAGCGCCAGTATCGCCACGCCGCTGGACAATATATGTGGGAACTCCCCGCAGGCAAGATCGACGGCGACGAAAGCCGCATCGCCGCCGCCAAGCGCGAGCTTATCGAAGAGACGGGCTACCGTGCCAAAAAGTGGACACCCCTCGTCCGCTATTTCGCCAGTCCCGGCTTCCTCGGCGAATGGATGCAAATCTTTCTCGCCGAAGGCCTGACCCTCGGCGACGCCGAGCCCGAAGACGACGAACGCATCGACCTCTACCTCATCTCGCTCTCCGAAATCCTTCGCCTGATCGACGACGGAGTCATCCTCGACGGCAAAACCCTGGTCGGCATCCAGTTCTATGCCCGTACCCGCAAGCACAGGAAGCCCTGAATCTTTGGATTTCCACCGTCCGCCTAAAGAAGATGAAAATTCGTTGCAACTCCGAGCAAACCATTTTGCTCTCAGTTGCGTCTTCCATCCTAAGAAGATGGACTACAGGCTCCCGCCGCCATCAGATAAAGGAAAGGGCACGGCACGTGGCTACTTACAAAGGCAAGGTCAAGTGGTTTAATAACGCAAAAGGCTATGGATTCATCGGACGCGAAGATGGCCCCGATGTCTTCGTCCACTACTCGGCAATCCAACTCGACGGATATAAAAGCCTCAAAGAAGGCGACGACGTCGAATTCGACATCGTTCAGGGCCAAAAAGGTCCCCAGGCAGACTCGGTTCTACGCCTTGAGCAGGTTGCATAAGCGGTCAGGGAGCTGAAGCCGGAGTCCTCCCCCGGCCCTTCGCCTTCAGTTCCCTTTGCCGTCCTGTGAACGCCCGGCAACTCCTGTCAAAAGCAGGCGATTTTTCTTGCCCTCCCCGCCCCGGACGCTTTGCCCTGTAATAATCCCTGCTATGGACAACCGCGCCATAGCCAGTCTCCTCATCGAGACCGCCGACCTGCTCGAAATCGCCGCTGGCGATCCCTTCCGCATCCGCTCCTACCGCCGCGCCGCCGAAGCCGTCGAATCCACCACCATCCAGCTCTCAACTATTGCCGACGACCCCAAAAAGCTCCAGGAAATCCCCGGCATCGGCAAGGGCATGGCCGCCAACATTCAGGAGATCGAAAAGGCCGGAACCCTCCCTCTCCGCGAAGAGCTCCTCCTCAAATACAAAGCCTCCATGCTCGAACTCCTCAAGCTCCCCGGCATGGGCCCGAAATCCGTCGCACTCTTCTGGGAAGTCCTCCAGGTCGCCGACATCGACCAACTCGAAGCCGCAATAGCCGCCGGCAAACTCGAAGAGCTCCCCCGCTTCGGAGCCAAAGCCGCGGAAAAGCTCCAGAAAGGCATCGCCGAATACCGCAAGAACTCCGGCCGCTTCCACCTCGACGACGCCGAAACCGCCGCCGAAAAAATCACCGCCTACCTGCTCGCCTTCCCCGGAATCACCACCGTCACCCCCGCCGGCTCTCTCCGCCGCGGCCGTGACACCGTCGGCGACCTCGACCTTCTCGCCACCGGCCCCTGTTGCGACGAAGACAAAGTCGCCCCAGCCGTCGACTACATGGCCGCCTATCCGCCCATCGCCTCGCTCATCGCCAAAGGTGCAAACAAGGTCAGCTTCCGCCTCAGCTCCGGCCTCCAGGTCGACGTGCGCCTGCTTCCCCAGGCCAGCTACGGCGCGGCCCTCCAATACTTCACCGGCTCCAAGATGCATAACGTCTCCACCCGCCAACGCGCCCTCAAACGCGGCTACACCCTCAGCGAGTACGCCCTCGCCAAAGTCGAAGACGGAACCTTCGTCGCCGGAGCCACCGAAGAAGAGATCTACGCCGCCCTCGGCCTCGACTGGATCCCCCCGAGCTCCGCGAAAACTCCGGCGAACTCGAAGCCGCTCTAGCCCACAGCCTTCCCAACCTCATCACACAGGCCGACATCCGCGGCGACGTCCACATGCACACCGTCGCCACCGACGGCCGCAACACCATCCGCGAAATGGCCGAAGCCGCCCTCGCCCGAGGCTACGAATACATCGCCATCACCGACCACTCCAAAAACCTCGCCATGACCAACGGACTCGACGACGAACGAGCATTGGCCCACATAGCCGCCATCCGCCAGGTCGAAAAGGAAATGGCCGAAGAATTCCTGGAATCACAACAGAAATCGGGTGCCCCACTTAAGCCCAATGTGGGCTTGAGTGGGAGAACACCTAGTCCCTATTCCCTAGTCCCTGGTCCCTTAAAAATTCTTCCCGGCATCGAAGTCGACATCCTCCACGACGGCCAGCTCGACCTCGCCGACGAAACCCTCGCCCAGATGGACATCGTCATCGCCAGCGTCCACACTCTCTTCAGCCAACCCATCGAACAGATGACCGACCGCGTCCTCCGCGCCATCTCCAACCCGCACGTAAAAATCCTCGGCCACCCCACCGGACGCCAGCTCCTCCGCCGCGAAGCCTACCAGATCGACATGGCCCGCATCCTCAAAGCCGCCGCAGCAGCCGGAGTCGCCGTCGAACACAACGCCAACCCCAACCGCCTCGACCTCTGCGACCGCGACCTGCGAATGGCCAAGGAAGCCGGCTGCAAGATGGTCATCAACACCGACGCACACCACACCACCGAAATGGAAAACATGAAGTACGGACTAAGACAACTCCGCCGCGCCTGGCTAGCTAAGGAAGACCTCCTCAACACCCTCCCCGCCAAAGAATTCCTAAAGGCTCTCCGACAGAGGTGAGCCCTTCTTCGCTAGAAAATATTTGTCATCCGGAGCGGAGCGGACCCTGAGCCGCGCGAAGGGGAAGCGCAGTCGAAGGACCTGCAGTTCCAGCGATCCAGAGACACAACAAAGGCGGGATTTCAAACAAGAGCGGCTAGCCGTCTTCAGCGACCCATTTTGGTACTCGATGGCAATAGTAACCAGCCAACTAACTCCATAGTTTCATTTACATCCACTCATCCCCAGAGTAGACTCCCGCCAGTTTCTAAATCACAAAACAAAAAGCAGCAAGTTATCACGAAATGAAAGGTGCAAGATGAAACTAGCTCTCCGCATGGCAGTAGCAGCGCTGTTTATCTCTCTCGTCTCTCTCTCCACGGCCCACGCCCAGGTCCCCTACACTCAGGGCCCCGTCGAACGCGTCACGCTCCTCAGCATTGTCCCCGGCCACTCCGATGCTTTCTTCGCCGACTTCAAGGCCAATGTCATCCCCATCTGGGAGCAGGAGAAGGCCGCCGGACTCATCACCGGCTACCAGATATTCCTCAACCAGACCAGCTCGAACCCCGATTGGGACTTCGGCTTCGCGATCGTCTATAAGGACATGGCCGCCCTCGACGGCCTCCCCGACAAAATCTATGACCTGCGCATGAAACATTTCGGAGACAAAACCGCTGAGCAGAAAGTCATTGACAAACGGGTCGAGAACTATAAGTTCGTCAGCAGCATGCTGCTCCGCGACATCACCGTACGGTAGCGGAATCCCAGATGCTATCCCACGTCCCGCGTTTGGGGCGTGGGATAGGCGAGCAATATTCGCCCCTGTTTTTAGCAACCACCCGGATGGGTTGTCCATTCAAGCCTTCAGCGAGCGTGCCTGAGGCTTATTCTCTCTTCGTGGATGGATCAGAAGTAGGAGCAGTTCCCACTTCCAGCGCCGAACGGTCCCAGTTTCCGCAATTCGCAGCCGCCTCATAGCTACTCTGCAGAAACTCCAGCAGCGCCCCATCCGGATCCGCAGAGCGCCGCATCGCCTCGTAGGGCAGAACAAATTCTCCAAGTGGCGCGCTGAACGAAGCCTGGGTGGGCGCGATGATGGTCTGCGCATAGCCCGGCGGCTCCGGATACGCGTAGCTGTAAAACATAGCCTGCGCGCCGGGTGCACCGGGCCAGAAGCCGCAACTGCAGACCTCGTGCGAATAAGCGTCTCGCGTCACGCGATCCGGCAGCCCCGGCATGCTCGAGTGTCCGGTGCCGTGCGCCCGGAAAAGCGTGTGCACGCCAGATCAAGCGCACCCCAGAAAAGGTGGATCGGGCTCACCTTGCCCGTAAAGCGCGCACGAAAAATACCGATGACCCGCGTGGCCTGCAGCAGGACACGCCAGAAGCGTTGCACATATTCCGGGTTATAAGCCCCATGGGTGAAATCCTGATCGAAGGAAACAGCCTGCGCGATTTCAACCGGCATCCGCCATATCCGGACGGGAGTGCCGAGGCCATCGAGAGCCGCCATCACCTCCGCGTAGAACGCCGCAACCGTCATCGGCCTCAAAGCAATAGTTCTTCCGCCTCCATCGCTCGTCTGCAACAAGAGCAGATGATCGAGGAAGTCGAAATCTATCTGTAACATGCGCGCCCCATGCGGCATAAGCGACGTTGTGAGTCCGCGAACCGTCGGGTAGAGGGTCACATTCCAGCAGTGATTCACGGCCGGAGTGAGAGCAAGCCGCACCTTACCGATGACCTGCGTCCAGAGTTGAAGGGTCGCGCAGCTTTCGCTCCACTCGGCGTGAGGCAAAGCTGGCCAGAGCTCCTCGAAACCGGGTGCAGCCTTGTCTTCCGTGGTCTGCATAGCTCCCTCAACTGGCTCGAACCTCAGTTTCCTTCCAAGCCTTCTCTGGCGTCCAACGCCAGTAAGCCAGCCGGCTGGGTGATTGTCAACCATCAGGCTGCGGGCGACCGGGTGCCCCAGGTCTCGTATGGCCCATTCAGGTTGATCGTGCGCCATCGGCTTGGGATTTTGCCCCCCAATCGTCTCGATCCAAAGCTGGCTAAAAGGATAGGATGAGAGCAGTCTATTTTCTTGTCGAGCTAAGACAAGATACGCCGAAGCCGATTAACTTCTCACGCTCAACAGAGCCCGGGCCGCGAGTCTGCCACTTCAATTAAATTTCCTATTCGCAAATGCCAGAATCGTCCGCAAATCACAATCCTACGGCGAGCCAACTCGAGCACTGCTCGGTGACTTTTATCCTGCCCGGAATTGCCGACGACCCAGTCCACTGGGAACCTTTGCGTGAAGCCTTTGATTGCAGGATTGTTAGTTATCTCGATTGGACAGAAATATTGGACAAGAGCCTAGCCTCCCTGGCCGCACACGTGACAAGACAGATTCAAGACGCCTACACATTGGGAGAGCTTCGATTGATCGGCTACTCCATCGGTGGGCAGCTTACCTACAGCGTAACCAGGGCACTCCAGTCTGCGGGGATACCGGTCTCATGCCTGATACTCCTTGACGCCGGCGCGGAGGTCGCTCCGATACCTAAGCCGCTCGGCCGGAGACTACGCGAGCGGCTCAAGGGCCAGGTCTCAGTGGTTTCCCGCGACCTGATGGCAACGCTCGTTGCCAAGTGCCTGACCATGGACTCAATGCGTCCACTCCTTCGTCGTCTCTTGCGAGCGCGTCGCAAGAAGTTGCCGTTTGACTTCGATCGGCATCTCCATAGCAAGATAACGATTCATCTCATGCGCCGAATGTACTGGCCATGGTGGCACGCAACCATTGAATCGGGTTACTCGCTCTCGACTCCGACCTTTTTGTTCCGATCTGCAGACCATGCTCCATTTGAGTCAGAGGACCTCGGATGGAGGCGTTTCTTCCCCGGCTTGACTGTCATTCCCGTTACAGCCCAGCATGAAGACATGATGAAGCCTCCCAATATCGACGGAGTTCGCGCCAAATTGCAATCAATATTTGATTCCCGTCGTAAGCTTGATTAAACCCTGTATTGGCGAGTCACCTGGAAATACGCGCGGTTCCGCCGCCCATGACTCGCAAAACCTCGGCGAGGCCTGCGGTGCTGGTATCCCCGGGGGTTGTCATAGCGAGCGCGCCATGGGCTACGCCGCACTTCACGGCCCAATCCACTCCCTTTTCCGCGAGAATGCCATAGATCAGCCCGGACGCGAAGGAATCGCCACCACCGACGCGGTCTAGGATGTCCACATTTCGCTGCGCGACATGAGCGATGCCGCCGCTGTGCAGCGCGATCGCTCCCCAGGCGTTCTCTGAAGCGGTGTGGGCGGTGCGCAGCGTCGACGCAATGACCTTGAGGTTCGGATAGGCGGCCGACAATTCGCGAAGCATCTTCGCATAACTCTCCACCGGCAGCTCGTCGAAGTCTTTGCTGACTCCTTCAACCTCGAAGCCGAGCATGGCCGAGAAATCCTCTTCATTGCCGAAGAGAACATCGACCTTCCGTACCAGCTCACGATTCACCTCCTGCGCTCTGGTCTTGCCGCCGATCGACTTCCACAGCGACTCGCGATAGTTCAGGTCGAAAGAGATGAGAGTCCCCACAGCATGTGCGGCATCCATCGCCTCTCCGGCAACGGCTATCGTCGAGTCGGAGAGCGCGGCAAAGATTCCTCCAGTGTGGAACCAGCGGGAACCAAACTCCGCGCCAAAGATCGACTTCCAGTCGAAGTCTCCCGGCTTGACCTGAGAGACCGCGGTATTTCCGCGGTCGGAACATCCTACGGCAGCGCGAACGCCATAGCCTCGTTCGGTAAAATTCAGGCCGTTGCGGACCTTGCGGCCGACTCCATCGTAAGGCACCCAGCGGACAAGGCCCTGGTCGACGCCTCCCTGCAACATAAGGTCCTCGACAAGGCGGCCGACAGGGTTATCGGCCAAGGCGGTTGCAATAGCGGTGCGAAAGCCAAAGCAACGGCGCAGCCCGCGGGCGACGTTGTATTCACCGCCGCCCTCCCAGGCTCGAAATGTTCGTGCGGTGTGGATCCGGTCCTCGGAGGGGTCTAAACGGAGCATCACTTCGCCCAGGCTGACGCAGTCCCAACGAACCGTCCCCGGAGCCTTTGTCTCAATTTCGTTCATCGATCTTCCTTTCTGGCTTGGTTCAATACTAGCGGGCGCTTGGCCTGAGGATCGCCTCAGAGAGTGATGGAAATAAAAGCGGGAGGGATACCTTGCTCGGAGACTCCTGCGCTGGAACCTCTCTGAATTTGCGTGACCTGGCCAAAAGACAGTTTAGTTCAAAGCAACTACAAATTCTCTTATGATGGTGATATAAAGGGTCGTTCGCATCCATGTTTGGAGTTTGAGCAGGATGGGGCGCAAGTTACGGTAGTGGCTATGCGCTGGAATCTACTCATGACTACGTCCTTCCGTTTTTTCGTTGCCCTATTCACCTCTCTGCCGCTTTGGTCGCCTTGCACCGCACTTCGAGACGATCGTGAAAACCCTGAGTGCGTTATGAAAGAATGGTTGCCCCATGAAAATACCGACTGCTAAGCGAAGATCGGCTCTCCTCCGCGCGACGCTTGGCACATGTCTGGTGGGCCTGAACATGCATGGGGTAGCGCAACGCCTCTCGGTGACCAACCCGCTCGACGTGCCGCGATCAGAGGAGATCGTGGATCTGCCCCTCAGCGACGTGGTCCGCCATACACACGCAGCGCCGGAGCAGATCGTGGTCGTCGACGATGCAACCAGGCAACGCGTCCCTACGCAGACGTACAGCACGCTGAGCGCTGACGCACCCCCGGACCGCTTTCTTGTGCTCGTCAAGGTGCCCGCGCACGCGACGCTGCACTTGACGTTTCAGCATGAAGCCCACCCTACCTCCGTCGCGCCGCTTGTCTTCGGCCGTGAAGCACAGGAGCGCAAGGACGACTTTGCCTGGGAAAACCAGTTCGTCGCCTATCGAATCTACGGCCCCGCTCTGCAGGCGACCGGAGAGATCACCTCGGGCATCGATGTCTGGTCGAAGCGCGTGAAGAACTTCGTCATCGATACCTTCTACAAACGGGATGCGGAAGGACAGCGCACCAAGAATCCAGCGCTCTCCTACCACAAGGACAATGGACAGGGGCTCGATTCCTACGAGGTCGGACCTTCACGAGGCTGCGGAGGAACGGCTGTCTTTGCGGATGGGAAACTCTTCACTTCGAAAAACTACACCTCGCTGAAGCAGCTCTCTACCGGGCCGATTCGCTTCTCGTTTGAAGTGACCTATGCTCCCTGGGACGGAAATGGAGTCGAAGTCACCGAGACGAAGCGCATCACGCTCGACGCCGGCTCGCGGCTCAACCGTATCGATTCGACTTATACTTTCGCGGGCGGCCCGACCATCGATGTGGCTGCGGGGCTTGCCGTGCACAAAGGTGCAGATCCGGAGCAACTTGAAGACGGCCGCGCTCTCTCGGTCTGGGACACTCCGCAGGACCCAACCGCCGGCCGTATCGCCACCGGCATGGTGTCGTTAGACGACCATCGGTCCACGATCGCGGCCGGACATGCGTCGATGGTCTTCACGGTGAAGAGCGGCCAGACATTTCATTACGCCGCCGGCTCCGGCTGGTCCAAGGCGGACATGCCGACTCAGCAGGCGTGGGACGATTACCTCAAACTTTATCTGCTGCAACAGCAAAATCCGCTCCAGGTGCATTGGGACAAATAGGAAAGGTGATTGCATGAGAGTGCTACAAATGGCGGACGAAGTGCGCTACCCCCACATGTCGACGGCGGAGCTGCGCAATACCTTTCTCCTCGACGATCTCTTTGAACCGGACCGTGTGAAGCTCGTCTACGTCGATCTTGACCGCACCGTCATCGGCTCTGCCGTTCCTCTCGCGTCTCCGCTCGAGCTACCCTGCCCTGACGCGCTGCGTGCCACCGCATTCACCGAGAGGCGGGAGCTTGGTGTCTTCAATATCGGCAGTCCGGGAGCGGTGCGTGTCGACGGCGAGAGTTACGCGTTGGGGAATCGCGATGCCCTGTACATTGGCAAGGGTGAGCGCCGAATATCCTTCCGCAGCGACAATTCAAATGCTCCCGCGGAATTCTATCTCCTGAGTTATCCAGCGCACTCCGCGTATCCGACGGCAGTCGTTCGCGCGAATAAGGAAACGCCGCTTCCGCTGGGCGAGGCAACAACCGCGAATCGGCGCAAGATCACCAAGCTCATCCACCTGGAAGGCGTGAAGAGCTGCCAGCTGGTCATGGGATTCACCGAGCTCGAACACGGCAGCGTCTGGAACACCATGCCGCCGCACACCCACATGCGCCGCTCCGAAGTCTATCTCTACTTCGATGTTCCGTCGGACCAGCGAGTAGTGCATCTGATGGGGCCGCCCAACGAGACCCGCCATCTGGTCGTGGCCAATAAGCAAGTTGCGATTTCGCCCGGCTGGTCGATCCATGCCGGCGTTGGCACGGCCAGCTACTCGTTCTGTTGGGGCATGGGCGGCGAAAACCAGGTGTACACCGATATGGACGCGCTGCGTGTCGTGGAGCTCTTATGATCCACCCACCGAAGCCGACCGAAAGGAGCACCGGATGATCCTTGAAGCATTCCGCCTCACCGGCAAGAACGCCTTGATCACGGGTTCATCGCGCGGCCTTGGCGCGGCCATCGCCATTGCCCTGGCCGAAGCGGGAGCGAACGTGGCATTGCACGGCTCACGCACGGTCCCCTCGAGGGTAGTAGACGAGGTAGCTGCGACCGGAGCGCGGTATGTCCAGCTTACCGCCGATCTGCGAGACCCGGACCGTGCGCCAGAGCTGGTTGAGCAGACGGTCGCGGCACTCAGCTCTATCGATATCCTTGTGAACAACGCGGGAACGATACGGCGTGCCCCAGCGGTCGATTTCACTACAGCGGACTGGAATGACGTGTTGGCAACGAATCTCACCAGTGTCTTCCGCCTGAGCCAGAGCGCAGGGCGCCACATGTTGAATCAGGGATCGGGAAAGATCATCAACATCGCGTCATTGCTTAGCTTTCAAGGCGGAGTTACGGTACCCTCCTACGCCGCGGCCAAGGGTGGAATCGCGCAATTGACCAAGGCACTGGCCAACGAATGGGCAGCGAAGGGAGTACAAGTCAACGCGATCGCGCCCGGATATATGGAAACCGACAATACCGAAGCGCTGCGCAGAGACCCAACGCGATCTCGTCAAATCATGGAGCGCATTCCGGCAGGCCGCTGGGGTGCCCCGCAAGATGTGGCCGGAGCAGCCGTCTTTCTCGCATCGCCGGCCAGCGACTACATCAACGGACACGTCTTAGCCGTCGACGGCGGCTGGTTGGGTAGATAGAGTGACGCAGATCGTGAAGACGTCGACGGTTGGCCGAAGGCAATTTCTTAAGATGGTCTCCGCTGCCGCGTTGGCTGGAAGCACAGAGTGGAGTCTCTCCACCACGACGCCCAAAGACAAAGCCTACCGGCTCGTGGCCCAGACAGACCGCGACAGGATTCTCAAGACCGCCTCCGTTTACATCGCCCTTAAGCCCCAAACGATTACCGCGTTTCCATCCGAACGCAGCCCCGGCGGACCCCACGACTATTTCTCTCAGGCGGACTATTTCTGGCCTGACCCGAAAAATCCCGAAGGCCCGTACGTCAATCGGGATGGTCAGAGCAATCCGGCCAACTTCAACGACCATCGCAAGGCAATGATCGCCTTGTCGATCCAAATGCCGGCGTTGACAGCCGCGTGGCTGCTTACAGGCGACCGCAAATACGGCCAGCACGCCTGCGATCACCTTCGCGCCTGGTTCGTCACTCCGGCCACGCGCATGAACCCCAACCTGGAGTTCTCACAAGGAGTGCATGGAGTCTCCACCGGCAGGTCTTACGGCATCATCGACACTCTTCACCTTGTTGAGGTCGCCCGCGCCGCAAGCGTCGTCGCCCCAACCATGCTCTCTGCAGAAGAAAACTCGGCGGTGAAGAATTGGTTCCGCAGCTATCTCCAATGGATGAAGACCAGCGAAAAGGGAAAGCAGGAGCGTGCCGCGCTCAATAATCACGCGACGTGCTGGGCCCTCCAGGCGGCGGAGTTTGCTCGTTTCATTGCCGACAGCGAGACCTGCGATGAGGTGCGCCAGCAATATATCGACGTGCTTCTGCCAGACCAGATGGGAACCGACGGCTCGTTTCCAAAAGAGTTGGCCAGGACGAAACCCTACAGCTACTCCATCTTCAATTTCGATGTCATGACGACGCTCTGCCAGTCGCTCAAGGGTGTCGGAACCGACCTTCTCATCTTTCAGCTCCCGGATGGTCGTGGCATTTGCAAAGCGGCCACGTTTCTCTATCCATACTTGAAGGACAAAAGCGCGTGGCCATACAACAAGGATGTCGAGCACTTCGATGCGCTTCCCGCCCGTTCTCCAGGCCTCTTATTCGCGGGCCTCGCCTGCGACCAGCAGCAATACATAGCACTATGGAAGACGATGAACCCCGATCCCACCGATCCGGAGATCATTCGCAACTATCCTGTTCGCCAGCCTCTGCTATGGGTCTAATCCGCGGCAGTCAATGACAGACGGTATTCACATCCAAATCAGCGTGGGAACGAGCAGGGAGCGGCAACCCGCGCGCTTGCATCGCTTGCTCAAGCGTATCGGGAGTACCAGGCAACGACAGGTCCAGATCGTTCCTGTAAAACGGATCTTTCTCCGCGTCCTCGAGGCTCACAAACTTCACGCCTCTCTCGCGATAAAGTTGCAGCAGTTCGGGCAAGAGTCGCGCATCCAGTGCACCCACGTGCATCAGCAGGACATAAGGGATATCGCGGCCATATAACGCTTTAGACATCGCTCGCGTGTAGCTAAGCGACGCATCGGCCGCGTCCAGATAGGCTTTCGCCAGCTGCGCGATACCGGCCGCATCGCTCTTCGCTACGCAACGGGCGTATGGCTCGTTATAGAGATAGTCGCCGAAGCTCATGGTCACCGCGGCGATCTTGTAGCCGTGTTCAGCGAGGAATTTGCGCGCCGCATCGCGCTTCTCCGCAGTGTCCCCTTCGGCAAGATATGGGAAGCGAAGCCAATGCCAGTCGGCGTTGCCCATATACGACTGGAGAAGCGGCTCGTTCTTGAGCACGTCGGCCTCCCGATCGGTGAGGGAGCGCTGGTTCAAGTTCAGGTGCGACCAGGTGTGGTTGCCAAGCGGAAGGCCTGCGTCGCGCCACTCCTTCAACATCGGCGTCGACAACGGTTCCTCTTCCGTACGAACTCCGTTCACAAAGCCGTAAGCCGCGGGCATCTTCGTATCTTTCATCGCTGCGATAATCTTTCGGCCGATCTCGACCCGCGTTTCTCCCGACGGCAACGCACTATGAGCGGGAAGGTCATCCCAGGTGAACGCGACTTGCTGTGCGTAAGCGGGGATAGCGACGACCGCCACAATAAATGCGGACATCAGCAGCCTTGCCCTGACGCGGATCAGAGATCGACTCATATCGCAAGCGTTCTTCATTTTGGCATCCATATCCTGAAGTTACCGCTGCAATGAAGCATGCTCATGATGTAGAGCATCCCGTCGAAGTAACGCTGCTCGCCGACCGGGATTGGCGTTCTCCAAAGCTCCTCGACAAAAACTTTTTCATCGGCGCCCGGAGTCGCTGCGAGACCACCAACCGTAGTCGTCGCGACCATGCCAACGGAATGGCGGGGGGAGAGCGGCTTTCCATCCAACGTATACCGGTCCGCAAAGGTGCTGATGCCTTGGCCGATAAGGAACTTTTGGATGCGGTCGCTCAGCTCCTTTTCCTGCGGATCTTTGCGCCACCAGCTGTAGTCGACGCTCCAGTTGCTGACCGTGCGCCACGAGTCGTAAGAAAAAGGAACGACCTTCCCGTCCCGTCCAATGCTCGGTGTCCCGTCAAAATTGTTTCGATCGGGAGCGAGGCCGGTATTGGGCCCGGTCACCTTGGAAAAGAAATTGCGGCTGACGTCCGCTGCCATGGCCCAGAACTGGCGGTCCTGCTCCGGTCCCCACCGCGCAAACAGTTCATAGAAGGCCGGCAAATGGTACGAGGCATCGGTGTCGCCGGGACCGACGTTGGGAACGAAGCGGATCATGTAATGCTCTTCTTCCACCATCGGTCCGGCGCTTGTGGGTCGCGGAGTGGACTGCCCGCCGGGCCGCCGAAAGCCATTGTCCGGCGGCGTCTTGCCTTCGCCCTTGAGCTCGATCGCGAGGTTGTGCTCGGCTTGCAGCCGCTCGGTATTGTTCGGACTGGTGAAGGTCTGGCCAAACGGATTGAACGGCTCATCGTCCGGATGGATCTTGAATGGCCCCGTCTCCGTGAGCACCGGGTGATGGCGCATTCCGGTGAGAATGCGGTTGGCCTGTTCCTGATAGTTGTAGATACCCTGCCCGTTCCCCCAGCGATTCGCCGCAAAGAGCAGCGCCATTGCGTAGTACTCTTCGCCATCCGGTGCGGGCCCGGTCGAGCGCGGAGTGCCATCCGTATTCATCGACCACGCGAAGTAGCCTACATTTGGATTCTTCGGGTCGGTAATCAGCATATGGGTGTTGGACCAATTCCAGAGCGCATCGAACTCGCGCTTCTTGTCCATTTGCACCGCGATCATCATGCCGTAGCTCATGCCTTCCGTGCGAGCATCGTTGTTGGCCCAATCCGTCATGTAGGCGAGAGGACCGTTTGCATTGGAGCCGGCCTCGAAGTACACCCGCTCCGACAATGCGTCTCCATGAAAGAGCTGCTGGAATGCCTTATCGATCTTGGCCCGGGTCTCTGCCTGCGGATGTCCCTGCTCGGCAAAGAGATCGCGATAGGTTCCGGTCTTAAAAGCTCCCTCCCCATCGCCGGGATGGCGCGCGATCTCACCTAACGGAGCATTGACGTGGGGCGGAGGAGGCTTGAATCCCGGAGGCAGACCCTGGCTGAAAGCGGCAGCCTGAAAACCGAGGAGGAGTGCGCACGCAATGCCCGTATTCTGCAAAAAAGCAGATGGTCCCACTCGCATTGTCATCACCTTATATAAGAGAAACGCTTGTCTTGATCAGAACAGGTCGGTACCCACAGGAGACTGCCGATTTAAGTAAACGTTCTCGGGAAACTTGGAATATACAAAAGCGCTCACACCGAGGGCAAGTTAAATAAATCGCTTTATCCGGGCACCGGAAGGCTGGCGGAGAAATGTCACAGATCTTCGACGAGAGGGATGCGGCCCGCAGGCAGTCGCTGGCCGCGCTTCTACGGATCGATTCGAAACGCTGGAGAAACACTCATCACTTTGCGTCTGACGAACTCAGAGCATTGTTAACCATCTCCTGAGCTTCGCTGACGATTGCGTTCAAGTGCGTCTCACTCTTAAAGCTCTCCGCGTAAATCTTGTAGATGTTCTCGGTTCCCGAGGGCCGTGCGGCAAACCAACCATTGGCCGCAACAACCTTCAATCCGCCAATGGGAGCGCCATTGCCCAGAGCTGAGGTCAGCTTGGCGGTAATCGGCTCGCCCGCAAGATTCGACTCCTTGACTGACTCCGGCGAAAGCTTTTGCAGTTTTGCCTTCTGCTCCGGCGTGGCCGCTGCGTCAATGCGCGTATACAAAGGCGAACCGAACTCTTCGGTCAGTTCGCGGTAGTGTTCTCCCGGATCCCTGCCTGTCCGCGCGGTAATCTCGGCTGCCAGCAGATCCATGATTGGCCCATCCTTATCGGTTGACCATACCGTACCGTCATGGCGCAGAAAACTCGCGCCCGCGCTCTCTTCTCCACCAAAGCAGATAGAACCGTCAAAGAGGCCCGAGACGAACCACTTGAAACCTACCGGGACTTCGCGCAGCTCGCGTCCAAGACTCTTGACGACCCTGTCGATCATGCTGCTGCTTACCAGGGTCTTTCCAACTGCGACCTCATGCCGCCACTTCGGGCGATGAGTAAGCAAATATCGAATCGCTACGGCGAGGTAATGGTTCGGGTTCATCAGGCCCGAGGAAGGAGTGACAATCCCGTGCCGGTCCGAATCCGGATCGTTGGCGAAAGCCAGCTGGTATTGATCTTTTAGCCCGACGAGACTGGCCATTGCATACGGACTCGAGCAATCCATGCGGATCTTGCCGTCGTGATCAACCGTCATGAAGGAAAACGTCGGATCAATCACCGGGTTGACGACCGCGATTTCCAATCCGTAGACATCGTTAATCGGCTCCCAATACGGCCGCGCCGCGCCGCCCAGGGGATCGACCCCAAGCTTCAGACCCGCGCCGCGAATCGCGTCCATGTCAACCACGTTCTTGAGATCGTGAACGTACGGCATGATGAAGTCTTCCTGATGCGTGCATGCGGCACGGAGCGCTCGTGTGAGCGGAATTCGTTTGACCCCGGCGTTGCCAGCCCGCAACAGATCGTTCGCCCGGTTTTCGACCCAGTTCGTTACATCGGTATCGGCAGGGCCGCCATTGGTGGGGTTGTACTTGAAACCTCCATCCTCCGGAGGATTGTGCGACGGCGTAATGACGATGCCGTCAGCGAGATGATCCTTGCGGCCGCGGTTATAGACGAGGATGGCCCGCGAGATAACAGGAGTCGGAGTCACTCCCTCGCCCTGCTGGATGATCGTTTCCACGCCGTTGGCTGCAAGCACCTCGAGCGCAGTGTGCTGCGCTGGCCCTGACGCTGCGTGGGTGTCCTTGCCCATATAGAGCGGCCCGTCTGTGCCCTGCCCTCGGCGGTAGTCGCAGATCGCCTGAGTAATCGCCAGGATGTGAGCTTCGGTGAATGTGCCGCGGAAGGGTGAGCCGCGATGGCCGCTCGTGCCGAAGCTGACCATCTGATTTGGATCGGCTACGTCGGGACGGCGTTCAAAGTAATCCTTCTCAAGCCGGTCGACATCTATAAGCATTTCCTTGGGAGCCGGTTTGCCTGCGAGTGGAGAAATTCTCTCGGCGGTTCCCCCTGCTTTCGATTCAGCGACTAAACTATCGGGCATGGTTTCACCTTCCAGGTCTCGGATGCCTATTTGGCAATCCCGTGATCACTTGAAAATCTACCAGAGGTCGCAACATTCAGGATTGCCTCGTTCGCCAAGGCATCAGAATCGGAGTTCACGGCGCCTCGCGGATGCAAACCCAAATTAGGACGCTATCTCACTCCCGAGCGTTTTGCCGAGCCCGCAATCTTCGTGTTATCTTCGCCCGATGTAGGTCGCTCCTGCAGGATTTTCAATGAAGCAAGCTGCCGTTGGTTTTCGCGCGCACTCCGGCTGGGCCGCTATGGTCGCAATAGCGCTCGAAGAGAACTCCCCTCGGGTTCTCTTGCGTCAGCGTCCGCACCTGGTCAAGAGGTTCACCTACGAATTTCGTCAGCCGTATCACAGCGCTGAGAGAATATCGCCCGCCGAAGGCCGCGGCTTCGTCTCGTTCGTACGCACCGAAGCCAGGAGTCTTGCCTACAAGGCTATTCTTGCCGCGCAAGCCAGCCTTCGAGAAAAGCACTACGAACTTCAGCGCTGCGCTCTTCTCCTTGCCTCAGGAAGACCGCTCCCTGCTCTCCCGCAGATTCTGGCATCTCACGCGCTGATCCACGCTGCCGACGGAGAGCTCTTTCGCGAAGCACTGCTCCATGCCAGCAGGCGCTGCGGCTTTGAGACCTTCACCGCTAAGGATGGAGCGTTGCTGGAGCGGGCCTCGCACTCGCTGAGCCTGCAAAAGGAGGAACTCGTTCATCGGCTCGGTGATCTCGGCGCCGAACTTGGCCCACCATGGACGCAAGACGAGAAGTTTGCCGCTCTGGCCGCCTGGCTATCTCTGGTCGAACCGCTTGAACCGAGCTAAGCCGTAACCCTCATTGTCGGGGGAGTTTCGAACGGCGTTAGTGTGGCCCACCCAATGGGCTGCGGACGGTCAGGTCGTTTCCCGATCTCGGACGCAGAACACAGACTCCACCCATCTATTGCCAACCCATGTCTCCCTCGTTGAGCACTCGGTTGTTCGCCCTGCAAAATCGCGTATCGTATAGGGATGCGGCATTTTCCCCTGCACAAAGACAAATCTACCGACCCGCGGCGAAGCTAGCATGAATCAAACCATGACGGATGAATCCCTGGAAGCCCCGGTTACCAAGACCAACCATGAACAGGAAACGCCTCTCGAGGCCTTCGCTTCGATCTGCGGAGTACTGGTCATCGGGCTCTTCGCACTGACTTTTATTTTTCAGAACTTCGAGATTCCCTCCTCTTCGATGGAGAAGACGCTGCTGATCGGCGACCACGTATTGGTCGATCGCATCACACTTGCGCCTCCGACACAATGGGCGCCGTTCATCCCCTATCGCAACGTGAAGCGCGGCGATATCATCGTCTTCTTCAAGCCGGGCGAACCCGATCTATATCTGGTGAAGCGCGTCGTTGGCATTCCTGGCGACCATATCCATCTGCGCGCCGGCATCGTCTATCTCAATGGGCAGCCCCAAAACGAGCCGCTCGCCGACAAGCCGACCGACTCGAATTACTTTCCCTACCGTGACGACTTCCCTGCCATTCCGCCCAGTGAGGCGAGCGATGTGACCGCGACGTGGACGGTTGAGCTGCCGACCCACGTCGATCAGTCCGGCGATCTGGTGGTGCCTCCGGGCCGGTATTTTGCGATGGGCGACAACCGTACCGTGAGCCTCGATAGCCGCTATTGGGGGTTCGTGCCCAGAGAAAACATTGTTGGACGGCCGCTCTTTGTTTATTGGTCGTTCATCCAGTCGGGCGATCAGTATGAGAAGACCTCGCTTGCCGACCGCGCCAGCTTCTTTCTGCACACGATCGTGCACTTCTTCGATCAGACGCGCTGGAAGCGGACATTCCATCTGATCCAGTAGCCTTGGCAGACCAGACGCCACATCGCAGATTTCTTCGGGTGCGAAAATCGAACTGCGCGTAAGATCGCTGAAGCTATAGCTTCGTCGGCTCGCTCCGCTCGCCCAGGATGACTTCCTTGCTGACGGAAGCGGCAGTCGACATGATATTCGCGGAGAGATGCTCGAATGCCGCCCGTCCAGGCCGCCGCAAAGAAACGAAGCCTCAAGCGGTGGATACTGCCGGCTCGCGGCGGTGTTGCTCGCGACCGCCATCGTGGCTCCGCCTCTCATCAGCCTGAACCGCGTGCACCGGCGCATCGCCGACAGCATCAGCCAGGCGATCGGGCGTCCGGTAAGGATGTCTTCGATCAAGCTGCGCCTGCTGCCGCGGCCCGGCTTTGAGATCGCCGACTTCGTCGTCGAAGACGATCCGGCATTTGGCGCGGAGCCCATCCTGCGCTCTTCGCAAGTCGTCGCGTCGGTGCGGCTGTTGCCGCTGTGGCGCGGCCGGCTGGAGATTGCGCGCATCGCCTTCGACGAACCCAGCGTCAACCTGGTCCGCAATCGCGAGGGCCGCTGGAACTTCGATTCCCTGCTCTCCCAGGCCGCGCAGATTCCAAAGGCGCCGACCGGCGAACGCCACCCCGGCAACCTGCAGCGCTTCCCCTACATCGACGCCAGCAACGCGCGAATCAACTTCAAGAACGGCGATGAAAAGCTGCCGTTTTCCTTCTTCAATGCCGATCTTGCCGTGTGGCTCGAGAATCCCGGCGAGTGGCGAATCGAGTTTGCCGCCCAGCCCGTGCGCACCGACGTAGCCTCGACCTCGCCAACACCGGCACCTTCCGGCTCGATGGTTCGCTCCGCCATGCGGCGACGCTCAGCCAGATGCCGATGAACCTTCATGCCGAATGGTCCAACGCTCCCCTTGGCCAACTGAGCAAGATCCTCACCGGATCGGATGCGAACTGGCGCGGGATCTCGATGCGGCCGCCGATATTACCGGCAGCATCGACCATGCCCAGCTCAAGTTCACCGCGAACGGAGAGGGCATCCATCGCGTCGAGTTCGAGCCGCGCGAGCCGCTGAACGTAAACGTGACCTGCCAGGCCGGCTTCACCGCGCCGATCGCCTCTTCGATGCGCTGACCTGCCTTGTGCCAACGGGTCCGGGGCATCTG
>CAWGZE010000012.1:0-65189 GCA_963826855.1 uncultured Acidobacteriaceae bacterium
TCCATTCCAAACGCTGTAGAAAAACCGAGGGTGCACCACGCTCCTTGCGGAAGGGTGGGAGGATCAAACCCCTCGTTCTCGATCTATCTCAATCGCCGGCGTGATATTCAAGAGTGCGAGAGGTGGTAGCAAATAAAGATGTCATTACTGGGAGGTTGCTTGCCGAGCTGGCGCAACACGCCCATGACCTGGCCGCGATGGAGCGTGGCGTGATTGACGACATGAAGCAGGAGCTTCCAGCGGGGGATGGCCCAGTCGATCGCATGGAGTTCCAACGCAAATTCGTCTTCCGGGAGGGTTTCAACATAGGTGTGCAGGCCTTCCCACACCTCACGCCAGCGTTGCTCCAGATTGTGGAGTTCCGGCTCAGGCGGGGTGGCAGGAAAGCGTCTCGGGTTGGTGAATTCGGTGAGCGGGATCAGCTCACCCTTGCGAAATTGGCTGAGCCAGAAGCGCTCCGAATCGTAGATATGGCGCAGCGTTCCCGAAATGCCAGTGTGGGATGATCCGAGGTCACAACCTTGCTCTTCAGGCGTGAGCGCAGCACAGGCAGAGAGCAACTGCTGGTCTGCCCAGACGGAGTAGTCGACGAGATAGAGAATTGCTTGCCGAGAGATCGGCATGACCGAATTATATTCAGGTTAACGACTCTCAATTAGGCATCCACCTTATCTTCTAATGACGCTAGGGCCGATCCTCATCCTGCCGGCAATCGGCGGAGCAAGTTTCTGGGGATGGTTCGGTCGCGCCATCGAGACCTACGGACACGTTCCGCTCTTCTTTTACATTCTGCATTTGTATGTCATCCACCTGGCAGCCGCGCTTCTCGCATCCTAACCCGCCAACCCTTAGCCTGGCTCTTCCACGGAGGCTTTTTCCTCAACTACCCTCCCGACGATCAGCCCTACGGCCACGGACTGGCTGTCGTTTGCTCGATGTGGATTTGCCCGTGGTTCTGCTCCACTACCGGCCCTGCGCCTGGTTCGCTCGCGTCAAGAGGAAGCACCCCGACTCGCTATTGCGGTTCCTCTGATGGTGCGCGGAGATCCCGACAATCAAACGCTCTCGGCCGAAAACACAACCGCTATAAAGGAGTAAGTGAGTCGCAGGGTACCAAAGAGTTGAGATTTTGTTACCTTGCAGAATCGGAAGACGAAGCATAATAGTGCTGTCATCGCACCGGACTTTCACCTTTGTCGAGGTGCGTCGATGAGTTCCTGCAAAGCTCGGAAAATAATCGGAGACTTACTCGAGAGGACAAAACATGAAAGCTATTCTAAAATATTCGTTCCTGGCCCTGGCTCTATTTCTCTCAATCGCTCCCCGCGCGCATGCGGCTCCAGGACCAACGGCGCCCAAGCCGACACCGACAGCGCCGAAAACAGCCCCGGAGATCGACCCCGCCCTTGCCGTGACCGGACTCGCTCTTCTCGCGGGCTCTCTATCGGTCGCCCGCGCGCGGCGCTCGAAGGGGTAGTCGACAATTGAGCTAGAATCGCCGGCAGTCTGGCGGGGATATCGAACCGATCCATCCGGCCTTGCTTGAATAAGTTGTAGCTTGTCTATTCCGAAGCCAACCGCTAGCTCTCTTCAGAGGCAAGCGGTTCGGTTGTCGTTTCGATTTCCTGCCTGAATTCCTTTTGGATTCCCGAATCGGCTGAGTTATCCAGTTCGACCGCTGATCGCCGCCAAGAAACGCTCCCAGCAGAAAGCAATGTCCATATTTCCGCGCTATCTTCTCGGACGATTATTTCTCTTGGCGGGCGTCCTAGCGGCAGACTTCTTCGTGCTCGACGCCGTTCCCCACTCCCTTCATTTTCTTGATCCGTTCGCTCCCTTCATCATCGCTTCGTACGCCGTCTTTCTGTGTCTCGGTTACTCCGAGTTTAAGGCGCAAAGGCAGGAACTCCCTTTCGGCATCGGATTCTTCTTCGGTCACCTGGCCTGCGTGCTCACGATTTCCCTCACCGATATTGCCACTCTTCATGGATTCGGGTTCCTGGCCGAATCCACCATTGCCCGTTTTATTCTTCACATCTTTCTTTTTCTTGGAATCGCCCTTTTGGCCCTCGCCTGCGTTCCGCTCGAAGCCTGGATTAATATCCTTCGCAAGACCAAATTGCTCTGGCTCTATGCCACGGTTGTGGGCGCTCTCGCCTGGCGCCTGCGCTTCCCGATGCAATCCTTCTGGGATAGATCCCGCTCTGCGCCAGGCCACCTTCTTCAGGTCCTCACCTTTGATTCTGTAAGGGCCGTACTGGTCCACTTCGTGCCTGATATTTATGTCAATCCAGATACTCTTGTCATTGGCACTCAACGATTCAGCGTCTTCATCGCAGAGCTGTGCTCGGGATTGGAAGGACTCGGCCTCGTCCTAGCTTTCACTACAGCCTGGCTCTGGTACTTCCGCAAAGAGAACCGCTTTCCCCGGGTGCTCTTACTGATTCCATGCGCCTTGGCGTGCGTCTGGATCTTGAATGTCCTCCGTATCTCGGCGCTAGTGTTGATAGGCGACGCCGGACACGCCGAAATGGCAATTGTAGGTTTCCACTCCCAGGCCGGATGGATCGCATTTACCTCCGTCGCATTCGCTTTTTCCATGGCTACGCGCAAACTTGCGTGGGTTAGAAAGATTCCGAACTACGCCACAGCCACCAAGGCTGTTTCTGGTGTCGTTCCTTCGACCATGGGCGCCGTCACAGCCAATCTGTCGTTAATTGAGCTGGAAATTGAGCAGACCGGTGAATCGCCTGCAATTGCCGCCTACCTCGTTCCCTTTCTCGCCATTCTTGCCGCGTCCTTCCTTTCCAAAGCCGCGTCGGGACATTTCGAATGGCTCTACCCCCTGCGCTTCCTTGCCGCGGGGCTCGCCCTCTGGTACTACAGGTCCGAGTTGAAGCAGATCGACTGGCGCTTCGGCTGGCTCGCTCCGGTCACCGGAACAGTGGTCTTCCTCGTCTGGCTCATCCCATCGTTCTGGACACGCGGCGCGGAAGCAAGTCAGCTCGGCCCGGCCCTGGCAGCACTTTCCCCGGCAGCCCGCTGGTCCTGGATCGCCTTTCGTGTCGCCGCTGCAGCCATCACAGTTCCCATCGCCGAAGAACTCGCTTTCCGCGGCTATCTGGCGCGTCGCCTGGTCAACCGCGAATTCGACTCAGTTCCCTTCTCCGCAATCACAATCCTCTCGATCGGAGTCTCCTCAGCGGCCTTCGGTCTCATGCACGGCCGGCAATGGATTGTAGGTATCTTCGCCGGTTTGGCCTACGCGTGCGTTATGAAGTGGAAGGGCCGCCTCGGCGACGCCATCGTCGCTCACGCCACCAGCAATCTTCTGCTGGCAGTATGGGTTCTTTCCCGCGGAGATTGGTCGCAGTGGTAACGCTGACTCTGACCCTCTGAACCACGATCCTCACAAACTACGAACAAACGAATGACCGTGGACCGCTGGGCCTCCTAGAGGGCCGCGCCAATGGCCCACCTGAGAGGGTGTCGCAACCGGGGGCTGCCCGTCCCTCCGCAGCCATCGGGCGGTTGACAGAGGCACGAAATGCCACTTATCGTTCACGGATAGCGCTCGACGCCATCTGGTTTTCCAAAGGACGCATCAAATGAGAACACTGCTGCTGTCAGTCTTGATGGCATCAACGGCCGCTGCTTCCCTCGCAGCTGATAACGCCTCGCTCAATGGCAAATGGAAAATTCACAACGACATCCAGGGAAATGAAAGCGACGTCACATGCACCTTTGCCCAAAAGGATAAAGACCTGAGCGGGAGCTGCACGACCGACAAAGGGGACAAGCCGCTCTCCGGTAAGGTCGACGGCAAGACCATCACGTTTCAGTACGATTCCGAATACGAGGGCACCCCTCTAACCGCGAAGTACAGCGGCGCGTTGGACTCCGCCGGAGCCAAGCTCTCCGGCACCGTGACGGTGGACGCATTCTCAGCAGAAGGCGACTTTACCGGCACGCCAACAAAGTAATATACGGGAGAATCAAACTCCCCATTCTCGGTCCCAACACGCCTCCACTCTCAACCAGCGAGAGTCGAGTCTCACCACCTAACTGGACGCTGTCAAATAACGAGCCGGCGTAGTCCCAAGTTGTTTCCGGAACATCGAAATAAATGCGCTCGTAGTGCTATAGCCGGCCTCGAGCCCAGCATCGGTGACCGATCGCCCCGCGGCCAGGCTCTGCATTGCATGAATCAACCTGGCCCGCTGCCGCCATCGACTGAAGGACATGCCACTCTCCTCCACGAAGAGCCGCTGCATCGTCCTCTTGCTGGCGCCGCATTTCATCGATAACTCCTCGAGCGGCCGCCGCTCGCGCGGATTTGCGCGCAATAGGTCGGCGAGCTTCCTCGCACGGGCGTCATGTGGATGCGGCAACTGAACGGGAACTGACTCGACCAGTTTCAATTGGTCCAGAAGCAGTTCAATCACATGTCGCTCCGCCACCAACCGTCTACGCAGTTTCGAGAACTCGCACGCGTGAAGAATGAGTTCTCTCAAGAGCGACGAGATATTGATCACCAGACATCGCCGCGGAAGTGTCCGGCACAGTCGTGGCGAGAGATAAAGCGTTCTCATAGATACGCGGCCCGACATGCAGACTCCGTGTTCCGTCTGCGCTGGTATCCACACCGCACGCAATGGCGGAACAACCCAAATCCCTTCCTTCGTCTCCACCGTCATCACCCCTTCCGACGCAAAGAGCAATTGGTCTTCAAGATGGGAATGCCGCCTGATTGAATACCCGTGGGCAAAATCCCATGAACCGCCGGCCATCTCCGCAATGCGGCGGCCATCTTCACCGAAGAGAAACGAGTGGCGCGTCTGCGACATTTATTGTCACGATAGCGGAAGTCAACATCCAGAACAACTGCTATCTATAAATGAGCACTTCCGGAGGCGGCATGCTGACTGCTAGCAAACTCGTTGGATTTCTCACGACAACCGATTATGAGAAGGCACGCGCTTTCTACGAAGGCAAGCTCGGCTTCGAGTTCGTCAGCCTCGACCAGTTCGCGCTGGCCTTGCGGTCCGGCGAGAACATGATTCGCATCGGCAAGGTAGAGACATTCCAGCCGGCCCAGGGCACCGTTCTCGGTTGGGAAGTGAAGGACATCCGCGCCGCGGTCCAGTGGCTAAACAGCCGCGGCGTGGTGACCGAAAAATACGCCTTCGTCCCCGACAAGGAGCTGGGCATCTGGACCGCGCCCGACGGAGATCAAGTGGCATGGTTCAAAGACCCAGACGGCAACGTCCTTTCCCTCAGCCATCACGTCTCGACGTCTGTCGGACCAGCTCAATAACGAGCCTTAGGCCGGATCAAGCTTCACATGCTTGAAAGGTCGGGCGCCTTTGCCGACATAATCCTTTACCACCTGTCCGCTCCCAATCAGCCGGTATTTATAAGTCACCAAACCCTCAAGGCCCACCGGACCACGTGCATGAAGCTTGCTCGTACTGATCCCGACCTCGGACCCGAAACCATAACGAAACCCATCCGAGAAACGCGTCGAGCAGTTATGCAGCACGTTGGCTGAATCCACCTCATCCAGAAACCGCTTCGCCGCCACGGAATCCTCGGTCACAATCGCATCGGTATGATGAGAACCGAAGCGCTCAATATGCTCCAGCGCAGCATCCAGATCATCGAGGACGTGAAGAGCAACAATCAGGTCGGAATACTCGGTATGCCACTCATCGTCGCCTACTAAATCTATCGAGCGTGCTGCAAGCAACTGCAGCGTGCGCTCATCCCCACGCACCTTGACTAAGTTGGCTTCAAAGGCATCGGCCAGCGCAGGCAGAATCTGAGCAGCAATCGCGCGGTGAACAAGAATCGTCTCCACCGCATTGCAAACCGCCGGATACTGCACTTTACTGTCAACAGCAATCGCAATCGCCATATCGACATCCGCGGCGGAATCAATATAAACGTGGCAAACCCCGTCGGCATGACCAAGCACCGGAATGTTCGTGTTCTTCTGAATATGCTGCACCAGCGCATTCGACCCCCGCGGAATCACCAAGTCGACGACGCCCTCCAGCTTCAACAACTCCTCCACCGGAGCACGCCCATAGACACCCGTAACCGCAGCCTCATCCACGACTCCCGACTCACGCAGCGCTGTATGGACCGTCTCCAGCACCGCACGCATCGTCCGCTCCACTTCCCTGCCGCCCTTGAGAATGACTGCGTTCCCCGACTTAATCGCCAGCGCGCCGATCTGCGTAATCGCGTCCGGCCGCGCCTCAAAGATCACCGCCAGCAGCCCCAGTGGCACACTGGCTTTTTCGAGCACCAAGCCGTCATCCAGCAGCGTCCGAAGCAAAACCCGCCCCGCGGGATCATCCAGCTTAGCGACAGCTCTGACGCCATCAATCATCCCCCGATACTTTTCCGGAGTAAGTAACAGCCGCTGATACAAAGGCTTCGACATCTCGCCGCTGTCAACCAGCTTCGCCGCCTCGGCAGCATCTTCCGCATTCGCCGCCAACACTTCAGCCGCGTGGCTCTCCAACGACTCAGCGATTTGTAACAGTATCTGGTTCTTTTCTGCCGTCGAAACCGAAGCCAGCTTCCTCCCAGCCCGCTTCGCAGCCAGAGCAAGCTCGTCCACGCTAATGGAGGTAGCAGCCTCAGCAATCGCCGTACTCATATCTGCGCACCCTTCGCGAATACCGTCCCAGCATCCTCCCCAGCACAAACCCGCTCCACCATTCCTGGAGTTCGACCGCTCGCAATCACCGCAAGTTTCCCCGCGTCCATCACAATCCGAGCCGCCTCAACCTTGGTCAGCATCCCCCCGCGCCCGCGGCCATTCGCACTCCCCGCCACAGCCAGCAGCTCGGGAGTAATCGCATTCACCTCAGGAATCAGCTCCGAAGCAGAATCCGTCGGATGCCCGGTGTATAACCCTCCCACATCCGACAACAGGATCAGCAAATCGGCATCAATCTTAGTCATGACCAGCGCCGACAACTTATCGTTGTCTCCAAACATCCGATCGCCCGCACGCTCAGGCTCGCGTGGCGCACTGCGATCTCCAGGGCTTTCCAACTCGATCGTCGAAACCGTATCGTTCTCGTTAATCACCGGAACAATCCCCAGCGTCAACAGTGTCTCCAGCGTCGCACGCAGGTTGGAGTAGCGCACCCCATCGACAAAATCATCCTCGGTAAGCAGAATCTGCGCCGTCGCCACATCGAAGTGCTGAAACCCGCTCTCATAGAGAGCCATCAGTTGGCTCTGCCCCACCGCCGCGCAAGCCTGCTTCATTGCCAACCCAGTCGGCGAAGCGTCCATGCCCAGCCGTCTCACCCCCAGAGCGATCGCCCCGGAAGAAACGAAGATGACTTCCCTGCCTTCGCGGCGAAGGTTAATTGCCGACTCCACCAGGCCATGAATCAGCCCAACAGCCGGTGCGCCATCGTCGCGAATGATCACATTCGTGCCAAGCTTAATGACGATGCGCCGCGCGGCCGCGATGCGCTGGCGCGCGGTAAGTGCAACCGGACTAGCTTGCATAAGAGGACTCAACATAACAAAGTGACGAAAATTGCATATAGTAGATAAACTTCGCCTTTCAATTCCTTTCTCTCTCCGGCAAATGAAAAAGGCGCCGATGTGGCGTTCCCACCCAGCGCCCATTCGATCCGGTTCTGTCTATCGCAACTACTTCACCGAGTCGGAATGCACCGCGATGCTGCCGGGCATAGCGAACGTCGGCGACAGTAGATCTTCCTTGCGCATGATCAGGTTGGTCGCGTTCAGCGTCGCTAGCTCAAAGCCGTGGCCGTGCGTAATCGCGTCGGTCGGGCAAGCCTCCACGCAATACCCGCAGAAAATGCACCGGTTGTAGTCGATGTTATAGACCTTCGCGTACCGCTCGGAGCTCGATATGCGCACCTCCTCGGTGTTCTCGGCCGCCTCAATATAAATGCAGTTCGACGGGCAGGCAGCCGCGCACAGAAAGCAGGCGACACACTTCTCCAGGCCGTTTTCGTCGCGCCGCAACACATGCGCGCCGCGAAAACGGTCCTCAAAGACCGCGCCCCGCAGCGGGCCCTTCCCGTCGGGATAGTTCTCGACCTCGGTCGGCTGCAGCATCTCCCGGAAGGTGATGCTCATGCCCTTGGCGATGCCAGCGATGTTGCGCACAATCGACATGAAGCCAGTATACTGAAGGCCGAAGCTCTCGTCAGTCCCGTCTTCAACCTGCTCCACCAAGTCGCTGTTTCGGGAGGTTGCTCATGCCTTACTTCGTCATCCCCGGCGAGCCCGATCCCTCCAAAGAAGTCGCCGCCGAAATCCTGCGCCGCCATCGCCATGAGAAGGACACTCAGAAAGAGCCTTGGATCGCCAGCCTGCTCTCCTCGCTGATCCACAAGCTCTTCCGCCACGCGCCCCCAAACCAGGACCCACCCAAGTGGCCCCTCACCGGAGTCCGCCAACCCCTCGGCCGCGGGCCGAGGCCGCGCAGCGGCGCTGTCGCACTGAAGGAGCCTTGGTGAGCCGGTGACAAAGTTTTCTATTCTCGCTGCGACCATCGGAGTCATTGTGACCGCGGTTCAGCCCGCAAGCGCACAGCAGGCGCCTGCGGGTGACGTCGCACCTAGAACCTGTCCTCCCGGCCCCTGCTACACCGCCGAGGGGCCAGGGATTCCAACAGAATCAGTGGAGGTCGCGTCCCTCATCGCGCCAATTCCAACTCTGAACGCTCAACAACCTCCGTTGCCACAGTTGACAGTCAATGTCACCGATCAAACGGGTGCCATCATACCAGGAGCGCTTGTCGAGATCACCGACTCGGCAGGCGTGCTAAAGACGGCAGCATACACCAAGGCGGATGGCTCCGCTCTCTTCCCCATAACGCCTGGGCACGATGAGATATCCGTACGAGCAGTCGGGTTCTTGAACGGCCAACAAGAAATCGACTTCCCGAAGACAAGCCTCATAACTCTTACGCTCATGATCAGCAACGAGATCGAATGTGGCCCTTGCGTTAACCCCACGCCTATATTCTTGGAAACCACCCAACCAGTCATCACCGGTCTCGTCCCCGATGAGTCCTTAGACAATCTTCCACTTCGGTTGAAATCGCACCGTATTCTGACGACGAAGGAGCCTTAGTGAATTTGCCAATGCGAATTACACCGGTCATTGCAATAGGCCTTCTCGTCGCATTGGTTATGTGTGGCTCGTTGGGTATCGCAGCCCTGTCGCAAGACATGAGCATGTCCGCAGCCCAAACGAATGCGCTTTCAAGCTCGTCGCTGAAGGTGACAGTCAACGGTCAAGCAACGACGCTCACTGTAGCAGACCTCAAGGCACTCCCCCAAAGAACCGTCACCTTCCACAACGTCCACACCAAGGCCGACGAAACCTACACCGGAGTCCCGCTCACCGACCTGCTCGCCAAATACGGAGCTCCCACCGGAGACAAACTCCGCGGCAAAGCGATGTCGGACTACATTGTCGCCACCGGCAGCGACGGCTACAAAGCTGTCCTCTCATTAGCCGAAACCGACCCCAGCTTCCATTCCGGGGACGTAATCGTCGCCGACACCATGGACGGCAAGCCCATCGGCGACAAAGACGGCCCGCTTCGTCTCGTAGTCACCGAAGACAAACGCCCCGCCCGCTCCGTCCACAATCTCGTCTCGATCGAACTGCGCACCGCCGAATAAATCCGGGTTCCCAACCAAATGCGGGAAGCTAACCTCGGGCCTCTCTGAACAAGCGCTACTTCCGGCCCCCCAAATCCTTACAAGCCGCGCTATCCTGCCCACCCGCTATCCCAAACACCACATTCTGTCCCGCACAAAGCCGCTGCTTTACCGGCAACACATCCCGCCCAGTCAGCGGACGCGAAGTACCCTGGTCGCTCGGAATATCAATCCGATATTCAAAGAGAAATTCCCCACCCCGGCTCGACTTCTTCTGCTCCGGATAAGAAACCCACGTATCCAGCACCACCTTCTGATCGACATTCATAAACAGCGCATAGACATAATTCTTCGTTGGGTCAGCGGAATAAAGAGGCGCCCCAGCAATCTCCCTGCGCCACCGCGCACCCCAACGCCTCGTCTTGCGATCGATATAGAAAGCAGTCAGAAAAGTCGTCACCTTGCACTGCGCGCAATCGTCGTACGTGGCCACCAATTCCGGCGTGTCATAGTCATAGAACTTCTGCCAATCGATGTACTTCAAGTTACTCCCGTCAAGTAACACCTCAACCGTTCCGTCGTGAAGTGACACACCGTAAGCAGTAAAGCTATCGTTCAAAGGATTCGCGGTAGGGTCCTTGCGTAGCGTGGTAATCACCAGCGCCTGCTCGCCCATCAGGCCAATCTCGCGAATAGCCGTATAAGTCTTACTTTGCAGAAGGTAGTTGACCCGATCGACTGTTTTCGCATCGGCTTTCATATCGACCCAGGCAAAACCATCAATCACCTGTGCCAACCCGCGAGCCGAGCCAAAAGCAATCAGAACCAACACCAGCCCTATCAACAAACTCGGGTGCCCCTCAGCCTGCCCTGAGCCTGCCGAAGGGTCCCGCTTCTGGGATGTGAGTTTTTCCGCTAACGCCAGCAACCTCAGGAAGGAATAAACAACCACTAATCAATCCCCAACTTCTTCCAGAGGGAATCCACCCTGGACTTCGTCGCCTTATCCATCTCCAGCATCGCCGGCCACGGCCGCGTAAATCCTTCCGCGGCCCACTTTGTCGTCGCATCGATGCCCATCTTGCTGCCAAAGTTCGGCAGTCGCGACGCATGATCGAGCGAATCAATCGGCCCCAGCGTAAATTGGATGTCGCGCTCCGGATCGATGTTGTTCGTCACCCGCAATGTCACCTCGCCAATGTCCTGCACATCGCAGCCCTCGTCCACCACAACGATGCATTTGGTAAACATCGCCTGCCCCAGCGCCCAGATGCCGTTCATCACCTTCCGCGCCTGCCCCGCATACGACTTCCGAATCGAGACGATCATCAAATTATGAAAGACTCCCTCGACGGGAAGATTGATGTCCACAATCTCCGGGATCGTCATCCGCATCAGCGGCAGAAAGATCCGCTCGACCGCCTTGCCCATCCAGGCATCTTCCATCGGAGGCTTACCCACAATCGTCGCCGCATAGATCGGATCGCGCCGGTGCGTGATGCAGGTGATATGAAAGACCGGATACTCCTCCGCCATCGTATAGAAGCCGGTATGATCGCCAAACGGCCCTTCTGTGCGAAGCTCATCGAGCCGCACATAGCCCTCGAGAACAATCTCTGCATGCGCCGGGACCTCCAGATCGACCGTCTCACATCGCACCAGCTCAACCGGCTTCTGCCGCAGAAATCCCGCAATCACAAACTCTTCAACCTCGGGCGGCGCAGGCACGATCGCCGAGAAAGTCGTCTCCGGATCAGTGCCGATCACCACCGCAACTTCCAACCGCTCATCCTTCAGCTTGCCGAAGGCAACGCTGCCCGAACCCAGATTCTGCGTCCCACCGGCCGTCGCCGCCATAACCGAAACATGCGCTGCAACCGCGTCGCCGCTAGCTTCAGCCGAAGCAACCGCACGCACCCGCTGCCGCAGATGTTCTGCCGCAATCTTCTGCCGCTGCCAGTGCATGCCCGTCGTCTGGCCGTCATAGACCTGCATGCGGTACATGCCCATGTTCCGCTTGTTGGTTTTCGGATCGCGCGTAATCACCCCTGGCAGAGTGATGAACCGCCCGCCATCTCCGGGCCAGCATTGCAGCACCGGAAAATCCAGCAAACTGAAGTTTTCCCGCACGATCACTTCCTTGCATCGCGCATCGCGAGCGGCGATGGTCCGCGGAAAGAACTTCCCCACCTCGGCCAGCATCGGCAGCATCTTCAGCTTCTGCAGCATCCCTTCCGGCGACTTGATCTCCATGAACTCGCGAATGCGCCCCGATATCTCATCCAGCGAATCAACATTCAGCGCCAGCTTCATCCGCCGCTCGCTGCCAAACTGGTTCATCAGCACCTTAGCGCCGGAGTAGCCTTTGACCTTCTCGAAGAGCAGAGCAGGCCCACCAGGCTCATACTTCCCTGCCCCCAGACCGCTCTTAGCCTGACGCCCAATTTTACAAACGCGGTCGGTGATCTCGGCGATCTCCAGAATGGGATCGACCTCTTCGCGAATCCGCTTCAGCTCTCCCACTTTATCGAGGACTTTGATCCAGTCCCGCAGATCGTCGTGCGCCACGCAGCCGCCTCTCTCAATATCAACACTTCATCTTAACGGAGGCAGAAGGGCTTCGACGCCTCGCGAGGGCCGAGTGACTTTCTCAAAATTCGACGCAGAGATTTGGCGATTCGATCAAGCGGCGCTCATGCCCGCGGAGCGTGATCGGCGGCCTCGCCGGCGCGAAGTCTCTCGTGGATCGGTGTCATCCATCGATCAAGCTCGGTCTGGGCGCATCGCGCACCGCATAAGTGGAGCACTTCCGGGGTATGGGAGAGCAGCAGACTCCATGGAGTGAACCGCATCACCGGCTGCGCCGGCTCGCCGGGTGTCGGCGAAATCGTCTCTGTCCACGCCAGCCACCAGTCATCCTGGTCCTCGTTCTTTGCCCTGCCGCACACGTCGCAATGGTAGGTCTCGGTCCAGGCCATGGGTTCCTCTTGGCGCAAGATGAACTGCAATATGGCGAAATTAGCACAGCCGGAGGGTACTGGCGCAAGGCGAAGCAAGGAAGCTCAACTGAACTTCCACGCGCCTGCTCGAAGCCAGATTACGTACTCATCGCCGCCGGCTCCACTTCCTCCAGGGGAAAACCCTTCGCCTTCCACATGTCGAAGCCGCCCCGCAGCGGACGCACCCGGTAGATCCCCAGCTTGCGCAGATTCAGCGCCATCTTGGCCGCCGTCGCCTCACTCGGGCAGGTGCAATAGAGCACAATGTCGCGGTCGCGCGGAATCTCGTTCTGGCTCTCGATCAGCTTGTCGGGGGTGAGACGCAGCGCTCCCGGCAACACCCGCGGATCAGGCAGATAGTCAAGCGGATGGCGCAGATCGACGATAAACACCGGATTGCCACTGTCCAGCATCCGCTTCAGCTCCTCCGGCTCCAGCCGCGCCGTGCGCACTTGCTTCAGAAACGCCTGCTGTTTCCAGATGCGGTACCCGAGTAAACCCAGCACCGCCAGAACAAACAGTGTCGCCGAGAAGTGACCAACCCACGCCAGCGCCCCCGGATGCTTCTTCAACACATCACCAAAGAACCGGCCGACCAGCATATATCCCAGACACCACAACAAAATGCCACCCGAATCGTAAGCCAGGAATGTCCGGTACTTCATGCTCGTCTGCCCGGCGATCGGCGCCGCAACCGTGCCCAGGCCGGGGATGAACTTGGCGAGCAGCAACGCGCTCGGCCCGTGCTTGGTGAAGTAGTCCTCGGTCCGGCGCACGCAGGTCGACGACTCCATCGAAAGCCTGCAAACCATGCGCACTACGCGCCCGCCAAAACGCTTGCCCAGCTGGTACCAGATCGTGTCGCTGATCAGGCTGGCCATCAGCACCGCCAGCACCGCCATCGCGAGGTTCAGCTTATGCGTCGCCGTCAGCGTGCCCGCCGTAATCAACAGCGGCGCGCTCGGAATCGGCATCCCCAACTGCTCGGCGAGCACCCAGACAAACAGGACCACATAACCGTAATGGATAAAGAAATCGAGAGCGAGCGGCATCGAAGGTCACCAGACTCAGACCATCTTCCCAGAAAATTGACTGTCCAGAAAAGTCCCTGATCCAGGGAATGCCCAGCGGTTCCTGCCTTGAACGGCAGCGGCTAGGCGAGAGACAACACGGAAGACGGCCTGCTGCCTACTATAGATGTCGTCTGGACGAAAACGGTGCGAACGGTGCCAAAAGCGCCTCGTCGAGCACCTTTTTCGATCAACAAAAGGGCCGGACGATGTGTCGTCCGGCCCTGAGCAGCTTCTTGGGGACTTGCGACGACTGCTACTTCACCCGCGTCAGCGGCATCTCCACAAGGTGCTCGCTCACAAACCAGATCTGCATCTCGTTGGTCCGCAGCACCTGGCTCACCAGCATGTCGTTGGTACCGTCGTCGCCTAGGTCGTCCGCCCGGTGAGCAAACTCCCGCACTTCTTTCACGATGAAGTTGTGCGCCTCCAGCAGCCGCGTAATGATCACCGGTACCTCTTCACGGTCTCGCGGAGCACGCTCCAGCCGGGTGTGTTCGGCGACGTCCTGTGACAGCGCTATGCTGACTCCGCCGAGAATCTGGATACGCTCTGCAATGGTGTCGACGAGCTCTGCCTGCTCGCCGTAGTGCTTATCGAAAAGAAGATGCAACTGATAGAAAGTCGGCCCCGCAACTTGCCAATGCGACTTCTTATAGAGGTCCCGCAGAGTCTCCGTATCGGCCAGCAACAGATTCAGCCGCTTCGTCACCTCTAGCCGGACGTTCTCGTCCAGCCCAATCGGCAAATCCGGAATGACAGTTCCAAATTTCTGTATGGGCTTAGCGTGTTGATGCCATTGGGGCGTAATCAGGTCGGTGCGGGTGGTCTTACCAGGGTGGTCCTTTACAGCGGTAGCGCTCATGCTTAACTTCCTCCGCGTAGTTGGATGCTCTACAGCCCTAAAAGCTATCCAATATTGGGCGGATTCAACAGGAATTCTCGAACCGGGCCTCAATGAGGCCCCCTAGTCCTTCACCCGAATCTTCGGCTCAACCGACAAGCCCGGCCGCAGTAGATGGTCCTTGTTCTCATTTTGCGGATCAACCAGATCCAGCCGCACCGGCACGCGCTGCACCACCTTGACGTAGTTGCCCGTCGCATTCTCGGGCGGAAACAGGCTCAGCACGGAACCCGTGGCCCCGCCAATCTGGGTCACCTTGACGTCATACTTCCGGCCGCCGTAAGCGTCGACCGAAATCTCCCCGGTCTGGCCCGCCTTCATGAGCCGAAGCTGCGTCTCCTTGAAATTTGCGGTAATCCAGATATCGTCGAGCGAAACCAGTGTCATCAGGTTCTGACCGACGCTGACGTTCTGGTTGATCTCCACGCTCTTGCGCGTAATGATTCCCGCCTCCGGAGCGATGATCTTCGTGTAGGAAAGGTTCAGCTTCGCCTGTTCCAGTTGCGCCTTGGCCTGCTCGACCTGCGCGGCGGCCTGGTCGGCTTTTGCCTTCTGCGCCGCAACTTGCTGCGGAGCCGACTGCGCCCCCTGGTACTGCGCCACCGCCTGCTTCACCCGCTCCTCTGAAACCCTCACTTGGTCCCGCGCCGCCGCCTCGTTGGCCTTGGCATTGTCCAGCGCCGCCTTGTCGGCATCGGCGGTCGCAACCGCCTGGTCCCATTGCTGCTTCGAGATCACGTCCTTCTCCACCAGCGGCTTATAGCGCTCCAGATCCAGCTTTGCCTTGGTGTAGTTGGCTTCGGCCTGGGCGATCTGCGCTTCCGCTCCGGCCAGCTGCTGCTTGCTGGCCAGTACCTGGGCTTCGGAACCCTGAACGTCAGACGAAGTCGACCGCAGCGTGCTTCCTGTATTGATCCCGGTGATCGGCACATTCACCTTGGCCGCTTCAAAAGCCGCCTCAGCCGCCTGCAAGTTCGCTTCGTCCTGCTGCACGGCTACCTCGAAGTCCTTTGGATCCAGGTCGCAGATCGGATCCCCGGCCTTGACCTGCTGGTTTTCGTCGACATAGAGCTTAATCACCTGTCCGGCGATGCGTGAGCTGATCTGGACCAGGTGCCCATTGATCTGGGCGTCGTCCGTGTCTTCATAGAAGGTCGAGCGCCACCAGAAGAGCAGCGCGCCGACCACCAGCACCGTGATCACGCCGATCGCGATAAAGTGCTTCCCTGACTTCTGTTTCGGCTGCTCGGTTGCTTCGGTCTCGTCACCGCCGTTTGCCGATGCTGATCCTGGATTTTGGTCCGCCACGTTCACTTACCTCCCACATATTGCTTGTAGTTCTTGTCGGCTAGCCCGAGTGCGCGGGCCAGCGACAACTTCGCCACGTTATCTTCATAGAGACTGCTGACATACTGGTTGTTCGCTTGGGCTACCGACTGCTGTGCCTGCGATACCGCGAGATTGTCCGAAACTCCGGCAGCATAGCGCTGCTGCGCCTCGCTCAGAGCCTCGGCAGCCAGCTTCACATTGCTCTCCGCTACCGCGACCCGCTGCTGCGCCGACTGGATGTCCAGAATCGCATCGCGCACATCAGCGCTGATCTGCCCCTGCAAATCGCTGAACTGGGCCTTCTTCTGGTCGAGCGCCGACTGCGCAATCCTGGAGTCGCCGCGCAGCTTGCCCTCTTCAAACAGCGGCACAGTCAACGTCCCCACCGCGTCGCCCGTACCGTGCGAGGTCAGCATATTCACACCAATGGCGCCATAATCGCCCTCAAAATTGATCGTCGGATACCGCTCCGCAGTCGCCGCCGACTTCGACTCGGTAGCGCTCTGTACCTGCTCGCCCAGCGCCTTCAGATCGCTCCGCGATCCCTCAGCCTGGTCGATCAGCGCCTTTAGGTCGACCTGGTCCAACGTTGCAAACGGAGCCTGATCGCTCAGCGCGAACATCTGTTCGAGTGGCAGGCCGATCGCACGTGCCAACGCAATCTTGTCTTTCTCGAACTGGTTCTGCGCCGAAATCAACGACTGCTGCTGCGTCTGGTAATCCACCCGCGCCCGCAGCTCATCGAGCAGCGGAGACGTCCCGGCCTCGTGATTCGCCACCGCTTGATCGAGCGAAACCTTCGACGTTGCCACCTGCTGCTTGTCGCTCTCAACCAGCGCCGCATCCGCGATGCAGGTCAAAAAGGCGTTCCCGACGGTCAACACGACCATGTCCCGGGCATCCTGCACCGAAAGCTGCGTTCCCGCGAAATTGTGCTTCGCGGCCAGGTAATTCCTCAACGAAGTAATATTCAGCAGCGACCACGTCAGCGTTCCGCGAACGTCTTGGTACCCATAAGGCCCGATAATCGCCGGAAAACCCGGAATCCGCAGGCCCTCGGCCTGAAGGTTGGTCTCATTGACCGCTGCCTTGAACGTCCCATCCACCGTCGGCAGCAAGCTCTGAAGTTCCTGCAAGCGCTGCCCGCTCGCCGACTGCTGGTTCTGACCGGTCAGGATCAAGCCCAGGTTATGCTTCAGCCCCCGTTGAATCGCATCGTCCAGCGTGAGCTGCAAGACGTCTCCGGTGGCCTTATCCTCAATCACGCTTCCCTGGTAGGAAGTCGACGGGGCAGCCTGCTGGCTGGGCTGAAACGGAGTCCCAGGCGAGGAGGTGCCTGCCTGAGGCGGCGTCTGCGCCAACAGGGTAGCGGCCATCATCGAAACCGAGGCCGCCCCGCAAATCCAGCGCAGAACTCTCCCCTTATCAGCCAAGCAATAACCTTCCATTCGAAAATCTCTCAGAGCATTGTGACTTCTGGCGCGTAGGAGGCAAACTCAGCCAATCGTGGCCTTCTCCCGCCAAGAACTGCGCGCCGCCGTTCTCGTCGGGACTCAGGAAAAGTGCCAGTTCTCTCAATGTCCCTCTTTGGATGCAACGGGTTGCCCCAACGATGAAAAAAACAGGGAAGAGGCCTTATGAAATCGTACCCCATAGGTGAACAACCGGATACCGGCGGCTCCCACCGATTGAACTCACTCACAGGAATCGAGGATCAGGTCTGACACGTCACGGAGCTGGGCGAATCCAATCGGATCTCCAAGCGGTCGTCATTGATGCCCGCAGCCGGCGGTGCCACCTCGGTCCAGGCATTCCGCAGTCATACGGCTGTTAGGTTATCGCGCCAAGACCGCCTCCGCTCTAGTGCTTAGCGTGGACAACATGAAGGCCAGCCTGTCCGGGCGCGAGTCCTTGAACGGCGTGGCCGAACCTGGACGCGATCTCTCGGAAACTGATGTCTTCGATGGCACAAAATCCATGCGAGCGAAGAATCGCTGCCATGCCAGCCGGCTCGAAACGGCTGGCCGAACGTTCACCAAGTTTCTCAAGCTGTTCGCTCCGCGCCCTTTCTAATTGCCTTAGCTCTTCCGAAAATGTCTCGGGAGGTCCCATGTAGTCGAACACCACCTCCGAGTTCTGGATTGACGACACGTAGTCCAGAGTGCGGCCGATAGCGTCCTCTGTCAGATATGGCACCACGCCGAGCCAAGTGAAAAACGCGGGCGAGTTCTGCTGAAAGCCCGCGCCGACAAGTGTCTCGAAATCGTCCCGCTCGAAATCGACGGGCACGAGAATAAGCCATGGCGGAAGTGCGATTTGAGCTTCAGCCAGGCGCTCGCGTTTCCATGCCTGCGTCGCGGGGTGGTCCACCTCATAGATACGGATCTGTCGTGCGCCGTGGGGATTCCGGAGAGCGAAAGTGTCGAGTCCCGCGCCAAGGATGACAATCTGCCGAACCCCGTCTTCGACCGCTCTTGACAACGCATCTTCCGCAATCCGGCTTCGCGCAGTGGTGAACAGACGTCCGATGCTGGCCAAGGGGTGTGCGGTCGCAAATTGAAGCACGTCCCTTTCGTCTTCACGCAGAATCTTCATGGCAAACGGGTCATCGAGGATTGAGCCATGTTCGAGCACCTGATGAGCAGCTCGTTGTCGGGCGATCATCAGGGCTGTGCGGCTGGGTTCCTTAGGCTTCATTTTCAAGGTCTCCCTTCTCATCAATCGCTGATCGCATGGGTTGTCGTGTGCGCGACTGGAGCCGTGCACACCGATATCTTCCGCTCAATTAGATACCGCCCGATAGAATCACGCGAGCAGCCAACAGGCGTCGCTGGAGACACATGCCATCCAGTCTAAGCATGCATCCATGAGTTCAGGCTGTATCGTCGGTAAACGGGTAACTGCACCATTCCTCAAACCTGGGCAAATGTGCTAACGCCTCCGCAATCAGTTATCTTTAGTAGTCAGCCACCGTTATGCAACTCTGACGCCTATGACGAAAGCACCTGCCCGTCCCGAGAGTCTGGTTATTGGCCGCGACGAATCCTGGATGGCCTTCAACCGCCGGGTTCTGGAAGAGGCGCAGGACCCCTCCAATCCCCTCCTCGAACGCGTCAAATTCCTCGCCATCACCGCCAGCAACCTCGACGAGTTCATCGAGATCCGCGTCGCCGGAGTCCTGCAGCGCATTGAAGACGGCTACAAAGAGCCTCGCCTGGACGGCCTCACACCGCAGGAGTCCCTCGATAAGCTCAGTGAGAACGTCCACGCCTTCGTTCGCGACCAATATCGCTGCTGGAATGATCAGCTGTTGCCCGAGCTCCACGCCGCAGGAGTCCGCGTACTCAAGTGGGCAGATCTGGATGCGCTCGCCCGTGCCCACGCAGTCTCCTTCTACCAGAACGAAGTCGATCCGCTGCTTACTCCGATCACCCTCGACCCCGCCCATCCCTTTCCCCGCGTCATTAACAAGGCGCTATGCGTGGCCCTTCTGCTTAAGCGCAAGCGCAGAGGCGCCGGTGCGCAAAACTCCCTGCTCGGCGTCGCGACCGTGCCCCGCGCCTTGCCACGTCTGATCTCGCTGCCGTCCAGCGTCGGCACCCATGACTTCATGTTCCTCCATGACCTCATCGAGCAGCACTCGGCGGGAATGTATCGCGGCTACGAGATCCTCTCCAAAGCCGCCTTTCGCGTCACCCGTAACAGCAATCTCTACTTCGAGGAGGAAGAGGCCCGCGACCTGCTCGAAACCGTCCGCTCCGAACTGCACAACCGCCGCAAGGGCGATGCCGTCCGCCTCGAGATTGAGGAATCCGCCGATCCCGAGATCATCGACCGGCTGCGCATCAACTTTGAACTCGACTTCAGCCAGGTCTTCCGCACCGACGGCCCCGTCAATCTCTCCCGATTGATGAATCTCTACAGTGACACCGACCGCCCGGATCTTAAGTTCAAGCCGTTTGTGCCGCGCGAGATGCGCCTCAGCCGCCGCGCCACCGACCTCTTCGATGACCTGCGCCAGCGCGACATCATGCTCCACCACCCCTACGACGCCTACGACGGCGTGGTCGGGTTCATCCAGTCCGCCGCCGCCGATCCTCGCGTCCTCTCCATCAAACAAACTCTCTACCGGACCAGCAACGACTCGCCCATCTTCCAGGCACTGGTCGACGCCGCGCAAAACAAGGATGTGACTGTCGTCGTCGAACTCATGGCCCGCTTCGACGAAGCCTCGAATATCCGCTGGGCGCGTAACCTCGAAGACGCCGGGGTCCAGGTCTTTCACGGCATTCTTGGCCTGAAAACCCACTGCAAACTCGCCCTGCTCGTCCGCCACGACGAGGACGGCGTCACCCGCCGTTACGCCCATCTCGGCACCGGCAACTACAACCCCTCCACCGCCCGCTTCTACACCGACATCAGCCTGCTCACCTCCGACCCGGAACTCACCCGCGGCGCGCACAATGTCTTCCGCTACCTCACTGCGCACTCCGAGTCCGACGATTACAAGCCGCTGCTGGTCTCCCCGCTCACCCTCGCCGAGACCTTCATTCGCATGATCCATCGCGAGACAGAGCATGCCGCCGCCGGCCGTCCCGCGCAGATCATCGCCAAGATGAACGCCCTTCTCGAGCCCAGCGTCATCGAAGCCCTCTACGCAGCCTCGAATGCCGGAGTGCAGGTCGACCTGATTGTCCGCGGCATGTCTGCGCTGCGTCCCGGTCTCAAAGGCCACAGCGAGAACATCCGCGTTCGCTCGATCGTCGGTCGCTTCCTCGAACACAGCCGCATCTTTTACTTCAAGAACGGCGGCGATGAAGAGATCTACTGCGGCAGCGCGGACTGGCTCGCCCGCAACCTCTTCGAGCGCTGCGAAGTCGTCTTTCCGGTCAAAGATCCGCATCTCCGCGCCCGGCTCCGCGACGAAATCCTCGCCGCCTATCTCGCCGACAATGTCAAAGCGCGTATCGAATCCGCCGATGGCACTTATTTCTACGCAGACTCAGCCGAACCCTTCAAATCCGAACCACCCTTCGACTCCCAAGGCTTCCTCATGCAGCTCGCCGAAGGCCGGGCTGCCGTTGGCGACATCCCCAAACCAACGACTCCAGCCCCCAAGCCAATAACTCGAAATGTACCAACTCAGCGCCGAACGCCCGCCAAGAAAGCCCGCAAGAGCCCAGTCTCAGTGCCTACGAAACCCGCCAACGAATCCATCCCCGAAGCCGTCCAGGCCTAGAACAACCGTGCCTCAAAACCACTCTGTTATCCTGAGCGACCAACGGGAGCGAAGGATCTGCGTTGTCCCGAATGAACGCCTTCAGCAGCAACACAATCTCAAGTGATGGTTCAAGGGTGGAAAAAGCAAAGCCCGCATCCAGCTTTACAATAAAGTAGTGTCCACAGCAGTCGATTCCCTCAAACCCCGCGAATCCACTGCCCTCCACACCTCCCTCATTCCCCGAATCTTCGAACGCTGGCATCTCCTAAGTCTCGATGCCCCAACGGTCGCCGCGCTCTGGTCATGGTTCTTCGCCCGCGCCATGCGCATCGACCTTCCCTGGTACGCACCGCTGCTGCTCGCCCTGGGCACCTGGCTCGTCTACGTCGCCGACCGCATCCTCGACGGAACCCGCGCCGACCCATCGACGCCTCTCCGGGAAAGGCACCGCTTCCACGCCCGCCACCGCAAAGCATTCCTGACCGCCGGCGCCGCCGTCGGCTGCGCCTTGATCTGGCTGATCGTCGCCCGCATGAGCGCCAATGCGCGCTACGAAGACACCGTCCTCTTCTCGGCCGCCCTGCTCTATCTCGTCCTCGTGCACAAACCTCGGCTGGGCGGAACCGGGGTCCCCGGCGACAGGTCTTCGTCGCTGGGGTGGGGAACAAGCTGGCTGCCCAAAGAACTCGCCGTCGGCATAGTCTTCGCCGCCGCAACCGCCGTCCCCGCCTGGTCCCGCCTCAACTCCGACCCCCACTCCGAGAGGCCCGCACTCTTGCCCGCAGTCGCTATCTTCGCCGCCATCTGCTGGCTCAACTGCGTCGCCATCGAGCGCTGGGAAAACCTGATCCCCACCGAAGCGCTAGATTCGCCCGACACCCACACCACCACCCGCTGGGCGGCAGAACACTTCGGGTTGGTGGCATCAGCGATCGCTATCCTCGCTGGAATTCCCGCCGTGATCCTCGCCTTCCTCTCCAGCTCCGCGGCCCCCAACTCCACGCCTTTTAGAGGGACGGTTCCGATCTATGCGGCCGGCCTGACCGCAGCTCTCGCTCTCGCCCTCCTGGATCGTCATCGCAACAGCTTTTCAACACTTCAATTGCGAATAGCGGCCGACCTCGCCCTGCTGACGCCGCTACTGTTCTTGCCATTTCTGGTTTGATGGCCGCCCGCCCCGCCAACTTCGACCACATAGCCCGCCCCTACCGCTGGCTCGAATACCTAACCTTCGGTCCCTGCCTCGAACGCTGCCGCTTCCACTTCCTCGATCAGCTCAAGGGGCACCGCCGCGCCCTCATCCTCGGCGACGGCGACGGACGCTTCACGGCAAGGCTCCTCGAAACGAATCCCCAAATCAGAGTAGACGCAGTTGACTCCAGCGCGGCCATGCTGAATCTCCTCAGCGAAAGAGTCTCCCGCCTCGGACAATTAGCCAGCGAACGCCTGAAATCCATTCACTCCGACGCGCTCGCCTTCACGGCCGAAGGCCCAGCCTACGACCTCGTCGTGACCCACTTCCTCCTCGACTGCCTCTCCGAGGCGCAGATAGCCGACCTGCTCACCCAAATCAAGCCCCATCTCACCGCTGAAGCAAACTGGATCGTCTCCGAATTCGCCATCCCCCAGCACCAACCCGCTGCCACTCTCGCCCGAATGGTGGTCGCGACCCTCTACCGGGCATTTTCCATCCTCACCGGGCTCAGAACGCAAAGATTGCCCGACTACGCATCCGCTTTTCGGCAAAGCGGCTTCTCAATCACTCACCGGAAATCCCTCCTCGGCGGCCTCTTGGTGACCGAAACCTGGCAGCTCAACGCAAATCACTGAGCAACCGCCAACCGTCTCAGGCACTCCCACAGTGGAGGTGTCATCCCGTGTCCATGGTCATTGAGCTCCCCGGTTTCCGGCCTTATTCCGCCAGCGCGTTTCCCAATCCCGAACCTGATCCGGATCCCGATCCAGCCCCCGATCCCGACCCCGTCCCAATTCCAGGGCCGGGAAGCCCCGGCACCGATCCCGGATTTCCCATCGAGCCCCTCCCCGCGCCTGTTCCGATTACCTAGCCGATCCCGGGGCGCAGAATTAACATTCGAGGCATCTCTTCATTGTTACAATCGTGTGAATACGACGGCTTGCCCACGCGGGAACCTCGGAATCGGCAACCCGCGGCACATCCGCAAGCCAAGAGAGAAGCCACTTAAAATCATGAATTTGTACGTTCTTCGCCACGCCAGTGCAGGCACTCGCCGCACCAATGAAGCCCTCGACGCCAAACGCCCGCTCGATAAAGAAGGCAAGCAGCAGTGCATCCTCGTCGCCAACTGTCTGAACGCCCTCAACGTCCACTTCGACGTCATCGCCTCGAGCCCACTCAAGCGCGCCATGCAGACCGCCTCGCTTGTGGGTATGGAGATGGGCTACGAGGCCAAGCTCCACATCACCGAGGCCCTGAACTTCACCGGAAAAGCTCCCGACTTTCACAAACTCGTCACGGAACTCTCGGTCCACGAGAATGTTCTGGTCGTCGGCCACAACCCAAACCTCGAGCAGTTTCTCGCCTCGCTGATCGCGGTAGCGCCGTCGAATGCCGGCGGCAAGACCGACCTCCCGCATATCCGCCTGCGCAAAAGCGCGCTCGCCCGAGTCGATTGCACGCGGCGTCCTGGAACGCTGCTCTGGCTGCTCGACCCACGAATGCTGAAGGCGCTCTACTCCAGCGTCACCAAGAGCTCGCGGCGAAAGACCTCGAAGAAATAGTCCGCCTCTTTGCGAAGCGACCATAACTCCAGCTCGGCGCCGGTTCGCCCCGGCGTCAGCGAGAGAATCACTCGTTTCGGATACACCCCAACATTCACCCGCAAAACATCGCTCGCCCGATCCTGGTTCAACGCGACAGCCAGCCGCAGCAGCACCACCGCCCGCCGCACAGGCTCATGGTCGACGGGTTGAATCTGCCGCATCGTCCGGCCCGACGCTACCGGCTGGCTCTTGCCCAGGTACCGCGCAATTGCTGAGGTCACCGCGCGCTGGTACGGAGTAAACCCATACAACTCCGAATTCGCGATGATGTACTGCGCATGACGGTGGTGCCCCTGGTAGTTCATGAATTTGCCGATATCGCGCAGGATCGCCGCCGCCCGCAGCCACACCAGGTACTCGGGCGCAAGGTCATGCACCTTTTGCAGATCGCGAAAGAGCTGCGTTGCGTGGTTGCACACCGGCTCCGCCGTCCTGGGATCGACCCCATACCGCAGGCAGGTCTCGAACACACCCTCCCAGCGCTCGCGCTCAAAGATCTCATGCACCGGCGCGCGTTCGTCCCGCTCCGCCAGCATCTGCGCCAGGATTCCGTCGCGCAGCCCCATCGGCGAATAGCAGAAACCCGGCAGCGCCAGGCGCTCCAGCACGTCCGCGAAGACATGCGCTCCGGCAACAATGATCTCGGAACGTTTCGGCCCGATGCCGGGTATCGCCGCGCGAGCGGCATCGTCCATCTTGGTCAGCTTTTCCGCCAGCCGCCGGACGGAGCGCGTAAGGATCAGATTCGGATCGACCTTCACCGCGCTCTTCCCGGCCGCCTTTGTCGCACGCGTCTTGATCAGCGATTTGCTCGCCTCGGCCAGCGCGGCCGCTGTCCCCGAGGTAGCGATGACCGTCTTTACCAAAGCGGCGATGTTCCGGCGCTCCGCGCGACGCAGCTCCCGAGCGATGAACTGCTTCATCCGCGCAATCTCCGCCGGCTCCGGGGGATCGCTGAGCAGAAACTCCTCAGTCAGCCGTACCGCGCCCAGCGGCAGGCTGATCGTGTCCTTGATGCGCTTGTGTTCAGAGAGCGAAATCTCGCAGCTGCCGCCGCCCACGTCAATCAACAGGCAATGTCCGCCCGCGGATGGCTCATTGCCTATCACTCCCGAGTGAATGAGCCGCCCTTCCTCAAGGCCGGAGATGATCTCCACCTCCCAGCCGGTCTCATCGCGAATCCACGCCAGAAAAGCACGCGCATTCCGCGCATCCCGCATCGCCGAAGTCGCTACGGCGCGTACCTGGTCGGCGCCATGCTCCTGCACCGCGCGATAGAACCGCTTCAACGTCGCCAGCGTATCAGCCATCGCCTGCGGCGAGATCAGCCCGCTCTCAAAAACACTCGCGCCAAGCCGCGTCACTTCGCGGTCTTCGTGCAACACCTTCAGCCGGTGCTGCACCACTTTTGCTATCTTGAGCCGGCAGGAATTCGATCCAATATCGATCGCCGCATACGTCTGCATTTCTTAGGGGTGTACCTCTGGATTCTTCGTGGGTATCGTGCTGTAAACCCACCATACACGACCATCGTGTGAGAAAGATGACAGCGATCCAACAGGGACACTAATCCCTAACCTCTGAAATACTGACTTCGCTTTTACGATTCGACGATGATTGAGCGATAGACAGAATAACCGGTAGGTGCGGAAAAGCTACTTCCGCTCCAGCTCGCCGACTCTCTCTTCAAGAGAAATCAGGCGCTCACTAAAGCCGAAGATCAGCGCCTCGTTGGATTTAAAGCGAGACTCGAAGCTAATGCCCCATTTCCTGAATTCCTTAAGCAGGGTCGTCTCTACCTTCTCGGTTCTCTCCAGCATTTCAATGCGGACACGCTCGGTGTGTTCGAGCAACCGCGTCTCAAGGCCCTGCATATCGTCCTTGAGTTCCGACTGCAAGCCCTGCAACTCTACTTTCATTTCCGACCGCGTGACCGGCGACTCGCTCATGGCAGGTTGCCTCTCGACTTTCCTGCGCAAGTTTCTCTAGCGCCATTCTAAACTCGATCGATCGCATCAACTTGCTAAATCCGGCGACGATTCCGCCCGCAGTTCGCTTTCGGGAATAACATGGAGGGTCAACGCCCAAAATGGCTTCGGGCAAACCGTTGAGTGACAGGAGCACCCGCATTGAATCGAACTCAAGCTAAATTAACCATCCTGAACACGCTGTGCGCCCTCTTGCTAAGCCAAGCCTTCACATCCAACATCAACGCTCAGGCCTCAACCGCCACAGCATCCGACACCACCACCCCCAACGGCTACACCAAAAAATGGTGGAAGGAAGCCGTCGTCTACCAGGTCTACCCGCGCTCCTTCAAAGACTCCAACGGCGACGGAATCGGCGATCTCCCCGGCATCACTTCCAAGCTCGACTACCTCCAAAACCTAGGCGTCAACGTCATCTGGCTCAGCCCGCACTACGACTCGCCCAACGCCGACAACGGCTACGACATCCGCGACTATCGCAAGGTGATGAAAGAGTTCGGCACCATGGACGACTTCGATGCTCTGCTCAAAGGCATCAAGCAGCGCCACATGCGCCTCATCATCGACCTCGTCGTCAACCACACCAGCGACGAACACCGTTGGTTCGTCGAGAGCCGCAGTTCCAAAGACAATCCCTATCGCGATTACTACATCTGGCGTCCCGGCAAACCCGGCCGCAACGGTACCGAGCTCCCGCCCAACAACGATCCATCCTTCTTCTTCGGCTCAGCCTGGCAGAAAGATCCCGCGACCAACGAATACTATCTGCGCTACTTCGCCGTGAAGCAGCCCGACCTCAACTGGGACAACCCCAAAGTCCGCAACGAGGTCTACGACCTCATGAAGTTCTGGCTCGACAAAGGCGTCGACGGCTTCCGCATGGACGTCATCCCGCTTATCTCCAAAGACCAGACCTTCCCCGACATCCTGCCCGATCAAATGAAGAACGTCGCCACCATCTACGCCCACGGTCCGCATCGCGACGAATACCTTCAGGAGATGAACCGCAACGTCATGGCGAAATATGACGTCATGACCGTCGGCGAAGCGCTCGGCATCAGCCTCGATGAAACCCCGCTACTCGTCGACGAGCGCCGCCACGAACTCAACATGATCTTCGACTTCGCCACCGTCCGCATCAACCGCCAGGGCCGCCACTGGAAAGACTGGACGCTCCCCGCGCTCAAAGCCGTCTACGACAAGCAGGACGCGGCCCTCGACATCCATAGCTGGAACACCATCTTCCTCTCCAACCACGATAATCCGCGCCTCGTCTCCGCCTTCGGAGACGACTCCGCCGCCAACCGCGTCCCCTCCGCCAAGCTGCTCGCGACCATGCTCTTCACCCTCAAGGGCACGCCCTTCGTCTACCAGGGCGACGAACTCGCCATGACCAACTACCCATTCCAGCGCATCGAAGACTTCGACGACATCGAGGTCAAGAACGGCTACAAAACCGAAGTGCTCACCGGCAAAATCACCGCAGCCGATTACATCGCCGATCTCCGCAAGACCAGCCGGGACAACGCCCGCACCCCCATGCAGTGGGACGCCACCAGCAACGCCGGCTTCACCACCGGAACGAAACCCTGGCTCGCCGTTAATCCCAACTATACCCAGATCAACGCCAAAGACGAGTTAGCCGATCCTAACTCGGTCTATCACTACTACCAGAAGATGATCGCGCTAAGAAGTAAGTCCCCCGCCCTCGTCTACGGAGACTACAAAGACCTCGACCCAACCAACCCAAACATCTTCGCCTACACGCGAACGCTTGGCAGCGAGAAATATCTCGTAGTCCTCAACTTTTCGGCAGCCGCAACAACCTACACTCTTCCGAATAGCCTAAAGGCAGGAACCCTCCAGATATCGAACGCAGGCAGCAGCGAACAACACACCGCAACACTTAATCTCAAACCGTGGGAAGCGCGAGTCTATAATCAGTGAGTCTTCCACAGTTGAACCAATGCGGTTGCGAGACACATACAGCCTTGTGTGGAAGGCGCAGACCCTATGCCCAGCCTCGAAAAGTTTTTACGCATCGCATCATTCGCTTGCGCCGCCGCACTGAGCGCGGTTGCGTCTGCCATGGGCGTCGGGATCTTCCTTTGGGGGAGCACTCTCTCCCACCCGGAGCCGGATGTCGTTCTTCTTTGTCTCGGGCCGGCTTTGTCGTTTCCGCTGTTTATGACAGCACTTGCGTCGCGCAAGTGGCATAGGCAGATAATGTGGCTCCTAGCGTGTGCATCGTTTATCGGCGCGTATCTCGCCATAGGGATTACGATGACGGGGCACCTACATTGGAAGAGCACCGGCTCAGCTGAAGTTATTAGCCGCGCTCTACAGGTCCCGCCAGTAGTGTTATCAATAGGGATCGCAATACTGGTCGAATGCTCCTATCAATTAAAGCGAGCGGAACGCTGGATCGCAGCCGGAGTCTCGCACTAATCACGGGTGCCCCATTCAAGCCATCCGTTGGCTTGAGTGGGAGGATCAAATGATCGTATCGAAATCCACCACCCACCCTCAAAGATACAAATGCCGCGGCCAGACCGACACCGGCAGCTTCCGCCGAATCGAAGCCCGCGTCCACTCCGTCCGCCCAATCAGCCAAAAGCACGTAATCACCAGCCAAGACGACTTCAGCGCGTCCGGCCCAAGCAACAGCACGACCGCAAGGGTCAACGCCACCCATTTTCCATATCGGGAAATTCGGCCACGCAAGGGAGTATTGATCGGCAGCAGCATCGCCGCAAACAAGGGGCTCATCCCGATTCCAGCAAGCAGCAAGTCCTTCGCCAATCCAACCTTGCCATGAAAATACGACGTCGCGGCCGCCTCCACCAACACCACAGGCACGGCTATAAGCAGCCACTTCAGCCACGGACGAGAACAAATCGCCCGCGCCTCCCACTTACCTTCGCGGAGCAACCTCGCCTCACCCGAAGTCAACAGCACCTGCCGATACTGGCAGTTCGCCGTCTTCGCATCGCCAAGCGCCCTCATCGCAATCCTGTCTGCTTCCTCACCGGAATTTCCGCCCGCAATCGCAGCCTCTCGCGCCGATTCGTAGTGCTCGCCAATTTGCTTTCGCACCTGGGCGATCGAATCCGCTGCCAGGTGCCGCGTTGCTTCTCTCAACCAACTCTCCAGATCGCTCATCGTCACGCCTCCCCTAGAATCGTCGTCACCGCGCGGGAAAGCTGGCGCCATTCAGCGCGGTCGTTGGCCAGCGTCCGCCGTCCAACCCTGGTGATGCGGTAGTGGCGCCGCGCCCGCCCATTCTCCACGCTCTCATACGACTCCACCATTCCCTCATTCTCCAGCTTATGAAGGGCGGGATACAGAGTGCCTTCCTTAAAGTCTAGGACACCGTCGGACCGTTCCTTGATCCTCTGGGCAATCCGGTAGCCGTGGCTCGGTTCCTGGGCAAGCGCCTCCAGGATCAACGTCGGCAGGGTTCCCTTGAAATTCATTGATACCTCGTATTCCTATGCATAGGTGTACGGCATAATTCTCCTCTTGTCAACCACAAGTCAATAACAGATCCGGGTGCCCCAGGTACGCGAAGCTTACCTGGGTTTTCCGTTTGAGTTACAAGCAGGTTTGTAGATTCGCCTTACTCCACCCGCAAAGCCGTCATCGGGTCAACCACCGAAGCCCGCTGCGCCGGAATCGCGCAAGCCAGCGTCGCCACCACTCCCATCAACACCGTCACCATCAGCAGAATCAGTGGATCGCGAACGCTGCCCTCCGACCAATGCGCCAACACCTTGTTCAGCGCGACAGCCAACAGCAATCCCGCGGCAATCCCTCCGCCAACGCTGCTCACTGTCGACGCAAAGACAATCTTCAGCACGTGGCTGCGCTGCGCGCCCAGCGCCATGCGAATGCCAAACTCATTCGTCCGCTGCGCCACCGAATAAGAGACCACGCTATACAGCCCCACTGCCGCTAGCGCCAGAGCCAGCACCGCAAACGCGCCAAACAGCCACGCCACCAGGTGCTCCTGCTGCCATTCCTGCTGGTCGCTGATCCAGTGCTCCAGATCCTGCACTTGTCCGCTCACCTGCTGGTCGGGATCGACCGAGTTCACTTGCGCGGCGATCGAATGCAGCAGCGACAGCGGTGCGATCCCTGCCTTCGAACGAACCAGGATTTGCGTCCACATCCGCATTGATAAGGTGTAGGGAACAAACACCTCGGGCAGAATCGGTTTATCTAACCCATCGTCCTTCTTGTCCGCGATAACGCCGACAATCTGCAGCCAGCCGCTTGGGTCCTGCGCGCCAACGTTATACGGGGGCGAGTCCACATTCTCCGGTATCTTGAGCGAGTGGCCCAGCGCATCGCCATTCGGGAAGTAGCGCCGTGCCATCGTCTCGTTGATCACCGCCACATGCGCGGCATTGTGGTTCTCCGTCTCGTCCCATACCTTCCCGTGCATCACCGGGATTCTTAGCAGCGGAAAGTAGTTGGGGCTGACAAAATTCACCCGGACCTTCTGATCGTCGCTCGCTGCCTGACCGAGTATCTCCACCTTGGTCCCCCACCCGTTGGAAGGTGGCGTTGCATTGGTCGAGATGGCAACCATCTCGACTCCGGAAACCGACCCGGCCTTGTGCAACAACATGTCAAAGTATGCCGAGCGCTCCGCCCAGGTTTTGTAAGTGCCGTTATGCACTGGGATTCCCACCGACATCACATTGTGCGGATCGTAGCCCAGCGGCGTATGCAGCAGCTTCAGAAATCCTTCCATCGCCGCGCCCGCCCCGGCGAGCATCAGCAGCGTCAGCGCTATCTGCGCCCCGATCAGGACATTGTTCGTCGCCTTGCCGCGCACACCGCCGGCGATCCTGCGCGTGCTCGACTGCATCACCTGGCTTACCTCCGGCCGCGACAATTGCAGCGCCGGAGACAGCCCAAACAGAACCCCCGTCAGCAAGGCAATCCCCACGCTGAAAGCTAGCACCGGCAGATTGATCTGGATCGCAGCCTCATGCGGAAACGAGTACGGCGGCAACAGTCCGACAATAATCGCCAGCCCTTTGTAAGCCAGCAGCACACCCAGCGCCGCCCCGGTCAGCGAAAGCAGCAGCGACTCGGTCAGCAACTGCCGGATAATCCGTCGCCGGCTCGCGCCGATCGCCGCGCGCAAGGCAAACTCATGTTGCCGCGCCGTGCCTCGAGCCAGCAGCAGGATCGATACATTGCCGCAACCGATCGCCAGCAGCAGCGCGACCGCACAAAAAAGGAGAGCCAGAGTCCCGCCCAACTTCTTGACGAAATCTTCGTTGAGCCCAACCACATTGAACCGGGCGCGATCTTGCGGAAAATGCTTTGGCGTCTCCTTGGCAAACTGTTCGATCAGCGGCCCCAGCGCTCCATCCGCCATCGCATGCGTCACCCCCGGCTTCAACCGGACCCCAACGTAATACGCTGGCACCGGGTCCTGCGTCACCTTGAGCGGCAGATACACATCGGCGTCGTCCCAGGTAAATCGCTGCGCTGCCACGCCAACGATCGTGTAGTTCTTCCTCACCAGTTGGATCGTCTTGCCAATCACCGAAGCGTCGCTATTGTAATGACGCTGCCAGAACTTGTAACTAAGCACCGCGACCGGCTGCGGGTCCTGACCATCGACAGCATCTGAAGGTTGCAATCCCCTACCGAGCGCCGTCGGCACCCCAAAATAGTTAAAGCCGTTCGACGTGAAGTAGTCCGCCTCCACATCCTCAGGAAGATCGTGCCCCGTCACCGTCAGGCTCCACCCGTCGGTGGCGATCGCATCCTCCACCACCGGCGACTTCCGTATCACCTGCCACTGTGCCCCGGTCAATCCGAACCCACGGTCCTGGCCGGCCTTATCCTTCAGCCGCATGTGCACCATCCGGTCCGGCGCGGCATACGGATAGGGATTCATCAACACAGCCCAGACGATCGAAAACACAGCCGTCGTCGCCCCGATCCCTAGCATCAGCGAGATCACCGCCGTCGCCGTAAATCCCGGACTCTGGCGCAATTGGCGGAGCGAATAGCGCAGGTCTTGCAGCAGCGTTTGCATCGGTTGCTCCCTGGGAACAGTAAACTCCCGTGGTTGCAGCACAGCAGGCCCCGGGCCACTTCCAAGATGCGCTCAAGCTGCTCATTCCATTGAGGAAAACATCAGCCGCCGCGAAACCGACTGTTCGCTTTCGCGGTTCTCCTGTTCGCAACTGGACAAACTGCCGCCACCACGGTCCCATTTGTCCAACTCTGCGGCCCTTCAGCGGAGAAGAACCCTTCGCAGACTGCTATTCTGCTCACAGCGGCACTCGCCATGACCCCCCGCGTCCCAAGCCACCACACCAACGGCCATTTCGTTGTCTCCCACCGGAGCGAAACCACGCCGTTGGAATACCCAATCACTCAGTTCTCCACCGTGAGAGCCTGGATCCTGCTCGTCGCGGTCTTCCTCTCCGTCCACGTCGCCGCGCTCTTCTCGCCCCCGCTGCTCGACGACGCCGACGCCGCCCACGCCCAGGTCGCCAAACACATCGCCGAAACCGGAGATTGGGTCACCTTCTACATCGACGGCGTCCGCTATCTCGAAAAAGCCCCACTCCCCTACTGGATCGTCGCCATCGACTACCGCCTCTTCGGCTACAACGTCTTCGCCACCCACCTGCCCCTCGCGCTCGGAATCTTCGGCTGCGCCATCCTCGCCTGGGTTTGGGCCCGCCGCGCCTTCGGCGAACGCGCCGCCTTCTACGCCGCCCTCGGCGTCCTCACCTGCGTCGGAGCCTTCCTCTTCACCCGCATCTTCATCCCCGAAGTCCTGCTCACCCTCTTCACCGCGCTCGCGCTCTACTTCCTCATCACCGGCCTCGAAGACCGCAAGCCCGCCAGCATCTATTGGATGTGGGCCTCGCTCGCCCTCGGCGTCCTCACCAAAGGCCTCGTCACGCCTGTCTTCTTCATCGCCGCCACAGTTCCCTACCTCATCCTCACCGGAACCTGGCGTCGCTGGCGCGAGCTGCGCCCGCTCACCGGATTCCTGCTCTTCCTCGCCATCGCCGCTCCCTGGCACATCCTCGCCGGCCTTCGCAATCCCGACATCGGCCATCCCGTCGGCAACATCCCCTCACCCGGAAACGTCCACGGCTTCTTCTACTTCTATTTCCTCAACGAACATCTCTTCCGCTTCCTCGGCACCCGCTACCCGCACGACTACAACAAGCTCCCCGGCTACCTCTACTGGACCCTCCACCTCATCTGGCTCGCCCCGTGGAGCCTCTTCGCCCCGGTCCTCGTCCTCCGCGCCTGGCAAACCCGCGAACACTGGCTCAACGACCTTCGCCCCACCAGCGGCCGCACCGTCGACTTCTATATCGAGAAAGCCCACCTCGTCGACCCCGCCAGCCACGTCGCCCGCACCAAGTTCCGCACCCGCACCAACTGGCTCCTCGCCATCTACGCCGCCTTCGTCCTGGTCTTCTTCTCCATCTCGACCAATCAGGAGTACTACACCTTCCCCGCCTACTTCCCCCTCATCGTCCTCGGCGCCGGCTCCCTCGCCCGCGCTGAAGAATACCCCGGAACCCCGCGCGCCTGGCTCACCTGGTGCCACGCCGCCTTCGCCGTCATCGGAGTCGCCTCCGCCATCGCCCTCGGCTACGGCCTCTTCACCTCCCGCGGAATCCCCACCGCCCCCGACATCGGCAGCGCCATCGCCCATCGCGAAGTCGCCGGATACTCCCTCTCCATGGCCCACGTCTTCGACCTCACCGGGCCATCCTTCGCCGCCCTCCGCGAACCCGCCATCATTGCCATGATGGCCTTCCTCGTCGGCCCGCTCCTCGCCTGGACCCTCCGCCGCCGAGGCCACCATCTCGAAGCCACCACCTCGGTCGGATTCACCGCCGCCGTCTTCCTCATCGCCGCCCACATCGCCCTCGTCCGCTTCGAGCCGCTCATGTCCTCCAAGCCCATCGCCGACACCATCAACCACCTCGCCAAACCCGAAGACAACCTCCTCCTCTACGGAGACCAGTCCGACGGCTCCTCGATCATCTTCTACACCAACAGGCAAGCCCTATTAGTCGACGGCCGCCGAAGCACCATGATCTACGGCTCCTACTACCCCGACGCCCCCAAGATATTCCTAACGGATAACGACTTAGTAACTAGGTGGGGGCAAGGCCCAAGAAACTTCCTCTTCGTCCCCGAAGACAGCCACGACCACGTCGAAGCGCTGCTTGGAAATCGAGCCATCGAAATCCAAAGTTTGGCGGGGAAGACACTGTTTACAGACAGACCGTTAGATTGAGGAGGCAGCGACACAAGCCTCTGGGCTCCCTTATTTCCATCGCAATGAATAAATCTGCTCCACGCCCACATGGCTCATCAGCACCGGTTTTCCATCAACCGTCAGGCTCGGAAGCGAGTAATCAAACTCTGCTCGAAGATTCACTCCGTCTAGTCCGCTGACTTTTTCCCACTTACCACCAGGAACCGTAAGTCGATAGACGCCAACCGAGCCCTCTACCACCCGCATGAAGATAGACTGACTATCGTTCGACCATATCCAGAAACCCCACGGAGCATCGAAGTTCTTTAATTCCGTCCACGCTTTGGTCGCAACCGAATAAAGCATCATGCGCGAAGGCTGCTGTGTCATCGCCACAAGATACTTCCCATCCGGAGACCAGGAAGGCAGCGAGAAACCTTGCGTGTCCGGCATGATTGAAATCTTCCGGCTCGCTAGATCGATGGTGTGAATACCTTCATCGTGAGGATTCTCCGGATTGTAATAACTGAAAGCGATCGAGCTGTCATCCGGCGCCCACGTTGGAAAGCCTTCGCGATCACCGCCGCCCATTAGCTTGTCCGGCGCGCCCCCATCGGCGGACAGGATGTAGATTCTGTATCCATCCGAGTAAGCTAGCGACTTGCCATCCCTTGACCATTGCACCATGTTTGCTGGAGAGGCCGTGAGCTGTCGGGCTTCACTGCCATCCAGTTTGCTCTTCCACAGACTCCCGTTCGGGTATGTGGAGTAGGCCATCCATTGCCTGTCCGGTGAGATCACGAAAGCCTGCGCAGGCATACCATTGAGGAAGGGCACATACTTCCCGCTCAACGGATCCAGAACTTGCAGCGAGCCCTGATCTGCTTCGCCCACCACATAGAGGCTCTCTCCGTCAGGTCCCGGCGCAAGGGCTCGAATATCGATCTGGTTTCCGGTGATTAGGGCCGCGGTCGGTCGCTTCCACCACTCGAACCATCTCGGCCGCACTAACTCATAAACATTTCCGCGCCCCTCGCGGTCCGAGAGAAACACAAAGTGTTTTCCGCCAGGTGTCCACTGGCCAAACCATTGGTCCGAGTGCGCGGGCCAATCGGACAATAAAGGATGAGCGCCGCTGCCATCGACACTCACCCGCCACTGCCGGGAATTCTGTTTGGCTAGGACAGCAAAGGTTAGCTCTCGTGCATCCGGAGAGAAGCCTAGGCTATCGATAGCTCCATCCGTTGCCCAGATCTTCCTCCGGTCGCTCCCATCTTCCTTGGCGAAATAAATCGCTCCATTCTCGCTGAAAAGAATAGAAGTCCCATCAGGAGACCACCGTGCATCCTGAGCAAACTGCGGACCGGCTCGTCGAGCTGTTCCTCCCAGCGGAGGCGCGACCCATAACGTCCCCTTGTCGTACGCGCCCGGCTCCGGAACCGACTTCCAGGCTAGGGCCTTAGACCTGTCGGCAGAGACACTCAAAATCTTCAGTCCAAGCTCCGAGAATTTCAGCGGCGCAATCATGCCTCCGCTTAACGCCATCTCCACCGGCTCTCCACGGCTCTGAAAGTAAAGCCGTGATCCGTCTGAAACCAGCGGCTTCTCCTTGGGCTCTGCGGAGAAGGTGATCTGTTGCGACTTCAATACCGATGGCGTCCTGGCTGGCGTTAGCCAGACCGCAGCCACTGCGACGATCAGCGCGCCTAAGAATGCAAACCCATACCGCTTCAATCTCGCATCGCCCGATAGGAATCGCGACGAGATCTGGCCTGATCTTGCGCCGCTCGCCACCGACTGGATCTGCTCGAAACAGCGGCTTCGTTTTTCAGGGTCGTGCGAAAGGAAGCCCTCGATGGCTCTCGCAAGATAGGGCGGTGCACCCGCCGAACGCAGACCTCGAGTCGGCGGCGTCGAAGAGTCCCGGCGAATATCCTCTGGGCGGCCACCGGTCAGCACTTGGTGCAGCACGATTCCCAGGGCAAAGAGGTCGCTCGCCTTGGTCGGAGGTTCGCCGCGCAGAAGCTCCGGCGCCATATAGCCGATCGTGCCGGCAATCGAGAAGGTCTGCCCGACCGTCGCATCCGCCTCGTGCAAGCGGGCAAGACCAAAATCCATGATCGCGGCGTTGAGTCTATCCTGCGAATGCTCCAGCATAATGTTATTGGGCTTGAGGTCGCGATGAATGATACCCGCACCGTGCAATGCGGCGACGCCCGCCAGCAGTTGCTTGCAGATCTCGAGCGGCTCGTCGGGCGGGATTCTGTTCGGATCCTTCAACCGCGCATCCAGCGTTTCGCCATGAAGAAACTTCATGGTCAGGAAGAGAAACGCGGGTGCCGGCTGTTCCGAACGAAAAATGTCATAAATTGGACAAAGATTCGGGTGAGAGACCTTGCGCGCCAAGATAACTTCCTGCTCGAAACGGCGCGTATTTACAGCATCCGACGCAATCTCCGGGCGAATGATTTTGAGCGCCACGTCGATGCCCTGCAGGAACCGGTCCTTAACCTCATATACCTCGCCCATCCCGCCGCGGGCGATGAATCTGACAACCTCAAAGCGGTTCGCAACCAGGTCACCAGCTTTGAAACGCGGAAGCGCGGCGCCATAGATTGGTGGCGGGTTGCTCATGGCGAAAGACTCCGTGTCGAACGCAAGGACATCCACGTCAGGGTCAGGCTAAAACAAAGACGCGTCAACGTAAGGAGCGGCGCGCCTATCTCGAGAACTGCCCCTTCGATAACGAAGCCCATTATCACTACGATCCTATCTAAGAGGCAAGCCAGGCCGGTCTTCCGACCTTACTCTTCCAAATTTCCAATCATCAAAGGCAGGCAAAGTCAGCCCGGCGGAAGCGTGGGGCTTTAGCCCCACGATAAAGAGCTCGACCAAGAGGCATTTAGGCCTGGGCTCTTTGAAAGGGCAGGCTTCAGCCCTGCCGTCAGCCCCCCTCCCCACGAAGCGGGCTTCCTTGATCATGGCGGCCCCAATAACGCCTGCCGTTTGGTTACACTGAGTCCGTTGCGCAAATCGGTGGATTACAGTTCTCTAAGGGAGATTGTATGAAAGCAGCAAAAACAGTAGCTCTTGCCGTCGTTCTCGTCGTATCCCCGATGTATGCGGCGGACAAATATCCCCCACTCCCGGCAAGCGTGCTAGCGGCAAAAAACGTGTACATTGACAATCAAACGGGGTTCTCACAGATTACAGACAAGGCCTACGAGGCATTAAGTAAGTGGGGACGATACAAAATCGTGAAGGACGCAAAGGACGCCGATCTCGTCCTTCGGTTCACGGCAGACACCGCTGGCAGACCAACCCCGCCAGGCAACAATATAGATCAATCGCCTACCCCCATAGTTCTCTCTGTACGCGACCAAACGAATGAACTCTGGAATGTATCGAAGAACCAGCCGTTTCATAGTCAAACGACCCTGGATATTGATGAATTCAAAAAGCGAGTTGAAGCACAAGAAAAAGGCAAATAAGCTCGGCAGAGGGCGGGCTAGGTGGCCCATTCAAACGGGATCCCCGGCGACAGGTCTTCGTCGCTGGGGTGGAAGCCATCTGTTGGCTTGAGTGGGGAGGATCAAATCTCCCGACCTCAGTTCTGCTTTACCAAAGCGGGCAAAGGCCGCCCGGTGGAAGCGTAGGGCTTCAGCCCCACGAAAGAGAGCGCAGCGAAGAGTCCTTTAGGCCTGGGCTCTTGCTCTTGAAGGGGCACGGCTTCAGCCGTGCCATCACACCCTCCCGCCAAAGAGCGGCTTCAGCCGCGGAGGGATCCTCCACATAACCACAACCGAGGGTACCTCATGCGCCCCGGGAGCACTGCGTTTCGGGTGCAGGTGATCAGAGAAGGTAGGGCACCAGGGCAGCGGTATGTCGGGCATAGGCAGCATACGTCTCCCCAAACTGGGAGCGCATCCGCTCTTCCTCCATTGATAATTGAGGTTCTGCCGTTATCTTGTGGCGGCGGCGATGAGCCAGATGTAACTGATGCAGAAGCACACAAGCCCACTGAAACCGAGAGATTGGTTGCGCGTGTAGCTCAGCATCGTGTAAGCCCCTGGTTCATTCGGATGATGGAGATGATGTTCATAACTTAATGCCAGAAGAATCATGAAAAGCACGCCGTAGATGATCGTCATCGCCACCAGAAACAAGGGCGATGCGAACGCAGTGAGCGAACGACCGCCGGCTGATTGACTGAAACTCAGCGATCCGACCAACAGGACGATCGACCCTGCGGCCAGACCCAGGACAGTCTTGGTGATGTCCAGATACATGGGGAGCAGCGCCTTGCCGAACTCCCCATGCTTGCCTGCGGGATCGAAGACGACAGGTTGCCCCCTGGACTTCAGATATACGGCGAGCCATATCACCGCGAACACTCCCAGCCCCGTTACCAGCCCAGGGAAACCGGGGAAGAATATTCGTTGGGAATCGATGATATGTGCCCCTCGTATGCCGCAATTGTTGAGTCGCAGCCATCGGTCGCGGCTGCCGCACCCTTGGCCGCGCCGTCCGCGAAAAATGTCGATCTCAAAACGGACGAGTGGCTGCGAAGAAATTCTCTGGATTGTAAGCGATCATCGACATCTGGACAAGCTGGACGCGGGGCCCACCCTAATACCATCACCGAGGGTGGAAGGGTCGCGCACCGGGATTTATATTGTTCTGGAACGGTGAAACCCAGAACAAAGAATCCGCCCCCGAGACACAAACATGGCGATAGTCGAATTTTCAAACCGAATGGATGGCCTTGAACCGCACCAGCGCAGCCGCGAGCACTTCATCGCCGATATGGACCTCGAAGACGAGCGCCTCTGGGTTCCGTACTCGGAGGGCGTCTGGTTCCAGCCCTGCCACTTCAACGTCACCTCCGGCGGGTTCAGCGTCATAGCCAAGGCTCTGCCCGGCTCCATCATCGGGACCCACTACCACGTCGGCACCGTCCAGGCCTACACCCTGCGGGGCCATTGGCGCTACCTGGAGCATGACTGGACTGCCAGGCCAGGCACCTTCGTCTTCGAGCCCGCCGGCGGCCAACACACCCTGGTCATCCCGGAAGACTCCCCAGGCCCGATGGTGACCCTCTTCGTCGTCACCGGCGCCCAGATCTACATGGACAACGCCGCCGAGGGCCGCTTCGGCTCCTACGAAGACGGATTCACGATGCTCGAAATGAGCCGCAAGCACTATCGCGAAGTCGGCCTGGACCCCACGCTGCTCGACGCCCGGATTCGGTGATCCAGATAGGCCTTGTCTGGCAGATTGTTTGTCTGGCAGATTGTCTAGCTCAGTTGTTATCGAAGACTTCCGATCAGAGAAGGTAGGGCACCAGCGCGGCGGTCTTTCGGGAATAGGCAGCATACGTCTCCCCAAACTGAGAGCGCATCCACTTCTCCTCCATGCGGAACTTGACCCAAAGCGCGAGGAACATGATCGCGAAAGCGATGAATCCGCGCACCTCAGAAACCGCAATCGCCATCCCAAGAAACCCGGTCAGAATGCCGGTATAGATTGGGTGACGGACCACGGCATAGGGCCCGGTGGTGATCAGCTCGTGGCCCTGCTTGATGGTGACGGAGCGGCTCCAGTTCCTGCCCAGATGCTCACGCGCCCAGACGGCGAAAAGAAGCCCGGCAACGGTGACGGCGGCTCCCAGCCAGAACGGCAAAAGACCAGACGGCCAGACCTGGACATAAAGCCAGGGCAGCGGGATGCGAGGTACCGAGAGTAAAACGATCGCGATCAGGAAGGCGAGCATGCGGAGGATGCGCGAGACTGCGGGCTCAAGACGCTGGGTGGGTTTGGCGCCGACCGCTTTGATATTCCAGTAAACAAGGAACGCGATCCAGACCACGGGAAAGAAAGATCTGTAAAACCAGAGCACGTGGACGACCTCCCGGTACTAAAAGTACTATGTGGGCGGACCGGGTGGGAGTTCCAGCCAAGCGTCGCCACCTGTCCACTGCCCCAAGAGCCACGGAAATGGGTGCCCCATATCTGAGCGCACTTTGCGCCAGATGTGGAATGGTGCTAATCCTTCGACCTCAATAGCAGGATCAATGCGGGCAAAGCCCGCCAGGTGGAAGCGTGGGGCTTCAGGGGTGCTGAAAAAGTCGCCTGTTTTTAGTCATATGAATTGATAGAAGAGGTATGCGTGGTGGAGATGATATTCAGGACGAGTTGTTCACTTACGTCGGATTGGGCGAGCGGATACCTGACAACCATCCTTTGCGACGGATTCGAAGTTTGCCGATGATGCTTTGAAAACCCTTGTCGGCCGACTTCGCGGGGACGTATTCGAAGCTGGGCCGACCGTCGATCGCTCCGTAGCAGATGCTGCGTGCGCTGCTGCAGATGCTCTATTCAATGCGCTCGGAGCGCATGCTGGTCGAACAGTCGGAGTACAAGTTGCTGTTTCGCTGGTTCGTGGGACTGCCGTTGAGCGAGCACGCGTGAGACGTGACCAGTTTCACCCAGAACCGCGAACGGTTGCTGGCCGGAGATGTGGCGCAGTCGTTCTTCGTCGCCGTGGTCGCGGAGGCGAAGCGGCACCGGCTCTTACATGACGAGCACTTCACCGTCGACGGCGGCAGACTATAACTGGGAGCGCCATCAAAGTTCGCTGGGGAGCCTGGACCGGCACATCCTGCAGGAGATCGTCGCAAAAAAGCTGTAAGGCCTCGCCTGCGGCGGGAGCTGGCGGAGTGGGCAGAAGAGGCCCATCAGTTGAGCCAGTGCCGCGCGGCGGGGTTGATGCCGGTGAACCGAGCCACGTTACGCTATGAGTACCATCGCGATCCCCAGGACACGCTGCGGGTGCGATTGCGCGAGTGGGCCGGCAGTCGTGTGCGCTACGGTTATCGCCGGCTTACGGTGCTGTTGAAGCGCAAGGGCTGGGAAGTAAATGCCAAGTCGGGGTCCCCGACAAGCGGTCTTTGCTTGCTGCGGTGAAAGCGCATCTACCGGATCTACACCGAGGAGGGCCTGATCGTACGCACGCAGAAGCGCAAGCGCGAGCGCAGCGACAGCGTGTGCCGCTCGGACAGGCGGCGCGTCCCAACCACAAGTGGAGCACGGATTTCGTCCTCCAGCGACTGCCCGACGGGGATTCGAGTGCTGACGGTCGTCGATCAGTTCACCCGCGAGTGCCTGACGCTGTTCGCCGATACGGCGTTGAGTGGCGAGAAGGTGGCAGCGGCCCTGGACAAGATCGCTGCACTGCGAGGCGCGCCGCAATCGATCACCGTCGATAACGGAACCGAATTCGCCAGTAAGGCGGTGGACTCGTGGGCCTACAAAAACCGAGTACACCTAGGCTTCATTCGGCCTGGCAAGCCGGTCGAGAACGGCTACATTGAATCGTTTAATGGAAAGCTGCGCGACGAATGTCTGAACGTGGAAGTCTTCTTCACCCTGACCGATGCGCGCCGCAAGCTGGCTTTGTGGCGCCATGACTACAACCATCACCGGCCGTACTCGGCAATCGCGGACCGGACGCCGAACGAATTCGCAACCATCTGCAGCGGAGGAAAAAAACGGCGATCGAGCCGCCTTGGAAAACGCCGCGCGTTTCCTACTTTCCCTACGCGCGGCTACGGCTGGGTTTTCTCTGAAGAGCGATCCGGCCTCAACGCTGTTGCTGGAAGCCGTTACTTGAGTTACAGTATCTGCAAATCTGCGGGTAAATCCGGCACGAGTAGAACCACGCAGGCCGAAATTTCCATTCTCCTGCGGCTCAGTTTTTCGGGGCGGGTCAAAATGCCGAGAATCTCCAACTATGACTGGTTCAGAAAAACGGGGCTGAGCTACGTCCCCCGAGCGTGGTTATCTCTGCAACTCTTCGAGTGTATCATTGGCCAACGCCGATTGGATCAAGCCTGGGAGATCGACATGGCAGTGGCTGGCGATCGGCGACCCGCAGGAGCAGGATCAGCATCAGTGGGTGGACTGGACCGATCAGATCGGATTCGAATATTACCTCATCGACGAAGGCTGGGAGAAATGGCCGGACTCATGGACCGCGATAGCCTCTACTGTTGCCTATGCCAAGACGAAAAACGTCAAAATCTGGATATGGGTGCACAGTCGTTTCGTGAGTGATCCCGTGGCGCGCAAAGAGTTCCTCCGCAAGACGGTGGAAGCCGGTGTTGTGGGCGTAAAGATCGATTTTCCTCCGCCGGCAAGCCGCGAGGTTGCCAACTGGTACTTCGAAACTGCAAAGGACGCTGCCGACGCCCATCTCCTCGTCGACTTCCATGGCGCCAACAAGCCCAGCGGCATGGACCGCACCTGGCCCAATGTGCTCACTCGCGAGGGCGTGCGCGGCCACGAATATCAGATCACCCGATACAAGAGGCTACTGCAGCCAGATCACGACGTCATCCTGCCCTTTACTCGTTATATCGCTGGCCCTGGCGACTATACGCCCACGGTGTTCACTCCGAGCGAACTACAAGGCAACACCTGGGGTCATGAGCTTGCGCAGGCAATCATCTTTACCTCGCCCTTCCTGTGTTTCGGCGGACATCCCGAGAGCTATCTCAACAATCCCGCACTCGACGTGATCAGCGCGATTCCATCTGTGTGGGACGAGACCCGCGTCCTGAAGGGCAGTGAGCCCGGCAAGATCGTCGCAGAGGCACGCCGTTCAGGAAAGCAATGGTTCGTCGCTGTGATGAGCGGAAACGATGCCACTAGTTTGGACATTCCGCTGGAATTTCTTGGCCAAGGAACGTGGGATGGAGTTCAGTTGCGAGAAGATCAAAGCCGGCCTGATGCCTGGAAGCAAGAGAGCGGCAACGCGACGCAGAAAGATAGTCTTCACGTTCAGCTTGCACCGCGCGGAGGCTTCGTCGGCTGGTTTCGTCCCTTAGCGTGACGGGCCACAAACGACAATACCGGACAGAACCAACGCGGACCTTGGCCGCATTTAAGACCGATGCGATCGGCACGACCGTTCGTTCTGTCGTCCAGCAGGAATTCTAACCGGGAATTGCTTAAGACCTCTACTCGGACAAATCATCGTCAGCGCGAATTTGCAAGTGTGCGATTAATCGGCTGCCCGGACATCGCCATTGGCAAGTTGTCGAGAAACGTCAGGACTCTATCGGAGCTGCTCCGCGGGATCAGGCATGCGCGATAGATGGGGAGAGGGTGGAGCAGGTCGGATAGAGCGGTTTGAAGGAAGTCGCTGGTGCGGTCGGGGAAGGATGTTGGCTATGGGGTTTTCATGCTCTGAGCTGGGCCGACGCAGCCAGAGCAGGCATGCAGCGTGAGCGGAGATCCTCTATGCGGCCATTCGTGAGGGATGCCGAAGAGGCTGCGGGCGGCCGGCTCATCGCTTCCTGTCCTGCGGTTCTGTGCGAAGCGCGATCTGCTCCAGCGGGTTGATGGCCGCATGGAGATGACGCCCCGAGAGCTGGAGATAGACGGTTGTATCCTCGAGCCGCTCATGGCCCATCAGCAGCTGAATGGTGCGCAGGTCGGCGCCGCCTTCGAGCAGGTGCGTCGCAAAGCTGTGCCGTAGTGTATGCGGATGGATCTTCTTCGTGAGCCCTGCACGCGTAGCCGCTGCGCGGCAGGCGTGCCAGACGGTTTTGTCGGAGATGGGCTGGTGGGTACCACGCTGACCCGCGGTGCTGGGAAAGAGATAGCCACGCGGCTTCTTCCACCGCCACCAGTTGCGCAGTTCTTCGAGCAGCTTCTCAGAGAGCGGCACATCCCGATCGCGCGCACCCTTGCCCTGGCGTATGTGAATCACCATGCGCTGGCTGTCGATGTCTTCGACCTTGATCCGTGCCGCTTCGGTCCTGCGTACTCCGGTGGCATAAAGCAGTACCACGATCATGCGGTACAAGCGGTTGGGTGCGGCATCGATCAGCCGCACGACTTCATCCTGGCTGAGCACGGTCGGCAGCTTGTGTGGCACCTTGGGGAAGATGAGATCGTCGAAGGCCAGATCACGCCGCTTCAGCGTGCGCTTGTACAGGAATCGCAGCGCCGAGATACGCATCTCGACGGTGCTCGGCTCGAGCTTTTTCTTCTGCAGCAGGTATAGCTGATAACGTCGCAGGTGCTCAGCGCCTAGTTGCTCCGGCGAGCAATGGAAGTGTTCGGCAAACTGTCGCACCGCACCGAGGTAGCCGCGGATCGTAGACGGTGAATAGTTGCGCCGCTCAAGCTCGTACAGCATGCGCTCGCGAAGTGGGGTCATGGGAATCTCCTTCCTATAACCACTCACCCTAGCCCTGCAGGACTCCCTTCGCTACACCACGACTCTCAGTCCGCCGCGCCAGCGGCTTCGTTCAAACCGGCTATCCGGAGAAGTGGTTCCCGCGGAGTGCGGGCTGGTTGCAAGTGTCCGACAAGCCGACTACTCGGCAACTTGCTTTGATCGCGATTGTCGGTCAGTGACTTGGCGATTTAGCATAACCAGAGCCCAGTCTCTGCATGTGATCCCAGTTGCATCCTAGCTGAGTCTTTCCTACTCCGTCCGCAACGCCCGCATGGGATCGATGAAGGCCGCGCGACGGACGGCCACAAATGCGGCCATAAGACCGCATACCGCCAACAGCACTGAAACCATCACGACAGTGAATGGATCATGCTGGCCCACACCAAACAGAAATGACTTGAGCAACCGCGTTGCGATCCATGTGCCTGTAAGCCCCAGCCCCAGACCCGAAACCACCAGCGCCGCGGCATGTCTCAGGATGAGCAGCAACACATCACGCCGCGCCGCTCCCAGTGCCATGCGTATGCCCACCTCGCGCGTGCGTCGATTCACTGAGAACCTCATCAACCCCGACAATCCCAACAGCGCCATGATCAATGCAATGCCGGCAAACACTGTCAGCAGCGATGTCTGAAAACGCCTCCGCGCGGTGGTGATCGTAATCAGATCCCCCATCGTATAAATATCTGTCGCCGCAAGATTTGGGTCCATCCACTTCAGTGTCTCCCGGATCTCATTCGCAACTGTAGCGGGTGGAAGAGTCGATCGCACAGCCACGCTCGCATCGCCTGCATCGTAGCTAGCATGGTACATCTGCGGCTGCGGTTCCTCTTCAAGACCGGTATGGCGCACGTCCGCCACAATTCCCACGACGGTCCACCAACGCGCCTGTTTCGGATCGCCAGTAATGCGGCCCCCAATGGGATTACGGTTCGGGAAAAACGCTTGCGCAAATTTCTGATTGATTATCACCGGCCGGTTGGTCGTGGCAGAGGCGTCAGCATCGGTAAGGTATCGCCCGGCAACCAGAGGAATGTTCATTGCCGCAAAGTAATGCGGGGTAACATCGCGAGCTTCCGTCATCTGATGGTCCTTGTTGTCGAATCCATCCACCCAGATGAAATCAAGGCTCTCCGAATTGCTGAGCGGCAGGTAATTCACTAATCCCGCCGCCTGCACGCTAGGCAATACCTCAAGCTTTGCCATCAGCCCCTTGTAAAACGCAACACGTTGCTCGGGCTTGCTGTAGTGCTGGTCCAGGCTCACATGAAACGTCACAGCAGACCGAGTAAACCCTGTGTCCACTGACTCAACATTGATATAGCTGCGGATCAGCAGTCCCGCTCCCGCCAGCAGCACCACAACCATTGCCGTCTGCACAACAATCAACGCACTCTGCAACCGGCTATGCCCAGCGGAGCTTCCACACGTGGCGTGCGACTTCAGAAACTCCGTTAATTCCATCCGTGAAGCGCCAATCGCAGGCATCAGCCCCGCCAGCAAACTCGTCAAAAGCGACGCACCGACGGCAACCAGAAACACCCGTGCATCGAGAGACGCTTCATTGAGTCGCGGAATATTTCCGGGATCAAGCTTCGGTAACAATCGGAGAAAGAGCACTGCCAGTACAATGCCCACTGCACATCCGGCAACGCCAACCAGCATTGATTCGGTTAACAATTGTCGGACCATGCGGCCGCGGCCCGCGCCCAATGCGGCGCGCACACCCAGCTCACGGCTCCGCTCGGCGGCACGCGCCAGCAGAAGATTGGCCACATTTCCGCAGGCGATCAGCAACACCAGGCCAACCGCAGCCAACAGCAACCGCATCAGCGGACGCACGGGCCCGATGGAGATTTCGGTGAAACTATCTACCAGCGCACCCCATTCGCGTGGGAGATCAGCCTGACTCGGATCACCCGCGTATTCCTTATCAAGCCGTGCCATGATGCCGGCCATCTCCGCCTGTGCGTGGTGAAGAGATACACCGGAACGGAGCCGTGCCACGGACACATTGTTCCCAATGCCTCGGGAGGATCTGGCTTTTGAGTCAAGCACGAGGGGCACCCAGACCTGCGTGGATTGGATATGTGAATCTCCGTAGGGAAGATCGGACTTGAAGGGATACTCAAACTCCCGTGGCATTACGCCAACAATCTGATAATTCGCGCCGTCGAGTTGGATGGAATGATTGAGTACATCCGGGCCAGTACCAAACATTGAGACCCAAAACGAATGGCTGATTACAGCAACCTTCGCGTGTGCGGGAAGATTATCTTCCGCGGTAAAGGTGCGGCCAAGTTCGGGTATCGATTGCAGGGTTGAGAAAAAATCCTCATCAACCCGCGCGCCGCCGATACGCTGCGTTGTGCCCTGCTGCGTCACGCTGAATGAAGCCTGTTCGAAGTTGCTCATAGTCGAGTAGGACTTGGCCTCGCGCTTAAGATCATAGAAGTCACCGTAGCTTGGGCAGATGACCTCTTCAGGAATCTTGAGGCTGGGATTCGGCGAAAACAGATAAACGAGGCGTTCAGGGTCTCCGTACGGTAGCGATCGAATCAGCACTGCGTTCACCAGGCTGAAGATGGCCGTGCATGCGCCGATGCCGAGGGCGAGCGTGAGCACTGCAGTGATGGTGAAGCCGGGGCTCTTGCTTAGCATGCGCAGGCCATAGCGCAGGTCCTGCATGGCTTGTTCCATCCATAACAGAGAGCGTTCATCGCGATGTGCCTGCTTTGCCTGCTCCACGCCGCCGTATGCACGTCGCGCGGCGAGCCGTGCTTCTTCAGGTGACATGCCGCGGCGTTCGAAATCGTCGGCGAGGAGGGTGAGATGCGATGCGACTTCGCGCGCAAGGTCCTCCTCGGCGTGGGTGTTGCCGAGGAGACTGCGGAGTTTGGCGATGATTCTTTTCCAATGCGGCATGGTTATAGTTCCTCCGCGAGCAACTTTTCAACCACGTTGGCCATCTGGCGCCAGCGTTCGGTTTCCTCATCGAGCGCCTTCAATCCTGCCTTGGTAATGGTGTAATACTTCGCTTCGCGATTATTTTCCGTCTTGCCCCAGGAACCACGAGTCCAACCGTGCTGCTCAATCCGGACGAGAGCCGGATAGATGGTGCCCTGGTTAAGATTCAAGGCGTCCTCTGAGACCTGTTGGAGTCTGTTCGCGATGCCATAGGCATGCTGCGGACCCATGGTGGCAAGGGTACGGAGGATCATGAGGTCGAGAGTGCCTTGCAGAATCGGGATGGGCATTTTCTTCACTTGTCATTCAAGTGAATACGGTAATCACTTGGATGTCAAGTGGAATCCACAGGAGGAGATCGAGGCGCCGTTAACACAATGGAGTAAGCTCTCCACTGGTGCTAATCAGGCCAAGTCACGCATTATGAGAGGTCGCCCTAAGTAGAAGGGCGCTTGAGGCCAGTGTGGGGCGCAGGGCTTTGCCCCCGCACCTCCAGGATTTATTGCCTGGTGCCTCTCCCGATTCTGGACTTGCTGCGGATGAAAAGGGGATGCCGGAGCACCCCCTTTATCGATCGGTCGAGGCCACCGAGTCGGCGCTCAGGTTGCTTCCCAGCATTGCCTTATCCTCCGCTCAGTCCGGACTCATTCTACTTGGGCGGGATATACAGAGGCGTTTTTGGTGGTGGGTTCGGAAGGGATAACACTTAAGCCTTGGGGGAAGTGGTCCAAGCGAAGAATCAGTTTCCCCCCAAGGAGGTACTCAGCATGCTGAGTAGCAATGTGAAGTATATCGGCTTGGATGTTCACAAGGAAGCTGTTGCCGTCGCGGTTCTGAATGGCGCCGGCAAGTTGGTGATGGAATCGATCATCGAAACCAAGGCAGCACTCTGCTCGATTTCCTCCGGGGGCTGAGAGGAGAGCTTCACGTGACCCTGGAAGAAGGGACCTGGGCAGCCTGGCTCTACGACGTGCTCAAGCCTCACGTCGCGGAGTTAGTGGTCTGCAATCGACGTCGCAACGCCCTACTGAAGGAAGGCAGCAAGAGCGACAAGGTGGACGCACGGAAGTTGGCCGAGTTGTTGCGAAGTGGAATGCTGCGCGCGGTCTACCACGGAGAGCACGGACTGGGGACACTGCGGGAACTGGCGCGTGGCTATCGGACCATCGGCAAAGACCAAAGGCGGGTGATGAGTCGGCTCAAGGCGCTGTATCGAAGCTGGGGTATTCCCTGTTCCGGCAAGCTAGTCTATACCCCACGCCATCGCGAGCAATGGCTGAACAAGATTACGCAACCCGGTGTACGCCGCCGGGCAGAGTTGATGTACCAACAAATGGATGGACCGTCGGTTGTGCGGCACACCGTGCGTGGAGAATTTTTAGCCGAGAGTCAGAAACATCAGGCCGTAAAAATATTGCGCCAGGTTCCGTTGATCGGCCCGCTGCGAGCCGCGCTGTTGCTGGCCCTGATGCAAACGCCCCACCGGTTTCGTAGCAAACGGCAGTTGTGGACCTACAGTGGCCTGGCGGTGGAGACGCACGACAGCGCACAGCATCGTTATGTGGATGGCCAACTGCAACGTTCCAAAAAGCCTCAACAGGTTCGCGGCCTGAACCAGAATCATAATCACGAGATGAAGGAGATCTTCAAAAGTACGGCCATGAGCGCCAGTCGTTGTGCCGGACCACTGCAGGACTTTTACGAAGGATTGCTAGCCAAGGGAATGAAGCCGGATATGGCACGCCTCACGCTCGCACGGAAGATCGCGGCCATCACGCTGACACTCTGGAAGAAAGGAGAATGTTTCGACGCTGAACATCTGAAATCGCAAGCAGCTTGAGCGTCGACGGGAATCAGACCGGCCAGCGTTACTGCCACGGCTAGCCAGTCGGTTCTTGCGATGCTCGAGGACGAGGGCGAGTATCAATCAATGAGTTAGGTCCTGTGTGCTGTCGTCCAGCGCCGAGCCTCCAAAGTCACCATATGCCCCCTCGCATAACCCAATAAAGCTGTAGGCCTTGAGTCTCAAATAGGACCACGGTTGGCTCACCAAAGCCAACACCGTTTTGCTTGCAAAGCTTCCGGAACCGAAGGCGTCTAAGCTCGTGGCATCCATGAAAACGTCGAGGGAAACCGTCGACTGGCTATGGCCTGTCTGGGTTACACGCGCAGAAGACCTTCTCCATCGGAGATCAGGCTGGATGCAAGAGAAACCATCGCGCTCTCTCGGAGAGTCGGGAGAAGACTTTTTTCTTGACATCCCCTCTCATAGGACTCATTGAGCAAATGACCGCAACCGCATGACTAGCCAATGCCCGCGCAAGAAAATAGATCCCGGCTACCGGCAGGTCGCATGACCCAGTAAGCCAAAGTGCGCCCTATGGGAGATACGCTCGCTTGAGCCCCTAAGGTTACACCTGACGAGCACTATCAGCTCACGCTCCCTGGACGCGCTAGAAGCGGCCGAGCACAATGCGAACCGCCGTCGGTTTCGTGAGGCCGGCTGCAGCCGCAGTCGAATCGCCAGAGAGAGGAACAGCTTCGTTCGAACTTATCTTTGGCATCGATGGATCGGAGAATCGGATTCCGCGGTCGGTTTCATCCCCATTCAGAACGCGAATGACATGCCAGACCTCTGGTACTGCCGGCGTGGCTCCCGGTGTGTAATATCCCTCCTCCGCCGTTAGGATTTGCATGCGTATCCCCGGTAGAAGACCAGGACGATGGAAAAAGACACTCCCGCCCATACCCGTCAGCAGGTACTCGTTAGGTCCGAGTTGCGCGACCAGAATTCGTCCTTCTTTGTCTGGAGAACCGGGAGCAGGCAAGCCATCCCTTTGCGGAAAGCCGAAGCGAACCTCGGCCACCCAGTCGCCCTCCGCATCTGCGGCTCGGGTTGCTGGTGAGCCCGCTGCATCCAAAGGCACGGCGGCATTTGCTAGCCGCACCGGGCTGATCAACGGACTTGCTGATCCAGTTAGATCAGTGCTCTTGGAATTGGTGCCAGCCGTGAAGAGCTTTTCTTGGTCGACACCGCCCGCCAACTCGATAAAGGTTTTCACCTTGCCGGCATAGTTTAGCTGTGCAAGAGTACGATCCATCGAACCAAGAAGTGCATAGTTGGCCGCATGGGCGCGAGGCACCGTTCCAGCGGGCAGGTGATTCACCCAATCGATGCCAAATGGCGAGAAACCAATAGCTCCCTTACCCAGAGCGGCAAACAGATAAGGAGCGTAATCGTCACCTCGGCCGATCTCCGGAATCCAAAGCGGATTGTCGGGACGAGCGTATGTCTCGAGAATGTCGAGGACGAAGTCAGGATTGCTCGAGTAGATATCCGGGCCAATAATATCGACGGCCGGAGCGGCTGCCTTCCAAGGGGAAAGCATCCCCTGATTGGGCCCACCTGATGGATAGCCTATTCCGGCGATCGGTATGTGGCGCTCGGGAAGCTCTGCCGGTGGATAAGCCAGCCAGACGTTGCAATAGTACGGAATGTTGAATTCGCGTTTGCCAGCTTCGGCGACGGCGTTGATATAGCGTGCCTGGTGCCAAGCCTGAAATGCCTCATCCGCTTTGCCGGGGAAGACTTCGCTCCAGGTGCCAGCCTTACGGCCAAGAGCCTTCACCAGCTCTGTTGGCACGGGCCCAGCAAACTCCTGATTAGAGGCAGGCGAGTAGTCGCGAGCGGCGCCAATGCCACCTGACTCATTCTCTATCTGCATCATGAGGATCGTGTGTTAAGTGCCGTCTATTTTTGCGAGGTGTTGCATCAGCGCCGAAAAGGCCTCGCGGTCGGCTTCCATATTTGCTGAAGCATTAGCGGAAAGGTCATCAATCGGCGCGCCGGAGCTGTTAATCATGCGGGGGAAACGCTGCGGATCATTCTTGACCCACTGCGGCACATAATGGTCATTGCCGTTCTTCCATGTGCCGAACCACAAAAGAACTAGATGAAGATGGTGCTCGCGCGCCCCGTCGATCAGCGCGTCGACGTTAGCCCAGTCAAGACTTCCCGGCTGCGGCTCGATCTGCTCCCAGTACACCGGGGCCTCAGCAGTATTCACATGCAAAGCTTCAAGCGCCGGCCACACTCTTGGCAGCACCGCCGGCCATGCGCTCGAATTCCCTATCTGCGCACCCAACACCAGATATGGAGCACCATCAACCAGCAACGCATGCCTGCCGTCCTCCGATGTGAGCTTCGGAGCGGGTGTCTGTCCCAAAGCAACAAAGGAAAGGGTCAGCAAAGAAAGACCCGCGATGGTTCGAATCTTCACGAAACGATTGCGCATTTCAGCTCCTAAGTAGTGCCTTCCGAACGGCCGGATTTAGAAAACTGCTATTTTGAGTGAGTGGGGCGATATGTATCTCAACGTAAATAGATGAGTTGAGCTATTTGGGTGGTATGGGTGGAAGTTCGCGGATCTTTATGTTGCGAAAAGAGACGGGAAAGCCGTGATCTTGGAGGTCGATATAACTGTCGTGCATGTCGACGAAGTTGGGATAGACCTTGAACTTGCTGTTGGCCACGAGTTCGCGGAACTGGGGGGAGTCGCGGTCATACTCGAGAACTTTGACGCCGTTCAGCCAATGCTCGGCGTGGGTCCCGTTGACTAGGATACGGGCGGTATTCCAGTCGCCTACGGGATGGATGGGTTTAGTATGGTCGGCTGTGCCGGCGGCGGGGATGAGGTCGTAGAGGGAAGCGACGGTGCGATCGCCATCTTTGCCGCGCTTGGCGTCAGGGTGCACGTCGTCGTCAAGGATCTGGTACTCGTAGCCAACGGGGGAACCGGGACCTTTTTTGAGGTCGAGATCGACGAGGTAGAGGATGCCGCTGTTGGCGCCTGTGGTAGTGCGGAAGTCGACGGAGAGCTCGTAGTTGGCGAATTTGCGGGTGGTGACGATGTCGCCTGCGTCGCCGCCTTCCTTTCCGCCGAGATCAGTGATGGTGAGCAGACCGTCCTTGATGACCCAGCCTGAGGAGGGGAAGGGCCCATCACGCTCGCTGCGCCAGCCAGTGGTGGTCCTGCCATCCCAGAGGAGCTGCCAGCCCTGTGACTTTTCCGACTTGGTAAGGGTGTTCGGGGCCTGGGTGAGGGCGGGAATAGTGGAAGTGAGGAGAAAAGACGCGAGGATGCGGTTACGAAGGAGCATAGACAACCACGATACTTTGCATGGGTTGGGGTTGGGTAGTGGTTTCGAGGCCAGGGGCTTGTTTATGGATCGGCGAGAAACACCTGGGATGGATCACGGCTGGCTGTCCATTGCTCGATAGTTGACGCGGTCTCAGCAACACTGGAACAGAATTCACTTGTACGGAAAGCCGACTCTTTGTCGTCCAAGTGACGCTAACGGTGTTCATGCATGACAATGTCCTTGTGAGCAATTCAAGCACTCTTCTGGGGCGAAGCAGTTGGGAGACCCACTTCTAAGCCCGGTCGAGATTGTTATAGAGATCGCTGATGTTCACATTGACATCACTTTGCAAGGGGGGCATCTTTCCAGAGTGAGTGTTCCCCGCCGCAAGCGACCGCATCAGGAATTCCGCATAGCCATTCGATTGCAGCGACCGCAACGAGGCCACGGTAATGCGTTTCTTCATCTCGTCCAACGTCAGCCCAGCCGCTTTGCCCTGTTCGATCTTCCCTGTTAATTCCTCAATGTAGTTGCGCTGGTTCACCATTACGATGCGGTCCGACTGCAGCGGGCCATGGCCACCCATCACGTACTTGAAATCGGCTTGGCCAACCTCATCGATGGTGTGTGGCCAAGTCTTGGGGAAGCCATCGGCAATGAATGGCAGCCAGCCATGACTCGCATCTCCGGTCGCCACCGCGCGCTCCTGCGGACAAAAGACGAAGACGTCTCCCGCCGTATGTGCGTGTCCATGAAACTCAAGGTGAAGATCATAGGCCGAGTCGCGTAGCAAATACGACTTGTCGAAGGTGATTGTCGGGAGCTCCAGCACATAGTCCTTCATCTCGGCTTGATAAGCCTGCAGGTGTTGAATCTCGGTCGTACAAAAGGCTTTCTCGGCCGCCGAGGTCGACTTCGCTGCCCGTGCGTGCAGCGCGTCGATCTGCTCCGGTACCGCGCCCACCGAGGCCTTCGATCTCGCAACCGCAAGCTCGCTCATGAGCTGTTTCGTCTGAGCAGTAGCAATGAAGTCTACCTGATTGCCCGTCTGGCGATAAGCATGGTTGCCCTGCGTATGGTCCCAATGAAAATGCGTATTAATGACGTAGCGCACCGGCTTGGGTGTAACCTCGCGCTTGATCTGAGCGATCAGAGAAGCAGCCGCCGACGGTTTTGAATGCGCATCCACCACCACTACGTCCTTCGACCGGACAAAGATCGCTGCATTGCAGTTGATCACCGTCTGCGCGCGCGCTTGTGCGAAGTAAACGCCATTCGACACCTTGTGAATATCAAACAAGTTTTGTGCGGGGGTAGGTGCCGCAGCCCGCGCCCAGGCAGCGCGATGGTACGCGAGTTCCAGCATCGGCGCCCCGGCAAGCGCACCGCCCATCAGCACCCGCAGAAAATCACGCCGTGACGTATGGCCATCGTCATGGTTGTGCGAATGCTCATGATCATCGCCATGTTCGTGCGAGTGGTCGTGTTCGTGTGCGTGATCGTCCAAGTGCGAATGATCATGCTCATGTACGTCGTCACGCCTATGCGAATGCCCATAAGAGCCATGAAGGTGAACGTGGTCATGATCGTGGCTATGTGCTTTTTCATTGACAAGCACCTCGTCATGCCTCGCTTGTGAGGACGACTTCTCTGCTGATTGTTCCACGTCAACCTCCGCGACAACACAGACCATTTTTATCAAGCGCCATGAAGTAAGCAAATATGAATCCGTTTCGCGTCGCTCACTATCGCTGCATTTGTAACAGTAAGCTCATCGATTCGATCGTCCAGTTATATCGATCCCATCCTCCTCCTGCGACCTTCCGCGAACCGGGGTCTGCCGCAGCCGCCTCCGATCGAGTCTGGCGAGCGAAGATCAGCAGATTGAAGGATTGGCAATTCCTTACTCAGCTTGAATCTCGACCACTGCCACCGAATATGGATCGACATCGACAGAGAAAGTCCTGGCATAAGGCATGGATTTGTCACCGGCGTAAATATCTCTGGACAATCGAATGAAGCTGTGGCATCCGGCGGGACCGCGATCGTGTACAGCTTTGCTTTTGCTCGTTCCGGTAAGCTCTGACCCTGGAGACGAACCAGCAGCGTATTGCGCCTGGGCGTGTAATTCACAGTCTTGACGACTACGCGCATTCCATCCGCGCTGGCCGTAGCGATCGCGTCCATTGCGCCCTCCCTCCATCCGCTCGGTATCGTCGTGGAGATCTTGTCGACTAACTGGCTTCGATCCGGAACATCATCAAAACTTCCCATCGCCGATGCGAGATAGCATTCGGCGTAGTGCTCACAAAAGAGCTTTTCGACGGGATAGCTACCCCCAGGGAACCACGTCACATGGTTGTGATAGATCGACGATGTCCATTTTGGATCGTCCGTCGTATTCCGCATCAGGAGCGCCGGACAGGTCATCGTCAACTCCGGACCTAACTCCTCATACATGATTAAGCTGCCCGCCAGCCGTAGGTATGCTGAAGACTCCATTCCAACACCGCGACTTCGATATGAGGATGTTTCGAAACCCGTACGTAGTCGATTAGATTTGTCAGATAGTTCCGGAGACGAGGCAATCCAGTTTGATAGTTTTCCGGCTCGTATTCGTAGTTGTGGCAACCAAGTATGTCAAAGCTGTCGCCAGCCAGATCGATTACCTTCTCACTCCAATCCATGTCACTGGAACGCTTCTGCCCGCAGGCCACTATCCTTGCGTTGGGGGGCGAGCCCCCGTATCTCGGCGCCGTAGAGATTTATGATTTCTGGGTATTTTTCGGGAGTAAAGCCATTGTTCATTGGCTCGTTGTCGATCTGGAAAAGCTTCACTCCATACGGCTCAACATGTCCGTTCGCGGCGCGCAACCTTCCCATCTCCGTTGTTGGAGCATCGTTCAGGTATCTCACCCAGTCCATCGCGTACTGCGCGCTTTCCGGCTTTGTATCCGGACACGCGAGCACGATCAGCGGCTCGCAGTTAAGCTCGCGGCAAAGTCCCAGGAACTCATCGGTACCGAAACCTCCGTAGCCCGAGTAGCCTCCCCAATACATGTTCGGGTGATACCCCCGAGAAGCGTATGGCCCGATGCATTCCTTCCATTTATAAGTCGAAGCATATGACCCACCAGGCCAGCGCATAAAGGAAGGATGAAGGCCCTGCAACGATTGGAATAAGTCTGGCCGCAGCTTGCCATCCCGCCGCACTTCAGCGCGCATCAACGATACGAAGTCAAGGAGCAGTGCGCCATTTCCATTTGCAACAATTTCAACGCTTGCTTGTTCCTCCCGTCGGGGGCTTGTGAAACTGAATGGAACCTCCTGCCAATCGCGCCCGGTGATCTTCAAAGGCAGAGTCGCCATCAATTCGCGGGTCGGCCCGGCGACGCGAAGCTCAATGTCCGGTGAGCCGCTTTCGAGCTTCATCCACACCCAACCGTCATACCGTACATTTTCTTCCAGAAACACTCGCCCCTGACGAACACCCGCATGGCCGCCAGAGATATGGAGCCGGACACAGCGTTTCCCGTTGTTAAATGCGACGTTAGCAAGCTCCACCTCGCCATGATCAGCAAATGGCAGCCAATATGTCTTAAAATCTTCCCCTTCAAAGCCCGCTCCGCGAATTTGCTCGGCAAAGATGCCATCCTCGACAGAATGGTTTATATGTTCCAGGAATTGTCCATAGACACCATCGCTGATCGGCGTCGAAACGCGGTCGGTATCGACCAGCAGTACGGTTATTTGCGATTTAGCGGATGATTCTCGATCATCATGCGTCAAGAGCGGTGTTTCGGCCGCGCCGAGCGGTCTGGCGGCGGCGGCAGCGAGAGAAGTCAAGAAAAACTGACGTCGATTCATCCGTATGGGAACCTTGCCAACACAATAGACAGTCGGCGCTTCTTGGTAATGTATCAGCCAAACGTCTGCCGGCGGCCCTGGTCTGACCCTGCGCCACGAAAGGCGTACAAGTATTCATTATGCCGTTCTCGGCATAACGAATATTTTCCGTAGCTCTGGTTAATGCCGAGTCTATGAGGCAATTCCTTAAGATTCGCTCTTCGCTCGCATTTTGACTCGGCATTATCCGGATACCATTTCGTCGGTTCAACGAACCAGAAAGAAATGGTGTCTATGAGTGAGCGATTTCGTCCAGACGTAAAGAACCTTCAACCCCTTCAATCCGGTCCGCTCGGTGCATACATGGAGAGGTTTGCCGCGTTGCTGGTCCAGCAAGGTTATTGCAGCGAGTCGGGCTGGGACAAAATTCGGTTGATTGCCGAGCTGAGCCGTTGGATGGATAAGAAAAAGCTGCGGATCGAGCAGCTTGATGAGCAACGAACCATCGCATTCCTTGCCTGGCACTGGAAATATGGGACTCGACAAGGCGGCGATCGATGCACTCTCGCGCTTTTGCTGCGGGAACTGCGTCGGGAGAGTCTCATTCCGGCGCCTGTAGCTCCGGCCCCGAGCGGCACGGACTTGATCGAAAGCGGCTACCGGCGTTTTCTGCGGGAGGAGCGCGCCTTGATGGCCATAACCGTGGAACAGTATTCGGCCTTGGCTAAGCGTTTCTTACACCACCGATTTCCAGACAGCAAAATCCGGCTGAAGGAATTGTGCGCGAAAGATGTGATCGGCTTTATTCTGCAGGATACGACTACACGCGGTCACCGAGCCTCTCAATTTACAGCTACCGCGATGCGGAGCTTCTTGCGCTATCTCTTTCAGGAGGGCAGGACCGCAACTGATCTGGCGATGGCAATCCCGCCCATGCCGGGCGGCCGCCTATCGGAACTGCCCCGCTATCTGGAAGCGGAACAAGTAGAGAAGCTGCTGCAATGTTGCGATCGACGGCGGAAAGTAGGCAAACGCGATCATGCGATTCTGCTCCTCTTGGCCCGGCTTGGTCTGCGGGCAGGCGAGGTGGTTCGGCTTGAGCTGGAAGATATCGATTGGGGTGCGGGAGAACTGCTCGTCCGCAGTAAAGGCGAACGTATCGACAGGCTGCCGCTGCTCCAGGATGTCGGGAAGACGTTGGCGGATTACTTGCGAAATGGACGGCCAAGTTGCTCAGCGCGACGCGTCTTTGTTCATTGCAAGGCCCGGTATCCGGGCTTTTCCAGTCCACCCAACGCGGTGAGCGGAATCGTTCGGAGAACGTTAAGGCGGGCCGGCATCCAATCGCGCCATAAAGGAGCGCACCTGCTGCGACACTCGTTAGCCACGAGCCTGCTTCGCGGCGGTGTTTCACTCGCTCGAATTGGCGATGTGCTCAGGCACGAGCATACTCAAACCACCGAAATTTACGCAAAGGTCGATTTGGACGCGCTCCGCGCTCTGGCGCAACCGTGGCCAGGAGGGGCGCAATGAGCAAGTTGAGCGTCCATCTCGACAATTATCTGAAGCTTCGTCGACAGCTTGGTTTCAAACTGAGGTGCGAGGCCAACCTGCTTCACAACTTCCTGCGGTTCGCGGAAGGAAAACGAGCGCGATTTATCACGACAAAGCTAGCGTTGCAGTGGGCAGTCTCGCCGGTGAATATCAAACCTGCGCGCCGCGCCACTCGATTGGGCGTCGTACGCCGGTTTGCAAAATATGTGAGTTCGATGGACCCGCGCACCGAAGTTCCCTCTCCAAAGCTTTTGCGTGGCCAGTTTCGTCGACGGCCTCCATACCTCTATCAGAATGACGATATTCGCAGGCTGATCGAGGCGGCGCGCCGGTTCGATCCGAGCGACGAACTCAAGAACGACACCCTTGCGACGGTATTGGGTTTGCTCGCTGTCACAGGGATGCGTGTCGGAGAGGCCCTTGGTTTGGACAGCGGGGACGTCGATCTCAAGCGCGGCTTGCTGACAATTCGTCATGCCAAGGGAAACAAATCCAGATTGGTGCCTCTCCATCGATCCGCGCAGGATGCCCTGCAACAATATGCATGCCTTCGGGATCGACGTTTTCCTAAACCGCTAAGTCCCAGCTTTTTCGTTTCGGGAAGAGGGACGCGACTGTCTTATACCACTATGACCGGATGGTTCCGAGCGGTCGCTTGCCAGACTGGCTTGCGCAAGCGCGACGACCGGCGCGGCCCCCGCATACATGACCTGCGGCATCACTTTGCCGTCCAGACGTTGCTTCGGTGGTATCGAACCAATACTGACGTTGAGGCGCATTTGCCGGACCTGACAACCTATCTCGGTCATGGCCATGTCAACGGCACATACTGGTACATCTCCGCTGTGCCCGAATTGCTGATGCTGGCAACCTTGCGGTTGGAGCCGAGGGAGGTTGCGCGATGAAACCTCAATCGACTTTCTCCGAGCTGCTTCAAGCCTATTTCACACAACGGTTGATGGGCGAGTGCAACGCCAGTCCACACACTATCGCCAATTATCGAGATGCTTTCCGCCTCCTGATCGCCTTTACGCACAAACATCTTAAGAAGCCTCCCACGTCGCTGACCATGCAAGACCTGGATGCCTCGCTTGTATGCCGTTTTCTCGACTATCTGGAGAAGGATCGAGGAATCAGCGTTCGCAGCCGGAACGTGCGCCTGGCGGCAATCCACTCGTTCTTCAATTATGTGGCGCTCCAGGAACCAGCGCTGGGGGCGTCCGCTCAACGCATTTTGGCGATCAAGAACAAACGTTGCACCAAGAAGCCTGTGGACTTCCTCACGCGGGTTGAGGCGGAGGCGCTGTTGTCGGCTCCGAATCAAGAATCATGGTCGGGCCGTCGGGACCGGGCTTTGCTCTTGCTAACCCTGCAGACTGGAGTTCGGGTGTCGGAGCTGATCAACATACGTCGCCAGGATGTTCATTTAGACGCCGGCGCTCACATACGCTGCATTGGGAAGGGGCGCAAGACGCGCTGCATTCCTTTGCGACGGGAAACGATCGCGACTCTTCGAGGCTGGTTGCGCGAACGAAAAGGTCAACCCGAGGACGTGCTCTTCCCAAATGCGCGCAACTATCCGTTGAGTCCGGATGGCGTTCAATATCTTCTCCGCAAGCATGTTGCGGCTGCGTGCCAACGATGTCCTTCTCTCAAGAGCAAACGTGTCTCGCCCCACGTCCTGCGGCACAGCACAGCGATGGATCTTCTCCAACACGGTGTCGATCGTTCCGTGATTGCGCTGTGGCTTGGGCACGAACGCATGGAAACGACCCAGGTATACCTGCACGCCAGTATCGAACTGAAAGAAAAGGCCCTTTCCAAAACCGAGCATTTCAAAGGAAACTCGCGCCGCTATAGGCCACCGGATCAACTGCTCGAGTTCTTGAACAACCTCTGATAATGCCGAGTCAGGAAGGACAAAGGGGTGATTTCCACGCGTGCTTTGCAGGAATCACCTCATAGACTCGGCATTATCCTGAGCTCGGGAAAATATTCAGCCTCGATCACGCTATCGACCGGACAGCAGTTCGCTCCCTCGCATGGCGTTCGGGACCGTCTGCGATAAGCTCAAAGAAAGCCGGTCCCGGGCACAACGCGAAGATGCGAATCAATATCAAACAGGCGGTCGAGAGTGTGCCCGGCGGGATGATGACCATCCCGCTGGTATGCGGCGCGATCATGACAACTGCTGCGCCGCATCTGGCTGAAACTTTTGGGTCATTCACCGGCGCGCTGTTTACCGGCGCGCTGCCTATTCTCGCGGTCTTCTTCGTTTGCGTGGGCAGCATGATATCCATCGAAACTATTCCTCGCGCGCTTCGTCGTGGGGGAGCGCTTCTGGCGACCAAGGTCGCGCTCGGAATCTGTGCGGGCTTCCTGCTCGGCCATTTGATCGGCGAACGACCCATCCGGGCTGGCTGGTTCGCCGGGGTCTCCACGCTGGCTGTCGTCGCCGCAATCAACGACACAAACGGAGGCCTTTACATAACGCTTATGGGGCAATTTGGAAGGTCCGAAGATGCAGGCGCTTATTCGATGATGGCGCTGGAGTCGGGACCATTTTTTACGATGGTGACGCTGGGGGTCGCCGGATTGTCTGGCTTTCCCTGGCAGACCCTGGTCGGCGCAATCCTGCCGCTCGCCGCCGGTGTCACTCTTGGCAATCTCGATCCCGATCTGCGCGACTTCCTGAGCAAAGCGACGCCGGTTCTGATCCCTTTCTTTGCTTTCGCGCTAGGAGCAACGCTCAACCTGCATCGCGTCTGGCAAGCCGGCCTGGTGGGCATAGCCATGGGCATCGCGATCGTGCTACTTTCCGGAGCTTCTCTGATTGCGGTCGATCGCCTGATCGGCGGCGACGGAACCGCGGGAATCGCCGCCGCAGCCACAGCGGGGAATGCTGCTGTCGTGCCAGCACTGGTGGCGGCGGCGAATCCTAAATATGCCGAGGCGGCAGGTCCGGCGACAGCGCTGGTCGCTTCGTGCGTTACCGTAAGCGCATTGCTGGTTCCCCCACTTACCGCGTGGTGGGCCCGAACTCACCGGCAGAACGGAATTCCGCCAGGAATTCAGGTGAAACCGGGTGTAGTTGAATGAGCGATCTGCTGGTCATCGCGGACGATCTAACTGGAGCGGCCGACTGTGGTATCACCTGCGCCAGCCACGGACTGAACTCGGTTGTGGTTATGGGCGACTCCGCAGGCGAAATCGATGCAGATGTTTTATGCGTGGACGGCAACACGCGCCGCCTTGACCCGGAAAAAGCCGCAGCAGAAACGGCGCGGCTCGTCCGACGGTATTCTGGCGACCAGACGCTAATGCTCTTCAAAAAGCTCGATTCGACTTTACGCGGCAACATTGCCGCTGAGCTGGCGGCGTCTCTCGAGGCTCGCCGCAGTCTGACCCTAGGTGGAGACGCCGTCGTGGCCGTTTTGGCGCCGGCCTTCCCTGCTACCGCCCGAACTACTTCAAACGGCAGCAAATGGTTCACGGTATCCCACTGGAGGAGACGGAGATATGGCAGACTCAGGATTCTTCCACCCGACCCGATATTCCTGAGATGCTCCATAGAGCCGGACTTCGGTCTGCGCTTATTCGACTAGACCTAATACGTTCCGACATTGAGATTCTGCAAAGAGCAATGCGCAGACTTTCGGCAGATGCCGACGTGCTGGTCTGCGATGCGGAGATCGACCATGATCTGAGCGCGATCGCAGAAGCGTCTATGGCGCTTGGGCGAAACACGGTGTGGGCGGGATCTGCAGGCCTCGCGTATCACCTGCCTTGCGCGGCGGGTTTCCCATATTCGTCCGTGCCACGTTACCCGCGATCCCCGGACCATCCGCTTGCCTCGGGGCCAACACTCTTTGTCGTAGGCAGCCTTTCCAGCGTGTCGCGGAATCAAGTCAAAGCTCTGGCTGCTTCTTCCGAAACTGTCATGTGCAACATTCCGCCCGAGGTTTTGCTTGGGGAAGAATCGTCGACGGCGTGGCGCGAGTATGAGTTGGAGCTAGAGCGGGCATTAGACGCTGGCCGGGACATCGCCGTTTTTCCGGATACGGATGCGAGGTATAACAGGACGTTGGGGCAACGCCTCTCGACCGCGTTGGCCCGGATGGTCTTGCCCTGCGCGGACAGGGTAGGGGCCCTAGTCGCTACCGGCGGGGAGAGTGCTCGCGCAGTGTTGGAAGCCTGGGGAATTCACCGGCTGCGACTAGTAACTGAACCCGAAACTGGTCTGGCCTGCTCCGTAACCGAAGGCTGGAGCAGGCAATTACCGGTGCTTACCAAGGCGGGCGCTTTTGGTACGCGTCAAACCTTGCTCTATTGCCAGCATTTCTTCATGGACTCGATCGCAGTTCGTCCGCAACCTTCTTTGAACGCAGAGGACAATAAACCATGGAACGACCGATTATCGCCATGACAATGGGAGACGCCGCCGGCGTCGGCCCTGAAGTCATCGTCAAGAGTTTGGCCCATTCGCATCTCTATGAACAGTGCCGTCCGTTAGTGATCGGCGACGCGAAACGTCTGCGTCAGGCCGTAACCATCGTTGGCAGCACGCTTGAAGTCCGCAGCTTGACGGTAGACGAACTCAGCCAAGCGGCATTCAAGCAAGGGTTGATCGATTGTATCGATCTGAAGCTGATCCCCGATGACCTGCCTTTCGGCAAGCTTTCCGCAGTCGCGGGCGATGCGGCGTACCGCTATTTGGAAGTGGCGGCGAAGCTCGCGATGGACGGCGAGGTTTCCGCAATCTGCACCGCTCCTCTCAACAAAGAGGCGCTGCATGCCGGTGGTCATCACTATCCCGGTCACGCCGAATTGCTGGCGCACTTAACCAACACTCCGGAAGTCTCCATGATGCTGAGCACTCCCAAGATGCGGGTGCTGCATGTGACGACACACATCGGTCTGATCGACGCCATCGCGAAGATTGAGCCGAACCTGGTTGAGAGAACCATACAGCGCGGTCACGCAGCCCTTCAGAACGCGGGAATCGAAAATCCCAGGATTGGCGTCTGCGGCATCAATCCTCACGCTGGCGAAAACGGACTGTTCGGTTATGGTGAGGAGGAAGAAAAGATCGCACCGGCAATTGCAGCCTGCCGCAAAAAGGGATGGAATGTCGAGGGCGCCTTGCCGGCGGACACGCTATTTTTCCGCGCTCAGCGCGGCGACTTCGATTTGGTGATCGCCATGTACCACGATCAGGGACACGGGCCGGTGAAGGTGCTTGGGCTGGCATCGGGTGTGAACATCACCGTTGGCCTTCCCGTGATCCGTACCTCTGTCGATCACGGCACGGCATTTGATATCGCCGGTACGGGAAAAGCCGATGAGGGCAGCATGCTTGAAGCGATGCGCCTGGCCATTCAGCTTTCACAAGGCCCCGTAAGAATTCAGAAGTCAGGCATAGCGACGAACTGAAGAACGGCGATGAAATGCTAGGATACCCGTGATCAGATTCGCGAACTACCGGTGATTGAAGCACGGCGCTACTAGCTGTGCAGAGCTGCGCTGTCAGCGATAACCTTAACTGTCGTCAATAGTCATTATGGAGTGACCGGCGCCGCTGCGCTGATCGTGGGTTAGGCTGTGAGTTCGTAAGGAATCGCAGTTCAGAGCCACAAGCGGAAGGAGCCGGTCATGAAGGAGAAGTTACGATTTCTGGGCTTAGATGTCCATGCCGAAACGATTGCTGCAGCGATAGCCGAACCGGATGGCGAGGTGCGAAGCCTGGGAACGATTCCGAACCGATTGGAATCGGTTCGCAAGCTCTTGAAGAAGCTTGGCTCGGTCGAGAAGTTGCGGGCCTGTTATGAAGCCGGGCCGACTGGCTATGTCCTGTATTGGCAGTTGGCGGAACTAGGCGTGCAGTGCGAGGTGATCGCGCCGTCCCTGGTCCCGGTCAAGGCTGGCGACCGTGTGAAGACCGACAGGCGCGATGCCGAGAAGCTGGCGCGCAGTTACCGATCCGGCGATCTGACGGCGGTCTGGGTTCCCGACGAGGGCTCCGAGGCGTTGCGCGATTTGGTGCGTGCGCGTGAAGCAGCGAAGCAGGATCAGCTGCGGGCTCGTCACCGGCTTAACAAATTCCTGCTGCGCTCGGGTCAGCGTCCGCCGGCTGGTGTTAGAGCTTGGACACATCTGCATCTGATCTGGGTCTCGCAAATACGTTTTACACAGATGGCTCAGGAGGCGACGCGGCTGGATTACCTGCACGAAGTCGAGCACATGCGAGAGCGGGTGGTACGGCTGGAGCAGGCCATCGTTGAGGCGGTCAAGCTGGCCTCGCCCGCATTGCAAGAAGTTATCGCGGATCTGCAGGCATTGCGCGGGGTCGCGCACATTTCTGCAGTAACGATTGCAGCCGAGTTAGGCCAGGTATCCCGCTTTCCAGGTGCACGGGAACTGATGGGCTATTGCGGCACCGTGCCCAGCGAGAACTCCAGTGGCAAGCGGACCCGCCGCGGGAGTATTACCAAGTCAGGCAACGCGCATTTGAGGCGAATCGTGGTCGAGGCGGCATGGAGTTATGATCGTCCTCCCGCCATTTGGGCCGGGCTGCGCAAACGGCAGCAGAGTGCATCGGAAGAGGCAAAAGAGATCGCGTGGAAAGCGCAACACCGGCTGCACAAGCGATACGCGAAGTTGGCCGCAAAAGGAAAGGACAAGAGAAAAATCGTCACTGCCGTAGGCCGAGAACTGTTGGGCTTCATCTGGGCCATAGGAACCAAGGCGGAAGCAAAAGCTGCGCAGCGAGTGGCCGCCTGACAAAAAGCAAAACCTTCCCAAGAATGAAAAAACAAAAGCAACCTAACCGATGACAGCAACCCACAACTCGAGCACAGAGCCAGCAGCAGCCGGAGCAAGCACGAAGGAGAATCCTCGTTTTGCCCTATGCGACAGGCTCAGCTGGACTCGCGATAACAGTCAGAGGCAGCTCCCGACGGATCAAGATTATGCGGTTTCGACCCGCGAATATCAGACTGATCAATCGTCGCTTAAACTGCCCCGACTGCTGCTGGCTTTGTCCTCGAAAAACCGCCAACAAAACGACAGCGACAAACCCACAGATTGCGCAGGTTGACACGGTCACTCCATATCAGGGCAATGCACTCATTGAGCCGATCGGATTGACCACGCTCCGGCAAGTGGCCGAA
>CAWGZE010000013.1:0-37091 GCA_963826855.1 uncultured Acidobacteriaceae bacterium
CTCATCTCTGAATTCTAGCGGCTGGCGAGGCGCTAAAGCTTCTGAGCCCGCTGCACATCCCTCACTCCCGGGACGCGTCGCATATTCGTTACCAGCTTAGTCAGGTGCCGAACATCTTCCGCTTCGACAATGAATTCAACCACCGCACCACCTTCGTCATCCGACTTCGAATCGACGCCGCGGATATTCGTGCCATCGTCGCTGATAATCGCAGTGAGTTCTTTCAAAATCCCGGGGCGGTCGTCGCACAAGATCGTCAGCTTAACTGGATAAGTGATCGGCCGCGCCGTCTGCCCTCCGCCATTGGAAGCCTGGGGACGAGGCATCTGCGACCACTCGACCGTGATCCGGCGGTCAGACTCGTAGAGCAGGTTCTGCACATTGGGGCAGTTGCGCGCATGCACCGCGACGCCTTTGCCGCGGGTGACATAGCCAATAATCTCTTCGCCGCGAATCGGGTTGCAACATCGCGCGCGATAGATGAGCAGATCGTTCTGGCCCTCCACCTGGAGCGAGTCCGATCCGGTCGCAAGATGGACCCGCGTCACTGCATCCGAAACCGTCGGCTTGGCCTCCACGCCGGATTCCAACTCGCCCGCCGCAGGCGCGGTAATCACCCCTGGCGAGAGCTTGTTCAGCACCTGCCGCGCGGAATACTTGCCAAAGCCAATCGTCGCCAGCAGATCGTTCGGCGTGGCAACTCCGTATTCGCCGGCAACGCGCGCATAGTCGGAGTCCTGAAACTTGCTGAGCGACACCTTGTACTTGCGAGCCTCGCGCTCCAGCAGCTTGCGGCCGATCTCGATCGCGCGTTCGCGTTGGTGCTCGTTGAGCCAGTGCTTGATCTTGTTGCGCGCGCGCGAACTTTTAACAAAGGTCAGCCAGTCGCGGCTTGGTGTGTGGCCATTCTGCGTGATTACCTCAACGATGTCTCCGTTGCGCAGCTTCGAACGCAGCGGCGCGATGCGCCCATTCACCTTCGCGCTCACGCAGGTATTGCCGACCTCGGTATGAATCGAATAAGCGAAATCAATCGGGCTCGCGTCCTTGGGCAGCACGACGACCTTGCCCTTCGGCGTGAAGGTGTAGACCTCTTCGGGATAGAGATCGATCTTCAGCGTCGAGAGAAATTCGTTGGGATCGGTCATCTCCCGCTGCCACTCGACCAATTGCCTCACCCACGCCAGCCGCTGCTCATCGCGCGCGCTGATAGGCGATCCGCCGGCCTTGTATTTCCAGTGCGCCGCGATGCCTTCTTCGGCGATGCGGTGCATCTCCTCGGTGCGGATTTGCACCTCAAACTGGTGCCCGCGTTCGCCAATCACAGTTGTGTGCAGTGACTGATACAAATTCGGCCGCGGCATCGCGATGAAGTCCTTGATGCGCCCCGGCACCGGCCGCCACAGCCCATGAATGATCCCGAAGACCGCATAGCAATCCGCAACGCTGGTAGTAATCACGCGAATCGCCAGCAGATCGTAAACCTGATCGATCTGCGTGTCAGACTCTTGCAGCTTCTGGTTCACGCTATAAAGCCGCTTGATGCGCCACTCGACCCGCGCCTTGATGCCTTCCTCATTGAGCCGGTCAGTCAGCGTCGCTTCGACATTGGCCAGAAACTCCTCGCCCTCGCTGCGCCGCGAATCCACCGCGGTCTGCACCTGTTCGTAAGCAAAAGGATCAACGTAGCGGAAGGCCAGGTCTTCAAGCTCGCCACGCACTTTGCCCATGCCCAGCCGGTGCGCAAGCGGCGCGTAAATATCCAGAGTCTCTCTCGCGATCGCCTGTTGCCGCTCTGGCTTCAGGTGCTCGAGCGTCCGCATATTGTGCAGCCGGTCGGCCAGCTTGATGATCACCACGCGAACGTCGCTAACCATCGCCAGCAGCATCTTGCGAACATTCTCCGCCTGGCGGTCTTCTCGGTTCGCAAACTGGATCTTGTCGATCTTGGTGACGCCCTCGACAATGTGCGCAACCTGCTCGCCGAATCGCGCCGAGATGTCTTCAGTTGTAACGGGGGTATCTTCGACAGCGTCATGCAGCAACCCGGCGGCAATGGCCGTCGAGTCGAGCTTCATCTCCGCCAGCACCTGCGCAACTTCGAGCGGATGCAGCACATAGGGCTCGCCCGAGGCGCGAAGCTGCGCATTGTGATGCTCCAGGCAATAATCCCAGGCCTTGCGAATGATTTCTGTGTCGTCGGAGGGTCGGTTCTTGCGGACAGTCTCAATCAGCTCGCCGAACTTCGCGGCAAGCATGTCCCGGTCTGATTCCGAGATCTCAAGTGAAGCTGTCTTAGCCGTCGCCATATCTGATTATAGGCTGCGCGTTCTCGCGATCCACCCGTATGGCCTGAGATTGCCATGCCGCGAAAAGTTTCGGTCCGCATATTCTCCATTGGCCCAGTCGGCATCCAACTCTCGCAGATGAAAGTTCGAACTGGGAGGAACTTGAATGAAACGTATACTTTCAGCGTTCTGCTGCGTCGCCTTGGCCGCAATTCCGGTCCTGGCGCAAAAAAAGGCCGCCACAGCACCGGCCATGACCGACCAGCAATTTGTCGATTTCGTCGCGCAAACCGACATGGTTGAGGCCGACCTCGGACAATTGGCCCAGGACGTGGCCGCTTCGCAGCCAGTCAAAGACTACGGCCAAATGCTCGTCACCGATCACACCAACGACTTCGCCCAACTGCATGTCACTGCGCAGCAGGCCAATCTCACTGTGCCGGACTCGATCGACGCCGAGAACATCAAGACGACGATCGCCCCCTTCCACAAACTCAAGGGCGAGGCCTTTGATCATCGTTACATCCACGAGATGGTCGTCGGACACACCAAGGCGATCGAGATTTATAAGAAAGAAGCGGCAGACGCGCAAAATCCGGCCCTGAAGTCGTATGCGGAGGCAGCTTTGCCCACGCTTCAAAAGCATCTCGACCAGGCAAAGGCTCTCGAGAAATAAGGCCTCAGAAACAGCAAGGCCCGGTCCGGAGCCGGGCCCTTGCACAGAATCGTGGTCGCGAACTAAGCGGCTTCCGTCGCGGCAGCCGGAGCATTGGCCAAAGCAGCCTTCGCCTGGTTGGCCAGGGCAGTAAATCCAGCCGGATCGGCAACCGCAATCTCAGCCAGCACCTTGCGGTCAAGCTCCACCCCGGCAATCTTCAGGCCGTGAATGAAGAGCGAATAGGTAGTGCCGTTCAGCTTGGCAGCGGCGTTGATACGGGCGATCCACAGCGAGCGGAACTGCCGCTTCTTCTGCTTGCGCCCGATATAGGCGAACTTCATTCCGCGCTCGACAGCTTCCTGCGCGGCCTGGTAAAGCTTCGATTTGGTAAGGAAGTAACCGCTCGCACGCTTCAGGATCTTCTTGCGGCGGTCGTTGCGTTTGGTTCCACGTTTTACGCGGGGCATGGGTCGATCTCCTTTATCAAGCTCTGAGCAATCATGCTCACCGCTCTCGTTGTGCGGCTGGAGGCAGGAGCGTTCACCCGTTCGGGTTTGGCTTGATAACCTCTTCACTCGCTTGTTACTGATCTCTCGGCGCTCGAATCGAGCCGCCGGGGGCCATTGGACATTCAAAATGTCAGGCCCAGGCCTTAAACCAAATATCTGGCAAGACCGATCACAGGTACGCCAATCACATATTTCTAGATCAGGCGTACGGAATCATGCGGGCTACCTTGGCGTAGTCGGCGTCCGAAACCAGCGCAGAATGAGCAAGTTTGCGCTTGGTCTTGGTCTCCTTCGACGTCAGGATGTGGCGCATCTTCGACTGGCCGCGCACGATCTTGCCGGTGCCAGTCTTCTTGAAGCGCTTCGCCGCGCCTTTATGGGTCTTCAATTTGGGCATGGTTGTCCTGCTGGATTTCTCGTCTTTACAACATCATCCAGTATACGGGAGCCGCGCCATTCCGCAAAGCGCGAATCACTTCGGCCAGCGGACATTCAGCGCATAGATTTCCTCGGTGCCGATGTTCCGGGTGAAGATCGGCGAGCCATCCGGCGCAACGTCGATGTCGCCGGCCCATCCCAAATTCCGCGCCCGGCTCGGTTCCTTCATGCTCGTAAGCATCTCGATCTTGCGATCGGCAAATCGCAACCGCCAGGCCTTCGGTTCTTCGCCTCCGGTCTCGTAGTAGACATACTTCCGTCCGGCGAGACCTCCCAGGCCGATCGTGCCAACTGTCGGCGAGATCCGTCCATTTCTGTGTTCTGAGATCGAAGGTCAGAAACTTCGTGTTGTCTGGCGAGAGGCCCAGAATACTGTTCTGGTCAATCCAATACCCCCAAATATCCTTCGACGAGGGAACAACCGACCTCTCGCCCGTCCGCATGTCATAAATCGCTAGCTCCCCCCTAATATAGATCAGCAGAAGGTTCCCGTCCGGGGACCAGTTTCTCGCCTGCCAATAAAACTCACCCTCGTGCTTCGCGACCGTCTTAGGCGGCAGCGTCCCATTCATATCGACCACCATGAGATCGTCTGTGCCTGTGGACGTGAATGCCACTTTGGTTCCATCTGGAGAGATGTGCGGCACGTGACGACCCATCGGAGGATAGGTCAGCCGCATTTTTTCGCTTCCGTCGCTGCGGCTGCGCCACAGACTTTGGTCAGGATAGGAATCATAAGCGACCCATTGCCCATCCCGGGAAAACGTCGGGATTGTCGCAGAAATCCCCGACAGAAACGGCACGAACTGGTGCGATTTCATATCGTAGCGAACCAACTCGCCGCGCTGCATCGTGCCAATCGCGAACACCTGCTTCCCGTCCCGGCTCACAGACACCCCCGAATAGGAGAGCGGCCCAGCCGTGAGCTGGATTGGCCGGCTTGAGCGGCGAAAGAGCGCCTTTCCCATCGGAAGCGCCCAGATATCCTGCCTTGTTATCGCTAATGTCGTGATACAGCAGGTACTTGCCGTCGGGGGTCCAGACGCCGCAGCACACAGGAGAACTATCGTACAGAGTGCGCATTCGCTTGCCGTCTGACCCAACTTCGACCAGGGAAAAGGTATTAGCAATAGGCCCCTCCCTCGTAAGGGCTATTCGCCGGCCGTCCGGTGAAACACTTGGAAAATAAGCTTCACCGGTTAGCGGAAGCAAGCGTGCGCGGGTTCGCGCCGTCTCTGTCGGCAATGAGTAAATCGCGCTCATGCGTGAAAACCAGGTGGCCGTCCGGAAAATATCCCGCGCCTCCTATCACCTCAATGTTTCCCAGGCGGCGCGGCTCTCCCGCCGGAAGCGGAATTGACCATAAGGAGCCCATGGGGACATAAACAGAGTCCTCAAATTGAGCAAGTAACGGCGAGAGCCGTCGAACCGTCGGGCGCAAGCCCGACCAGCGCGAGATCGTGGAGTGAGGTGTCAATCGAAGCTGTGGGGCCTCCGGTTACCGAGACTTGTGCTATCTTCCGATTCCCCCACGGACCCTCAATGAAATAGATCCTGGATCCATCCGTGAAAGTCGCGCCCGGACCCGGCTTCGGTTCGCCATCGTCGGTGAGCTGGTTGACCGACTCAAGCACCGGGACCGCAGGCGGTGTTCGCCACCAGAGAACGCCCATCCCGCCAAGCGCAAACACTGCCACTGCTGCCGCGGCGGTCCATACCCACATCCGTCTGGAGCTATGGCCTGGCCCGACAACAGATCCCGTCGCGCCGCTCGATTCCGTCAACGCCTCCAACGCAAACGCCAAATCCGACGCCGATTGAAAGCGCTGCTCGGGGTCCTTCTCCAGGCAGCGCTTTACCACTCGCGCCAGCGCCGGAGGAGTATTCGGCGCAAGTTGCGAAATGGCAGGAGGTTCTTCGTTCAGAATGGCGGCCAGCGTCTCAGACGAAGTCGGCCTTTCAAAAGCGCGCCGACCTGCCAGCATCTCGTAAAGGATCGCGCCAAAGGCGAAGATGTCGGTCGCGGCCATCGACCGCCTGCCCGCGCACCTGCTCCGGAGACATATAGCCAACTGTGCCCATCACCATCCCGGGCTCGGTTCCGTCGGTCATTCCCGTTTCATCAGAATTCAGCTGACGCCGCGTCAGCTTCGCCAACCCGAAGTCCAGCACCTTGATCCGGCGCTGCTTCATCACGAAGATGTTCGCCGGCTTGATGTCGCGATGCACGATGCCCTTGGAGTGCGCCGCGTCGATCGCCCCGGCAATCTGAATTCCCAAGTCGACGACTGTCTCAACCGGCAGCGGCTTGCCGGCGATCAGTCTGCTTCAGCGTCTGCCCCTCCAACAGCTCCATCGCAATGAAGACGCGGCCGTCAACTTCATCAACCTCATAAATCGTGCAGATATTCGGATGGTTCAACGCCGAAGCCGCCCGCGCTTCCAGACGAAATCGCTGCAACGCCTGCGGATGCCCGGCAACTTCCTCGGGAAGAAACTTCAGCGCCACATGGCGGCGCAGCTTCAGGTCCTCCGCCTCATAGACCACGCCCATGCCGCCGCTGCCGATCTTGCCCACAATGCGGTAGTGGCCAATGACCGTCCCGGCCGGAATGCCAACCGAGTTAGAGTCTCCGGAACGAGGCCGTGGTGGAAGAGGCGCATCCGCGAGGCGGCAAACGCCGGCCGCTCGATAAATTCTTCCGCCTTCTCATGCTGGGCAAGCAGCGACTCAACTTCGCGCCGCAACGACTCGTCGCCGGCGCACGAATCCTCCAGCACGCTCGCACGATGACCGGAGTCGGCGTCCAGCGCCTTCTGAAAGATGCTCTCGATCTTTTGCCAGCGCTCAGGATTCATCGGTTCTTACTCATTTGTCTGGCCCACTCATCTCGCGCAACAGCCACGCCTTGGCCAGTCTCCAGTCGCGCGCGACCGTATCCGGCGAAACCTTCAGCACTTCAGCCGTCTCCTCAACACTCAATCCGCCAAAGAAGCGCAACTCAACCACCCGGCTCTTGCGTTCGTCCACCAGCGCCAGCGCTTTGAGCGCATCGTCGACTGCGATCACATCGGCGTGCGATGAGGAAGCCACCTCCGGCGCCTCATCGAGCGCGACGACGAATGCTCCTCCGCCTCGCTTCTCCGATCGGCGATTGCGCGCCATATCGGTGAGGATGCGCCGCATCTGCCGCGCGCAAAGGGCGAAGAAGTGGGCACGGTTCTGCCAGTCCACCTCCTGCAAATCGGAGAGCCGAAGGTAAAGCTCATTGATCAGTGCGGTGGTTTGCAGGGTATGGCCGTCGCGCTCGCGGGCCATCAGCGGTGTGCCGCGTGGTGCAGTTCGCGGTAGACCTCGGGGGTCAGCTTCTCCAGCGCGTGCTCGTCGCCTCCGCGCCACGCCTGCAGAAGCTCCGTAATTTCATGTCCGGCAGGTTCGCGGCTCTCGGTCATGGAACGACCTCTTACAGAGGACGGTAGCTCAACTGAGTTCTGACGCCCGTCACTGACCGGGCACCATTTCTCGCGATCCATACCGGAGGAAATTATTTTCTGCGCCGCGTTACAGGTTTCGCCCGCGGCTTTCGCTATAGAGAGTGAACCACAAAATAAGCGCGGCTGTCAGGCACAAATCGCCGCCGCCGCCAAACGGAGGAAGTCATGAAAAAGCACATCGCAGCTCTCTTCGGTTTCGCTTTACTGCTGGCGGCAGCTTCCGCCCACGCGCAGATAACTGAGACCATCCGGGTCAAAGTGCCCTTCTCGTTTGTCGCGGCGGGCAAGACCTTCCCGGCGGCGGATTACACGATCAAGATCACCCAACCCACAGGCCTGGTCACGCTCAGCGCGGCCAACGCCGGGCCGGCGATCGTCATGTCCAACACCAACGAGCATCCCGGAATGGAAGGCGGCAAGACCTACTTGAAGTTCGAGCGCTACGGCGATAGCTGGGTGCTCGAGGAAGTTGCCTACGATGGCACCGAGCAAGTGCTGCACCGGAGCAAGATCGAGCGGCAGCTCGCCCAGCTCCAACCCTCCGGCGAGCAAACGCTCATAGCCTCCAACGCGTCCGGACACTAACCCACGAACGAGTCGACATCTAAAGTTGCCACCCGGGGCCAGGCCAAGTGCCTGTCCCCTTTTTTCACCCGTTCGCGGAATGTTCCAAGAGGCCGTCCCCAGTCAGCTCCATTGACACGCTGCAAAAAAATTCCTCCCCTCCTGTCGATTTCACAGAGTACAAACGTCGTGTGCACAGGAGGAACAAGAAAATGCAATTTCTCGCCCTGATTTATGAAGACGAAGCCCGCTTTGCCCAGGGGTACGACGAAGCCGAGTTCGCCGAATATGGTGTCTTCGGAAAGAAACATGCTGGCGCCATCAAGGGCGGCAACGCTCTCCAGCCCACCCCGACCGCCAAGACCGTGCGCATCCGCAACGGCAAAACCGCCACCACCGACGGCCCATTCGCCGAAACCAAAGAGCAGCTCGGCGGCTACTATCTGCTCGAAGCTGCCACAATCGACGAGGCCGCCAAAATGGCATCCGAGATTCCCGGGGCAAGGTTCGGCTCCGTCGAGGTTCGCCCCATCATGGTCTTCTCATAATTCGCATGGAACGCCGGCCCCGGCCGGCGTTGCCTCTCTTTCTACCGAGCACCAGTCAGGAGACATCATGAACGCAACTTCTTTTCCCGCTATTTCCTGCCCTGAGCTAACGCCAGAGCAGATCGCAAAAGCGTCCCGCCATCTCATGCAGACCCGTGACTCCCTGCTTGAGTCCGTGAGCGGGCTTTCGGCTGCGCAGTGGGAATTCAAGCCCGCCCCAGACCGTTGGTCGATCGCCGAAGTCCTCGAACATATCATCCTGATCGAGACCGCGATTGTGCACAATGTCAGAGCCACTATGGAAGCGCCACTGGCGCCGCCCGAGTGGGATCCGTCCCAAATCGACGGCTTCATCTTGAATGAGGTCCCCAGGCGCACCAGATATGCCGATCGCCAGGGTCCGCCGAAGTTTACCGCGCCGCCATCACTATGCCCAACCGGACGATGGAGCACGACCGAAGCCGTGGCTATCTTCCTCGATCAACGCGAGCAGATCCTTCAAATGCTGACTCCCGCACTGCTCCGCGGACGCGTCGTTCGCCATCCCGTGTTAGGCCCTTGGGACGGCTATCAATGGCTTCTCGCTGCCGGCTCTCACTGTGCCCGGCACACGTGCCAAATCCGCGAAGTGCAGGAAGAACCGGATTTTCCGTCACTCCCCGGCGTCATTCCCGCCCTTGCGATAAATTGAGGGCAGCCATGCGCTACATCATGCTGATCTACTCGCAGGAAGATGACACGGCCACTCCCGAGCAAATCGCTGCGGTGGCCGAGGCCCATCGCGCCTTGTTGAACGAGACCGGACAACGAGGCATCCTGCGCGGCGCCGAACCGCTCGAACCCAGCGTGACCGCCACCTGCCTCCGCATGAAAGACGGCAAAGCCATCGTCACCGATGGGCCCTATGCTGAGACCAAGGAACAGCTGGCAGGCTTCTACATCCTCGATTGCGAAAATCTGGATGAGGCTCTCGAGTGGGCTGCAAAGGTTCCTACCGGCTGCCAGGGAGGCGCAGGGCTCGTCGAGGTCCGTCCGCTCCGGGAAATGCGCCGGCCGCCAAATGCTCCATAAATCGACGCCCAAGGAATCGCGCCGCACCAACCGATGCCGAGTTGGCCGATGCTGAACTGACTGATGAATGACCTGCAAGCCACGATCGAGTCGGTCTTCCGCAACGAATCCGGCCGCATCGTCGCCGGCCTGATTCGCCTCTCGCGCTCGTTCGATCTCGCCGAAGAGGCCATGCAGGACGCCTTCGCCGCGGCGGTCACTCACTGGGCGGTCGACGGCATCCCTGCCAATCCAGCTGCCTGGATCACCGCGGCCGCGCGCCGCAAACTGATCGACTACGCCCGCCGCGAGCAGACCCGCCGCAGCAAGGAAGACCAGCTCCTTTATGAAACCGAGTCGACCTACAACGCATTTGGCCCGGAATTTGATCCGGACATGAACTCCCCCGTCGAAGACGATCGTCTCCGCCTCATCTTCACCTGTTGCCACCCGGCCCTGAATCAGGAGGCTCAGATCGCGCTCACCCTTCGCACCCTCGGCGGACTCACCACCACCGAAATCGCCCGCGCCTTTCTGCTTCCCGAGCCGACCCTCGCCCAGCGCCTCGTCCGCGCCAAGCGCAAAATACAGCAGGCGCGCATCCCCTACGAAGTCCCGCCGCACGATCGCCTTCCCGAACGTCTCTCCAGCGTGCAGGCTGTCCTCTATCTCATCTTCAACGAAGGCTACTCGGCCAGCAGCGGCGACAGTCTCGTCCGCCGCGAACTATGTGTAGAGGCAATTCGTCTCGCGCGAATTCTCAACGCCCTCATGCCCGGCAATCCCGAAGTTATGGCGCTGCTGGCTCTGATGCTGTTGCACGACTCCCGCCGCGACACCCGCTCCACCGCCAGTGGAGACCTGGTGCTGCTCGAAGAACAGGACCGTTCCCTCTGGCATCAGGATCAAATCGCCGAAGGGACCGATCTGGTAGTACGAGCGCTCGGCCGTAGGAACCTCGGCCCATATCAGCTCCAGGCCGCAATCGCCGCAGTCCACGCCGAAGCTGGCATCGCAGCTGAAACCGACTGGGCCCAGATCGCCGCGCTCTACGCCATCCTTGCCACGCTCCAGCCCTCGCCAATCGTCTCGCTGAACCACGCCGTCGCGGTCGCCATGAGTTCGGGGCTTGAAGACGGCCTCGCGCTGATCGACGCCCTCGACGCCTCCGGCGAACTCGACTCCTATCACCTCTATCACGCCGCCCGCGCTGATCTCCTCCGCCGCATGGCCAGACACACCGAAGCTCACGAAAGCTACCAGCGCGCCCTCGCTCTCGCCACCAACGCAGTCGAACGCCGCTACCTCATGTCGCCGCATCTCCGAACTCGAATCACACAAGTGAAATCGACAACCTCGCCGCGCGCGCCCGCGATTCGAGCGCTCTATTGGCCCGCCAACGCCATCTCTAAATTCCCAAACCGCCCCGTAGTCTGGTCCCTAACTCCAACCACCAGCGAAGCCGCCCCAGGCTTAAGCGCGATCGTTTGTTTAGCCCGAAGCCCATCCACATTCAACGCCGCCCGCCGCTCTGCACTCACCGTGCTGGTCACGCGGACCAGAGATGTCGCGATCGCCTTCCCCTTGGCGTCATACTCCACAATCGCGCAATCGGCGCTAGCCGACCAGCTGGCCCGACGCATCCGCCTGATAGTCAATTGTGCGTGGATCAATCGTGTATTCCACATTCGCCGCCTCGGCCGATTTGTTCACCTTCGCGGAGAAGAGCACATCGGTCGCAGCCGGCGCGCCACGCTGCAACGCCATGCCGAAACTCCTCTTTCGTCGGAGTCGGCGCCGACTGTGGGTCTTTCGCATAATAGCCTTCGCGATAAATCAGCTGATTCCCCGGCTCGTCCAGGCTTAGCTGAATCTTGCGGTAGCCGCCATTCCACTCCGTGTTCGCCGGAGTGTAAGAGATCGTGTAGTAGCTCTCGCTTCGATCGAACTCATTCCGAAGAGTTTTGGCAATGTCATTGTTGAAGGTCGCCACTCCGCCCGTGGCCTTCGCAATCTCCAGCATTTCGCTCTTCTGGGCGGCCGTTAGTTTGTCGTCCTGCTTGAAATCGATTGCTTGATCGCGGTCTTCCCGAGGATGAGAAAGTCTCCTCCTGTATCGGCGGTCGTCACACCCTCAACATCCGGCGGAGCGACACCGCGAGCGTCAATCGGATAAATCGCGACCCGCGCAAGCTTTGAAGTTCTTTGTCGGTATCCTCCTGCTTCGGGCTCGTTTGAACACCGGTTTCGGCAGGACCGGTGGGGTGCATAAAGTCGAAGCCAACCTGCTGAAAGGTTGGCCTTGCAACGGAAATCCGCCGGAAAGCCAATACACATTCTTTCTCCCCGGATAATTGAACCAGCCACTTCGCAAGGGCTGAAAAGTTATCAAGGGTCTTTTGCGCGTGTTGCGCTTGCCTGTCAATGTCCGTTCGTGCCTGAACATCGGGCGAACTCATGCCAGACATAGCCCCACGCTCGACGAAGCTGGCTGGCTCTGGAGAACTGCTCGGGGGCAGTCCCTTCTTCTCCAGATAGCGCGAGGCGGCTCCAGCACCATCCTGAAAAGAAGTGATCACGTCGATCTTGCTAGCCATCGTGACGAGCGAGACCGGCTCATCGGCAGGCAGCTGTTTCACAAACTGCTTCAACTGCCTTAGCATCCCTGACCTGGTCCGCCGCCGTCGTGTTGAACTGATCGACCAGCAACACATTCCACGTGGCCGGAGTATTGAGTCGGCTTATTGCTCGCGCTGATCGTACCGCCCGACGCGGCGGCAGACGCGCCTTGGCCTTGTGCCGAGGATTCAGTCGCAGCAGGTCTACCCTCCGCGCCCTTATGTTCTTCGACGCTCGCAAGCTTCTGCGCCACGCCGTCTTCCTTCAGCGCAAAATCGCCAGCCTTCAACCCAGTAACCGGAGCGCCGTTCTTATCCAGCACCACCGCATCCACCACCACCAGCCGCACTTCCGTCCGCAGCGTCGCGACCGCAGCCAGTGTTTGCGAATCGGCAGGCGGCTGCTCAACATAAGGCTGGTTATAGTACCCGGCGTTAGTGCGCGCGGTTAGTCCGGACTTTCCCACTCTTACATCCAAAGAGTGGTAATCGTTCACCGTCTCCGAAGGCGACACCTGCACCCCGATCCTGTAGTAAACGCCAGCCTCCGCCACACAGCTCGCGATCTCACTCGCCAGATCGTTGGACCCATTCAGCACCCTCCCGCCGCTCTGCACCGCCAGCACCGGCAGCCCCAGATTGCCGGACTCGGTGTCCTTCGCGCTCGTGACCGGCTTCAGGAAATTCTGGTAGTAGACGCTGTGCGCCAGACTGCTTTCAGAACTCAGCGAGTCGACGCTATAGAGAGTCGTACGCGACTGCCGCAAGTCCCTCGAAAAAGTGACGATCGAATCCCAATTCCGATGCTTGTCCCCGTCGGTCGTTCCATAGTGAACCCCGGACAGCATCGGCCACCCCGGTCCAAGCCAAAGTAAAAGCTTTCTCCCCGGCTTTTGGCCCGTGTAAGTAAGCATGTGGCTCAGCGTCGCCAGCGACAGCTGGTAGCGTTCGACCGTCCCGTTCCCGCCCATCGCCGAGTTGATGGTGTGGATCGGGATCGGCATCTTTTCCAGCTCCGCGATCAGCACGCTTCCATCCTGCGTAGGCTGGTCGAGCTTCACCCCCGAGTCAGAAAATAGCGCAATCGAGATTGGAACCGGCAAGTGCCCACCGTTCCTGCCCAGATATTTCACGATCTGGTCACGCTCCGTCGCCACGCCCTGGAAGCTGTTATTCACCTCATCCACCAAGAGAATGACTTGTGCGGGATCAGTTGCCGCACTGCCGTCCACTGCACGAAACGAGACAATTTTGCCCGGCTGATGATTGTCCAGGATGGTGAAGTCGCCTTCAGAAAGCCCCGAGATCGGCTGACCCGACGCGTCAGTCACGGTTACATCCAGAGCGATCTGACCGACTCTCCTGGCTGACGCTTCCTGGGTCGCCGGGGGCTCCGGAGGGCGCTGAAGCAGTCCCTTCGGTTGCTGCGCGGTAGGGGATCCGTTGTCTTGTGAGAGCAGCACTGGAGAGAAAAGCAAGAGCGCGATCGCAAGTGAGAGAATTCCGGTCCGGCGACGAGAGAATCGCCTTGACCCTCTCCAGCTTCGATCGCTCCTGTCAGCCACGCGTTTCAGAGAAGCTCCTCAACGGCCATCGCTCATCCATCCACTTGGCGGTGGAATAGTGCGACCTACAATTGGACGATTGTAGTCGCGTCATAGACCCGCTTGCTCGGCCACAAACGCCATACGCCCGCAGGACTAGGCCGAAGAACTGAACCCAAGTGATATGTTGAACCTTGGCTCCTGCGCGCGTTTCGAGCTCTCATTCCATGGGAAAAGCACCGCTCAACCGCCGACAGTTCCTGCATTTAGTCGCCAGTGGAGTCGCCGCCGAAATCCTTCTCCCGCAATGTGAACCCGCACTGCAGGCAGAGTTTGCCTCGGGCCTTCCCGCTGGATTCCAGGACAACGAGGTCCATCTCAAGAAGCGTGCCGCAAGCCAGAGCAAGAGCTACGGATCGGGCAACTTTGGCGAATGGACATTCGACACCAACGAACTGCCGTGCTTCCATTACACGTGCAACCAGACTGAGGACCCGCTCGCTGCCGTTCCGGTTGAGACCGCCTGGCGCGCGCCCACCGATCACACCCACCAGATCGGCAACGACCGCATCGTCGCCGCCGCGTCCAACTATGGATACATTCAGGTCCGCCAGGACGAAGGCGGCCCGAAGTTTCTCAACGACTACCACCCTGAATCCGGACTCTACGGCGCGGGTATCGGCTACCTCACCGACGGGAACGAGATTCTTGGCACCTACTATCCCGGCGCCGGCACGAGCTTCGAGCGTTTCTTCGGCGTCGGTTATCTGCGCAAGCAAACTGCCGGCAAGAACTTCTCCGTCGACCAGACGATCTACGCGCCCTTCGGCGACGACCCTGTGCTTCTCTCCGAAGTCGTGATTAGCAGCCAGGGCCCCAAGCCGACGAATCTCTACTGGGTCGAGTACTGGGGCTGCCAGCCATATCCGTTTTCTTACGCTGCACTTGCGGACGGCTACAACAGCAAGGGTGAGCTTGACCCGGAAAAAGTGGTCAGCTTGCGTCGCGATTCTGCGCTGCGTTTCGCCCACCGCTTCGAAAAAACCCCGGACGGCCTGGGTCTCATGCAATCCAGCCAGATCGTCGAAACGGCGCAATCGCGAGCCGCCGGAGGCGCGCTGCAGGAAGAAATGGCCGCAGGCATTCCCAGCCCCGCGAAGCCAGTTGGGCAGGCTGCACCCCGGGTCCCCTATCAGAACGACACCCCACCGGCTACTTTTCTCGCCTCGCTCGACGAGGGTCCAGTCGGGATTCTTACCGACGCGGCCGATTTCTTCGGCGCGACGAATGTCTTGCGCCATACTGGCCCTGCCGGCCCCGAAAGCGTGCCGGTGCCCGCGGAACTTCTCCGTCCCGCCGGGCTAGCCGGTGTTGTTCCCGTCAATGTTGGAATGGAGGATCAACCGCAGAACGACCTTTCCGCCACTGGCCCCGAGAGCGCGCTGATCCTCGTAAAGCCGTTCACTCTCGATGCCGGTCAGTCGCAAACGCTGCGCTTCGTCTACGGGTATCTGCCCAAGGGTTTTTCGGCCCCAGAGCTCATCGCAAAATATCGTGTCTCGGCGCCGACCCTGTTCACGAAGAGCAGTGCCGCGTGGAAAGAGGAAGGCATTCAGTTTGCCGTCGGCCAGGATGCGTGGGTCGAGCGCGAGGTCTGCTGGCATAGTTACTACCTCCGCAGCGGCTTCACCTACGACGACTTCTTTGCCGAACACATCATCTCCCAGGGCGCGGTCTATCAATATTGTTTTGGATTTCAAGGAGCGGCTCGCGACCCGCTCCAGCACGCGCTGCCGTTGATCTTCGGCGAATCGCGCCTGGCAAAGGAAGTCCTTCGCTACACACTCAAAAGTCAAGGCCCTGACGGCGCGTTGCCTTTCGCCATCACCGGACAGGGCTCACCAGTCTCGATGCAATGGCTGCCCAGCGATCTCGATCTGTGGCTTCTCTTGCTTGCCAGCGAATACGTCCTTGCCACCCGCGATCGCGACTTCCTGTTTGAGAAGCTGCCGAGCACACTCGCCGCTCCGGAACTTACAGTCCCGAAACTTACCGTCCCAGAGCTTACGATCTACGACCGGCTCAAGCTGAGCTATCGCCACTTGATCGACGGAATCGGCATCGGGAAACACGGTCTCTTACGCGGCGGCAACGACGATTGGAATGACAACATCTACCGCCAGGGCGTCCTGAAGAGTCTTGCGGATCAGGTCCGCAACAACTCCGAGAGTGTCATGAACGCCGCCATGGCCGCCTACATCCTCGACCACTACGCGCGGATGCTTGGCTACGCCGGCGATGTAAAAGGCGCAAAAGACGTCTCTGAGCGTGCCCGGCAGCAGAGAGAAGCGGTCCGCGCGCAATGGGATGGCAAGTGGTTCAAGCGTCTCTGGCTCGGCCCCGATGGTGGATGGCTCGGTGTCGGCGAAGGCCCGAACGCCCGCCTCTGGCTCGACGGTCAGCCCTGGGCCATCGTTGGAGATTGCGCCACGCCCGATCAGCGCAAAACTCTTATCCAGGCAATGGACGAACTCCTCCGCCAGCCCTCTAAGATCGGGGCCAAGCAGGTCAGCAAGAAAGTCGACTGGCCCGGATTCATGCCCGGCGAATCCGAAAACGGCGGGGTCTGGGCCGCGCTCGACGGGCCGCTCATCTGGGCGCTCGCCGCCACCGATCCCGCGATGGCCTGGGACGAGTGGAAGAAGAACTCCCGCGCCAACCACGCCGAGGTCTATCCCGGCATCTGGTATGGCGCCTGGAGCGGCCCCGACGTCTATTGCTCTTCAGACTCCGATCACGCCGGCCAGACCGCCTACGACTGGGGTCTTGTCGACGGCGACGCAGGACGCCGCCCCTCCATCTACCGCGGCCTCAGCTGGACCGCCTGGCCGGTGATGAACATGCATCGCCACGCCTGGCCGCTCTACAGCGCCGCCAAGCTGCTCGGTATCAAATTCAACGAAGCCGGAGTCGACCTCGCCCCAACCCTGCCTGAGCCCAGATACAGCTTCCGCTCAAAGTTGGTCGGCCTCGAGAAATCCGCCAAGGGCTATCAAGGCTGGTATGCCCCTATGAAAGCCGGAAGCTGGACCATCCGGCTCAAGTTCGCGGCCGACGAGACTCCGTTCAAAAGCCTCACGATCAACGGAACGACGCAGCCCGTCAAAGCGCAGCCTGACGGAACCATTCAGTTCAACGGGAGTTCCACTCCTGATGAACCACTCCGCTGGTCACTGGAGAAAGATTGAGTCGTCGGATCGCTACAACGTAGCCAAAGAATCGAACAAGGAGAAAACTGATATGCAGAAAGCGGTCTTCGCGTTCCTGCTTATAGCGCTGGCGGCCCCGGCCCAGCAAAGCGTTCTGAAGATAAAAGAGCCGCAGCCCAACCTCGATCTGCTCAAAGACCGCCTGACCAAATACCACGAATGCAAAGAGTCGAATTGCTACTACCCTCAGATCGACAGCCAGAGCGACAAGGCCATCCAGATTCTCAAGCGCCGCGCCGATAGGGCGAAACCCGGCGAAAAACTCGCTCTCGTCCTCGACATCGACGAAACCTCGCTTTCCAACTGGGAAGAAGAGAAGCAGGACGACTACGGCTACATCGCCAAGGATTGGGACGCCTGGGTCGAACGCCGCGCTTGCACCGCCATCCCCGGCACCCTGCGCCTCTATCAGGAGGCGGAGAAGGACAGGGTCGCCGTCTTCTTCATCACTGGCCGCTCCGAAGACGAGCGCGAAGATACCGCCGCCAACCTCAAAGCCGTCGGCTACGCCCAGTGGGACGGCCTCGCCCTCCGCGCCGCGGATCACCCCAAAACCCAAACCGTCGTCGACTACAAATCCGGAGAGCGCAAAAAGATCGTCGCCCAGGGATACACCATCATCCTCAACGTCGGGGACCAGATGAGCGACCTCAACGGAAGCCCCCAGGCCGAGAAGTCCGTGAAACTGCCCAATCCCTTCTACTACATCCCGTGAGAGGCAACTTTGGAAAAAGTCTTTGCTCGGGTTAACGTCTAATTGCCGGTCTCATCTCCCCATCCAGTTCCTTGCCGAGCCGTACCACGAGCGGCAGCAATTCCTTCACGTCCTGAAGCGTGGTTCGGAAATTCACAATGCAGGCCCGTAACGCGTACTTGCCCCCAATAATGGCATTTGAAAGGTAAGCCTCGCCGCCCCGTTGCAAACGCGTCAGCAGTTCGCGATTCAGATCGTTCAAATAGTCCGCAACGTTGCTGTCCATCCGATGCAAATCGGACGGGACATAGCGGAAAGTCGTGATGCTCAGTCCCTGGCTCAGCGCTTCCAGTTCCGGGTTCTCGGCAATGCACTCGTACATCGCACGCGAGTGGCGTATGTCGTCGGAGATCATCTGCGCGTAGCCGTCGCGCCCCACCTGCTGCAGCGCAAGCCAAACCTTCAGGGCCCGGAATCCTCGCGAATTCTGCGGCCCGAGATCAAAGTAGTTGATCGCTTCGACGCCGAAATGATAGTAGGGCGGATGGTAGGCAAATGCGCCACGCAGACTCGAAACATCGCGCACCAGAGCGCATCCGGCTTCGAGCGGTGCATAAAGCCACTTATGCGGATCGACTGCGATCGAATCTGCCTCACTCATGCCCACGAACAAGGCTGCAGAATCGGGCGCGACGGCAGCCAGGGCGCCGTACGCGCCGTCGACATGCAGCCACAAATCGAATTCGCGACAGAGGGCAGCAAGCCCGTCCAGCGGATCAACGGCTCCGGTGCTGACGGTGCCAGCGTTGGCAATGACGAGAAATGGCTTGTCGCCGGCCTCAATGTCCTCGAGAATGCGGGTACGCAGCGCCTCAACGTCCATTCGGAATTCCTCGACGGCCGGGATCCAGCGGATCGAATCTGTGCCGAGCCCTGAAATATCAGCCGCTTTCTGAATCCATGTGTGGGTCTCCGACGAGCAGTAGGCGCGAAGACGTGCGCCGCCGACACCCCTGCTGCGAATGTCAGATCCGGCTTTCGCCGCGCGGGCCGCGAGGAAGCACACCATATTGGCCATGTTGCCGCCGCTGACGAAGATTCCCCCGCAGTCAGTGGAATAGCCGAGCATCTCCGCAATCCAGCGCACTGTTTGCGCCTCGATCTCGCTCGCCATGGGCGAGAGAAGCCATGCTCCGCAGTTGGCGTTCACCGCCGATGCCAGAAAGTCACCCAACATGCCGATCGGAGCCGGTGACGAGGTGATGTATCCCCAGAAACTTGGGTGCCCGTTGAAAAGCGAATGATCGAAGAGGAGAGTGGCGGCGTGATCGAGCAGGTCGGTTGCGGGTGCACCCTCGCGAGGCAGGGGACGCGCGGCATCCATCGCCTCGCGAATAGTGGATGGCGATTCGCCCCGAGTGATCGGGGATGCCGGGAGCAAATCCAGAAACTCGGCAACACGATCCACGAGCTGATGTCCGGCGCGGCGGAATTCATCCGACGAGATGGCCAGTGGAGAGATACGGGTTGTGACGGCATTAGCTTGTGGCATGAGCGGCCCCCCGCAAACCCTTCTAAGAGAGCGCCAAGGCCCCAGATTCTCACTTGTCCGCGAATCGCCAAAGCGCAACTGAACAGTGGCCGGAACACATTTCTTTATCCGCGAAATTCGTCATGAGCGGCTGCGTCACGACTGTACAATTACGTGCATTCGGAGGTCAAGAAAATGAGCAAGTTCAACAACATCACAGACACTGTCGGCAATACTCCGGTGGTAAGGATTAATCGGCTGGCCCCCCCGGACGTGAACCTCTATGTGAAGGTCGAGGCGTTCAACCCGCTGGGCTCGGTGAAGGATCGGCTCGCCCTGGGCGTAATTGAAGAGGCAGAGCGCACCGGGAAGCTGAAGCCGGGGCAGACCGTGGTGGAGGCGACCAGCGGCAACACCGGAATTGGGCTGGCGATGGTGTGCGCGGCGAAGGGTTACCCGCTGGTAGTGACAATGGCGGAGACCTTTAGCGTCGAGCGCCGAAAGCTCATGCGGTTCCTGGGCGCGAGGGTGGTCATCACGCCAGCGGCGGCGCGCGCGGTGGGAATGGTTAAGAAGACCGTCGAACTCGCCGAGAAACACGGATGGTATTACACGAGGCAGTTCGAGAACGAAGCGAATGCCGACATCCACTCGCGTACCACGGCGCAAGAGATTCTGCGGGATTTCAAGGACGAACGGCTGGACTATTGGGTAACGGGATTCGGCACCGGGGGCACGCTGAAGGGCGTGGCGCGCGTGCTGGCGAAGGATCGGCCGGAAACGAAGATCGTGGTCTGCGAGCCGGACGATGCGCCGATGCTTTCGAGCGGGATTGAGCAGGAGCGGAACGAGGACGGATCGGCGAGTGCTCCACACCCAAGTTGGAAGCCGCATCCGATGCAGGGCTGGAGCCCGGATTTTATCGCTAAACTCGCAGGCGACGCGATCTCATCGAACGCGATCAGCCAGGTTCTGCGGATCACCAACGCAGATGCGATGCGCTGCAGCAAGGAACTTGCGAAGAAGGAAGGCATCTTTGTCGGCATTACGTCTGGGGGCACGTTCGCGGGTGCATTGCAGATGGCGGCGCAGGCACACAAAGGAGCGACCATTCTCTGCATGTTACCGGATACAGGCGAGCGCTACCTGAGCACTCCGTTGTTTGCGGACGTATCGCCCGACATGAACGACGAGGAGTGGGAGATCGCTCGTTCCACGCCCGGATGCATCCTCGAACAACCAAAGTAGTCTCGAACGTGGCCGGATAACCGGACCATCCGGATCTTTCCAGTCTGGCAAGACTCTGACTTTCCGGGTGCCAAGCGACCTCATTGAACGCATAATCGCCAAGGCAGTGCGCCGATCCCTCCTCAAAAGTCGGATTATCGCAACTGACCTTCGAGTTGGTACCATGCCAGCCATGAACAAACTTGCGCCTTTCCTCTGGTTCAATGACAACGCCGAAGAAGCCGCTGAGTTTTACCTGAGCGTCTTCCCCCACGCGCGCAAGCTCGATGAGCTGCGCTCCAAAGGTGTCGGTCCCTGGCCAGTGGGCAAGATTGCCACGATCACGATCGAGCTTGAGGGCCAGGAGATGGTCTTTCTCAACGGCGGCCCCGCGCATCAGCTCAACCCCGCCTTTTCGTTCTTCGTCCGCTGCGACTCTCAGGAGGAGATCGACCGCTATTGGGATAAGTTGATCGAGGGCGGCAAACCCATGGCCTGCGGCTGGCTTACAGACCGCTTCGGCCTGTGCTGGCAGATCGTGCCCCGCAATATCGGCGCATTGATCAGTCACCCCAAAGCCATGGGAGCCATGATGAAGATGATCAAGATGGACTTACCCACGCTCGAAGCCGCCGCGCGAAAGGACTGAGAGCTTCCGTTGACCGCTGCGGCGCGCTGACGTCCCGCATCCAAGTTCAGTGGGTCGTCGAAGGCGTGGCCGAAGCAGTGCCCTTGAGCGCCGTACTGGAAGCTGATGCAACGACAATCATCGTCGCCGAGTATGCGGGGTAACTATAGGTCAGCGAGTTTGAGACCACGGGCACGTTTCCCTGGGATGTGATCTGCGTAAGGTTGGCGTTGCTGTAACTGTAGATCGCCGCCGATCTGGCGCCGCTGAAGTTGTCCAGTGATAGCGCCGTCTTGATCGCGGAAGTGGTCTTATTCAGTACCACCAAAGTGAGGGCGCCGTCGGAAGAACGGATCGCTCCATAGATCGAGAGTTCGGCGGGCTTCCTGCTGCTGGCCAAAACACTGGTCTGTCCAAACTGGCTGCCGTGCCCGTCATAGTTTCGGTAGAGGCGGAAAGCATAGGCTATGGGATCGGTCGGCGCGGGCGGAGTCCACATGTTAGCCAGGTCCACTTGTTGCCAGCCGAATATCCCAAGCACGTCGGCCTCGGCGAGCGCATCGGTGATGAGTTTCTTGCCGCTGTCGATCGAGTACTCCGAAAACGCCAGCCCTGTTCCCGGGTAGTATTGCGCAATCCACTGCCAGAAACGTGGAATCAGCTGCATCGGCCCCTTGAAATAAGACTGCTCCACCCATGTGCCGCCGTTGTAGGTCGGGTCCCAAAACGTGCGCGTCGAGGCAAGCTGCGAGGTCGCATCCGTAAATTGCGGATAGTAGTGCTCATCAAAATAATCGAGAATGCGCTTACCCTTCGCCTTGTTATAGGCAGCCATCTGCTGCAGGTAATACTGGCCCGCATAGAGATTGTTCTGCTGGCTGGGCGTTCCTATCCAGCCGCCGAGCGTGAAATCGGAGGGCCCAAGCACCGTCGCAGCCGGATCTACCTGCTTCACGACTGCCGCATACTGCTGTCCGAGCGAAACGATGGTGGTGTAGGGCGCGCCGTCCGGCTCGATGTCGCGATGCGTGTTGCCCCAGCCGCCGGGCTCGTTATCAAGCTGATAAAACGGTACGCCGCCATGGGCCGCCGTGCCGAACGTCGCTACCAGGTGTTGCAGCCAGCCTTGCTGCAGCGCGGTGGAGTTGGGAAGATTATTGGCCAGAATGTCGGTGTCCTTCAGTTGCGCCCCGCTCGAGGAGATGCTGTTCCCGCAGTCTTCTCCATTAGGGTGCACATAAGGATTGGTCGACTGCTGCGCGCCGTAGACCGAAGTCGGAAAGCTACAGGTCGAAGCGGAACTCTTGTTTACGTACGGAATGATGGGGATCGTGATCAGTGCGCCCGCATTGGCAGGTTTATAGGTGTTGATCATGAGGTCCACCGAAGCGCCCGGAACAGGATCACTCACTCCGCTCCCGCCCATGAAGTACCAGTCGAATCCTGAGTTGCTCGAATCCACCTCCCAGTTGTAGCGAGACGTGCCGTCTCCGCCCCAACGGACGTTCGGCACCTTTATCTCCTTGGCGAAGGTGGCATCCAGGCCATAGCTGGCGATGCCGTAGATATTCGGGTTGATGGGATGCCGATTGGCGGCCGCATCCACCGAGAGGACGGGAATTGCTTGTGCGCGTCCGTCAGAACTGCGCCACCACACTCCAGCGAAAAAGATCGCGGCACAAAGAATTTGCTGTCTGGTAATCATCCCGTCCCCGACTAAATCGTTACGAGAAAACGATACAGCTCCGCCCTACTTCAGCGCAGAAAATTCAGCCTTCGCCTGCACAAGCTGCGGCAGGTCGGGGTCGGCGTCTTTCCAGCTGGTGAAGAAGTTGTGATAAGCCTGTTTCGCTCCGGCGGTGTCTCCCTGCATGGCGAGGGCGCGGATCCCCCTCTACTTCTTGCTTGGAGACTCAAATCGGGTCCAGGCGCAGATGGACTGGGCAGCGGGCAAGCCGGACTGACCGATCGTCGCGGAACTGGTCAAAGCGCCGTTTCTCGACAACCGCAACAATCATCTGTCCGAGATCCGTCGGTCACTCCGGCCGGTTGTGTGTAAGCACGGGCGCCATTGTTTCAAAGATGCCGTCGTTCCTGATCAGCTTATGAAAGAGCATTGCGCCGAAGTGCATCAGGATGAGGCCGAAAAAAGCAAAGGCCAGGTAGTGGTGCGCACGCCATAGCAGCGTATGCAGGCTGGGACTGACGGGCAGGATCGACGGCAGATGCACACCGCCGAAAAGTACCACCGGGTACTCCGCCGCTGACAACATGGCCCAACCGATCAATGGCATTGCAATCATCAGCACGTAGAAGATGTACTGCGAAAGGTCGGCAGCGAGCTTGATCGGCCCGGGTAGATCCGGCGGCAGCGCAGGCGCTCCATAGTAAAAGCGGAGCGCCAGACGGATAAGTGCCAGCACCAGGATGGCGATACCAAGCGGCTTATGAATCTGCACTAATGTCAAGTACTTCGGAGCGACAGTCGAGACCATGCCCACTCCGATGAACAACATCGACAGGATGCAGACTGCCATCAGCCAGTGAAGCAGTCGCTGCGGCGCGGCGAAGCGGGTGCGGCGTGGTCTCATTGCTTGCCTCCTGTTTCTGTACGCGGGTAGTACGAGGCTTCGGCGGTGCGGCTGTTATATGACCGGGAATACGCTGCCGAGCGCGCGGCAGGGAATGGATCATCGGAAGTTGTGATTCCGGAAGGCAGCACGGTCGGATCGAAATTGATGTCGCGGCACGGACCGTCCCGCTCCGGCTCGATCTGTTGCACCGTGAGAGTGCCGACGTTCACCGTGCGCCGATCGGCAGGCCAGGCGTGGTTGGGGTCAGCGGTTGGGTCACCGGGGTTGGCGACGGTGATCACGAGGTTCCAGTGTTGCGGTCCGGCAGCAACCCGCTGGGTGATCTCCTGCTCAAGATAATCACGTCCGCGTTTGGCTAGTTCCTCAGGCGAGATTGGAACCGCTTGCGCGGCCGGAATCAGCGACCAGCGGATCGGATGCTTGGTGCCGGAGCTGTCGACGAATAAAAAGGAATCGAGGCTGTTATAAGGCTCCTCCGCATAGCTTCCGGTCCATGCGCCATTCTTAGCCCAACCGAGAAACGTGATGAACCCCGGATGCGCAGCAATGAAGTTCTTCATCGCATCGGGGTCCTTGCTTGCGGAGGCAGTAAGGAGCTCGTAAAAGCCCTGTGGCGTGGAAGCGGGAAAGATGGGGGCATCGATCATGGCGCTGCGCCATTCCTGCCCGTCCGGCGTCGTAATGCTGATGCCGAGACCGCGTACCCGCACCATGGCGTCGGTGGCGTTCGCATCGGCAGTGGCGAGGTTGAAGCGCCCCACAACCGGATACTGGCCACGCTCGAAGACCTGCGCCTTGGAAAGCGCCGAACCATCGCCATTTGCCTCAAATGTTCCGGTAAAACAGATGCCTTTGGCGTGGTTCCGGCGATGACCCAGTGATGGGCCACCCGGGGGCGCGAGCGCCGCTACCAGTTTCTTCGGCGTGAGCCTCTGCGGTGACAGCCATCCAGCTGTATACGCGAAGGCAATCGCGGCTACACCGACCACTGCTGCTATGAACACCAGCGGCCCAACCCGAATGGATTTTGGCGATGAAAGTGGCTGGATCATTCGAACCTCGTTTCTCGCGGTGAGTTATAGGACCTCAGGCCGATACGGTCACTGCTCTAATTGAGACTCTGGACGCACTCTAGAAAGAGCGCTTCGCATCATCGTGTGGTTCTGGTCCGTGTGCTTCTGATCCTTTGATTCGCGAACCGGGAATAAGGCTACATCTCATGCGACAGCTTTATCAGCAGCACCGATCCACGAAAAAAGTATGCCATAAACGAACCAGACGCCCTGGCGGGTTCATCATAGTGCGCCTGCGCGTCATTGGGGCGCCCGACGATCCTCATATCACCACCGATGTCGGAAGCATCGTCGAGAAAAAAAGAAATCCATTGCCGCCTTGTTTGCGAGAAAGAAATAGCTGAACAAAGGCGGCCGGTTTCAGTTTTGAATGTGCAAGGACCGTCTGATGCGCGGTAGTGGAAGCGCGATAGCCGCGGTAAAGAATGATATCCTTACCGTAGGGAGATGAGGTAAAGATGGCGCCTTCCAGCACAATAAGCACCAAGGGTCAGGTCACCGTGCCTCTCGAGATTCGACGCCGGCTAGGCCTCAAGGAAGGAGACCGTGTCGAGTTCGTGGTGGACAACGGGCAGACCATTCTTCGTCCCGCGCGTTCCTCCGAAAACCCGTTTGAAAAATATATTGGCAAGCTTCCAGCGTTTGAAAGCACGCGAGAGATTAACGAATGGGTGGCCGAAATGCGAGACGAGGATGAGGACGAATGAGAACGGCACTCGATACCAATATCGTATCGGCATTGTGGTCGAACGAGTCGAGTGCGTCGGCAATCGCGAAGCGGCTTGGGAACGCTAAGCAGGATGGCGCGGTCCTGATTTCTGGCGTCGTCTATTGCGAGCTTCTGGCATACCCCAATGCCACCGAGGCTTACGTCAATGGCTTCTGCTCTGACACCGGAATTACCGTCGATCTGCAATTGCAAGACGCAGCCTGGATCGAAGCCGGACGACGTTTCGCCAACTACTCCGCTCGTCGGCGAAAGTCGAAAGCCGAAAGTCCGAAGCGGCTTCTGGCGGATTTTTTAATCGGCGCCCATGCACTAATGCAGGCAGATCGCCTAATGACTCTCGATTCGAGGCGATATCGGCAGGATTTCCCGGAACTGCGTCTCTATCATGTGCGCTGAGCAACGGCCGCCAGACGGGAAGATCACTTACCCACGGTATAGTGCAGTTTGACGACGCCGTCAGGAAACTTCGTGCAGGAGATGAGTCTTAATGGCACGGTGCGGCGGCCCGGCGCGATCAATGGAATGCCTTCGCCTATAAACTTGGGGACTACGTGAATCATGAACTCGTCAATCTCTCCTTCGTCGAGAAACGACGCAATGATGCCGGCGCCCCCCATCATCCAGATGTTTTTCCCCTTTTCCTTCTGCAGACGGGTTGCGAAGGCTTTGATTGGTTCGCTCACGAACTCCACGCCTTCTGGCGCCGTCGATGGCAGCGGACCGCGTGTGAAGACATAGTTTTTCACTCTTGTATCGAAAGCCGATCCGGGCACGCCTTTCTTTTGAAAGTCGAGCGCCATATCGCATGTCTTCCTGCCCCACAGCACCGCGTCGATCGATTCAAGGAACGTACCCATGCCGTAGTTGCCCTTCGGACGCGGACGCTCAAGCCAGTCGACGGAGCCGTCGCGTCGGGCAATAAAACCGTCGGCGCTGGTGGCGATGTAGACGATGATTTTGCGCTTGCGGACCATGGCGCTGCAGCCGGGGGTTAAATCTTAAACCGAAGCACGCTAGGATTTCCATTCAGTAGGCTCAGGGTCGTGGTGCGGTTTCCGGTCTGCCGATGGGAGTAGACACTGGGTAGCACCCCACAAGGGCGTTTATAGGGATTCCTCCGGCTATATGGCTTAGCGAGGACGGTTGTAGCTGACAAGCGGCGAGCGCTGCTGCCATAACGGAGAACCGGGGTACGTTTCGAGGAAGACAACATAGCCTTGTCTTTTATGTGGTGTGATTGGATTAGCGTTCCGACATCTTTAAGACGGCCTCTGGCAATCGCAATCCTTGAATCTCGATCTTGGAAACTGCGGAGTCGATGTCACGAAGGTCGTCTGCGGAGAGCTGGATATCAACCGCTCCGAGATTCTCTTCGAGGCGGTGTAGTTTCGTCGTGCCAGGAATCGGCACGATCCACGGCTTCTGAGCGAGCAGCCATGCCAGAGCGACCTGAGCCGGAGTACCGCCTTTGCTCTCTGCAACATTCTTCAGTAGATCGACCACAGCTTCGTTCGCTTCGCGCGCTTCAGGGGTAAAGCGTGGCAGCATGCCGCGGAAATCGGTAGCGTCGAACTTGGTGTTGGCATCGATCTTTCCTGTGAGAAATCCCGAACCGAGCGGCCCCCATGGTACGAACCCGATCCCAAGCTCTTCACACGCTGCGAGAGCTCCATGCTGTTCGACATCGCGGGTCCAGAGAGAATACTCACTCTGCACGGCGGTGACCGGCTGAATCGCATGGGCGCGCCGGATCGTGTTCGCTCCAGCCTCCGATAGGCCGAAGTGCTTCACCTTTCCGGCCTGGATGAGATCGCGCACAGCGCCTGCCACGTCCTCAATCGGCACCTCGGGATCGACTCGATGTTGGTATAGAAGATCGATCACGCCGGTATTGAGGCGCTTCAGAGAGGCTTCTGCAACCTGCTTGATGTGCTCCGGCTTGCTGTTTAGCCTGCCGCTGCGTTGTCCATCGGGCTTGATGTCGAAGCCGAACTTGGTGGCGATCACAACGTCTGCACGATGCGGAGCGAGGGCCTCGCCCACAAGCTCTTCGTTCGTGAATGGGCCATACGCCTCTGCAGTATCGAAGAAGGTCACACCACGCTCGACCGCTGCTCGCAGGAGCTCGATGGCCTGCTGCTTCTCCATAGCGGGGCCATAGGCGTGGCTGAGCCCCATGCAGCCAAAACCAATAGCGGAGACCTCAAGTTTGCTGGTGCGCAGTTCTCTCTTTTGCATTACGTCTTCTCCTGTCCAACAAGCGGCTCACTTCTCAGACCAGATATGCCGCAGACAATCCACCTCCTTCACCCTAGTCCTGGCGAGGGCTCCGCTGCTTAGCAGCACACGCCAAACACGCAGCAGAACGCGACAATCTTCGAGAGGCTTTTTTTGGCGCCTTTTGCGGTCGTTCTGGCGCATTCTGCGAAGACAAACTCCGTGGTCGAGGACTAGTGTAGGCACACTAGGGCATTCGAACGGAGCCTTTAAGCAAGAAGTCTGTCTCTGGAAAACGTCTACCATGCAGAAACACTTCCGATACTCGAACAGCAGGTTTCATTTTCTCAACTCGATGGGTGTCGATCCCGCAAAGGTGCTGCGGCGCGCGCACCTCTCTCAGGAGCTCTTGCACAAGTCCCGCTTTCTTCTCACCACGGAGGAAGCATTTGCTTTTGGGGAAGCCATCGCAGAGGTGAGCGGCAACCCCGCAATAGGTCTGAAGCTGGGAACAATCACGAGAACGCAGAACTTTAATCCGCCCGGGATCGCCGCGCTCTGCTCCGAGAATCTGGGCGAAGCGATGGCGCAGATAGGTCGCTACAAGCAGCTGACTTGCCCGGAGGAATTGGTTCAACTCAAAGAGAAGGGTGAATGGACGCTTCGCTTCCGGTTTCTCATGACGGATCAGCCGGAGCCGCCGGTGCTCATTCAGGCTGGTTTCGCCTATTTGCTGTCGATCGCGCGGCATGGGACAGAGAACAAAGACTTCAGTCCTTTCCGCTTGGAATTGATAGACACTAACCCTCCGATCAAACAGATCAAGCAACTCTTTGGTTGCCCCGTAGTAACGGGAGCACAGCACAACGTGATGGTGCTTCGGGAGGCCGATAGCGCATTACCCTTTGTCACCCGTAACCCTGAGCTGTTCGAGATGCTCGCTCCCCAACTTGACCAGGAGCTTAGAGAAGGCCGGAACACGGAAAGCTTCGTAGATCGCGTACGCATGGCAATCCAGGAAAAGCTCACGGGAAAGCGTCCCGCGATGGAGGACATCGCCGACGTTCTCCGTATCAGCCCTCGCACACTGCAGCGGCGTCTGCAGGATGACGGGTACAGCTATCAGCGTGTTCTGGAAGAGGCTCGCCGGCATCTGGCGCGTCACTACCTGGCCCACTCACACCTCGACCTTAACGACGCTGCATTCATGCTGGGCTACAACGATGCAGCCTCTTTCGTCCGGGCCTTTCGCGCATGGGAGGGTGTTCCACCGGCACGCTGGCGAGATGAGCAACGTTCCTCGCCGGTTCACTAATCAGCACAAACTACAAAATCAACTTTGGAGAGAGAGCCATGAAAACCTTAATGTTAGGTCTGTTTCTATCAACCGTGATCGCGCCGGCGTCCTACGCACAGCAAGCGCCGCCACAGCCACCAACGGAATCGATTAAGACTGCCACAAATCCTACACCCGAGCAACAAGAAGTCATCAATCTCTCAAACATGAAATGGGATTGGATGGCAGACAAGAAGGTCGATTCCTTGGAGACGCTCTTTGATGACAAAGCCATGTTCACTCACATGGGGGGGACCTGGGGAAAGACCCAGGAACTAGCCACCATCAAGAGCGGCGGCATCTGGTACAAGAAAGCCGTTGTTTACGCGGTTGACGCCCGCATATTTGGTGACACAGCCGTCCTTTTGGAGGACATTGATTTGCAGGCAGCAGTCGGTGAGCACGAAGTCACCAATCCTTTTATGGTGACTGAGGTTTATATCAAGGAAAATGGCAAGTGGAAGCTCACCCAACTCACGTTCTCGCATCTGCTTAGGCCGGTCAAAATGAATAGCGCTAAGAATTAGCCACAAACGTCGAGAGAGAGGACCTGCGACGAACTTTGGCGCTCGAGGTGTTTGCGAAGAGATGGGCCGGGCGGGAACAAGCTGTTCCCGCACAAATCGCGCTGCCTTGGCTGATGGTGCAGGGGCCCTGGATCGTGCCGATTTCCGGAACATCGGTGGCGAACATCGATGAGGGATGCGGTCAGTCCGGCAAAGTCGGCTTACGGCAAGTGATCCGCGTCATCGCCGAGCCGGCAATCCGGAAACTACAGCCCTGGCTCAGGGATGAAGGCGGCTCGCCTTGCCCCCTCCTTGCGTTTTCCTTGAGAGATCCAGATTTTCACCATGGGGTGCTAGGGCCTAAGTTTGCCGTTGCCCTGCCGACCTCGTCAGAGATGTCAAGTGCCTTTCTCGCCAACAGCGTCGCCAACCCTAACATATTAAAACAGTTACAGGCCAAACTCGGTTGGCGTAGTGAATGGGTCCAACTTGATAAACTGAATATAGAAGCTAAGAAAAAAGCGGAGGGCGCTGCGGCAAGGGGTTTACAGAGCGCCAATCGTTCTCCACTCGGAGAGCGTTGGTCCAAAAAACGCCTGCTAAGTTATTGAAAACAGCATATCTGTAAGCAAAGTCTTTAGAATCTCCGGGATACGACGGCAACCCCGGCGTAAGCCGAACAAAACAATCCGGTTATTCACAGAGACGGGGGGTAGGGTGTAACCCCTTGAGACGAGGGATGTGCGAAGACCCTGGCGGCCCATGAGTGGTAAACTCATGATGAGAAACTATGCCGCTTAAGACGCTCTTCCTCAACCCGCCTTCTTTTGAAAACTTCGATGGCGGCGCCAGCTCACGCTGGCCCGCGACCCGTGAAATCGAGTCCTACTGGTACCCGGTGTGGCTGGCCTATCCGGCTGGAATGCTCGAAGGCTCGCGCCTGCTCGACGCCAATCCCCACCACGTCTCCTGGGCCGAAGTCACCGAAATTCTCAAGGACTACGAATTCCTGGTGCTCTTCACCAGCACCATCGGCTGGAGCGGCGATCAGCGCGCCGTCGAGAAGATCAAGGATGTCCACCCGAACCTCAAGGTCGCCTTCGTCGGGCCGCCCGTCACCACCGATACCGACAAAGCGCTCAACGAATGCGCCGCCATCGACTTCGTCTGCCGCCGCGAGTTCGATTACTCAGTGGTCGAATACGCCAACGGCAAGCCGCTCGAAGAGATCCTCGGCGTCAGCTACAGGGTGAACGGGAAGAACGTCCACAACCCCGACCGTCCGCAGATAGAGAAGCTCGACAAGCCGGACATGCCCTGGGTCACAGACATCTACAAACGCGACCTCGACGTCACCAAGTACAACGTCCCGTTCCTGCTCCATCCGTATGTCGCGCTCTACTCGACCCGCGGTTGCCCGGCGCAATGCACCTTCTGCCTCTGGCCGCAGACGCTCTCCGGCCACGCCTGGCGCAAGCGGTCTACAGATGATGTGGCGGCCGAGATGGCCCACGCCAAGCAGCTCTTCCCCGACGTCAAGGAATTCTTCTTCGACGACGACACCTTCAACATCAACGGCCCGCGCACCATCGAGCTCTGCGAGAAGCTGAAGCCGCTCGGCCTCACCTGGTCCTGCACCTCGCGCGTAACCACCAGCTACGAGACGCTCAAGGCAATGAAGGAAGCGGGCTGCCGCCTGCTCATCGTCGGCTTCGAGTCCGGCGACCCGCAGATCCTCAAGAACATCAAGAAGGGCGCCACCGTCGAGCGCGCCCGCGAATTCACCCGCGACTGCCACAAACTCGGCCTGGTGATCCACGGCGACTTCATCCTCGGCCTGCCCGGCGAGACCGAAGCCTCGATCCGCAACACCATCAACTTCGCCAAGACGCTGGATTGCGAAACCATCCAGGTCTCGATCGCCCACGCCTTCCCCGGAACCGAGTTCTACGAGTACGCCAAGGCCAACGGCTTTATCACCAACGAGAACATGGCCGATTCCGGCGGACACCAGATGGCCCACATCGAGTATCCCGGCCTGCCAGTCGAGTACGTACTCGAGATGGTCCACCGCTTCTACGACGAATACTATTTCCGTCCCAAAGCGGCGTTCCGCGTCGTGTGGAAGGCCATCGTCAACCGCGATGTCCCAAGGCTTTACGTGGAAGCAAAGTCATTCCTCAAGCTCCGCGCGCAGCGCAACAAGATGGTCGCGCAAAGCAAGAAAGACCACCTTAGCGGGAACAAGCCCTCGACGGTCGGCGCTGGCGCGTAGTAGCTGGAACCTTGCATCAAGCGTGAAAGCGGCCAGCCCATCGCTGGCCGTTTTCGTTTCCAGCGTATTCTCTTCGAATCAATGGTCGAACCGCATAAATCGACGATGACCCTACCGCGATATCTCATTCTGGCGCTTGTTGCACTCACCGCGTCGGTTGGAGACTCGCTCCTCGCAGTGGGGGCAAAGCAACTCGGCCCGATCTCGCTCAACCATCCAGTGGCGCTCTTCGCCGCCATCTCGAATCCCTGGATCATCGCCGGAGTTCTGCTGCTGATCGGCTTCTTCGCGTCTTATCTCACTGCACTTTCCTGGGCTGACCTGACCTATGTGCTGCCGGCAACTTCGTTGGGCTACATCGTCACCGCCCTGCTCTCGAAATTCTGGCTGCACGAGCAGCTCTCGATCTGGCGCTGGCTTGGCATCGTCTTCATCACCGCCGGAGTCGGCTTCGTCACCCGCGGGCCAGCCTTGACCGAACACACACCCATCATCGATCCCATCCAAGCTGAGCTGCAGGAGGCGGGCCGATCGTGACTTCCGCGATGAACCTCCCAACCGGGCTGATGATCGCCAGCATCGTGGTCACCGCAACTGCCGGAGACGTGCTCACCGCCTCCGCAATGCGTAGCATCGGCGACCTCGACATCATCCGCGCCCAAAGCGGAATGAAGGGCGCAATTCTCGCCGTGATCGGAAGCCCGCGCTTTCTGGCTGGAGTGCTGTGCATGGCAGTGAGCTTCTTCGCCCTGCTCTTCGCCCTCAACCACGCCGATCTCAGCCTGATCGCTCCGGCTTCGGCGTCGCTCACTTTCGTGAGCAACGCCTTCGCGGCAAAGCTGTTCCTGAAAGAGAATGTCGACCGTCGCCGGGTGCTTGCCGCCGTCTGCGTCTGCATCGGCGTCGCGTTGTTGGCCCACTAAGCCCGCTCAGTCGCCGACGTGAATCAGCATCTTGCCGATATGCCGGTCGCCCGAGCCAAGCAGGCTAAGGAACGCCGCCGGAGCCTGATCGATGCCCTCGACGATCGTCTCGCGATGCAGCAGCTTTCCACTGAGCACCGCCGGTATCGCTTCGGCGTGAAAGGCCGGCAGGTCCTTGACGAAATCGCTGACGATAAAGCCCTCCAGCCTGAGCCGTTTTCCGATCGCGGAATGCAGATTGCGCGGGCCCGGCACCGGAGTGTTATAGCCGGCAATCGCTCCGCACAGGACGACGCGCCCATGCCACTGCAGGCTGGCGATGGCGGCCTCTAGCTGCGGTCCGCCAGTGTTGTCGAAGTAGACCTGAATGCCTTCCGGTGCGGCCTTTTCAAGATGGGCGAGCGGTTCCCCATCGTGATAGTCGAAGGCATAATCCACCTTCAACTCATCGCGCAGGTAGGCGACCTTCTCTGCGGAACCGGCGCTTGCGATGACCTTGCATCCGTGCAGCTTGGCAAGCTGGCAGGCCACGCTGCCCACTGCGCCTGCCGCGCCCGAGATGAAGACAGTCTCGCCGTTCTGCAAAGCGCCAATCTTGAAGAGCCCGCCCCAGGCGGTCAATCCCGTCATGCCAAGCGTCCCAAGAAAGGCGGGGACGGGAGCTCCCTTTGGATCGACCACCTGCACATCTTTGGCGGGCGCGACGAATGCCTCCCGCCAGCCAAACATGCTGGACGACGAGAGAGCCTTCGGGAACATCGGGATCCTTCGACCGCAGCACGCGGCCAATCGCCCCGCCATACATTGGTTTCCCGATCTCAAAGGGTGGGGCATACGACTTTGTGGCATTCATTCGGCCGCGCATGTAGGGGTCGACGGAGAGATACAGATTCCGCACCAGAACCTCGCCGGCCTTCGGTTCGGGAAGTTCAACGGAGACAAATGCAAACTGCTCGAGAGTGGGTTCGCCGTGCGGGCGGCTGGCTAAATGGACTTCTTTACTCACGATCGGCATAAGATTTTCGACTCCATAAACGATTGAAAGAGTCTAAAAACAACTCTAATTGTCACTCGCTATTTGCTTCCCGTTTGCGTAGTGCGAATAAACGTGGCAACCCGGTCGTGAAGCTTTTTCAGCGACTCGTCCCGGACGTAGACCATGTGTCCTGACTCGTACCAGTCAAATTGGATATTGGAGCCCAGACTGGAGGAGATGGGCAGATGCTTGTCCTCGTAGAAGGCCGCGTAGAATGGCGTCGCCAGATCGTAATATCCGCCGTTGACCATCACATGGAGCTTCGGATTGGTTTTCATCGCGGTCGCCAGGTCGGCGCTGACGTTGAGCATCGGACTATTGTTGCGCATAAAGTCCCACTGCGCTGAGCCAAAGAGCGCTTGGGGCAGATAGGTCTGGCCCGTGCCATACTTCAGGTCGCGGCGCACATAGTCGTTGAAGAGCGAGACATACGCCGAAGAGATAGCCGAGCTCTGCGGATCGTAATCGGCCTCTTCGCTGAGCGGATTGATCGACGGCCCGGAGAATCGGGTGTCGAGCCGCCCGGTCGTCAGGTCTTGATCGTCCAGCAGATTTTTCTCAAAGGCCCCACCCGAGACGCGTAAATCGGCTTTAACTAGGTAAGCCACCGGCAGACCAGTGTAGGTATGAAGCTTTTCGGCGACGGTTTCTTTTTCGGCTGCCGAGAGATCCGTTCCCTTACTGAGCGCGCGGGCAAAGTCACTAGTCGCGTAGTCCTCAACCTCTTTCAAAAACGGTTCGAGCGCGGCAGGCTGCTGCGGCAGCTTGTGGTGATACCAGGCGGTCGCGGCATAGGTGGGCAGCGCCAACACATACGGCAAATCGACGCCGGGATTATTGCGCGGACCATCAATGTCGGAGGTAAAGTTAAAGATCTGCGACAGCAGGATGACGCCGTTCAGGTCCACACTCTTCTGCTCGAGGATGTTGGACAGCACCGCCGAACGGGTCGTCCCGTAGCTCTCGCCGAAGATGTATTTCGGGGAATTCCAGCGGTTGTACTTGCCCTAGAAATCGCATGATGAAGCGGGCAAAGGCGTTGGCGTCTTCATCGATGCCCCAAAAGGCCTTTTCCTTGTCTTTGCCATAGAGCCTTCCGAAGCCGGTTCCGGGCATATCGATGAAGACCAGGTCGCTGGTGTCAAGCAGGCTATAGGAGTTATCAATCAGGCTGTAGGGAGCGGGTGCGGCGTGTTGATCTCCCGGCGTGACCACGTGCTTCGGCCCGAGCGAGCCCATATGAAGCCAGACCGTCGAGCTTCCCGGGCCTCCGTTGTAGAAGAAAGTGATTGGGCGGTCTTCCGATTTCTCGCCTTTCTTGATGTAGGCCACGTAGAACATGCGTGCGGTGGCCGGCGCGTCTTTCGGCTCTTTCACCAATGCGGCGTCGGTGTCCGGCAGCGGTTTGCCGTCGGCGCCAAGCTGGGCGTCCTGCTCATCGGTCGCACCGACGGTGATGATTCCGGCGATTGCGTTATAGAGAATGTGCTGGCCGCCAACGTCCACCGATCCCTCGGTGGTAACGTCGGCTGGCGGAGGAGGAGCGGTTGCCTCCGCTGCCGGTTTCTTTGCCGCCGGGGTATCGTCATCAGAAAATCCAAGGGCCGGGCTTGCTAAAGATAGGAGGGTCACAGATATGGCGAGGAAGAACGCAGGGAAGTAGCGGGAAGCTGTCGATCGCAAAAGTTTCCTCCGGAGGCTAAACGGCTCAAAGGGCGAGTAGCAAGAATACTATTTCAATCCGTGGTTCAAGAAACGCCGGAAACCTGAGGGCTTAGCCTTTTCAGCGAGGCGATGTTGGAAGAAGTTGTCTTATGGAAGGCCTACGAGAATGAAAGGGGATGGTGCGCTCCGAGGGATTCGAACCCCCGACCTATTGGTTCGTAGCCAATTGCTCTATCCAGCTGAGCTAGGAGCGCATGTCTCTATTGAGGATAACAATGCCCGAATGGTGCGTCAATGTGCGCTGTTTGCCCTACTTGGCCGGAGCAGGTTGCGCAGCCGGCTCTTCCATTTGCGGGAGCGGCGGCAGCTCTTCGCTGACGCTAATGCCGGCTCGGCGCAGCAACTGGCCAACAACTGCGGCATTCAATCGGGTCGCGTCGTATTCAACGCGGATGGTCTGCCAGGTCTCTTTGACCGTTACGCGACGGATCCCGTAGATCTCGCGCATATTGCTCAGCGCGATCATCGTGGCTTCGGTGGGATGGCGATCGTAGCGGAACAGGACCTCGACGTTGGTCATGGAACGATCATACCAACCTGCGGGATTCCCGGGCACGCCGAAATCGGAAAACTCTGAGGCAAAAGAGAGGGCCCGCGAAGGTTTTCGGGCCTCTCAGATCGCGGGCGCGAGCAACCGCAAGAGGAAGAAAACCACTACTCCCAGGAAGAAGACAAGGGCCATGCGAATGCCGGGTTCGCGATTGACTTCGGGTACGAGATCGGTGGCGGCGACGTAGATGGCGACTCCAGCGGAAATGGGGAGGCCGAATTGCACCCAATGTGGCAAGAGACTGATCAGCAGCACCCCGGCGAGCGTCGCTGCCGCCAGTACCACGGCGGAATAAAAGGCCCGGGTACGGCTGCGGCCGCTGGCGATCATCACCGAAGCCACCGTGAATCCCTCGGGAATCTTGTGCAGGAAGACGGCCAAGAAGATCACCCAGCCAAGCCAATTGGACAAAACAAAACCAGAGCCGATCGCCACGCCGTCGAAGAGCGCGTGAACGGCGAGGCCAAGAAGCACCGAGTTGCCAGTGCGGCGAGTAAGGAACTCGTCATGATGGGTCTCTTCGCCAAAATGGAAGTGCGGCGTGATGGTGTGTTCGAGGAGGTGGATGGCGCAATAGCCGGCGAGCACCATGAGCGGCGCCCACTCCATCGAGAGCCGGAAGCTCTCAGGCAGCATCTCCAGAAAGGCGGCGGCCATCATGAATCCGGCGCCCAGCGCGACAAAGTAGCGAAGGTAGCGCTTTTCCCAGGTGCGCCGAACCAGCAACAGCCCGCCGAAGACATCGGCAAGCGCGGCAACCGCTCCGAGGATGAGGGAGAGCTTCATATTCAAAGGCAAGAGATACAGATGCAGCAGTCGGCGTATCGTCGCAACGGTATCAGCTTTTAAGCGCCGAGGCGTTCGCACGATCAGAGGGAGAGCCTGACAGCCTACCGACGGAAGCGGGAGAGCAAGTAAAAGAACAGCGTGAGGAGAACACTGACCAGGATCGAGCTCGTCAGCGGAAAGTAGAAGGCAAAATTCTTGCCGCGGTAGGCGATGTCGCCGGGCAGCCGGCCAAAGGGAATGCGGCACTTTGCCGAGAAGCAGCACGGCAATCCCCGC
>CAWGZE010000014.1:0-83918 GCA_963826855.1 uncultured Acidobacteriaceae bacterium
AACAGGCCGCCAACCAGGACGCGCAAGCTGAGCCCGCTTCTCATGTGGCCTCGTTGTAGATTCGCCAGAAGCGAATGAAGGCAATCAGGCGAGCCAGTTGAAAGAAGTCGGACGCGGAGAAATACGCCAGTGACACGGCCGCCCACCAGAGATACAGGGGGGGGCCAACCATCACCGATGCGAAGGGGAGCGGAGTCGCCGAGAAGACCATTGCAAGCACGACGAGAGCCAGCTTCACGATACCGAGCACCAGGTTGACCTCAACCAGCTTGGGGGTGAGCGGGCCGAGGCGCAGGCTGCGGCCGAGACAAGCGAGAGCGCTCTTTCTTTCCAGCAGCGCAATAAGTGGCGCGACCGAGAATACCCAACTCACCAGCGCCCAAAATGTAAAGATTCCCAGAGAAATACAGATCACGAGTGCAAAGTACAAAACCAGGTTCGGTTCAGCTCCGGCTAGCGTGGTGTTGGCCGACCACTCGATCGCCTTGAACCAACCGACAAAGCTTCCGCCCAGAGCCACCACGCGAAGCGCCTGCAAGGCCGAAAGCGCAAGTGGCCGAAAAGGAAGCGCTGGGTCATAGCGCCGGAGTACGAAGCTTCGTCCGACACCCGAGGCCAGGGCCCATCCCAGGCCCAACAGCGGAGCGAGCCACGACAGCAGATGAAACAGCGGGGGGGTAAGCGCCTCCCAGACATTCGCGATGATAACCGTGGCATGGTCGGTATCTTGCAGCGAGAAGTCGTAGACTCCCGTCGCTGCAAGCGGGATCGACGCCAACAGCTTTGTGCCCTCGTAGTACATCAGCAGAAGAGCCGGCGCACCATAAAGCCATCGCCAGGTCAGCTCGATCAAAAAGAGTGAGGGCCGCGACCAGCAATAGCCAAAGATATGCACCAGAGATTGCGTGCCTCTCAGTCGCGCGGACTGCCCGGGTGGAATCGGCGCCTTCGCCGCTAGCAGCGAGCTGGGCTGACCTGGCATGCGTTACTTTACCAACAGGTTTACGAGCTTCCCGGGAACGATGATCACCTTGAAGACCCCTTTGCCCGCGATGAAGTGCTGTACCTTCTCATCGGCCATCGCGGCGTCGCGCAGCGCCTCCTGCGTGATCTCGACGGGGACGCGGATGACCGCTCGCAGCTTGCCGTTGACCTGAACAGGAATCTCGATCTCATCTTCGCGGGCCAATACTTCATTGTAGGTTGGCCACGCATGGCGAAGAATCGCATCCTCGTTTCCCATGGTCTCCCAGAGCTCGGCCGCGAGATATGGCGCGAAGGGGGCCAGCAGCAAGACCAGCGGATTGAGGATTTCCCTTAATGCCGCGCCGGAAACATTTCCAGCCTCGATCTCTGGCTCAGCGGCGACCAGCTCGTTCATCAGCTTCATCAACGCGGCAATGCAGGTGTTGAAATGCCAGCGCTCGTCGAAGTCGAGCGTGATCTGCCGGATCGTCTGATGGAGCTTTCGTAACAGTGTTTGTGACGTTTTTGAAGGAACGGCTGTCGGGGCCAGGGCTTGGCCATTGCGCGCCAACTCCGCATAACGGTTTACAAAGCGATAGACCTTGGCGAGAAAACGGCTCACGCCGGCGACACCATCCTCTTGCCAGTCGAGGTCACGGTCCGGTGGCGCGGCAAAGAGCACATACATACGCGTGGCGTCCGCGCCGTAGCGGGCGATCATCTCGTCGGGCGAGACGATGTTGCCCCTGGATTTCGACATCTTCGCGCCGCCTTTGATCACCATGCCCTGGCTGAAGAGCCGCGTCACGGGTTCATTGTTCTGAACGAGACCCAGGTCGCGCATTACTTTCGTCCAGAAGCGCGAGTAGATCAGGTGGAGGATGGCATGCTCGACTCCACCGATGTACTGGTCGATGGGAAACCAATACGTAACAGCGTCGGTATCAAATGGCGCGCGGTCATCCTTGGCACTGGTATAGCGATAGAAATACCAGGAAGAGTCGACGAACGTATCCATCGTGTCGGTCTCGCGGCGAGCGGGGCCGCCACACTTCGGGCAGGTCGTGTTCACGAACTCCGGGATATTGCCAAGCGGCGAACCGCCCTGCTGAGTAATTGTGACCTGCTCCGGCAATAAGATTGGAAGCTGATCGTCGGGCACCGCAACAATGCCGTCTTTTTCGCAGTAAAGCATCGGGATCGGCGTGCCCCAGTAGCGCTGGCGGCTCACTCCCCAATCCTTCAGGCGGAAGGTCACTGTCGGCGTGCCGAAGCCACGCTCTGCGGCATACGCGGCCATGCGCTGCTGCGCTTCCTGGCACCCGAGCGTGTTGTACTCGCCGGAGTTGATCAGGATGCTGTCTTCCTCGGTGTAAGGCAGCATTGCTTCTTCGGGTTCGCCATCTACAGCGGGCTCCGAAGTGCGCCGCGGCAAGACCACAATTCGAATCTCGAGGTCGTACTTCTTGGCGAACTCATAGTCGCGCGCATCATGCGCGGGGACTGACATGATCGCGCCGGTGCCGTAATCGCGCAGGACGTAGTTCGCGACCCAAATTGGCACTCGCTCGCCGCTGAAAGGGTTGATCGCGTAATGGCCTGTGAATGCGCCGTGCTTTTCAATCCCTCCAATGTCGCCCGCCTCACGGGCCTTGTTCTGCTGATCGATCAACGTTGCGATCTGCTCGGCGAGTGTCGTGTCGCCAGCTGCAAACTCCGAGACGATCGGGTGCTCCGGAGCAAGCTGCAGGCTGGTCGCGCCGAAGATCGTATCGATGCGAGTGGTGAAAACGGAGATCTTCTTTTCAGTCGTCTTCGGCTCTGCCTCCAACTTTGGGAGGACCGTATGTCCCGGACGATGCGAGGACCGTTCGGGGACAGCATCCTCGGCACTGCTCGGCTCATTTGCTGATTCGTCGACCGCAAACTCTACGGTCGCACCCTCGCTGCGCCCGATCCAGTTCGTCTGCATGGTGCGAACTTTTTCGGGCCAATGCGGAAGTTTGTCGAGGCCGTCGAGCAACTCCTGGGCATATTCGGTCGTGCGCAGGAACCACTGCTCGAGGTCGCGCTGCTCGACGATCTGGTCTTCATGCCGCCAGCACTTGCCATCGATCACCTGTTCGTTGGCGAGCACTGTCATGCATTGCGGACACCAGTTCACCTTGCTCTTCTTGCGATACGCGAGGCCGCGCTCATACATGCGCAGGAAGAACCACTGGTTCCAGCGGTAGTAGTCAGGCAAGCAGGTGGTGATCTCGGTCTGCCAGTCGTAGCTCAGGCCGAGGCGCTCCATTTGCCGGCGCATGGCGGCGATGTTCGACAGCGTCCACTCACGCGGCGGCGTGTTGTTCTTGAGCGCGGCGTTTTCCGCCGGAAGGCCGAATGCGTCCCAGCCCATGGGGTGCAGCACATTGTGGCCGCGCATCCACATGTAGCGCGCCAGCGCATCGCCAATCGAATAGTTGCGTACGTGGCCCATGTGCAGCTTGCCGGAGGGGTACGGCAGCATCTCGAGCACGTAGTATTTCGGCTTTCCGCAGGAGTGCGGCTCGGCGGCATAGAGCGCGGGATCCTCGGCCCAGCGCTGCTGCCAGCGCGGCTCGATCTCGTCAGGAGTGTAGCGCTGCTCGCGCTCCGGAGCGGCTTCTGAACCCACGAGAACGGCTGTTTCTTCGATATTTTCTGGAGGCGACATGACTGATTTGATTGTAAATGGGGTGTTGAGGTGCGAGCGGGTCCCAATTTAGCGCGGGATCGGCTAGGCAATCAGCGTCACGCCAGTGCTCGCAGCCTGTTCATGCGCGTGGTAGGACGAGCGTACCAACGGCCCGGATTCAACATGGCGGAAGCCCATTCCAAGCGCTTCTTCCTTCATGAAGGCGAACTCTTCGGGCGTGTAATACCGGGTCATGGGCAGGTGGTCTTTCGACGGACGCAGGTATTGTCCGATGGTCAGCACGTCGGTGCCGACTTCAGCCAGGTCGCGGTAGACCTGAAGGAGTTCGTGCATTTCTTCGCCGAGACCGACCATGACTCCGGACTTGGTGACCGCCTTCGGATCGACTTCCTTGGCATACTCCAACAGGCGCAGCGTCCGCTCGTAGCGTGCACCTGAGCGCACCACACGATAGAGCCGAGGCACCGATTCGGTGTTGTGGTTGAGCATTTCCGGTCGTGCCTCGACGACGATACGAATGGCCTCTTCGTTGCCCTGAAAGTCGGGAATCAGCACCTCGACCTGGCAGCCGGGGGCTTGTCGGCGGATCTCTTCAATCACCATTGCAAAGGCGCGCGCGCCACCCACGATATCGTCGTCGCGGTTCACGCTGGTGATGACTGCATGCTTCAGGCTGAGGGTCGCGACGGCTTCGGCGACGCGACGCGGTTCGTCAAAATCGATCGGATCGGGGCGGCCTTTAGGCACCGCGCAGAATCCGCAGCGCCGGGTGCAGGTATTGCCCAGCATCATGAAGGTCGCGGTCTTGTGGTTCCAGCATTCGCCGATATTCGGGCAGTGAGCTGACTCACAGACTGTATGCAGGTTAAGCGAACGGGCCAGCTTCTTGAGGTCGTGATAATTCTCGCCAACGGGAGCGCGCGCCTTGAGCCAATCCGGCTTGGAGACGGGCGTTTTGCGGGCAGGTTCAATCTGGATCAATTCAGAAAATGCGGCCACGTTTTTATTGTAGCGTTCTGGTGTTCTCCGCCTACTTCAACCGCTCGATGACTTCTGGCCGCACCAGATAGAGAAAGAGCACCAAGTTCAGGGCGCCCAGGATTCCCCCCGGCGCCTGGTGAAGCCAGAAGAGCAGGTAGAACTGGTAAAGCATCAAGAGAAAGGTCGCCGCCAGCGAGAGCGCCCATCCCCAGCGCTGCAGGCGTAGCTATCCCAAAGCTCGCACAAGCCGTGAGCAGGCTGACGACGAGGAAGACAGGCGGAATATGGTGGCCGACCACGCCAAACGCGATGACCCCCGAAATCGCCAACATGTAGAGTGCAATTCCAGCCATCCCCGGCAGCGGGAGACGCTTCTGGCCCGGTCGCGTGGCGTTCACTCGAAGGGTCGTTGGGGTCGATGTTTTCGTCGGTTCATAGGGTGTGCAGATAGGCGATCAGGTCTTTCAGTTGCTGGTCGTCCAGGTCATTCCCGAAGGAAGGCATCATGCCGCGTCCATGCAGGATAGCCGAGGTCACGCGATCGTCATTCGCCGGCGCGCCGCTGGGCAGGTACTTCTGCTTGTAGAGTCCTTGCAGTCCGGGGCCCTGAGGCCGTCCTGGCTATTGGCGTAGTGGCAGCGAGCGCAGTGGGATTGATAGACCGCATAGCCGCTCGCTTCCTGCGGAGTCAGTTCTGAGAGCGGCTTGGAAGGCGGCAGGTCGGGTCTGCATCCGGATGCTGATAGAACCAAGGCCGCGGCGAAAATGGCCATTACCCTAAGTCGAGGCCGCGCCGAAGGACAACTCATCGTGCCTCATAGCGGCGGCCGACAATGGCGTAGTTGCCGGAGAGCACGCGGGCGATGGCTTCGGAATAAGCGACGTGTTCCTCGGCGAGGATCCTGGCAGACAACGTTGCCTCGTCGTCACCGGGCAAAACAGGAACAGCTCGTTGCAGAATGATTACTCCGTGGTCGAGCTCCTCGTCGACGAAATGCACTGTGCAACCTGATACCTGTACGCCATATTCGAGTGCCTGTCTTTGCGCATCCAGTCCGGGAAATGCCGGCAGCAATGATGGGTGAATGTTGAGGATACGCTGCGGGAAGGCACGGACAAACTCCGGCGAGAGAAGGCGCATGTATCCGGCGAGGCAGACCAGGTCAATCCGATGCTCGCGCAGCGCGCCAATGATCTCGGCGTCGTGCTCGGCGCGTTTGCGGCCTTTGGCTTCGATGATCAGCGCTTGCTGGCCGCGATCCTGGGCTGCTGCGATGCCCGGAGCATCGGCGCGGTTGGAGATGACAACAGCGATTTCGGCTCCCGGAAGCCTTCCGCCGTCGATGCTGTCGGCGATGGCGAGGAAGTTCGATCCCCGGCCGGATAGCAGGATCCCCAACTTCTTGTTGGCCGATCTCATCAGGCGTAGATCACTTTGCGCTCGCCCTTGACGGTGCGACCGATGACATGGAATTTCTCCCCCGTCCGGTCGAGCAGGGTTTTGACGCGAGTGAAGCGGTCGGCGGGAATAACAGCGATTAGGCCGATGCCCAGGTTGAACGTCCGCCGCATCTCGTCCGGCTCGACGCTGCCGAGCTCGCGCAGGTGTTCAAAGATCGGCGGAATCGGCCAGCTTCCGGTCTCGATAATGGCCGAGATAGTCTTGGGCAGGATGCGCGGCAGGTTTTCGGTGATGCCGCCGCCGGTGATATGGGCCATGCCCGTGGTGAAGTCGCCCGCGGTGAGCTTTTTGATCACGGGCAGATAGCTGCGGTGAACCTTCATCAAGGCCGCCCCCGCCTTGTCCTTGATCGCGGAGACGTAGTGGTCGGGCTTATAGCCGGCCACCTCGAAAAAGAGCTTGCGAGCGAGCGAATATCCGTTCGTGTGCAGTCCGGTCGACGGAAAGCCGATGAGGACATCGCCAGCCTTGATTTTGGTTCCTGTGATCAGCCTCTCTTTATCGACAACCCCGACGACGAAACCTGCGAGATCGTATTCGCCATCGGCGTAAAAGCCCGGCATCTGAGCAGTCTCTCCGCCGATCAGGGCGCAGCCGTTCGCCTTGCAGGCATCGGCGAGGCCGGTGACGACCTTTTCAATCACGCCTTCATCGAGACGGCCGGTTGCGAGGTAATCGAGAAAGAAAATCGGAGTAGCGCCCTGGATGGCAATGTCGTTGACGCAATGATTCACGAGATCAGCGCCTACTGTGTGATGCAATCCCATTTCGAAGGCGATTTTGAGCTTGGTACCCACGCCGTCTGCGCTCGAAACCAGCACGGGTGCAGCGAAGCGGGCCGTATCGAGACGAAAGAGGCCGCCGAAGCCGCCGATCTCGCTCAGGACTTGCTTGCCGAAGGTCCGCTGCGCCAGGTATTTGATCCGTTGTTTGGCGCGGTCGCCTCCGGTGATATCGACTCCAGCGTCGGCGTAGGAGACAGGGTTGGATTTTGCTTTCTGGGTTGGCTTCGCGCGACTGGCAGCTTCAGGCAAGGTGAATCCGTGGTTGGTGAGATGGAACGCAGTCTCCTTGCCGTGAAAGCGACTCGCCGGCCAGACTGGTTCGGGAGCACTCAGTTTAGCATTGCGAACGATCCAAACGACGCGGGGCGCCGCTTACAGCAATTGCGAAATGCAGTCCGCCCGCGTGGGATAGCTGGGCAGCAGCTGGGTCGTGTTGGTCAATTTGAAAAGGTCCTGCAGACGCTCGTTGGGCCCGGCTAGAAGGAGCTTGCCGCCCTTCGCGCGCACCGCACTCGATGCGTGCAGCAGCACGCCGAGCGCCGCACTGTCCGCATATTCGATATGTTCGAGATCCAGAACAATCTTCCGTGCGCCCTTGTCAGCGAGGGTGTTGATCTCGGCCTCGAGCAGGCTCAAGCGGCTGCCTAGGGTCAGGCGGCCTTTGAGCGCCAAGACATCAATGTCGCCTTCGATCTGCAGGACTTCAGTTTCAAGCATGGCGATTCCCTAATCGATCCAAGTGTTCGGAAAGCCAACTGTAGCATACGGGCCGTTCACCACGGTCGTGGTATCCCCGGACTTGCACCGTAGCAGAACAATCTCGCCCTCTCAGCCTCGCTCTACGCGCCTGAAGGCGGTATCGGAGTGACGCTCGAGTCGCCCTTCAATGGCGCCTTTCGCTTCAGACTCTGAAGACATGCGCTCCGGTCGGGGTATATCGACAACAGCCGGTCCGTCTCTGTCAGATGAAACAGGTCAAGAAGCCGCTTGTTAGGGGCTGCAATTCGCAATTGTCCACCCGCCGCGCTCATGGCAGTGTAGGCGTGCAATAGCAGGCAAAAGCCCGAGCTGTCGGCATGTTCCACTTGGTCCAGATCGAGAACCAGCTTGGACGCTCCCTGCTTTACTATCGACTTGACCTGTGCTTCGGCAATCGTGAGGCGCGGACCGGCGATCAATCGGCCCTTCAACGCTACGATAACGATGCCACCTTCGGCCTGGATCACTTCCGACTCGAGCTGCATACATCCTGCCTGGTAAGTTACCCACGTGACTCGAACTGTAGCATAGTGGAACAGATTGGTAATCGCGTCAATAGGGCGCGATTCTCGTCAATCCTGTCCCTTCCTTTAGGTGCCCCAAATGCCGTTTCGTTCACCCTGTCGTCAGCCCTGAATTCGGGATTATGCGAAGATTGGCCACAACGACCTTTCATTTTGATGCCTTCCTCTCCAATCTCGCAATCGGCTACAGGCAAAAGCGGGAAGCCCGTCGCCAGCGAAGACCGAGCCAAAAAACAGTATTCTGCCCGCTCGACGGCTGCTGGCAAGGGTTTTGATGCGAAGACCTCGGCTGTGCAAGGGCCGAGACAGGAGGCTCCGCACGCGGTCATCTCCCGCCGAGCTGCCGACCGCCTGCGCGCCGGGCACGTCTGGGTCTACCGCTCCGACGTGGAACAGTTGGTTGTTCCCGACCCCCCATCTCGATTGATCGCCGTAATCGATTCTCGCGGGAAACCCCTGGGAACCGCGCTTTACAGTGGGAGTTCGCAGATCGCCATCAGGATGGTCTCCGGTCGCGGCCTTGACCAGGCTGGATGGATCAGTCTCTTTCGCGAGCGCCTGCGGAGTGCGGTCCAATTTCGGAGACATCTACGAAGCAGCGAAGTTCCCGGAACGGATTCCTGCCGGCTGGTCTTCAGCGAGGCCGACTTTCTTCCCGGGCTGATCGCCGACAAATACAACGATCTGATTGTCGTGCAACTGCTCACCCAGGGGATGGACGCTGCGGACGTTCGCGCCGCATTCCTGGATACTGCGGTTGAAGAAATGCGTCCGAAGGCAATCTATGAACGTAGAGACCCCAGAATTCAAGAGCTGGAGCAGCTTGGACCCGCAGCCGGAGGCCCGTTATTCCTGGCTGAAGGCCCCGAAGCCAAAACAGAGCCTGGCTCGACAGTCTTTCATCTCAACGGCCTGCGTTTTCACTACGATGTCAACGCTGGCCAGAAAACGGGCGCTTTCCTGGACCAGAGGGAGAATTATGCCGCCGCGGCACGGTACTGCCAAGGCGAGGCGCTCGACGTCTGCACCTACCAGGGTGGCTTTGCGTTGCACCTGGCGCGGGTCTGCGAGCGAGTGACCGGTGTCGATGCCTCGCGAGAGGCGCTCGAGGTCGCGGAGCGCAATCTTGAGCTGAACCAGGAGATCCTTGCCGCGGCGCCAGTCGAGTGGCTCGAGGCAAATGCCTTTGATTTGCTTCGAGACTGGAGTGCCACGGGGGCGCGCTTCGACTCAATTGTGCTCGATCCGCCTGCCTTCGCTAAGTCGAAGCGTGCCACCGAAGGTGCCCTGCGAGGATATAAAGAGCTTAATCTAAGGGCGTTCAAGATGCTGCGCCCGGGCGGAACTCTGGTCACCTGCTCCTGCTCGCATCATATTGGTATTGAAGACTTTAGCTGGGCCGTGGCGGCTGCGGCGAGTGATGCACGGCGACAAGTGCGCTTGATTGAGCGGCGAGGGGCCGCCACAGACCACCCCGTACTCCTGGCCGTCCCCGAGACGGAATACCTGAAATGCCTGATTTGCCGAGTCGAGTAGGCTCCTTCCGAGGCTGTCCAATAAATCATTCAAAAGATTAGGGTTAGCAAGGAGCTCTAATTTCGATTGAATATGAGTATATATCGCTCATATTTTATGCATCCCTTGTGCTATAGTATGAATCGTAAGTGATGTAGCGCCATCGCGCTGATACCCGATCACCGATCACTTGGAGGACAAGACAATGACAATTACTCGCTGGGACCCATTTCGCGAAGTAGCTTCTCTGCAAAGCCGTATGAACTCGCTTTTTCAGGACTTCTCCCGTACCCAGGGAGCGGAGAACGAACTTTTGACCACTGCTGGCTTCGTTCCGCCCGTCGACGTCTATGAAGATGAGCACAAGATCGTACTCAAGCTGGAAGTTCCGGGAATCAAACAAGAGGACCTCGATGTCCGCCTGGAAAACAGCACTCTAACCGTTCGCGGCGAGCGGAAGTTTGAAAAGGAAGAGAAGGAAGAGAACTTTCACCGCATCGAGCGCCGTTATGGCACCTTCTTCCGCGCCTTCACTCTGCCGACAACCGTCGACAGTGGGAATGTCAAGGCGCAGTATGACTCCGGCGTCTTGAAGCTGGAGCTGAACAAGCGCGCCGAGGCCAAGCCGAAGCAGATCAAGATCGGCGTCAGCAGTGCCCCGGCCACGACGGAGAATCGCCCAGTCGAGGCTGGTAAGGCTGCAGCCTAAGCTCGCGCCGGTATTGATTCACAGAGGCGGGCCGACGTGCCCGCCTCTGTTTGCTTTTGGCATATCCTGAATTCGTAGCTTCTAGAAAAGATCACTTATGGCTATTCGCTGGGACAAACTGACGGTCAAATCGCAGGAAGCGATTCAGAGTGCGGGCACGCTCGCCGCGGAGAACGGCAACCCCGAAATCATGCCAATGCACATGCTCGCCGTGTTGCTTGAGGACAGTGATGGGATCATTGTGCCGCTCCTTCAAAAGGTCGGTGCGCCCACCGAGCAACTGCTCACCAAGGTGAACCAGGCGCTCGGGGCCTTGCCGAAGGTCTCCGGCTCCGGCGCCCAGCCTGGCCTCTCGAATGCCGCGCAGAAGGTAGTGGACCGGGCATTCAAGGAAGCCCAGAACTTCAAAGACGATTATGTCTCAACAGAGCATCTGCTGCTCGCTCTCACCCAGGAAAAGAACGATCCTGCGCGGCTGGCGCTTGCCGCTGTAGGCGCGACACATGACGCGATTCTGCGCGGACTGACAGCGGTCCGCGGCTCGCAGCGTGTGACCGATCAAAATCCTGAAGCAAAGTATCAGGCGCTCGAAAAATACGCGAAAGACATGACCGAGCTGGCCCGGCGCGGCAAACTTGACCCGGTCATTGGCCGTGATGAGGAGATTCGGCGCGTGATTCAGGTGCTTTCGCGGCGCACCAAGAACAATCCGGTGCTCATCGGTGAACCCGGCGTCGGCAAGACGGCAATCGTCGAAGGGTTGGCCCGCCGCATTGTCTCGGGCGATGTACCGGAAATCCTCCGCGACAAGCGCGTCGTTTCTCTGGACCTGGGGGCTATGCTCGCCGGGGCTAAGTATCGCGGTGAGTTTGAAGATCGCCTGAAGGCAGTGCTGAAGGATATTGCTGAGGCGAATGGTCAGGTCATTCTTTTCATCGATGAGCTGCACACGCTTGTCGGAGCGGGGGCGTCGGAAGGCTCGATGGACGCCTCCAACATGCTAAAACCGGCCCTGGCGCGTGGCGAATTGCGCGCGATCGGCGCCACCACGCTCAACGAATACCGCAAATACATCGAGAAGGACGCGGCGCTCGAACGTCGCTTCCAAATCGTCTTCGTCGGCGAGCCAAATGTCGAAGATACGATCGCTATCCTTCGCGGCTTGAAGGACCGCTACGAGGCCCATCACAACGTCCGTATCAAGGACTCGGCGATCGTCGCAGCGGCCACCCTCTCGCATCGCTACATCTCTGACCGGTTCTTGCCTGATAAGGCGATTGACCTTGTCGACGAGGCCGCCGCATCGCTGGCTATCCAGATTGGGTCTGTTCCGACCGAGATTGATCAACTCGAACGCCAACAGACCTCTCTCGAGATCGAGCGTGCCGCACTCAAGCGCGAGACCGATCAAAACTCCAAAGACCGCCGCGAGGTCGTTGAACGCGAGTTGGCGGCTCTCAAAGAAAAATCAACCGGCTTGCGCGCCCGATGGCAGCATGAGCGCGAGGCCATCACTCGCCTCAGCGAACTCAAGAAACAGATCGAGGCGAAGCGCTTCGAGGCCGAGGAGCAGACCCGCGCCGGCCAACTGGAACGCGCAGCGCAGATCCAATACGGCGAATTGCCCAAACTCGAGGCCGAACTGAAGCAGCTGAACGCCGCCCAGGACGGCGTCGCCGACCACACCCGGATGCTGAAGGAAGAGGTCGACGAAGAAGACATCGCCAGGATCGTCAGCAAATGGACCGGGATTCCTGTCTCAAAGATGCTCGAAGGCGAAGTGAAAAAGCTCGTTGCCATGGAAGGGCGCCTGCGCGAGCGAGTCGTCGGCCAGGACGACGCACTGTCCACGGTTGCAAATGCCATTCGCCGTTCGCGCGCTGGGCTGAGCGACCCAAAACGGCCCATCGGCTCGTTCATCTTCCTCGGGCCGACCGGTGTTGGCAAGACCGAGACAGCGCGCGCGCTTGCTGAGTTTCTCTTCGATGACGAACAGGCTTTGGTCCGCATCGATATGTCGGAATACATGGAGAAGCACGCTGTCTCGCGCCTGATTGGCGCACCCCCCGGCTATATTGGCTATGACGAGGGCGGCCAGTTAACCGAGGCTGTCCGGCGTCGACCGTATTCAGTCGTTCTCTTCGATGAGATCGAAAAGGCGCATCCCGACGTCTTCAACGTCCTACTCCAGGTGCTCGACGATGGCCGCCTAACCGACTCGAAGGGGCGCACTGTTGATTTTAAGAACACCGTGCTGATCATGACCTCGAACCTCGGCGCGCATGTCTTGCAAGGCGAGAATCTGTCGAGCGAATCGGCCTTTGAAGGCGCTCGCGAAGAGGTGATGGAAATACTCAGGCAGAGCGTCCGGCCGGAGTTTCTCAACCGCGTTGACGACATTGTGATCTTCCGCCCGTTGGGCGAAGACCAGTTGGCGCACATCATCGATCTGCGGCTTGCCGATCTGAAGAAGCTACTGGCCGACCGCAAGATCACGATCGAGCTCACCGACGAGGCAAAGCGGCAGTTGATGCTAACTGGCTACGACCGTGCGTATGGAGCGAGGCCGCTCAAGCGGGCGCTGCAGCGGCTGATCCAGGATCCACTGGCGCTAAAGATCCTCGACGGCGAGGTGCTCCATGGAGATCATGTGGTGGTCGATGCTGATCCTCTGAATAACCGACTGAGGTTCGAGGTCGAACGCCGCAAAACCGAAGAGGCTATGTTGACGCAGGTTGGTTAGCCATCCCCGTAAAGCCGGGAGTCGTTCAATCGCGCCGAGCGAGAACGACTCTCGGAATCCCTTGCAGGTCGGGCGCGAAGCTGACCTTGCTCCAGTCCTTCAGTAACCGTGACAGTTGCAACTGCTGTCCAGCACCGATCTCCATGGCCAGCCACCCACCCAGTCGCAGCACTTCCGCCGCCTGCGGTATCAGACGTTCGTAGATCTCAAGACCTGTTGGTCCTGCGAAGAGTGCTTGTGACGGCTCGTATTCCCTCACTTCCGCATCGAGCGACTCCCGCTCTCCATCGGCAATATAGGGAGGGTTGGAAGCCACCATATCGAACTCCCCAGGTGCGCTATTCGCCAGCAGATCAGCCTCGCGAAACCTGATCCGATCCTCGACGCCGTGTGCGGCGGCATTCTCTTTCGCAATCTTTAGGGCCCCCACAGAGATGTCGGTTGCGGCGATCCTGGCCATCGGCCGCGCCACCGCCAGAGCAATTGCAATGGCCCCTGAGCCGGTGCCAACGTCAGCAATATGCCAAGGTATGTCGAGTGGAATACGTTCCAGAGCCGCTTCAACCAGGTGTTCTGTCTCAGGGCGGGGAATCAAGACTTCGGGTGTGACCCTCAAGGTAAGTCCATAGAACTCGCGTTCTCCGGTAATATATTGGACCGGCTCAAACTGCTTTCGGCGCGCGATCAGCTCCCGATAGCGATGGCACTCATCGGTCGTCAACTGCCGATCAGGATCGGAGATAAGTTCAGCCCGATTCATCTGCGCAATATGTAAAAGCAGGAGCTCGGCATCACGACGGGGATTTACGGAGCTGGCCGCGGCCAGCTCAGCAGTCGCGGCGCTCAGGGCACCGCGGAGAGTCACGCCGGAGCTATTCGCATCAGTCACAGCGACAATTACGCGGCGGTCGCAGTTTCGGCCTTCATTTGCTCCGCCTGATAATGCGCAGTGAGGGCGTCGACGATCGGCTGGAGTTTGCCGAGCATGATTTCGCTGAGCTGATGGATGGTCAGCCCGATGCGATGGTCGGTTAGCCGATTCTGGGGGAAATTGTAGGTGCGGATCTTTTCACTGCGATCGCCTGAGCCCACCTGCTGTTTGCGTTCTTTGGCGAGGGCCTCGTGCTGCTTCTCCATTTCGACTTCATAGAGCCGGGCGCGGAGGACACGCATTGCCTTTTCGCGGTTCTTGATCTGCGACTTCTCGTCCTGGCAGCTCACGATTGTGCCGGTCGGCAGGTGAGTGATGCGGATCGCCGAGTAAGTCGTGTTGACCGACTGTCCGCCGGGGCCGGATGAGCAGAAGGTATCGATGCGCAGATCTTTGGCCTCGACCTTGACGTCGACGTCCTCGGCCTCGGGCAGCACGGCGACGGTGATTGCCGAAGTATGGACGCGCCCCTGGGTTTCCGTCTCCGGAACGCGCTGGACGCGGTGGACTCCGCTCTCGTATTTCATCTGCGAGTAGACTCGGTCGCCCTCGATGATGGCGATGACTTCCTTGAGGCCGCCCACGCTGCTTTCGGACTCAGAGAGAATCTCGACCTTCCAGCGATGCAGTTCGGCGAAGCGGACGTACATCTTGAAGACCTCGGCCACGAAGAGAGAGGCCTCGTCGCCACCTGTGCCGGCCCGAATTTCGAGGATGACGTTCTTCTCGTCGTTGGGGTCTTCGGGCAACAGCATTACCTTCAAGTCTTCTTCGATCTTTGGCAGGCGGGCCTGGAGCTGCTCGAGCTCGTCCATTGCCATCGCGCGCAGGTCGGGGTCGCTCTCGCCCATCAGCGTTTCCGCGTAAGCGATGCCGGTCTTGATCTGTTTGTATTCGCGATACTTTTCGACCACTGTCTCCAGGTCGCGGTGCTGCTTGGCGATCTTCTGGTACCTTTCGTGGTCGTTGACGATCTCGGTCGAGCCGAGCTGCGCGCCAAGGTCTTCGTAGCGGGTTTCGAGTTGGTGTAAACGGTCGAACATGTGCGTTCCTTTGCGGGCCTGGTGGGCCCTTGTCTACAGATCTATTTTTGAAGGATTGCGGACGAGCAGTATCGGCGGCGGGAGCCGCTAGGCAAGAGCGCGAAAGGGGAGGCGGTGGCGCATGGTTCCAGTTTATCTGATGCGGGACGGTAATTGCACGATTCTCTGACAGCAAGCAGCGAGTGGGTTTGAGAACACGTCAACTTGCTGCGTCTGGAGCTTACCGGGGTATAGGCCATCTATATTCGAGACTGTGAGCGAGAGATTCCTTGAATTCGCCAAACTTTGCGACGCGCTGGCGGCGACGGCGAAGAAGCTTGAGAAGCGGGCATTGATTGCTGGCTGGCTGAAGACGCTATCAATCGAAGATGCGGCGCTAGGGGCGCTGTATCTGGCGGGGCAGGCTTTTGCCGAGACCGATCCGCGGGTGCTGAATTTGGGTGGCGCCCTCCTGAGCAAAGCTCTGGCGCAGATCTCAGGCGCGAGCGAAGCGGCCATGCATGAGGCGTATCGCCGTCATGGCGATCTTGGGGCGGCTGCGCAGGACCTGCTCGCTGCTCGTGCTGACGCTGAATCCACCCTGACATTAGCGGCGGTCGAAGAACGGTTTGGCCAGATCGCGGCTACGGGGAAGTCGTCCGCGAAGCTGGCGCTTACCGAACAACTGCTCGGCGCGGCTACACCGCTGGAGGCAAAGTATCTAATCAAGCTTGCGCTCGGCGATATGCGGACCGGGGTGAAGCAGAGCCTGGTGGAAGAGGCAATCGCCGCCGCGTATGGTGCCGATGCGGCTGCGGTGCGGCGGGCGACGATGCTGAAGGGTTCGCTGCCGGAGGTGGTGAGGCTCGCGGCGGCTGGGCGGCTCGATGAGGCGCGGATGACGTTGTTTCATCCGCTGGGGTTTATGCTGGCGAGCCCCGTGGAGAGTGTCGAGGAGGCACTAAAGCGGTTTGCTCAAGAGGTTGCGGCAGAGCCGCTGGACCCGTCGAAACTAGAACCCACATCTCAAAATCGAGACCCTTCGACAAGCTCAGGGCAGGTTGTGGGGCACCCGGATTTGTTGGAGTCCTCGACTCTGTTGCGTGAGGCGCAAATTGAGGACAAGTATGACGGGATCCGTGCGCAGTTGCATTGCGGCGATTTGGAGCAGCCGGGGCGGGTGGCGCTGTTTTCGCGCTCACGCGAGGAGATGACGGCGGCTTTTCCGGAGCTAGCCGAGGCGTTTGCCGCAGTTGACGTTCCCGTCATTCTGGACGGCGAGGTGCTTGCGTGGGATATTGCCAATTCCCGCGCAATGCCGTTTTCAGCGTTGCAGACGCGGATCGGACGAAAGAAGGTGACCGACTCGATGCGGGAGCAGACTCCTGTTGCCTTTATGGCGTTTGACCTGCTTTCCTTTGGCGGCGAGTTGCTGCTGGAGCGTCCGCTGGCAGAGCGACGCGCGAAGTTAGAAGAGTTCGCCGCGCGGAATGGTGCTCAGCTCGTGGCGGGCTTTCGCGAGAAGGGGCCGGAGGCGAAGCAGGCCAGTCTCTTCCTTGCAGACGAAATCGTTGCTCCGGAGGCGGCATCGAGGCTGGTGCTCTCACCGGCGATCACGTTGACGCACGCTGAGCAGCTCGAACAGGCTTATATGGATGCGCGGGCTCGGGGCAACGAAGGCGTGATGATCAAGGCGCGGGGCAGCGTCTATCAGCCGGGGCGGCGCGGGCTGGCGTGGCTGAAATTGAAGCGGGAGCTGGCGACGCTTGATGTGGTTGTCACGGCTGCGGAATTCGGCCACGGAAAGCGTGCTGGCATCCTGAGCGACTATACCTTCGCAGTGAGGGATGGCGATCAGTTGAAGAATGTTGGCAAGGCCTACTCAGGGCTAACGGATGCGGAGATCGCCGAGCTCTCGCAGTTTTTCATGGACCATACGATCGAAGACTTCGGTTATCTGCGCAACGTCGAGCCGGTGCTGGTGCTCGAGGTAGCTTTCAACAACGTTATGCGTTCGGAGCGCCATGCAGGCGGCTTCGCACTGCGTTTTCCGCGGATCATGCGGATTCGACGGGATAAGCCGGTCGAAGAGATCGATACTCTGGCCCGCGTGGAAGAGATCTATGCTTCCCAATCGGAGTTAAAGGAGCAGGGACTAAGGGGGCTAGGAAGTAGAAACTAGGCACTAGGGACTAGCTCGGAGCGGAATTCAGTGGGAGTGGCTGTGATCGTGGTCGTGGTGGTGATGGCCGTGGGCGGAGACGGTCTCGACCGGCATGACGCAGCCGTGGGCGATTTCGCACTCGACGTTTTCAAACTGGATCGTGGTGTGGTGGACCTGGAATTTATCTCGTAGTGTCACCTTGATCTGTTCGAGGATCAGGGCGCTTTCGGATGGCGGAATATCCGCAATCGTGACGTGGGTGGCCAAGGCATGCGACTGCGAGCCGAGGCTCCAGACGTGAAGGTCGTGGACGTCTTCGACCCCCGAGATATCACAAAGGGTAGAGCGGATTTCGGGTAGCGAGATTCCTTTTGGGGTGCCTTCGAGGAGGATGTTGAGGGTCTCGCGGACGATCGTGAGCGAACTCCATAGGATCAGCGCGGCGATGATGATCGAGAGCGCGGGGTCGATCCAGGTGCGGCCGGTGAAGAGGATGGCCGCGCCGCCGGCGATGACCGCGGCGGTCGAGAGGGTGTCGCCGAGCATGTGGATGAGGGCGCTGCGGATGTTGACGTCGGTGTTGACTCGCGAGAGCAGCAGGGCGATGCCGCCGTTCATGAGTACTCCGGCAGCGGCGACATACATCATGAGCTTTGGCTGCACGGGCTCGGGTGCGGCGAGGCGGTGCATGGCTTCGATGGCGATCCAAACTGACAAGACAAGCAGTGTCGTCGCATTTACGAAAGCCGCAAGCACCCCGGCGCGCTGATAGCCGAAGGTCTTGGCGTCGGTCGCGGGTCGGCTCTGGAAGTAGACGGCGACGAAGGAGAGCAGCAGGGCAAGCGCGTCCGAGACATTGTGCCCGGCCTCGGAGATAAGCGCGAGCGAGTGCGCGCGGATTCCGGCGACGAACGTAACCACGACATAGGTAAGCGTCAGCACCAGCGAGAACCGCAGGACGTTCTGCATCTTCGAGTTTGACGCCGAGGCGTGGACGTGCATGCTTCGGTTAGTCTATGCCGCTGGTTGGGGCCTTTCAACCAGTCTCAGTTGTCTCGATGGTCTAGCGTCGCGGCACGGTTGCTCCAGCTGGATTTCTCGCAGGGCGTCGCATCATGAACGGATTGGCTGTGTCGCGCAGTCCCGACCAGTTTTCAGCGACCACGATGCTGTTTCCTGGCTGGTGGGAGTCGTAGCGAACCGAGCAGGGAAAATCGAGTCGGCAGGCGTGGATGTCGACGAAGTTCTTTAGTACGGTGACGTCTTGAGCGCACTCGTAGATCACGCCGGCGATTTCATATTTGTAAATGATGAGGTCGATGGAGGGCTGGGCGCCTTCAGCGGCAAGCTCGGCGATATCGATCACCGTACCGTCGATGATGCGGCCGGTCTTGACCAAGTCCAGGCGCCGTGCGCGCTCGATCTCCTCTGCGCTGGGCCGCTTGCGCCGTAAGAGGTAATACGCAGCGCCTCCGGAACAGATTGCGAGTGCCGCTGCTCCAAGCCAAATGGGATCGCGCAGTGAAAGGCCCTGCATTGAAGTTCTCCATCGCGCTGCGTCTTGGGATCACACGCGCGGCGCCGCTTTGCCGCGTCGACATGCCGCCCGGAATCCGCAATCTAAAAGCAGAATACCCCAGTGAGGCGTGCCGGGCCTGCTACCTGCGATATACTTAGCTAGAACATGTCAAAGCGCTCGTCTTCGCAGCCGGCATCCCATGCCGCTCTTTTCGTTTCTGGGAGAAAATCGTCAATTCAGGCAACAGAGATGCAAGGGGGGGAAACCCGGCCACGCATCCGCTCGACCACCGTCCTTTGCGTACGGCGGGGCGGCAGCGTCGTCATGGCTGCCGACGGGCAGGTAACCATGGGCGACAGCGTCATCAAACACTCCGCGCGCAAAATCCGACGTCTCTATCAAGACAAGATCCTTGCCGGCTTCGCAGGTTCCACGGCCGACGCGTTTTCGCTCTTTGGCCGTTTCGAATCGAAACTGGAGCAATATGCTGGCAATCTCGGCCGCTCGGCAGTAGAGCTGGCGAAGGATTGGCGCACCGACAAGATGCTCCGCAACCTTGAGGCGCTGCTGGTGGTTGCCGATCCCAAGACGACTTTCCTTATCAGCGGCTCCGGAGATGTGATCGAGCCGGACGAGGGAATCGCAGCTATCGGCAGCGGGGGCTCATTCGCGCTGGCTTCGGCGCGAGCGCTGATGGAGAACACTGAGCTACCGGCTCGCACCATCGCTGAGAAATCTCTTCGAATTGCCGGACAAATCTGCATCTATACGAACGACCAGATCACGATTGAAGAACTGACCGAGCCGGCGAGTTAGCTAAGGAATAAGTAAGGAACACGAATATGGCAATTTATATGCCTGGCGCCGCTGAGGACCAGGAACTCGCACTGGATGATCTGACCCCCCGCGAAATTGTTGCGGAGCTGGATGAGTATGTCGTAGGCCAGCATGCCGCCAAGCGTGCTGTGGCCATTGCGCTGCGCAACCGCATGCGCCGGCAGAAGCTCTCGCCTGAATTGGCCGATGAGATCATGCCGAAGAACATCATCATGATCGGGCCGACCGGTGTGGGTAAGACGGAGATCGCACGGCGGCTCGCGAAGCTGACCAACTCGCCGTTCCTGAAGGTTGAGGCCTCGAAGTTTACCGAGGTCGGCTATGTTGGGCGGGATGTGGAATCGATCGTTCGCGACCTGGTCGAGATCGCTATCGACATGGTGCGTGAAGAGAAGCTTGAAGAAGTCGAAGACAAAGCGGAGATGAATGCTGAAGAGCGGCTGCTCGATCTGCTGCTCCCGCCGCCTTCGCCAGCGCCGAACACGGCATCTCAGGGAGTGCAAGGCATGGGGCCGCAGGGCATGTCTCCTGAAGCGCCGCGCCAGGAACCTGACGGGACGCTGACCTTCCCGACGCCGAGCAACGAGTCTCATAACCGGACGCGGGAAAAGCTGCGTCAGCAGTTCCGCGAGGGCAAGCTGGATGAGCGCTCGGTCGAGATCGACGTTCGCGAGCGGAACACTCCGTCGTTTGAGATCATCTCCAACCAGGGTGTCGAGGAGATGGACATCAATCTCAAAGACATTCTGCCGAACCTCTTTGGCCAGCGCACGAAGAAGCGCAAGATGAAGGTCGCCGAGGCCTTTGAATATCTGGTGCAGGAAGAAGAAGGCCGCCTGATCGATATGGACCAGGTGACCCGTGTCGCGGTGGAGCGCGTGGAGAACTCCGGCATCGTCTTTCTCGACGAGATCGACAAGATCGCCGGCCGCGAAGGCGGCCATGGCCCCGACGTTTCGCGTGAGGGTGTGCAGCGCGACATTCTGCCGATCATCGAGGGGACAACGGTCAACACCCGCTACGGCATGGTGCGCACGGACCACGTTCTGTTCATCGCTGCGGGGGCATTCCATGTTTCGAAGCCGAGCGATTTGATTCCCGAGTTGCAGGGACGATTTCCGATTCGCGTCGAGCTGCAGTCGCTTACGGTTGAAGATTTTGTGCGCATTCTGACCGAGCCGAAATCGTCGCTGACCAAGCGGTATTCGGCTTTGCTGGAGACCGAGGGGCTCAAGCTGGAGTTCACCCCAGAGTCTCTGAAAGAAATGGCCCATTTTGCCTTCCGCGTGAATGAGACGACGGAGAACATCGGCGCTCGGCGTCTGCATACGATCATGGAAAAGGTGCTGGACGAGATCAGCTTCCTTGCTCCTGACCTGACTAAGGCGCGTAAAGGCAAGAGCGGAAACCTGCTTGACGTGGCTGCATCGGCGCAGGAGAGCGGCGCCAGTTTCCCGTTGCCGGTGATCAGGCGCGAAGACTCTTAGGCATGGAGACGGTCGTAGTCATTGACCCCGAATACGTTCGCCACATGGTCGCGTCGATTGTGTCGGAAAAATCAGGATTTGGCGAGATACATTCTGTAGCTCTGATCAGGCTTCCGCCTACGACCGATTCTGGTCGGTGCGAGTCTGCCTTTGCAGGAAGCCGATCCTGGTGACGGCGGCGATCACAGTTGCGATTCCGAAGCATTGCAGTACATTCAGTCGCTCTCGCAGAAAGATCGCTGCCAGCGCCGCCGTCATGATCGGCACTAACGCCAGAAACTGAGCTGAGGCCGCCGAGCCAAGCATGCGAATCGCCCGCAGATAGAGTACGAATGGAAGAGCGAAGAGCAGCACGCCGGCGACGCAGGCCGTACCCCACACTGAAGCTGTAGCCGTAACCGGCGTCCCTCCGCGCAATCTCAATTCCGCAAGTGCAAAGGCCATCGCAACCAGCAACCCTGCCGTCTGGTGGAGCGCAAACAGCTGCTCCTCCTGCAGATGCAGCCAGCGCGCGTTCGGCGAGAAACGTGTAAGCACACGCCGCAAGCACGGCGAGCACGATCATCGTATTCGCGAGGACGCTGCGGCTGCCGAAGACTGGATCGTGTCGTCCGGCGAGGCTCATCATCGCTACGCCCAGGAATGCGACAACAGAGAGCAGCACCAACGGCCGCGAAAGTCTCTGGCCCAGAATGATGCTTGCGAGCACCAGCATCATCACGCTCTCTGTCGACCAGATTAGAGTCTCGTTGCTAATGGTCGTCCACTGCAGGGCGACAAAAGTGAGGGAGAAGGCTAGGACCTGGTTGCAGCAGACCTGGAAGCGCCGACCGGCAGGCGGTCGGCAAGCTGACGCGAAAAGGATCGGTGGCCAACACCCAGATCCATAACGTAAGTGTCCCAACCGCCAATTCGGTTGCAAAGAGAAGCTGGGGTGGCAGTTTGCCGGTCGCAGCCTTGGTCATCACTGATGCGACTGCCCAACAAATGGTAGCCAATATGGCGAACCAATGTCCGCTGTGGGTCTTCGCCGTCGCCGGCCGCGCAGGGCGGCATCCCGGATCTCGGATTGTAAGACTATTTTGCTAATCGCAGGACCTGCGAAGAGGTTACATCAGCGTCACGGGACGAAGAGCCTTAATTCCTCCCAGATGGTCAAGGAGTGGAGGTGACTTGCAACGGCAAGCTGAACATAATCCGCTGCGAATTCGTCGCCGGAGGTAGCGCCATGCGCCTTTCCATTTCGCCGCGCACTTTAGTCAATCCATAGACGCAGCCCTCGAAGGACTCTGCCAGCCTCATGAACAGCGGCGCCTCGAGAGCGTATTCAAAGACATTAAATTGCGAGACGATCCAGTAGCTCTCTTTGCCGGCTCGGACCATCTGCAGGAATCGCACCCTTTGCCGCCAAAGATGCAGCGACTCAGGATACATGCCGGTGAGGAAGAGGGTGTAGTCGCCGATGTGTTTGCGGATGTGACGCTCCTGGTCGAAAGAAGTCGCGGTGCCGTGGACGGGATCGGAAGCGGCCATCATTTCGGCGATCTCCTCAATCGGGCGCCCTTCCGCGTTGCGCAGGCTATAGAGGCGGTCGGATTCGCAGAAGTCGGTCAGCAGGTCGGCGACGTAGCTCGATATCTCTGTATCGCGAATGCCAACGTGCTCGGAGTAGCAGTCTTCAACAAGTTCATGAAAGAGGTGACGCAGCGAATGCGATCCTGAAACCATCGATTCTCCTGGGCGTGCTGAAATTCATCCTCTGTTAACCACTTAATTCCAGAATTTACCGAACGTTGCCGTGATTACCAAGAAAGATCGGCGGCCTCACGCATTTCTCTAGCACTCGGGGTATCCGACTGCAAACGGGGGAGCCGCTCTGTAACGATCACTCCACCACGCTCACTACAGACAAGGCGAACGCTACGTTGACCGGAGTGATGCGAAAGTGGTCTACACTTAATCGCGTTGCGTCCTTCAAGGAGTCATGATGGCCATCTCCAAGCGTCCGAGCAAAACAACGAAGCACAAGCCAACTCACAAACCCGCTCATAAACCAAAGCAGGGTCCTGTTGTCACGCATCCGGCGACGGGACAGCCTGTCTTTGCGCAGCCGAAGCCGAGCCCCGATCCGACCGGATTCGTCGACACCACCTCCGATTCGGGGGACTACAGTTTGGTCAACGCCACTCTGCTGCAAGCCGTGCCTCCAGCGCGGGGCGGTGCGACCGAACCGGTGCTCACACTCGCCCAGGTAATGGGCAATGCGGGCGCGGCGGCGGTAACCAAAATCACGCAATCCGGCCAGATCGTTTTCCATTCTGTCGGCGACACGGGCAACACGACCGGTCCGAACACCATTATTCAAGTCGCGGACAAGATGGTGAGCGACTTCGACGAGGCCGATCCTGCGGACGTGCCCTCATTCTTCTTTCATCTCGGCGACGTGGTCTACAATTTTGGCGAGGGCGCGTACTACTACGACCAGTTTTACGATCCCTACCGCGAATACCCTGCGCCGATCATGGCCATCGCCGGCAACCACGACGGTGAGGTCTATAAGACTGACCCGGCGCCGACGCTCGAAGCGTTCGTGCGTAATTTCTGTGCGGCCACACCCGGAGTGAGCACCGACGCAGGCGGTCTGTCGAGGACGGCCCAAATCCAACCCGGAGTCTTTTATACCTTCGATGCGCCTTTTGTCCGGATTCTCGCAATCTACAGCAACGTGCTCGAAGATCCGGGCGTGATTTCAAGCCAAGGCAATGCCTCGTCTCCGGTGAGCGACGTGCAACTCGCGTATCTCACAGCGGCGCTCCAGCGGGCAAAGAGCGAAAACTACGCCGGCGCGCTGATCATCGCCGTGCATCACCCGCCTTTCACCTACGGTTCCGCGCATTCGGGAAGTCCGATCATGTCGCAGGACATCGACAACGCGGCGAAGAAGGCGGGGTTCTGGCCACATGCGGTGCTCTCCGGCCACGCCCACAACTACCAGCGTTTCACCCGGCAGGTGAACAATGCCCAGATTCCCTATATAGTCGCGGGATGTGGCGGCCACAGCATTGATGCCTTGCAGTCGGGCTCAACTGGGGCGATTCGCACCCCGGTTAGCGTGAGCAGCACGCTTACCTTTGAGAACTACGATGCGACGGACTATGGTTACCTGCGCATCATCGTCACCGCCGAGACGCTGCGGATCGAATATCATCCGGCATCGGACGGCGCCGTCGCGAAGACGCCGGATGACGTGGTGACGGTAAACCTGCAAAGCAGGACCATCTCGTAGCGTGTGGGACAAATGAAAAGGCAGCCGCAATCGGCTGCCTTTTCTTGTTACGTTAGCGATTCAGCTTAGTGCGCGCCGACGGTTTCTTTGCTTGCTCCCAGTTCTGCCAGCCGGGTTGCCAGCAGTTTTTCAAGGTTGACCAGCGCTGCGCTGAAGCCCTCGATGCCTTCCTTCAGCTTGTCGTGCGCCATGCGATCGGCGGCGTGCATCTTGTCGAAAGTCTCCTTGTCGATGCTGAGTTTCTCGACGTTCGCGTCCTTGGCCTTGGCGGGGTCGAGCTTGCGGGGAAGATCACCCGTCTTCGCCTCGAGCTCTTCGAGCAGTTTGGGAGAGATGGTCAGCAGGTCGCATCCGGCCAACTCTTCGATCTCGCCAATGTTGCGGAAGCTCGCGCCCATGACTACGGTCTTGTAGCCGTACTTCTTGAAGTAGGTGTAGATCTTGGTCACCGACTGCACGCCGGGGTCGTCCGCGCCGACGTAGTCCTTGCCGGTGTCTTTCTTGTACCAATCGAGGATGCGGCCTACGAAGGGGGAGATTAAGGTCACTTTTGCCTCGGCGCAAGCTATCGCCTGGTGAACGCCGAAGAGCAAGGTCAGATTGCAGTGAATTCCTTCCTTCTCCAGAATTTCTGCTGCCTTGATGCCTTCCCATGTCGAAGCGATCTTGACCAGGATGCGCTCTTTCGAAACGCCCTGCTCCTTGTATTGCCCAATGATTTCGCGGGCCATTTTAAGCGTGGCTTCTGTGTCATAGGAAAGACGAGCATCGACCTCGGTCGAGACGCGGCCGGGAACAATCTCGAGAATGCGCTTGCCAAAGGCCACGGCCAGATGCTTGAAAGCCAGGTTCGCGACATCCTGATCGCTGGCGTGTTCACCTAGGCCTTTCTTGGCATCCAGCAGAACTTGGTCGACGATCGGCTGATATTGCGGCATTTGGGCGGCGGCGGTGATGAGGGAGGGATTGGTGGTCGCATCCTGCGGCTTCACCTGCTTGATGGCTTCAATGTCGCCGGTATCGGCGACGACGGTGGTCATTGTGCGGAGCTGCTCGAGCAAGGTCTTAGACATGGGATTCCTCCAACCTATTCACCTTGCACTTTAGCAGGAATCTGGGTCCTCAGCCAAAGAGTTCCTTGTGAATCAGGCCGTAATTTTGTGCTTTAAGGGTTAGATGCCGAAACCGAATTATGGAGTCGTCCTATCCCTTGGATGGCGACCTCGACGAGATCTCCGGGCTGCATCGGCGCGACGCCTGCCGGGGTTCCGGTGGGGATCAAGTCTCCGGGCATCAGCGTCATGGCTGCGCTGATATAGCGCAAGAGATGGGTGATCGGAAAGATCAGGTCGACGGTATTGCCCTGTTGCCGCACCACTCCATTCAGCCGGGTTTCGACGCTCAGACCAGACTCGGGTTCGATCTCGTCGGTGACGATCGGGCCGACCGGGCAAAAGGTGTCAAAGCCCTTGGCCCGCGACCACTGCCCGTCGGACTTCTGCAGGTCGCGGGCGGTAACGTCGTTCACGATGGTGTAGCCGCGGATGTACGGCTTCACGTCCTCGTCTGCTCCGATCCGGCTGGCGCGTTTCCCAATCACAATCGCCAGCTCGCCCTCGAAGTCGACCCGCTCGGATTGCGTCGGAATATGGATCGTACCGCCCGGCGCGAGGATAGATGACGGGGCCTTTAGAAAGAGTAGGGGATCTTTCGGAACCTCATTGCCGAGCTCTGTCGCATGGTCGCGATAATTGCGGCCGATACAGACGATCTTCGACGGTTTGACGGGAGCGAGGAGGGTTGCCCGGCCCAACGGAATCGGCTCGAAGTTACCCGCTTCCTCAGCGCCCGGCGTGGTCGACCATGGATCTTCCTCGGGCGCCGGTAGCAAGCGTTCGATCCACTCATGGCCGGCTCGCTCACAGACTTCGCCATACCGCGGGCCAGATTCGGTTTCAAAACGGCAGTAGCGCATCGGACGGAACTCCTCACGGAAAGTCGTTAGGGGCAAGAGGTTATGGCTTAGGTGGCAGGGTTTCTTTCACTTCGGCCGAGCGTACGCTCTCGTTGCCGTCGCGGTCGATGGCAGTCACCGTATAGGTGTATTCACGTCCCGGCCGCGCGGTCGCGTCGCGAAATGCCGGAGAATCGATTGGCTTACCGGGGGGCGAGATTCGGACAGGCTCTCCGCCAAGCTCACTTCGGTAAACGGCGTAGCCGGCGAGATCTGTCTCGGTGTTTGGCGCCCACGAGAGGTCAATCGCGCCCTCGTCCGGCGCCGCGACCGCGGCCAATCCGGTCGGTGCGGCGGGCGGAAAGATATCTTTGGTGTCGACCAGAATCTCGGCGCTTGACGGTCCGGCAATATCGATCGATTTTCCGCCGATGCTGACTGTCGTGACTCTAGAGATGCGGTAGCTGTAGCGCTCGTCGAACGCGGCGTCGGGATCGAGTGCTTTGCCAGGATCCGCACCCGGCGGCAATCGGACCATCAGCATTTGCTGCTTCACGAGAGATTGGCTGCTGCCTCCAAGTGGAGATTGCGACGGAGGTTTGGATTCGGATTTGGGCGGGGCGGCCACCGAAAGCAGCGTCCGTTCGATATTGACCTTGTGGTCGCTTCCGAGCAGCGAAGCAGGTTGCCATTGGAGAACGACGCCATTGGCAGTAATTTCGCCGCTGGCGTGAATGAAAGCGGGTGGCGCCGATCCCGCTGCGGCGTAGGCGATATTCGAGGCTCCAGCTGAACGGCCGTGCAGGCTGAGAACATCGACCGAGTAGCCCAACAGCTGGGGACTGCCCCCAGTTAGATCGGCCGGCAGCGTGTCGTCATGGGAGGCGGGCTTTCCAATCTCGTAACTGACCGTACCGACGGTAAGACAGGCGCCGTCGTCGGCTCTGCGGCAGATTTGGACGGGCTGCAGGCCCTTCAGGGGCAGCTTGTCGGTCGTGCGCCGAGGCATCGTCCATGTAAGGGTGACCCGATCGCCGACGCGGTTGGCGGTCAGATCGCTGACCGGTGTGGGTAATTGCAGGCTCGGTGCCTGCGGCGTGCCAGTTTGTCCGCATCCGGCAAGCAGTAGCGCCAGCGAGCATGGTGCCAAAAGCATGGCCGGAGCAGAAACAACGGATCGAAGCTTCCGTAAGTGGATGAGGTGGCGGATCTTCACAATGAACAGGCGGTGCGGCGGCATCGTCTCAAGACTAGCAGAGCGCAATCCTGGGTCTCAGGGCTAAGAGGCTCCGACCGCGCTTCGCAGCGCGGCAGCAATCTCGGGGTCGGCGAACCGGTATCCGGCCTCGATCAGCTTCGCGGGAACCACACGAGCGCTAGCCAACAACGCCTCGTCAGCCATCTCGCCGAGAGCGAGGCGCAAGGCGAAGGCCGGCGCCGGCAGGATCGCGGGCCGATGTACTGCCGAGCCGAGCGCGCGTGTGAATTCGGCATTTGTCACCGGATTGGGAGCAACCGTGTTGACCGGGCCGCGCATGTACTCGTTGTCGATGCAGAACCTCAAAATCCCAACGGCGTCGCGCAAGGTCAGCCAGGGCATCCATGCGCGACCGTTCCCCAGTTTGCCGCCTAAACCGAGACGAAACATCGGCAGCAACTTCGCCAGCGCGCCGCCTGCAGGGGACAGAACCACGCCAAATCTTGCATGGACGACGCGGATGCCGGCATTTTCGGCGACCCGAGTCGCCGCTTCCCATGCCAGACACATTTCAGACAGAAATCCGGTTCCGGGCCGAGACTCCTCAGTCAGGACCTCATCGCCCCGGTGTCCATAGATTCCAATCGCCGAGGCGCAGACCAGGACCTGAGGCAGTGGGTTGAGCTGGCTGAGCGCCTCAGCCAGAGCCGAGTGCTTTGCACCCGGCTGCTCACGATTTCCCGCTTGTATTTCTCCGTCCAGCGACCAGCAGCGATATTGGCGCCCGAAAGATGCACTGCCGCTACGACGCCGCGGAGAGCGCCGGAATCGGGAATCGGCTGATTCGCTCCCGGATCCCAGTAAACCCGTCTCGCTCGCTCGCAGCCGGGAATTACCACCTGACCGCGTATGAGACGCACAATATAAATCCGATCGTGACCACAGCTGCGTATTAAAGCAGTGCCGATCATGCCGGAAGACCCGCTGACCAGGAATTTCGATCGCGGATCCGGATTAGAGCCGGTCGAAAGGGCGAGGACGGCTCGGTTGTTGAGAACTCGGTCATAGTCCTGTCAAAGTTAAGCGTGAGGCCTTTGACAAGCTGATTCGATTTGATAATAATGGAATATATTTCATTCAGAGCAACAAGCGCTTGAGTAAGCGTCCAATGAGGAGTCAAAGAATTGGGGGACATCATGGAACCGACTGATGCATTGGTGGAAGAAACAGCAGCCGAAGGGGTCGCGGCCAAGGTAAAGGAAACCAGTCGCAAAACCGAGATCGATCCGGAGAGCGCCGAGGCGTTCATCGCCGAGAAGCACATCGGCGAACGCATCAAGCGGTTGCGTCTGAAGAAGTCGATGGGGCTAGTCGAGTTGGGCCGCCACACCGGACTCTCGGCAAGCTTCCTATCCCAATTGGAAACCGGCCGTGTGGTCCCGACATTGAGAAACCTGGCGCGGATTGCAATGGTTTTCAGCAAGGACCTGTCCTACTTCTTCGAAACCGAGCCTAGCACACTGTTTCGCGTGCACCGGAAGAAGGAGCGGGTGCGGCTGCCGCAGAGCGGAGTCGACGATCCTACCTATTATTTTGAAAGCCTGGGGTATATGGTTCCCGACCGTCAGCTCGATCCATACTACGCCGAGTTCATTCCGCTCAAGAAGACGGTCGATGTCCGTCCCCACGTGCACCCGGGTTATGAGTTTCTCTACCTGCTGGAAGGGGAGCTTGAAATCCGCCATGCGGACAAGATGCACGCGATCGAGGCAGGAGACGGAGTGTACTTTGACGCGAGCACTCCTCACGCTTACCGTTGCCTGGGCAAGATTCCCGCTGTCGCCATCATTGTGACCATGCACCAACAAACCACCAACCAGCCGGCGATGAATTTGAGGCCGATGGGGGCGTTAATCGGGAGCCGTTCGACGCAATCGTCCACCGCATCGGTAACCGCTCAGAAAACAAGCAGCCCCTCTGCATCGGCGAACGCTCCTCAATCCTTCCTATAAGGATTGAGGAGCGTTCGCCTGTCTTCAGGAACTCTTCGGTTGTGCCTCGGCTACAGCGTTTGCAGGGCGAGGCTATTCCTGAGCTGGAGAGCTGATCTCTTGAGCGGAGTCCGGCGGAGTCGTCGCTTTGGAGGTTCGTTTCTTTTTTATCGGTGCGGGGGGAGGCGGTGGTGGCTCCAGCGAGGGGTCGAAATACAACAGCCGCGCGCAGCTCTCACAAGTAAGTAATTGGCCGCTGCGCACCTGGTTCCAGATCTGCGGACGCAGGTACATCTGACAGGCCAGACAACGCTGGCCCTGAACCCTGGCCAGACCCGTCTTCCGCGACGAAGCCGAAACCCGATCGTAGGTAAGCAGGATCGCACCGTCAATATCCCTGCGGTGGCCCTCGCGTTCCGCTCTTAGCGATGTTAGTTGTGTTTGTTGTTCCAAAGCAGTGGCCTGGGCAGACGTCTTCTCCTGTTCCACCAGCGCCTGCTGTTCCGAAAGAGCGGCACCGGCCGCAGTTCGAGAGCCCTGGAGGGCTTCGATCTTTTCCATGATCTGCAATTGCTGATCATCGATCTTGCGTATCTCGGCTTCGGCGAAGTCGATCTCGTGCTGCAGAGCGCGGAACTCGTCGTTTGTCTTGACGCTGCTCGTCTGGCCGCGATATTTCAGCACTTTTTGCTGAACGTCTTTCAGGTCGCTGTCCAGGCGGCGACGGCGAGCCTCTTCGGCGGCGATGGCCTTCTCGGCTTCATCGACGGAGGCGCGGTGGCCACGAAGCTTCTCCTCCAGGGAGGCGAGGCGTTTTGGCAATTCCGCGATGGAATGAAGCAGTTGAGCGATCTGCTCATCGACTTTCTGAAGGCGAATTAAATGTTCGAGTCCGGCATCCATGCGGTATGTCGAGTTTAGCATGTAGATTTCGCCGTGCCGCCTGGATAAGCAGATCGCTCGACGTGGCAGGAAATTTCGAATCGCCGAAAAAGTGCGCCCTTTCTGAATCGCGTTTCGAGAATTCATCCTCTAAAGTTTGAAAATGAGCACGGCGACTGCAGCCACGCCCGATCGAGCGGCACTCCAGGCCTCAGACGCTGCGTGGAAACCAAGAAACAATCCGTGGGCCATTGCGGTCACCGTCACATTGGCGACGTTTATGGAGGTGCTCGATACCTCGATCGCGAACGTGGCGTTACCGCATATCGCCGGCGGCCTGGGCGCGTCGCAGGATGAAGCGACCTGGGTGCTCACTTCGTATCTGGTCTCGAACGCGATCATCTTGCCGGCGAGCGCCTATCTGACCTCCTTTATCGGGCGGAAGCGTTTCTACATGTGGTGCGTCGCACTCTTCGGCGTCAGCTCCGCTCTGTGCGGTCTTGCGCCATCACTGCCCCTACTTATCCTGTTCCGGGTGTTGCAGGGGGTGGGTGGCGGTGGTCTCGCTCCCAGTGAACAGGCGATTCTCGCCGACACCTTTCCCCCGCAGAAGCGCGGGCAGGCCTTTGCCGTCTATGGCCTCGCTGTGGTCTTTGCGCCGGCGATCGGGCCGACCCTGGGGGGATACATTACCGACAATTTTGATTGGCGATGGATTTTCTTCATTAATGTTCCCGTCGCGATCATTTCACTGTTTCTTACCCATCGAATGGTCGAGGACCCGCCACATATTCAGCGCGAGGTGGTGGCGATGCGCAAGCGCGGACTCAAACTGGACTACCTCGGCTTCGGCCTGCTGGCGCTCGGATTTGGTTCGCTTCAGTTCGTGCTCGACAAAGGCCAGGAAGACGATTGGCTTGGTTCGCGCATCATTACGGTGTTCTCGACGCTTTGCGCAATCTCCCTCGTCGCGCTCATTTTTTGGGAGATACGCGAGATACGAAGAAAACGTCGACCGATCCTCGACCTCACGATGTTTCGCAACCGAACCTTTGGTATCTCGTTCATTTTGATGTTCGTGCTCGGTTTTGCGTTATATGGGACTACAGTACTGATCCCACAATTTACCCAGACCTTGCTGGGCTACACCGCCGAGCAGGCCGGACTGGCGATCTCTCCCGGCGGATTCACGGTGATGCTGATGATGCCGCTGGTCGGCTTTCTGGTGGGCCGCGTAGACCCGCGTTACCTGATCGCTTATGGCTTTGCGAGCACCGCGGCCGCACTCGCGTTCATGCACACGCTCAATTTGGGTGTGAGCTACCAGTACATCGCATTGCTGCGGGTCCTGCAAGCTTCGGGACTGGCGTTCCTCTTCGTGCCGATCAACACGATTTCCTACACCGATGTTCCGCGGGAGAAGAACAACGACGTCTCCGGACTCACCAACCTGGCCCGCAACATCGGCGGCAGCGTTGGCACGTCATTTCTGGTGACCTGGCTGGCGCGGCGCGGGCAGTTTCATCAGGACCGGCTGGCCGCGCACCTTGACCCGAATTCTCTCGGCATGCGGCAGCACATCGAGGGAATGGCGAACTACTTGATGCATGCGCCTCACTCGCCTCATTCCATGGACCAGGCGCGAAGTATGGCAGAGGGGAACATCTACGCTCAGATGCTGAGCCAGAGCGCAATGCTCTCTTATCTCGATGTGATCACCGTGCTCGCGATTGGATCTGCTTGCATGGTTCCACTTGTCTTCCTGATGAAGAAGCGCAAGCCTGGCAAAGGCCCGATGGTTGCGCACTGATGCTTAGGTAACTGGCCCGTGAATTTCCCGCTTCATCCGCGCGAAGGGCGGCGAATCCTGCTAGCCTTCAAATGAATCCCAACGACAGGAGACCAGCATGACCAACGAATCCGAAGACACGTTCGACGACGAGGAGATTGAAGACAACGAACTCTCCGATGAGGAAGCGGAGGAGCGGTATCTGGCGATCCTGCAGGCCGCCACTGACATCACCTCTGCGGCGGTCTCCAATGCCGGCGCACAAGCGCTTGAGAACCCGGATCAGGTCGCGACGCTCTTCACGAAGGTCTTTGATGCGATTGTGAACCTTTAATTTTTGAACAGCACTCTTACGCACTCCAGGGCCAGATGGCTGGGGCTCGGTGTTTTATTGAGCGTCGTGTGTGGCGCGTGTCTTTGCTTCGGCTGCTACTTTCTCTCTCGCCTTTGCCAAGAGGCGCAGATAACGATCGGAAGCGGGACTTAGCAGCGAGTCCTCAAGCGCTTTGCGGTAGCCGCCGGAGTAGATCGCGTACAACACGACCAGCGAGCAGCCGACCCCTAGGGCGAAGCCGAAGAAGAATCCATAGAAAGTGCTGGCAAAGAATTCCAATCTTCAACCTTTCTGAGTCTGCGCGGCGATCATCATCGAAGTCGTGAGTTCATCTTAGCCTCAGTGAGTCAGATGGCTGCTACAGCGATGGCAACTGCGTCTTGGCCATCCGTAGTCCTAGTCTGAGCAGACAACGCGGAACTTAAGGCTGCCTTGTGGCGTATCTTTTGACTTGAATGAAGGCGATCGGCGCCTGATAGGAGATCAAATGACGACCCCAAATGCGTTCCCGGCATGGAGCGACCAGCAGCGCGCCACCTTCTACTATCAGATGGCTGCGGTCCAGAAAGATGAGGTGCTTGGGGTTTTGCTGGCGCTTTTCCTGGGCAGCTTTGGTCTTCACCATTTCTATCTCAAGCAGAACGGCCTGGGGATCCTGTATCTGCTGCTTTTCTGGACGGGGATTCCGGGATTTCTTGGGTTGGTTGAGGCGTTTTTTATGCCGGGGCGTGTCCGCCGCTACAACGCGGCGCAGGCGGCATATATCGCCGCCACGCTCGGGCCAGCGCAGGGAATCGCGACTCCAGGGAACTCAATCGCAGTCGCTTGTCCGTCGTGCGGCGGGGTCATTGCGCCTGGCGCTAAATTCTGCGCTCAATGCGGAGCCGCAGCGGCGAAATAGCGGCTATCTCCGCTCTAGTTCGATTCGTTACAGCCACGGTTACATATTCGTGTGGCCGTGACGCATCTCCTCGTTAAATGCGGGTTTTGTGGCCTGGAGCGCGTGCTCCAGCTTTGCCTGAAAATCCTCGGCATGGTCGAGCAGGCGGGGCGTCGGCGCTGCATAGTCAGCGGTGTTATGAACGTATCCTTCGCGTTCCAGCGTGGCAGCGATGGTTTTCAGCACTTCCGGTGTGGTGTTCAGATATTGGGCATCGCGGGGGTCGCCGATCCAGACGGGTTCTTTGCCGCCCAGGACGCCCGAGAGCCAATAGATCTTCGACTTGAGGAAGTCGGTGCGAGTGGCGTCGTCGGTGTCGGTAAAGAAGAACTTCTTTTGCCAGCGGCTATAGTAGCGTGTCGTCACCGGTACCGGCTGGCGATTGCCGCTCTTGACTAATTCGAGCTGGCCATAGTCGAGGGTCTTGCGGATGGCGTTGTAGATGAACGTCTCGGCGTAAGGCTGTTCGGGCGCGGCGACGATCTCGGCGAAGGTGACCGTCATGCTCGCGGAAATCTTGGCAAACAGTGTTGGAGGATGGCCGTCTTCGAGTCGAACCAGCCCGTGGACGATGTAGGTGTCGGCACCAGAGGTTGACCGATGAAAGGGCCACGCAAACTCACCCATGCTAATTGGGAGGCCGGCCACAGTGACATAAGCATCGGGACGGGGATTCCGAAGGCGGCTCGCGGCCTCGCGCAAGTGCAGCGTCATCGCAGGCAGTAGCTCGTCGCCATTCGATCCCTGCTTGTGGAAGTCGAAGGCCTCGCTCAGTTCGAGCAGCAGGGAATGATCGGGATGGGCGTCGGCGGTCAGTGCGAGTTGGAAGCGGGAGGTGGGCTTCTGGTGAAAGTCGGTGCCGGCTTCCACCGAGAGAATTTGCAGTCCGGCTTCACGGGCGGCAACGCCCAGCGTTTCGGTGAGCGATGTTTCTAAATTCGCGGTCATAGCGTGTTAGGGATCCTTGACAAGCCTTCTTATTCTAATTGACCCAACTCCGCGGCACCGGTTGTTCAGAACCGGACGCGTGGTTCTGAAAACGGCCACGCGGATGGAGGCCGGTGCTCGTAGCAACCATATTCGTCAAGCACTTAAAGGAGTTTCAGCGTGGTCTTGGAAATGCCTCTACCATTCTCTAGAAGTTCGTTTGACGAGCGATTGCGGACCTGTTCGGGAGGAACAACATGAACGTCTGGCGGGAGTTAGCTTATATTGGTCGCCGAGTTCGGAGAACACCAGGTCTGGCTTTGGCCATCGTCGTGTCGATCGGCCTCGGCATCGCTGCCAACGCGACCATTTTTTCCATGGTCAGCAAGTTTGTACTTAGCCGCCCTCCGGTCGGCGACCCGTCGACGCTGATGAGCCTGTACACGCAACAGGACGGAGACCGGTGTTGCAACCACTTTTCGTGGCCCCTTTATCGTGACGTCCGCGACCAGGTGAAATCGTTCTCGGGCGTGGCTGGATATTATGAGCTTTTGCCGGCCTCTATCGGCGGAGTTGGCGAGCCGGAGAGGGTCTGGGGTCAGGCGGCGACCGCCAATTTCTTCGACGTTGCGCAGCTTGCCATGGCGCACGGCCGCGGATTTCTTCCGGCCGAGGAAGATCTCCAGGTCATCGTGCTTGGCCATAATCTTTGGCAGCGTCGTTTTGCCTCGGATCCGGCAATTCTCGGCAAAACGGTCAGCCTTTCCGGTCGGCTCTTCACCGTGGTGGGCGTCGCCCCGGTCGGATTTCACGGGCTTGACTCCATTCTCAATCCTGAGTTCTGGGTGCCTCTCGGCAACGCCGAATCGCTGGTTCCCAATCTCCCCAAGCGGGAGGCGCGGGATTATCACTGGATCTCTGCTATCGGCCGCCTGCAGCCGGGAGTGACGCGGACTCAGGCTGTCGCAGAGCTCGACGCGCTTGCGAAGCGGCTGGCTATCGCTTATCCGGCCAGCGACAAGGGCAATCATTTTGTTATGGATTCGGCCGGGCGCGCTTCCGCCGAACGATCAGCCGATCGTCAGGCTCTTTCTGGGCGCTCTTTCGGTGGTTGCGCTGCTCGTGCTCTGTATCGCTTGCGCGAACGTAGCCAATCTGCTGCTTGCCCAGGCATCGAGCCGGCAAAAGGAGATGGCGGTGCGGCTGGCGCTTGGCGCGAGCCGAGGTCAGTTGGTGCGCCAGATGCTTGCCGAAAGCACACTTCTTGCGCTGGCAGGAGGGATGCTCGGCTTCGCGCTGTCGGTTTGGGCGACGTCTGCTTTGTCCGCCTTCCATGTTCCGGCTCCGGTACCGCTTGACGTCAGCCTGACTCAGGACTGGCGGGTATCGCTGTATACGTTCGTGCTCAGCGTTGGCGCGGGGCTATTGTTCGGGTTGGCGCCCGCGTGGGCGGTTTCGCGCCCGCTTGCTCACCAGTGCGCTGAAAGGTGAAGACGCATTGGCCCGGCCTGGGCGCCGCTGGAGTCTTCGTAGCCTGCTGGTGATCGCGCAGGTGGCGATGTCTCTGGTTCTGCTTTGCGCGACGGGACTTTTCCTGCGCAGCCTACAGCGTGCGGCCAACATCGACATTGGCTTCCGTTCCGGCGGCATGCTCACCATGTCGGTTGATCCTGCGGTGCATGGCTACAGCGCGGAGCGCACAGTGCAGTTCCTGACGCAATTGCGCCAACGCGCGGCGACTTTGCCGGGTGTGACCTCGGCCGTGATGACCGACGTCGTGCCGCTCTCCGGCGGAAACCGCAGTGACGCCTTTAGCCTGGTGGGCGGACCTAAGCCCACTTCACAATACACGCTCGCGGAGCTGTATATGGCCTCGCCAGGATATTTTGAAGCGATGGGTATTCCGCGGCTGGCTGGACGAGATTTCGCCAATGAGTCTGCTACCGGAACCAAGGTTGCTATCATCAATCGGGCCCTTGCCGAACGACTCTTCGGCGCACAGAATCCCATTGGACAACTCATCAGCGGCGGAGGCGTCACCTACCAGGTCATCGGCGTAGTTGGGAACATCAAGTCACGCACAATTGGAGAAGACACAAGGGCGATGCTCTTTCGCTCGATCGACCAAAGCGTCGCTGGTGACCCGTCTGTCATGGGCTATTCCTTGATTGTCAGCACTCGCGGCGATCCCGCGGCGCTTACGTCCTCTGTCCGCGATGCTGTTCGTACACTCGATCCGACAATGGCTGTATTCAACGTCGCGACCATGCAGGAACACGTTAAGGATGCGCTGTTTTTGCCGCGTTTGGCGGGAACCCTCTTTGGAGTCTTTGGCGCGATTGGACTGACGCTTGCCACTGTAGGTCTCTATGGCGTCATCAGCTATTCAGTGAGCCGGCGCACCCGCGAGATCGGGATTCGCATGGCTCTGGGCGCCCAGGTGGGAGCGGTGCAGCGGCTCATCGTCGGCCAAGGCTTGCTGCTTACCGCGATCGCCCTAGCTCTGGGCTTACCCGGAGCGTGGATGGCATCGAAGCTCGCCAGCAGCTTTCTGTATGGAGTGAGTCCGCACGACCTCGCGACGTTTGTTGCAGTGCCGATCATCCTTGTCGCGGTCGCGCTGTTCGCGTGTTGGATTCCGGCCCGGCGCGCAGCACGGGTCGACCCGCAGACCGTGCTGCGCTATGAATAGAGGGACTACGTCCCAAAAAAAATGAGAAACGGTGAGGATGTTTGCTATCCTTCACCGTCACTTCGGTCTTCTACCAGGGCAGTTCCTCGCCCATGTGGATGAAGCGGCCGCTGGGGCCGTCAGGGCCGATAAGCGCCAGTTCGACGCTGGTCTTCGCTCCGTCGGGAATCTCCATCGGCGCGGCGTCGGTGCCCATCTCAGTTTTGACCCATCCTGGATGCGCGGAGTTGACCTTGATCGGCGTATCTTTCAGTTCCCATGCGAGGTGGGTGGTGAAAGCGTTGAGCGCCGATTTCGAAGCGTCGTAGGCGAAACTCTTGAAGTTGTAGATCGGGCTGTTTGGGTCGGCATGCAGGGTATTCGAGGCGAGGATGCTCGAGAGGTTGACGATCCGGCCCGCGGGGCTCTTTTTGAGCAGAGGCAGCAGCTCTCGAGTGACGGCCAGCACTGAGAACAGATTGGTCGAAAAGATTGACTGCAACTCCTCTTCGCTGGTCTCAATGACGACTGGAGTGAAGCCCTGCGATGAGGCGACGCCGGCGTTATTGATGAGGATATCGAGCTTACCGAAGGTCTCCCCGATATGCTTCGCGGCTGCTTTACGGTCTGCGGCGCTGGTCACGTCCAGCTTGAGTGCGTGAGCGTCGATGCCGGCTGCCTTAAGTTTGGCGGCGGTCTGTTCGGCATCGCTCAGTTTGCGTGCAGCCACGAGGACAGTGATTCCTCTTTCTCCCAACTGCTTAGCGGTCTCGAAGCCAATTCCGCGATTGGCCCCGGTGATGAGGGCGACTTTCTTGTCTGACGGCATGCGTAGTTCTCCTGTATCGAGTAGATGTCGCTTGGGCGAAATGGGAGCAGTGTTTTGGAAGACGGTCGGAAACTGCGCGCAGGAACTGCCCTTCCCATCTCGGGATGCAATTAACACGCCTTTGGCGCGGAAAACTCACATAAGGCGCGGCAACTCCCATCTGGCCTTACAATTAGATTGAGTCTGAAAGAAAAGTCCTCATTTCATGTCATCTAACGGTTATTCGCGATCTTCGCGGCGCGGCGTGCGCTCGCTCTTCAGTCTTTTTTCCAGCGATCTGGCCATCGATCTAGGCACGGCGAACACGCTCGTCTACGCGGCAGGCAAAGGCATCGTTGTCAACGAGCCTTCGATCGTAGCAATCAATAAAAATACCGGTGAGGTTGAGGCGGTCGGCAAAGAGGCCAAAGAGATGCTGGGGCGCACGCCCGGCAATATTGTGGCCATTAAGCCGATGAAGGACGGCGTCATCGCCGATTTCAAAATCACCGAGAAGATGTTGAATTACTTCATCCAGAAGGCGCATAACCGCAAGATGCTGGTGCATCCGCGCATCGTGATCGGCGTTCCTTCGGAAATCACCCAGGTAGAGAAGCGGGCGGTCGAGGATTCGGCCTATCGCGCCAAGGCCAGCGAGGTCTTTCTGGTCGAGCAGGCGATGGTGGCCGCGATCGGCGCCGGGCTGCCAATTACCGAGCCGAGCGGCAACATGGTGGTGGATATCGGCGGAGGAACGACAGATATTGCTGTGATCTCCCTTTCCGGAATTGTCTATTCCAGATCGGTCCGGATGGCCGGCAATCAGATGGACGAGTCCATCATGAACTACCTCAAGCGCAAGTACAATCTGCTGATCGGCGAGCGCACCGCAGAGCAGATCAAGATTGAGATTGGATCGGCCTATCCGCTGGACAAGCCGCTGACGATGGAGATCAAGGGCCGCAATCTGATTGAAGGCGTGCCCAAGACGATCACCATCGACGACAGCGAAATTCGGGAATCGCTGACCGAATGCATCGCAACGATTCTGAATGCCATTCGCGTAGCGCTTGAGCGGACGCCCCCCGAGCTGAGCGCGGACATCAGCGATCGCGGCATTGTGCTGACCGGCGGTGGAGCGCTGATCAAGAACCTCGACAAGCGGATTCGCGAAGAGACAGGTCTGCCGGTCTCGATCGCCGATGATCCGCTGGCCAGCGTTGTGCTCGGCACGGGAAAGATGTTGAGCGACTTCCGCCTGCTGCGGAAGATCAAGATCGACTAAGGACTGGGGACCAGGGAGGGCGGTTCCCTGGTCCCTGATTGACTGACATGGAATCCTTATTCGGCCGCTACAAGAACGCCCTGGTGCTGATGCTGGTCTTGCTCGCCCAGGTGGTGTTGCTGGCTATGCAGGTCCGGCGGCCGGCACCCGGAATGCCGGATGGGCACAATGTCCGCTTGTGGCGTTACCTGGTCACGAGCGTGATCACGCCGCCCGAGCAGCTGGCGCACAATATAGGCAAGAGCGTCCGCAATGTTTGGTCGAACTACATCTATCTGCACGATCTCCGTCAACAGAACCTAAGTCTGAAGCAGGAGAATGACCGGCTCCGCATCGAGCAAGCAAGCCTTGCGGAGGATGCCCAAGCAGGACAGCGCCTGCGCGAACTCCTCGACTTTCGCGGCCGGTATATCGATAAGACTGTGGCGGCGCAGGTGATTGGTACCTCGGGCACCGATCAAGCCCGGGACATCTTCATCGACAAAGGGTCGAAGGATGGTTTAGAGGTCCAGATGCCCGTGATTACGCCGGAGGGAATCGTCGGCAAAATCAAAAATGTCTATCCGCACTCCGCGCAGGTGCTGCTCATCTCCGACCAGACTAGCGGGACGGGCGTGCTGCTGGAAAACACTCGAGTGCGCGGCGTCATGAAGGGCGATCCATCAGGGCAGCCGCAGATTGTGAACATCTCTCCCGACGACCGGATCAAACCAGGGGAGCCGGTGATTACGAGCGGCGGCGACGAGGTCTATCCTCCCGGCATGCCTGTGGGAGTTGTTGACCGGGTGGTTCCCGATCCCGATTCGTCGTATGTGAACGTGGTCATCAAGCCCAATTCCGATCTTGGGGCTTTGGAAGAGGTTCTTGTTGTCGTTCAATTTTCTGACAAGATGCCCTTTGCTCAGGCGAAAGACATCAACCAGAGCGAGGCAGTTGCGCTGGCGGCAAAGCAGCGGGCCGCCGACATTCTCTCTGAAAAGCTGCCCAGTCTGCATGATCCAAATGCACCGGACGCGAACCTCGGGGCTAACGCGGAGTCCAATGCAGCGACCACCGGCGAGGGCGATCCGGCGCGCCCGGTGCGGCCGCCGCAGCCACTTCATCCCGACCGCTACAGCCCCGGCGCCGCGCCTCCGGCAGAGGATCTGACCCCCGGCGCTGCGCCCCCGGCGGCCCACCGTGTGCCGTCGACCGAGGCGAGTGCTCCAACCACCACGCCTGGTTCTAAGTCGAATTCGGGCAGCGCCGTTCCTGCCTATGCAGGAGCGGACTCCGCGCCGGTGAGCAGATTTCCCACCAAGCCCGGCACAGTGGCGCCGAAGCCTACTATCGCCTCGACTGGCGCGGGAACTGCAACAAGCCCTTCTAGCCCGGCGACAGCTTCGGCCGGCGTCGCCTCCGGGCAGCCCCACTCCCTTGCGTCTTCACCCGCAGACGGTTCCGCAGCCACCACCCCTCCGGCGCATAGGACTCCAATTCCTCCAGATGGCGACTCAGGCGGCATCCTGACTCCGGCAGGGATGGGCAGCGTTGGGACGACTGTGCGACCGAAGCCAACACCGCCGGCGGGACCGACGAGCACAACTGGGACGCCTGGATCGGCCACTTCGCCCGCTGGAGCATCAGACCACTCGACGACGGCGAAGCCGGCTGTGCCCAAATCGCAGGCTCCTAAAGGGCAAACGCCCACGGGTTCCCAAGCCACGCCAGCGCCTACTCAGAGTTCACCGCCGCCCGCAACCGCGCCTCCCGGAGAGGTGTAACTTTGCCCTTGCTGACGGCGAGCTCCCGCCGCGAGATCGATCCGCGGTCCTACCCCGTATCGCTCTACTTTGTGGTGCCGCTGTTGGCGATCGGTCTGCAGTCCTTCGCCACGCTGCATTTCTCGCGGTTTTCGATCCTTGATCTGCCGTTGCTGGTGACGATTTATTTCGCGATCCTGAGCCGCAGTCCGATCGCCGCCACATTCATCGGCACTTTCGTCGGACTTGCCCAGGACGCGCTCACGCACCGGCCAATCGGGGTCAATGGCATCGCCAATTCGATTATTGGCTACGCGGCGGCCTCTCTCGGAGCGCGGATCGATATCGAGAACCACGTGGCACGACTGCTGCTTTGCTTCCTCTTTACCTTGCTGCACAGCGCGATCTTCATTTTGATTACCGGCCGCGTGCTGGCTTTGGAGGTCGATTGGAGCTGGGTGCATGAACTCATTCGGGCGGCGGTGAACGCGCTGGTCGGCGTTGCCTTGTTCGCCCTCCTCGATCTCGCCAAACGGCGCGATTGAAGCCCGTTTGGCAGTATCCTATGAGAGTTCGGTCACGAGTATCTGGCGGCTTGGTTACGCCGAGGGAGATTCCCCGTTCAAGGCCACGGAGGTCAACGGGATTGCGGGTATCATGCAGGACATCGGTAATCTGAGCAAGGAAGAAAAACTCGCCGCTTTCAAGCTCAGCGTCGTCCAGTATGTGATTGTCGGCGTCATGGTCGTGCTGCTCAGCGGATTATGGCGGTTGCAGATTCTGGGTGGCAAAGACTATCGTGCGCTGGCCGAGCAGAACCGCATTCGCAAGGTGCCGATTCTGGCGCCACGCGGCAAGCTCTTCGATCGCGAGGGTCGCCTGATCGTTGACAACTACCCGTCGGTCTCCTGCTTTCTCGTCCGCGAACAAGGTCACGACTATACGCAGGACCTGCCGCTGATCTCCCGTGGCCTGCACATGACCGTCGATCAGCTGAATGCAATCCTGAAGCATTACCGGGCGGCTCCGAGTTTTCAACCGATCCCGCTGAAGCAGGACATCACACCCGACGAAGTCGAGTTTCTCGAAGCCCATAAAGACGAGTTTCCCGAACTCGAAACGGTGGACGAAGAGCGCAGGCTCTATCCTCGCGATGGCTTCGCCGCGCACCTGATTGGCTACGTTGGCGAGGTGAGCGAGGACATGTTGAACGATCCGAAGTATGCCTATTACGATCCGGGCGATGTGGTGGGCAGGTCGGGCATTGAGCAAAGCTACGACCAGTTGCTGCGCGGCATCGACGGCTCGCGCGACGTGATCGTCGATAGCCACGGACGGGAAGTGGGCAAACTCGGCACCGAGCCGGCGACGCCGGGAAAGAGCCTCACCCTCACAATTGATCTGGATATCCAACGCGCTGCGGAGATTGCCTTGGGCGATAGAAATGGCGCGATGATCGCCATGGATCCGCATACGGGAGAGGTCCTCGCGCTGGTGAGTCGTCCCACCTTTGATCCGAATGAATTTTCAGTCCGCATTCATCGCGACGAGTGGAACAAGCTGATCACCGACCCGGACCATCCGTTGCTCGACAAGGCGATCCAGGCACAGCTTGCTCCCGGCTCGACCTTCAAGGTCATCATGGCGGCCGCTGGCCTGGAGTCAGGCGTTGCCCAGGACATGAAGGTGCACTGCCCGGGAGGCGCCACGTTCTATGGCCACTATTACAAGTGCTGGCAGAAGGGCGGCCACGGAGAAGTGGACATTAGCAAGGCGATTTATGTGTCTTGCGATGTCTTCTTCTACACCCTGGCGCAAAAGCTGGGAATCGACAAGATCGCCTATTTCGCACAGCACGTTGGGCTGGGATCGAAGACCGGGATCGATCTCCCCGGCGAGGTCTCGGGAACCATGCCCTCGACCGAGTGGAAGATGAAGAATTTCCACGAAAAATGGTATGCCGGCGAGGTGATCTCGGTCGGGATCGGGCAGGGCGCCGTGACCGCAACCCCGGTGCAGATGGCCCGCGCAATCTCCGGCATCACCTCCGGGGGAGTTCTGAAGCGGCCGCATCTTGTGTTCCCTGACGAGGTAGCACCCGATTACCGGCAAGCCATGCTGGATTCTTATCCAGGCAGCGGCGACTCCGAACTGAGGCTCGATCCCGAGAACTGGGAGATCATCACCGACGCGATGACCAAGGTGTTCGAGCCAGGTGGCACGGATCCGAGCGCCCATCTGGATGGGATCGATTTTGCCGGTAAGACCGGCAGCGCGCAGACGATGAGCAACACGCTTGCCAGCAAGATGGGGCACCAGGTGAAGGACAATGCCTGGTTTGTGGGAGTCTCGCCTCGCCGTAATCCCGACATAGTGGTTTGCATCTTGGTGGAGGGCGGCGAGCATGGAAGATTTGCAGGAAGGCTCGCGGCCCAGGTCATCGAGGCCTTCGTCAACAAACAGAGACGGCTTGACAATAATCTGCAGGTCACGAAAAAGTCCGCTCCGGTCGAAGTGGGGGCAATCTGGTCGGCACCGAAGCCGGGGACACCTCCGGGTGCAATGCCGGCCAGCGAGATTCGTGGCGGACACTTCTTCCTTGATCCGGCTAAATTCGACCCGGTTGTGGCACTTGCCACAGTGACGCCCAGCCAAACGGCGGGGGGCGGCAGGTAGGCGATGCGCCGTTTTCTATCGTTCAGTGACTTCGATTGGGTTCTGCTGGGACTGGTGCTGGCGCTGTCGGTGATCAGCGTGCTTGAGATCTATAGCGCCACGCTGCACACCAAATTTGTCGGCTTCGACCGCAATCAAGTGCTCTGGCTCATGGGCGGTATGGTCGCGATGTTTGCGTTCTCGCTCATTAACTACCATCGGCTTCTAAACATCGCCGTCTGGGCCTACGGTCTCGGGCTTGTTGCCCTGGTGGCTGTTCTTATTGTGGGGACGAAAGTCCTGGGCGGCCGGCGGTGGATTAAGTTTCCCGGCGGCATCCACTTTCAGCCTTCCGAATGGGTCAAGCTGATCCTGATCGTCGTCGTGGCCAGATATTTCGCCAACCTCGCTGGCCGAAATCTGACCTGGGGCGACGTCTTCAAAGGCATGGCGATGGTCGGCATTCCCATGGTGCTGGTGTTAAAGCAGCCGGACCTGGGCACCGCGCTGACTTATTCGCCGATTTTGCTTATGGGGTTGTTCCTGGGTGGTATCAGCTGGCGCAAAGCGCTGATTTTGACTTTGGCAGGGGTGATTGCAATTGGCGTGGTCTTCGCCAGCGGCAAAGTGTTGAAGCCCTACCAGAAAGCCCGGTTGACCAGCTTCATGAATCCCGACGACGACCCGCAGGGGACCGGTTACCAGATTCGCCAGTCGCGGATCGCGGTCGGGGCAGGGGGCGTGCTGGGTCAGGGTGCCACCAAGGGAACTCAGACCCAGGGGGACTTTCTGCCGATTCCCTATACGGACTTCATCTTTGCCGCCTTCGCCGAGGAGCATGGCTTCGTGGGCGCGGTGGTGGTTCTGCTGCTATACTTCTTCATATTGATGCGTTTGATTCAAAACGCTCAAACTGCCGCCGACCTGCCGGGTACGTTCCTGGTGATGGGCGTGGTGGCCGTTCTGATCTTTCAGATCGCGGTCAACATAGGCATGGTGGTCGGCTTGATGCCGGTCACCGGAATCCCTTTACCGTTAATGAGTTACGGGGGTTCCTCGGTACTGTTTACGTTCCTGGCGCTGGGCATGGTGATGAACGTCCGCATGACCCGGTTCGTGAACTGAGAATGGTGGGAATTTGCTCCCAAAACGCTGCTGGTAGCGGCGTAAGGGAAGTTCGGCAGTACAAGTTTGAAACAAGCCGGCAGGTGGATCACCGGGCCGGACAGGATTGGGAATGAACGCACAGAGACGGGTAACGACCCCGCCGGAACGATCGGCTGACGTGGTCACAAGCCCTGTGCGCCCGGAACGTCTTGATGGGATTGCCTTTACAACTCAGTCATGCGAATCGGTGAACCTGAGGGCACGTTTCGGCCCGAGGTTCCCGCCGATACTCGTGAAAAGCCCCGCAAGAAGAGCTAGTACGAAGACCGCAACAGCGTCTTCCGACTGGCCAACTCCGTCTGCCCCAAGCCTCTCCGGGTTACCGGGAACGGGAGCAATCCTGTTCTGATCTGCCTCGTTGGTTGCCGTTTCCGGCGGACGCCGGCGGCATGAGAGGCAGTATGGCAAAAGAAATATGCATTTCCAGCACGCCGCATGAGACGCGGCTGGCGATCCTTGAAGACGACCTGCTCACCGAGATCTACTACGAGCGGGAAAATGAATACACCCTGGCTGGTTCCATTTACAAGGGGCGCGTCACTCGCGTCCTCCCCGGCATGCAATCCGCGTTTGTCGACCTCGGATTAGAGCGCGACGCGTTCCTCTATGTGACCGACTTCATGGAGGAGCAGGAAGACTCTGCCGACTTTGAAAAAGTCCCCAATGGCAACGGCGGCCGGAATCGCGAAGCCCAGTCTGGACGAGAACCGCGCGAGGCTGGACGAGAATCGCGCCCATCACGCTCGGGGCCGTCCGTCGAAGGTGATACCCGTGTAGCCGCCGGGGTCGATACGCGTGGCGCTTCGCCCAAGGCTTCCGGCGAAGCTGCAACCGGCGACGATGACCAGCAGGGAACGCGCCGCTGGCGTGGCCGCCGTGGCCGTCGCCGTGGCGGGCGTCCGCATGGGCCGCGCGAGGCTGGTCAGATTTCGGCTCAACCTCGCGGAGCTGGCGATCCGACCTCCGGAATAATCGAAATCGAGGTCGAAACCGGCCCCACCATCTACGAGGAGACTGTTGCTCACGGCGGAAGCCAGGCGGCCTTCAGCGAAACTCCGATGCCAAGCCATAGCTCTCTGGCCCGCGAGGACACTCCCAGTGCGAGAGCGGTCTCGGTGTCTACGCCGATTGTCCTTCCCGGCGAGTCGCTGTCGAGATATGGAGCCAAACCCGCGGAATTCACACCTAGGGCTGAAGCGCGCGCGGCCTCTGCACCAGTTGCCTCTGGTATTGCGTATAAACCCTCGACACTGGTCGAGGTCGTCCCGACCTGGGACGGCGGCGCCGAGTTGCCCGGGGAGTCGCTCTCGCGCCATCGCGGCAAGCCGGCTTCAGCGCCAGCAGCCGCCCAGCCTGTCGAGCCGACTTCGGTTATAGAAGCGCAGTTCGTTACCGCCGAGCCGGAGGCGATGGTCGAGCACGAAGCCCAAGCGGCTGGTATCGAAGAAACCGCCCAGCACGCTCTTGCTGGAGAGATTTCTGCCGAACCGGCAGTTGCGGAGGAGTTCTCGACGCCTGAACACCACGCCGAACCAGTCACGCATCATGAAGCAATCGCAGAGCCAGCGGCAGAGATCGAAGAGCACGCTCACGAAGAGGCGATTTTCGAGCCCGAGCATGCATCTGCGTCTTATCGCGTCGACCCTGCCGCGCCCAGCGAATATCGCTTGTCTGCGGTCATCGAAGAAGAAGAGGAAGCAGCGATCCCGGCTCCAGTAGCCGAGATCGAGCATCCTCTTGCGGGGCATTCTGTCGATGAGGCTGAAACGGCGACTCCTCACGCGGTGATCGATCGCGCAACGGCCGTGGAAGAGATTCCGGTGGCAGCTCACGAAGAGGCGACGCAACATCATGCTCTCATCGATAGACATGCCGAAGTGGTCGAGTCATCGCAGCCCGAAACTGCACATGCGGGACATACAGCTGTCGAAGAGTTGCCGGAAGTCTCTGAAACCGAGTTCCTTGAGGAGAGCGAGGAAGATGAGCTCGCGATCGGCGCCGGAGGCTTCGCGCCTGGTGCGGGCACCATCGAAGAAGAGATCATCGAGGAAGAGGAATACGACTTCGAGCCGATTCGCGCTCACGGCGACGAACACGACCTCTACGACCTGGAAGAAGAGACCCTCGACAGCCTCGCGGGTGCGGAGCTCGGCGAGATGGTCCGCGACACCCATCTGAACCAGCGCATCGGCGCGGCTCCGGATGGCGTGACCGAAGAGGATGAAGCTGAGCCGGAATACGGCGAAATCGAAAGCGACCTCGACGAGGAAGAGGATGAACAGGAAGCAGGCGAAGAGACAGGCCGCCGCTTCGTCACCGGCTCCGGCCCGTCGCGATGGCCGCCCCGATGATGGCCGTCGCGGTGGCCGCGGACCGCGCCGTCGCGGACGCCCCAATGGAGGAGGGGGGGGTAGCCGCAGAGCGAATTCTCAACTCTCCGACCTGCCGATCATCAGCGAGCTGCTGAAGCAGGGGCAGGAGATTCTGGTCCAGATCGCAAAGGAGCCGATCGCCAAGAAGGGCGCGCGCATCACCAGCCATATTGCGCTTCCCGGCCGCTTCCTGGTCTTCATGCCCACAGTGAACCACGTTGGCGTCTCGCGCAAAATCTCTTCCGACGAAGAGCGTCAGCGGTTGAAGCGGATTCTGATCAGCGAAAAGGGAGCGGCCTCGGGCGGATTTATCGTTCGCACCGCTGCCGATGGCGCGAGCGAAGACGATCTGCGCGCCGATTTGCGCTTCCTCATTAGCCTGTGGAACGACATCAAGCAGCGCGCCGACGACAGCAAAGCTCCGGCGCTCATCTATCACGACCTCAACCTGATCGAGCGCGTGTTGCGCGACCAGGTCTCGGCGAACTTCTCAACTATCTGGGTCGATAACGAGGCCGAGTACGAACGAATCCTGCGCTTCCTGCAACGCTTTGAGCCTTCACTCGTTCGCCGCGTGAAGCTCTATACCAAGGAGACTCCGCTCTTTGAGCAGTTCGGCATTCAGGACGAGATCAGCAAGGCACTCAAGTCGAAGGTCTGGCTGAAATCCGGCGGTTCCATCGTGATCAATCAAACTGAAGCTCTGGTCGCGATCGACATCAACACCGGCAAGTATGTCGGGAAGACGGCGCGACTCGAGGATACGATTCTCAAGACGAATCTCGATGCAATTCCCGAGATCGTTCGCCAGATTCGGCTGCGCGATCTCGGCGGCATCATCGTGATCGACTTTATCGACATGGACGAGCGCAAGAACCGTCACAAGGTTATGGCGGCACTCGAAGAAGAGCTAAAGTCGGACCGCGCACCTTCCAAGGTGCTGCAGTTCAATGATTTCGGATTGGTCGCCATCACTCGCAAGCGCGTGAAACAATCGCTTGAGCGCACCCTGAGCGTGCAGTGCGAGGTCTGTGTTGGAACCGGCATGGTGAAGAGTCCGACGACTGTCTGCAACGAAATCTACACCGAGCTGCGCAAAATGCAGAAGCACCTCGAACGCGGGGACGTTTTGCTGCGGGTGCATCCGGAAGTGGTCAAGACATTGAAGGCGAACAACGCCAAGTGGCTTAACGAAATGGAAGAGATGTCCAGCAAGACCATCATCGTCAAGAGCGATCCCGCCCTGCATCCGGAGCAATTCGACATCCAGTAGGGCCGAATCCACTATTCACCAGAGTTACTGTTACAAATCTCGCGAGGCCGGATTTCGATCCGGCCTTTTTCCTTGCTCACGCCGATGAGGTTATGCGAGTCGAAAAAGTGTGTTTGGTGTCTGAGCAGGATGGGAGGGCGAAGCCGTATCCCGCATCCTACTCGCAGAGGTTGTATCGCAATGGCTCTTGGTAGTAACGCAGTCTCTCGTTTTCTGGGAAAGTCCTGTATCGCAGTTTCGTTGACCGCACTGACCATCGCTCCTCCACTCCGTGCACAATCGCAGATCCCGACGGGTTCGAGTTCAGCGGACTATCGCTTCCTGCTGGACAGCGATGAGCTCGGTGGTCTTGAGCCGCCTCCGGCGCCGTTGGCCCAATACGGCGCCACCCAAAATGGTGGGAATCATGCGGCGTATCAAAGCCGCTGGGACCGTCTTGCGGTTGAGGCTGGCGGGGGATTCACCGCCCCATTGGGGAACTCGAGCGGAGATCTGACCTGGGGATGGAACTTCCGGGGCGGCTTGGGTTACAACGTCAATCCCAAAGTCGCTGTGATGGCGGAGTACGAATTCGACCGCAACAAGATACCCGCGGCGATTCTTGAGCAAGTGGGCACTCCGGGCGGCAACGTCCACACTTGGTCGCTGACGCTAGATCCGGAGTGGAAGTATAAAACCAGTGGCAACTGGGGCGGTTACATTATTGGCGGCGGCGGATTCTATCGCCAGTTGACGTCCTTCACCGAGCCGGTGCTCGCGCAAGGGGTCTATTGCAATTTCTTCTATTGTTACCCGATCTATTACACGACCAATGCCGTGGTAAGCCACTACTCGAGCAATCAGGGAGGGCTGAATATTGGCACCGGTTTGACCTTTGGCAACTGGAACCAGGCAAAATTTTTCGCAGAGGCACGGTATGAATGGCTGGACACGCCGGGGCATGCGACACAGATTGTTCCTGTGACCTTCGGAATCCGCTGGTAAGGATTCGATTCAGGCGAAAGCGGCTGGCTACCATCGGTAGCCAATTGCGTGCATGCGCAGCAAGCCCCCGGCTAGCGCGGCGACCGGGGTAATGACGATCAAGGCGAGTTGGTACAATCACTGGCTGCTTTCCCCGAAACTGCAAAGCCGACAGCGCGCTTAGCAGCAGGATGACGATGGCCAGCATAAGAACATTCCGTAGCGGATCGGCTTTTGCAACTATGGCGGTTACATATCCTCCCGAAGCCGCGAAGGCCGCGCTGTAGGCGAGGTTCAGCAGAAGATAACGGCGTCGCGGATGATCAGGCTGGCCGATCAGGCGGGGAAGGGATTTCGTGATCGCCGCCGTCGCCAGAGTGACCAGCACCGCCATGGTCGCAAAACCGGCCAGAATTGCCAGGAATGAGCGTTCGATGGTGGCGAAATGGAACTGGCTCATTTCTTGCTCATCTCCGCTTCGACCTCTTCAGCGGTGTGTGGCAAAGATTGCGTGAGCTGGATTAGCTTGCCGTTGGAGTCGGCATAGTAGATGTCTTCAATGCGAACGCCGATTTTTTCTTCCGGGATATAGATCCCAGGCTCGATGGTGAAGACCATGTTCTTCTCGAGTGGCTTTGAGTAGTCGTAAGGGTCATGCACATCGATACCGACCAGGTGGCCGATGCCGTGGATGAAGTACTTGCCCAACGGTTCGCCGTGCAGGTCTTTGCCGTGCTCGTTCATGTACTTCCATGCGATGGTGTCGAGCGAGTCCGCATATTTGTGCTGATGGATCGTTCTCGCGCGATTTGCCGGCGACGAAGGCCGCTTCGGCGGCGCGCTGCGCGCCAAGGACGATGTTGTATATTTCGCGCTGCCGATCGGTGTAGTGACCATTCACGGGAGGCGTGCGGGTGATGTCGGAGGCGTACATGGAGTATTCGCCGGCTGCGTCGACGACTACGACGTCACCAGATTTCATGACGTTGTCGTTGGACGAGTAATGCAGCACGGTCGAGTTCAACCCCGAACCGACGATCGGCGGATACGATGGGCGCTCGCAGCCTCCATCCATCATCTTGTCGATCAGCAGCCCGGTGATGGCGCGTTCGGAGACGCCAGGTTTGACTGCATGAATCATTGCCAGTTGCGCGGTGATGGAGGCATCGGTCGCTTTGCGGATTAGCTCAACCTCGCCGGGATCTTTGACCGCGCGCAACTCGCCTACCGGCTGGCGAACGTCCTGAAATTCGGGTGCATCGGGGTTGCCCAGCGTCACCGCAGTCCAATTAACGAGAGGCTTCGATTGCGGAACGTCGGCCTGGCTCCAGATGCGGTAGGTGACGCTGCGGTCTTTTGCCGCGAGCGCGGTCAAGATGGTCGGCAGATCGGACATAGACTTTACTTCATCCACTCCGGTGACCTTCGGCGCATCTGTCGAGGCGGCGTCCAGCTTGATTCCGGTGTATCGCTCCATGCGCAGGTTGCGGATGGGCAGTAGCAGTACTTCACGATATGGACGGGCAGGTATCTGTTCGTGGGCGTCCACGGCAGACTGGATCAAGAGCGCCGCGCCGGGCTCGTTCCACCCAGTGAGATAGTAGAAGTCCTCATCCTGGCGGTATTCCTGATACTCAAGCGCAGGCTCGTTGGCAGCGAAGAGGACTGCGACGCCGCCATTGAGCTTCTTAGCGAGGGCCTCGCGGCGTGCGTGATAAACCGCAGAGGGCTGGCGCTTCTGTATCGCAGTTTCGTTGACCGCACTGACCATCGCTCCTCCACTCCGTGCACAATCGCAGATCCCGACGGGTTCGAGTTCAGCGGACTATCGCTTCCTGCTGGACAGCGATGAGCTCGGTGGTCTTGAGCCGCCTCCGGCGCCGTTGGCCCAATACGGCGCCACCCAAAATGGTGGGAATCATGCTGCGTATCAAAGCCGCTGGGACCGTCTTGCGGTTGAGGCTGGCGGGGGATTCACCGCCCCATTGGGGAACTCGAGCGGAGATCTGACCTGGGGTTGGAACTTCCGGGGCGGCTTGGGTTACAACGTCAATCCAAAAGTCGCTGTGATGGCGGAGTACGAATTCGACCGCAACAAGATACCCGCGGCGATTCTTGAGCAGGTGGGCACTCCGGGCGGCAACGTCCACACTTGGTCGCTGACGCTAGATCCGGAGTGGAAGTATAAAACCAGTGGCAACTGGGGTGGTTACATTATTGGCGGCGGCGGATTCTATCGCCAGTTGACGTCCTTCACCGAGCCGGTGCTCGCGCAAGGGGTCTATTGCAATTTCTTCTATTGTTACCCGATCTATTACACGACCAATGCCGTGGTAAGCCACTACTCGAGCAATCAGGGAGGGCTGAATATTGGCACCGGTTTGACCTTTGGCAACTGGAACCAGGCAAAATTCTTCGCAGAGGCACGGTATGAATGGCTGGACACGCCGGGGCATGCGACACAGATTGTTCCTGTGACCTTCGGAATCCGCTGGTAAGGATTCAATTCAGGCGATGCGGCTGGCTACCATCGGAGGCCAATTGCGTGCATACGCAGCAAGCCCCCGGCTAGCGCGGCGACCGGGGTAATGACGATCAAGGCGAGTTGGTACAACACTGGCTGCTTTCCCCGAAACTGCAAAGCCGACAGCGCGCTTAGCAGCAGGATGACGATGGCCAGCATGAGAACATTCCGTAGCGGATCGGCTTTTGCAACTATGGCGGTTACATATCCTCCCGAAGCCGCGAAGGCCGAGCTGTAGGCGAGGTTCAGCAGAAGATAACGGCGTCGCGGATGATCAGGCTGGCCGATCAGGCGGGGAAGGGATTTCGTGATCGCCGCCGTCGCCAGAGTGACCAGCACCGCCATGGTCGCAAAACCGGCCAGAATTGCTAGGAATGAGCGTTCGATGGTGGCGAAATGGAACTGGCTCATTTCTTGCTCATCTCCGCTTCGACCTCTTCAGCGGTGTGTGGCAAAGATTGCGTGAGCTGGATTAGCTTGCCGTTGGAGTCGGCATAGTAGATGTCTTCGATGCGCACCCCTATCTTCTCTTCCGGGATGTAGATCCCAGGCTCGATGGTGAAGACCATGTTCTTCTCGAGTGGCTTTGAGTAGTCGTAAGGGTCATGCACATCGATACCGACCAGGTGGCCGATGCCGTGGATGAAGTACTTGCCCAACGGTTCGCCGTGCAGGTCTTTGCCGTGCTCGTTCATGTACTTCCATGCGATGGTGTCGAGCGAGTCCGGATATTTGTGCTGCGGGTCGTTCTCGCGCGATTTTCCTGCGACGAAGGCCGCTTCGGCGGCGCGCTGGGCGCCAAGGACGATGTCGTATATTTCGCGCTGCCGATTGGTGTAGTGACCATTCACGGGAGGCGTGCGGGTGATGTCGGAGGCGTACATGGAGTATTCGCCGGCTGCGTCGACGACTACGACGTCACCAGATTTCATGACGTTGTCGTTGGACGAGTAATGCAGCACGGTCGAGTTCAACCCCGAACCGACGATCGGCGGATACGATGGGCGCTCGCAGCCTCCATCCATCATCTTGTCGATCAGCAGCCCGGTGATGGCGCGTTCGGAGACGCCAGGTTTGACTGCATGGATCATTGCCAGTTGCGCGGTGATGGAGGCATCAGTCGCTTTGCGGATTAGCTCAACCTCGCCGGGATCTTTGACCGCGCGCAACTCGCCTACCGGCTGGCGAACGTCCTGAAATTCGGGTGCATCGGGGTTGCCCAGCGTCACCGCAGTCCAATTAACGAGAGGCTTCGATTGCGGAACGTCGGCCTGGCTCCAGATGCGGTAGGTGACGCTGCGGTCTTTTGCCGCGAGCGCGGTCAAGATGGTCGGCAGAGCGGACATAGACTTTACTTCATCCACTCCGGTGACCTTCGGCGCATCTGTCGAGGTTGCGTCCAGCTTGATTCCGGTGTATCGCTCCATGCGCAGGTTGCGGATGGGTAGTAGCAGTACTTCACGATATGGACGGGCAGGTATCTGTTCGTGGGCCTCCACGGCAGACTGGATCAAGAGCGCCGCGCCGGGCTCGTTCCACCCAGTGAGATAGTAGAAGTCCTCATCCTGGCGGTATTCCTGATACTCAAGCGCAGGCTCGTTGGCGGCGAAGAGGACTGCAATGCCGCCGTTGAGTTTTTTAGCGAGGGCCTCGCGGCGTGCGTGATAAACCGCAGAGGGCTGGCGCTCGAGGCCATGGTTCAAAGGGCAGACAAATAATGCCAACAGAGCCAACGGCAGTGTTCGATAAAGAAGCATCTTCATGTTCAAAATGATCGCCAGGCTTTTCGTGGATTTTTGCCTACTGAGCCGCAGAAGTTCTGCGATGCCCGTCAGAAGTGAATAGAGGCGTTGCCGGGAAGGGAAGCAGGAATCTCCAGGCCATAGTTCGCCAAAACGCTCGGCACAAAATCGACTGTCGATAAGAGCGTGCGGTCAGAACTAGGGTGGGCAGGGTCGTAGACCAACAGGCTTCCCTGGGGTACATGTTGCGCCGTGCAGTTGACTCCGTCTTCGTGCGCCATGGTACCGAGGCCGCATTCTTCAAAGGACACGGGCTGGTCGCCGATCCAGATTTGGCCTGGTCCGCTGTAGTTATCAAACTGGATGAAGAGATGGAGGTAACCCTCGCGAAAGTCGAAGCAAGCAGGCTTGTCAGGCCGTGAAGAGTATTCCATTCGCGTATCTCCGATTCGGATGCGCTGTAGATTTGCGGAAAGCGCCGTGACGTCGACGTTCTTGAGCTGAGCCGAGATGCATGGGACCATGGCGGGTGACAATTCCCACTGGTCTGGCGTGAGTCTCGCCACGGTATGCATGAACTTGCCCAGGTCTTTTATCGTCAGGAATTCGTAGGTCTTTTGGAAAGGGATGGCTGCCTGACCGAGGCTGCTGGCCACAACGAGGCAATACTGGGGATTCGATTCCACAAATCGCACGATCTTTTGAAGCATTGTTTCAAGCTTTTGAAGTGCAAAGGGAATCTCGCCCTGGTAGGAATCGACCCACTCATGATCCAGCGTTTCGGTGTAGTCTCCAGGCAGCAACGCCGCCCAGTAGCGATGCATCGCAGCAGCCACGTGGTTTGTGTAGAACGTGGCGAAATCCGGCGCCGTTTCACCTACCTGATTGAGAAACAGATCCAGCATGATCAAAGGCTGCAGGGCCCGGCGCCGGATCCGTTTTTTGGGATCGATACGCTCTTCGATTAGCTGATGGGCGACCGATCCGACGGTGTCTGCTTTCAGTCCGCCAAAGACCGTCGATTTCATGAAGTCGACAGCGCCTTTTAATGGCACAGACGTAGTCACGTTGCGCGCGGACTGGCGCGTCATCAGAACGTTGAAACGTTGGAAGCCCAGTAACTCATCCGGAAAAGCCACGGTGTCGCCGGCAAAATAATCCGGAAGATAAAAACTATATTCACGGTAGTCGTCGGGAACGTCTGAAGAGCTTAGAGAGCCGAAAACTCCAACTTTGGCTCCCGCACGCCGGAGTCTCTTCCATATCGCAGGAAACTCATTCTCAACACTGTCATCTGGCACCTGTCCAAGATGCAGGATGCCATGCCGCTTGTCGTTTACTCCCCGATGCAAGGTAGGCCAGCTGATCCAAGGGTCTAATTGGATTTCGTCTTCGGTGAAGGTAGTAAACTGCCGGCACTCTCTCAAAAACGTCGACAGGTAGGAAGTCGGGTTCCGCGCGGCGTAAAAATCCAAAATCCGAAATGGTACTTCATTCAGCTCAAAAAGAAGTATCTTGCGCATCGTCAACCTCGTTTTCCGACGTCGTCAAGGATTATGCGTAGTGTTTTGTTGGGACGCAGGCCGCAATCGCCAAAGGGAGCTAAGTGCATCCATCAATTGGCTTTTCAACTAACATCATACACCCACAGGAAAGGGCTTTGGCGAAGACTCATCCGTATTGGCGCCGCCCAAACGAAAGCGTTCGAACCTTCCCTGAAAGAGTGACATCAGCCCCGTATACCAATATCCGACAACGAAGAGCAGCAGGAATGGCACGGTAAAGTAGTTCTCATTCAGGAAGGTGTAGCGGATGGTCGCCGCGAAGTAGCAGCCGATGAGCAGCTCGATCCACGGCACGATGCCGAGGCGCTTACGATACTTCGAGGCCTGCGATCTCTCGCCCTTCTTTTCGACGCGGTATTTGGGGGTCCGCTTGAATGAGCTCTTGATCCCGAAGAGCGCCTCGAGGACCGCCCTCGTGTTGGTCACTGTCAGCCCGATCCCGAGCGACATGAGAAATGGCAGAAAGAGAAAGGTCTTGAGCCAAGTCTTCGGATAGAGCACTCTTTGCGAAACCAGATAGAAGGTGGAGATTGAGAAAGTCGACGCCAGGAAGAGTGGCACATCGATGATCAGCATCTGGAACCAGCCCTGATAGAAGCGAATGATCATCGCCGGCATGAGCAGAACCGACAAGATCACCATGAGGGGATAACTCAGGTTGGCGGTCAGATGATAGAACGCTTCGATCTTGGTGTGCAACGGTTGCTCACTTGCCCAGACTTTAGGCAGGATCTTCTTGGAGGTTTGAATCAGACCCTTGGCCCAGCGCGCCTGTTGCGTTTTGAAGGCGGTCATCTCGATTGGCAATTCGGCGGGACATTCGACATTCTGCAAATACGTGAACTTCCACCCGGCAATCTGCGCGCGGTAGCTGAGGTCGGTGTCTTCGGTGAGAGTGTCATGCTGCCAACCGCCGGCTTCCTCAATGGCCACGCGGCGCCACATGCCGGCAGTTCCATTGAAGTTAAAGAAGACTCCCGAGCGTGCGCGCGCCCCGTGCTCTAGCACGAAATGGCCGTCGAGCAGAATGCCCTCGATCTGGGTGAGGATGCTGTAATCGCGGTTCAAGTGGGTCCATCGGGTCTGCACCATACCCACGCTTGGCTCGGCGAAGTGATGTATGACCTTCATCAGCCAATCCTCGGGTGGGACGAAATCGGCGTCGAAGATGGCAACGAACTCGCCGGTCGCCGTTTTGAGTCCCTCGTCGAGCGCTCCCGCTTTGTAGCCATAGCGATTGGTGCGATGTAGGTATTCGATGGGGTGGCCGAGGGTACGGTAGCGTTCGACGATCGCACTGGCCACCTGAACAGTCTCATCGGTCGAGTCGTCGAGCACCTGAATCTGGAGCCTGTCGGCAGGGTAGTCCAGCTTGCAGCAGGCTTCAATAAGCCGGTCGATGACGAATTGTTCATTAAAGATAGGCAGCTGGATCGTGACCCGGGGCAACTCGGGAAATCGCGACAACGGCCCTTTCGTCTCATTCTTCTTGTATTTGAAATAGAGGTACACCAGCTGATAGCGGTGAAGGCCGTAGAAGGCGAGAACGATCATCACCGTGAAATAGGGAATAAGCAGCAGTGTGTCGAAGCTGTTCCAGCGGTAGAGATGCTCGAAGGTCTTGTCGCCGTAGTGGGTGCGGAGATAGTGTTGCAGACCGTGCGGTGCGGCAAGCCAGAAGGCCACATTACTGAAGTCGTTCGCAATCATCGCCCGCAGAGACGCAACCGCTGGCGATTGGGCCGGTAGCGATAGGGCGAGATGAAACAGGGGGTGAGCCTCCGCGATCAAAGTCGGTCAAGCATGATTGTAAGGGACGCGTCAAAATTGGCGGGGTTGCCTCGGAAAATCCCAAATTCCTACCAGATATGATGGTCAGGGTCTGAGAGGTCTAGTGTGTTCCATTGGCAGCTTTTTTCTCAATGTATCGCAAGTCTAATTCCGGCCGGGAGAGCTATTCGCGCCTGGCTTTTTTGCGCTGTCTTACTAATCCTCGCGACCGCTCTTGTCTCGGCGCAACAGTTCGATCTTGTGTTGCAGGGCGGTCGAGTCATGGACCCAGAGACGGGATTGGACGGGGTCCGCAACGTGGGCGTGAGCGGCGGGAAGATTGTCCGGATCAGCACCGAGCCGCTTACCGGGGCCCGGGTCATCGATGCCACGGTCTGGTGGTTGCGCCCGGTTTCATCGATCTGCACCAACATGGGCAAGGTCTGGACAGCCAGCGCGTGAAGGCGCTGGACGGCGTGACTACCGCGCTTGAGATGGAGATTGGTGTTCCCGACGTAGCCGAGTTCTTGCGGGAAAAGCAGGGGGACTCGCTGATCAACTATGGGACGACCGCCAGCCATGTCGCGGCACGGGCGTTGGTCTTTGGCGCGCCGCTTCCGCCAGACGTTGAGGCCACCGCTCCAAAGATCGGGCTGCCGAATATTCTGCCGAAGAGTGGCCCGGCGACTGACGAGCCAGCGACTCCGGAGCAAATCGCCAAAATTCAGCAGCGTTTACGGGCTGAACTGGACGCCGGCGGGCTGGGCATCGGGATGGGCATCCAATACACGCCGGGCGCGACGCGGCTTGAGGTGATCGATATGTTCCGCGTGGCTGCCGAGCGCAAGCTGCCGGTCTACACCCATCTGCGCAGTTTCGGCCGCATCGAGCCAGGCTCGGCGATCGAGGCGCTGGAGGAAGTGATTGGTGCGGCGGCGATCACGGGAGCCCCCGTCCATGTGGCCCACATCAACAGCACCTGCACGCATGATTCGCTTGAGCTGCCTCGCGATGATTGACGGAGCGCGGGTGCATGGCCTCGACGTCACCACCGAAGCATATCCTTACATCGCGGGCATGACGGTGGTGAACTCGGCGCAGTTCGAGGGGAACTGGCGCGAGCGCCTGGGCATCGACTACGGCGATCTGGTGCTGCCGGCGACGGGCGAGCACCTGACGCAAAAACGTTTTGAGGAGCTGCATGCCTCGACTATTCCGCAGTCGGTGCTGGTCTTTGCGAATACGCAGGAGGTTGTCGACGCGGTCATTCCTTATCCTGGAGTCATGATCGCGAGCGACGGCGCTCTGGGACATCCGCGCAATGCGGGGACTTATTCGCGGGTTCTGGCGGAGTATGTTCGCGAAAAGAAGACGCTCACGCTGATGGAGGCGCTGCGCAAGATGACGCTGCTGCCGGCGCAGATGCTGGAGCGGTCGACTCCGGCGGCGCGGAAGAAGGGGCGAATGCAGGAGGGTGCGGATGCGGACATCGTGCTCTTCGATCCGGCGACGATTGCGGATCGTGCGACTTTTCAAAAGCCGATGGAGCCGAGTGTTGGGGTGCGGTATTTGGTTGTTGGTGGGACGGTGTTGGTGGATCAAGGGAAGATTGTGGAGGGAGTGTTTCCGGGACGGGCTATCGTGGGTTCCGAAAGGGGCTGTTCAGGCTGCAATTGATCTAGTTTTAGCGGAAGACTGTTCGCGTGCAAACTCAATATACGGGAGATCGTGACAAGGACAGTGAAACCGCAGGTCCCTCTACTGGCTTCGCTCCGGTCGGGATGACAAACCAAATGAGGTGCAGGCTAGAAGCATGAAGGAATCAGTTCAAGAACATCGTCCGATAAAGCGTGTCCCGCTGCACGGGCTTGAATCCGGCGTCGCGGATTACTCTTCTTAGCTCTTCTTCGGTCGTGCAGTTCGCAGTGCCTGCGGCTTTGACGACGTTCTCTTCGAGCATCACCGAGCCGACGTCATTGCCTCCGAAGCGGAGGCCCATCTGCAGCACCTTCAGTCCCTGGGTAACCCAGCTGGACTGCACGTTCTCGATGTTGTCGAGATACAGGCGGGCGATGGCGAGGACTTTGAGGTATTCGACTGAGGTGGCTTCTTCCCAGCCGCGTCCGCCGAGGGCGGTGTTGCCGGGCTGGAAGCTCCAGGGGATGAAGGCGGTGAAGCCTCCGGTCTCTTCCTGGAGGCGGCGGACTTGTTCGAAGTGGTTGACGCGGTGCTCGAAGGTTTCGCCGACGCCGAACATCATGGTTGCCGTCGTCCTCATGCCGAGCTGGTGGGCGGTGCGGTGGACGAGCAGCCAGTCTTCGGTGCCGCATTTGAGGCGGGCGATGCGGTGGCGGACTTCGTCGTCGAGGATCTCGGCGCCTCCGCCGGGGATGGAGTCGAGGCCAGCGTCGCGGAGGCGCATGATGGTGTCGCGGACGGAGAGTTCGCTGTATTCGGCGATGGCGAGGATCTCCGACGCCGAGAAGCAGTGCAGCCAGATCTGCGGGAAAGCGCTGCTTGATGCCTCTGAGCAGCCGCTCAAACCAATCGATCTTGAGGTCGGGGTGGAGGCCGCCCTGCATGAGCACTCCGGTGCCGCCCATTTCGACTGTCTCGCGAATCTTTTCGTAGATCGTCTCGAAGTCGAGGATGTAGCCCTCAGCGGCCATCTTGCCCTTGAGCGGCCGGTAGAAGGCGCAGAATGTGCAGTACTCGGTGCAGAAATTCGTGTAGTTGATGTTGCGATCGATGATGTAGCTGACGACGCCCTCGGGATGGAGCCTGCGTCGGACGGCGTCGGCCTCCATGCCAAGGCCTATCAGGTCGTCGGAGCGGAAATGGTCGAGGGCTTGCTGGCGGCTTATCGGCATAGGTCTAGTTTACGGCGATGAGGGGCGCTCGGCCAGTGCGGCTTGTGCGGGGCGAACGCGGATTCATCCGTTATTTCTCCGACGCTCAAGTTAGGTTCGGAGCCCTGGGACATCAGCATTCGTGGCTGGGAAGCCGCTAGTCCAGCATCCGGTGGTAGTACCAGAAATGTTCTTCCTTCACGTAACCCATTTGCTTGTAAAGGGACTGGGCAGCGCTATTGTCGTGGGCGGTCGCGAGAGTCAGGCGTTCCGCGCCGGTCTCGCGGGCGAAGTTTTCCGCGTATGCCATGAGCGCAGTGGCCACGCCTTTCTGTCGACTGGCGGGCACGACATAAAGGTCCTCAAGAAGCCAGATCGGGCGCATCGCTACCGTACTGATCGAGGGCATGAGGTGGACAAAGCCCAGCACCGGCAGTCCCTCGGCCTCGCGCGCCAGGAAGAAATGGGTCTTGCCGTGAATGATCAGGCCGTGGACGAAGGCGTCGGCCTTAAGCGGAGCCGGCTCGGCCCCATAAAAGACGCGGTAAGCATCGAACAAGCCTGCTAGCTCGGCGACATCGGTGAGCAGCGCCGGCTGGATATCGTAGATTCTTTCTTCGCTCATACCGCCCCACAATCTCGCAAGCGAAGACCAATATATCGCATAAAAAGTTCTTATTCCGCGCGGCTGTCGCAAAGATTGGCTGACAATATTTGGCCAAGCAGCTCCGCGCCTAACTTTACCTTGACATCAAAAGTCGGCTTCAATACTGTGAACTAAATCGTAACCAGCAAGCAGGTAGGCCGGCGACACATATTGCAGCCGGTACCGCCTTTCCACTCCGGAAAGACAAAGCATGGTTCTCTCTCTTGGCGTTTCTTCATATGGTTTGGAGGCGGTAAGGAATGCACTCTTCCCCGGTGGTCACCTCTTCTCATAGTTCTCGCCCGCGTGTTTCTTCCCATCGTTTTGTGTTGTGCCTCCTCCTCGGTTTGCTGGCCGTCGTTTCGTCGCGGGCGATCGGCCAATCGACCGGCGGACGCGTGCTCGGCCGGATTCTCGATCCCTCCGGCGCGGTCGTGCCGGACGTCTCACTGATCCTGACGAATGACGATTCGGGAAAAGCCCTGGCCGTGCAGTCTTCCAAGACTGGGGACTATATCTTCCCTTCCGTCCCCGTGGGGACTTACCGTCTTGAGGCGCAGGTTCAGGGGTTTCAGGACTTTACGGCGACAGGCATTCTGGTCAATCTCAACGCCACCGTGACGTATGACGTGAAGCTGACCGTCGGCGCCAATACACAGGCAGTCGAGGTGACGGCGGAAGCCCCGCTGGTCGATACAACGACGACTCAGCTCGGCGCCGTCATCAACGAGCGGGCGGTGCAGAACCTGCCGCTCAACAGCCGCGACACCTATCAGCTGCTGCAGTTGCAGCCCGGAGTTCAGGGCGTCGGCGGATCCGACCTTTTCTACGGAAGCGATAAGCCCGGTGCGGTGTCGGTCAACGGCGGCCGCGGGCGATCGAACAACTTCAGCGTGAATGGCGGCGACGGCAACGACCTCTTCGTTAACTCGCCTGGAATCGAGCCCTCGCCCGACGCGATTCAAGAGTTCAAGGTCATCACTAATACCTTCGACGCCGAGTATGGACGCAACTCCGGGGCAGTGATCAACGTTGTCACCAAGTCGGGGACGAACCAATTTCATGGCAGCATCTACGACTACGTCCGCAACAGCATCTTCGACGCCAAGAATTACTTCAGCTTGGTCAAGGGCGACGATACCCAGAACCAGTTTGGCGCCACCATCGGTGGGCCCATCAGGAAGGACAAGACGTTCTTTTTCGTATCCTACGAGGGACGCCAGCTGGTCGAAGGCATCCCTGGGGACAGAACACGCGTTCCCACCCAGGCGGAGCGAAACGGACAGTTCGCAGGATTCGCCGGTACATTGAGCGACTTGACGGTCGCAAACATCCTCCAGAATCGGGCAGGCTGCGCCGACGCGATTGGCGCGGAGGGCGGCGTCGCTCCTACCCCTGGCACGCCATGGGCGAGCATCTTCCCCACTTCAATTCCCACTCCGTGTTTCGACCCGGTTGCCGCAAACCTGGTCCAAACTTATGTGCCGCTGCCGAACGTCAACGGCCTCTACTATCAGTCGACTCCGAACCAGCATAGCCGAGAAAATCAGGGCACTGTGCGCGTCGACCATACCTTTAACGAACACAACACTTTCACCGGCTACTACTATGTGGACGACGGATTCGACGAGAATCCGTTCACGCGCTTTCAGGCGGTGACCAACAACCTGTTACCCGGATTTGGCAGCAACAATGCCCAGCGTAACCAGCAGATCAATCTATCTGATACCTGGACCCTGAATGCGACCACCCAGAATGAAGCCCGCATCACGTACTATCGCGAGGGGCAGCTGACGTTTCTCGCCTTCCAGCGTACCGGAGCTGTAACGGATTCGTGCACAGGAGCGGCGGCCAACTACTGCTTCAACGGCAATCCGGATACGCCGTTGATCGACGACAACGGAAATCCGATCGCTACCCCCAACGCGAAGCTGGGGATCACTCCGGGCTTGCCGCCAAGTCGCGAAGGTGTTCCCTATATCGACATCAGCGGCGGCTTTACCATTGGCAACGATTCTGAAGGCTCCTTGCCACAGGTCGGCAACACTTATTCGCTGACCGATAATTATTCCAAGGTTATCGGGCAACATAGCCTTAAGTTCGGCGGCGACTTCCGAATCCAGCATTTCGATCAGACCCTCTATTACAACGTCAACGGCTTTTACTCCTATAGCGGTGGAGGCCAGAACGACCTGGAGGCCACCGACTCGACCGGCGCTGGCACGGTTTTCCCGAATTACCTCCTGGGACTTCCCGATAATTATTCCCAGGGATCTCCGCAGACCGAAAACATTCGCGCCAATGCCCTCTATCTCTTCGCCCAGGACAGCTATAAAGTGAAACCCAACGTGACCTTAAACTACGGTTTGCGCTGGGAGCTGAATGAGCCGCTCGCCGACGCCGCGCAGCGCGTGCAGACCTTTCGCCCGGGCCAGGCGACCCAGATATTTCCTTGCCAGCTGAACGCCGAGAATACGGCCACGATTGGCAATGGGACCTCCGATTGCGGGCCTGGCAGCGCAAACGAGGCATATTTCCCATTGGGGCTGGTCATTCCTGGCGACAAGGGTGTGCCGAAGGGGCTGACAGCCACCTACTACAAGGCCTTTGCACCGCGCATCGGGATGGCGTGGAGTCCGGCGCGCTTCAATAACAAGCTGGTCATTCGCAGTGGCTTCGGACTCTTTTACAACCCGATGGAGCAGCTTGTCCTGGAGCAGTTTCAGGGTGAACCTCCCTTCGGCGGCAGCAGCTCGGTTGGCGAAGGACTCTTTCAGACGCCCTTCGTGAGTCAGGGCGGCTCCGTTAGCCCGAACGCGTTTAACGGATTTCTGAATCCGGCGAGGGGCTCGGCGGTGGACTGGTCAGTATTTCGTCCGATCATTCTCTACGGCGAACTCCAGCCTAATTTGAGGACGCAATACACCGAGCAATATAACCTCCAGATACAGCAGCAGTTTGGGAATAACTTTGTTTATACGCTCGGCTATGTGGGTTCCCAAGGGCACCGACTGCTGGCGACCTACGACTTAAATCACGGCAACCCTCAGACGTGCCTCGACCTGATTGCGACCTCGGCATATAACAACGACTCGAGTTACACCTGCGGGCCCTACTATGAGGACAGCCAGTTCGTCATCCCCGCCGGCGAGACCATCGCGCCACAGGGACTTCATCTGCCCTATGGGCCGACTCCTTTTATCGCAGGCGGCACGACGCTAAGTGCGCCGATAAACCTGGTAGGTTTGCGTCAATACTCGTCACCCTACTGTGATCCGACCACGGGAAGCAATTGCCCGGCTGACGGCATTCCTGTATTTTCCAGCATCTTTGCCCAGGACGTCGTCGCCAACTCCAACTACAACTCGCTCCAGGCGTCCCTCGAAAAGCGCTTTTCCCAGGGCTTTCAGTTCCTCGGCGCCTACACCTGGAGCAAGTCCATCGATAACGCATCGAGCTTCGAACAGAGCCTTGATCCAACCGACTTTAGCCGCAGCCGCGCGCTTTCGCTCTATGGCGCGACCAACCGCTTCGTTTTCAGCGGCGTGTGGGACTTGCCCTTCAAGAAATACAGCGGAGCGTTGGGCGTGGTCGCCGACGGCTGGACGGTTTCGGCAATCATCGCCTTCCAGGATGGATTCCCGATTCGCATGCAGTCGAACCTAGACCAGGAGTTGCAGGGAAGCGGCGACTTTGAAAATCCGGGCAAGCCGGACATCGTCGCGCCTTTCACCCATCAGGACCCGAGGAAGAACAACGGCTACTACTTCAACCCCAACATTTTCGCCGTGGCCCCGTTAGGTAGTCTTGGCTCGGCGACGCGCAGCCAGTGCTGTGGGCCGGGCATTGACAACACCGACCTTGCTTTCCAAAAGAACACACCCATTGGGGAGACCAAGAGCCTGGAATTCACCTTCCAGACTTTCAATATCTTCAATCACACCCAGTTCTTGAATCCGGACGGACAGATCGGCGACGGCGGCCTGTTTGGCCAGGTGACCCGCGCTCGCGATCCGCGCAAGATCCAGTTCGCACTTCGCTTCAGGATGTAAGATTTGAGGGCGGCCTCGTACATATTCCATTGAAGCCGCCGGCAGGTTACTCATGAGCACCGCAGTTCTGGCAGCGGCCAGGCTTCCGCATTACATCAATGGAGCGTGGGTCGATTCCACTGCTTCTGAATGGATCTCCGTAGTCAACCCCGCGACCGGCGAAGCGATTGCCACTGTGCCGTTGGCCGGCAGCGCTGAAGTCGCTGCCGCTATTGAGGCTGCGGCCGCGGCGTTTCCGGCATGGCGGCGGACTCCGCCTGAAGACCGCATTCAGCCGCTCTTCAAGCTGAAGACTCTGCTCGAAGAGCACATCGACGAGATCGCTCGCATCATCACCACGGAAAACGGCAAGACCTTCACCGAAGCGAGGGCCGAGATGCGCCGGGCGATCGAGAATGTCGAGGTCGCTTGCGGCATTCCGATGATGATGCAGGGTTACAACCTTGAGGATGTTGCGCGCGGCATCGATGAGATCATGATCCGGCAGCCGCTGGGTGTGGTTGCGGCGATTACGCCGTCGAACTTTCCAGGGATGATTCCGTTCTGGTTTCTGCCTTATGCGATTGCGACTGGCAACACGCTGATACTGAAGCCCTCGGAGCGTGTTCCGCTGACCTCGAAGTATGTCTTCGAGCTGCTGGCGCAGACTGGGCTACCTGCGGGAGTCGTGAACCTGGTGAATGGCGGGCGTGAGTCGGTTGACGCGCTGATAGATCATCCGAAGGTGCGGGCGATCAGCTTTGTGGGTTCGACGGCAGTTGCGCGAGCGGTCTACGCGCGAGCCGGGGCGAACGGCAAGCGTGCGCAATGCCAGGGCGGGGCGAAGAACCATGTCATTGTTCTTCCGGATGCGGACATGAAGATGACCACGCAGATCGTCACCGACAGCGCCTTTGGCTGTGCGGGGCAGCGGTGTCTGGCGGTTTCGGTTGCGGTGACGATTGGCGAGGCGCAGAAGACTTTTCGCGACGCTATGGCCGAATCTGCCTCGAAGCTCAAGGTCGGCAATGGGCTAGATGAAGGCGTACAGATGGGGCCGGTGATCTCGGCGCAGAGCAAGTCGCGGATCGAGTCGCTGATCGGGGTTGGCGAGAAAGAAGGCGCGAAGGTGCTGCTCGATGGCCGCGGCGCGAAGGTTCCGAAGTATGAGTCCGGCTCATTTCTCACGCCGACTTTGCTCGATGGACTTCCTGCCGACAGCGAGCTGACGCATACCGAGATCTTCGGGCCGGTGCTGAGCCTGGTCCACGCCGACTCGATGGATGAGGCGCTGGCGTTTCTGGAGCGCAGTCCTTATGGGAACCAGGCTTCGCTGTTTACCTCAAGCGGCGCGGCGGCGCGGCGCTTTCGCTATGAGGCTCCGGCGGGGAATATCGGGATCAATATCGGAGTCGCCGCTCCGATGGCTTACTTCCCGTTCAGCGGGTGGAAGGACAGCTTCTTTGGGATCATGCATGCTCAGGGTCGCGATGCGATTGAGTTCTATACCGAGAAGAAGATAGTGGTGGAGCGTTGGGCCGCGGAGCATTCGAGGAAGTTTTGAAGCTGCGATATGCGACCTCTCGTAAGTAGAGGCTTTGCAATCCTAGAAGTGAGATACGGGGCTTTGAAGAATGTACGCTAGCCACGCCCACGACGACGATCTCACAGCGTTCAAGTTGATTTTCTCCGTCGTGGGCGTGGTAGTCGTGGGCATATGGGTTCTTGTCTACAAGGCCATCGAGTCTCAGCGAGAAGGCGAGAGGCTGAAAATGGTCTCCAGCAAATATTCCGGGGAAACAGCTTCTCTTATTTCGAAGAAGATGTTTTGGCCGGGGCAGACAGCCGAGCAGCTTAAGGATTCGCTTGGTGAACCGCAAGCCGTAGAAGTAAAGCCTATGAAAACCAGATACCGAGAGATTTGGAAGTACGGTAACGATGGGGCCAATCGTTATCGTACGCGGATCACACTCGACGACGGAGTAGTAACGACTTGGACGACGCGTTGATGCCGACGTATGTGGACGCCTGCATAGGAAAAGATCAAAATGGGTTTATCCGAAAAAGGGCAGTGTATGTCTCCACGATTTTGGTCGTTGACGGACTAACGTTATCCCAAGAACCGCTGAGCACTTGGCTACGGACGATACCCATCGTGCTTGCAAATGAAGAGGCCCTTGTCAGCAAGCTCCCGATCTCCTCATCGGGATAGTCAGGAAAAATCTTCCCTGTATCCGGATTCATCCTAAAAGCGAGAGCTTCCACACCGCCGTGAGTTAGACCATGGAGTGCATTTACGAAGTTATCCGAGGCGGCGAAAATTCCTCTTGCTCCAATACCCTCAAAACTTGCACCGACCGTCTTGGCCAGAACTTTCAGGGCCGGGAAACTTGCTTTACGTTGTGTGATCCGTTTCAGAGCGTCGTCGGTAGCACACCTATTCGCCCATATTCCGCGCAAACATACCTCCAGCAATGGTCGGAGCAGGGCAAACGCTGACCCGGTGTGTTGCCCAGTCCTCACGAGATGCAATATCGCCCCGTAATGTTCCAGTGCAAGGTCGTTGAGCGATAGAAATAGCCGGTTTTGCAGGGTATTTAGGAGCTCCTGATCTGATTGCATTTTCACAAGGAGATCGTGGATATCCGCTGCTCTTTGCCAAGCGGCCTCAACGCTGGGATTCACGCGGTGACACCGACTTCGCTGGCAAATACTGGCAGTTTCCCCACCGCGTAAGCAAGCCCGTCCCCGATCACATCCATCGCTTCCCCGAACTCATCATCGCTAATCACGAGCGGCATGAGGATGCGGATTACGTTGTCGTGGGTTCCGGCGCCGAGGAGGAGGACTCCGTGTTTGAGGCTGTGTTGGATGACCTTTTTGGCTGCGGGTGCGTTTGGTTCTGATGGGTTGCCGGGCTGGCTGAACTCGATGGCTTGCATGGCTCCGAGGCCGCGAACGTCTGCGATGAAGTCGTACTCTTTCTGCCAGGCGAGTGCGCGTTGGCGGAATTGCGCGCCTAGTTCGTTGGCGCGGCGGAGGAGATGGCCGTCGGCGAACTCTTCGATGACGGCGAGTGCTGCGGCGCAGGAGGCCGGATTTCCCCCAAACGTTCCGCCGAGGCCGCCGGGGCCGGGGGCGTCCATGATCTCGGCGCGGCCGGTGATGGCGGCGAGGGGGAGTCCACCGCCGAGGGACTTGGCGGTGAGGATGAGGTCGGGCTCGATGGCGAACTGCTCGGAGGCGAAGAGTGTTCCGGTGCGGCCGAAGCCGGTCTGGACTTCGTCGGCGACGAAGACGATGCCGTGCTTCTTGCAGGTGGCGTCGAGGACTTCGAGGAAGCCTGCGGGCGGGACAACGAATCCGCCTTCGCCGAGGACCGGCTCGATGATGACTGCGGCGACCTGTTCGGCGGCGACGACTCGGGCGAAGATGTCTTCGAGCATTCGCTCGAGGTAAGGCGCGTCAGGAACGGCGGTGGAGCGCTCGCGCGCGGGAACGCCGTAAGGAATGCGATAGACGTCGGAGAGGAACGGGCCGAATCCGGCCTTGTAGGGATGGGTCTTGCTGGTGAGCGAGAGGCCCATCATGGTGCGGCCGTGGAAGGCGTCTTCGAAACAGATCACGGCGGAGCGGCCAGTGTGGCTGCGGGCGATCTTGACCGCGTTCTCGACTGCCTCGGCGCCGGAGTTGACGAAGAAGGTCTTCTTGGGGAAGTTGCCGGGAGTTAGCTGGTTGAGCTTCTCGGCCAACTCGACGTAGCTCTCGTATCCGGTGACCTGGAAGCACATGTGCAGGAAGGCGTCGAGCTGGCGGCGGATGGCGGCGACGACGCGCGGGTTGCGATGGCCGACGTTGATGCAGCCGATGCCTCCGCAGAGGTCGATGAAGCGGTTGCCGTCGAGGTCTTCAAAGGTCGCGCCCTCGGCGGAGCGGATGAAGATTGGGGTGCCGGCGTAGACTCCGCGGGGGATGGCGGCGGCGCGGCGGTCGAGCCAGGCTTTGGATTTGGGGCCGGGGAGTTCGGTTTGGATTCGGATAGCGGCCATGGTGTCTTTTCCTATGCTCGCATTGTAAATTGTTTGGGAGTTGACCCCCCTCCCCCTGGGATCTCCTGGTTAATTCTTTTAATTCAAGGGTTTGCGGGGAGAGATCCGGGCCAAAATCTTGATTCTGTTGGGGGTGGATTGCTGAGCTTCGGCGCGGTCGCGGCGTTCTGCTTGCGAGGCCGATTCCGGTCTTTGCCTTTTGCTATCCATATTCTTAGTTTACCAAGCTGGCCCCTTTCACTACGCCAACTTGGAGCAACTTTCTTGTCAATGGAATGAGGATGTTACAAAGTATTTTTGGCTTGAGCTATTGACAAATTTTGGGGCCCCGTTCAAGCCGAGAGATCACTCCAGCGCCCAGAGATCGGCCAGGCTGACGACATGCTCCATCAGCATGACCTGGTAGGGATTCCAGGTTGAGAGCGTGTAGCGGAAGACCATCGCGGTCGGGGTCATGCGCACGTCGTGAAGGTAAGGCGCGTAGGCGCCACCGCCGTCCCCGCACTGCCCCTGTATTGCTTCTATGCAATCTCCTACATTGTCCGGCGGCTTGACGTCGGTCCTGTGGATGAATGGAGACGATCCTTGGCGAGCGCCCGCTCCATCTTGCCACCAGTCGAAAACCTGGCGGCGTTCGGACCAGGGTCCCCATGGGTATGGAGCAATTCGCATCCAGACGGCATCGCCCATTCTGTCTTCGGGGCCGGTCATTGCCAGTAAAAGATAGCGCTGTATCTCCGGAACCCATCGAACGGAGATCTCGCCAAGGGCGTTAGGCCAGAAGAGAGGAAGGGCATCGGATTCCTGGTCTGACCATTGCGGTTCGTTCGTCCCATTGAAGCCAGCGAAATAGGAAACGGGAAGGAACGACTGGGGAAAGAAACCGTTTTTGAGCAGGCTATAGACGGCCTCTTCGCGGAGATCAAGAATAGCCAGCCGGAGGTCGTCGGCACGGTAAGTTCCTGTGCCCCAGACTAAGAGCAGGTTGCCCTCCGATCCGAAGCCGGGCACGAGTGAAGCCTGCTGCACCTGAACGGAAACGGTGATGAAGTGATAGTCGGAAAAGACGGTCAGACACTGGAAGACGATCTTCTGATTGTGGACTGTGGGGTCGATGGGCATGGATGGGTCGACGGCCCGCCCCAGGATGGAGCGGCCCATGACATTGCCAGCCGTGTTTGCTAACTTATCGTCGCTGCAACTATTTGAAGAGAAGAAAGCGTAGAAGTCATCTTCGAAGGAAAAGGCGTCAAGAGGGACATCGTATCCGGCGGTTGTGACGTCGTCGGTTGGGGTTGCTGGATAGCCGGTCAGAGCACGCGGCGATCCGTGGAATGTCACGATCGGCAACTCGCCCGGGGGTTGATCTACTACCTCGGCGATCGAATCCTCGCTGAAGGAGCCGTCTGCCCAGGCGGTGTCGCCGAAAAGGAGAAAGCGCCGGCCGGCGTGATCGACGGTAACGCCGGCGTCGGCCCCGAGTACCGGGCCGGGTGAGCCAAGCGCCGCTAGTGTCGTACCTCCGGTCTGGCAATCGACAGACCCGGTGACCTGTGCCATCTTCCACGAGCGCGCGTTCTTCGAGTCCGCATCGAAGGGTGCGTCGTCGTCAAGACGCAAACACGAGGAGCGGATCCAGCGCACGCCTCCCGGCAGGTTGTAGCGGTGGAGCTGGTAGATCGAGTTGCCCTCCTGTGTAAGAGCGAGCAGCCAATTGCTGGTGCCGTCCGGCTGAAGGTCGCCAGAGGAGATCAAAGAGGCGGCGACGATTTCTCCGGCGCCCGATGTTACGACGCCGCCAAAACTCCAGGCCAGAGAGCCGTCGCTATTGTTACGCCAATAGTGTTCCAGGGAATTGCCACGAGGCACGATGACCTCGAAGTTCGTGTTGGGAGCGCTACCATAGCTGCCCTGCACGAACCCGACCGGCTGGGTGGTTCCGTGAGCGACGGTTCCGCCCGCGTGCCAGTAGGCGCCGTCGTACCAGTAAAGAACGAGGTTGCCGTCTTCGCTGAAGATGACTTCGAGATGGTTGTCGTAGCTGGACTGAATCATCGAGGGTCCACTCTGGGCGTTAAAACTGATCACGCCCACCGATTGCCATCCGGTGCCGGAGTTATAGCGGCAGTGGAGCAGAAAGGCGTTCCATAGCGTGACCAGCTCCAGGTCGCCGGTAACGCGATTTTCGAGGATGGAACTGGGGCCGTTGGCAAAGGCGGCGGCAAATCCGGGGTTCTGAAACCACGGAATGTATGTCGTTGTCGAGCTGTTGTCCTTCGTGTAATGGACCAGGCCGCCTGCCTGCGGGACAACCACTTCAAAGTTGCCGCGGCTGATGTTGTGTAAACCATTGTCGCGGCGTTGGCAGATAGCCGCAGGCCCAGTCGCCTGATCGGTGATGGTCAGGGGCTGGGACCAGCCCGCGTCGGGGCTGTTGGTCAGTCGCCAGTAGTGCTGAATTGAAAAGAGGCCTTTGCCATTCGCCCGCGCGACGACGGTTTCGAGATTGTGCGCTCCATCACTACCGAAGGTTGATTGGATGAGCGAGCCGCCGGTGAGGAGAGGGGCTGGAGTAGACATGACGACCTTTCACGACATGCTGTTTTGAATCCCTCAATCCTACGCTGAAGGGCGAGGACCATCTCACGCGGATCAATGACATTCTTCTGAGTTTGGTGGAGGCGGAGCGGGCGGCTGGAGCGCGCTGACAGGCTCCGTTCCGCCTAAAAGGCTCACTCGGACTCAAGAACCCACAGCTCTTCGAGATTTGGGCCACCTGGCGATTAAGCGGGAACGTACGTCAACCGAATTATGTCCTCGCCGATTCGATCGCTGGTCACGAAGCGGAGCGGCGGCCGGGGGCCGGTGAAGAATGGCTTGCCGCGACCAAGCACGACGGGGTGGATGTAGAGTCGATACTCGTCGATAAGACCAAGGCCGGTAAGGCTTCCTGCCAAGTCTGGGCCGGCAACGTCAATCTCCCCAGAGTGCTGAGCCTTCAGCCCGCGTATCGCCGCCTCTAGGTCACCCTCGATAAGCGTGGCGTTGGGGCCGAGTGTGGTGTTGGCCGACTTCAACGTGCGCGAGACAACCCACTTCGGCTTGCTCCGCCACGCTGCCGCGAAGTCGTGTTCCGCCGCCACCCATTCCGTCTGGTCTTCGTCCCAATAACGCATGATCTCGTACATGCCGCGACCGTACACAATGCCGGTCAGGCCGCGCACCTGCTCGATGAAGTGACGAAAGAGCGCCGGGCTTGGCTGGAATGCCAGATGGTCGACGTAGCCATCCAAGGTCTGGTTCAATCCATAGACGAGCTTTGCCATCGTACAAAATCTCCAGATGCCTAGGGTGGAAGCGTTGCACTGCGGTCGTAACGCGTTGGTGAGAGTACCAGCAAGATCAATCCAATGACAGCGACGACTATGACATCAGTAAAGTTCCGATGAACCCCGTGATCCCAGGCCTGCACAGTTTCGATGGCCATTACGGTTGCATGCGCGAGATTCCACCAAGCCGTAAAGAGAATCAATGAGCGATGCGCCGAGGGGTTTCTTGCAGCGATCAGAAGAAAGGGGCCGAGTGCAATGAAGAAGCTGAGAAACATCGGCTCGGTTTCATTGTGCATTTCAAGAAGCCACTTTGCGTGCCTTAGATCGGTGTACAGCGGATAGATCAGGGCTATGAACAAGATTCCCAGGACGCCCAAGAATATCTGCAACACGCGTTCACGTTTCATGATCGCCTCGCCGTCAAGAATAAACCCGCAAAGCGGAGTCGCGATTAAGCGGGAACGTAGGTCAACCGAATTATGTCCTCGCCAATTCGATCGCTGGCCACAAGGTGGAGCGGCGGACGGGGGCCGGTGAAGAATGGCTTGCCGCGACCAAGCACGACGGGGCGGAGGTAGAGTCGATACTCATCGATTAGACCAAGGCCGGTCAGGCTTCCTGCCAGGTCTGGTCCGGCGACGTCAATCTCCCCAGTGTGTTGAGCCTTCAGCCCGCGTATTGCCGTCTCGATATCGCCCTCGATAAGTGTGGCGTTGGGGCCAAGTGTGGTGTTGGCCGACTTCAACGTGCGCGACACGAGCCACTTCGGTTTGCTCCGCCACACCGCCGCGAACTCATGATCCTCGGCGTCCCAATCGGGAAGGTCTTCGTCCCAATAACGCATGATCTCGTACATGCGGCGACCGTATACAAAGCCCGTGAGGCCACGCACCAGCTCGATGAAGTGACGAAAGGCCGCGGGCTCAGGCGGGCCAAGTTCCAGATGGTCGACGTAGCCATCCAGGGACTGGTTCAATGCATATACGAGCTTTGCCATGGTACAAAATCTCCGTCCCAGGTTCTTCAGAATCGCTTGAGTCGACGTTCCGCAGAAGCGAGGATGGATGCGATCTGCGCGTCGCATTGTCAGTGTAAACAAGAACCCGAGGTCTGCTTTTGGATGGGAATTGCCGGAAGCGCAGGACGGTGTCTTTTCGGAAACTCGTCGCGATTTGCTTTTGCGACGGTGCTACTGGGAGCGTGGTGGTAATGGTCTACGGGCCATTTGTGCCTGTTCCGCTGAGCGCGATCGACTGGGTGGCCGGGTTGGCGTTGAGCGCGTTGTCAGTAAAGACGGCGGTGCTGGTGAGCGCGCCGGCACTCTGCGGTTCGAAACTGAGGCTGAGATTGCAGGTTGCGCCCGGCGTCAGCGTGAAGCTGCTGGTGCAGTCCTCCGGAGTGCCCGAGCCAGGGACCTGGACAAAGTTCGGTCCGGTGACGAGAAGTCCCGGAGCGATGGCGTCCAGCGGCTGGTTGCCGATGTTTTGAATGACGGCCGATTGCGGGCTATCACTGCTGGTGCTACCCACTGCAGTCGAGGCGAAGCTGAACGATGGCGGCTGCGAACGCTGGATCAACTGTATTGACGGCGGCAGGGAGCCCCCGTTGCCGAGGTCGGAAATATAAAGGTTCCCGTTTTCACCAGCAGTTATGCTCTGCGGCGCGCCCAAGCCCGCACCCAGCGGCACGACCTGGGTGTAGCCGTCCGCGGGCAGAATCTCGAAAACGTTAGTGAAGTCGCCGTCGGCGACGAAGACGTTTTCGGCGGCGTCTACCGACACGCCGAGAGGCGCCTTAAATGCGAAGCCGCTGGCGAGTTGATTGACGGTGGTGTAGCCGCCGGCGGCCAGAATCTCGTAGATGGCTACATTGGTGGCATCGCTCAAGAAGACATTGCCGTTGCCGTCCACCGCAAGGCCGCTGGGCAGGCCGAAGGTAAAGCCGCTGGCGAGCTGATTGACGGTTGTGTATCCGCCGGCGGCCAAGACCTCATATACAGCATTAAAAGTGCTGACGTAGAGGTTTCCATTCATGTCCAGGGCGACATCGGTGGGCCGGCCCAAGGTGAAGCTGGCGAGCTGATTGACGATGGTGTATCCGTCCACGGCCGGGAGCTCATACAGAGCTTCGTTGTTGAAATCGGCGACGAAGAGGTTTCCGGCACCGTCCAGTGCCACGCCAGCGGGGCCGCCGAAGGCAAAGCCTCCGCCCAGCGTATTGATCGTGGTGTAGCCGCTTGCGGCGAGCATTTCATAGACCGCGTCGTTGCTAAAGTCGGCGACGAAGAGGTTTCCGTCCCCGTCTATCGCGACACTTGCTGGCTGGCCAAATTTGAAGCCGGGACCGCCGGTCAACGAGGACTGATTGGCCGGGCTGAAGGCGATCGCTGGAGCTGTCCCAATTCCGTAAATGCCGGTTTCCGCGAATACGTTCCCGGTGCCGGCGAAAATCTCGATCGCGCCGGCGCGCGCGCCGGGATAAAGAGGCGCAAAGGTCACGTCCACCGTGCAGGTGGTCGCAGTGGGATAAATCTGAGGGGTGCAAAGGGTGGTGCTGGTATCGTCCGCCTGTGCCTGAAAGTCGAGATTTGGAAATCCGGTGGTGAGGATGCTTACGCCGGTGATCGTCGTCCCGGCCGGGATGCTGAACGCGAAGGTGAATGTTTCACTGCAGGGGGCGGGAGTGGTCTGTCCGCTGGGGCAGACGTTGGCGGTGGCCACGGCGGCGGCTACGGTCAGGGTGGCCTGCTGGGCGGGCGCATAGTTGGCGTTGCCGGGCTGGCTAGCGATGACCGAGCAGACCCCGGGGCCGCTGGCCAAGGTGTAAGTGGCCCCGGCGTTGGTGCATGCGCCCGAGGCAGTGAAGGTCACCGGCAGACCGGAGGTAGCGCTCGCGGCGACGGTGAACTGGCTGTTGAAGGGAGCGCTGGCCGGAGGGCTGGTGGTGAAGGTGATGGTCTGCGAGGCGAGAGTCGCGGTTACGGTCTGGGTGACCTGCGGGGCCGCAGCATAGTCGGCATTGCCGGGCTGGCTAGCGTTGACCGAACAGACGCCGGCGCTGCCGGTCACGGTATAGACGGCTCCGGAGTTGGTGCAGGCGCCTAAGGCGGTGAAGGTTACCGGCAGGCCGGAGGTGGCGCTGGCTGCGACGGTGAACTGGCTGTTGTAGGCAGCGCTGGCCGGAGGGCTGGTGGTGAAGATAATGGTCTGCGAGGCGAGAGTCGCGGCCACGGTCTGGGTGACCTGCGGGGCGGCCGCATAGTTGGCATTGCCGGACTGGCTGGCGACGATCAAGCAGATCCCGGCACCGCTGGCCACGGTGAAGGTGGCTCCGACGTTGGTGCAGGCGCCTAAAGAGGTGAAGGTCACCGCCAGACCGGAGGTGGCGCTGGCCGCGACGGTGAACTGGCTGTTGTAGGCAGCGCTCGCCGGAGGGTTGGTGGTGAAGGTAATGGTCTGCGGGGCGAGCGTCGCGGCTACGGTCAGAGTGACCTGCTGGGCCGCCGCATAGTTGGCATTGCCGGTCTGGCTAGCGATGATCGAGCAGACGCCGGCACCGCTGGCCACGGTGTAGGTGGCTCCGGAGTTGGTGCAGGCGCCTAAGGAGGTGAAGGTCACCGCCAGACCGGAGCTGGCGCTGGCCGCCACAGTGAACTGGCTGTTGTAAGGAGCGCTGGCCGGAGGGTTCTTGGTGAAGCTAATGGTCTGCGGGGCAAGAGTCGCGGCTACGGTCTGGGTGACCTGCTGGGCCGCCGCATAGTCGGCATTCCCGGGCTGGCTGGCGATGATCGAGCATACGCCGGAGCCGCTGGCGATGGTGTAGGTGGCTCCGGCGTTGGTGCAGGCGCCTGAAGAGGTGAAGGTCACCGCCAGACCGGAGCTGGCGCTGGCCGCCACGGTGAACTGGCTGTCGTAGGCTGCGCTGGCTGGAGGGTTGGTAGCGAAGGTAATGGTCTGCGGGGCGAGAGTCGCGGCTACGGTCTGAGTGACCTCCTGGGCCGCCGCATATTTGGCATTGCCGTTCTGGCTAGCGATGACCGAACAGACGCCGGCGCCGCTGGTCATGGTGTAGGTGGCGCCCGAAGTGGTGCAGTTGCCCGAGGAGCTGAAGGTCACCGCCAGGCCCGAGGTAGCGCTCGCCGCCACGGTGAACTGGGTGTTGTAGGGAGCGCTGGCTGGAGCGTTTTTGGTGAAGGTAATGGTCTGCGGAGACGACGATTTGAGTTCAACTCCGCAGCCGGTCAGCGCGGCTGCGCTGATGCAAACGAGCGCAATCCGCAGGCACGAGAGGGTCCAACGGCTGGCTTTGCGGATACTGTCAAGCGTACGGCTGTCCACGGTAAAGAGTCGCAGTCTGGTCTGTAACTTCTGTCAGAGTAAAGGAAGTTTTATAACCAACGCGAGTGTTGCATACTTAGGTAACCCTGCAAAAGGGGGGGGATTTCTTTAATTACTCCCTCCAATGCACTTCCAGCGAGGGTCGCTTGATTTTAGTACCAGCCAATCGGTTGCGAAGGAGCTTTGCCGTGGTACAAAACCTCCACCCCGGGTTCTTCAGAATCGCTTGAGCCGACGTTCCGCAGAAGTGACGTTGGACATGATCTGCGCGCCGCATTGTCAGTGTAGCCAAAAAATGGCCTGGGCACCGGCTGAAGGAATCTGGGGCGCCCGGTCACCCGCCTATAAATCCGTCAGAATTAGTGCGAAGACGAACGATGAGGTAGCCGTATAATTCTCGGCACCATGAGATAAGGATTTGGCATAGCATCGCTGCCGAAAGTGAGGCGTGATAGTGAGAAGCGATCCTCGTTCCAATCCCAGCTGGCCCTCCCTGGAATCTCCAAGGAGCGACGAATTCGGCGCGTGGCGCCGCGCGACGTGCATATTTTTTCGAATCTGCTTCTGCTACTTCGCCTTGTATGCCGTGTATACATTTTCCCTTCTGATAGCACTCGTACTACGTGATCTGGGAGGAAAGCAGCCATTCTTTCCGGTCGAAGCCGCTTTGCACGGGGTCGTCCCCTGGGTGGGGAGGCATCTGCTAGGTATCCGGCAGCCGATCGACTTAGCGTACGGATTCTCAGCCGATGGCCTGTTCGACTGGGTCGAACACTTCTGTTTTGTGGCGGCCGCGTTGATTGGCGCATTCATCTGGTCGATGCTGGACAGCAAGCGAACGGATTACAGGAGGCTGCACGCGTGGCTCAACCTTTTCCTGCGGCTGACGCTGGCGGCCACCATGTTTTCGTACGGATTCGACAAGGTTTTTCCCCTTCAATTCAACTCAATCACCCGGATGGACCTGGTGCAGCTACTCGGAGATCTGAATCACTACCAGCTTATGTGGCGCTTCATGGCTGCCTCGCCGGGCTATACGATTTTCAGCGGCGCTCTCGAGGTTCTCGGCGGAATCTTGTTGCTCATCCCTCGGTTGTCGAATCTGGGGGCCATTCTCTGCGTGCTCGTGTTGAGCAACGTAGTCGCGCTGAACATCGCCTACAACGTGGACGTCAAACTTCTCTCCTTCAATTGGCTGCTGATGGCCATCTTTCTGGCGGCGCCGGAGGTTCCTCGTTTGGCGAGGATTCTGGTTCTCAATCGTCCCGCGTTCCCGCTGCGGAGCGTCCCGCTGTCGGAACGCAAGTGGATCGACAAGGGGGCACGGATTCTGCAGGCCGCGCTCGGCGTATGCCTGCTCCTGATCTGCTTCGTCGACAGCGCGTCGCGATATACCCGAATACAAAGAGCGTCCGCGGTCGCGGTACCGCTGCAGGGTATCTGGACGGTGGACGAGTTTTCTGTTTCCGGAGAACCTCAACATGCCCTCTTTACTCAAAGCCTCGCACACGACCTGCATGTTGGGACGGGCGACGACCGCTGGGCCAGGCTGGTTTTTGACCTCCCCGGCGAGGCTGCGATCCAGATCCGGAACGGCGAAGTCGACTACATCGCCATCGATCTGGACAAAGCCGCAACAACAGCGGAGCTTTCGGACAGCGGCGATCCGGATTGGAAGGGGAAACTGACCATTGAGCAGCCACAACCGAACCTGCTCAACCTGACCGGTGTCGTGAATGGAGTGAATGTCAGTGCCAGGTTACATCGCATGGACGAGTCTCAGTTTGACTTGAAGACCGAGAAGGTGAGTCTAGTTCAGTGACTGGCCAGCTTGCTAATCCCAGATCTTTAACGGGAAGAGATCTGGGTGCCCGGCGGAGATGGCGGCGAAAAGGTAAGGTTGTCATTCGGAGTTGGTAATCCCAGGTCCCAACTTCAGGGACCTGGGGCACCCGGCACCCGGCATATGCGGTACCCTAAGCACATCAGAGGTGAGGCTATGGAACAACTTGACCGCATTACTCAGCAGCCTGAGGTCATGGGCGGCCGCGCGTGCGTGCGAGGCATGAGGGTCACCGTCGGCATGATCGTCGGCATGATCGGCAGCGGCCATACGATCGATGAGGTTCTGGCTGACTATCCTTACCTCGAACGAGAAGACATTCTGCAGGCCCTGCGCTACGCGGCCTGGCGATCTGAAGAGCGGGAAATCATCCTGGCAAGCGCGTAAAGGTATTGGTGGATATGAACCTATCTCCCAGATGGGTTCAGGCACCCGGCCGCTCGGGAGCGGAGCTTTTCACCCAATTTTCAACAGGCAACCGGACGGATATGATATCTTATCTGCCTGGAATTCATCAAGGTTCCATTTCAGACGAAAGGAGAATCGCCTTGGCCGATAAGCACAAAAGCAACGCAGAACATCTTCTCAGCAACTCGTTCACTTGCCAGGTTGACTTCACAAACCTGATGACTGATGGATCTTACATCAGTGGCATTGTTGCACAGTTCACTTATGAAGATCATTCGCAGTCCACCTCGAACAATCCAAACGTCGATATCCAATACAACCAAATCGCATCCCTCTACAGTGAAGACAAGTGCGTAACGGATATAGTGGGTACGATGGCTGTTCGTCGGCCCGACGGGAGTGTTCAAATCGTGTCATCCGATAGCGGTCCTGCTCCAGTGGACAAATGCATCATAAACGAGGAATTTGGGGTGGAACCATCGGCACATATTGCTAAAGAGGATCGTGGAAAAAGGATGCCGAGACCCATTAGAGTAACAAAAAAATCCGCCGCGAATTAGGCGAAACATCGACCCAGCCAGCGCTTTCGATATTTCGAGTCCCGACGCCTCGAGGTGGGTATAACCTCCTCGAGGCGTCGTGGTTTTATACGGGCGGGGGAAGGGTTGGCATGAGTACGTTTTATCGTCGTTCGTGTGTATCTGATTGCTTACGCGCCCGCGACAGACCGTTTGTGGGTTGTTGCCGTCATCCACGGTCGGCGCAGCCCGCGCGTGATAGCGGCCATTCTTAGAGGAGAACGAGGAACACTAAGGTTTCGGCACGAATGTCAGGGCTATCGCATTTCCAGTCGTATCGGTTGCCCACACGAAATAACCTTGCTGAAGCACCGCTTCGGCGATGTTCGTCGGCGAACCTGCTGCTGCGAGCGCGGCTTTGAACGCTCGTGGGGAATCTTCTGGCGATGTCGGTTGCCGGTCACGGTCCAACAAATGAACTCGCGTGAGCTTCTTCTCTCCGCCGGTTTCTTCGTAGCTTACTTCTACTCGTGCCTTCTTCGACGATGCTAGTTCCAGCGCCGTTTGAAGGGCATGTATTTCCGTTGTAACTTGAATTTCGTCCTGAGAGCTTTTACTAACAAACGCGAGACACCGCACCGGCTGGCTCGGCGTCGCGATCACATCTATCCCGGATACCGTTCCCTGAAAGTCCTTCATCTATTAAGACCCCTCGAAGTCGCTGCCGTCTTCCCTTTCCTTCCTTGATTCGGCGTCGCTGCCTTCACCGGATGGCTCTAAAGGGGGAACCCGCGCTATTGGAGCCGCCTTATTTGCGCCCGCGTTCCCCCCTGATAAGCTTCTCTTCCTCTCGTATGCGGTGCACTGCTGGACCGGGCTGAACGTGCTCAAGAGTTAGTGATGCTTGTGAATTTGGCCATGTCGCCGAATTGACGTCCTGATCGACGATGATCGTATGCGACTGACACGTGGCTCCATTTCCATCGTTCCAGTATATGAGGATGATGTTGTTTGTTATCCACCGATCGTTACCGTTAGGATGAATGATGAGTTGGCTTTGTCCACCTGTAAAATCAGCCACAGTTGCATTTGGATCAAGCACGCTCAGACCGTATGGGCCGTATGTTCCGGGATCTGAAAGGTGTTGCCCCGGAGCAACGTTGTCGTTCTCGGCGATGACCTTACCATTTGCTCCTCTGACAATAATCTGGGTAACGGTATCGTAATCCCTATCGTCGCCGCTGGGCAGGACGAAGGTCACGGTTGCCTTATAGATTTGTGCCACAATGGCTTTCCTTTCTCGTTTGTTTGTCTGGTGACCGTTTTTTTTGGCCAGAAAACTTGGATCAAAACACTACCATAACAAGACCGTCTATCGCAATGTCTATTTCGCGAATAGGGTAAGTTTCGGGACAGAAATCCCCCACCTGTAAAAGAGGGCCTGCATCGTCCCATTTAGTTGCCCCAATATACGAAGCGGCTCCTCAAGTCGAAACTTGATGTCAGTACCAGCCTATCGGTTGCTCGTTCAGGTTGATGTGGACTTGCTTGCTTTCCAGGTACTCGTCGACTCCGTGGAGGCCTAGTTCGCGGCCGAAGCCGGATTGTTTGTAGCCTCCCCAGGGGGCTTCGACGTAGGTGGGCTGCATGTGGTTGACCCAGATGATTCCGGCGCGGACGGCTTTGACGACGCGCAGTGCCTTGTAGATATCGCGGGACCAGACGGCGGCGGCGAGGCCGAAGGGGGTGTCGTTGGCGATGCGGAGGGCGTCCTTTTCGTTTTCGAAGGGGATGACGGTGGCGACGGGGCCGAAGATCTCTTCGCGGGCGATGCGGGCGGAGTTGTCGACGTCGTAGAAGATGGTGGGTTCGACGTAGTAGCCGTGGTCGAGGCCTTTGGGGCGGTTGCCTCCGATAGCGGTTTTGGCTTCGGACTTACCTAACTCCTGATAACTTCTGACGCGGTCGAACTGTTCCTTACTTACTAAGGGGCCCATCTTGGTGTCGCGGTCGAGGGGAGGACCGAGGACGATCTTCTTTGCCTTCTCGGTCATGGCCTCGACGAATTTGGAGTAGATGGAGCGCTCGACGAGGACGCGGCTGCCGGCGGAGCAGACTTCGCCCTGGTTGATGAAGACGCCGAAGAGCGCGCCGTCGATGGCGGCCTCGAAGTCGGCGTCGGCGAAGAAGATGTTGGGGGACTTGCCGCCTAATTCCAGCGTGACGCGCTTGAGGGTGTCGGCGGCGGAGCGCATGATGATTTTGCCGACGGCGGCCGAGCCGGTGAAGGCGATCTTGTCGACGCCGGGATGGGTGACGAGACGCGCGCCGGAGGTTTCGCCGAAGCCGGTGACGATGTTGACGACTCCGGGAGGGACGCCGCATTCGTTGAGCCATCCGGCGAGCTTGAGGGCGGTGAGCGGGGTCTGTTCGGCGGGCTTGAGGACGCAGCAGCAGCCGGCGGCCAGCGCGGGGGCGAGCTTCCAGGCGGCCATGAGCAGGGGGAAGTTCCAGGGGATGATCTGGCCGGCTACTCCGACGGGTTCTTTAAGGGTGAGCGAGAGGGCGTTGTCGGGGACGGGGTTGACGGTGCCGGAGATCTTGGTGGCGAGGCCGCCGTAGTATTCGAAGCAGGTGGCGGCGTCGGCGATGTCGAACTCGGCCTCGACGATGGGCTTGCCGGAGTTGCGGGACTCGAGCTCGGCGAGCATGGGCGCCTCGGCGCGGATTTTTTCGGCGATGCGGAAGAGGATGCGGCCGCGCTCCTGGGCGGTGGTCTGCGGCCAGCCGCCTTCATCGAAGGCGTAGCGGGCGGCTTCGATGGCTTGGTCGACATCGGCGACGGAGGCGTCGGGGATCTCGGCGATGACTTCTTCGGTGGAGGGATCGTAGACGGGGATCCAGTTGGCGGAGGTGTTTTCTACGAATTCGCCGTTGATGAAGATTTCTTCGCGGAGGGTGGCGGTGTGGGTGCTGGACATGGGATCAACTCCTTACGTGGAGATCATTTTAGTTCGGCGTTGTTGTATTCGCTGAAAGGTGGAGAAGAACCCAGGCCTAAAGGCCTCTTTGTTTTCAGGTTCTTTTCAGTGGGCTAAAGCCCACTGCTTCTACCGGATTGCTTCGCATTAAAAAGCCTGTGGGGCGGGCATCGCAATCCCACTCAAGCCAGCGGAAGGCTTGAATGGGGCACCCGCCTACTCTATCGTCAGTACTCTGGCGGGTTCGGGTCTTCGTCGTCATCAGAACAATTCGGGCAGGCAATGCGTCCGGTGTTCGCCTTCTGGTGAAAAAAGTGCTCGATACCTGCGGAGGCCGTCAACATAATTGCCAGGGCAATCGCCAATTTAGGCCACTGGCGTTTATGTGCGAAGTAACAGGACGCGCACAGGGCCCCTATGAACAAAAGCGAGCTTACAAGGTAGAGAAGCTGCCAAGCGAGCCAGATGATTTTTACTTTGAAGTGATCGGTGAGAAATAGGAAGGCGAAAGAGAGCGCAAGTACCCCCGACGAGGCCTGAATGACCAGCTTTAGGCCACTGCGTGTTTCGCTAGCACCCTGCCACCGCGTGACATAGTAGAGACGGACTGACATGCATAGTGATATAAGCGCCACGATCACGAGCGGAATTAGCGCGATCAAATAGAAGTCGCTTATAACCTTTCGCATTGTTCATTAACAAGAGGATCGGGAGAAAGACTCGGCGACAAAGGAGCAGCCCAGCATCAACGTTCTTCGCAACTCGTTCTCGTCCCCGCGCCATTCAATCTCCCGTTCTTGGCTAAGCTTTTCGATGAGGGTTTCAAGCAAGTACGCGGTGATCTCAATTCTGTTAGTTCGTTTACCTTCGAAAATATCAAGACTAATGATGCTATAGATCGGGCGCGCTCACCATCTTCCGCCTCGCGCAAAACATGGAGCCGTTTAACTTTAGGGGTCATGATCTGTCAGTTCTCTGAATACAGCGTAACCAGCGGTTCCGAATGTGGATACAGAGAAATTGTTTAGACCCTCAGATTAAAGGTCGAAAATGATTACTAGCTGAGTACACATGCTCAGGCAGCGGCAGCAGCTGCTGTGCCTGGTTTCAGGCATGTCCTGGATCACGCGATCTCTTCAAAGACGCTGTTCCCGATTAGGAGGCGTCGGCGGCGGTGACTTCGAGCAAGACCGCCTGGTGGGCGTTTCGTAGCGAGCGGCGGTAGAAGAAATAGGCGGTGCCGAAGACGATCGCGCAGCCGAGGACGAGCTTGAGCTCGTAAATCCAAACTGAGTTTACCTGCCGCGATGGGATGAAGGCGACGCAGATGCCAACTCCGGTGGCGGTGAGGCCGGCGAAGCAGTTGGCGATCAGATAGGGCTTGGAGGCTTTGAGTTCGGTCTCGGGGTTGAGCGTGTGTTTGAGCAGCGCGAGGAACATGTAGCAGGAGGGCACGAGCTGCATGATGACGGCGAGATCGAGCAGGGTGAGGTAGCCTTCTTCGACGGAGGCTCCGAAGAAGCTGCCGCCGATGAGCAGGGAGGAGAGCGCGCCGAAGAGGATGAGGCTGATGTGGGGGGTTCCGTACTTGGGGTGGATCTTGCCGATGACTGCCGGTAGATAGCGGTCGATGCCGGCGACGAAAGGTAGCCGCGCTGTTCCGCTGAACCACGCTGAGGCGGTTGCCGGGGATGGAGATGCACTCGAGCACAGCTATCGGCACGACTCCGCCATGAGTCCACTGCGCGAGGCCATGAGGTTGATGCCTTGCAGGATTCCGGAGAGGATGCCGATGTCCTGCTGGGGCATGGCGACGAGCATGGCGAGGGTGGTTCCGAGATAGATGGCTCCGGCGGCGAGGCCTCCCCAGAAGATGGCGAACAGGGAGGTTGCGCTTGGGGTCTTGAATTTCGTCTCCCATGATCGAGGCGAGATCGAGGCCGATGAGCGAGTAGCAGATGGTGCCGAAGGCGCCGATCAGCCGCCAGTCGGTGACGGGCTG
>CAWGZE010000015.1:0-227701 GCA_963826855.1 uncultured Acidobacteriaceae bacterium
CTCCATTTCCACCTTCCAGAAGAACTTCCGCCCGTCCTACACCCAGGAGTGGGACATGAACCTCCAGGAAAGCTTCACACCGTCGGTGATCTGGCAGTTGGGATATGTCGGCACCAAGGGCACCCATCTGATGGGCGTGTTCGATATCAATCCCGGTGCACAAAACTCGCTCAATACGCCGATCTACTACGACGACCCGACGTGCTCGCCTCAATATAGCGGCGCTACCCCGAGTACTCCAGGGAACGATCTCCAATGCTCACGCCCCTACTTCAGCCAATTTCCGCAATACTCGGTAATCGATGAGGCGAAAAGCAACCTCGGTTCCATTTACAACGCTCTCCAGACCAGCCTGCGGCTCCAGGGCTACCACGGGCTAACCGGGCAGTTCTCCTACACTTGGTCCCACGCCATCGACTATGAGACCGGCCTGCTGCCTTATCTTCCTCAGAATCCTCTCAACGAGGCGGCCGAGCGCGGCAACTCGGACTTTGATGTTCGGAACACCTTCATCGGCAATATCAATTATGCCGTCCCCGTTTTCAACGGGCCCAAGCACCTGATGGAGGGATGGTCAGTGACAGGGGCCCTTGCCTTCCACGGCGGAACACCCTATACCGTTACTTCGAGCAGCAACCCCAGCGGAAACGGAGATAGTGCCGATCGGGCAGTCCAGGTTGCTATTAGACCCAACGCTGTGTCTCACGGAATCGGCGCAGTCAGCCCGGGCGCAGTGCAATGGTTTAGCCCAACCGCCTTTGTTGACGCGCCAACTGGAATATATTCTCCTACGCGCCGCGGCCAGAACTATAATCCCGGCTACAACTCCATTGACCTGAACGTCGCGAAGAGCACCCCGATCTTCGAGAGAGTCAATCTCCTGATTCGCGTCGACTTGTTCAACGTCTTCAACCACACCAACCTCGCGCCGGTCGGTTTTCCGACTACCGGCGAAGGTGGACAGATCTTTTCGACCATCGGGCCGTACCTTGGCAATCCGGGCATCGGTCCCGGAGAACCGCTCAACGCTCAGCTATCGGCGAAGATTACCTTCTAACATCCTTGAGCCAATAAACCGGAACCTACGGCACTTACTCTACCGTGTAAGTGCCGTTTCATTTCGAGCTGCAGTTACACTCATGATGCAGCTCCTTCCATAACCTGGAGTCATTTTTCAAATGGCAGTCACCCGCAGAGACTTTCTCATGCGCGTCGGCCAGCTTGGCGGCTACGGCGCGGCTTTTACCTTCATGCAGCATCTAGGTCTACTACCCGCCATGGGCGTCACCCATGAGGTCGCAACCCTAAGAAAAGTGCCCGGACACGGAACCAGCGTGGTGATACTAGGCGGAGGCATCGCGGGACTCGTCTCCGCCTATGAGCTCGGCAAGCTCGGCTATCGATGTACCCTGCTCGAGGCGCGCCCGCGTGTTGGCGGTCGCAATTGGACAGTACGCGGTGGAACCAAGGTCGAATTCACCGACGGCTTCACCCAGACATGCAATTGGGAAGAGGGCAACTACCAGAACTTCGGCCCAGGCCGTCTTCCCTCGATCCACACCACCATGCTGGGTTATTGCCGGGAGTTCAATATTCCGCTCGAAGTCGAGGTCAACACCTCGCGCAGCACACTCTTGCAGGCCGAAGACGTGAATGGCGGCAAGCCCGTCCAGCAGCGCCAAATGGTCAACGACACTCGCGGCCACGTCTCCGAACTTCTGGCGAAATCAATCAATAGAGGCGCGCTTGACCAGGACGTCACCGCCGAAGACAAAGAACGGATGCTCGCCTTTCTCCGAGAATATGGTGACCTCACCCCTGACTACCTCTTCAAAGGCACTGAGCGTTCCGGCTTCAAAGTCCCGCCTGGCGCGGGGAAGGAAGACCCGGTCGCGATCGATCCGCTGCCGATGGATGTTCTGCTCGATGCCCGTCTATGGCAAGGGCTGATGTCGGAGGACGCGATTGACTGGCAGGCCACCATGTTTCAGCCCGTCGGCGGCATGGACCACATACCCGCCGCATTCGCCAAGCATCTTGGCGAGGTCGTTCGCTATCAGGCCATTGTGAAGAAGATTCGCCACGACAGCTCCGGTGTCACAGTGACCTACCTCGACGCGAAGACCGGGAAGACAGAAACGGTCAAGGCCCAATACTGCATCTCCAACATCCCTCTGCCCGTGCTTCGCGACGTCGATGCTGATTTCTCTCCGGATGTTCAAAAGATCATTGATGGCTCTGCCTTTGATCAGTCCTCAAAGATCGCGTGGGAGTCCCGCCGGTTTTGGGAGCAGGACTACAACATCTACGGCGGACTATCTTACCTGCGCCAGCCAGTCGAGATCGTCTGGTATCCGAGCGCCAGAATGTTTTCGGAATCCGGCATCATCGTTGGCGGCTATGCCGACAACGAACCCGGCACGCCCTTCGGCGACCTAAAGACCGTTGATGCCAAGTTGAATGCATCGCGACGCGCGATCGAACTCCTGCATCCAGGCCATGGCAAGGAACTCACCAAGCCTGTCTACGTCAACTGGGGCAAGATTCAATACGCCCTCGGCGGCTGGCTCAGCGATTACAGCGGCAAGTCGATCGAGCGGCTGCTCGAACCCGACGGCTGCATCTACTTCGTCGGCGACCAGACCAGCAAGCTGAGCGGATGGCAGGAGGGCGCGGCACTCTCCGCCTACCGCTGCATGAACCAGATCGGCACCGAAGTCGAAAAGAGGGCTCCTCATGCTATTTGAATTGGACTCGCGTTACTTCCAAGTCAAGGCGCTTCTTGGCGCCGCCGTTGCCCTTGCGGCCATTTCTTCAGGTGCGCAAGTTGTTCGCATCCCGTTGCCGGACCGCTCGACATTTCCAATCTCGCAGGGAGTGTGGGTTGGCAAGACGCTGTATCTCAGCGGGATGTTGTCGCCTACGCTCGACGGCCCTACGCCCGGAGACACCAAGACACAAACCGTCGGGGCAATCAAGGCTATCGACGCAGCGTTGAAGGCGCAGGGACTCAAGCTGGGCGATGTCGTGATGATGCACGTCTACCTCGCGGGCGATCCGGCGAAGGGAGGCAAGATGGATTTCAGCGGTTTCATGGCCGGATACACACAGTTCTTTGGAACCAAAGAGCAGCCGCATTTGCCGGCGCGCAGCGCTATGCAGGTCGCCGCGCTGGCAGACCCCACTGCTTTGGTGGAGATCGAAGTCATCGCCATCAAGCCCGACTAATGCGACGCAGCAGCCTGAGCTCGACAGGGCGCTATAGGATAGCGGGAGCATGATTTCCGTCCTCATCCTGACCCGGAACGAAGAGCTGGACTTGCCAGGGTGCCTCGCCTCAGTAGCTTGGTCGGATGATGTTCATGTCCTCGATTCTTTTTCGACCGACAAAACGCCAGCGATCGCTCGCGCAGCCGGAGCGCACCTCCATCAGCGAGACTTCGACGACTACGCGACTCACCGCAATGCCGCTCTGCAGATAGCTTTCGCTCACCCTTGGGTTTTGATTTTGGATGCGGACGAACGGCCAACCCCGGGTCTGTGTGTCGAAATGCGAGCAGCCGTTGAGAGCGCTTCGGCGGAGCTTAGCGGCTTTCGCTTGCGACGGAGAGATTTCCTCTTCGGCACATGGCTCAAACACGCACAGATTTCGCCATATTACCTTCGGCTGGTTCGACCGGAGCGCTCGCGCTACAGCCGCCCCGTCAATGAAGTGATTGAGGTGGAGGGGCTCATAGGCGAGTTGAGAGAGCCCCTCGATCATTTTCCGTTCTCGAAAGGCATGGCGCACTGGATCGCCAAGCACAATGTGTATTCGACGATGGAAGCGGAGCTCATTGCGCAGGGCCAGGGACTGCTCAAGCCGTCGTTGCGAACGGCATTGCGCGATCCAGACTTTCACACCCGGCGGCTACACCAGAAGGCACTCTTCTATCGGCTTCCGGCACGCCCGCTGCTCAAGTGGCTCTATATGGTCTTCGTAAGGCGGAGCTTCCTCGATGGATGGGCGGGAATGACCTATGCGACGTTACAGGCGATCTATGAATACTTCATCGTCCTAAAGACAAACGAACTGAAGAGGTCTTCGATGAGTCAGGGATCGCCGTATGTGTGAGCCACCTCGAAGACATGAGGCCCTGTCGCAAGCTCCAAGGAGCGCCAAATCAATGTCAACGCAAAGTGTTTCCTGCTGAACATCGCGTGCGACTCCAAAAGCTGTGAGGAAGTTCGCCTTTCCCGGTAGTGGAACGACTGAAAAGAGTGCTACTGGGGCATGACCGGCAGCAGCACTCCCGATGGATGCGTTTGATCGGCCAGGACGGTCACCGTGGCCCTTTGATAGTCGTCCGGCCTGGCAGTCATGATGTTGGGAACGAAGGTTTGTGGGTTCCTGTCATAGAGAGGAAACCAACTGCTTTGCACCTCGACCATGAGCGAATGGCCCTTCTTAAAGACATGGTCGACCGCGTGCAAGCTGTACTTGAATTCATTCGCCTCGCCCTGCTTCAACGCTTCCGGCTTCTCAGAGGATCCGAGATAACGCCCACGGAAGATCTCTTCATTCGTCATTAGCTGATACCCGCGCACCGTTGGATCCTGATCGTCGTTCGGGTATTCATCGATGAGTTTCACAACCAGGTCGCCGTCGCTGCCCGTTGTTGAGATAAAGATGTCGGCGACCACATCTCCGGTCACGGTCAGGTCCTTATCGAGAGGCATCCTCCAGACCGCGACATCTTTCCGCCCGGTGACGAATCGTTGGTCTTCCGTCATCCAGAGATACCACTCAGATCCAGGCCCATAGGTGGGCTGAATCGGCCGATGCCGGTAAGGCACAGGATCGCCGGGGTCGGCGACATAGCTGACGCTTGCCGCCGCAACCGGAGGCCGCCAGCTCAGTTGTTTGTTGTCGGCAAGATAGAGCTTGGTCGGTTTGGCCTCAGGGGGAGGAAAATGGGCATATCGCTTCCATGCATTCGAGCCAGTCTGGAAGCTGGCAGTGTCCTCCAGATCGAAGCCGGGCTCATCCTTCAGGTAGTGGGCAAAGAATGGCGCCTCGATCTTGGCGCGAAACTCTCGGCCAATGGGCTCTCCATACTGTATCGCCCCGAGGTGCCTGGTCGTTTGCGCCCATGACCCATGTCGCCACGGCCCCAGCACCAGAAAGTTTTCGTGATTGGAGTCGTGCGGTTCGAGCGTCGCGTATTCTTCCTGTGGCCCCCACATGTCTTCCTGGTCGTAGTAGCCGCCGACTGTAAGTGTCGGCACCGCGACCGTGGTCAAGTGGTGCTCAACGCCTCGTGACGACCAAACATCGTCATACGCGGGGTGATCCAGAAAAAGCTTCCACGTAGGCAGCCCCACACCAGCCGAAGTGTGCGCCCCCGAACGTTTCACATCTTCTGCAAACGAACCTCGCTCCAGGAAGTATTCGAAACCATCGACATCCTTTCCATAGCTGACCTCCGTTATCTCCTTGCTTGACTCCAGCCCAAGCGCATAATCGTAGCCATAGGTCTGGCGAAACGCCCCGTTATGAAAGAAATCGTCGCCTATCCAGACGTCGATCATCGGCGCCTGCGGCGAGATCGCTTTTACGGCTGAATGCGGATCGATCCCCGACATCATGGTCAGAAATCCCGGATAGCTGGTCCCAACCACCCCTACGCGCCCATTGTTTCGGGCGACATTCCTGAGCAACCAGGCCACGGTGTCATAGGCGTCCGTGCTCTCGTCGATCGCCTTCGGGTCGTGATGATCGGCCAGGGGCCGCATCATCACAAATTGACCCTCGGACTTAAAGCGTCCGCGGATATCCTCCGCAACATAAATGTATTGCGCTCTTGCCAGCTCCGGTCGGCTCGCGAAGAAGCTGGCCATCGTCGTTTCATCTACGCCATAGGGAGTCCGGTCCATCAGGAACGGCAGCGAACCCGGCGGATTCACCGGTTGCAGAATGACGGCGTGGAGCTTGACCCCGTCGCGCATCGGAATCATCACCTCCTGCCGCTCATAGGCCGGAAAAGAGTGACGTACGGCCTCACCGGTCCGTTGCGAGGTGGCCTTCTTGGGATCGCCCTCCTCGCTTCGGGTGACAGCGACAACGTGCCCCGAGGCATCTGCTGTAAAGGCGAATGTCGTCTTGTACTTAGGGGCTGAATATTCCAGCGCTGAGATGGCCTCCAAAGCGACTGGGAAGCTTCGTTCGTTTTCCACAACCAGCTTCCCGTCCTTCGGATAGAAGCTGTTGGGCGTGTCGGGCTCGGAAGAATTAGTGTATTCACCGGAGACTGTCGCTAACTGCAGGGCGCTGGGCTGAAAAACAGATGCGCCCTTCTGAGCCATCACCTCACGCTGCGCAAGCATGCAAACAACACAAAAGACGAGAGAAACGGGTGGGAATTTTCTGCGGAGCAAAAGGGACACCTCAAATGATAGCCAGATTAGCATAGGCGCCTTGCGCCATTGCCTTGCCATCAGTCAGACATGGCTTTCGAGTAACTAGTCGAAAATTTGCTTGCGGAACGATCTGTTGAGGGAGTACAGTTTTCGCGTTTCCACCTCACATAGTGTCATGACCGAAAAGTTGTTGCATCGAACTAAACCAATGATTTGCTGATTGAGTCGCAGGCGGCTGCGGACTGGTAAGTATTGTCCAGGGCTCTCAAAGGGCTGATATAGGCCCTTGAAGAGCGAATGTCAGAAGAATCGATTTACTAAACAAAAGTTCGTATTGCAAATTATTTACTTCTGGAGGCTCCAAATGTATGCAAAAAGACCTTTAGGAAAGAGACTACCTGCAAGCCTTAGCTCGCTCTCTATCACAGCCTTGGCCTTGCTGGTTCTGGTGTTCTCCCCTTCGGGATGGGGACAAGCTGTCACCGCGACCCTTCTGGGCACGATCACCGATAATACCGGAGCGGCGGTCCCGGGAGCATCCGTCACCATCCTGGAGAACGCCACTGGCATCCCCCATACTTCAGTCTCCAACGAGAGCGGCAACTACACCTTTCCTGACTTGTCGCCCGGCAGTTATTCGGTGAGCGCAGAGGCAAAGGGCTTCAAGAAAGAGGTTCGCTCCGCGGTCGATCTTGTGGTTAACACTAGCACACGCGTGGATCTTGCTTTGCAACCGGGAAGCATCAGCGAGACGGTTACCGTGACCGGTGCCCCGGCAATCATGCAGACTGACCGCGCCGACGTGAGCGCAAACCTCAGCGCCCAGGTACTGGGAGACATGCCGCTCACCGTCAACCAGAACTTCCAGAGCCTGCTCACGCTGGTTCCGGGAGTGGGCCCACCCGTCTTCCAGCACTCGCAGTTTTTTAACGCGGCAAGCTCAATCCAGACAGAGGTAAACGGCCAACCGCGCATGGGCAACAGCTATCAGATCGAAGGCGTGGACGATGATGAGCGAACCGGCCTTTTACAGATATTAATTCCCCCCGCGCAGTCGATCGAGACGGTCAACGTCTCAACCAGCAACTATGAAGCTGAGCTGGGCCGCGCCATTGGCACTGTAAGCAACGTAATTATCAAGTCGGGCACCAACTCCTTCCATGGCCAGGCAGTAGAGTTTGCTCAGAACAGCGAGTTTGACGCTCGCGCCTACTTCAATACTGGCGTTGGGCATCTGGTCTATAACTACTTCGGGGGTGGCGTCGGCGGCCCGATCATCAAGGACAAGCTGTTCTTTTACGCTGACTATTACCGCTCGCCCGACCACGAGGCCAATTCGAATATTCTGACGATTCCTCCGCCTCAGTGGTACACGCAAAGCCCAAACGGACCCTATATTGACCTGAGCGGTCCCTTGACGTCCAGTGGAAAGGGGCAAATCTACGATCCGACGACGGGAAATCCGGATGGCTCGGGACGCACACCCTTTCCCGATAATCACATTCCCATCGGCGCGGTGAATCCGGTATCGCTCAACCTGTTGAAGCTGCTGCCGGCGCCCAACACCAACATCGCGACCAGCACCACCTCCCCAACCAATAATTATTCAATCAATCTGCCCTTCCAGAAGACGACCTACCGATATGACATCAAAGTCGATTATCAACTCACTCCGAAGGACCACTTGAGCGGCAGGTACAACGACCAGCACGTCACCGTCTTCCAGGCGCCCGCTTTCGGACCTGCTGGTGGTGGCCCTGCACAAGGCGCCTTTGCCGGCACCGGAACGCAGGGTACCTATAGCACCGGAATCAACTATGACCGGGCCTTCTCCGGTACGCTTCTCACGGAGGCGCGCATCGGCGTGGCACATTACGGCAACAGCGCGACACCCACCGGCTACGGCACCGACTATGCTACTCAGGCCGGGATTCCCGGCGTGAATATCAGCCAGTTCACCAGTGGGCAAGTGGGCATCTTTCTAAGCGATTTCAGCAGCAACCCGCTCATCGGCTACTCAGCTTCACTCCCCTGGATCCGGGGTGAAACAAACATCGATATCGTGAATCACTGGACCAAGATCGTCGGCAACCACACCATCAAATTTGGTGTCGACATCCGGCGCATCCACGACGATCTGCTTCAGGACCAGACGTACAGTCCGCGCGGCGCCATCACGTTCAGCGAGAACAACACCTCCGAGCCCGGCGCTTCCACCAATATCGCCAATGAAATGGCCAGCTTCCTTCTCGATGTCCCCTCGTTAGTGGGGCGCGATATCAACACCTACTTTCCAAAGTACCGCCAGTGGTGGTTCTTCTCCTTCGTAGGCGACAAATGGCAGGTCACGCCCAAACTGACCTTGGATCTGGGCGTCCGCTGGGAACTCTACCCCCCGGCGACCCCGGCGAGCGCTGGAGGGTTCTCTAATTACATTCCAACCAACAACACCCTGGTCATCGCCGGTATAGGCGGTAACCCCTCCAATCTGGGCATGAATAACAGGTTTACCTATTTTGCTCCGCGGCTCGGCTTCGCCTATCGCGCCACCGAGCAGACTGTGATTCGCGGGGGCTTCGGCATCAGCTACACGCCCTTTGAAGACAATACCTACGCCTACAACTTTCCAGTACGCGCCAACAACAGCTACCAGCAGCTCAACTCCTATCAACCCGCGCTCCTGACCCCCACTGGCCCGCCGGTCACGTTTCAGGACGGCTTCCCGGCGCCCGTTCCGGTTCCCATCCCCAGTAACGGCATCATTCCCGCCAACACCTCTCAGCTTCTCAACCAGTCCTACGTCTACATTCCGAAGGACTATCACAATCCCTATGTCGAGTCGTGGAACGTTACGGTCCAACAATCGTTGCCGAAGCAGTTCACGATGACGATCGCTTACGTCGCCAATCATGGCGTGCATATCGGCGCCGCGCAGAATATCAACCTTGCGCCGGCGCTTGGACTAGGCGCGGCAGGTTATCCAGAAAATATCGCCTTCAAGCGCACCGCGGCGACCAATCAGTATTTTCTGGGCTATTCCTCCAACTATCAATCACTTCAGCTCCAACTCAACCGCCGCTTCGCCGACGGATTGGGAGTCGTCACCTCATTCACTTGGGGGAAAGGCCTTGGCTACCAGACCGGAGACGATGGCGGGCTTCTCTTCTGGCTCGATCAGGGGCATAACTACGCACCCAACGATTTCGATCACCGCTTGAACTTCGAGGAGAGCCTCACCTACGAGCTGCCTCTTGGCCGCGGAAAACGGTGGGTGAATTCCGGCTTCGCTGCCTCCGCCATAGGTGGCTGGAAGATCGGGGCAATCATATCCCTTTACACTGGCCTGCCTTTTAACGTTACCGCTAATGGAGGGTCAATCAATACGTCCGGAGAACAACAGATGGCGAATCTGGTGAACGGATATCGCACGCCTCGCGGCATTGGAACTTCGCACACCTGGTTCGATCCAACCAGCTTCGCCCAACCCGTTGGCTGCCCGAAGACGGGCGTGTGCCCAATCGAGTACGGAACCACCATCGGTAATGTCGCCCGAAACGCGTACTACGGCCCCGGATACATCCAGGACAATCTCTCGTTCTTCAAGAGCTTTACAATTTGGCGGGAAACTTCGCTGGAGACCCGTTTCGATGCCTATCAGTTGAGCAACAGTCCGCAGTTCAACAGCCCGTCAAACTCGATCACCAGCACCACCTTTGGGCACGTGACGAGCACCATTGGGAGCGGCACCGGAATTAACGGGATCGGGGGAGGCCGTTCACTGCAGCTGGGCCTCACCTATCGCTTCTAAGCTGAACCGGCACACCAATCGGTTACCGGTTCCATGCAAAAAGGGCAGCCACTTTGAAAATGGCTGCCCTTTGTTTTGTCCTGGAGATCGATAAGCATTAGGGGGCCGACTCCGTAAGAATCAACTGTGGCTCGAGTATCCCATGCCGTCTAATACACCCCGCATATAGGCAAAGCTCTCGATTACGCCCGGCATGGGATCATCGCCGTTGATCTCGTACTCCAGATCGACAAAACCCCCGTATTTCGTCGCAATCAACGCTTCGAATATCCCCTTTACCGGCATAATGCCCTCACCGATTGCGACCTGGCTCTCTTTTTTGTTGAAATCGGTCAGGTCCTTCATGTGAATGTTGAAAAGCCTCGGTCCCACTTCGTTGATCGCCTGGACCACGTCGGTTCCTGCGCGCACGCAGTGACCCACATCGATGCAGCACCCCATGCGCGGGTCCATGTTCTTCACTGCCTTGAGTACATCGAGCGGCGAATGCCAGATCTTGTCCTCCGGCCCATGATTATGGATCGCGAACTGAAAGTCGTATTCCTTGACGAACTTCTCAATCCGGGGCAAGACTTCCGGCTCAGGATCGCCAGCGACGATCACCGAAACCCCAGCCCGCTTCGCATACTCAAACTTGCTGCGGATATCGTCGTCATTGTCCTTCGGAAAATAAATGGCGCCTACCGCATGCAGCTTGATATTGGCAGCCGCGTAGTCTGCCAGCGCCTGCGCTTCCGCGGTTGGGTCCATCGGAAGATGGTCCTTCACATCTTTCGCGTTTAGAGCAAGGATGTTGAGCTGCTTCATGTAGCCGATCAGCTGCGCCCTCGTGAAATTCCGGAAAGTGTAGCTCGCCAATCCCAGTTTGATTGGAGACGGCTTGCCGCCGGCCGGCGTCGGTTGCGACCAGCCAGGCAAGGCCCTCGATGCGGTGAAGGCCGCCGCGGCGAGTGCCCCGGAGCCGATAAGTCTGCGACGTGAATAAGAACTTTCCATGGACGGCAATCCCCCTTGTGCCTCTTTCGTCGGTTTCATTAGTTCGTAGTTAGAACTGGTTAAAACGACGAGGTTCAGATATGCGGCGCCCAACCCTTCTCATACTCTCGGTTCCAGCCCTTCATCGCATCGCGGTCGTCCTGTATTTTGCCGTCCGCGGGATCGAGTCGCAACTCGCGGTTCACTTCCCAGGCAATATTCGAGAGCTGAAGCATGGTGACCGCGACGTTGCCGACTGTGATCGGTGCGTTCAGTTTTTCTCCTTTGCGAATGCCCGCGATGAAGTTGGCAAAGTGCAAATCTGTCATGGAGTCGGCGCCGACCAGATCGGCCGATGAAGTCCCACTGCCGGCCTTGACTTCGGAGGTCATATTTCCTTTGAGATCGTAGACCTGGTAGCCGTCGCGATCGACCAGCACTGTGCCGGTCGTGCCCATAATCGTAGAACCGCGGTCACGCCCATAGAACTTCATACCATTGCAGCACTTGCCCTCCCACGAGATCAGCTTGTCGTCGTATTCGAAGCTGGTGACCAGTGTGTCGTAGAACTGCCAGTCGTCCTTGAATTGATATCGGCCGCCCGAAGACGTCACACGGTTGGGATAGTCGACGCCCAACGCCCACCGACAGACGTCAACTTCGTGAGTACCGTTGTTCAGCGTCTCGCCCGTGCCCCAGATTCTGAACCAGTGCCAGTTATAGGGCTGCACGTTGTCCTTATAGGGTTGGCGTGGAGCTGGTCCCTGCCAAAGATCCCAGTCCAGCTGCGGCGGCACGGGTGCCTCCTTGCCGTAGCCTATGGATTTGCGCACATTGCTATACCAGGCTTTCGCGTAGTATGCCCTACCGATCAGGCCGTTGTGAATCTTGTCCACGACCTCGATGGTGTGTGGGGACGAACGCTGCTGCGTGCCCATCTGCACGACCTTCCCGTACTTCTGCTGGGCCGCAATCAGCATGGCTCCCTCGGCGGGGTTGTGACTGCACGGCTTCTCGACATAGACGTTCTTGCCCGCCTGCAGGCCAAGGATCGCCATCGGCGTATGCCAGTGGTCAGGAGTGGCAATGGTAATCGCGTCGACATCCTTGATTTCCAATATTTTGCGAAAATCCTGGTCAGTCGCCGGCGACTCGCCCATCTGCTTCTGGGTTGCGTCAGCAAACTTCTTCATTATGTTTGTGTCAACGTCGCAGACATGCGAGATGCGGGCCGCAGCCTTGTTCGCCTTAAGCGCCGACAAGTGGGCATACGCCCGGCTGTTCAGGCCGATCACCGCGAAGTTCAGCCGGTCGTTCGAGCCCATGATTTGAGCGTAGCTCTTGGCCGTCGAACTAATCGTCAGTCCCGCCGCACCGATTGCCAGGGTATCCAGAAACTCGCGCCGAGTCACCATCTTTTTCTCCTCGTTTTCTTAGTTGCCACCGGCGCTCGCCATAGATAGTTCGAACCAACAATTAAAGTGGCATCGGTGTCGCGACCAAGCATATCACCTTCGAATCACTCGTGCCCACCCCGCGAATACGATCGTGATAGCCACCTTCGGGAATGAAAGGTTGCTGGTCAGACACAAAGACCCCGCCCTCTCAACTTTGGTGGTCCGGGCGCGTCACGAACCTTGGTCCGCACTTAACCTGTGACAGCGCGGTAGGCGGTTCCAGCTTCAGCCGGCGTCCCGTTGCCGAGGGTCCCATGAATATCCTCGTAAAGCGGCGCCAGGATGTTTGCGAGGCTATCCGCCAGTCCGATGATGTCCGAGGCTTCCGGTGTGACCGGGACCCCAAGCTGGTTGTACCAATCGCGCACCGCCTGTTTCAGCCGATCGGCCGCGTCGCGAAGGTTCGGGACTGTTTGCGACGGCCTTCCGGCTACCTCGTTCGCGAGCGCCCGCACGACCTCGGCGATCGCCTTTTCAAAGGCCACGCCGGCCTCAGTGATCGGCGCAGCGAAGCTCTTTAGCGGACGTTGCGACAGGTATTGCGCCGAGGTGATTTGAACGAGCAGCAAGGTCCGCAGGGTGGGCTGCCACCGCCGGATATCTTCGCGGATCTTCAGCTTGCGCCGGCGCGAGGCGCCAAACTCAAAGAGCACGGCGTCGGATTGGGATCGGACCGCATCGAAGCCAGCGTTAAGCTGGTCACGAAGCGCACGCATCCGCTTGATGGCTTTGATCTGGTCCTCGACCAGCAACTGTTCGGTGAGTTCTGCGAACATCTCCAGATTGCGCGCAAAGAGCGCCTGCATTTCCTCGACGGCGTTGCGCACCCCCAGCCGATCGAACAAGAGCCACATCGATCCGAGGCCAAGCATCACCCCAACGACACGATCTCGGGCGATGGCGAGCGAGGTCTGGATCGTGAATTCCTGAAGGTTAATAAGGTAGAAAGCCAGGGCAAGTTGAACACCGAGGTAGGAGAGCCTTGCGGAAGCGGTCGCGACCCAGGAAGAGATGGCGGTGACCACAGCGAATAGCAGAGTAAAGCCAAAGATTGAGTTCAGATACGGAAGCACAAAGATCTGCGCGCCCATGCCAAAGATAATTCCGCCAATAAATGCGCCGGCAAGACGCAGGATCTGTTTTTGCCTTGAGGAGCCGATGGTCGAGAGCGCGGTGATGAAACAGGTTACAACAGAGGTGCTGAGTCCGGGCCACGCGATCGCCGTGTAAGTGATATAGCAGGCCATTGCGGCGAGAGTGCCGCGCAGCGCGAACTGTGCGTGGGCTGGATTGGTAAAGACGTCAGCCACGAACAATCGCGAGGGCTTTTCTTCTTCCAAAGGAGCGGTGATAAACAGATCCATGGGCCCGGACCCGGTGAATATCTTGGGAATCAATGCCACGGTCGTCTCCATCGACGCTAGAAAGGGTAGCTTCGAAGGTTTCGGCTCGGCGGAAAGATTGAGTTGGGCAGGCAACTGGCGCAGAGCCAGGTCTCGGCCCAGATCCGCGATCTGATTGGCGAGACGTATGCAGCGTTCACGATCGGAGGGATCGATCGGGGCGGACGCGGCCCGGTCGGCCATTGCGAGGCGGAAGCTGGCGGCTGTATCGACAAGGCGGCCTAAGAGAGCGATCGCTGCGTTCATCTGCGATTTGAAGTGGGAGCTGTAATCGGAGCGAAGAATCAGCCGCCGAAGCCGTGACGTTCCTACGGACGAATACAAAGAAATACTCTTCTCGATTTCGGGATTGAGCGGACGCTGCTGCGCCGCCGACCTGAGAATCTTTTCCACTGTATGCAGCCGGTACTCGATACCCTCGGTAAGGTCTGTGGTCGGATGAACACGGCGGAAAACATACTCAACGGCGATCGAGACTGCAATGCCGATGATGACCACAAACGTGATCCACAGCGTATTCTCCATGCGGTCTTCGACGTTGAGAGTGGTTTGATCCCACAGCGGGATGACGCCGGCGATCATGAAGCCGAAAGCCGCCGCAGTCCCGTAATCTGCCAAAACCCGAATCAGGTAGAACGAAACGAAGAGGCTCGACGCAACCCAAAGGAAATGAGTTAGTGGATCGTCTACTAGCAACATCAGGCCGATTGTTCCGTAGACTAAAGCCGCAACGAAGGCGAGGATCGACTTGAAACCGGCGACAAAAGTGGCTGTAGGATTTTCGCGGGAGATAAAGAGGGCGAAGATGGCGCCCAGGAAGCCGCTGGGTATACGAAAAGTCATGACAATCAGCATGACAATCGTTGCGGAGATGGTGACTCGGCCAACCACCCAGGCCCTGCCCGGGTAAGGCATTAATTCTTGTTTGAGAAAATTCCAGAACCATTCGCTGACCTGATCGACGGTGCTGCTCGGCCGGGCGGCCGATAGCGCGCTCGTCTGGGTCGCCATTGCTACTTCGCCTTCTCGTCGCCGCGAACGATCACCACCGCGGACTCGCTGATCCGGAAAGGCTCAGACTCCGGCGCGTCGATTCGGACCCTCACCGGATAGCGCGTCGCAAGATGCACCCAGTTCAAGGAACGCTGCGTGTCCGGCAATCCCGAAGTGACGAACGAGCCCACGAGCGTGGAATCCGGCCTCACGCCGAAGCCGATGCTATCGACAACGCCGTGGTACGTGATCCAGGGCCTCGAGAGAACGTACACATCGGCCTGCATTCCGGGTTGAATGTGATGCAGCTGGGTCTCACGGAAGTTCGCCACCGCCCACCACACTCGCGTATCAATCAAGGTGAAAACCTGTTGGCCGGTATGCGCATAGGCGCCCTGCGAAATGGTCAGGTTCGTCACGCGCGCGTCAAATGGAGAGAGGACCCTGCAATTGTTCAGGTTATACTCGGCGGTCCGGATCGCCGACGCTCGTCCCTCCCGCTGCGCCGTCAGAGGATCGAGAGTGAGCACACTATGTTCGGACTGCCCAAGCTGGGCGTGACTCTGCTCGACGACCGCCTTCGCCTGCTCGTACTGCGCCAGGGCGGATTGCACCTGGGCCTCGGCAAGCAGGACCTGAGATCGCTGCTGCTGAACGGCCTGTTCCCTTGCCGTAACTGCGGTCTTCGCCTGGTCGACCTGATCGACGGTGACAAACTGCTTGGCCAGCAGCGGCTCGATGCGGTGATAGTTGTTGCTCGTGTAGAGCAGTTCGGCGTTGGCGCTGTCCAGCGCCGCTTTGGCATTCGCAACGTTGGCTTTCGCCTCGTCGACGGCGGCGGCGGCTCGGGCGACATTCGCCGCCGCGCTATCGGTGTTGGCTCGCGCCGCGCCGACGGCGCTCACCTGCGATGCAATCGTTCGGCGCTCGTCGGTGATCTGGCCTTCTAGGGTGTCCAGGTCAGATTTCGCCTTCTGCAGCGCATATTCATAGGGACGAGGGTCGATCTGAAAGAGTAACTCGCCTTGCTTGATAAAGGCGTTGTCCTGCACTGCAAGTTGCGTGATCGGGCCATCGACCTGCGGGGCGATGCCGATAAAGTTTGCGAATATCTCGGCGTCGTCCGTCCGGGGATATCTGTTGGTCTGGCTGACGACCAAAAGCCCGGTGATCAGTGCCCCAGCGACGATGGCGATACTCAAGAACCTTCCCAGGCGCTGGCGCGCCGGATCTGGTGGGCTTGCAGCGGCGGTTGTTTCGGTCACGAGCTCTCCTTTCCCGGATCAGCTAAAGAACAGCAGCCATATGGTGAAAGTGAAAAAGGCAGTCAGGCATGGATATACCAACACCAGTGGCGACAAGTGTTGTTCGATACCCACGCGCACCAGCACCAGCCGCGCCACCACTGTGAGCACGATGCCAAGCAGGCCGCAGAGGATCCACGAAGGGAAGAAGGACCCCAGAATATTAAAGGTTGGGGCGCGCGAGCACCCCGCCGCGAACTGAAGCACAAGCAAGACCGCCGCGCCGATCGCAGCTCTTTGAGCGCCCGTGCGAAATCGCGATCGGTCTGCTCTGTGTGCCATGTCAGGGCGCTTTCGCATAAAGCAGGTCTCCAGTTTGAAAGGCTAAGGCGGCGACGCCGGTTAACAGCTGTGTCCGTGCGGTCACATCAGCGGTACGAGCGGCCGCCAGTGCACGCTGTGCAGATACGACGTCGATCTGGCTGCGTACGCCGTAGTTGTACGACTCTAACGCGGCGTTGTAGGACTCCGTCGCTGCGGCCAGTAGCGCGGCCGCAGCCTTTTGCTCACGCAATGCGATGTGGGCCGTGGAATAGGCCGCCCACACCTGGTTTTCCACCTGATCGCGAAGCGTATCGACCTGCGCCTGCGCCTGTTTCTGATCGGCCCTGGCCCGCGCCAGCCGGTTCTCACGCGCAAATCCATCAAAGAGATTCCAGGTGAGGCTCAGTCGTGCATCCCAGGTTTCTTGGTTTGGAGAATAAACTCCAGGCAACAGTCCTTGCTGGCCATAGGAATGCGAGAGCCCACCATAGCCATCGAAAGTTAATGTGGGAAGATACGCTGTCTTGGCCACTTTTATTTCCGCGCCTGCGGCGCGAAGCTGCTCCACCTGCTGCATGAGGTCTGGTCGTTGCGAAAGCGCCCGGTCAATAGACTTCTCTACTGTGTCATCGAGTTCCTGGGGAATGGAGAGATCCTGAATGCTCTGGACCTGGAACGGGACAGTGGGCGAAACACCGAGCGCATTCGCCAGGTCCCCTTGGGCAATCTCCGTCGCGCCGATCGCAGCCTGTAAGTCATAGTCGGCCTGCGCGGTGGCGCTCCGCGCCTCCAGGACGTCAGGCAGAGTTGCGAGACCCTCATGAAGCCGCGCCTCGGCGGCATCCTGCACTGTTTGAGCGTTCTTGAGATTGGCTTCCTGTGCCTGTTCCTGTCCTTTGCTGTTGAGCACCCGGTAGTAGGCTTCCATCACCTGGAAGATGACCTTGCGGTGGGTGTCATTGAAGAGGAAGTTGGCTGCCAGAAGGTTGCTCCGGCTGAGGGCGATCTCCTGAAAGCGCCTCCCGAAATCGAATATCGTGTAATCGAGGCTCAGGGTAGGAGAAAAGGTTCCGGTCGTTTGGCGGATCCAATCCGTGTTGAATAAGATATCCACCCGCGCGCTATCGGCGATCGCCAAGGCGGCCAGCGTCGGGTATAACGTAGCTTTGGAGACTCCTAAATCGGCGGCGCGCGCCTTGGCATTCTCCCATGCTATCCGCGTCTCTGGGTTGTTCTTCTCCGCAATATCAACGAGCTCTGCCAGGGTGTAGACCGTTGCCGAATCCGGCTGGAACGCTGGCACCGAACGATCGACCTTCCCTGGGGTCGAATTACCAGGAGCCTGCCATATCTTTTCAGCGGTCGGCGGGGCCTTTTGACAGAGCGCACAGGGTAGAAAGACAATCGCACCGATGAGGGTCACCAATTGCTTGTGGAGAAGTTTCATGTCAGAGTTCGGTGCCCGCAAGACCCACATGCAAATAGTGCCATAATCATACTCGGCAAGAGAACGACATCTTGGAAATACGGAAATTCGGCGTTGCGAAATGGACCAGGTGGTGCTACGCGAGGCAGCGCGCAATCCCGAAATCCGCACCGATCCAGCGTGGACCCGATCTCAGCGCCGGCTGTGGTGCTCGACCTGGGACCGGTGAAGTGTTTCGCATTGGCGTGCAACGTGGTGAGCTACAATGGCCTCGTTCCGGCCGAATGCTCCAGCGCCAGCAGGAAGGGACTCGGTTCACATCAGCAGGAAAGGCAGGGCCGTCGGCTACGATCACGAGTTGAAACGGATGTAAGCCTTGCCCCAACCCGAATTAAAGCCGCTACGGAACGAAGATCACAAAGAACATCCCAGCTTCGCTCCCGGCCCGGGAGCCCCATCAAGGTTCAGTTCAACGCCAAACAACGGAGCCCAAAGCCCTTTGTAGAGGTGGATGACAAGGGCAGTCTCAGCCTGACATGTGCGAAAAGGCGGCTTTATGCCCCTGCCGGCAACTCGAATGGAATGAAATATTTAGCGGTTAACCATATAGCTTGACCCGCGGAAAGCACGATTCCCGTACAGAATTAGGGGCACTCTCCATTCAGCGCCGCGCGATCATCGCCGCAAAAAACCCATCACAAGGCTGGACCCCCGGCAAAGTCCGCAACCGCCCGTTCTGCAGAAGACCATCGCCAGCGACCAAAGTTCCATCGGCAACCAGAGCCGCAACTCGCTCCGACAGATCGACCTCTGAATACTCTGGCCGCCCCGACAGGCAGTCCTGAATCACCGATTCATTCTCCTCCGGCTCCAGCGAACAGGAGGCATAGACCAGCCGCCCGCCCGGCTTCAGCGCTCGCATCGCCGACAGCAGAATCGCAACTTGCCGCGAATGCTGGTGAGAAAATTCCGCCGGCTCCAGCCGGTGCCGAATCTCCGGATTCCGCGCAATCGTCCCTGTCCCGCTGCAAGGAACATCGCACAAGATCAGATCGAAGATCTTGTCATAAGTAAGTTTCGCCGCATCGCAGCTTTCATACGAAATCCGCCCACCACGAACATTCCGCAACAACCCCCGCATTTCATCCAGCCTTCGCTTGCTAACATCGCAAGCGAGCAGCGCAGACTTCGGATTTCGTTCCGCCAGAATCGCCGTCTTGCCACCCGGAGCTGCGCAGCAATCCAAAATATTCTCGCCAGATCCAGCCAGTTCCGCGACCAGCTGCGAGCCTTCATCCTGAATGCGAACGCCGCCATTTCTATATGTAACTGTCGCTGTTACATCCCCGCGAACAACGCGTCTAGCGTTGGCCAGAAACGCTCCCGGAGCAAGCTCAACCCCTTCCGCAAGAAGATCAGCCTCAGCCGATTCGCTTACTAAACGGACGCAAGTCGCAGGCTGCTCCTGATCGAACCTGCATATCGCAGCAGCCTTCTCCAACCCATAGCGAAGCGCCCATCGCTCGACCATCCAGGCCGGATGAGCGTAAGCCGCAGCAAGCTCGGCAGGGTTGGCGAAGCTGGTTGGAGGCTCGATTGCGGGAGCAACCGCGATCTTGCGCAAGATGGCATTCACCATTCCGGACGCGAAAGCCTTTCCGGAATGCTTGACCAGCTCGACAGAGTCCATCACCACCGCATGGCTCGGGATGCGATCTAAGTAAAGCATCTGGAAAGCGCCCAAACGCAGAGCAATCCGCACCTCATCATCCAGCCGCGTGTCAGGACGAGCCAGCAGCTCATTGATGCGCGCATCGAGTGCAATCTGCCAGCGGAGCGTGCCCATCACCAGATTCGTGCAGAGATTCCGGTCCGCTTGCGATAGCCGATCGACCAACTCCGATCGAAGTAGCTCATCGCAATGGCCTGCGTTCTGTTCGACCTTCAGCAGGATCGCAAATGCAGCCGATCGCGCGGGAGCGATCATGCTCCAAACCTGTCGCCAGATTTCAACGGGAAACCGCGGAGGAAGTCTTCCGCAGGCATACGCCGCTTGCCCTCAAGCTGCACTTCCTCCATCGCGATCCAACTGCCCTCGGCGCAGTTCGCGTACAGACGTCCGTGGTCGACATGGGCAACACCCGGATCGGCCGAAGCGGACACATGCGCCGGAATCATTCGCGAAACCAGCAGCTTCTTGCCATCGACGATCGTCCAGGCGCCCGGCCAGGGTTGAAAGCCGCGCCAGCGATCGTAGATCTCTTTAGCGCTGAGGCTGAAGTCGATTATCCCATCCTCACGCTTGAGTATCGGCGCAAGCGACGCAGCGCTATGGTCCTGCCTTTCCGGCGTGATTGATCCCGACTCCAGCCCTTGCAGCGTCTGAATCATGACCTCTGCGCCGATTTGTGACAGTTTCGGATACAAATCCTCCGCAGTCTCCGCAGATCCGATCGGAACATCGCGCTGCAGAAGCATATCGCCGGTATCGAGCCCCTCGTCGAGTCGCATCGTCGTCACGCCGGTGACAGTTTCGCCGCGAGCGATCGCCCATTGGATGGGCGCCGCGCCGCGATACGTCGGCAACAGCGATCCATGCAGGTTGATGTTGCCGTAGCGAGGAAGATCGAGCATCCACGTGGGGATGATGCGGCCATAGGCGACGACAATAATCGCGTCGGGAGCAATTGCGGTCAGGCGATCGCGCAGTTCCTGGTTGTCCTTGATCTTCTCCGGTTGAAAGATGTCGAGGCCGGCAGCCTCGGCCATCTGCTTTACGGGAGGCGCCACCAGCTGCATACCGCGGCCGCTCGGGCGGTCGGGTTGCGTGATCACCCATGCGATCTCATGTCCTGCATCGATGAGCGCGAGCAGCGTGGGCACGGCGAACTGCGGAGTTCCGCAAAAGGCAAGTTTCATGCCTCTACCACTCGCCAGTTTTTTGCAGCTTGCGAATGCGGCGCTGAATGAGATCGCGCTTCAGCGCGCTAACTCTGAAGATGAAGAGGACGCCGTCGAGGTGATCGATCTCATGTTGGAAAGCACGCGCCAGCAGCTCTTGAGCATCGTAGTTGCGCCACTCGCCATCGAGCGTCTGGGCACGCACCTTGACGACCGCCGCGCGCGAGACTTTCTCGTGGATGTCGGGCAGGCTAAGGCAACCTTCCTCGGCGTATTGTTTGCCTTGCTTGAAGGTGATCTCGGGATTGATGAGCACGATCTTGTCTTCGGGATTCTTCTGAAAGCTGAGATCGAGCACGGTCACGCGCAAGGGCACGCCGATCTGCGGCGCGGCCAGCCCAATTCCCTGAGCGACGTACATCGACTCGAACATGTCGTCGACCAGCGTGCGAAGTTCGTTATTAAATTCCGTCACCGGCGCAGCGGGTCGCTGCAAGATCGGCTCGGGGTATTTCACTATCGGTCGTACCATGAAACTGCAATTTCCCTAACGTGGATTTGTCGTGCTGGGCGAACCTGAGCGCTGCGGCGGTTGTTCATCATTCCCACTTGCGTTTAGAACCGGCGGATCTGCGCCAGGTATCCGTCGTAATTTCTTCGCAGCTCACCTACTGAATCGCCGCCGAACTTCTCCAGCGCCAGCCTGGCAACGGCGAGCGCGACCATCGACTCCGCCGCTACTCCGGCGGCGGGAACCACGCAGACATCGCTGCGCTCATAGGCGGCCTTGGTGGTTTCCCTGGTCTCGAACGATACTGAGGCCAGAGGCCGGCGCAGGGTCGAGATCGGCTTGAGGTATCCGCGAATTACGATGTCTTCGCCGTTTGAGACGCCGCCCTCGATGCCTCCGGCGTTGTTGTGTTCGCGGGTGAATCGCGTGTGGCCGTTGGTTTCCGATTCGCTGTAGCCGATGGCGTCGTGGACCTCGGAGCCGAGCGAAGCGGCCGCTGTCACGCCTCGACCGAGTTCCACGGCTTTAACCGCTTGGAGCGACATGACGGCTTGCGCGAGAACGCCGTCGAGGCGCTCGTCCCAATTGACATATGTGCCGATGCCGGCGGGTGCACCGCGAACGATGACTTCGAAGATGCCTCCGATCGAATCTCCGGTGCGAAGGGCGAGATCGACCTCGGCCTTCATGCGCGATTCGGCCTCTGGGTCGACGCAACTTAGGAGAATCTCTTCCTTGTCGCGCAGCGCGGCAATCTCTTCCCAGGTTGCGTCGTGTTCAAGCTCGGCGCGGCCGACGCGGATGACGTGGCTTGCGACTTCGATGTTGAGAACTTTAAGCAGTAGCTTGGCGAAGGCCCCGGCGGCGACCCTTGCGGTGGACTCGCGCGCCGAAGCTCGCTCCAGCACATAGCGTGCGTCGGGGAAGTCGTACTTGAGGGCTCCGGCAAGGTCGGCGTGGCCGGGGCGCGGCGAGGCTACGGCTTTGTGCTTTGACGGATCGCCTGCTCCGACGGGTAGGACTTCAGTCCAGTTCTTCCAGTCGCGGTTTTCTATTTCGACGGCAACAGGCGCGCCGATGGTCTTGCCGTGCCTGACTCCGGAGAGGATGTGGGCGGTATCGGATTCGATGCGCATCCGGCCGCCGCGGCCGTAACCGCGCTGCCGACGCCAAAGCTCGTGGTCGATGAATTCCTGGTCGACTTCAACCCCAGCCGGAAGCCCGGAAATCAAGGCGATCAGGCTCTCGCCGTGGGATTCTCCGGCAGTGGAAAAACGTAGCATCGTGTGTGAGTTACCAGTGTTGATTGTAGCTCAGGGACACGGGCGAACTCATTCGCCAACAATCCACGCAAACTGGTCTTCGGTCAGTGGCACCACGCTCAGCCGACCGATGATCACTAGCGGAGAATCCGCAAACAAGGGCGAAGCCTTGACTGCCGCGAGCGTCTTTGGCTGCTTTACCGGCTTTCCGGCCTTGATCCTTACCAGCGGGACCTTGGGGTTGGTCGTGTCGACGGAGACGACCTTCGCCGTGCCGACGGCGGTACGCTCGTCGCCCGTGTGGTAGATGATCAGGTCTTCGCCCTTGGGCATCTCACGCAGATTCTTGACTGCTGTGGGATTGGTCACGCCGTCCCATATAGTTTCTTTGTCGCGTTCGAGATCGGCGAAAGAATAGACATCGGGTTCGGTCTTGAGTAAGTAGGGCATGTTATTCGTCTCCTTCACCAGCCAGGTATCCCGAAGTGTCGAGCAGCGGACGTTCGAGCGCGCGTACCCATTCGGTCATTTGCGCGCCGTCTCTTCCGGCGATGGCGGCGCGATTAAATTCGCTGCGTACAGTTTGCATCTTCGCGTCCATATCGTCGAGGTAGTGGAGCAGAATGGCTTCGGGAGTCATGGGCAGCTTGGGCGAGCCGTATTCGTAATGTCCATGATGGCTGAGCACCATGTGCTCGACGAGCACGCGCAGGCGCGGCGGAAAATCCGGCAGCGACTCGAGCTTCTTTTCGACCATGCCGTAGCCGATGGTGATGTGCCCAAGCAACTGCCCCCGGATCGTATAGTCGAAGCTCTTCTTCCAGACGAGCTCATGTAGCTTGCCGATATCGTGAAGCACCGCGCCGGTGAGCAGCAGATCGCGATGGACCTCCGGATAATGCTTCGCTGCCAGCTCACAGACTCCCATCAGTGAGACAACGTGCTCAAGCAAGCCGCCGAGCCACGCGTGGTGCATGGTCTTGGCAGCGGGCGCCTGGCGGAAGGCCGCGGCGATCTCCGGGTCATCGAGGAATGCGCGCAGCAGGGCCTTCAAATGCGGATCGCGAAAGCTGTCGACGTAGCCGTTCAGCTCGGTCCATAGCGCGTCGACATCCTTGGTTGTAGCGGGTAGAAAATCCACCGGGTCGTACTCGCAGTCGAGCGCGGCGCGAATGCGCTCGACCTTCATCTGCAGGCGTTCCTGATAGCGGCAGACAAGCCCCTTGAGCTTGACCACGTCTCCCTGCTCAAACTCGGGCGAGGCCTCGGCGGCGTTGTCCCACATGCGGGCTTCCATTGAGCCGGTGCGATCGGCCAGGACTAATGCGAGATACTTCCCGCCGTCTTTCTTGTCGCGCAATGATTTGGTGGTCGCCGCGAAGAATGCGGTCACAGACTGGTCTTCAAACTTCGCCAGGTCGACAATGAAAATGTCTTTCATCTTTGCTCGTACTTTACAGCATCAGCATGAGGTCATAACACCTGTGCCCCGCCACGACGATGTTCTTTCGCCGAATGCGGGTACAGTGGGTATCGAGCCTGAAGCGGACAGCGTTACTGCGGCTGCGCCGCAGGCGGTGTGGCCGAGGCGGGCGGCGTAGCCTGAGTATCGGGAGTAGCGGTGGGAGCGTTGGCGTCAGCCGCCGGCTTGTTCTTGAGTTGGTCCTGCAGCCGGGTCTTCTCGGTCGGCTTTGCCTTCTTGGGGTTGGTCGTATCGCCAGCGAGGCCAAGTGGAGCGGACTGCACCTGCCGATCCGCGACTTCCTCAGCATTTACCGGTGGCGGTGCGAAGGGATCCACCTTCGGAACCTTTGCCTTCTTCTCTTTTGGGATACTTGCGCGATCGCTGTAGCGGGTCTTCTTCTCAGGAGCCGCGGGGGTGTTGTTGAATCCTGGAGCGTCGCCCGTTCCGTTGGCGGCGACCTGGGTCTCGGGCGCCATGCCATTTCCGTTGGGCGATGCGGCCGAGCCGTTTGCTCCGGCATCAACCGTTTGCGTCGCAGTTGTGGAAGGCAGTGTCTTCGTTGGAGCCTGACCGTAACGGATCTTTTCCTTCTTGCCGGGCTTCAATGTGGCGGAATTGCTTGCTACCTGCGTATTCTTCGCCGCAGAGGAGCTGCTGCTTGCGCTTGAGGAGGAATCCGTGGCGCTTGGCGCGGCCGGATTTGCGACACCTACCTGATCCTCGGTGGCCTTGCCGGGTGCGCCTACCTGGCCGGTGGTGGGCTCAGCCGTTGTTGGTGCGGAGTTGGAAGCATCGGTGGCAGCTGTGGCCGCTCCGGGGGCCTCTGCCAGCGATGGCACGTTGGGCGGCGGGGCCGGAGTCGATGGCGGCGCCGGCGCGCTTGCCTGTTGGCTGGTTGGCCCAGATCCGAAGGTGCGCTGGCGGTACCGAGCTTTTTCAACCTTCTTCTTTTTCTTCGGGGCGGGCGGCGTGTAGGCGCTATAGCTCGGTTTGCTGGGATTCACGACCGCAGCCGTGTCGATATAGCCGGGCTTGTAGTCGATGTAGGCTTCCAGCCGTAGTTGCTTCAGATATGCGCGAAGAGCAGGTTCGGTGCGTTGGGCGCCGACCGCCTCTTCGACCTGAGGCAATACGTCTTTCAATGGGGCGACGCCACCCGGGGTGTGGGCGGCGACATATAGAATGACGTAGCCCTGCTTGGTACGGATCGGCTGTGTGTACTGGCCGGTCTGAAGTGAAAAGGTCTGGTCCTCCAGGACCTTGGCTAGCTGGCCGCGTTTAAACTCGCCCAGGTCGCCACCTTGGGCAGCAGTTGTTCCGGTGGAGGTAGTCTTGGCCACATCGGCGAACTTGGCGCCCCCCTGTAGCTGCGAGTACACGTCCTGCGCTTTGGCCTGAGCGGCGGCTACCTCGGCTGCCTCGTCAGCTCCAGGCGTAGTGCTGGTTGGGATCAAAATCTCGCTCAACCGGACCGATTCCTGCCGTTCGTATTCCGATTTGTGGGCATCGTAGTAGCGCTGCAGATCGGCCTGTGTAATGTTGACTTTGCGGTAGACCTCTTGGCCAATCACCTGCTGGGTGATAATTCGCTCGCGGATGTGCTGTTTGAAGTCCTCGAACGAGACGCCTTGCTGCTTGGCCGCCGCCTCGAGGGCCTCCATCGAATCGAGATGGTTTTGCTTGCGAATCTCGTCAAGCTGCTTGATCATCTCGGTTTCGCCGGTGATGCCCAGCTCCTTGCCTTTGGAGAGCAGGAGTTGCTGGTCGACCAGGTCGCGAAGAAGGTTCTTCTTCTGATCCTCAAGCTGCTGAGGAGACCAGTTCTGCTCGCGCGCGGCTGTCTCCATCTCCTGCAGCTGCCGGTCGTAGTCCGATTTGCTGATGATCTGGTCGTTGACGAAGGCGATTGGCTCCTCGACGACCACACCGGCAAAAGGAGACTGCGGTCCGGTCGCAGCCGGGGGCGGCGGAATCGAGTGCGCCGTCTGGCCCACAGCCCGGTGTGACGGAGAACTTACCGCAATGGCTAAAACGAGGGCGACACCCGGCAGCCCGGAAGACGGCGAAATACGTAGATTCATGGGAGGACTCAGTCTCAAGCAGATGGACTCTTCGCTTGCGGAAAAGCAACCCCGCAAACGGATAAAAGCTCACCGCTGCCGCAATTCTAATCTCCACGGGAGGTGAGCGCCAATCGAGCCGAGCGGACGCGGGTGAAGTCGACCGCGCTTGGCGTGCCTCGGAGGTGCCTAAAGGCCGCCGGCGACCTGCAGTGGGAGCCGATACCAGGCGCCGCAAAATGTTATACTTCACCAAACGATCCTGCGGTGCGTCTAACCTCCAGCCATAACCGGCAGCCGTAGCTTTCGCCAGAGTTGAGGGTTCCTTTTCCGATGCCATCCCGCGTGCGCCGCACCTTATTTTCGCTTGTCATCTTTTTCGCTACCTGCGGCCTGATCGGCATGATGATCGACCAGAAGGTGGGAGCCCAGTCGAGCACTGACGAGTCGACCTTCCGCGACAATCTGCGGAGCTTCACCAGCGTCTATGACCTCGTGGCCCAGAACTACGCTGACCCGTTGACCGGCGACAAGGCGGGCAAGGTGATTTACGACGGCGCCATCCCTGGGATGTTGCGCACCCTCGACCCGCATTCCAGCTTTTACGACCCCAAAGCCTATGCGAAGATGCGCGAGGACCAGCATGGCAAGTACTACGGCGTGGGAATGACCATCCAGCCGCAAGGTGTCGGCCCTGCTCAAAAAATCGTCGTAGTCTTTCCGTTTGAGGGGACGCCGTCGTACCGCGCCGGCATTCGCCCCGGCGACATTATTGCCGCGGTCGACGGAAAATCTACCGCTAACCTGAGTTCCGAAGAAGTCGCCAACATGCTCAAAGGGCCGAAGGGCACTCATGTCCAGGTGACCATGGTGCGTGAGGGCGCTTCTAAGCCGCTGGTTTTCGACCTAATTCGAGATGAGATTCCGAATAACAGCGTCGACCTCAAGTTTGAGATCAAGCCCGGCGTGGGCTACATCCATCTGCGTGGCTTCCAGGAGACGACCGGCCGCGAGATCAACGACGCGCTGGAGAGCTTTGGCGACAGCCCGAAAGGGCTGGTCCTCGATCTGCGCGGCAATCCCGGCGGCCTGCTGTCGGAAGCGGTCGCAGTCTGCGACAAGTTCCTCCATCGCGGCCAGATTATTGTTTCGCAGCGCGGACGCGCATATCCCGAGCAGGTCTACCGTGCGACCCACGGTGAATCGGGCCCCGAATATCCGATTGTTATTCTGGTCAACCATGGAACCGCCTCTGCGGCCGAGATTGTCTCAGGCGCCTTGCAGGACCATGACCGCGCTTTGATCGTGGGAGAGACGACCTTCGGCAAGGGTCTGGTGCAGACCGTTTATCAGATATCTGAGAACACCGGACTGGCGCTGACCACCTATCACTACTACACGCCGAGCGGCCGGCTTATCCAGCGGAACTACAGCGGCGTTTCGCTCTACGACTACTACTACAATCACGACACACCGGCCGATACGAAGGACCGCGAGGTCAAGCTGACCGACTCTGGTCGTACCGTGTATGGCGGTGGCGGCATCACTCCGGACGATGAGATCAACACGCCCAAATCGAACCACTTCCAGGAGATCCTCCTCGATCATTACGCCTTCTTCAACTTCAGCAAACACTATCTGGCGAACCGGACAGTCACCAAAGACTTCCAGGTGAACGATCAGGTGCTCGGTGATTTCAAGGACTTCCTTAAATCGCAGGACATTGCCTACACCGACCAGGACATCGCCGGAGTTCGCGACTGGATCAATGCCAACATCACTTCGGAGATTTTCACCTCGCAGTTCGGCCAGCAGGAAGGGTTGAAAGTGCGTGCGCAGTGGGACCCGATGATCCAGAAGGCGCTGACCTACTTGCCCCAGGCGCAATCGCTTGAGGAGAACGCCGAGAAGGTCGTAGCGATGAAGGCGAGCGCCAGGAACAACGCGACTTCGGAATAGGGCTGTTGAGGTCCGCGCATCTTCGGCTGCAGACCGACCTGGGCTTTCAACACGGTGCGGAAGCTTCTTCTCGTATCTCATCTTGAAATTTGCTCTAGGATGACCACATGTGCACGGGTCATTTAACCACAGCTTTTCGCGTTTTCAGGAGTGCTCTAATATTCGCTGTCGCTGGCTGCGTTTGCTCCACGCATGCTCAAAATTTTTCCGACATCAAGCCTGCGCCTCAGCAGGTCGCGTGGCAGGACCTCGAGTTTGGGGTCATCATTCACTTCTCCACGAATACCTTCCTCGATCGCGAATGGGGCGACGGCACCGCCGACCCATCTGTCTTCAACCCCACCGAATTCAATCCCGACCAATGGATGCAGGCGATCCGCGACTCGGGGGCAAAGTACGTGGTCCTCGTCGCGAAACATCATGATGGTTTCTGCCTCTGGCCAACGGAGCAAACAAACTACAGCGTCAAGGCGAGTCCGTGGCAGGGCGGCAATGGTGACGTTGTAGGAGACGTCGCTCGCTCTGCGCGCAAGTACGGATTGAAGTTCGGAGTGTATCTTTCGCCTTGGGACCGTCACGAACCCAAATACAAGGATCCTGCAGCCTATGACAACTACTACCAAGCTGAGCTCACTGAACTTGCAACGAGGTACGGAGACCTTGTTGAGTTCTGGCTCGACGGCGCCGGCAGCGGTGGTCACGTCTATAACTTTCCCAAGATCGTTGAAACGCTGCGCACTTACCAGCCCAATACGATCGTCTTCGCCGACACCGGTCTCTTTGAGTACGGCGATGCCCGTTGGGTAGGCACCGAGAGTGGAGTCGTTCCTTACGAAAATTGGAACGTCATCGACCGTCACGGCTACCTGCGCTGGCGTCCAGTCGAGGCAGACACGCCGCTGCGGAAGCTGCACTGGTTCTGGCATCCGAACGATGAAGCGTCGCTCAAGAGTCTCGATGATCTGCTTTCTACTTACGACCAGACCGTCGGCCACGGAGCGCAACTGATGCTGGGCATCGCTCCGGACAGGCGCGGACTGCTCCCGGAGAGCGACGTTGCACGGCTTGAGGAGTTCGGCAAAGCCGTCCGCGAACGCTACTCCAATAACCTTGCCATTCAGCATTCAGCCGCGTCAGCGGAGGTCTCGGCCGCGCTCGATGGCGATCCGGACACCTTTTGGTCGGCTCCCGAAGGTTCGCACCACTCCTCGCTCGAAGTCAGCTTTTCCAAGCCAATTGCGTTCAACCGGGCGCTCACAATGGAATGGCTCAATGACGGCCAGCGCGTTCAGAAATACTCGATTGATGTTTGGACTGGAACCGAATGGAAGAGCGTCGCCTCGGCGCAGGCAATCGGACATAAGAAGATCGACATCTTCCCAGAGGTGACGTCGACTCGAGTCAGGCTCAACATTCTTTCGAGTTCGGATGCCGCGACGATTCGCGAGTTCCAGCTTTATAGGGTGGCGGAACGAGGCCAATCAAACTGAGCGCCTTTGCAAGCGGCTCCTGACTCACATTTGCGAACCGAAGAGCCTGGCCGCTCAAGCCTCGGAAGGCGGCACTGTTTCCAGGTCCCGATCGCGTACGCCAATCAAGTAGAGCAAGCTATCCAGTCCCAGAAAAGAGACCGCGTGTCCGGCGCTCTGCCTCACCAAGGGCTTCGCCCGGAAGGCGATGCCCATCCCGGCGATCCCGAGCATCGGCAGGTCGTTCGCGCCGTCGCCGACAGCAACCACCTGCTCCAGTGAGATGTTCTCCTGGCGGGCGATCTGGCGCAACAGCTCGGCTTTTTTCGCGCCGTCCACAATCTCCGTCTTGACCTGGCCGCTCACGGCGCCGTCGACGATATCCAGTTCATTGGCAAAGACGTAGTCGATTCCCAGTCGCGACTGTAGGTGCCTCGCGAAGAAAGTGAATCCGCCCGAGAGGATCGCGGTTTTGTAGCCCAACATCCTCAGCGTGCCAATGAGGCGGTCGGCCCCCTCGACGAGGGGAATGGTGTCGACCAGTTCTAGGATTCGTCGCTCGGAAAGCCCGCGCAACAAACCCACGCGGCGGGTGAAGCTCTGTTTGAAATCGAGTTCGCCGCGCATGGCGGCTTCGGTAATCTTGACGACCTGGTCGCCAACGCCTGCCATCTTCGCTAGCTCGTCGATGACTTCGGCTTGAATCAGGGTCGAGTCCATGTCGAAGGCGAAGAGGCGGCGGTTGCGGCGAAAGATGCTTTCGCGCTGGAAGGCGACGTCGATGCGCAGGTCGTGCGCGGCAGCCATGAGCTCGGCGCGCATCTGCGATTCAGATCGAACCATTCCGCTCGCCCTCAACTCCACGCAGGCGTTGGCGTTCGGCGTGTGGGCAGCCAGCGACATCCGTCCTGAGAGTCTCTCGATACGGTCAACGTTGAGAGCATGTACAGCGATGATCGCGCTGACGACCGATAGCTGTTTCGCCGAAACCGACCGGCCGAGGATGGTGATGATGAATCGGTCTTTGCCCTGCGTGGCGATCCAGTGATCGAGGCCGGCTTGCGTGATGGAGGTAAACCTGACCTGAAGGCCGAGTTCGGCGCATCTCGCGCGGAGCGCCTCTTGCAGCGGTTCGAAGCCATCGCCACCAGGAACCTCGATCAGCAGGCCCAGAGCGAGAGTTTCGTGGACGACGGCCTGACCAATGTCCAAAACGCATACATCGTAGTCGGCCAAAATGGCGGTCAGCGATGCAGTCTGCCCCGGCGTGTCCTGTCCGGAGAAATGAATCAGGACCGTTTCTTTCATGAACGATGAACTGGCTCCCACGCTAGGGTATCAGCCGTGACCCGAGCCCGCACGCTTCAGGCCGCCTCATGGCTGGAGCCTGACAGGATCAACGGGGCGGAGGAGGGGGCGGATGGTAGGACTCGACCGAGAGCAGATTGCCCACGATGCCGCGTTCCTGCGGACTGAGCTCGCCGCCGTACTTCGAATTCAACTCCGACTCCCGCAGGCCGGGAGGGACGTTACGCAGATTCCGGATCGCATCCTTGACAGCCTGTTGCCGTTCGGGCGGCATCTGCCCAAGCGTCCGCGCGGACGCCCGCACCTGCTCTTGTTGTTGGGGCGAGAGATGCTCCATGTTTTCCACCCGTTCGAGTACTCGCTGGCGTTGCTCGGGTGGCATCTGGTTCAACTGCCGCAGCCGGTTGGTCGCATTCTGCTGCTGCTGGGGCGTTAGCTGGCTAAACCCCTTTTCCTGCTGAAGCTTCTTAATTTGTTCTTCGGAACTCAGTCCCTGGTTCTTTTGCAGCCACTCGCCGAGATGCTCCTGGCCCGGCGGATGATGCTGGTTGTTGCTCGGGTGTGCCGAAGAAGAGGAGTGTGAGGCCGCCGACGGTGGGTGCGGCGCCGAGGATGAGTTATGTGGTGGGGGCGGAGATGAGTGTGGGGATTGGGCCAGGAGCCCGGTAGAGAGGAGCACTAAGACTACGGCGGCGCAAAGAAAGAGGCGACTCCGAACCATTCGGAGATCGTGGCGAGGTTCGGGTGCGCGATCGAGACAGGACTTCCCCGCCGCGTCGCACGCTCGAAACTCTCCACGAAATGTCATGTACTACCCCTAACTTGGAGCTCCGCAGTCTCCCTTGAACTTGTGCGAATCCTACAAAGGCCTCATTTCCAGCGATGCCATGAGCAATGCTAATCGAGGTCTCGTGCCTGATCGGGAGAATCTCTTGGCCGTTTATTGGCTAGTCGCTCGATGGGCCGGCGGTTCCGGAGTCCTGATCATCCTGCGCAGCCGATTGATCGACCGAATCCAATTGTTGAAAGACCTGGGCATTGCCGTCCAGCGATTGCAGGTCGCGCACCGCCGCCGACTCTTCGGTGTGGCGGGCCTGCCATGAAAGATCGGCATAAGTGCCGCCGCCAATCAGGACGACAACAACGAGAGCGCCCGCCATTAGCGGTTGCAACCGCAGGCTGCTCCCGTAGAGGACGCGGGTCTTCCACTTTTCCCAGAAGCTCACGGGACGGGCCTGCTCGTCGGTTCGCAGCCGCGACAGCAGCTTCGCATCGAAGAACGGGTTCGCCTCCGGTACCGCCCAGTCGTCCAACAATCCCATCGTCGCGCGCAACTCGGCGAGTTCGCGGCCGCACTCCGCGCACTCCTCAACGTGCAGCCGCACCTCCGCTGGCATGGATTGCGGATCCAGAAGTAGGTCGGCTAACTTCGAGTTTACTTTTCGGCAGTTCATAAGACCTCCAGCCAGACAGCTAGTTTTGCGCAAGATCCTGGGCGACAAAGTCTTTAAGTTTTTCGCGCAATGTCTGGTAGGCGCGAAAGAGCAGAGATTTCGTGGCGGACTCGCTTAATTTGAGTACTTCGCCAATTTGTTTGTAGTCCATGCCCTGATACTTATGCATGAGCACGGCCGCACGTTGCCGCTCGGGCAGGGCCAGAACATGGGCGCGAATGGCTTTCATCCGCTCATCCTTGACGATCTCAAACTCGATCGTAGGCCGGCTGTCGGCCACATCGGGCGTCGTTCCGGTCTCCGGGTCGGGTTGATCGAGATAGACGTTCTGCGCGGCCCGCTCGTAGCGCGTATCGCGAGCGTAGTTTACGCCCAGATTCGTGGCGATCCGGTAGAGCCAGGTGGTGAACTTGGCTTCCGCCCGATAGCTCTCGCGGGAGCGGTACACCCGCAAGAACACCTCCTGGGCCAGTTCCTCGGCGACCGCCTGGTTCCGCACCATGCGGAACATGAAGTTGACGATCGGCTTGCGATACTTCTCCAGTAGGTAGGTAAAGCCCGCATCCTCGCCGGCGCTGACGCGGAGCATGATCTCTGCATCGCTCAGAGTGCTCCAATCAACCGTTGCCGTCGGGTACCTGTTCCTGCCCATTAGCCTCTCATATGGGGCAGAGTGGAGTATCGACTGATCAAGCACGATGGTCGCCATGCTTTTACGAACACGGATGGTTCGCCAAGGTTGCGTTTTTTGGCGACGTGGCGCGTGAAAACCGGGCGAGGGAAGTCCGGTTCGGCTGGATCGGCCGAAACGGACGGAATCGTCTTTCGGATAGCGGAAAGCAGCATCTTCTGGCCCTTAAGTGTACCCGCTGACCCGCCAGCCGGTCGAGACGGAGGTACCGAATGCCAGCCATCTCAAAGGCAACGCCAGCGTTGGCAAGCGGATGAGCCGGTGCTACTCTTAAAAAGGCTGTTGTCGGCGGCGAACGCCTGCGTTCTCGATCTCCGACGGATGCACGGCCCCCAAAGCCGCACGTTCCGGGGCGCATAACTCAGCGGTAGAGTGCCACCTTCACACGGTGGAAGTCGTAGGTTCGAATCCTGCTGCGCCCACCATTAGAATCAAGTACTTACGCTTTTGCTTGTCAATGGTAGACGACTTAATTTTGCTATCAAATGCTACCAACGGCGCATGTCAGAGCGGAGCTAAATGGCCGATTTTAATGGCGATGCACATCATCTCAGTGCATTGACTTCCACCGTGATGGGCTACGGAGTCGCTTTCAGCAAACGGCTATAGCGCATGCATGCGCACTTCGCAGAAGTTGGTTTTCTGCGACAAGGCATATCCCTGAAGATAAGGATCAAACGGCTCGATCAGTGCAGTTGAGACTCTCTTTTGGGGCGATTCCTGGACCATAGATGCCTCACGTTTGCGGCGTTTTAGCCTTTGGAAAAGTCCAGGTATACGTGGCTCCAAAGACAATCGTGTTTCCAGAGTGTGTGAGGTAGAGGCGTACTCGTGCTCGTACTTGAAGACTGGAAGAAGGTGCTGAAATTCTTGCCGGAAGAATGTAGTTGAGCTGGCCTCCGAAGGCGCGAACCGAAATGTTCGGGAATAATGCTCGCCGGGAGGACAACTCCCGCCACAACGACAACGTCTGATATGCCCTCCGGCACCCCGAAAAGGGGCCTCGGGCCTTTTTTCCGGCGCGCGCTTCTTGCTGGGGTTAAGCTTAAGACTTGAGACCCATAATGGTTCAGATCTTCGGCGCAAATAAATGGCTGAAAGCGATCCACAGTAAGTGTTTCCATTGTCGTCTGACTCAGCTGAACGATTTGCGGAGTTCACAATATCATGAGAACCACGACGCGCTTCTCTCTTCTGCTCGGTCTTCTCTTCTCTGCCGGTCTCCTCGGAAACTCCCAGTTGGTCACTTCGGAATTGATGGGTACGGTGAGAGATGCCTCTGGAGCCGTAGTGCCTGGTGCTATGGTGGCGGTAACTAGCCTGGAAACGAGCCTCGTCAGGACTACCCGCTCCGACGCCGGCGGAACATACGACGTTCCGGGGCTGCAACCCGGGCATTATGAGATAAAAGCTACGGCAAATGGCTTTGCCACGACGGTGCGGCAGGGGGTTCTACTGCTGGTTAACCAGACCGCAGTGGCCAATATCACCCTGCAGATAGGGACAGTTCGGCAACAGCTGGTGGTAACCGATGAAGTTCCCATGGTCGATATCACCACGGCCGGCATGAGCGGCGTGGTAACAGCCAGCAAGCTTCGCGACTTGCCGCTTAACGGCCGGGACCTGTGGCAACTTACCGAACTGCAGCCCGGCATCCAGCTGACGACCAATGCGGGGCCGAGCCCGTTCTCCGAGGGTGGAATCACTAAAGCTTCGGTTCAGGGGACGCGTCCCACCATGAACAACAATACGTTGGACGGAGCAGACATCAATGACCCCGGTTTCAATGTGTATCCAGGAGGCCCTGCAGGGGTACAGCTTGGCGTTGAGGCAATCCAGGAATATCGCATCCTGTTGAACACCTATAGCGCCGACTATGGGCGTAATGCAGGCGGCAATGTCCAGATGGTGTCGCGTTCCGGCAGCAACGACTGGCATGGCTCGTTGTATGAGTTCGTTCGAAATGCCGCCCTTGATGCAAAGAACTATTATGACGAGGGAAGCATACCCTCCTTCAGCCGGAACCAATTCGGGGCCACACTCGGCGGATCCATTCGGCGCAATCGCACTTTTTTCTTTGTGAACTATGAAGGCTTCCAGGAGAACAAAGGAGTTACCACAAGTACGACGGTGCCCGATAGCGAAGCCCACCAAGGCTATCTGCCATCGGCGTCGAATACCGGCAATCTGGTGGATGTCGGCGTTAATCCTGCCATTGCGCCGTTTCTCGCCCTTTATCCAGTGCCGAATGGTCCATCGCTGGGCGATGGGACAGCGATTCTGGACACTTCCCGACTGCAGCCGACTTCAGAGAACTATGGCTTGGGACGCGTCGACCACCAATTCTCCGACCGCGATCAGGCATTCTTGCGCTACGTTGCGGATTACGGCAATTCGACGGTGCCTTTTCAAAGCACACTGCTCCCCGGCTTCAACGGTTTACGGACAGTTGGAGATGACTTCGTCATGCTCAGCTGGCAGCATATCTTTAATCCGCGACTTTTGAACGAAGCCAAGTTTGCCTATAACCGGACAGCAATCCTTGCGACTCCCGATAATAGTTACCCATTGTCCCTATCACTTGTGCCAGGAAGCTATTTAGGGGCGATCAACATCTCGGACCTTCCTCTACTCGGCAACAATCTCACTTTCCCCCTGGGCACTACTTCAAATACATACGAAGTGATCGACAATGTGGTGTCAAAGATCGGAAATCATTACCCGAAATTCGGCGCTGACATCAAGCGCATGCAAATCAATGGCAGCGAAGACTTCTTCGAGTCCGGCCAGTACACTTTCACGGACTTATCCAGCTTCGGCTTTCCGGAACAAAGTAGTAATCCCGCTCTGGAGTCATTCCTTGAAGGAATTCCCTATACCTACTTTGGGGTCGATCCATCGAATGCTAATTCGGACCGACACTATCGCCAGACTTACCTCGGGTTTTATCTCCAGGACGACTGGCACGTTCTTTCCAACCTTACGCTGAATCTTGGCCTTCGATGGGAATACTCAAGCAACCCAAGCGAAGTAAACAACAAGCTATCCAATATCCAGAACCTGCTGACTGCGACCGGCCCAACCGTGGGACCGATCTGGAAAAGTGTTCCACTCAATCTATGGTCTCCCCGCCTGGGGTTCGAATGGAGCCCTGGAAGAAGCGGAAAGACTGCGGTGCGGGCCGGCTTTGGAATTATGCGGGACCAGTTGTGGGGCAACCTTTACTTCAATACCAGATTCTACGAGCCCTTCTATACTGCGCTGCTTTATATACTTCCCGAATTTGAGGCTCCGCCGACGAGCGTGAAGTCCATCGAGGGTCCGATCCCGCCGGAAACAATTGGCAGTTTCGGCATTACCTATACCCCGCAGTTTCCCTACTACCTGCAATACAGCTTGAATGTGCAGCAGGAACTATCGCCCAATACGTCCCTGACCATGGGATACGTTGGATCGAGGGGCGTGCACCTGGTTCGCACTGGTGAAGCCAATGAGTTGCCCTTCTATCAGTCAATCAATCCGAATCTTGGTTCGGTTCCTCTGATTGTGACCGATGCTAACTCAAACTATAACTCGTTGCAGGTAAGCCTGCTTCGGCGGATGGCGGATGGTCTTTCTCTGCAGGCCTCTTACACATGGTCGAGGTCGATGGATGACCAGAGCGGCCCGTACCCCAGTGACTGGGTCTCAGAGTCAGGGGTTTCTCAGAATTTCTACGATCGGACGGGAGACTACGGGCGGTCGTCCTTTGACCGGCGGAATGTGTTCGTCTTCAACACCATCTATGATCTTCCCTTCGGACCTGGCAAGCACTGGGGCGGCGACTGGCAAAGTGCAGGAGGAAAGCTGGCGGGAGGATGGCAGGCAGCATCCATCATTTCGGCTATGTCCGGGCTACCGTTTACGGCTACTCTCGGGACGTTCAACAATTCAGAGACTTACGCGGCCGATCCTGCCGACCGGCCGGACCTTAAGCCGGGTGTCAACCCGTGCAGCAGTCAATGGACGTACAGTAATCCGGGTGGATGGTTTAATCCCACCATTTTCGCCCTGCCCCCGCCCGGGCAGTTCGGCAATGCAGGGCGTAATATTTTGTGCGGCCCTCGGCTTGTCGACTTCGATTTCTCCCTGCTCAAAACGACCAAACTGCTTGAACATCTTTCGTTGCAGTTCAGGGCGGAGGTCTACAACCTGTTCAACCATCCGAACTTCAATGTTCCAGTAAATACTCAGGGGCCGACCGGCAACGGCGGTAACGGTGATGCGGTATTCATTGGAAGGACAACCACGCTTCCTGACGGAGTGCCTTGTACTCCGGGAAATGATCCAGCGAATCTGGGTTGTGGAATCCTGAGCCCCAATGCCGGGAGAATTTTCAGCACGGTCACGTCGTCACGACAGATTCAATTCGGGCTGAAGCTGATCTTTTGAGCGATAATGCATCATGTTGGGTAGTAAGCTCTCCCATTATCGAGTGATCGAAAAGCTGGGCGCGGGTGCGATGGGAGAGGTTTACCGCGCGATCGACGAGCGTTTGGAGCGCGATGTTGCTATCAAGGTATTGCGCGCCGGCACTCTGGCCGATGAACCCAAACGCCGTCAGTTCCATCGGGAAGCCATTTCCCTTTCGCGGCTCAATCACCCGCGGATAGCCCATATCTACGATTTCGGCAACCAGGACGGAAATGACTATCTCGTCATGGAACTGGTGCAAGGGACGACGCTCGCTCAGCGGCTTGCGACAGGTCTTCTCGAACCGAACTATATTCTCCGGGTTGGCGCGCAATTGGCGGAGGCGCTCGAAGAGGCGCATGATCGTGGAGTCATCCATCGCGACCTGAAACCCAGCAATATTGGCGTGACGGACAAGGGTCATGTAAAGATCCTGGATTTCGGTGTAGCGAAGCTGTTGCAGCCCGGGTCCAGCCGGGTGCAGTCACTTCAACCTTTCGAAGAAGCGGGCATGCGCGCCACGATCGCCCTGCACGAGACTGGGATCGTGGGAACGCTGCACTACATGTCACCGGAGCAGCTTCGCGCAGAGGAGGTTGATCACAGTACAGATACCTGGGCGCTCGGTGTCGTGCTTTACGAGATGGCGTGCGGCCGGTTGCCATTCCGCGGACAAAATACGATGGAGTTGGCAGAGCAAATCCAGCATCGCCAGCCAGCCCCATTGCGCACTATCAACCCGCTTGCGATGGCAGAGCTGGAGCGAGTAATTCTGCGCTGCCTTGAGAAGAACAAGAGCCGCCGTTATGCGAAAACCGGGGATGTGGGCAACGATCTTAACCTGCTTTTGGGCGGTACTACGCCGGCGATAGAGATTGTTTCGCCACGGTCGAATCGCATCGCCATACTTCCGCTGGAAAATCTGTCCGGGAGCGCCGATCAGGAATATTTTGTCGATGGCATGCACGAGGAACTGATGGGCACGCTCGCACGCATCAGTTCTTTATTGGTGATTTCTCGATCTTCAGTACGACAATACAAGAACACCACGAAGTCTCTGCCTGAGATTGCGCGGGAACTGGACGTCGGCTACATCATCGAGGGCTCCGTTCGCACCGCGGGAGATTCAGTGCTAATCTCGGTGCAGCTGGTAGACGCGACCGACGACCGCTATGTCTGGGGCGAAAGCTATGAGCGGGAACTGAAAAAAGTGTTGGCGATGCAGCGCGACGTCGCACAAGCCGTAGCGCGCGAGATCAAGGTAAAACTTGCACCGCGCGAACAGGAACAATTGGAGCAATTGGGAACCGTTAATCCAGAGGCCTACAACGCATACCTCAGAGGGCGCTTTTATCTGAATCGCGTCACTCTCGACAGCCTCTGCAAAGCAATTGAACATTTCGAGATGGCGCTCCGGATGGATCCGCTCCAGGCACGCTCCTTCGCGGGAATTGCCGATTGCCATGTGCTGCTCGCAGACAGCGCAATCGGGCCGCATCCTCCGCTAGACACGCTGAGCCGCGCCGCGGTCGCAGCCCAAAAAGCTCTGGAGCTGGATAGTTCGCTTGCAGAGGCACATGCGTCCCTGGCGCTTGTGTCCTGGCGGCTTTCCTGGGATTGGGAGAAGGCTGAGCGCGAATTTCAGCAGGCTGTTCTTCTGAATCCGAACTATCCTACTGCCCATCAGTGGTACGGCTGGTTTTTGGGTGCGTGCGGCCGAATGCCGGAAGCGGTGGCGGAGATCAAAGAGGCATTACGACTCGACCCGCTTTCCTTGTGGATCAACTCGAGCCTCGGCCTCGCCTACTATTTCAGCCGGCGTTATGACGACGCGATCAATCAGCTCCGTGAGACTCTCGAACTGGATCCAAATTTTGTGGTCGCTCACTTGCCTCTGGGGTGGAGCTACCTGCAGAAGGGCATGCATGCCGAGGCTTTTGCAGAGCTGGAACGCGGGGCCGAACTTTCCCGCCGCAGCCCGACTTTCCTCTCGGCGCTGGGACACGCCTATGCGGTCGGTGGAAGAACGGAGGAAGCCGAGCAGATGCTTGCGGAACTGCTCGACCTTTCTAAAAACCGATACGTGCCGTCTGATCAGTTCGCCCGAATCCAAGCGGCACTCGGCAGGAACGACGAGGCACTCGCTCTGCTGGAACGAGCGGCAGAAGAACATTCCAGCTATATTGCCTATCTGGAGATCGATCCCAAATCCGACCCGCTGCGCGCTCATCCGCGATTCAACAGATTGATGCGCCTCATCAACTATCCCGATTTGGTGGAAAAAATACCGCTCGCAACTGTCGAACTGCAATGAATTGGGAACCGGGCCGCAACTAGGCTCCAACTCTTATAGGCAGACTTCGGAACCCGCGTATCCCATTTTCTTCAATGAAGCCTGGAAGGCCGCCACGATGGAATGCGCCCGCATCTGCGGGGCACACGGAGCAGCGATGACGGCAATCTCCTTACCCTTAGCTAACTGAAGGTCAGCATTGCTGAAGGGCTGCCCATCCGTTGTGAGATAGCAAATCAAGTCTGGCGCCATCACAAGCGGCTGGGACGATTCACTATTCCAGGCGATCAGGTTCTCATTCTGGTTGTAGATGGTCAGCACCGACTTGCCATTCTGGATAGTAATAGCGCCGAAATCGAAGCCGGCCTTTGTGCTTTGCTGCTGGTCCGTAATCTTGCCGGTAAATATGAGCTCGCCCGAGAGATAGGTGCAGACGGCCTCCACTGGGTCCTCCCCGGCTTGGAGGGCGTTGCGAAGGGCTGCGCCGAGATCGCGCGTGTAGCTCATCGTGTTCGGGATGACTGCTGGTTTCATTGCAGAGCCGCTCATGCTCCACAAGGCCATGCCGGCATCCTCTTTGAATGCTCCGCCGTTGATGATGCCGTCTATCGTGACTTGAGCAATGGCTACACTCTCGGCAATGAAACTGATCTTCTCATCGTCATTCGCCAAAACCACGGGAGAGATGGGTAAGTTGCGACTCGCATAAGTAACCATATCCAGGTCGGGGATGGCTCGCCTGGCGCCGTCGCCATCAACGATGGGTATATTTGCGGAAACCGCGACCGTCATGGGAATGACGCTGTTCCCCGCTCCCACCTCTCCGGGCAGAACACAGCTGAAGTTCTTCCCCGAAGTCTTGGACTGGATGTTATCGAGTTCCTGGAACGCGATGTATGCAGCATCAAACGGGAATCCTCCAGCAGCCGCGAGGGGAGATCCTACACCGGCGGCAATCGCCGTAAGCTCGTCATCTCCGACCGTCTTAGGATCGATGAGCTCGACGGTGCCTTTCTGAATCACCTGTTTCAGCAATTGCTGACCAAGGGTATATGGGCCGCCGCCGCCGCTTCCTAGTATGCAAGCGCCGTTCAGGATGTCGTACAGATCCTGGTTCGTAAGTTGCTGGGTTTTGCCAGCGGCTTTGGTATCCGGAGTAGCCATCGAGACCTCCTTGCGGTTCATGATTTCCATAATGATGTTTGCGGTTGGCCCACTCTACCCTGTTTGGCGGAATCTGGATAGAACGGCATCGATAGACTCCCTGAGAAATAACCAAACATCGTATCCACGTCATAGCCGCCCATCCAGAAGGTAATCGTCCAGGGCTGCGAAAATCCTACCGTTCCCTGAAGCAGATTGGCGTCATCAGTTATAGAGTTGCGCATGGGATCGATCCGGGCGGAGCCGTTGATTTGCAAGCTATAGGTTGCCTGCAGGCCCAGAAATTGCGTTGCGGCCAGCATCTCTCCGGTGAGCAACCGATCGTTTTCAATGTTCATGATGCGTTTGTCGAGTGCCGCTCGTTCGATCGGATCCGCCTCGTGCTCCCGCAGCCGTTTAAGGTCGTCTAGACGCTGTCGCCGGACCTCGCGGTAGTTCATAAAGCCTGTCTTCTCCGCGACTTCAACGGACTGAACCGCAATCTGGTTTCCACGGCGCTGTGTGAGTGTGCTATTTAGAAATACATCTTTATAGCTGAGGTTGGGATGTGCTAGATCGATATAATCCACGCGAGAGATCTCTATGCCGTTGCCCTTGATCTGAATATGAAACGGATCAATCGGCGCCTGAAACATGGGGACCAACAAGACCAGGATCATGTTTCTCTGCTGGTAGCTGGGGCTACCCAGCAAATTCACAGAAGCACCGATCAGCGAGTGTGAGGCTGCGTTCTGACCGTTAATGGCGACGGAAGTGACGGTCACCCCGGGCGACCTGTCTCTCGGGTAACGCGGCTTAACGAAATCGTTGAGACGAATGATCCGGTCGAAAGGTGGTTCGCCGGGCACTGAGAACGTTGGACCGCTCACGCCGCGTGGGTCATCGGTGGGATCGGGGTCCGTAGCAAATCGGCACTGGAACCATCCTTCGAACGTGACCGTCATCATGACATGAATCCCAAAGGCCGTAAGACCGAGTTCAGGCGCTTCAGCATCAAATCCAGGCTTTCGGCGATGTAACCCACGCGTCCCGGCATCCCTGACAACTTACTGATTTCTTTCGCATCCTGCGTCAGCTCAGCAAACCTCTCGGCCAGGATGATCCAAGCCCGGCGGGAATGAGGCAGAAAATTGATGTTCGGGTATACCTGAAAACTGGGTCCTGCTCTCTCCGGTCCATCATCGGAAAATGCCGGTAAGCTGGTCAGTATCTCTGTAAGAGGCCGGGTTACCATGGTCATCAACGGGAAGAACGCGGCAGCCTGAACTTCCTGTATTAAAGCTTTGCTGTCGTCGGAGTGAGCGAATACGCGGATCAGGAGCAACAACATTACTTCGTAGGCCCCATTGAGCAGATCGAGCACGGCGCGGCTGTTAGGGTGTGTGATGACGGTCTGTTCGCCTCCAAAGTTTCCGTGGCCCGGGCTCACTTCGTACAGCACGGGATTCGAGACAACGGCACGGGCGGGCTCAAAATTCGGATCTTCCGCCTCAAGCTTCAGCAACTGCTCGTAGATCCGCTGAAAAGCCCGAAAATGCGAAAGCTCGTACTCCTGGTCGCCCGGATTGAACACGGAGGACTCACCTTGGCGAATGATGAGCTCGATCACCTGCTGCGCACTCGCCAGATCGGAAATCGTGCTCATGAAAATGTCGTAACCGCCGCCGGTTGCGCCTTTGCGAACGAAGTTCGTCGCTAACTCGTCCCCGGTAACCTGCGAAGCCAGCGAACCGATAAAAAGACGCGTGCCTTTCTTCGTCAGGTAGTCGAAGCCGTCGCGAATGGCGTCGTACAGCTCTTCGATAGTCTTGTAAGGCAAGGGCTTCGGTGTAACCCGGGCTGCAAGGACCGCGTTCCGAGGGTCCGGATCAAGGCAGAAGGCATCGTGCGGATCCGTTCTTCGCGGCTTTTCGAAGCAGATGAATCTTTTGAGAGTATGCGAGGAAAAACGATCCAGCGACATGCTGTGCGGATACAAAGATGTGGGATATGGAAAGTCCGGGTGGGAAAAATAGGGAGCGGCTCCGACGGCACTCAGCAGATTGCATACAAGGCCCAAGTGCTCCATCTCCTGGCGTGCGACCATCAGGATGAAGCGTTCCCAGTTGGCGACGACATTCATTTGTTCATGAGTGATGCCCTCCGATGTATCAGACTTGAGAGAAAAAGCGGCGAAGAGATACTGGCACATGAGCGCATGCTCAACCGCGGCAGCTTCACTCATCAAATAGATCAGATCATCGCGCGAGCCAACTTCGCCCGCATTGTCTGCTAAGGAGTACCGGGCCATAGTTCTGTCTGTGAGCCGTAAGAATCGGGGCCGAGATTCAGGGTGGCTGTCGAGTAATGAACAGATTGCCTGCTCCACGATACCTGCGAGCCCACGGGAAGTCCAGAGGTAATCGCACGCTGGTGACATCCGCAAAGGTGCTCCGGATGCCTGCATCTCCTGCTCTGCGAAAGAATAACGTGCGCAAGGACTTGTTGGAGGATGCCCAGTTTCACTAACTGAGCCGGATGCGGCCCGGACATGCCTTGCAACGTCTTGCGACTCGCGCAGCCAGTTCTCCTTGTGCGCCCGGGCGCAACTGGCGCCCGGTGGCAAGGCCGTAGCCGTAGGCTTCGGTCGTTTTCGTCCCACTCTGGCGCTACAGCCATCCCTTATCGACAGGTTGTTTCGTGGGGATTTGACGACATGATCTTCGATAGTGCCTTTGACAATCTATCGAGCACGATAAAAGCGAAATTAGCTGGCTTTCACGACCGCATCGACACGGAGGACATGTTGCAGTCCTTTTTCCCAATCTCTCCGCAAACAAAAACATCCTCCCTCGGTGGGGGCATGCAGCCTTCTCTGAAGTAGGCCTCGCGAAAGATCACTTGAGAAATCGCACCTGGACTTCGCCAACCCGCACGAACAACTTGGCATATTACCTGCGAGAGATTGCATCGGCTCCGCAGTAAAGCAAACGGTGCTCAAGATCCCGAACTGGTAGTCGCCGTGCTCTTGCAGGATGGAATTCAAGGCATTAACGCAGCCCTTGTCGGTGGAAGAGTCGTTTCGGCCTATGTGAAAAAACGCCGAATTGAGAGCAATTTGTCGCCAACTATAAGCGGGCGGTCTCTTCGTTGAAGCTTATGGGCCCGTACCAAGCCAAGTCGGGTTAATGGCCCTGCACAACTGGCGCTCACATCCCAATCCCTACTGAACGGAAACAAGATGGCCGCGGAGCCCGCCCGTAACCATACAACTTGCCTTCGTTCCACCGCGCGGTGAGCGGACCCCGTTTCGCTGTTGCGGGAGGCCGAGTCGGTGGGAGACTATCGTTGCGATCGGCGCTCCTCGATTGAAAAAGTCGGAGTTGACATTTTGGGCTGATCCCCCACGGCCAGCCCAATGGCCCACTGGTTAAAGAGTGAATGGATTTGGTAGCAGAATTGGTAGCAAATAGCGGCGAGAGTGCCGGTTCTCTCCGACTGTACCGGCTTCTAACCCCTTTATCCTCATCATCCGTCTACCTTTTCACCACCTTCACACGGTGGAAGTCGTAGGTTCGAATCCTGCTGCGCCCACCATATAAATCAGCCACTTACACTTCAAATCCCCAAACATCGCTACCCACATTTCTACCCACATCACTGAATCAGCTGGGTAGGCATGGCCAGCGCCTCAAGGAATTTGCCCTGCGCCGTGCAGGCCTCATCCGCGTCTTCCTGCGTATAGAGGTCGAGTGTGGTCTGGATTCGGCTGTGTCTGAGCATGCCTTGTACAGTCTTCGGCTCGGTTTTCGCCTTGTTTATCAGCCAGTGGCTGAGTGAATGCCGAAAATTATGAAGGCCGAAACGCTGCCCCTTCTCGATGGAGATCCCCACCCTGATGGCCGCTGTCCGGAGATGATCGGCGACAAACATGGCAGGAGATAGTGGAACGCGTCCGTTCGACCGCACAGAAGGGAAGACGAAATCCGTATCTGCCCCGAATACAGTCTGGTCGTGCCACTCGCGAAGATGCGAAGCCAGCACGGGATGCAGAGGCACATGCCCGTCAGAAGCTTCGTTCTTCGTCGCTCCGTCCTTTCCCATGGACCAGCGTTTGGAGACGCGAATCCGGTTTTCCTCCCACCGAATATCAGCCCAGCGGAGCGCCAGTACTTCGGAAGACCGAAGGGCGGTTGCCGCGCAGGTCAAGACGAGGGTTCGGTGAAGAGGGTTGGGAAGCGCCTGCCAGGTTGGTCAGTGCGGTCGTGAAGCTAGTGCCGCCGGTCACAGAGTGCAGCATTGTCGCCGAAAACCTCGCGTTCGTTGCGCACGAAGAGAAGCTGACCACGATGCTGCCCTTTATGGTCGCATTGGGAGCCACGTTTCCGACCGCCTTCGGGAGTGGCGTTGTGATGACCGGAGAGCAAGCGGTTCCCGCCGTCTGAGTGAGTTTGAAACTCACGATGGTGACTCCATCGCCTTCGGCGGCTCCGCTATTCATGAAGGTAAACGAAAGGACGCTCGCGTTTGCGGGACCGGATTGACCATTAAAACTGCCATGGACGATTGGAATGGCAGTGAAATTTGCCGCGACCGATTGCGGCGAACTCATGACAATGCTTGTCGACGCACTACTTGGGCTGGCGACATTGCCAGTCCAGCCGGAGAATATGTAGCCCGTCGCCGGTGTGGCCGTGAGCGTCACCGTGCTTCCTGCGTTGTAGAAGCCGCCCGAGGCGACTGATACCGTCCCGCCTCCGGGAGGCGACACTCCCGTGTTCAATTGATACTGAGTTGTGAAAGCTGCGGTAGCAGCATAGGTGGCCCCGACACCCGGCACTGTGATGTTATGTGTGATCGCGCCGCCATCGGACCAACTGCTGAAGATATATTGGGTTCCTGTCGGCCCGGCCTGTGGCGAAGTGGTTCCAATGGCGACACTGCTGCCAACGGAATACTGGCCACTTACTGGCGTACCCTTGGACGTGCCACCGAGCGAAGCCGCCAGACCCGAAGGCGAAGTCTGAAGAGTCACTGTGGCAACTTGGCAGCCCGTCAGCACGAAGTTCTCAATCTGCGTTGACCAGTTGTTGGTTCCGTCCATCGGCTCGTACTGCTCGGTGTAGTAATAGGTGCAATCGTCCACCGGATCGACCGTGAGCGTGGAGCGATAGTCCCAGGACGATGTTGTCTGCGAGGCGTTGCCGGGATTCAGCAGTGTCTCATTACCCATGGTATTGAGCGGATCGCCGGCCGCTCGCGTGGCGACATACTGGCCGGGAAAGGTTTGCGAGCTGGAGAGGTTGTAGGCGACGGCGATGTTGCCCGCCCGATCAGAAGCGATGCTGGGAATGAAGCGAAAGTTCGTAGTATCGGCCTGAAACTCTCCTTCCTGATACATAAACAAATCCCCGCTGGAAGCGATGCGCATCTCGTAAAAGACGAACCCGGTGGGGTTTCCGAAGGTCTCTGAGGTAAACAACGATTGGTGATCGCCGTAGTTGCGATAAGGCATCCGCCCGATGACGTGGCTGCCGTATGAGTTCAGCGCCACGCCGTTTGGCTGTGGGACGCAGAGCCCGCATGCCAGGGCATAATCCGGTTCGGGGAGAAGGATCGGCAGACTCAGGGTTGTATTCTGGGAGTCGTTCCAATCCACGTGGAACTTCCACAGATCCAGCGCATAATAGTTCAGGTCGTCGGCGGCGAAATAGGCCGGAGCGCCTACAGGAGGCGGGACGGCACTATCCAGGTCGGAGACTACAAGGCCTGAGTATTCAGTATCAAGCTGGATGCACTGGATGCCTGCAGCATTTCCAGAAATCATTTTGGTCCGGTTCAGAGCACATAACTTGGGCCCCAGGTATGTGGATCCCGAGTACATGTCGAACGTCATGTAGTAGCCGTCCGGCCACACTCCCAGCTTTGCATTGAGATTGGTCCAGGCGGTGTTAACGATTCCAATCTGAAAGGAATAGCGGTTCCAGGTCCCCGTCGCATCCGCGGTCGTAGAAACCGCCACGCACTGCAGATATGGCGCCCCGCTGGTGATGGCGTATTGACTCACGACCCACACGTTTGCCAGCTTGTCGAAATTGACCGTCGGCTGGCCATCGTTGTCGTTTTGGCACGCGCCGCCAAAGCCGCTCCAAAGGGTATTGCCCGCGACCGGCCCGAGAAGAGCGTTGCCGGTTGCTTTGTCAAAGACGGCAAAGGCGTCGTCGACCCATTGAAAGTACTGGGTAGTGCCAACCGCGCCGGTCGCATCCGACGGGCTACTGGCCGGGGTGAACCCTCCGTCAGGTCCATTAAAGTAATTCCCGACACCAGCGATGTTGAAATACCCCAGCGTTGTCGCAACGCCAGTGGCCCCGTTGACAAGGTTCGGCGTCACTCCATCTGAAAGTAGATCTCTGTTTGCCGCTACTTCTTGCCCCGCAGTCATTGAAGACTCCTTGAGAGATTTAGCGCGGCGATCTACCGGCAGCCCCCCAGGGGGAAGCGTAACTCATGTCTCGGTGTCGTCGAAGGTTCGATGTTGCGCAGCGGCTGCGAGCGATCATGATGCACGTCGGTGCCGACAGTGAAGGTTCCAGATCCCGGCCCCGAACCGGGCTTCCTAGTTTGAGCTACAATCTGGCCCGTGAACGTGAATCCGGCGATGACGAGTGCGATGAAGCGGCACATCAGAAAAAAGCGGCGATACATGGTATGTTCCTCCAATTGGTTTAGCGACAATCCGGAGGTATCTCCCTCATCCTCTGCGGAAAAATTTGATGCAATGACAGCAGTACGGTGAGTCGCTAGCTTCCGGGGATAGTTGGCTTTTTTCTTTTTCATTGGGCACGCCGCGATGGCTTAAGGAAACTCAAACTTTCTGTGCCGTTCTAAGTTGAGGCAATATTGGTCTTGGCCGCGCTCTGAGCGCGCTCCGCTGAGAGGAGGGGCTCGGGAACGCACCTTGCGATTCGCGTTCGCGAGCGATTAGTGCATCATTGTCAACTGAGCGACCGTGCGGACCTGCGAGGTAGCGCGGTCGCTGTCTTTGAGCACCGCTTGGACGGTTTTCATCTGCGAAGCCAGTCGAGCGATCTGGGTCTGCTGAAGTCTGGCAGCCGTCTGCCGAGCCCGAATCTGCTCTCGCTGCGCTTGGATTTGCCTTTGCTGTTGCTGGAGGAGCGTCTGCTGTTCTTTGGTAGCTTCGATGAGAAAGGGCTGTGAGGCGCGTGTAATCAACCGACCGGGCATCCACACCGTTCTTCTCGTAGGTTACGACTTCCGGGACGACGGCGCCCACTTCTTCGGCAATCACGCCGATCTCGCGCTTGCCGTTGGCCTTCAGCGTGTAAGAGACGCCGCGGAGCCTTTCAACCTTATCCAGCGCATCGGGCAGCGTCTGAATGTTCGTCTTAAAGCGGCGGGAGCTGTAGGGGGACCAATCATCGGCAACTGCTCCTCCGTGGCCCTGTCCGATGACCAGAGGGTTCTGGAATTGCTGGTTCCCTGTGCGGATGCAGACGCAGCCGCCGTTGGGTTGCAGCAGCAGGCCTGTGTTTTCCACGTTTGTCCACGTGGACTGGATCGTTGCGTAGCCCCCGCCGGTTGCACCCTGCATCTCATATCCGATCAGCAACTGTTGCCTCGGATCCGTGGCGGCCTGAACCACGAGTTGCTGGGCGGCGTTGCGGGCGACCCCGTTGTCGTCCCCCGCGATGATGGTGACCGGCGTAATAATCTGCCCAGGTGACTGGGCGACAGAAAGACCCGAGGTGGTCACGTGGCTGCCTGCTATTATCCCGTCCACGATCATATTCCCGGTAAATTCATTGAACGCGGCAGTGAATTGGGGAACCAGGGTGGTGTCGATATTCAGGGTGACATTGCCGCCCGTGCCGCCACCGGTAAGGCCCGTGCCCGCGATGAGTCCGGTGACGACTTTGGTGGTGTCGACATTTAGCGAGACGTTGCCGGACGTACCGCCGCCGGTGAGGCCGGTTCCGGCGGTGACTCCGGTGATGGTTCCCATACCGGGGAAGGTCTGTCCTTTGGCGAAGGTGATGGTTCCGTTTGCGTTGAAGTGGAAGCCGGTCTCGGCGGCTCCGGCGCTGGTGGTTGACGAGAGCAGGTTCAGGGTTGCCGAGGGCGCGGCGGTGTTGTTGGCGGTGACTTCGGCCTGCCACTCGAAGCGCGGATTTGTGGCGGCCTTGCTGGTTGAGTTGTATGCCGAGGTGTAGAACTTGAGCATCTGAGAGTCGAAGCCGGCGGTGGCAGTTGCGGGGCTCGTAGGAGCAAATTCCAACATACCGTCGACGGTCACGCCGCCCTTGGCGGTGAGGGCTCCGGAGACGAGCGCCGTGCCATTCACATCCAGCGTGGCACTGGGCGTGGCGATGCCGATGCCGACGTTGGCCCCTGAGACGAAGATTGGGGAATCGGCGATGGTGCTTGCGCCGGTGAACTCAGGCACGCAGCCGGAGCTGCCTCCGGTGGTAGTGACGGTAGAGGCAGTCGTTGCGGCCGCAGATACTGTGGCAGCGAGATCGGCGGATGCTTTACTTCCGGCGAGGACGAAGGCCGACGCAGGCAGTCCGCCGAGGGTCGCCGAGTCGGCGGCCTTGAGGGCATAGGGAACGCTGGCCATCAATAATCGCGGCTGGGGCACCTGACCGGCGACTTGGACTTCAAGCCAACGGGCTTCGCCGGTAGCGAAGAGCTCTGCGGGAAGGCCGTTGGCGAGGGTTGCCCCAAGCTGGACCTTGTAGTGACCGCCCGCGTCGGATGTTACGGCCTGGGTTTCAGCAAATAGTGGCTCGCCGCCTTCCTGGTCTTTGAAGATGAGGAAGGTGATGGTCATCTGGCCGGAGATTGGCTTGCTGTCCGGCTTGGTTATGATCCCGGAGAACGGCACGAGAGCGGGTACTGCGGTTGAGGCAGATGCCGCCAAGGGTGCGGCGGATTGCGGTTCGAGGCTTTGCGTCGTTTGCGCGACACATATCTGAAATGCGGTTGAGACAAGGGCGGCGGTCGCAACCAGGGCAAGAGCGATTCTGCGAGAGATCCTGGTTTCTCCTAAGGCGGTTCACTTCCTTTAGCGACGCCAGCCGCCGGACTCCCTCACCGGGTACCGATCTTTTTGAAACTGGCTTGACTTCCAGCATAACCACCCTGTATGCGAGCGATTGTCCATCTGCCGGAAGATGGAGAGCGTTCGAATTTGTGTCGCAATTATTGAAAAGCTATTTTTTTAGTTCCTCCGAAGCCCTAGCGCCGGAGGGTCCTGTCCCGTCATGGATGTAGGTTCTGCGCAAGGAAAGGGTGTGGCTTGCCGAAGAATCGCGCCTGGTCGACCTTGACTGATTAGCATCCTGGCTCTCGATGACCGCCCCTTCAGTTCCCATGAGCGCGCCATCCAGATCTTGCAGCGCTTCTCCCGGCCCGCTTCTGGAACATCTTGTGGGCGGACTGAAACTCAAACATCAATCCATGGATATAGGGCGGGGTGGTATGTTCTAATCGACCGATAGGCATAGGCTATCGGATGGAGTTAAGACATCTTCGCTATTTCGCCGCGGTAGTGCAGTGGAAAGGCTATCGAGAAGCCTCGCGACACCTCTACGTGGCTCAACCTTCCATCAGTCAAGCAGTCTCTGACCTGGAGAGCGAGATTGGCATCAAGCTCTTCTCGCGTGAAGGAAGAGCCGCACGGCTCACGCCAGAGGGCGAGGCGTTTTACGAGGAAGCGGTCAAGACTTTGGCACAGGCAGCCAGGTCCATCGCAACTGCGCAGCGGGCAGCTAAGGGCGAAATCGGGAGGCTCGGTATCGGCTTCATGGGGTTTTCCAGCTGCCGCTTTCTGCCCGACCTGCTGCGGAAATATAAAGCCCGTCATCCAGGGGTGGCGTTGCGTCTTGTCGAAGATGTGCCTCATGGACAGGATATAGCGTTTGATCGCGGGGAGATCGACATCGGCTTCACGCGGCCGCCTTCCGCCGATCGAAGCTCGTCGTATGAGTCCCTCCTGCTTTTTCGGGAACCGCTGGTCGTGGCCCTTCCTAAGGCCCGCGAAGTGACGACGAAGCGCGTCCGCATTTCAGATCTCGCGGGTGAGCGCTTCGTAGTTTTTCAGCGCACAAGTTCGCCCGAGGTCTTCGACACGATCATCCGTGTGTGCAATGACAACGGCTTTTCACCGCGCCTGCACCATGAACTGAACAACATGAACTCCGTACTCGCCACAGTTGAGGCCGGGGAAGGAGTCGCCATCGTTACCGCCACGGCCAGTAATTTGCGTGCGGACAATATCTCCTTCTTTCGCCTTCAGCCCGACGAGGTTCGGATCGACTTCGTCGCGGCATGGCAGAAAAAGGAACCGTCAGTTGTACTCCAATCGTTCCTTGAACTCCTGGACGAAGAACTGCCTTCTATCCGCGCAATAATGAAATTCGCCTAATCGATAGGGATGGCCTATCGGACGATAGAAACTTGCGACGCATCCTATCGCACCGGCCTGAGTCTCTTGTTGTGTATGGCGGCAGGAGCCGTCAGCGGGAGATCGAAATGTCAAGCAAGCAGAAAACAATCATCGTAACCGGCGCTTCGCAAGGTATCGGAGCGGGCGTCGTGCAGTCGTTCCTTGACCGCGGATATAACGTGGTCGCGAACTCACGCAACATCAGCAAGTCTGGAGCGTTCAAGGCCTCAGATAAACTCGCGCTCGTCGACGGTAATATCGGTGACAGCGCGGTGGCTGCAAAGATTGTCGAGACAGCCGTTACGAAGTTCGGCTCGATTGACGGGCTCGTGAATAACGCCGGCATCTTCTTCGCAAAACCGTTCACAGAGTATACCGCCGAAGATCTTAATGCGTTGTCGTCAGTCAACCTCGAAGGCTTCCTTTATGTGACGCAGGGCGCGGTGAAGCAGATGCTCTCACAGAGGTCGGGCGGCAGCGTCGTGACTATCACAACGTCGCTGGTCGTTAATCCCATTGCCGGCGTCACGGCCTCAGTGCCGATGATCACCAAGGGCGGGCTCGAGGCGGTGACACGCAGTCTGGCAAGCGAGTATGCGAAGGAGAACATCCGCTTCAACGCAGTCGCGCCCGGCATGGTGGATACACCGATGCACGCAACTGATCCGAAGGACTTCCTCAAAACCCTGTCGCCTATGGGTACAATTTCGAGCGTGGAGGACATCGTGGACGCTGTGGTGTATCTCACGGAAGCTCGCAATGTGACCGGGGAAGTGCTGCACGTGGACGGCGGTGCGCACTCCGGCAAATGGTAAGAGCCTGAGGTCGTATTCGAAGTCGATGAAAGAGGCGAGACCATCCGCCTCTTCTTCTCTGTGAGGTTGATTATGTCCAAGAGTTGGAATCAGACACGCGTTGCCACTGCCCTTGGAACTGAGTATCCGATCATCCAGGGACCGCTGGGTGGCTTCTCATCACAACGGCTGACGGCGGCGGTATCGAACTTCGGTGGGCTGGGTTCTTTTGGTGCGCACGGTCTTCAGCCACAGGCAATCAAAGAGGTAATAGCCGAGATTCGTTCACTGACAGCGAAACCATTCGCCATGAACCTGTGGGTCTCGATGGAAGATCAAGGAGCGGGCACGTCTGATGCTGCAGCATTCCATCGCGCTCTTTCGCACCTGGCGCCACACATCGAAACGGTTGGAGGAACACAGCCAGACTTCGCGCCTTACAAAGGTATTCGCTTTGAAGACCAGGCGCGTGTTCTTCTCGACGCCAAGGTGCCCGTGTTTTCGTTCATCTACGGTATTCCGCCGAAGGAGATTCTTGACGAGGCTCGGAAGCAAAACATCGTTACCATCGGCACAGCAGCCACTCCCGATGAAGCGATGACGCTCGAACGAGCTGGGGTGAATTTGGTAGTTGCTTCGGGTTTTGAAGCCGGCGGTCACAGAGGCTCGTTTCTGCGCTCATCGGAAGACTCGCTGACCGGAACGATCTCACTCGTGCCGCAGACAGTCGACGCGGTAAAGATCCCCGTAATCGCGGCAGGCGGCATAGCCGACGCTCGGGGTATCGCGGCAGCGTTCGCTTTGGGCGCCGAAGGAGTCCAGATCGGCACGGCCTTTCTTGCCTGCGAGGAGTCCGGCGCGCACCCGCTTCACCGGGACGCTATCCTCAACGGCAAAGCCGGACGGACCACGTTGACACGTGGATTCACGGGCAGGCTCGCTCGCGGCATCCACAACGAACTTCTGGAATCGCTCAATCGACCTGGTACAGAGGTCCTTCCTTATCCGCTCCAGCGAGCGCTCATGCGCAATCTTGCTTTGCCAGCTCAGAAGGCCGGTAAGGCCGAACTCCTTGCGCTGTGGGCCGGACAAAGCGCGAATCTCGCGCGTTGCCGTAGCGTGGGCGAGCTATTGGCCTCACTTGTTGACGGCGCGACGGAGAGGATCAATCGCTAAGGCTTGATCAACGCCAGGCGCGACTCAGGATCGACGAACTTCCACTCTCTTGAAGCGTACCTGCCTCAGGCTCGATAGGGTGAAGAGTTTATTGAGCCGAATAAGGTGACCGCCGCCGTTGTAGAGCTGGCTCATTCTGCGCACGATAGCGGCATGCAAGGCTTTTATCGCACGAGACACCATGGTCCTGGGCCTCTGCGATTGTTTACGTTCGCACTCGGCATTGTTTTATAGTCATCGGCAAGGGAAATCGCTAATAAAACGGTCCGTGTTGGCTAATGGCTGGCCGTTCGCGGAACGACTTCCCGTGGGAGGACTAGCAGATGACGCCACCTTCGCGGCAGATTTCTCTTGCCGGCTCTCAACTCGGCGCGGTTCGTCATGTTTGTGCCTTCTTCGCCACTGATGACGATGAGTATCGCGTATTGCTTCCTTTCATCCGGGAAGGTCTTTCCTGTGGGGACAAGGCCGTACAGGTCGTCAATCCCGAGGCACGCCAGGACCATCTGCAGCGCCTAGCTAAGGCGGGCGTCGACTCAACCGCTCATCAGAAAAGCGGACAGCTTCAGATCCATAACAATACCGAAGTCTACCTACGAGATGGACATTTCGATCAAGACCGGATGCTTGCAGCATTCGAAGAGATGGCGATTTCGGCCAGGAGCGCGGAAGGATACCCACTGAGTCGCATCGTGTGCCGAATGGATTGGGCTTCGGGATATCAATCTCATATCGAGGATGTGATCGAGTTTGAATCGCGTGTGAACGATGTTTGGCGTCGATATGACGACGCCGTTATCTGCACCTACCATCTCGCGAAGCTCAGCGGGGATGCAGTGATTGACATCATGCGGACGCACCCGATGGTCATTATTGGGGGGCATCTCCAACAAAACCCCTTTTTTACGCCTCCAGAGGAATTCCTGCCCGAGTATCGTAAACGGCGCGCTGGGCAGTCACACTCCTTGTAACGACGGACCAATATGCACCAGCAACAGCCGGATTCTGCGTCTGAAGTCAAACGCCTGCAGCGCTGTATGAATGATTTGGTGAGTGTTCTCGCGCTCCCAGCCGTTTGGAGCGGCAGCGAACCGTCTCGAATCCTGGAGACGTTACTCGATGCCCTCATGGAAATACTCGATCTTGACTTCCTCTATGGGCGAGTACAACTCGATTCCCACGGAGCCCCGATCGAGGCGCTTAGGACTACTCAGCTCTCCATGATAGGTTTTAGCCGGGAGGAGATTAGGCATGCTCTCAATCACTGGCTTGGAGAAAATCCGCAGCTATTGTCTGAAGGAGTACTTAGGCATCTGGGAGGGCAGGAGGTTTCGATCTTTCCCATCAGAATGGGAATAGACGGCGAGCTCGGACTCATCGCGGCCGGATCTCAGAGGCTCGGTTTTCCAGAACAAACCGAGAGCCTGGTGCTTAACGTAGCTGCGAATCAGGCAGCAATTGGGTTGCAGCAGGCACTGCGCCTGAATGAGCAGAAACGGGTTGCAAGTGAACTCGATCGCCGGGTCGCGGAACGGACAAAGGAGCTTGCCGAGACCAACGAAGAGCTGCAACTCCAAGTTGGACTGCTGCAGCGTATTCCTGTAGCCGCCTGGACGCTCAGTCCTGATGGGACACCGGATTTTGTGAATCAAGTTTGGCTTGAGTACACCGGTCAGACCATCGATTTCGTTCGGTCGCATCCCGAGGCCTGGATGACTGCCGTCCACCCCGAAGATCGGAAAACAGCATCAAGGATGTTTTGGGAGGGAGTACGCTCCGGAGAGGGTTTTGCCATGGAAACCCGGTTTCGGCGCGCTCAGGACGGGACCTATCGCTGGCATCTCAATCGAGCCGTGGTCTTGCGCGATGCACAGGGAAGAGTCCTCAAATTTGTCGGTACGTCCACCGACATCGACGATCGTAAGCGGGCCGAGGACGAACTTAAGCGGAGCGTAGCAAGATACCGGGTTGTGGTTGAAACCGCGAGCGACGCGGTGGTCAGTATCGACGAAAGCGGCGTAATCATTCTTGCGAACGCCGCAACCAAGCGGATATTTGGATATAACCCGGAAGAGCTTATCGGCAGACCTCTCACTGTTCTCATGCCGGGAGGAATGCGCAAACTCCATGAGACGGGTTTCAAACGGTATCTGGAAACCAGCGCGAGACATCTGAACTGGAACGGAACTGAGCTGACTGCACTGCGGGCTAACGGTGAGGAGTTCCCGGCAGAGGTCTCATTCGGAGAGATGACTGCGGATCGGCGAAAAGTATTCACGGGATTCATTCGAGATATCTCCGAAAAGAAGCGCTCTGAAGAAGCGATCCTTGCAAGTGAGCGGAACCTGGGCCTAATCATCAATACCATGCCGGTGCTTGCATGGTCCGCCCTTCCTGACGGCACGGTCGAATTCTTCAACCAGCGGTGGCTGGATTACACGGGTTTGTCTCCCGAGCAGGCGCAGGGATCGGGGTGGGCCCAGGCAGTTCATGACGACGATCACGGTCGTATGACTGAGTACTGGCAATCGATGATTACATCCGGAGGACCAGGCGAGATCGAAGCACGTTTTCGACGCCTTGACGGTGACTATCGATGGTTTCTGTTTCGCGCAGATCCGCTGCGCGACGAGTCAGGCGCCATCATCAAATGGTATGGCACGAATACCGATATCGACGATCGGAAACGAGCGGAAGAAGCGCTACGCAACACTCAGGCAGAACTCGCAAGAATGATGCGAGTTATGACGATGGGACAACTGACTGCTTCGATCGCACATGAGGTTAGCCAGCCGCTATCGGGCATCATCACGAATGCGAGCACTTGTCTTCGTATGTTGAAGGGCGATCCTCCGAATATTGATGGCGCGCGGGAGACCGTGCAACGGACGATTCGCGATGGCAATCGCGCTTCAGAGGTGATCACTCGACTGCGGGCGCTTTTCAGCAAGAAGCAAATTGACGTCGAGCCACTGGATCTTAATGAGGCGGCTCGCGAGGTCCTCGCGTTGCTGTCCGGTGAACTACAGAGAAATAACGTAATTCTGAAACAGGAATTCAACGATCTGCCGACCGTCAACGGTGACCGAGTTCAGCTTCAGCAAGTCATTCTGAATCTCATCCGCAACGGGTCAGACGCCATGGACACGGTCAACGACCAGCCAAGACAGCTAATCATCAGGACGGAGATGAACGGCGATCACGTCACTGTTTCTGTTCAGGATTCCGGAGTTGGCTTTAGTCCGGAAATCGGTGACCGGCTTTTCGAGTCATTTTTCACTACGAAACAAGAGGGGATGGGCGTTGGGCTCTCTCTGAGTCGCTCCATAGTCGAGGCCCATCGCGGCCGTCTATGGGCCGCAAGTAACGATGGCCCCGGTGCGACGTTCGCTTTCTCCATTCCTTGTGATTCCAGACCCTAGCCTGACTGCGCATGATGACAGACGCGCAATTCAGTGGAGTCCTAAGCTTGAGATAAGGAATCCACACGCAATTCCCTGACGTCAAAACAAAACCAATACCAAAGTACAATATGGGTTTTTGCGTGGATAGCGCATCCTAGCTATTGGAATGTTGTCTCAAACGGGACTTCGGGAAGAAAAACCAGCTGCTTGGTTGATCTGTTTCCAAGATCTACCTTTGCCGCCACTCTTGGAACGCATTGACTTCCTAGATCGGCTGTTGGACAAAGCGTTCTGAGTGTTGGATTAGGCAGGGAATGGGAACTCCATGACGGACACACGTTTGCTGGTATCGGTAGTTGATGATGATGAATCGGTGCGCGAATCTTTACCGGATTTACTGAAGGAATTGGGATTCGCGGCTCGTGCTTTCTCCTCGGCAGAGGAGTTTCTGGAATCCGACACCGTTTTACGGACCGGGTGCCTGATCCTCGACATTGCGATGCCCGGCATGAGCGGTCCGGAACTCCAACGCGAGTTAAAGCGTCGTCAGGTACAGACGCCAATCATCTTCATTACCGCTCACCAGGATGAAAGAGTGCGGAGAGACACCGTCGACCAAGGAGCAGTGGAATGTTTACTTAAGCCTTTCACTGATACGGCCCTGCTTGATGCGCTGAATGTAGCGCTTCGGCGTGGTGTGCCCGATCATTTGTGCCGGTTGGATAGTTAGTGTATCGCAGTTATGAAGGGCCTAGTTTTCCTGTACCAAGGTCAGGGTTAGTTTTCGACCGGTTTAGGTTGCAGCCATACCGCGGCTGGCCGCGGTATGGCTGGCGAACTCATTTGGCGTCCTGTCACCGAGAGATGCGTGAGGACGACTCTCATTGTATTCCCGCCTCCATGCTTCGATGAGCTGCTTTGCCTCCTTCAGATCGAGGAACCAGTGAGTGTTCAGGCACTCGCTTCGGAGGGTTCCGTTGAAGCTTTCAACGAAGGCGTTGTCGGTGGGCTTGCCTGGTCTGGAGACGTCGATCTTCGCGCTGTTGCGATAAGCCCATAGGCCCATTGCCTGACTGGTGAACTCACTGCCGTTGTCACAGAACAGTACCTTCGGCACACCGCGATCCAGCTTCAACCGATTCAGCGTCCGTACTACGTCATCTCCTTTCAGGCTCTGGCCTACTTCTATCGCTACAGCTTCTCTCGTATGCACGTCGAGGATGGTCAAGGCGCGGAACCGTGTCCCATCCTGCAACTGGTCCATCCGTAGGGTCGAGCATCAGCGCCGTGCGGTATTGCTGCCGTCGGATTCTGATGCCCGCCCTCCGAACCGGACATGCACCTTTCGTTATGCATCCGGCTCTCCGGGAACACAGATGTATGCAGGAGTGCGCATCCATCCTCTGCGGAAGCGTTCCACACGGAGCATGGAGAGAAGGTACTGCTCGACATTGCCTTCACGCCATAGCTTGCGAGTGGGACGAAAAAGACTCGGCAGTCTTGCGAGCCGGGTTCTTTTACGATGGAGTTTCTTATGCTTCTTCATCAGCCAACGCCAGATGCAGTCCCCGACATAGAAGTCGAGTGCCGCGAACTGACGGCTTGCGCCAGTGCAGAAGCGATAGTAGTTCCCCCATCCCCGCAGAACAGGATTGAGTTTCTGGAGAAGCTCAGACAGCGACCAGAGCGTGTTAGCGCCCGAGGTCATCTGCTTCACCATGTACCGAAGGTCCGCTCGTTTGCTGGTTGGTATCTCGATCCTCGGCATATAGCCGAATCGCGGATGCCATTTGTAGCGCACTCGTTGACTGAGGAACTGGAAGCCCTCGGTCAGATCAGAGACCCGCGTCTTTTCGATGGATAGCTCCAAGTTCATAGTCTCCTGCAGATATCTCGCAAGTTCTGCCTTTTCCTGCTCGGCTCGCTCGCGAGTACCAGATACAAGAACCACGAAGTCATCGGCATATCGAATCGGGAAGAACACTGCCCGTCCAGCTTTGCGGTCCGTCATGCGTGCCCACAGCGCCGCTGTCGTAGCATCACTCTTGCGGCGAGCCTGGAGCTTTCGACGATGGTGCGTCCACCGCTCGTATCGTTCCTCGATGATGCCGAGGGCGACGTTGGCAAGCAGCGGCGAGATCACACCACCTTGGGGAGTGCCTTTGTCTGTCGGAAGCAGGAAGCCATCCGCCAAAACTCCGGACTTCAAGAACTGCGCGATCAACCTCGTGACCTTGCCATCGGTGACGCGAGCACGAACCCGCTTCATCAACTGGTGGTGATCGATGTTGTCGAAGCAGCCCCTGATGTCTCCTTCGATGACCCATTGGTAGGGCGTCCGCTGACGCCGGCCATCCTCTGCCGTCGCCCGTGGTCGCATGCTCATCCGGATATGCTCCAAGGCGCCATGGCAGCCTCGTCCGGGACGAAACCCGTACGACACATGCCAGAAGCCAGCCTCGAAGATCGGCTCCAGGATATTCTTGACCGCGCATTGAACTACGCGATCACGCACGGTCGGAATACCGAGGGGTCGGAACTTCCCCGGCTGACGCGGCTTGGGGATCAGCTTCCGTCGTGAGGGACTCGGCTTGTACCGGTCACTCTTCAGGTCGCCTTGGAGTTGTTCCAGGAACAACTCCATACCCATCGCCACCTTGATTCCCGCTATTGTCATCCCGTCGACCCCGGCAGTACGTCGCCCTTTGTTCAGCGCGATTTTCCGCCAGGCGCACCGCAAGTTGCGGATGTCTGTAATCCAGTTCCACAAGTCACGATAGCTGTCTTCGGGATGTGTCCTGCTCCATTGAAAGAGCTTGCGTTGCACGCTGAAGAGCCAGGCTTCATCAGCCTGATCATCCAAGTCCATGGATGGTTCCTCCGTCTTCGCAACTCTGTCGGTTCCTTGCCTGCCTTCGCCATGCACACGGCTTTCCCGTGTTCGGACTACTACGCAAGCTCCGCCCCCTCGATTCACCATCTCCAGTCTCCGTGGCTAGCCCAGCTCCGTTGCCGGGCGGTTAATCAGGGTTCCCATGTTCCAGTTCTCGACCTTCATCTCGTAGGTGGCATACTTTACCCCTGGCGATTCGGAGCGACAACCTGAGAGAAGATCATCATCGCTGAGTCCGTTATCCAGACCCGTCAGTGGAGAACTTCAAGCCCCACCAACTCAGATCGCATAAACCCCCGGTCCCATCTGACCTACTACGGGAGCATTGAGCTATTCAAGACAGAGGCTTCCAACGTATGCTTCGTTGTCTCACCATAAGATGTTTGGTAGCCCGGCACGCCGATGATGGCGGCGCCCGGTACAGTTCAGTCCATCAGCTTTTCCACGCACCGTCGGAACACGATACGCTTGGACAGACCCCTTCCACTCAGGCTCCTTCCTGGGTGGGGCCGCATCACAGCGGCCGGTCAAGAGCCAGCAGGCGAAAAGACTCGATCCTTAACTCATCTCATCCTCCTCGCCGTCATGGCGCGCCGAAGTCCATACTCCAGGCTTCGTTCGGAGCTGTGGGCTTGATCCGATCCTCGCGGGTTCGAGAAGCCTTCCGCTTCCCGGCAGGCTTCATCCTCTTGAGCGTCAGTCCTTCTTCCGTATACAACCGGTACACCAGATACTTGCCCACATCCCAGCCTTCGCGGTTCAACAGTACGCGCATCTTGCGGTATCCGTAACGCACTCTTGCCTGAGCGATCTCGCGGGTCCTCATCCGCAACTCAGTCCGTGGATCCAGACAGCTTCGATAGCGGTAGGTTGCTCGAGGAACTCGAAGAACCCGGCAGGCCCTCCGCTCACTCCCCAGGTAGCGGTCAACCAACCGCTCCACCACCGGTCCACGCCGCGAAGGCTTCACCATTTTTTTCCCAGCACATCCTGCAACATCGTCTTGTCCAGCGTCAGCTCCGCGACAAGCTGCTTCAGCCTCAGATTCTCCTCCTGCAACTGAGCCATCTTGCGAACTTCGTCCACCTCGAGACCAGCGTACTTCGACTTCCATCGGTAGAACGTCTGTTCACTCATCCCTGCCTTCCGGATCACCTCCGCCACGGGAACTCCTACCTGCGCCTGCTTCAACACGCCAATCATCTGCTCCACGGTGAATCGCTTCTTCCTCATTCCAAATCCTCCTCATAGAAAGGCTCAGATTTGGTCGAAGACTAACACTTCAACTGGCTCAGAAATACCGAGGCCGATCAAGCGTGACTAAACCTATCTCTTGGGTGCCAGCTCTGGCGCTTGTAGGGTCTTCAACGATTTGTGGCGGAAAATGAGCAAAAGTGAACAGACAACCGGTCAGGATGCGAGTCGCCTGAAGGTGGGAGCTGCAAAATTCACTCCCTGACTCAAATGCGAGGAGTACGATTTTACTCAGCGCCAGGAAGGATGGCGTTGACGCAATCGGCAACCGGCGGAAGATGCGACGTTGTTCATCTTACGTCTTATTCATCAGCCCAGCATCCGGAAGGGGACAAATCAGATGGCTGAGCCCAAGCAAGACGGATTTAATGCCGCCGACTTCCTGACCAAGGCCGGCCTGGGAAGACGCATCGTCCAATTGAAGCCGAAAGAAGCCTTTTTTTCGCAGGGCAGTCTCGCTGACTCGATCTTCTATCTGCAAAAGGGTCGCGCAAAACTTACGGTTGTTTCAAAAAACGGCAAAGAGGCCACGATTACCATCCTCGCCGCCGGCGACTTTGTCGGCGAGGAATCGCTTGCCAGCGTTGGCGAACTGCGCATGGCCTCGGCGACCGCCATCACCGCGTGCACGGCGCTCAAGATAGAGCGGCATGAGATGGTCCGAGTAATGCATGAGGAACATTCGTTTTCCGATATCTTCGTAAAATTCTTGCTGGCCCGGAGCATGCGGACCCAGGCCGATCTCATCGATCAACTCTTCAATTCGAGCGAAAAGCGGCTGGCCAGGATTCTCCTCATCATGGCAGAGTTCGGCAAGCCCGGAGATCCTGAACCCTTGATCCCCCAAATTACCCAGGAAACGCTTGCGGAAATGATCGGTACTACGCGTTCGCGCGTGAGCTTCTTCATGAACCGTTTTCGCAAGCTGGGACTAATTGAATATAACGGTCGAATCCAGGTGCACAAGTCCCTGTTGAATGTGATCCTTCACGATCAGATGCCAGATGATAACGCAGAAAAGCCGTCCGTCTTCGGGACCCACAGCCCGAACACCTAGAGTGCCATCCAATAAACTGCTCTTATGAGCAAGATTGCTCAGATGTCTGTGCCGCAGACGGAATATCTTCGTCTAGACGTAACGCTGTAAATACCTTGAATGAGGCGAAAGATGCCTACGAAAAGGGTTGAGCTTTTGATAGTAGAGGATGAGCCATCTGTTCGGCTCTCACTATCGCAAATCTTCACGCAGACGGGTCATGGCGTGAGACCTGCCTCGGATGGTTTCTCCGCGTTGTGCGAGTTTCGGCGGAAAATTCCTGACATTTTGCTCTCTGACCTGAACATGCCAGGCATGTCTGGCTTCGAGTTGCTGTCTATTGTCCGCCGACGATTCCCAGGTGTACAGGTGATTGCCATGAGCGGCGCGTATGTAGGTAACGGCATGCCGGCTGGTGTAGCCGCGGATGCCTTCTATCAAAAGGGAATGGGACTAGGAGCTTTGCTGCAGATCGTGCAAACGATGTCCGACTCGGAGAGGCAGCCAGCTCTCCGTCGTGCGGACACGTCGCCGCCTATCTGGATTCCCAGAAATGGACATGGACCCACCGGGATGCCCTACGTGACGATTACCTGTCCGGAGTGCCTGCGGACGTTCCCGCAACTTGCCGGGTCAGTCATTCCTGTAATCCAGGAAGCAACCTGCACCTACTGCTCTGCTGTGATCCGCTATGCGGTGGTCGAACCAACGGAGACGGGGATTGGCGAGGCTATCCTGGCGGAAGGCCGGCCAGAAATGTTGACGCTAGTTGACCAGCGACCGGGCGCTAACAGCAGAAGCAATGCGTAGCTTATCCTCTCTTGGCAAACCAGTAGTACCGCCGCCAGCAGTTGACGCAGCGGACGGCGCGCAACGCGAATAGACCGAACAGGCCATCGAGGGACTCCGGTTCAGCGGGCTGAAAACGGATCGAACTGCAGAGAGGGCACTGCCGGTGCATCCAAAGCACTCTTGGCCACGGGCCAGGCCAGTTCAGACCAGCAGTGTTCATTGAAATTGGTCCTCATGATCGCGTGCAAACGGCTAAGAGGCGCTGAGGAATCCTGTGCTGGAATTTTCATCCAGCCAGGAGAGAAGGGTTCGAATGCTGCCGGTGGCCAGCGCCATACAGGAATCGGCCGCACCGTAGTAAAGGTAGATCGTATCCCCATCCGCGTCGATCGTCTGTCCGCATGGGAAAACCACGCCGCCAACATCTCCGCTGCACTCATAGGGAGCTTCGGGACCGAATATCCAGGAGTCGCCTCGTTGCAGGCAAATTTCCGGCTTCTCGAGATCAAAGAGCGCCACTCCGAGACGATAGATACTTCCGGACGCGGTTTGGCGAACGCCATGATAGAGCACAAGCCATCCCTTAGCCGTTTCAATTGGCGGAGAACAGAGCCCAATCTTATTGGCATCCCACCATCCGCCGCGCCGCGCTTCGAGCATAATTCTGTGGCCGCCCCAATGGCGCAGGTCCGGGGAGTATGAGATCCACATGTGCGCGCCGAGGGTCGTCACTGGCCGGTGAATCATGGCCCAAAGTCCCCCGATGCGCGTCGGCAGAAGCGCGGCATCTTTGTCTTCCGGCTGCATGATGACGCCGTACCGCTCGAAGGTTTTGAAGTCCTTCGTCATCGCCAGCGACACGCCGGGACCGCCTCTTGAGAACGATGTATACGCGATCGCATACTGCTGCAACTCGGGCACATACGTGACGCGAGGATCTTCGATGCCCCATATCTCCTCCGGATATTCCCGCGGATTGGGCATCAGAGTGGGCGGGGAATCGATGTGCCAACCATCCACTCCATTGGCGGAACGAGCTGCAGTGAGGTGCGATAGGCCGCGCCGGTCCTCGACGCGGCAGAGCAGCAGAGTATCTCCGTCGTCGAGGCGAACCGCTGCAGCGTTGAAGACGCTGTTGATGGGGTAGGGCCAGTCTTGGCGGCTGAGGATGGGATTTGCTGGGTGACGGGTGAAGAGAGGAACTTCGGAGTACGTTTCCGACTTACGTGGTTCACTTGGTACGCGCTCGGGCTCTGAGACCGGAGCAAGGATTGAACTCAACTGGACACGCTCATTTCGTGGACCATGGTACCTACAGTGGGCGCTTCTATACTCTGCATGTCAAGCAACGCCATCAGCAGGGAAAGCGTCGACTCGGCGCCCTGGTTCTCGTTGACGCGGTCGGGATGCAGCCCGTCTCTGCAACCACCGGTTGCGGGGTCGTAGAGCGGGATTTCGAGGTCGTTCGCCCCCAGGAACCAGCGAAAGGCGGACCAGGCCTCATCAAGCCAGTGCTTCTCGGAGGTAACACGATGAGCTACCAGGCAAGCGGAAATGGTTGCACATGCTTCGACCGGCTGTTGATCGAAGCGGGCCTTATCTCCGCCCTGAGAAAAGAAACCCATCGAACCGATTGGGACGAAGATGTCGTCGCCTCGATGTTGTTCGGCGAGCAGCCATTTGAGAGACTCGCAGCCGACCTCCACCATCCTCAGGTTTTTGCTCTCGTAACCCGCCAACAAAAGCGCCTGCGACAGCCTGGCGTTCGAATAGGAGAGACTTGTTTCAAACCAATTCCAGCCCGGCGAGCTAGCGCGCTCGTAGATATCCAACAATCGATTGGCCAGCAGATTCCGAGTCCCCTGAACAACTCTGTCTCCCGGGAACCAATCCAGGTATGCCTGCATCCCCAGAATTGAGAAGGCCCATGCGCGAGGGCTGCTGAAGGTGGAGGCCGCGGGAAGAGCCTTCTCGAACAGTCTGCCCGCCGCGCCTCTAAGTCCCGCGTCTTTGGTCGTGCCGAGTACAGTTCCCAACGCCCACAACGCTCGTCCATGACAGTCTTCGGAACCTGTCTCCTCCAGCCATTTGCGGTCATAGCTCAGGAAATTTCTGAATCGGCCTGTCTTATCGTGAAAGGCATGCCATAGAAATGTCAGATAGCGACGCGATAAACCGGCATGGCCGGATCCGTTCAACCGGACCGCCACAATTAGCGCGCGAGCATTGTCATCGGTCGTATAGCCTTCCAGGCAATTGGGCAATGAGAATATGGCATGCTGCAGAATGCCGGTATCGTCGGTCATGCTCAACAGATGTTCTGTGTCCAGCGTGGGCAGGGTGGCTGAATCCTCCAGCATAGAGGTATGATCTCGCGCGGCTCGCGGCCGTGACATCCGTTCTGCTCGCGCACGTTGAAAACTCGCCATGTAAGCCCGGGCTGTCTTCGGCCAGGTTGTCGCGCGCGAATAAAGATAGGCACGCTTCCGCATAGCGTGACGCTCGGCATCGTTATCTAGGAGTGCGATCGCGGCCTCAGCGATGGCGGCGGGATCATCGAATGGAACGATCACTCCGCGGCCGTCAGCGAGCAGCTCCTTGGCGTGCCAATAGGGCGTCGAGATAATTGCTTTTCCTGCGCCAATTGCGATGGCAAGCGTACCGGATACCACTTGCGCCTCCTGGCGATAGGGCGTGATGTAGATATCGGCCGCGCCCACGTGCTCTATCAATTCCTCGTTGCTCACGAAGCGGTTGTTGAAGATCACGTGAGACCCGACTCCAAGCTCATCCGCCAGCGTCTTCAATGCGTCTCGATATCGCTCGCCCTCGCGTCGTTTAATGTGAGGGTGCGTGGCGCCGGAAACGATGTAAACCAGATCAGGATGGCGCGCCAGAATCGCCGGCAAAGCGCTGATTACGTTTTCGACGCCTTTGTTCGGAGAAAGTAGTCCGAAGGTTAACAGAACTGACTTGCCCTCGGTTCCGAACTGATCTTTGAAGTAATTGGGGTCCATGAACTGAAGATCGGGCACACCGTGCGGAATCACGTCGATCTTTTCCCGCGGGATGTCATAGATCCTGTGCAGAAGATCTGCGGCGTGCTCGCTCATCACAACTAGCCGATCCGAAAGCTGTGCCATCTCCTCGAGTACTGCACGCTGATTCCGATCCGGCTCCCGCAGCACGGTGTGGAGCGTCGTCACTAATGGCATCCTGAGTCTTCTGAGCAGGGCGAGTATATAGTTGCCGGCCGGTCCTCCGAATATCCCGTACTCATGCTGCAAGCAGACCAAGTCGTTGCCGTTGAAATTGAGAAAATCGGCGGCGCGCTGATAAGACGAGCAGTCCTCCTGTTCGAGTTCGAGTCTGACTTCCTCGGGGTATTGATAGCTGGATTCTGGATCGTTGACCGGGATCGCAAACATCCGGCCGACGCCATATTCGGCGCCCATTGCCGTGCAGAGGTCTGTGGTAAAAGTGGCGATTCCGCACTGGCGGGGCAGGTAGTTCCCGATGAAGGCGATGCGCGTTGGCAGCGACAGCTCGGGAGGCCTTGGTTCTCCCATCGCTTGTTTTTGCACCGTCGATCGGCCTGGTGCGTATTCATCGAACGTTATCGCCGGAAATGAGATTGTCTTCCTGCTTTCCTCGACTGTCCTCGCAAAGGGTTATCGCGAGTCTTTGTTTGAGATGCGCTGAAAAGAGAGACAGGGATGCGGTTCCTAAACATCTCCTGCGTGGGGCATCTTTAGGGCCGGTTTTTCACGGATAGCCAAGTCGACAACCTCTGTCGACCTGTTGGGCTGCGATCGCCCAGGCTTTCGCCTATGCCCCACTTAACTATGCCGAAAACATAACTGGAATATTGGTCAATTGTGCTCAGTAACCGTGTCGGCGGCCTTGTAGCCTGGAGTGCAAGAGCAAAAGCAGAGGCTCGCTGATCGAGACCGTCGCTGATCTCGGTCAGCGTCTGAAAACGAAAGGAGGTCATGCTATGCCCCTCATAGCCGTCGTGGTGTGGCTGATCAATCTATTCGGTCTGCTCGGTCCGCTGTGGAAGTTTCGCGTAGGCCATTAACCATCGAAGCGAGTAAAGCCGGCCAACAGAGCGGCAATTTGGCATGGCCCCTCATCCAACCTCCGAGCCCGACTCAAAAATGGTTTGCTCACAGTTGCCCGCAGGGCGTGAAGACGATGAAACGGCAAACTATCTACCCTTTGCGGTTGGATCCGATCTACCAATATCGGCTGTGGGGAGGCAGGCACTGGCGGATCTGCTCTCTGCTCCACTCCCCGGTGACGGTCCTGTCGGCGAGGCAAGGGTGCTGAGCGATCACGAAGATCATCCCAGCTGGATCGGAGCGGCCGGCCTCGATTTTCCAGCTCAACTATCGTGAGCCCACTAGTCAGACCCGTCCTTTGAAACTGCGCCACGACCCTTTGTCGCCGTTGTCAGGAAAGATCGCTATGTCGCTTTCATTGCTTGGTCGAGACGTTGCGAGAGGCTTGCTGCCCCTATCGCTTCTTCTTGTGATGCCGACCTACGCGCAGAATGTCGTCCCGTTTGAGGAGGAGAATAGTCAAATCCACCCTCGACCGATAGCGGCCTTCTCTGCCTGGGAAACCCCCGTCATCTCCGTCCGGGACGCCCTAAATTCAGGTTGCTGCGATCCGGAGCCAAGCCCTCCAAATCCCGACTATGCGGTCAAACCGCCGCTAAGCTTTTCCACCGGCAACAAAGCGCGTTTCTATCTACATCGAGTATTGGATTTCGGTTCGGCTCTCGGTCCCGCTGTCGAGGCGGCTGCGGTGATGGTCTCGCCACCGAAAGCTTACCCCGATGACTGGCGTCAGGGCGCTGCAGGGTTCGGTCGCAACTATGGCGCCGTCCTGGGCCGAGTCCAGGTGGCCGAGTTCAGCCGATTTGCCGCCGGTGTTGCCCTGCGCGAAGACCCTCGGTATTATCCCTCACCCAACCGGAACGCCGCGAGCCGGATCCTCCACGCTGTCGGTTTTACGCTCGCGGACCACTCCGACTCCGGCCAGGTGAGACCCGCGTTCGCCAACCTCATCGGTGCAACCGCCGGCGGATTCTTCGGCGACGCATATCTGCCCGTCAGCTACACTGACTTACGAAACGCCGGAGTGCGAACAGGAATTCAGATGACGAGCTTCGCGGTCCGCAATCTGGTGGACGAATTTGCACCCGAATTCGACAAGATAACCCGTGCATTGATGACTCGGCTTCGTCCCGCCAATTGAAATCGAGCGGGTTATCCAGGCCTTCAGCGGGAATCTCGAAATCGGTCCAGTATCGCCTAGTGTTTCGCCTGCCGAACCATCTCGACCAGCGCCGCACGGGTCACTTGTGGGCTAGTTACTTCGGCGCGCCATGACGGCGAGGAGGATGAGATGAGTTAAGGATCGAGTCTTTTCGCCTGCTGGCTCTTGACCGGCCGCTGTGATGCGGTCCCACCCAGGAAGGAGCCTGAGTGGAAGGGGTCTGTCCAAGCGTATCGTGTTCCGACGGTGCGTGGAAAAGCTGATGGACTGAACTGTACCGGGCGCCGCCATCATCGGCGTGCCGGGCTACCAAACATCTTATGGTGAGACAACGAAGCATACGTTGGAAGCCTCTGTCTTGAATAGCTCAATGCTCCCCTAGTAGGTCAGATGGGACCGGGGGTTTATGCGATCTGAGTTGGTGGGGCTTGAAGTTCTCCACTGACGGGTCTGGATAACGGACTCAGCGATGATGATCTTCTCTCAGGTTGTCGCTCCGAATCGCCAGGGGTAAAGTATGCCACCTACGAGATGAAGGTCGAGAACTGGAACATGGGAACCCTGATTAACCGCCCGGCAACGGAGCTGGGCTAGCCACGGAGACTGGAGATGGTGAATCGAGGGGGCGGAGCCTCGGCGAGCGGATCGGGAGCGGCCTGCTCGTAAGCTCCGGCCTCCACCCATCCCATGACCCCAAAACCGCCAACATAGTAAAGATCGATCGGCCGAAGGCGAAAGAAACTGAAGTCGGAAAAGTCGACCCAATAGCGGCTATTCTCGTGGCGAGCTAGGTAGACTTCGCGAACGGAACTGATCTCATGCTCCGGGACTGGTTCGGCTTGGCCGATCAAGGCAGCCCTGGCCGCGCCAAGCGGATCGCCATCTGCTCCCGCTTGTCCGACGAAGAGGCTGCATCGTGGATCGGCCTTGAGGTTCTGAGTATGCATCGCCATATTGCTGATCAGGAAGATCGGTTGACCGGCGGAATCTTGCGCGAAAGGCATCAGGGAGCCAAAGGGAAATCCCGACTGTTTTCGGGAGAGCGTAGACAATATCCCAATGAGAGGAGCGTGCGGACCCGCTCAGCATGGCTCGGTTCGGGCTGCTGGGATTGCGCTGGATCCGTCGAGGCGTGTTGGCGCGGTACTGTAGTTTCGGGCGACGACATCTGGCTTCCTCACCCCTCATCGTAGATGCAAGACGATGCGATACACGCAGTCCTTTTGATTTCTATTGGCAATTCTCTTATCCGATTGCATTGCGTCGAGCAGTGTGTGCGCGCCTCGGCTGGCGAACCTCGCTCACCAGGATGTGGTCGAGGCAAGGGCGCGGCACGGGCTTCAACAGGTTGTCGAAGGTGACCGAACTCCGAAGGATGCCCGTCTAAGACTCGGACGAGACGACATGCGACTTGCGGATGTGGAGCTGGCGGTGTCTTCGATGAGCAGTACGCGGTCGTCTTCAGGAATTGCATGGGCTAGGAAATTGAGCTGAGTTGTCTGCCCCCCATCGGTTGGACGAATGTCTCCCAGCAGATCTTATTGAGCTGATCCCCCACCGTCAGCTCATTCGGCCCACTGGTTATCCCCTTTGTCCTCATGATCCGGCCGTTGACCGCCTACCTGGACACGGTAGAGGTCAGCAGTTCGAATCCGCTCGTGCCTACCATATTTCAGCAGCTTACGGTTTTGCAGGGCCTCTCAAGCGGGATGCGAGGCACCATCTAGCCTGCTAGCGAAGGCTGCGCGCTTTTCGACTGGCTGTTTCACCCCTCCAACGGGCGCGGTTGATGCTGCCGACAGGAGTACTGTCGGTCGTGGAGTTGCCAGTCACGTCAAAATAGGCTGCGTCTGCCTCGGCCTGTGAGAGTTGCGACTGGGGCAACAGAGTGAGCCGAGCCATCGTATGGAACGGCGCTTCACTCTCTTTCCATCGCACACTTGCATTCTCGGTCCAAAAGCTCGCGTCGTAGTGCTTGCCCCAGTAGGTCATGCGTCGCGGATCGAGGAACTGGGCACCGAAGTCGAAGCTGCTCATCTTGTCATCTTCGGTGAGGTGTCGCAGGAGTTCGTTCTGCAGGGCCTTGGGGTTGCTCTTGTTTAGGGGATGGGCTGGATTTTCCGGCGAGGGCGTTGCCGAATATTGCACGACGTCAGTCGGTCCGTGACGGAACGGGACGTTGCTCCAATAGCGGAGTTGCTGATACGGCTTGATCTGTTGGCGCGATTGCAACTGGGCCAGGAAAATGGCCCGGAGCGCCCTCAATTTGTCGCTGGGCGGCAACGACCATAGGCCCACGAGCGGGTTGGACGCGGTCAGCGCCTTCATGACGGCGAGAAATGCGCGTGCGTCGTTGATCGGCAAAGGCGGAGCATTTTGTAGCGAGAAATCCTGGCGGTCGACGTTCGAAAACGACTGCTGCGTCTGCCCGTTGGTCAGATCGACAGAGAACGACAGTGATCGAACGTCAGGTTTGAAGTCGGAGTTTATTTTGGGATCAGCGTTGCCGAAGCGGACAACGGCGGGGTATATCCCTGGCTTCGAAAAGATGCCTTTGGCGAGACGCGCTCCCGACTTAGGGTCGCGTCCCGTCATCACATCGAACACCTCGAACTCAGCTCGAGCGCAAATACCTTTTACGTGGGTTCCGCGGCCGAGAGGTCGATTCTGTTGTGCGGCGGACTTGGCCTGGAGCAACAGAACTGCCAACGTAATCTGATCGATGCACGCTGCTTCATCTGCAGCGTCACGCTCTGCATCGCTTCCCGTTACGCCGAACAACCTCGTCAGAAACAGCATAAGAATCACCTACGGTAACCAGGCCTGCGCGTCATTCAACTCAAGGAGGGATGCGCGCTCAAGTCATGTCAGATTGGCGATGAAGTTGATGGCCGTGATGCTGGGTAGAAAGCAATACGCGGCGGCTCTGGTCTTCACAAATGTGGAAAGCCCGGTAACCTTGATCGGAGGCGCGCCATCCGCTTGAGGAATCACGAAGATGCTTTCACTCGGGTCCTGGGTCGCGATCATGGGGTCCTTCGATTTAGGGTTGAGGCGCACTGAGCCGGCGAATTCGGCTTTGTTCACCCACTCGCCAAGCACGAACTCATATTGGTTTTCGATGTTGGAATTGATGAAATAACCGAGCAGTCCGCGCTCAATGCCGTCGTAAGGTTGGCTTGGATCGTAAATGGGCCCATATGGCATGCCACGCCGGATCAGGCGGTGGGTGTTGTTGCTGCCGCCGAGTTGGCCCTGGCCAGTGACCGGCTGTCCCCTCGGATTGATGCGGCGCATGTGCGCGCCAACCGGACATCGCAGCCCTTTCGGGTCGCCTGACCCATCGGCGTTGACATAGTCGAAGTTGTTGAACTGGTCGGGGGCCAATCCGCCCTCAGGACTGTCGGTTTCAGGCGATAACATCAGAGGGATGCCGTTCCGCCACCGGCCGCACATCTTAGCGGCGAGCAACTCGGGATCGATCTTCTCCTTGTTCGACTGGAGGAAATTCTCAAACCCGACTACGTCGCACTCGATCATCTTGAAGACGGCAAAGCTGCCATTGAGTCCAAGTTGTTTGGGTTCGGGCACGAAGTAGTTCTCAGCTTCGTCGAGCAGCACAAAGAGCCACGGTTCGCAGGGTTGCTGGTGGTCCGACGGATAGTGTTCAGGGCCGCCGCGAACCGTTGTCATGCTGATTCCGTCCGTGTAACCAAAATGCACTTTTGTGGTGGGAATGGGCTGACCGTCCTTCATCTCCATCAACGCCATGCCATCTTGCCTCCAGACTTCCCGGAATGCATCGCCTTCGATGAAGAGCGAAGCGAGGCGGTCACTATAGGCGGTCATGGCCTCGGGGCTGATGGCGTGAAGCGTGACCAAGAGGTGGTCGCGTCCTTTCCCGAATCGACCGATCCAGTGTTCTGGGGCGCTTGGGCCAGTATCGCCGACCAGTGAAGCGCGTTCCGCCGCCCCTGCGGTGAAAGCACCAAATGACTTGAACGATAGCGCTGGCACTCGATCTTTGACTTCCAACGCTAGAAGTCCAGGCCAGGTAATGCCCACATTGAGGCAATAATCGGGCTTGCGGCGCGGTGGGGCCGCTGGATTATCGGTTGGACCCGGCGCAAATCCCACATGCCAATCCTGCGCGGTGGTGATTTGCGGCGAGTCAGCCTCGTCGCCGTTGATGAACCGGCCAAGAAGTTTGCGTGCCTCGGCCGGATTGCCGACCTCGATCAGGAAATGCCTTACCATCGGCATGCGGTAGCCGCGCAAGATGAAGCCCTGAATATCTTCGAGGTTTAAGGTACTCTCCGCCACGGCGGCAGAAGGAGCGACCGCTGCGCTCTTGCTACTTTCGTGCCCAAAGAGCTTGCCAAGGAACCCGCTTCCGGCCTTCGCTTCCGGCGCAATTGTCTTGCCGTCGTGAACCACGTTGTCTTTCTCCTGCAACCGCTGAGGTTGTGGCAACGCCCTATGACGTTGCTGCGGCGGCCTTGCTATCGGCGATCAACGCATGAATATCCTGAACGCTCAGGCCGGGATATGCCTGGTAAAAGCCGATTGGCGGCCGGTTCGCTCCTTTCGCGAAGTCGATAAATTCTTGCAGGTGCTTCCTGCAAGGCGATGGCGGGGCGCCCTTAGTGAACTTGAATAATAGGTCGAAGACCTCCCCAATATTCTTGGTGAAATCAGCGATGTAAGTATCGAAATCGCCGTCGTAGACCGTAAAGAATCCGACCTGACGGTCTTCGAGCGGCACGAACTGCGCGAAGTGTGGAGTACCCACACTGTCCAGATCGTTGGTGATTCCACCGGCCCGCAAGCGCAGGAGCATCTGTATCTCCTGATAGGCCAGCCACGACTTGCCGGGGATGATTACGAGGAACGGATGCAGTTCGCCGGCGCCGGCGATATCTGCGGCGGCAGCCATTGCCTTGATCTCTTTCACCGTCACATCGGGATAGGCGGTGTAGAGATTCAATGGATGGAGGAGATGTTCCGCGGTCCATTCGACGAACTCGTCCACATGCTCCGCCACCGGTGTGGGTGGCGGAGTTTCAACATGTTTGAAGATCGCGTCGAAGACCGCTCCCGCATTGTTTGCGAAATCGGTCATGAGTTGGGTGAATTCGCCATCGAAGTCACCCAGGAACAGTAGCGTCTTCTCACTCAGCAGAGTAAAGCGCGAGTAGTGGATCGTCCCGATGCTATCGTTCGCCTGAAACATTCCCGGCATTAGGGGCGAGAGTTGTTCTTCAAGCGCCTTGGCGTCGGCCGGCGATTTCAGCGGGAAACCGATCGTAAAGTGACTCTGACTCATGACGCGATCTCCATCGTTGGCTTGCAGCTTAGTTCTTGGGCCAGGGTTTTTGCGAGAACATTTTGGTGACTGCTTTTTCCACCGACTGCTGGTTCTTGTTGCCGTTATTGCTCAATGTGCCTTGGCCGATTCCGCGCCATACCAGCGCCTTCTGCGATGCGCTGTAGAGGCTGACTACCAATGTCCCCTCGACATTTTGCTCGGGAGTAATTCCGCCCATGCCTCCGCCGATGCCGCGCATACCCCAGGCGCTATAGGAGGTCTGCTGCTTCAGGCCGCCGCTCACCGTTACGATCAAGTCCGGGTTGGCGCTCATCTCGACCTTGCTTAGGCCCTTTCCCTGGAGAGCATTGTTGACGTCGCTCATCGCCGACTGAGCGAGGATGGAGTTGGCGATCTGATTTGGATCGGTAATGTCCACGGCATAAGTGTGAAACTGGGTAAAATTTTGTCCCTGGTCATAGTTCACTGAAACCTGCTGTCCAACGGCAATCACGGACGCGCCAGATGCAAACGCGGCCACCAGCAATGCGCACAACGCGAATTTCATTTTCATGATCGTTACCTTTCGTCGAGGAGAGCCGCCAGCGTCGCGCCGGCAGCCACCGAGTTTTGGTTTAACAACACTTCATTTGCTTAGTCTGTGGTCCTGGCGAGTAAGTATGCAGCTTTCCGCTGTTCCTCCTCGGTCATTTGCGATGGTCCGAGCTTGTAATTCAGCTTGTCGATCGTTCCGGTGAAGTTGAACGGGACATCATAGGAGAAGTCGACGGGCGTCCGCGTATCGAGTCCGATGTCGAAGGTCTCGTCGATAGACATGAGTAGTGGAATGGTATGTTCAATGGTTTTGCGGTCCACCTCTTTACCATCCACCGAGAGAACTCCGGTGCCGCCTTTGGCCGGTCCCGGGCCATCGTATTTGAAGTCGAAGACGATAGTGTGTTTCCCGGGACTCAAAGCAGGACCGCGCCACCGGAAGCGCTCCAGATCAAGAAAGTTGTACACGAAGACGGGCCTGCCTCTGCCGATTCCGAAGGTATCGGTTGCAAACACCGCGGCCAGTCCGATCGCAGCGATGAACAACAATGCGAAACCGAAGCGAGATCTCCGCGTTCCGTTCCTGCCCCACCAGACGAAGAGCAATCCGACTATCAGCAACCCGACACCAATTCTCTTAAGGAGCGTGCTCTTGAGCCACCAGTTGAAGCTATGCGTCAGGAGGAGCCCATATCCGCCGAAGCGGCCGCCCATGGTCGCGATCATTCCTTCCGCACCGCCGTCGGGGATCGTCACGTCCGCAGTAATGGTGTAGTCCTTATCCAGAAGGCTGGGGGCATTGCCAACGGGAATGCCGGGGTTCACGCCGGTGTAGGTGAACTCCGTTCGTCCAGCGATAGCGCTCGGTTTGGGCGCGAGGAGGCGAACGAAGCCGGAGTTATCAAGAGGGAGGACCTGATACTTCGCGGCCTCGGTCAGGAACAGGGCCTGCAATTCCTTGAGCTTGTCGGGATTGCTGGCCGCGAGGTCGTTGTTCTCGCTGAAGTCCTGAGCGATGTTATATAGCTCCCACTTGTATTGATCGAGAGGCGGCATTGCGCCCGTTCCCAGCTCCCAGGGCGGAGAAGGAGGCGTGGTGGCGGCGATCCATCCGTCATGATAGATGGCGCGATTCCCGACCATTTCGAAATACTGGGTGTCGCGTTTCGAGGGAGCGCTGGCGTTGGCCGCGTCAAATGTATAGGCCATACTTACGCCCTCGATCGGCCTCTGTTTGATCCCGCTGACCGTATCGGGCGCCTGAACTCCGGCGGCTTCGAGGATAGTTGGCACGATGTCGATAATGTGATGGAACTGGGTGCGAACCCCGCCCACATCTTTGATATGTCCGGGCCATGAGATGGCCATTCCTTGCCGCGTCCCGCCGAAGTGGGAGGCAACCTGCTTGGTCCACTTGAACGGCGTATCAAAAGCCCAGGCCCACGCCACTGCCATATGAGGATAGGTTTTGTCCGAGCCCCACTCTTGATAGTGCAACAGATTCATTGCCTTGACGGCCTTCACCTGAGGTTCATTGAGAATGCCGTTGTAAGCGGTCAGTTGGTTGAAAGTTCCGTAGAGGCTGCCTTCCGGGCTAGTGCCATTGTCACCGTCGATGTAGATGATCAGCGTGTTATCGAGCTTGCCCTGGTCCTGGACCTCTTGAATTACCCGGCCGATCTCGTGGTCGGTATAGGCGGTGTAAGCGGCATAGACCTCCGCTTCGTGTGCGTACATCTTCTTTTCGACTGCACTCAGCGAGTCCCATTTGGGCAGGTCGTCAGGCCACGGAGTCAGTTGAGCATCGGCAGGAACAACGCCGAGCTTCTTCTGATTTTCGAAGATCTGATCGCGCATCTTTTCCCAGCCCATATCGAATTTGCCTTTGAACTTGTCGATCCACTCCTGGGTCGGCTGGTGCGGCGAGTGGCTGCCGCCAGGAACGTAATAGAGGAAGAAAGGCTTGTCCGGAGCCGCGGCGTTGAGCTCTCTCATGTAGCGGATGGCGTCGTCCGCCAGGTCGGTGGTGAGGTTGTAGCCGGGATGGCCGACCCAGGGGGTGACCTGGGTATGGTCGCGAAAAAGGTACGGTTGCCATTGGTCGGTCTCACCGCCCAGGAACCCGTAAAAATACTGAAAGCCCATCCCCGAAGGCCATTGCTCGAATGGTCCGGCGGCGCTGCTGTATTGGAACCCAGGGGTGTTATGGTCCTTGCCGAACCACGATGTGGCGTAGCCGTTCTCCTTCAGTATTTCGGCGACGGTGGCATTCTCCGGACCGATGATGGAGTCATAACCGGGGTAGCCGGTGGCCAGCTCTCCGATAACGCCGAAGCCGACCGAGTGGTGGTTGCGGCCGGTGATCAGCGCGGCCCTCGTCGGTGAACACAGCGCGGTCGAGTGGAACTGGATGTAGCGCAGACCGTTCTTCGCGACGCGGTCCAGCGATGGTGTCGGGATGACGCCGCCAAAGGTGCCGGAGACGCCGTAGCCCTGATCGTCGGTCATGATGAGCAGCACGTTGGGCGCGCCCTTGGGGGGCACGACACGCGGCGGCCACCACGACTTCGATTCCGCCGCGCTTTCCTTGATGACGCCGCCGAACTTTGGCGGAGGCGCCGGCAGTTGCTTGCCATCGATGGTAGTGGTAGCGCTCGGCGAACCCAACTCGCCTGTGACCTGCTGCGCACTGGACCTCGCCGGTGCAAACAATAAGGGGAGAATTACGGCGAGCATGAAGCTCAAGCCCTGAAATGACCGGTTTTTCTTGTCCGGCGTTGGAGCTCCGAAGACCCGTTCCCAAAGCATCTGATTCTCCTTGCTAAAGTGCGGTGCTCTTTTGGGATCCCGGAGCTGCTCCGCCGCGCAACTTTGGCGTTATCGCGATCCACGTGCTTGATGCTTATCGCAGAAACTACAGAATTTATCGGCACTTTACGCCGCGACCGCATTCATTGCCATTGGCAGAAATACCAATTCACACCGGAGTTTCTTAGGCGATCCTAGCCATCACTGCCAGGCGCGACGGCGGCTTTGGAAAATCCCACACGACGATACCAGTGAGCGGGCAGGGTCGTTACTTTGCGAAGGATCGCGGGCTATTCGACGCGTGAGGTCCGGCGGTGGCCTCTGTTTCCCAGCTAAATTGAGGCTAATGCGCGCCTCAATGCTTTGAGGCGAAGAAGCAGCACATCGTGGTTGACTTCACTCGACTCGACTTCATTGCCGCAGCATATCCACGTTGTTGAGAATCCGCCGCACCTTTTTCGGGGAAATAGAGAGTCGTTCGGCGACGCGGGCGATCTTGCGGCCTTCGCGGGCCCAGACTTTGGGGATGACGAGTTCCGCGAATTCTTCGGTGACCTGCTGAAACGTCTTTTCGCCGACGATACCTTCGGACCAGGCTCGGAGCATCTCGTCGATGCCCGTCGCGCGAAGAATGCGTGTTTTCAAAGAGCTTAGCTGCTTGGAGAGGTGATCTACATCGTCCTTGCCGATCATTTCGCCAGCCAAAGCCACGAAGTGCTTGGCGGCCTCCCAATCCTCGAAGAATTCATTCGCGGCAATTGAGCCGCGGGCGATGTAGGCGCCGGCTAGCAGGCGACTGTTTTGGGTGAGCTTGGCAAGCGCGATTGCGTCTTCGGCATAGTCGCGGGCGAGGTGGGCATGCGAGGCGGTGTCGGAGGTCTCGCCGACCTGCTCTTCAGCGCGTTCATTTTGAATTGCAGCCTGCAGCATGCGTGCCCGCGCCATCAGGATGTGATCTTGTTTTTCTTCGCCGAGCGAGTAGGCCTTCCGGGCTTCATCTTCGGCGCGGTCGATATCCCCGCTGTCGAGATGCAAATGGCCAGCGTTGACCAGGACAGAGCCGGTTCCCGCTTGATGGTGGTGTCTCGAGTAGATATCACCCGCACGGCGCAGAAGTTCGAGTGCCTCCTGGCAAATCTCCAAAAAACGCAGGTGGTCGGCGCCCTTCGCGCGGCCAGAAGAGCGATTGCGAAGATCGAGCGCGATGAGCCGCTTCACGTACGCGGCGTTGACCAGAGCGCGAGCGCGGTTAGGGTGATCGGCGTAGTTCTCGCCATAAATTTCGATTGCGCGTTCAAAGTGTGCGAGGGCGCGGGTGTACTCAGCCGATCTGCGAACGAACCGGCCGCGCGCCGACTCGATATTCCCCAGTGAAAGCGCGTGTCCGGTCGATTTGAGTTCGGCTTCGGCCTCATCGAGGAGGCGGAGGGCCTCGCGGCGCTGCCCGCGCTGAAAGAGCAGCCAGCTCTCGTGAATATTTGTAACCGCGACAAGCCGGGGCGCACCCATCTGCTGAGCGATCGCTTTAGCCGCCTGGATGTGATGCAAAGCGAGCTCATACTCGCCCTGACGACGATGCGCGCGGCACTTCCAGTAATGGGCGATGACAAGGAAATGCGGCTCCATGACACCCGGCTCGACCTGCAGGATGAAACCGAAGATCGAGGCGGAACGCGCGGTGTCCTCGGCAACGAAGGCGCGGAGCGCCTCGACCATCCGCAGGCGAACGTAGTCGCCGAATGGCATTTCTCCGCGGGGGATTGCGGCAAAGCGCTCAGCCAACTCATCGAGGAAGGCGAAGTCGCGATATCCCAGGTCGACCCATTGAGCGATGCAGAGCAGGAATCCGACTGCCTGGGGGCTCGATGAATTCAGCCTGGCAATGTCCTTGTCAGCGCGGCGCAGCAAGGCAAAGGCGTTTGTCACGCTGCGATCGACGAGCGCCTGATTGAGCTTGTTGAGTAACTCCTGAGTTAAAGGCATCGTGTACACATCATTGGGACACTATTTTAGGACAAACAATCCGAATCGGTCGAGTGCTTTGTCCGAATGCCATAAAATAATGGATAAATCGGACGACCCCCCTCAGACAGGGGGACCCGTTTCGACTGTTTTGGTTACAGCACGATTTATTCCTACTCGTGGTCCACCCGTCCGAAGTGGACTACCACCCTTTGCCCATGAACTTCTCAAGCGCTATCGTCATGGCCACATCGGTTCGATGATGTCTTCCGTGCGAGAGTGAGCCGATGTTTGTGCGTCTAGATGCCGATACAACCCTTTGAATCTGCTTGGGAGAAGACAAACCGATGATCACGACCTTTCAGCAACACACTCTTCAACAGCAGCGCGAGGTCCCTTATGCTTCAGGCGATTTTTCGTCGATACTTTCCGGCCTGACGCTGGCCGCCAAGATGATTGAGGCGAAGATCCGCTGTGCCGGCCTGTGCGGGATTGTGGGTTCGGCGGAGCTCACCAATGTACAGGGTGAAACCCAACAGAAACTGGATGTCTTCGCCAATGAAGCACTGCTGCATTGCCTGGGAGTGGGCGAAAGCGTGGCGGCGCTGGTTTCTGAAGAGAACGAGGAACCGGTGACAATCGACCGCGCCTCCACCAGCGGAAAGTATGTGATTGTCTTCGATCCGCTCGACGGCTCGTCAAATATCGACGTGAACGTGAATGTGGGGACAATCTTTGCCATTTACCGGCACCTCGATGGAGCCGAATTGAGGTCTGTTGATTCTGTCCTGCGCCCGGGACACTGCCAGGTAGCGGCAGGCTATGTTCTCTACGGTCCATCGACGGTGCTGGTCTATACGGCGGGTCGCGGGGTCTTCGGATTTACGCTGGATCCGACGATCGGGGCCTTTGTGTTGAGCCATGAACAGATGAAGATGCCCGCCAAGGGCAAGTACTACTCCTGCAACGAAGCCAACGCTGACCATTTCCCCGAGCACTACCGCGAGTACCTGCACAATCTGCGCAGCCAAAACGCGGGAGGCGAATACAGCTCGCGTTACATCGGATCGCTGGTGGCGGACTTTCATCGGACGCTCCTCAAAGGAGGCGTCTTCCTATATCCGCCGACCGCCAGTCATCCGGACGGGAAACTACGCCTGCTCTATGAGGCCAATCCGCTGGCGCTGATCGCCGAGCAGGCGGGCGGGTTGGCGATCAACGGCCAGGAACCGATTTTGGGATTGCAGCCGTCGGGCATTCACCAACGGACGCCGCTGGTGGTGGGTGGCCGGTCAGAGGTTGAGAGCTTTCTCGAATTTGTGGGTGAACCGCAGGCTCGGTCGATGGCTGCGCGGTAGCCCCTACAACGGAACGAAGTCGGCCTCTTGAAACTCCTCGACCTCTGGAACCCACCGGTTCTGCACAAAGCTTACGTGGAGGGGATGGTTGTTGTATCCGTCGTAGGCGGCCTGATTGGCGAAGTCCATCGAAAAATTGAAGGCGTACGGATTCTTGCCGCTTACCTGGCGCGATTGTTCAAAGCGAGTCACGCCGGGGATGCTCGCCAGCGTGAGCGCCGCTTTGAGGAAATCCTGTTCCGCAGAAGAGCCCGGTGCGTGTCTCAGCTTGAATTGAACGGTGTGCCTGATCATTGGAGCTGCTCCTGGATGAGCTGAACTTGCCGACCTTCGGGTTCAGAGTAGACGATCGAGCTAAAATGAAACAATTTCTGTTCTAGATTTAACGGCGAGCCTGATGAAGGCAGCGGATCGAGAAAAGGCCCATAAACGATGTCGGAAGAGACAAAGAAGTACCGCTCGGCAGCCTGGTTTGGTCGCACGGACAAAGACGGATTCATTCATCGCAGCTGGATGCGCAACCAGGGTTTTCCTGACGACGTTTTCGACGGCCGTCCGGTCATCGGCATCTGCAATACCTGGTCGGAACTCACCCCTTGCAATGCACATATGCGCGCCCTTGCCGAGCGGGTGAAGCGGGGCGTGTGGGAGGCGGGTGGATTGCCGCTTGAGTTCCCGGTCATGTCCCTGGGCGAGACAAACATGCGGCCGACGGCGATGCTCTTTCGCAACCTGGCGAGCATGGACGTAGAGGAGAGCATCCGCGCCAACCCGATCGACGGAGTGGTGCTGATGTGCGGCTGCGACAAGACGACGCCTTCGCTGGTGATGGGCGCGGCGAGCTGCGACGTGCCGGCGATCGTTGTCTCCGGCGGCCCGATGCTCAATGGCAAGTTCCACGGCAAGGACATCGGATCGGGAACCGACGTTTGGCGCTTCAGCGAAGACGTCAAGGCGGGCAAGATGACCCTTGCTGAGTTCAGCGAAGCGGAGTCGTGCATGTCGCGCTCGGCGGGCCATTGCATGACGATGGGCACAGCGTCGACGATGGCCTCAATGGTCGAGTCGCTGGGGCTTTCGCTGCCGTTCAGCTCTTCAGTTCCCGCGGTCGATTCGCGACGCTCCGTGCTCGCCCATCTCTCTGGCCGCCGGATTGTCGAGATGGCGAAGGAAGACCTGCGGATTTCAAAGATACTGCGGCCGGAGAATTTTGAAAACGCGATCCGTATCAACGGAGCGGTCGGTGGTTCGACGAATGCTGTGATTCACCTGCTCGCATTTGCCGGGCGCGTTGGACTTCAGCTGAGTTTAGATGACTGGGACCGGTTGGGACGCGATGTGCCGACGCTGGTCGACATCATGCCATCCGGTCGTTTCCTGATGGAGGATTTCTATTACGCCGGCGGGCTGCCGGCGGTCATTCGGGCTATGGGCGAGCGCGGACTGCTACAAAAAGACGCGCTCACGGTTAATGGCAAGACCATCTGGGAAAATTGTAAGGACTCGCCGAACTGGAACCATGAGGTGATCCGGCCCATCGACCATCCTTTGGTCGAGCATGGAGGCGTGGCTGTGTTGCGCGGAAACCTGGCTCCCAATGGCGCGGTACTTAAGCCTTCGGCGGCGTCGCCGCACCTGATGCGGCATCGCGGGCCAGCGGTTGTCTTCGAGAATATTGAGCACTATCACGAGCGCATCCTCGATCCCGATCTTGATGTCGATGAGAACTCGGTGCTGGTATTGAAGAACTGCGGGCCGAAGGGATATCCGGGGATGGCCGAGGTGGGAAACATGGGCCTGCCGCCGAAGCTGTTGGCACGCGGAATCACTGACATGGTGCGCATCTCTGATGCCCGGATGAGCGGTACAGCATATGGGACGGTGGTGCTCCATGTGTGCCCCGAGGCGGCAGTCGGCGGCCCGCTGGCGCTGGTTCGGGATGGCGACATCGTCGAACTTGACGTGGAAGCGCGCCGGTTGCGGCTTGAGGTTTCAGGCGAGGAACTAGGCCGCCGCAAAGAGGAGTGGCAGCCCGTGCTACCGCAGAGCAAGGGCGGTTATCAGCAGCTGTATGTCGAGCATGTGATGCAGGCCTGCGACGGCGCGGACTTGGACTTCCTCGTGGGCTGTCGCGGAACGACCGTGACAAGAGAGTCTCACTAGCCGGTTAACCACTTGAGATTGCCATGCGGAGTTCAGTTTGAGTTTAGACGGCGTGAAGACGATTGAATCCATTGACGGATTCGCTTCCTACCCGAGCCTGCGCGATCGGGTGGTGTTGATTAGCGGCGGTGCGTCGGGGATTGGCGAGAAGATCGTCGAGGCATTTGCACGGCAACATTCCAAGGTCGTTTTTCTGGATATTCAAGATGATGCCGCGGAAGGCCTTGTTCGGCATTGTCAAGCCAAAGGGTTCACGACACCGATCTATCAACACTGCGACGTCACCGATGTCGCTGCTCTGCGCCAATGCGCCGAGAGTGTTGCAGCCGGCTTCGGGACGATCGATGTGTTGGTGAACAACGCTGCGAACGACACCCGCCACACCATCGAAGAGGTCACGCCTGAATATTGGGACCAGGGAATTGCGGTCAATCTGAAGCATCAGTTTTTTCTCACTCAGGCCGTGATCCCGATGATGAAAAAGGCGGAGCGGGGATCGATCATCAACATGAGTTCCATCGGCTGGGTCATACCCTCAGTCGGACTTCCGATTTACGTGGCGGCGAAGGCGGCGATTGCGGGGCTGACCCGCACCCTGGCACACGAACTCGGTCCGTTTCACATCCGGGTGAATTGTGTGATGCCGGGGGCGATCGAGACGGAACGCCAGAAGCGGCTCTGGTATACCGAAGCCTATCTGGAAAATGTTATGAACAACCAGGCGCTGAAGCGGATGATTCTGCCGGAAGAGGTCGCGCGGCTGGTTCTCTTTCTTGCTGCCGACGATAGCGGCGCGATCACGAATCAGTGCCACATCATTGATGGCGGGTGGGTATAGCGGCCGGCTGGCCTGGGACGAGTCTCCCTGGCGAGGAAGTTCAGGTCAACTCTTCGCTGGAGATGCCGGTGCGAAGGCCATCTTTGTCCGCGATGCCCCAGGCCATTCTTGGTGTGTTGTGGGCTAGGCCGAAGCGTCCGTCGGGACCGAGGAGAATGATCCCGCCGTGGCCTTGCAATCGTTTGAACAGGTAAGCGATGGCGTCCTCGGCGGATTGCTCAGGAGCTACTCCGCGTTGGACGCGATCGACGGCCCATTTGCCGAGGACGAGCTTCATGATGGGTTCTCCCCAGCCAGTCAAAGAAACGGCGCCGCTGAGGTTGTCGGCGTAGCATCCGCAGCCGATTAAGGAAGAGTCTCCGACGCGGCCGGGAGCCTTGTTGAGGGTGCCTCCGGTAGAGGTCGCGGCGGCGAGATTCCCGTAGGAGTCAAGGGCGACGGCGCCGACGGTGTCGTGGGAATCCATGCCGGTTAGCGGCGGCTGAATCGCCGTTTCGGGAGATTTGTCGTCCCCGGCGAAGGTGAGATCGGGGAGTCCGGCGCGCGCCTTGGATTGGGCATCGGCCAGTCGGTGACGCTCGCGGTCGAGGACCAGTTCAGAGTTTTCGATGAGTGCCATGCCATGCTGCCGGGCGAAGTCCTCCGCCCCTGCACCGACGAAGTAGATGTGCGGGCTTTTGTCGAGGACGAGCCGGGCGGCCTGGATTGGATTCTTGAGGCGTTCGACGCAGGCAACTCCGCCGGCGCGAAGGGTCGCGCCATCCATCAGCAGAGCGTCGAGCTGAACACGGCCGGAGCTGGTGAGAAAGCTGCCGCGCCCGGCGTCGAAAGTCTCGTCGTCTTCGAGAATGGTGACCGCGGCTTCGACGGCATCAACCGCGCTGGCGCCGTCCTCGAGCAAAGCGTAGCCGATGGCGAGGGCGTTGGAGACACCGAGCCGGTGCGCTTCGACCATGTCGTCGGGGATGGCCCAGGCTCCACCGTGGACGAGTAGGGTGGGGGTTCTTGACATAATTCGCTTCGTTCTAAGTTCTAGAAGTGGCCTTCAGATTCAGACTGAGCCCCAAGAAGGGTAACGCCTTCTGCCTCTGCCGCGCCGGCCAGGTTCTTGTCTAGTGTGGCCAAAGGTATCCGCTGACGCATCGCAAGTTCTAGGTATGCCGCGTCGTAGGCAGTCAACTTGTGCTTTCTGGCTAACCGCAATAGCTCAGAACTCTCCGGAGAGCGGTCAAGGCTTATTCCGAGGCGAGTCATCCAGTCCAGGAAAGTTGTCGCATCGGCTTCGGTGATTCTCCCAACGCGTTCCTTAACAACGATGATGTTCCGGATTTCAAACCACCATAGAACAGGCGCAATTGCGGAATCGTCCGCGACTTTGGTTCGGGCCGCGTCAGCGAAAGGGTGTTGCTCATCTCGTAGCGCCCAGCATGCCGCGATCGAAGCGTCAACAACAAATGGCATCAACTACCTGCGCCCTTCGTCGCGGGCGGAAAGAATCTCCTCGACGGTGATGGGAGGAGCTGTACGCCGATACGCCTTCATCTCCGCGACGACCTTAGCGATCTCGGCGCGCCTGCGATCGACCTCGGGAATCAGACGTGCAATGGGCTGTCCGTGACGAGTAATTATCAGCGTTTCTCCGCGCTCGACCTCGTCGAGCAGGCTCGGGAGGTGGGTTTTTGCTTCGGATGCTTGCACTTCGCGCATAAGAATCTTTCGATTGGTCTAATCGACTAGTCTAATCGTCGCATTGGAGGCCCCTACTGGTCAAATCTCCCTTTTGGACACAACGGCATCTCTAGGCTTGTGGCACGTTAGGCGATGAGGTGAAGGCCGGGGCGGCAGCCGGTTGCTGGGTCCGGGCAGGCGCCGGAATAGCGGGACGGATGGGTGCGAGGTCTTTGGTCATCTGGTAGGTGAAGCGGATTCGATGTATCACGGTGATGGTGGAGAGCACGGCGAGAATCCAGAGGACCGGCGCCATCACGCCCCACTTTGCGAAGAGTGCGCCGAGGATGACGAGGACGATGCGCTCGGGACGCTCCATGAATCCCACTTTGCAGGACTTGATGAGCGCTTCGGCACGGGCTCGGGTGTAGCTAACCATCAGCGAAGTCACCATGACAAAGGCAACCAGTACCACGTATAAGAAACGGTTGCCGCGCGCGTAAAAGACGAGCAGTCCGAAGAAGAGGGCGACGTCGCTATAACGGTCGATGACTGAGTCGAAGAAGGCTCCGAAGACGGTGACCTGATCCGTCTGGCGAGCGACGCGTCCGTCGACCATGTCGAAGATGCCGGCGCCGAGGATGACGAGCGCTGCGTACAGAAACATACGGACGTAGTTGTGCTCGTTGGCGAAGCCAAAGAGCACGGCGGCGCCGGTGTTGATGACCAGGCCCATGAAGGTGAGGACGTTGGGCGAGATGCGAGTGAGGGCGAGGCCGTCGACGATTGCCTGCAGGACAACCCCGCATCCGCGCCCAAAGGCGCTGGTCCAAGTCATGGAAACACCTGGGTCATTTTAGCCTCGAAACGATCTCGGCCGCTTCGTGGGCAGACGCCACCGTCATAAAACTACTCCACCTCGTCATGGATGGTGACGAGCTTCAGGATCTCGAGTTCGCGTTTGCCATTGGGGGTCACAACCGTGGCGACGTCGCCGACCTGTTTGCCAACCAGTCCCCGGCCGATAGGCGAAGTAGTCGAGATCAGTCCCTTGTTCACGTCAGATTCTTCGCTAGTGACGAGTTTGTACTCGATCTTCTCGTCTTTGGTGGTGTCGTAGACAGTCACGGTCGAGCCGAAGGCGATGCGGTCGCGGGGAATATTGGAGAGGTTGACCAGCGCGAGCTCGCCCATCCGGGCCTTGAGCTGACCTAGGCGCGCATTGACGAAGACCTGGCGCTGTTTGGCCATGTGGTACTCGGCGTTTTCGCTGAGGTCGCCGAGGGCCGCGGCCTTTTTGATTTCAGCGGGAAGTTCGTGCTGGAGTTCGTGCTCGAGCTGTTTGATCTCTTCCAGCAGTTTCTTCTTAATATGTTCGGGCATGAAGCATCCATAGCGGCCTAAACCTGCAGCGGCCGTTCTCGCAAAGGAATGGGGAGCGAATTCACTCCAAACCTCGATTATACAGGGGAAAGACCGGGCTTCGAGGGGCTTCGCGGCTTGACTGAGCTGTCAATGGAGGCATATCGTCAGGCTTTGCTAAGGATTTTCTAATCAACATCGCGCCACGCGGTCCAGCGAAAACCTATGAGCCTACTCCGAAATTTTCAGGTTGGTGACAAAGTGGTCTATCCAAATCATGGGATAGGCGTGGTCGATCAGATCGCTACCCGTACCGACGGTTTTCAGGTTCAGCGGTTTTACATGCTGACCATCAAGTCGAGCAGCCTCAAAGTGATGGTGCCGTGCTCCAATGCCAACACGGTAGGCCTGCGAAGTGTTGTTCGGCAGGACGAGGTCGACCGGATCTTTTGCTTTCTGCGCGACGACAACTGCACCAGCAATGCCGACTGGAAAGAGCGCTACCGGGAACATTGCGAAAAAATGAAGGCGGGTTCGCTGATGGAGGTCGCCGAAGTGCTGAAGAGCCTTCTGGTGCTCAATCAGAAGAAGACGCTAGGCTTCCGGGAGCAGAAAATGCTCGAAAAAGCACGATACCTGCTGGTGAATGAGATTGCCCAGGCGACGGGCGCGAACGAGATGCTCATTGACGAGAAGCTGCTGCTGGCCCTGAGCGACGCGGGCTTGAAGTTCCCTGACATCGCCGGCGAAGCGTAAGCCAGCGCTTCGACCACGGTCAGCACGAGAGCTTAGAGAGCGCGCCAATTCCTTCCCTTTCATCTTCGGCGCGATTTGCCATCGCGTCCAGATATCCCTGGAGAATAAGCACCGCCCCAACCTGATCAACAACCTTCTTGTGCTCCGGCCCTGCGACTCCAGAGGCGTGGAGATGGCGGTGCGCCTCAGTCGTGGTGAGGCGTTCGTCCCATAAATGGACCGGCAGACCCGTTTCTTCGCGGAGCATTCTTGCAGCCGGGGCCTTGGCGGCCTGAGGGCTCAGGTCGCCCGACATGTAGAGCGGGTTCCAACCACAATCTCAGAGCAGTTGTGTTTACGAATTATCCGCAACAGGAGATTTTGCGTCCTGGCAGCGGTTGGAGCGAAGTAGGGTCATGACTGGCTGCGCGGTAAGGCCCCATCGCGTCGGAGACGGCGACGCCGACGCGCCGGTCGCCGACATCGGGCCAAGCAGGCGGGGCTTGGGCGTGCTTTGGGGTGACTCCACCCTGTACCTTAGTGGAAGGGTCGACCGTCAGGACTCTGCAGGTGTCCCGATTGGCAACGGCGGATTCGCCGGAGACGGCTTAATATCTGGCTTAATATCTAAAAAAGAACCGCTCCGGAATTCCACTCTCCGAATCAAAAGCGCAGGAACAGGATCGAGTGCGACGAGTCTTGCTGTTGTTGGCCGTGTTGGGAATTGGCGCCTTGGCTTACCTTTTCCTGGCCCCATTTGGTCCGAGTCAAGAGACTTTTGTGGAGATTGCGCCGGGAACCGCTACACGGCAGATTGCTCGTGAGCTTCAGGAGCAAGGAGTCATTCGGAGCCGGTATCTCCTGGACGGTTTGCGGCTGGTGGAGAGTGGCACTCTGAAAGCCGGCGAGTACCGTTTCGATCATCCCGTGCGAGTAGCAGAAGTTTACGACCGGATGCGGCGCGGGGATGTTTTCACGATTTCCGTGACCATTCCGGAGGGTTCCAACATCTTCGATATTGCGGCGCGGGTGGAAGCGGCCCAGTTAGGTACGAAAGAGGCCTTCGAAGCAGCCGCGATGCGAAATGGAGCACTGGTTGCGGACCTCGATCCCGGTGCGGTATCGCTGGAAGGATATCTGTTTCCCGATACCTACGAGTTTGGCCGACGAACGACGCCGCTCCAGATGGTGACGACCATGGTGAAACGGTTCCGCGCGGCCGCTGCCTCACTGGGACTCGAAGGCAACACCCATCGGGTGGTGACGTTGGCGTCGCTGATTGAGCGGGAAACCCCGGTCGCAAAGGAGCGCCCGCTCGTGGCAAGCGTCTTTGAAAATCGGCTGGCCCAGGGAATGCCGCTCGAAACCGATCCTTCAGTGATTTATGCTGCGCTGTTAGAGGGGCGCTACCGGGGTACGATCTATCAGTCGGACTTGAATGCTGATTCGCCCTATAACACGTACAAGATAATCGGGCTGCCGCCTGGGCCAATATGCAATCCCGGCCTGTCATCGCTGAATGCGTCTCTACATCCTGCCGCGACGAACTATTTATACTTCGTCGCAGCGAGCGCCGACCCTTCCGGACAATCACGGTTTGCGGCTACGCTGGAAGAGCACCAGAAAAATGTGCAGGCCTACCGGCATGCCCTGCATTCGCCGGGTGGACGTTGAAAGGCTTCGTCGCGGTCCGGCGACCGCAAGAAATCCGGCTGGAAAGCCGCTGTGTGCTGTGCTGAGTCGAGGATGGATGCGAAGAGGTTGGCTGAGAAGGTTGTTGCTGTGTCCGCCGCTGTTGTGCCTGCCGCTGATCACAGGTTGTCTTTACCACACGCGGAAGCTACAGCCGGTGAAGCCGCCTGGGGTGGTCATGAATGCGGATGCGACCCTGCTGGCGAGCATTCTCAGCCGGACATACGACTCCATCCAAACGTTGAGCGCGACGGTGGACCTTCAGGCTTCAGTTGGAGGGACCCAGAAGGGATCGGTCACCGATTACACTTCGTTTCGCGGATTTATTCTTCTGCGCAAACCGGAGATGCTACGTGTGATAGGCCTGTTACCAGTGGTGCGGACCCAGGCCTTCGACCTGGTGAGCGATGGCAGCACCTTCAAGCTGTACATCCCCTCGAAGACAGAGGCGATCGAGGGCAAGAACTCGCTGACGGCAAAATCTCCAAATCAACTCTTGAACCTGCGTCCCAATATGTTCTTCGACTCGATGCTGATACGGAAGATTCAGCCGAACGACCAAGTGTTCCTGACCACGGACAACAATGTCATCCAGGACCTTAAGACGAAGAAGTACATAGAGGTGCGCGACTATCTGCTTTGGTTTGTCCGGGCCAAGACCGGAACCAGGGGGGCAAATACGATCCCTGAGTTGATTCCCGAGCGCCGCGTTCGCTTCAGCAGCGAGAATTTACAGCCGATTGAGCAAGTGGTCTACGACCAGGACGGCAAGCCCGAAACTGTGACGCTGTATGGGCCGTTGCAGACATTTGGGACGGAGAAGTTTCCCGGGACAATTACGATCAAACGTCCCCAGGAGGAATACCAGATCGTGATGACGATCCAAAAGCTGGTGCTGAACCAGACCCTGAAAGACGATCAGTTTCAGCTGGATATCCCAGAAGGGGTGAATATCCAAAAACTGGATTGACGATTCGGGCGCAGGCCGCTGCAAGACCAGCTCGGACTCACATCCGAAAGCGATCGAGGCCAGCATCGCGGGCGTGATCGGCGATGGCAGCGTTGATTTTCAGCGCCAGCGCGAGGGCCGCGCGGCCATCATGCCCGGAAACTCTGGGGACGCTGCGACTGCGGACGCACTCGAGAAATGCCTCGATCTCCAAACGCAATGGTTCGCCGGCTTCGATGGGCGGCTTCGTGAAGCTAAGGCCGGGCATGGGTTTTCCGCCGGGAGCGACGTCGATGATGAGCAGGTCCTTGCGAGCGTAATCGATCGAGACATACTGATGGGGCTGGAAGAAGCGTAGTTTTCTGACGAGTTCGGTGCTGACGCGGCTGGCAGTGAAGTTTGCGACGCAGCCGGATTCGAATTCGAGGCGGACGTTGGCGATGTCGACCTTCTTCGAGAGGATTGGCAATCCGACGGCCCGGACCTCGCGGACGGGCGAGTTTGCCAGCTTCAGTACGATGTCGAGGTCGTGGATCATCAGGTCCAGGACCACATCGACATCGAGCGCGCGAGGCGTTAAGACGCTGAGGCGGTGGGCCTCGAAGAACATGGGGCTGTTCAGCAACGGCTCGACTGCGGTCACTGCCGGGTTGAAGCGCTCGAGATGACCGACTTGAAGAATCCGTCCGGCGCGATCCGCCGTTGAGATCAAATGGTCGGCCTCCTCGACTGAGGCTGCGATCGGCTTTTCGATTAGGAGGTCAATTCCCTTTTCTAACAATCTCGAGGCCACCGAGAAGTGCGCTGAAGTTGGAACGCAGACCGAGGCGGCATCCACCTGAGAACCGGAGGTGAGGAATTCATCTACTGAAGAATATGCGGGAATCTGCCATTCTTCGGCAGCTCGGCCGGCATGGGTGGGGTCGGCATCGATTACGGCGGCCAGAGTGACAGGATGGCCAGCCGTCTCCAACTCGCGGTAGACGCGAAGATGGTTCCTGCCAAAAGCCCCGGCGCCGAAGACCGCTACGCGGAGCCTGGATCGCGCGAAAGCGTTTGCGTAAGAAGGGCTTGGTGAAGACAAGGCGGTGATTAGACCTTACCCTCGACCGCACGCAGGCACCGGGTGTAGAGCTCGAGGAGCTGGGCGATCTGGTCTTCCTGTTTCGGGGCGGTTGGCGCTGTGAAACCTGTCGAGGGCGTGGTCGATCGCCCCACGCCAGCTACCGATGAGACGAATTTCAGCAAATCAAGGGCGATGTCTTCGCTTCGGCGGCTTCCGCTAGGCGAATTCTGGGCCTGTTCCATGTACATCCTCCGGTTGGATGCTACCAAAGTTCGGAGAGTCGTGCCTGTTAAGGGCCGCCGTTGACTGGGCCGCGTCGAAACTCCACAGAAATATCCCGATGTGCGGAAGCTGATGGCACGATCGCTTCGGATGAGAACAAGAGCGCGTGCTGAAGAAGAAGTAATTCTGAAGTCCCCGCGCTCAATCAGCTCACGAATTAGTGATCCACGATTGTCCGGAAAACCCGGCCCACGATGATGTCCGCGGAAGTCTGCCCGGGGGTGAGCGCGAGCAGTTCGGGTACGTGCTCGGGATTGCGAGTGCGCAAGACCAGGTGCCGATCGAGCAGCGCGACTAGGCGAAATCGCAACCGGTTAGCAATGCGAACGGCGTAGATCGTAGACCTGCCTGGGAGATACGCGAAGGTTGAGTTGTAGTGGCGATCGATCAGCACGATTGTGTTCATGGGCAGCAGCGGCTGCATGAGCGCCGCTTCCTCCTCCCACATCTGGACCGCGACGAACCTGTCCCATCTGCGCCGCTCAGCCGAGCATTTATCGCGAAGGCTGCCGAGTAGTTGGCTGGGAACCTTCACCACGTCAATAATCGAACCTGAGGGGATGCGGATGCTCGAAGCGGCAATCAACGGCTCGATCAGAGGTACGGAGTCGAAGGATAGGGCCGCAGCCGGACGCCCCCCAAGCAAGGGCGGATAGCGGCCCTCAGAATATAACTCGGCGATAGTGAGGGATTGAGCCTGAAGCACTTTGTCCAGTGCGTCGATGCTGAGTCTTCGGCGTCGCCTGAGGAAATTCGAGATGTGAGCTGCAGAGCAATTGACCTGGTGAGACAGCAAGGTAGCGTTAAGGCTTCCGTTTTCTATGCGGCGGAGCACCTCGGCCCGAACCCGTTCATGAAGTTGCGAAAAATTCATTGGGCCCGCGATTAACTCTGAGCTAAGTCAGCGACTGGATACCCGTAGCTTAAAGAAAATAAAACTGCGACTGTTTCCTGTTAAAACCGCAGGTAACCCCGCCGCGGCGTCGATTCAAGGTAAAGCCCGGAGCGGATTTATTGACCTGAAGTTTCTCGAAAGATAGATTCAGTTTCACCTTCGCACTCTTACAACCGCAAGCAGCCCTTCACGGAAGCACCTTCCGTTGGGCGATCCCACGCCCGGAACGGACCTGTCCGCAGCGGGCTGTGCGGATTCTGCGGTGTGAGTTGCGAGACCGGGGAGCCGGAATGTCATTCAAGATCGGACGAGACGAACGATTCCCTCCAAGCAAGTCTCTTTTCCCACATCACGGATCTTCGACTACCTTGACGACGACTGAGATCGGAAGCGAAACGCCTCGCGCAGCTGTGCCGAAAGAGCCAACGCGCGTTGCCGGGAGCTTCCTCTTTCCCGCGGGAGGAGCACACAACGAGCGCCCCGCGTGCATACGCACTCTCATGAGGAATTTCACAATGCACGTTCTTGTAGATTTGAAAATTTGTGAAAGCTGCGGCTCTCTTTGGTATCGGGCGGCGGGTCAGAATCACGTGTACTGCGGCAGCTGTGCCGCCAAGCTAGGCGAGTTCCCTCTTCCACGGGTTCGTACACGACCAGGCGGACGCCGGAAACACGCAGTCACCTCAATCGAACTCTTCCAGGTTCCGACCGGAGGTGGACGATGAGTGCGGCGCCGGTTTTGTATTCGGTGTTGGCGACGGCGCTGCCCAAGGGCCTGAAGGAGACTGTAAGAAGCAAGCCCATCGAGACTCTGGCGTTCTACCGAAAGTACACCGAGTGCTTGCTTCGGCAATATATGCAGCAGTCGCTTGAGCTAGGGAAAACGCCGTCCATTCTGGGAAACTGCGTATTCCGGGGCAAAGTGTCGAGCCGCCGACTCCGCAACTTCGAAGACGCAGTGATTTTTGTCTTCGACATCGAGAAATGTCTGAAGCGGCTGGACAAGTTTTCACAAGAGGTGGTCGCCCGGGTGGCCTTGCAGGAATATTCCCAGGTCGAAACAGCGGCAATGACGGGACAAAGCTTGCGCTCGATCGTGAGGAAGTATGCAGAGGCAATTGATAGGTTGACGGAGATTTTCCTGGATTTTGAGCTACTGAACTTAGACCCAGGAAATTGTTGTCAAGGGGATAAAAGAGGCTAACTCGATTTAAGTCACTGAAACAGTTCGAGATAAAAAATTAAAAAAGTTGGCGTAGTGAAAGGGTCCAACTTGGTATTCTGAATATAGAGAGTAAATAAATAGCTGAAGGAGGCGCTAACCGCGTCTCCTTTTTGTTTTTGGTCACCAAATGAGTCGGGGAGATATCGGTGGAAGAAAAGATCGACAAAGAGGCTCCCGCGAAGAAAACTACGCTATCTAGGCGTAAATCAAAGATCCGATCAGCGCCTTCCAAAGTCCCAACTGAGAGTAGACCGGTGACTGATTTCCTGAGCCACACAAAAGGGCTCCTCACCGAACAGTTCGCGAACATCCTGGAAACGATTGTCGACAAGTCGCTTGAGGGAAGTCTTCCGCATACAAAGTATTTGTTCGAGATCGGTGGGGTGAAAGAGGAACTTCAGCGTCAGGTTCAAAACAACGGCGAGCCGACACTAGCGGAGCTGTTATTGGCCGAGGTGAAGAGACATCGAGATGCGGCAACATCGAGCCAGACATGCAGCGACCCAGCACAGCCAGGCAGCGAATGTGGAGCAAAAGCACAATGACGAATCACTCGACGGCGGAGTTCGAAGTGAAGAGCGAGGAACAGAGAGACTCCCTTTCAAGGCTGGACTTGTCTTGATCGTCCGGTACATAGCGACTCTCCTGATCCTGGCCGCTTGGCTCTCGGTAGCTGGCGGACAAACGCTATCCACTACGGCGATTCAGGACACGGTCTACCGTGCAGACGGCACGCCGGCAAGCGGGACCTTGATCGTGAGCTGGCCGGCTTTTACCACCGCCGCAAACGCCGCGGTGGCGGCAGGGAGTACGACGGTTGCAATCGGGGCAAATGGATCGGTAGAGCTAAGCCTGGCGTCGAATGCCGGAGCTTTGCCGGGCGGCACTTACTACACTGCGGTGTATCACCTAAACGATGGAACGGTAAACAAGGAGTACTGGATCGTCCCGGTCGCGGCAAGCACTACGATTGCAGAGATTCGGTCGCAGCTGGTTCCCGCCACAGTCGCCATTCAGGCGGTCAGCAAGCAGTATGTGGACACGGCCATCTCCTCGATCACAGGCAGTTATCTGCCGACGACCGGAGGAACGATGACGGGATCGCTGCTCCTAAGCGGCGATCCGACTTCGGCGCAGCAGGCAGCGGACAAACATTATGTAGATGATTCCGTAGGGTCGCTTTTGCCGCTCTCCGGAGGCAGTCTGACCGGGCCGCTGAACCTGGCTGCCGATCCGACGGCGGCGTTGCAGGCCGCAACGAAAGAATATGTCGATGCCAACGCGGGTAACTCGTCGACCGCGCTGGCAGCGGCAAATGCAGCCCAGGCGACGGCCAATGCAGCGCTGCCGGCGAATAAAGTTGGGGTTGCCAGCGGTGTGGCGCCTCTGGACACAACGGCGCGGGTCCCGGCGGAAATGATGCCCACCACGTTTGCGGCGAATCTAGATACGGAGATCTACGCCGGGAGCCCCCCCTACGGCGCCTTATGCAATTGGAACGGCACTACGGGCGCGGACGATACGACAGCGCTGCAGGCGGCGATCGCGGCGGCGGCGAATGCAGCAGCCTCGGAGACCTTTCAGCAGGGAACTCAAGTCGTTCGCATTCCGACCGGGACCTGCAAGATCAGCGGAGAACTGCGTATCCCGGAGAACATTAGTCTGCGTGGCATGTCGAGAGAGAGTTCGATCATTCAGCAAACCAGCCCTACAGCCAATGCGATCACGGTAACTCGCTGTTCTACATCTCTGCTGGGCGGTTGCGAAGGAGGTATTTACGACCTGACGATTGAGGGCAACGGCCACAACTCGACTGGGACGCTTCTCGAGATGGATGCGATCGTGAGTTACAGCTTGCAAAACCTACGCCTGTTTAACGACGGGGGCCGAGGCATCCAGATCAATGGCGGTAGTGAGCGACTCGATGTCCGCGACTTGACGATCATGATGACGCGCTGGCCCTTGATCCTTGCCGGAGCGATCAACGAAAGCTACTTCTACAACACCAGGGTGATGTACCCCGGGCTGACGGCGGATAACTACTGCTACAACGTGAATTGCGTGAATGGCGTGTATCCAACCTCGGGGTCAATCGCACCCGACCCGCACGGCGCTATCTATAGCACGGGGGGAACAAATGAGGGGTTTTACGGAGGCTCGATCAAACCTCTGCAGATGATGAGCGGATTCAAGACTTTCGTCTCAGAGACAACCACGGTGGACCACTTCTACTTTGAAGATGGATACGTGAATGCGGGCGTGATCGCCGGCGGAGTACCGGAGTGGACAACCACGACCGCGGCGATGACTCCATCGAGCTTATTGGTCGCGGTACAGAGCACAGCGTGGATGCCCTATTACTACACCTCGCCGGGAGACGTCGCGACGACACAGCCGGCCGATAACAGTTTTGTCATAATTCCCCCGGATTTCCTGTGGGGAAGCAGTGCGGCCTCGTCCCTAGGAGGCGGCATTACGCGGGGCACATATGAGTTGATCGCGGTGGCTGGTTTTGCCAGCGACGGCAACATGTATCTGGGCGTCGGTGGCAGGGGACAAAGCGGGACCACGGCAATCGCCTGGCCGGCCGGGGCGCTGGTCGAGATCGTCGGCAGCGGCATTACGTTGTTCAAGGTCGCCAATTCTCATGTCAACGCTCAGGATGCGTTTTCCCAGTTGGGAGCGGCTGGCGCGAATTTGACTCGAAACTGCGACAACAGCGGGGTGAATACCTGCGCGGAGATCATCGGCGGGTATGTTCCCGACGGTCGGTGGGTGCAGCAACACGGCAGCCCGGGAGACTCCTTCACAGGCCCATCGGTGGCGATGGGTTTGTCAAACCTGCGTATGTTCAGCGGTGGCATATCCGGCCAAGGCCTGGTAGCTGTGCATAGCAATCTCGCGCTGACATTGGATGGCATGGCGGGCGGGCCTTCTTCCGGTGAAGGTTACAGCGTTCCCTATGGTGCGTCGATTCAAAATGTGACCGGAGGCGCGCTGGTGGCGCTGCCAACCTACCCGAATGGCCATCAGCCGAATTTTGGGTTGATGGACAACGGGAACAAGCGGACGAGCTCGACGAACGGCAACATTTACAAGCAGACGATCGCAGTGTACGAAAGCGCTGCGCATACGAGCGTGGGAGACCAGATTGCGAACGAGTACGATCTGATGGACCAACCGTATGCTGCCGTCCCCGCCACGCCGACGGTCTCGTCAGGCGGGACGCTTCCCGCCGGCACCTACAGCGTGCGGGCCGCTTATACCTATGCAGGCGGGGTAGGTATCGTGTCCCCAAGCGTCATGGTCACAGTCTCGGGAGGCCAGGAGTTCTCTGTGGCCTCGCCGCCGGTGGATGCGGCCGGTCTTGCAACGGGATGGAACATCTACATCGGGCCCTCGGGGAATGAGAACCTGCAAAACAGCGCGACGATCCCGATAGGCACAGCGTATGTGCAGAGTGCGGCACCTTCGACGACCCTGGGGATCGTGCCGCAAGGCTGCTCGGCTTTTTGTCATCCGCTGTATCGCTTCCAATTCCTGGGGGGACCGAACTACACGGGGACGAATGCGGGTATAGGGCTGCATCTGTGGAATCCCTCAAGCTCCACGTGGACGACGAAGTTCAGCGTGAACGGCAATGGCAATCTCTCGACCGTAGGTAGTGGGAGCTTTGCGGGCGGAATGAGCGTGGCAGGCGGCGAAACGGTGACCGGCGGCACTACCACTGACACATTGACGGCGAGCGGGAACGTAAGCGCGGCGCAACTGGCTTCGGGAACGGTGACTTCGGGCCAGATCAATAAAGTCTTTTATGCGGATGGATACCCAACTGCGGGCTGCGTGGTGGGCGGCGCGACTTATACAACACAGCTCGACTGTGCGGCGGCGACCGCTGATGCGTGGATCACCGCGAACAACGCTGGAGCAAAGCTGATTCTCGGTTCGGGAACGTACACCACCTGCTCCGGCATTCTCTTACCTTCGCTCAATGGCTACTTCGGCACGTTGTCGATCCAGGGGGCGAGCCAGGAGCAGACAATCATCTCGCAGACTTGTGCAATCACGAACGCCGTCATCTATCACGCCGACGCGATCAACGGAAACCTGGGGCGGGTGTTGTTGCGGGACTTCAGGGTAAACGCCAATCAGAACGCGCCCTCATGCATGGACATCTTCGGGGTCAACGAGTCGAAGATCGAAAACATCAATTGTTCGGGAGCGAATGGCACCGACCACTTCATGAAGATAGGCGATACTCCCGCGAATGGCAGCAATGGGCAGGTGTATCAGACTCCGGTCAGCAATGTATACATCACAGGCAATCCGCTGCCAAACTTTGCGTCCGTGACTGCAAACATTGTCGGAGGCTCGGTGACAAGTTACACCGTCACCACTGGCGGCAGCGGGTACGGGGCGAACAATCAGGTCTATCTCTTGGGGTATGGGTACAGCAAAAATCCCTGCGAGGTGATGCCGACCGCGACGGTAACGGTAGTCGGCGGAGTGGTGACAGCCGTGAACCCTGTCACCACAGGATCAAATTGCAGTGGGACCATTGCGGTGATGGTATCGAGTCTGCCGCCGGCGGCTTACGGCATCGTCTTTGGCAATTTCACGGACAGCACGCTTTACGACGTTGCGACGGGCGGAGTGGGAACGACGGCAGCCATCGAAGTCCTTGAAGGAGACAACGTCTTCTATCACTTCCATCCGAACGGTTCGCCAATCGGCGTCTCCGACTATGGCAACGCCTACTACGGAACGGAGTGCGATTCGCTTTATCAGTATTGCTTCGACGTCGAGGGCGGGACCGGCATCTTTGGGACTACCTTCACCTGGAACAACGCGACCGCTTATCCGATGTCGGCGGGGTATTACATTTCGCCGAACGCCTTTAATGCAAAGATCCTGGGATCGGTGCAATGCCTGACGAATGTGCCTTCAGGATATGTGCAGTTCTGGAACCAGTATGGGCCGGTGACCTCGGCGCTTCCGTCCGGCGTGACGGTAATGGCCGACCGGGCTTGCTCCGGGACTTCGCAAACATTATTTGGCGAGCCAGTCTATTTGAATGCGACCAATCGGGCTACTTCGACGAATAACTACTTTTCGCAGCCACTCTACTTCTCGGATTCATTCTGGAATAACATTGCTCCCGTCAACGATCCGTGGGAAGTGGTTGTCGGTGGTAGTACATCGGGAACGCCGACTTATGAGAATCTAAACTTCTATGCGCCGGTTGGCTTCTATAGTACCTTTCAGCCGAGCTTCAAGTTGAGTTACAATACGTCCGCAACAGCTTCGGTGAACTATAACTCGCCGGGATGGGACTTAAATGCGACCTATTGGGATGGGACACAATCGCAGTCGAGTGACTGGATTGTAAAGCAATCGCTGGCCTCGGGGTCGAATCCGGTCTCGACGCTGACCTTCACGCCGACCAAGACGGGGGCGACTGCCCTACAGGCGCAAGTGGTCGTACCGAGCCTGCAGGTCGTCCCGGGTACGGCCACTCAACCAGCGTGTAACGCGGGGAACCGGGCATTGCAGTGGTATGTCCAGGGGACACCGGACCACGAGCAGGTCTGCGCGCAGACGGCGACAGCGGGAACCTATGTGTGGATCCAGGTGTTCTAAACGGAACCATTAGGGCAGCTTGTTTTGGCGTAAGGAGGCGGCCTGCGATGATGCGCGGATTTTGGTTCGGAGGTGGATCAGTCGAGGAGTTGGCTGGGCTAGGGAAAATCCTGGATGGCCCGGCGCCAGACCCATTCCCGTCGACGATGGGAGCTTTTCTGGCGGGGGCTTTGCTGTGGGTACGCGACCGGCGGGGAAAGCAGGTGAGGCTCGCACCGAACCGGGCGCAGCTAGAGTACGAGCGCAGGCGGGGCCAGTCGAATATCGTCCTCAAGGCGCGTCAGATGGGCATTAGTACCTGGGTGGCGGGCCGGTTTTTCCTCAAGACAATCACCCAGCCGGGCACCCTGACGGTGCAAGTGGCGCATACCCAGGCTGCGGCAGAGGGGATATTCCGCTGCGTCCACCGCTTTCTGCGGCGGTTGCCTGCGCCTTGGCGCTGTGGGGCGCTACGGACGGGGCGGGCGAGCGTGCGGCAAATCGTCTTTCCGGCGCTGGACAGCGAATACCGGGTGGAGACCGCCGGGGACCGGAACGCGGGACGCGGGGCGACGATCCAGAACCTGCACTGCTCGGAGGTAGCACGCTGGCGGGGCGACGCACAGGAGACGCTGGCCGGCCTTCGGGCGGCGTTGCCGGCCACCGGGGAGTTGGTGCTAGAGTCGACACCCAATGGGGCCGACGGATGTTTTTTCGAGGAATGGCAGAGGGCCACGACTGTGGCGGGCGGGGGAAACCTGGTCGGGCATTTTTTTCCCTGGTGGTGGGAGCCAGAATATGCCACCGAGGAAGTGGGGGAAGCAGACTGGACAGACGAGGAGCGCGAACTTGTCGCGAACCATGGGCTGAGCGGCAGACAGATCGGCTTCCGCCGTCGCATGGAGGCAGGATTTCGCGGGCTGGCGCGTCAGGAGTACGCCGAGGACGCAGACACCTGTTTTCTCGCGAGCGGCGCCTGTGTTTTTGATCTGGCAATGCTGGATGCCAGGCTTAAGTCTCTGGGCGAGGCTCCGGTCCGTCGGGACGGCGGAGAGTTTCTAGTGTGGAACCCTCCGATTTCAGGGCATGACTATCTAGTGGCGGTGGATCCGTCGGGCGGCGGTTCGGAAGGAGACTATTCGGCCGCCCAGGTTCTCGATATGGCGACCGGCTTGCAGTGCGCCGAGCTGCAGGCGAGACTCGGGACGCTCGATTTGGCCCAGCGAGTCGCCGGGCTGGGCCACGAGTACGGCACCGCCTGGCTTGTGGTAGAACGCAACAATCACGGCTCCGGGGTGCTGGCGTATCTGAAGAGCGTCTACCGCTATCCGCGAGTGCTTGAGCAGGAGGGGCAAGAGGGCTGGCTGACTTCCTCGCTGTCGCGTCCGGCAATGATCGGGAAGCTGGCGGCGGCGCTGGTGGAGAAGCCTAACATCTTCCAAAGCCGCCGGCTCTTGAAGGAGTGCCGGAGCTTTGTTCGGCTTCGCAATGGACGGACTGAAGCTCAGTCCGGTGCGCACGACGACTGTGTGATGGCAATGGCGATCGCCCTGAGCGCGCGGGAGGAGTTGCTGATCAAGACAAAAGTATCGCGCTCAAGTTGCGAATGGAGATAGAATCGTGGCACTCTTCCCCAGCATTGCGGCTCGGTTGCGGATTCACCCTTGGAGGCAGGTTGACGGTCATCGCGGTGCAGCAGGTTCGCCGGATGCGTGGCGGCGCGCAGAGCCATTTGATGCTCGGCGCCGACGACAATCTGTACGTGGTGAAGTTCCAGAACAATCCACAGCATCTGCGGGTGCTGGCGAACGAACTGTTGGCGACTCGGTTGGCAGAAGCGGTGGGATTAACAGTGCCAAGATGCGAAGTGATCGAGGTCAGCTCGTGGTTGATCGAGAACACCGGTGAACTGGACATGGAGCTGGGACGCGGGCGGGAGCGATGCCGCCCGGGCCTGCAGTTCGGCTCACGCTTCGTCGGCGGACTCATGCCTGGGCAGGTGACGGATTATCTGCCCGAAGAGATGCTGCTCGAGGGTGCGGAACTTAAGCGAGTTCGCAGGGATCCTAGCGCTCGACAAATGGACGGGGAACGTAAACGGACGGCAGGCGGTTTTCTCGAAGCGGAGCCGAGAGCGGCGGTATGTTGCCACCTTCATCGACCAGGGTTACTGCTTCAATGCCGGGGAGTGGAGGTTCGCCGACGCGCCGCTTCGTGGCATCTTCGGCCGGAACGCAGTCTATCACGCGGTGTCCGGATGGGAAAGCTTTGAACCCTGGCTGGGCCGGATCGAAACGATCCCCCCCCGAAAAAATATGGTCCATTGCCGAGACAATACCGCCGGAATGGTACGGCGGCGAACTCGAGGCGCTTGAACGACTCGTGGAAATACTCATCCTGCGCCGTGGGCGAGTGCGGGAATTGATCGAAGAGTTTCGGGAAAGCGATCGGAGGCCGTTTCCAAAATGGACGGACCCCGGGCAAATGATGAGAGACTCCGGCGTGTTTGCGCCGGTGTGGCCGGAGAATAGAGCGAGCAGATTGATTATGTAGCCAATCCGCTCAAGGGAGCATAAACTGGCGGTCGAAGTTAGGTCGAGCTGAATGCCGGGTTTGCGACAATGCGAGTTCTTTCTCATTCAATATCGTGCTGACCCGGCACGGAGTGAGTGCGTAAACATCGGAGTCCTGCTGCGCGAGACTGTGTCGCCAGAGAGCCGAGGTGCAGGCGAAACGCGAGTGCTTTTCACCCGTGATTGGCGGCGCGTGCGATGCTTCGACCCGGACGCTGACATTACAAGGCTGGAACTGTTGGAAGCAGACATTAAAAACGCGTTAGAAAGAAGGGAAGAGGATGCCAGGCCGTTCGTCGAGGTAATGATCAATTCGTGGTCCAACGATTTGACGCTGACTCGTTCCACCGCTTGCACGGCCGAAAATCTTTCAACCAAATTAGACAGTCTGATGCAAATATTTGTGCATCCGCGAAAACGGGAGCCTACCTCGCGCAAGAGCAGACGGCAGATGATCTACGAAGCGATGCGGACGCAGTTCGAGCGTGCCGGGGTTTGGGAACTGATGTGGAAGCGAATACCCGTAACAAATTTCATCGGCCGAGCCGACAATCTGAGAATCGATTGCGGATACAAAAACGGTCGAATTCGGATGTTCCATGCGGTCCCGCTCGACGATCTGGACCCCGCCAAGGTGCTGGCATTTACCTCGGCAGAGTTGGCTGTTGGAGTAAAGCGAAGGGAAGGTTTGGAGCTTGAGTTGATCGCAGTTGTCGATCCGCTTCGTCGCAACGAAGCGGATGGAACGCTAGAGTTGAATGAAGACCAGTTTTCCATTTACGACGCGGGCAAAACAATAATGGAGCAAAATCGGATTCAGGTGATTACGACGCTGTCCCTGCCGGAGATGGCCAAGGCGGCGCGACGTGATTTAAGGGTCTAAAAGCAAGGCCGGGTAGGAGAGTGTACGAGGCATGGCGAATACGCCATGCCTTTTCTTTTGGCCGAATGTGCTGGGAGAGCTGTGAATTATTCCAAAGGGCAATGCAAGGGTGCGGGAAAGGACCGGTACTCCGAGTGAACGCAGCTGAGTCGATTCAAAACTTATGGAAGCGGTGGACCGGGGCTGTCGCGGCGGCCGCGGATGCGGCCCCGGCGACCGGTCCGATGGTCCCGAGAAAGACGGTGGCGCTGCCCTCGATCCTGGGCCCTTACCAGGCCCCGGCAAACCTCTTGCCCAAACCGACGCAGGTGAACTTGCGGCGGTTCGCGGAGACGCCGCTGGTGCGCCGGGCGATCAATGTCATTAAGGACCGTATCGCCAGCCTGGATTGGCAGATCAAGCTGAAGCGTGGGTACGCACCTGCAGCGGTGAGCGATTCCGACGAGCGAAGCGCGGTTCTTCGCCAGACGTTGGAGGAGCCAAATTCTGGAGACTCGTTCCGCACGTTGATCGAGCAGGTGCTAGAGGACGCGCTGGTGGGCGGCTACGGCGCGATCGAGATGGAGCTCACCGGTGATCCGCGGAGGCCTTTCGAGCTGTGGCCGGTGGATGGGGCGACGATCAAGATCAACGCCAAGTGGGACGGAACCCCCACAACTCCGCGCTATGCGCAGGCGACCGGATTGGCGATGGGCCAAATCACGCCACTGGGCGGCGATTCGCTGGACGGAAAGACCCCGGGGCTGATTCCGCTGCTCGACGACGAACTGATCTATGTTCGGCTCAATCCGCGCAGCTACACGCCGTTTGGCTTGGGCCCGCTCGAGGTCGCCTTCGAGACGGTGAACAGCTTTCTTGGAGCGCACCGCTTTGCCGGCAAGCTGGCCAGCAACTCTGTTGTCCAGTACGCACTTTGGTTGAACGAGACCAGCCCCGCGCAGCACGAGCGGCTCATTCGCTGGTGGCAGGACGAGATTGAAGGCACCGGTCGGGTGCCACTGATTTCGAGTGAGCAGAAGCCAGAGGTGTTGCGCTTTGCCGCCGGCACCGACGCCGACTTACGGCTGAATTGGCAGGAGTTCCTCATCCGCATGGTGGGGAATGCTTTTTCGCTCCCGCCAATGCTGCTTGGGCTGGAGCGCGACGTGAACCAGTCGACCGCAACCGAGCAGGCCGACGAGGCATTTCGCAGCGCGGTCGTGCCGCTGGCCAAGCTGGTCGCCGAACACTTTACCCGGGACCTCTTCGCCAAGAAGCTGGGCTGGCCGGAGTTCGAGTTCGTCTTTAACGAGCTCGACGCCCGCGACGAGATGACCGAGGTCGAGATGCAGACCGCGCTGCTCACCGCCGGCGTACTGACGGTCAACGAGGTGCGGGCCATGCGCGGACTGGGGCCGCTGCCGGAACCGGCCGGTACCCCGGTGCCGGCGGTTGAGATCACCAGGCAGGAGGAGGTGGAGGAAAAGACGGCGGCGGTGCTGAACGTCGAGTGAAAACCGGGGAGTGAACGGAGGGAGCTGAGAGCCAGGAACCAGGCGCGGTTGGGCTGACAACGTCTAGAGCGGAGCGGGGAGGACATGAGACTGGAAGCAATGGCAGTAACGATGCCTCGGGTGGCGGGGCATCCGAACCGGATTCCCTTTGAGGGCGTCCTGACTGTGGTCGATGCAGCCAGCGACCGCGCTCCATCAGGAGCGCGAGGTCATCGGGTGATTCTCACCCGGGCGGCCGCGCTGGCCGCCTTGCCCTCACTGTTGGGCATGGCGGTCGACTACCGGCCCGGATGGGACGGGCACGACGCTCGCCGGAAGTGCGGCATTCTCACTCAGGCGGATATTGAAGGCGCGAAACTCTGCGTGAGCGGCTATCTCTTTGGGCGGGATTTTCCCGAGGTCGAGGAGCAGATGCGCAACGGGCTGCCGGGGAGCATGGGAATGTCCTATGAGCTCGCAGACGCCCATGTGGCCGACATGCGGGCATCGGTGTGGACGCTGACTCGGGCAACGTTCACCGGGGCCGCGATCCTGCTTCGCGACAAGGCTGCGTATCAGCAAACCTCTTTCCGGCTGAGGAAGGCCGCCCCGGCGGTGGAGTTGCTCGCGGGCCGGGGAAGGGTCCGCGCGGCGTAACGCATTTCTAGCGCGAGCAAAAGAGCGAAGGAGGATGTGGAATGGAACTAGAGACAATAGCGGCAAATGCGGAATCAACTGCGGCGCTGGTCGAGGGCGTTGCACAATTGACAGCGGCAGCGGCACAGCTGGAGCGGGCGGCAGCCGCGATCGAGGCGCGCTTTTCGGCTGGCGTGGGATCGGCGGGCGGCGAGGTGGCGAAAGTGGTCGCCACGGTCGAGACTGACTCCTCGGCGCGTCTGGCGGAACTTGAGCTCAAGCTGCAGACTGCGGAGCTGAAGATCGCCGAACTGCGCGCCCAGGCAAACGCCCCGACCGCCGCAGGACGCAAGACACTGCCTGCCTCCGCAGCACACTTGCTGGCGAAGCATGGTCTCGATACTCTCGACCAGGTCAATGGCGGAGCGCTTGATGCGGCGCTCCAGGGGCTGAGCCTCGAGCAGCGGATCGCCGTCAAGTCGCAGTTGATGCGCGCCGGGTTGCTGGGCTAGACCGTTTTCACAAGTCCTGTGTCCGATCGGAGCGAATGTGAAGAGATGTTTTCTTGACGAAAAGCCGCGCCGAGTATGTATCTACCGGATACACCAATTGTGAAAGCGGTATAGAGCACCCGTTTCGCAGAAGCCTCCGGGCCCCATTTTCGACCGAGAACATCCGTGCCGGATATGGGGCCCTTCCTTTTGTAACCGTGGCAGCGACGTTTACCACCAACCCGAACGAGCCTGACACCAGGCGGAAAGAAGCTATGAACGCAAACTTTTTCGACATCCATGCGACCGCAGACTACATCGGGCCCGGCGCGATCGAAGTGCCGGTCTACCAAACCGAAATCACCGACATCTGCCAGCGGCGCGGCATCTTCGGGCAGCGGATCAAGCAGGTCCCGGCGACCGGCCACCCGTCCCGTTTCTTCGAAGAGACGGCAATTCCCAACCCGGGCACCTCGGGCTTTGTGAATCCACGGGCCATTGCCGCCCCGACCGTGAGCCCGACCCGGGTCGAGCGCAGCGTGCCGTTAAAGGCCATCGTCGCGCAGATCAACTACAACCTATTTGACATTGAGCTGGGCAACCAACAGAAGCAGTTCGCCTACCTGCAGGCCAAGGACCTGGTTGACACCGTCGAGGGCGTGCTCAACACCCACGACGTCGCCCTGTGGAACGGCAATGACACCTCGCTCTCGAGGCCGGTCACGCTGCAGTACTTCGGCGCCATCGGCCAGATCCAGGCCGGCGGGCTGACGACCACCATCGGGACTACGGCAAGCATCGTCGATGGCATCAAATCAGCGGTCGCGCAGATGGTGGCCAACACCAGCTACCGCAACCGCCCGACGGCGATCTACGCCAACCCGGTACTGCTCGATCTGATCGACCGGGAGATGAAGACCGAATTCAACGTGGTCTTGTCTACGGTTGAGGTAACGGGCGGCGTCCGGGTCAAGGCGCTCTCGACTCAGGCCGGCGAATTGCCGTTGATTCCCGAGTGGGCGCTGCCCTACACAGGCACGCCGGGTTCGGGAACGGCAGTGCTGCCCGCTTACATCGTCACCGAGGACATGATCGAGTACCACTGGCTCAGCGACCCTTCGCCGAGGATCTTCCAGCTTGGCGTGCCTGGTTCGCTGGCCTCACAGTATGTCGCGGTCAAATTCGGGGGCGTGGTGGTGAAGGGCGCGAATTATGCGCACTACCAGGTGCTGGTCGACCGCTAGAGCTAAACTTCCTGGCGCCGCGCTCCTGGCGAGAGCGTGGAGGGACAAGGCCAGTCCGGCATTGGCTGGCCTTCTTTTTTTTGAAATTCGACCAGCAGCAAGCAGTTGAGAGAGCGAGCATGGGATACCTACAGCCAACGGACTATGTAAACTTTGGCCTCGACCCGGCCACGACAGACGACTGGGTGACCGCAGCCTCGGCGCTGATGGAGTCATACTGCCGCCGGGCGAGCCTGAATCCGACGCAATATGTCGAGCGAATGCGGCTCAACGAAGGCGCACAGACGGTGAGGCTGAGCTACCTGCCGCTGACGGCGATCGCTCCGGCCACCTCGCCGCTGGTGAGCATCAACGCCCGCTATGCGCGGCCCCGTCGCGGCGACCTGGTGTATCCGATCCAGTCGGAGATCGCATGGGCCTTCGGCCTGCCCGGCGCGTGGACCGCCCTCGACCCAACGACCGTTGATTGGGTCTCCAACACCGGAGAGCTGATCTTTCCGATGAACATCCTGGGGCTGCCTTACAACGAGGTCACCGTCACTTACACGGCCGGCCTGGCGACCATCGGCAACGATGTTATGTCGGCCTGCGCGCAGATCGTGAAAAACATGCAGGCGACGCCGTCGCTGAACGTGAAGTCGTCACGGTTGGACACATTACAGCTCGAGTACTTTTCCAACTCGTTGATCGACGCTCAGGTAGCCGCGCTGCTTCGGCCTTACATTGCAAATCGTCTGGGTTAGGCGGATGCCGATGAAAAACGCGAAAGCAGCCGGCACAGAGAGGAAAAAATGAGCGCGGACCTGAGTGTTCGAAACTATAGCCCGATCGCACAACGCGCCGCGGATACGCTCCTGCGCTCGCTGGGCGGATTTTCCGTGTCATTGCAGATACCGGCGGTCTCGGCCGGCGGCGATGCGGCAGAGATCGGCATCACGACGCAAACGTATCAACAGCTTCCGCTGAGCCCGGCGATCTTTCGCAAGGTGCGAGTTCCACTGAGCGAAGGCGTGCCGGAGAAATACGAGCTGATGGTCTCGGCCTCGGCGATCGAAGCGCAGGTGGGCGCTCTGCAGTTGAATTCTGCAGACGCCCTGTTCGCCCAGGCCGCCGGAGTCTCGGTCAACGGAAAGTCGTTCCTGATCGAGGCGATCGCCGCGCCCGAGGCTTTTGGTCAGGCCTATTTGTATCGTCTGCAGTTACGTGAAGCTCTTCCGCAGGACATTTGAGGGACCTATGCAGAACGCGAAGGACACGTTTTACGTCACCTTGCGCAACCGGCTTGCGACGCTGAATCCAAACCGCACGATGCTGCTGCGCGGCGTGCAGCGGCCGGGCATCCTGGTCGAAGAAGCCGAGGCCGTGGTACCCATGTTGCCTTCCGACGTCTTTGTCTTGCGTTGGACGGCGCTGAGCACCGACGGCAATCTTCCCCTGGTGCTGGCGCGGCTCGAGTGCGAGATCCTCTACACCACCGGCGGCACGCAGGCTGCCTCGGGCCTCGACCGTGGACGGGCGCTCAAAGAAATGGACGCGGAGGTAGTTGGCCTGTTGTCGCCAAACTGCGCGCCAAAGATGAACTACTCGCAGACGCCGCCGGTGCAACTGAATACACCCGTCTTCTGGAGCGCCGCCGACTTCACCTCTGCGGTCACGTTGCGCGACCGTTTGTCGCGAAGCGCCAAAGTCACTGTCTTTGCATACCAGGAGCCGGGAGAGCTATGAGCACAGCTGCGGTTACATATACGACTCCGACGACCCCAATCACCCGAAGAGTGCGCGCGTATTTTGCGCCGGTAAATCGCGCCTCGGAAACGCCAACGGTGTTCGACCCGTCTGTGAACGGATCGTTCAGCCTCGACGCTCCCCCGGCGCCGTGGATCGACCTGGGCTGGATCACGAATCTTTCACGCAAATCGGCGAGCGCCATCGACGTTCTCAATGTGGGCAGCCCAGCCGCTCCCCAAGTGCAGATGCGCGAGATGATTGGCGCGACGGTATCTTTCCGCTTTCTCACCTGGCGTAAGCTCTCGATGGCACTGTCGGCGGGTTCGGAGCATATGAACCTGCTCGCGCCCGCCGCCGGCGCGGCCGCCAATGGATCGGGCAGCAAAGCGGCGCCGGCAGTGGCTTTGGCGACCGGCTCGATTGCGACGTCGCTCAACATCGCCTCCGCGAGCCTGCCCGGCTTCCAGGTAGGTCAGATGGTGGTCGTCGATGCCGACTATGCGGGTCAGACCGGTTATGTCGGCAGCGGCGTGAGCGCAGCCTATGTGCAGAGCGCCGCCGGCGTGAACAACGATCCCGACTATGTCCGCAAAGTGAGCTTCAATGTTGCGCTGGTCTCGGCGGTCACCTCAACCGGCCTTACACTTGCGCAACCTCTGCTGGCCGGCGTTCCAGCGAACAACATGAAGGTCCAGGTGATCAGAGGATTTGTGGATCGCGAGGGCGGCTCGTTTTTTCAGGAGTGGTCCGCGCTGCTGGTGATGCCTGGTGAACAAGGGGAACGAGTCCTCTACTACTACCCGCGTCTGCAGCCGACTGGTGGCGCTCAGGAAGATAGTGAGACGTTGCTCGCTCCGCTCGAATGGGTAACGCTCAACGCAAGCTTTCGCGCGTTACCTGTCATAGATGCCAATGATGGCGAGCAGGTGCTGTGCTTCCGCAGCTTCCTGCCCAGTCCTATGACCTTGATCTAGCACCAAGGAGTTCATCTTGAAGGTCACGATAGATAATCTGGATGGCAACGGGGCAATCGACTACTCGGGTACGCTTTCCACGAAGCAGCCGATCACGATCGAGCGAAAGCTGAATGAGCCGTCGATCTGCGCCTTCGGGCTGGTAACAGCCAGCACAAGTCTTATCGCGCCGCTGAGAAATGGCAGGGTGATAGTTACAGATAACAATGGCATCGTCTTGTTTACGGGATATCTCGCCACCGAGCCGGCACGCGAATTGGCCGGAGCAGGGACGGCTGGCGCAGTTTACCTGTTGCTAGCCACTGCGGTCAGTGACGAAGTGCTGCTCGACTGGCAAACTGTGCCGCAGACCCCCGCCACTGCCGGCCAGACCGTCGAGCGACTACTGACAACCCTAACATCACGGGTCGATGCCACGCGTCTCGCGGTACAGACCAACGGAGCCCCGGCACAGCTAGGCTACTTCGTACCCGATGCGGGCCAGTGCTGGTCGCAGAATGCCGCCATGCTGGCATCGATGGCACGCGCCTCCTATGTTGCGCATTCAGGAACGGTTACTCTCGCGCCCATTGGCAACGTTACCCACACGTTGAGCGAAACCGCTGGTACGCTCCAGGTCGCCGCCTTGCAGGCATCAATGGTCAAGACGATTGCCAATGACGTCACGGTGTGCGGCGCCGAAGAGCCGGCCGCGTACGTCACCGAAATCTTTCAGGGCGATGGCACTACCGTGCTCTTTACGCTTACGAGATTGCCCTACTTTCCCGACCGCGTCGCACTCCAAGCCGCTCGTTGATCTCTTTCAGGGACCTCGCATCAATCCGGTGTTGTGGCAGGTGAATGATCCCGGATCGCACATTAGCCTGACCTCCGCTGGACTTACCTTCAACGGGGGCAACGGAGTCGACGGCGATACAGCCATAATCGCCATCGACCAGCTTGAAGTAGGCGGAGCCTTGGTAATTGAAGCCGGCGGGGTGCAGTTCGGCGCGACCACCACCGGAGTTCTGTGCGGGCTCTATGAGGGCGCCGTCAACGTGGGCGGTTGCTTCGCCGGCTTTCAGGTGCAGCAGGTTTCCGGCGCAACCGTCGTCGGCCCTATGCTGCAAGGAGTCGCCGCGGGCACGACCTTCGCTCCGGTCGCAGGGCATCTCTACACGCTGCGCATTCGGACTTACTGCAAAGAAGTGCAGCGCGTTCTTGCCGCGTACTACGGCGTTGGCGATAGCGGCGTGGTCAGCTATGGCGGCAACACCGTTGCATCCAGCGCCAACGTGGTGATGGAGGTGCAGGACACGACCTTCGGTGCGACCGACGTTTCTACCGTGCTCTACGACGGCTCGCTAGCGACAGCGCCGGCGCTTGCAACCTTCGCGCCGGTCAATAGCACCAATCTCATCGGCAGCATTGCCAACATAACGGTCACTGAGGCGGGAGCTGTGTGGGTGACAAGCCAGGACCCGGGGGGGACCGTCTTCACGCGCAGGCTTGGCCTTGCAACACAGGGCTCCGATGCTCGGATTGAGCGAACCGGTGCACTCCGTTTCTACGCAACTGCGGTACCGGCGGCAAATGACACTATCACGGTTACATATCGGACCGTTCATCGTTCGGTGGCGCGGATAGCCAGCGCCGCGAGCATTGCGGCGGAAGGCAACGCGACAATTCCCGGCACCGCGACCTGGACCGGAAGCGTGGTGAGTCCCGCGGCGCGCAGCTCTGCAGATTGCGAGAATGCTGCGTTCACCCTGCTTGCGCTGGCCACCAGCCGCGCCGCCGCGTGGTCGGGAAAATATACAGGGTTCAACTTGCAGTCGCCTCAGGACATCTGGCCCGGCGACGTCTTGGCCGTCGACGCAGTCTCGACCGGAGTCAATGCGAACCTCGTGGTCCGCGCGGTCACGATCGAGGCCGGCAATTCAACCCCCGACCTGACAAAGTACACCATCTCTTTTGCCAACGACTGGGCGGAGGCGCTTTCGATCGGGCTCTCCAAGACGGTGCCGAAAGACGCATGGTTGCCGCAACAGGCCGAGACAGCGGTCACCGTGCTGCCGAATCTGTCTGCGCTCACAATATCGTCGGTGACGGGATCGGCGATTCAAATCGCGGCGGGCGTCACTCCGCCTGCCGGAGGTGGGTTCGAGATCCGGAGGCGAGACTGGTACTTTGCTCCCGGAAACGATGCCGACCTGGTGCTGCGCAGCCCGGTGTCGAACTTCACTATTCCGCGCGAGGCATCGATCGAGCAATATTTCATCCGGCAATATGACGCTTCCACGCCGCCGAATTACTCGCGCTTCTCAAGCGCCGTGTTTATCAATGTTCCTTTGTAACCGTGACGATGGCATATTGATCGATCCAGTCAGCGAGGAAAGGACACGCAGACAATATGACTGATTTTGAAGCATCGGTGCTGACCGATCTCTCGCTGGTCAGGAGCGATATGGCGGTTCTCAAGAACCAGATGGCGTCGCTGATGGGAGCGGGTCAACCGGGAAGGCTCTACGCGCTCGAAGAACGCCTGGACCAGCATGAACGAGGGATCCAGCACACCAAGGGAGCGATTGCAGCCATCGGCGTCATCTTCACGCTGTTGGAATTTGCTGTGCGCTACATACGCGAACATTAGAGAGGATTGAGATGACAATTCAGGGGCGTGGAGAGGTCCTCGCCATAGCGATACCGGCGGTTCTGCTCGCCGGCTTTTTGGTCTTTGCCGGCTATGGCTTGATCCAGGAACATGATGCGCGGCTCAAAGCAGAGGCGCAGACGGGCCAACAGCAAAAGCAGATCGACGGATTGAAACAGCAACAGACAGACGCTCAAAACGCGCTCAACGAGAAGTTGGCTGCCCTCGATAAATCACGGCAAACGCCAGCGACGGCGACCCAGGTGGTAAGCGACGCAAGCACGCTGCTCCCCAATCTTCCGGTGCCCTTACAGGTGCAGACGGCGCCGAAGGACCCATCGCTACCCGATGCTCCCGCAACCCAGACCGTAGTGATCCCTGAGGCTGATTTCAAGAGCATTCGCGATGCGCAGGTCACCTGCGAAGAGAATGCCGCGAAGTTGGCCACCTGCCAAACGCTCGGTGATGAGAGCAAGCAGGAACTCCAACTGACCGCACGGCAGCGCGACGAATGGAAGACCGCAGTCAAGGGAGGTTCCATCTGGCAGCGCGCGCTGGGCGCGACGAAGTGGTTCGCCGTGGGCGCGGGCGTTGGAGCCGGACTCTACGCCGGGACTCATCACAAATAGTCCACCCAATCCAGAAAGGAGCCACCGTGGATAACTGGGGCCGCCCGTTTTTTCGTTCGATGTTGTCCGAGTCTGACGGCAGCGTCTCGAGCTCGCGCTTTTGTATCGTGCTGGTCGTCGTCTTTTCACTGGGCTGGGTGACAGGCCTGGTCCTCCACGACAGTAAGTTGCCCGACCTGGGCGCCGTCGGCGGCTATGTGACGCTGGTCTGCGGCTCGCTCTATGCCATCAATCGAGGCGCGGCGATCCTCGATCGCAAAGCCCAATCCACTACCACCAACAACTAGCGGCGACAGAAGCAAACAGGAGGAAGACATGGAATTCGGAATTGGTTTTGTGCTTGGGGGAGTCTCGACCGGTATGACCGTTGGCAACTGGGGCAATATCGTCAAGGCGATTCAGTCCCTGGCGGCTAAAGCGCAGGACGCGATCGGCGCCAAACTGACAAAGCTCAAATAACAAGGTTATCGCCGGAGAACCTGCCGCGATAAAGGCCGCCGGGCGGCAAACGTGCCCATATAATCACAAAATGGATGCGCAACCGCTCGTCGGCGTCGTCATGGGCAGCAAGAGCGACTATGAAGTCCTCAAACCCGCCGCCGATCTGCTCAAGGAGTTTCTCGTCCCACACGAAGTACGCATCGTCTCCGCGCATCGCACGCCCGATTGGCTCTTCAAATATGCCGAGGAAGCCGAAGACCGTGGTCTGCGCGTCATCATCGCCGGAGCCGGCGGCGCCGCGCACTTGCCCGGAATGCTCGCGGCAAAGACGCTCGTCCCAGTGCTCGGCGTTCCCGTGCCCGCGACCATGTTGAACGGCGTTGATTCCCTGCTCTCCATCGTCCAGATGCCCAGGGGAGTTCCGGTCGGCACCCTCGCGATCGGCAAGTCCGGCGCGGCCAATGCAGCGCTCTTGGCCGCGGAGATCCTCGCGCTACACGACCCGGAGCTTCGCGGCCGCCTAAAAGCCTGGCGCACTTCGCGGCGCGACGAAGTCCTCGCCGAAGAGCTTCCACAATGAGCGCTATCCTTCCCGGCGCAACGATTGGAATTTTGGGCGGCGGACAGCTAGGGCGCATGACCGCCATGGCCGCGCGTTCGCTGGGCTACCGCATTCACGTGATGGACCCCGATCCCTCATGCCCCGCACGCTTCGTGGTCGACGCCTGTTTTGAGGGCGACTGGGACGATGTACACGCCGCGGCCGATCTTGCGCGCGGCAGCGATGTGGTCACGCTCGAAATCGAACAGGTCTCGCTCGCATGCCTCGACGCTGCTGCGCAATATGCTCCGGTACGTCCCGGCCGCGCACTGATGCAGATCATTCAGGACCGTATTCTGCAGAAGGACTGGCTGCGCGATCACGGCTTTCCCGTTGGCAAGTATCGCGCCATTCAAACTCAGGCCGATCTGCAGGAAGCGGCCTTAGCTTTAGGTGGTCGCTGTTTCGTCAAGACCGCGCGCGGCGGATACGACGGGCGCGGCCAGGCGAAAATCGGCTTTGCAGGTCGCCTGGGGGAGATCGATGCAGAAGTGCGAGAAGCGTGGCTGGCCCTGGGCGAACGTCCCTGCGTCGCCGAGTTAGCGCTTGACCTGGAGAAAGAAATCTCGGTCATGGTGGCACGCACACCCAGTGGTGAGGTGAAGAGCTTCGCTTCCGCCGCCAATCATCATGAAAATCAAATCCTCGTCTGGAGTGTGATTCCCTCATCAATCCCTTCGGACCTAGAAGAACGCGCGCAGCACCTCGCATTGCGATTGGCCGATGAGCTAGGACTTGAGGGGCTGCTCGCGGTAGAGATGTTCCTGACCAAAGAAGGATCGCTGCTGATCAACGAACTTGCCCCGCGCCCGCACAACAGCTACCACGCAAGCGAACGCGCCTGCGTTACCAGCCAATTTGAGCAAGCGGTGCGCGCCGTCTGCGATCTGCCGCTAGGCGACGTCGGCGTCGTGCAGCCAGCTGCAATCGCGAACCTGCTTGGCGATGTTTGGCTTAAGGGAAATCCGCGGTTCGACCTCGCGCTCGGTGTTCCTGGGGTGCGTCTGCATCTTTACGAAAAACACCAGCCGCGTAAGGGCCGAAAAATGGGCCATCTGTCGGCTGTAGGGGCCACGCCGGACGAGGCAATCGCCCGAGTACTTGAGGCGAAGCGATTTCTGTAACAGGAACCGCTACATAAAAACAAGGGGCAGGCGAAGCGCCTGCCTCTTGTCACAGTAGCTGATACTTTATCCGATGTCCTCGTTCCAGTTCTCCAGGTATTTCTTTACTTCCTGCATGAACTTGCCGGCATCGGCGCCGTCGACGATGCGGTGATCGAAGCCGAGTGTCAGGCGAATAATACTGCGGACGGCGATCGAGTCCGAGCCGCTTTCGTCGGTGATGACGGTCGGCTCCTTGAAGAGTCCGCCAACACCAAGAATCGCGCTCTCCGGCTGATTGATGATCGGCGTGCCAAACTGTTCCCCAAAGATGCCGGGATTCGTGATGGTGAACGTACCGCCGCCCACTTCCTCCGGCTTCAGTTTCTTGCCCCGCGCGCGCTCGGCGAGATCGACGATCGCTCGAGCGACGCCGAGGAAGCTCTTGTCCTCCGCTTCTTTGATGACCGGGACAATTAAACCCCAATCCAATGCGACCGCGATGCCGATGTTGACGTTCTTGTGATACCGGATGGCGTCGCCTTCCATGCTCGCGTTGACAATCGGCATCTTGCGCAGCGTGTTGATCACAGCGCGGGTGATAAACGGCATGTAAGTGAGCTTCACGCCATTCCGTTGCTCGTACTTGCTCTTCTCCCTTTCGCGGAGCTTGACGATCTTGGTCAGGTCGATCTTGAAGCAGGTATGCACATGCGGGCTGGTGTGTTTCGACTCGACCATGCGCTGCGCAATGATCGAGCGCATGCGGCTGAGGGGCACGAGTTCACCGAGAACGACGTTTGAGGCCGGGGCAGCCGGGGCAACTGGCGCAGGCTTTGGCGCGGCAGCAGCGGGAGCGACCGCAGGAGCAGGCGCAGAACCGCGCTGCGCAATAGCGGCGAGCGCATCTTCTTTCGTGATGCGGCCGGCGGAGCCGGTGCCCTTCACCTTGCTCAGGTCGAGACTGTTCTCCTTGGCGATCTTGCGTACCAGCGGTGAAGAGCGAACTCCGTCCGCGCCCACCGTCTCTTCGACCTCCGCCGCAACTCCAGGCGATGCGGGGACTGCGGCGGCCTTCGGTGCTTCCACTTTGGCAGCCGCGGTCGGTGCAGCCGCGGCAGGAGCGGCAGTCGCTGCGCCAGCCGATCCGCCGATCACCGCGACGACCGTATTGATCTGAACAGTCGTGCCTTCCGCAACTTTGATTTCAGTAAGAGTGCCCGCCGTTGGCGAAGGAATCTCGGCGTCGACCTTGTCTGTCGAGATTTCAAATAGCGGTTCGTCCTGCGCGACGGTATCCCCGACTTTCTTGAGCCACTTCGTAATGGTGCCTTCAAAGATCGACTCGCCCATCTGCGGCATTACGACATCGGTAGCCTTGCTTGACGCAGGTGCCAACGGAGCAGCCGCGAGCTCGGCCTTCGCCGCTGGAGCCGAATTCCCATCCGCTTGTGGAGTCGCACCCTCGGACTTTGGTGCGACAGGAGCGGGAGCGGCTGCGGCACCATTTTCAGAGAGCACAGCCACGACGGTATTGATCTGGACCGTAGTGCCCTCGCCGACCTTGATCTCAGTCAGAGTGCCCGCAGCAGGAGACGGAATCTCGGCGTCGACCTTGTCGGTCGAAATCTCAAAGAGCGGCTCATCGCGCTGGACTTGATCGCCCTGCTTCTTCAGCCATTTAGTGATGGTTCCTTCAAAGATCGACTCGCCCATCTGGGGCATGATTACGTCAGTCGGCATTGGTTTCCCTTCCAGTTGTCGATCAAGCAAATGTCACAAAGTTGATCCCGTGTGAATGAGTGGCGGGAGCGATGCGACAACCTTTCAGTCTACGCGAGAACCGTTTCTTCTTGTCCCCTCAGCCGTTTCAGCTCTTTCGGAATCCGCAACGGCGTGTCTTCGGGCATGATCTGCGGCGTGTCGACGGGGGCGGTCTGATCGGCCTCTCGCAGCAAGTCATCGATGGATTCCCGCCACAGCACCTGGTGCCCAAAGACTGCGCCGAAGTGGCGAGCCACGGTGTTGCCCATCTGCTCCACGGTGGGGATCGTGTGGTTCGCGGTATCAATTTCGTTCTCGACACTCGTTACCGCACGATCAGAGATTCCGCATGGCACGATCAAGTCGAAGTCGCGCAAGTCGGTGGTCACGTTGAGTGCAAATCCATGCGAGGTAATGCCACGCGAAATATGCACCCCTATGGCGGCGATCTTCTTCTCAGGGATGGACCCTCCGGGCAGCGTCCACACACCAGTGCGTTTCGGAATTCGCTGGGTGCCAACGCCATAGCTGGCACAGGCGCGGATCAGAACTTCCTCCAGCTTGCGAACATAGTCGACAGCGCCAAGACGCGGGGTGAAGCTGCGCAGATCGACGATCGGATAGCCGACGAGTTGTCCGGGACCGTGATACGTAACATCTCCTCCGCGGTTGATCTCGTGGATTTCGACCCCGCGCCGAGCGAGCAGTTCATCGCTGGCGAGGACGTTCTCGCGTTGGGAATTGCGACCCAGTGTAAGTACCGGCGGGTGTTCGAGAAGCAGAAGAGTGTTGACGATCCGCTGTTGATGGCGGAGTTCGACGAGATGTTGCTGCAGTTCCAGAGCTTCTGAGTATGCAACTCGACCGAGTTGGAGGAGGTTGAGAATCATTCGATAGGAACTATCCCTATATCTACTTCATGGCCCAACGCCAATTCCCGCCGGAATCGCGGTCGACCGTCTGCTGAGACTCGACCGCTATCCCGACGAACGGCACTGCCTCACTCGGATATCCGCAACGTAGAAGTACTTCTCGACATGCGGCCTCAAAATCAAGTCCTGGAGCAACTCATCACGCTTCCAGTCTTTGTCGACGGCAATCCAAATTGCTAAGCGCTTAGGATCAATTCCAATTGCGCCGATGCTCGAGACCCATTTAGGTCGTATTCCGCGCTGACTAATCAAGCGCGCGATACGCCGCTTAGCTAAAAAGACTCTCCGCCATAGTCTCCAGCTAAATATCACCGGCATAGGTATTGCTCGGCCCTTTCTTCGAAGAGCCAAATACGCCCCCAATATTTTCCCATTGCCGAATGTCTGCGTTACGCGTTGATCGCCATTCCCTCCACGCTCCCAAACGCATCGAGCATTCCTTCCGAAAGCGTCGGGTGTGCGTGAATCGTGAACATCAGGTCTTCGACGGTGGCTTCCATCTGCATCGCCACAACCGCTTCGGCGATCAGCTCCGTCGCCTGCGGCCCGATAATGTGCACACCGAGAATCTCGCCATATTTCTTGTCGGCAACAACCTTGATGAATCCCTCATGCGAGCCGACGATCGAGGCCTTGGAGTTGGCCGTGAACGGAAACTTACCGACCTTGACCTCGTGGCCTTTTTCTTTGGCCTGCGCCTCGGTGAGACCGACGCTGCCGATCTGCGGCTCGGTGTAGGTGCATCCGGGGATGTGGTTGCGCTTAATGGGCCGCGCATATTTGCCGGCGATCCTCGCAACCGCAACCATGCCGGCCATCGCACCAACATGAGCAAGCTGCGGCAGGCCGGCAACGATGTCGCCGATGGCGTAAATGCCCGGCTCCTCGGTCTGTTGCCATTCGTCGACCAGAACAAAGCCCCGTTCCGTCTTGATTTTGGTCTTCTCGATGCCAATCCCCTCGGTACGCGGGCCACGACCAACAGCGATCAGCACCTTTTCCGCTTCTTTCTCAACCTGCTTGCCGTCGGAGGTACTGTAGGTCACCTTAACGCCCGTCTCCGTCTTCTCTACCTTTTCGAACTTGGCCCCGGTGTTGCAGTCGATGCCACGCTTGCGAAAGTTGCGGTTAAGCTCTTTGCTGATCTCCTCGTCCTCAACCGGGACAATGCGCGGGAGGTATTCGACGATGGTGATCTCGCTGCCAAAACTGTTGAAGATGGAGCCGAACTCGACGCCCACCGCACCCGCGCCTATAACGATCATCGACTTCGGGACTTCGGGAACCGTAAGCATTTCGATATTGGTCAGGATGCGGTCGTCGGCGGTAAGTCCGGGGAACATCTTCGCGTCGGAGCCAGTGGCGAGCAGAATATTTTTCGCCCGAATGGACTGCTTCTTGCCGTCACTCTCAACTTCCACGGTGTGGATGCCGCCCTTTGCCGGACCGGTCAGCTTGCCGTAACCAGTGAAGGTGGTCACCTTGTTCTTCTTCATCAGGAAGTTGAGGCCTTTCACGTGCTTGGCGATGATGTCGTTCTTGCGCTGCAGCACGGTCGGCCAGTTGATCTTGACCTCGCCCGAGGCGTCGATGCCGTATTCCTTGGCGTGCTTGAAATGGTCGTAAACCTCGGCGTCAAAGAGCAGCGACTTGGTCGGAATGCAGCCCCACAACAGGCAGGTACCCCCGAGTTTTTCATTGTCGTTGATCAGCGCCGTCTTTAGACCGTATTGCCCGGCGCGAATTGCCGCCGTATACCCGGCGGGGCCACCGCCGATGATTGCCACATCAAAAATTGTCTCTGCCAAGTGGAGCTCCGTTCTGGGATGTCTATGGTTAGATGAATAGGCTGGCCACGGGATTCCGACCCGCATTTGCCAAACACTTTAGTTTACGCGACGGCGACCAGACGACTGCCACTAGAGGGCGGGTCTAAGTGTGAGACGACCCAGCGGGCGAGCCGGGTTAACCCAGCGCCTTCGCCGCGTCCTTCGCAAAATAAGTCGCAATAAACCCAGCGCCAGCCCGCCGGATCGACAACAGCGACTCCAGCATCGCCCGCTGCGGCTCAAGCCATCCCCGAGCAAACGCCGCCTGCAACATCGAATACTCGCCCGAAACCTGGTAAGCGCCGATCGGAACATCGAAGCGTTCGCGGGCCGCGTGAATCACGTCCAGATAAGGCATCGCCGGCTTCATCAGGATCATGTCGGCGCCCTCGACGAGGTCGAGCTCGATCTCGCGCATAGCTTCACGAAGGTTGGCGCCGTCCATCTGATAACTGCGCCGGTCGCCGAACTGGGGCGCCGAGTCGGCCGCCTCGCGGAACGGCCCGTAAAAGGCCGAGCTGAACTTCGAGGCATAGGAAAGGATCGGCGTCTGCTCAAATCCGTTGTCGTCGAGCTCATCGCGAATGGCCGATACCCGGCCATCCATCATGTCAGAGGGAGCGACAATGTCAGCGCCCGCGGCGGCGAGGGAGCGAGCGGTTCGTGCCAACAGTTCTAAGCTGGTGTCGTTCTCGATCTCGTAATCGTCGGTCGCGCCTTCTGTCTGCTTCACGATGCCGCAGTGGCCGTGCGAGGTATATTCGCAAAGACAGACGTCGGCGATCATCACCAGGTTGTCGAGGCTGCGCTCGCGCTTCAAGGCGCGAATACCCTGCTGGACAATACCGTCGTCTGCCCAAGCGCCGCTGGCCCGCTCGTCTTTGTTCTCCGGCAAACCGAAGAGCAGCAAACCGCCAACCCCGAGTGACGCTGCCTCGACCGCCTCTTTGACCGCCTCGTCGATCGACAGATTGAAAACACCGGGCATCGAGCCAATCTCGCGTCGAACTCCCTCACCTGGGCACACAAAGAGCGGACAGATCAGCGCGCCTGGTTCGAGCCGCGTCTCGCGGACAAGTGACCGAAGAGCCTCGGTGCGGCGAAGCCGTCGCATGCGGGTTGCAGGGAATTCCATACCGCAATTCTACCGGGATGACGCTTGGGCCCCGGCCTGAGCGCCGTCCAGGCTGCCAAATCGCCCTTCGAAATTCCTGTATATTCAGGGAGAATGGCAACAAACGTCCAGATTTCAGCAAAGGGTGGCGAGAAGCCGGCTGCTCGCTCTTCCTCTCTCGGTTATGCCGCGCTGGCCCTCGGTTGGTTGGTTCCCGGCGCCGGCCATGTGTTGGTCAAGCGACCGGTTCGCGGCCTGCTCCTCTTCCTCTCGATCACTTCAATGTTTGTCCTCGGCGTGGCGATGCAGGGCAAGCTCTACACCCCCAATGCAGGAGAAATCCTCAACATTCTCGGATTCATCGGCGACCTAGGAGCGGGTCTGCTTTATGTTGTTGCCCGCGCCCTCGACTTTGGGCATAATCCGGTGCAGATTGCCACGGCAGACTATGGCACCAAGTTTGCGGTGGTCGCCGGCCTCCTGAACTTCATCGCCGCGATCGATGCCCACAATATCGGGATCGGCAGGAAGTCATGAACTTCGCTCCCTCTCATTTCGCTGCAGTGCTGCTCTTTGCTGCCTTTGCTTCGGTTGTCTTCGGGATCACCCAGCGCTCGACCACGCAGGCGATGGTCAAATATGGCCTTTACTGCTTTGTCCTCTTTGTCGCCGCAGTGATCGGCGCGGGATGGCTGATGTGGCTGGTGCGACGCTAAACTCCGCAAACGAAGTGGAACGAAGCAACTTGAGCAGTCATGCCCGAAGATATCCAGGAACGGCCAACGCGGGTGGTGGTGGTTTGCGGACGCGATGAACACATTGCCCGCCGCGTCGAAGAAGTGCTCTCCAACATTCAAATGGAACGAGTCCCCGACCTTCCAGCCCTGTTACGTGCGATCGAGTCCCGATCAGCCGACGTAGTGCTGACCAGCCGTGAAAGCTCGGGAAGAGAAAGCATCGATGCTCTGCGTCACATTCAACAGTTGTCTGGGCCACGGAACACAAAGGTCATTATCATGGCGGGGGAGAGCACCCGCCATGATGTCACCACAGCGATGCGCCTGCACGCCTTCTGTTATTTCTCCAGACCTTATTTCGAAGCCGTGTTTGATGAAATCCTCCGCCACGCGGCGAGTTCCACCGAGTGGGAAGACAGCATCCAGGTCAGTTCGGCAACTCCGGCGTGGTTGCGGGTGATTGCCCGCTGCGAACTGGCGACGGCCGATCGTCTTATTCAATTCATGAACGAGGTCTCGGACCTGGAGGGCAAGGAGCGCGAATCCACGGGCTTTGCCTTCAAGGAAATCCTGATGAATGCCATGGAATACGGCGGAAGGTTCAATCGCGAACGCCTGGTGGAGGCGTCGTACGTGCGCGGAAAGCGGATGATCCTCTACCGGATCCGCGACCCGGGCGATGGATTTTCACTGGAAGAGCTGACCCACGCCGCGATCTCAAATCCACCGGAGGATCCCGTGCGGCACCTGGACGTCCGAGATTCCATGGGCATTCGGCCCGGCGGTTTTGGCGTGCTTCTAACGAAGAAGCTTGTAGATGATCTGATCTACAGCGAACAGGGCAACGATGTCCTGCTGATTAAGTACCTCGATCCGCCTACGCCTTAACGATCTTGCCGGCCTTGATGCAGCTGGTGCAGACGCGAATCCGCTTCGCCCCGCCCTCAACCTTGGCCTTGACCGGGCGCAGATTGACGTTCCAGCGGCGGCGGGTGATGTTGTGCGCGTGCGAGATGTTGTTTCCGAATTGCGGACCCTTGCCGCATACCTGGCAAACCTGTGCCATGACTTACTCCATTTTTCTAGATTTCTTTTGGCAGCTCTGGCTGCCAGATTCGGCGGCGCGACGCTAAGGTTCCCGTCGGCGCGGCTTGCTGGCAGAGCAGGTTTCGCCCTACCCACAGAACTTTTAGTCTAGCGTAACTCCGGCCCTGCCGCAAATTTCTTGGCCAATCGGGGCGATAAGCATTGACCGCCATGCGTGGTACCGATAGACTTAAACAGTTCGGCATTTGCGCCCGGTGCCTTGGCGTCTTCGGGCTTTCCGATACCACCCCACGTTCCAGAAGGTGCGCGGTCCGCTGGCCAGACCGGCTGCACGCTGATCATTCAGCCTTCGAACAAGGGGTCGGGTTCAGGCATCGGATTCTGCCGTCCGCGCCAGATATCCAGAAGACGATGGAAGAGCGCACCCTGAGTTAGGAGCGCTGGAGAAAAGTTATGTACGCAGTCATCCGCACAGGCGGAAAACAATACCGTGTCGCCCCCGGCGACGTGCTCAAGATCGAAAGGGCCGAGCCAGGTGAGAATAGCACCGTCGAGTTCAGCGACGTGCTGGCCGTCTCCGGCGAGACCGGTTCGGTCACGCAGCCTGCGGCAGCCAAGGTCATTGGCACCATTCTCGGCGAAGGCCGTGGCGCCAAAGTCCTGGTCTTCCACTACAAGCGCAAGAAGCAGTACAAGAAGCTGCAGGGGCATCGCCAGGCTTATACCGAAGTCCGCATCAACGAGATCCAGGTCGATGGCGCGACTTACGCCGCGGCCAAATAAGCCACGGATTTTGCAAAATATCTGAGCGGGAGCGAGCTCCCGGAAGCATGAGGATTGAAAAATGGCACATAAGAAGGGCCTGGGAAGTTCGAAAAATGGCCGCGACTCAAACGCACAGCGGCTCGGCGTCAAGAAGTTCGGCGGTGAGATTGTGACCGGCGGATCGATCATCGTCCGCCAGCGTGGAACCAAGCTCAAGGCGGGTCTCAACGTCGGTCGCGGAAGCGACGACACGCTCTTCGCCAAGATCTCCGGGCGGGTGAAATTCATTGACCGCGGCAAGACCGGGCGCTACGTCGCCATCGAACCAGTTGCTGCCGAGACTGTTGCTGCGGATTGAGAAACGCCTTTAGCGGCGCCCCATTCTGGCTTCAAACAAAAGCCCCCGAGAGTTCTAGCTCTCGGGGGCTTTTCATGTATTGATGTGGATAGCCAGCTCGGGGCCTAGTCGCCGCCCGAATTCTTTTGGAGCACCCGGTCGACCGCCTTTTCGACGTCCTGCAGGAAAAAGTTGCTGGGAGCAGGAGTGAGAGCAACATGCGGAGCGGAATAGCCCAACGCGTCCGCGATCTCATTCCAGCGCCGTAATGAGGACGTCTTCTCCTGGGCAAGCAGCGATTCGTGCCTCTGTCTAACGAAGTAAGACATCCAAACCGCGACGCCCAGAGTGACGACGATCTGGGAGCCATAGCCGGCGACGGAAGCTAAGGTCGAATGGCCATAGGCAAATGCCGAACCGAAGAGGTCGGCCGCCGCGATCATCCCCAATCCCATGGAAACGCCAAACTCCCAACTGCGCACCGATAAACGCAGGGTCTGCATCGACACAACGACGAAGGCCAGAAGGCAAAGCTCCAGGATGCTCGCGCAGCGCATCGCACCGCTGGTGATTGCAACCAATGGAATTCGGTTTGGGTTCATCGGATAGAGCGCCATCACAAGGGCGATAAGCACCGAGGTCAGCGTCACCCAGCGAAAGGCCATCAATCCATAGCGGCCAAGGGCCGGCAGGGGTTGCATCAAGAAACTGAATATCTCGTGAACCACGAGCAGTGCAAGCCCGGATCCCACCAGATATCCCACCCAATAAACGTAGAAGTAGATTGAGTAGGCCAAATGCCTCTCGACCAGATGAAAGTGCACAGCATACAACAGGATGAGCAGCGGAGCACACACCGCGAGCCGACAAGCCAGATAAGCCCCAAACGCAGGAAGGCGTTCGTACGCCTTGCTTCTGGCGAACGCCCACCAGGTCCCCGCCAGGAGGACTGGCTCCACCACTGACAACCCTTCCTTCAATACGTTGAGATCCATCCGCCCGGCATCCAATGACTGGACTGAGAATAACGTGAATGGGCGCTACACTCAACAAATTTAGGACTAACTTACATTTTTTCTTCTCGATCCCCCGTTTTCTTCACTATTTTCGTGCTGAATCTCCTCAATTACCACTGGTCGATGTGGCAAGCGTTGGGATCGTTGGGCGGGCAGACTGGCACTGGGATGGTCGCCGACGACGCGGAAAGTGAAGCATTGGACTGCGTTGGCTGAAAATGAACCGTGGAAAACAGCCCCACGACGACGAGAGCGATGGCAATTCTGCGAACTATTCCTAACATTTCGAAACTCCTCCTTGAGCAGCGTTTGGATTTGTCGGGTCTCCGACAGAAACCCGGGCTCCAAGTAGAAGTTTATGGAAGAAGAGCTAATGCTTCGTAGACTTCTGGCAAATCGGGCACCAGATCAATTACCGAGGTAATTACGAGAAAGTGTCTCGCTCGCCGATTTCGGCTCCCCTAGGGACCGAAAAACGACCGCTGTGGCCGCGCGAAACCGATGCCGGTTTGTGCTATAATTTCTGTAGATCAAAGTGCGTAAACCCTTTCACTTTCAGCTATTTATGCAAGTTGCCTTCATAGCGGAAGGCGTCTGGACAGGCGTTTGCCACATCGGAGTTGCATGTCCACCAAAGAGCTAGCCGTATCTGCGAATTTTTCCTTTCCCGAGTCCGTAGAGATTCCTCCGCTCATGAACGGCAGAGAAGGCTCCGCGCCCCGGACGTACACCGGCGACGACATCAAGATTCTCGAGGGTCTCGAGGCGGTGCGGTTGCGTCCGGCCATGTACATTGGGTCGACCGGCGAGATGGGATTGCACCATCTGGTCTACGAGGTCGTGGACAATTCGGTCGACGAAGCCCTCGCAGGCTTCGCAAAAAAGATCGACGTCACGATCCATGTCGACAATTCCATTACTGTGGTCGACGACGGCCGCGGCATTCCGGTGGACGAAAAAATTCTGCCCACCGGCGAGCGGATGACTGCCGTCGAAGTTGTGCTCACCAAGCTGCACGCGGGCGGCAAGTTCGACGATACGAGCTACAAGGTCTCGGGCGGCCTGCATGGCGTCGGCGTTTCCTGCGTCAACGCGCTCAGCGAATCCTTCGACGTCGAAATCTGGCGTGACGGCCACACCTACGAGCAGGACTACGCCAAGGGCGCGCCTCTCGCAAAGCTGCGCCAGACCGGAACATCGAAGAAGCGCGGCACCAAGGTCCACTTCTTGCCCGACAAGTCGATCTTCACCGTCACCGAATATAACTACGACACGCTTGCCCAACGGCTGCGCGAACTCGCCTTTCTCAACAAGGGCCTCGAAATCTCCCTGACCGACGAACGCATCACCGACGCCAAGACCGGGGAGGCAAAGCGGGCCGAGTTCAAGTATGCCGGCGGCATTGCCGAGTTCATCAAACTGCTCAACAAGGGCAAGCAGGTCCTGCACGACAAGCCGATTGTGATGGAGGCGACCCGCGAGAACGTCGAGATCGACATCGCGATGCAGTACAACGACGCCTACTCCGAGACCGTCTTCACCTTCGCCAACAACATCAACACCGTCGACGGCGGCGCTCATCTTTCCGGCTTCAAGACGGCGCTCACCCGCACCATCAACAACGCCGGCCAATCGCTCGGCCTCTTCAAAGACTTGAAAGAAAATCTCTCCGGCGACGATGTTCGCGAAGGCCTGGTCGCTGTCATCAGCGTGAAGCTCTCGCAGCCGCAGTTTGAGGGTCAGACGAAGGGCAAGTTGAACTCCGACATTGCCGGCATCGTCCAGGCGGTGGTCAACGAGAAACTGGGCGGATTCCTCGATCAGAATCCACCCATCGCCAAGCGGATCATAAACAAGGCCATCGAAGCGGCACGCGCACGCGAGGCCGCGCGCAAAGCACGCGACCTTACCCGCCGGAAGGGCGCGCTCGATGGAGGCGGCCTGCCTGGCAAGCTCTCCGACTGCAGCGAACGCGACCCCGAGCGCTGCGAGATCTACCTCGTCGAGGGCGAATCCGCCGGCGGAACCTCGCGCCAGGGCCGCGATCGGCGCTTCCAGGCGATCCTGCCGCTCAAGGGCAAGATCCTCAACGTCGAGAAAGCACGCTACGACAAGATGCTCGGCCACGAGGAAATCCGCGCCATGATCACCGCGCTCGGCGCGGGCATCGGCAAGGACGATTTCGATCCTTCGAAGCTGCGCTACGGCAAGATCATCCTGATGACTGACGCAGACGTCGACGGCTCTCACATCCGCACCTTGCTGTTGACCTTCTTCTTCCGCCACATGACGGAGCTGATCAAGCGCGGCCATGTCTACATCGCGCAGCCGCCACTCTACCGCATCAAGAAGGGCAAGTTCGAGCAATACATCAAGGACGACCGCGAGTTCGTCCGCGTGATGGTGAAGCGCGCCTCCGACGGCATGGTCGTTTACCACGGAGCCGGTGCAGCGGAAGGCCCGACTGAACACAAGCTCGAAGGCGCGGCCCTTACGCGCTTCATCGGACAGCTTCGCGAGTATCTCGAACTCTTCGACAAGGTCGACAAGCGCATCCGAAACGAACAGGTGACCAATCTGCTCGCGCACCTGGAGCTCGTCCGCCGCACCGACTTCGAGGGCACGGACGGTAAGGCGCCGGCCAAACTTGTCGCGCTCCACGATCAACTTGCCGCGCAACGCAAGGCGCTTCAGTTCAAAGCACTCAGTGCTCCCTCGTATGAGGAGGAGCACCAGACCTGGTCGATCAGCTTCACTGACGATAACGGCGCCGAGCGCACCATCAACTGGACGCTCGCCTCGACGCCTGAGTACCGCCAGATGATGTCGAAGTATTCGCAGATCAAGGAACTGCTGGCGCCGCCCTTCCGCATCGAGTACGCGACAAAACAAGCTGCTCCCGAACCCGAAGAAATCGACGCCGAAGCGAGTGCGGAAACATCCGTCGAAGCAGAGGCCGGCAAGCCGGCGCCCAAGCGCGCCGGTAAAGCGAGCCACGACCCGGTGGTCAAGCAGACCCCGAAAGAGCTCTTTGACTACGTCATCGAGCAGGGACGTCGCGACTACCAGGTACAGCGCTACAAGGGCCTGGGCGAGATGACCTCGACTCAGCTCTGGGAAACCACCATGGACCCCGAACGCCGCACACTGCTCTCTGTCAAGCTCGAAGACATCGCCGCGACCGAGACCATCTTCACCACGCTGATGGGCGAGGACGTCGAGGCCCGCCGCAAGTTCATCGAGGACAATGCGCTCGACGTGAAGAACCTCGACATCTAATTTTACCAAGGCACCGGATTGACTTCGCGCTGGTCGAAAGCTACGCTTTTGATCAGCGCGAAGGGCGCATCCAGTCCGCGGAAAGGGCCGTGCCCACCTCCAGTTCAATCAAGCTTTACGAATCTTCTTTCAGCCTGACGAGTGCGGACTCCAGGCAACTTTGAAAGGAGCTTCGTGTGGAAACCAAGCCCGTCCCTTCCCATCCCAGCCTGGAGCAATACCGCAAACAGGCCAAAGACCTCGTCAAAGCCCACCGTTCCGCTTCGCCGCAAGCATTGGGACGCATCTGTGCCTACCATCCCGCATTCGCGGGATCGTCACCTCAGCAGGCCCCAGACCGTCCATTTCAGCTCACCGCCGCGCAGCTTGTCATTGCTCGGGAACACGGCTTCGAGAGCTGGCCGAAATTCAAAGGCCACATCGAAGCCCTGAACTTCAAACGCAAGAGTCTTCTCGCCAACGATCCCTCCGCTGTCTTTCTCGAAGCAGCATGCATCCCGATGGGCGAATGGCACAGCTCCGGCACACTCGAAGCAGCCGAGGCGTTGCTCACCCAAAAGCCCGAAATCGCCCAGGCCAATATCTATGTCGCTGCGGCGCTAGGGGACGCACCTCTCATCCGCCGCTTTCTGGCCATGAACCCTAAACTGGCCACACTAAAAGGCGGCCCACACGAATGGGATGCCCTCACCTATCTTTGCTTCTCCCGCTACCTGCGTCTCGACCGCACCCGATCCGACGGCTTTGTGCGCGCGGCCACCGCGCTGCTCGACGCCGGTGCAAGCCCCAACACCGGCTGGCACGAGGCGAACGACGAGCCAATGCCTTTCTGGGAGTGCGCCATTTACGGCGCTGCGGGACTTGCACGGCACGTCGAGTTGACTCGACTGCTGCTCGACCGGGGAGCCGATCCTAACGACGGAGAGACGCCTTATCACGTGCCAGAAACCTACAACAACGCGGTCATGGAGGTCATGGTTGAAAGCGGGAGATTCAATGACGAAAGCATGACAACGCTACTGCTGCGCAAGGCCGACTGGCACGACTACGAGGGCTTGAAATACCTGCTCGAACACGGCGCAGACCCGAACCGGATGACCCGCTGGCATCGAACCGCGTTCCTGCAAGCCTTGCGCCGCGACAACGCGCTCGAGAACATCGACCTGTTGCTTGATCACGGTGCCGATCCAACGATAGTGAATCCCGAAACGGGTATGTCCGGAATAATCTTGGCTGCGCGGCGAGGCCGGGGCGATGTACTAGAGTCCCTCGAACGACGCAGCATTTCGATCAATCCGCACGGAGTGGAAGAGCTCATCGTCGCCTGCGCGAAGAACGATGCCGATGCCATCGCCAGCATCGCCAGACGCGAGCCTCAGCTGCCGCAAACCCTGCTGAATGAGGGCGGAACTCTGCTCGCGGAGTTCGCAGGCAATGGCAATACCGACGGCGTTCGGCGACTGCTCGACCTCGGTGTAAACGTCTCGGCTCCCTACAAGGAAGGCGACCCATATTTCGAGGTCACCAAGGGGAGCACTGCGCTCCACGTCGCAGCCTGGCGCGCCCGCCACGAGACGCTGAAACTGCTTCTCGAACGCGGAGCGAAGGTCAATGCCCTGGACGCGCAGGGACGTACACCGCTGACTCTCGCCATCAAAGCCTGCGTCGATTCTCATTGGATGAACCGGCGCTCGCCGGAATCGGTCCAAGCCCTACTGTGCGCTGGGGCTTCGATCGACTGCATCGAAATCCCGACCGGCTACGCCGAGGTGGACGCTCTGCTGAGCCGGCACGTACAGGGGACTACAGAAACATCTCCATAAAGACATCCGCGCGCGCATAGAGAGAGGGCTTTAGTCGCTCGGCCGGAAGATGCCGAAAGCCTACGGACTCGTACAAGTGAGTGGCGCTTGGCAGCTTGCTGTTGGTCTCGAGATACAACCGCTTGGCGCCAATCCGCTTCGCCTCGGCGATCACGGCGTCAAGAATTTTTCTGCCGATTCCACGGCCTCGCAACGTCTCGCTCACGGCCATCTTGGCAACCTCATATTCGCCCGGAGCGGTTGGCGTCAGAGCGCAACAACCAACCATTTCCTCGCCGATCGTTGCGAAGATAATCTCACCACCAGGATTCACGATGTACTTCACCGGATCGCCCAGGACTTCGCGGTCCTTCGCTTCCAGAATGAAGTACTTCACGATCCACGCCTCATTCAGACGCAGAAAACCAGCTTCGTCCCCGAGCTGAAAGCGGCGGATATGAATTGGCAACTCGGAGATGGTCGGTTCGAGAACGCTTTCCTGGCTGGACGCTGGCATTTAGTCTCTCCTGTTGAAAAGTTAAGACTGGAATGGCAATATGTCCAATATCTTGTTCATCCGGATTAAGATATTTCACGTATGGATCAGGAGATCGAGCTCCGTCACCTGCGCTACTTCGTCGCCGTCGCCGAGGAGCTGCACTTCGGCCGCGCAGCTCTGCGCCTCCACCTCGCCCAGCCTCCTCTGTCGCAGCAGATCCGCAAGCTCGAAGAAATCATCGGCCATCGGCTGTTCACGCGGACTTCGCGGGCGGTCCGCCTCACAGCAGCCGGCGAAGTCTTGCTCGACCGTGCCCGGCGCACCCTGCGCACCGTTCGCGAAGACATGGCCGAAGTGCGCAGCGTCGGCCGTGGCGAGATCGGCTCACTGCGCGTCGGCTTTATCGGCTCGGGGATGTTAACGCCTCTGCCGGCGATGCTTGGGCGCTATCGCCGTAAGCATCCAAAGGCCGACCTGCAGCTGCGCGAAGCAATGTCATCGCAGATTATGCAGTGGCTTCTCGACGGTGCCGTCGATGTTGGATTTCTCCGCGATGGTGGTCCGCTTCCGGGGCTCGAATCGGAGACGCTCTTTTCCGAACCCTTCGTCGCCGTCTTGCCCGCGAACCACGGTCTCGCCAGCCGTAAATCCATCTCCGGCGCAACCCTGCGCGAGGAACCCTTTGTATTCTTCCCGCAATCCGCCGGCCGGTTGGCCTACGACAAGCCGATCTCGATCTGCGAAGATCATGGCTTCCGCCCCCGCATCGTGCAAGAGGCGCCGCAGTGGCTTACCGTGATGCGGCTGGTGGGCGCGGGCCTTGGCGTAAGCATTGCCCCAGCCTGCGTGGAAAAGATCGCCGCGCCCGACGCGGTCTGCGTACGCCTGAGCCATGTCCGCGTTCGGAGCGACATCGAGCTCGCGTGGCGCTGCGGCGAAGACCGCACCGTCGTGACCACGTTTCGTGAGATGGCGCGCGAAATCCTGATGCGGCCGGAGAGAACACGCCGGTGATGAAAACCGAATCAATGGTCAATTCGGATTACACTGGCGGGAAAATGCCCTATCGCGGCCGTATCGCACCGTCTCCCACCGGACTGCTCCATCTCGGGCACGCAGCGACGTTCTGGACCGCCTACCAGCGGTCCGTTGCCGCTGCGGGGACCTTGGTTCTTCGCATGGAGGACCTCGACCCGCAAAGATCGAAGGCGGAGTTCACCAAAGCGGCGATCGAAGATCTGCGCTGGCTCGGCATTCGCTGGCAAGAGGGACCGGATATCGGCGGGCGGTTTTCTCCCTACACCCAAAGTGCGCGGACTCCCATCTATCGCGATGCCCTGCAGAAGCTGATCGATCGCGGACTCGTCTACCCCTGCCGGTGCTCGCGCAAAGATCTCGCGCAATTGGCGCAGGCTCCGCACGACGACGAGCCCTTGTATCCCGGAACGTGCCGACCGGACTCAGGCGGCGTCTCGGCGAAATTCAACGACTCGGCGCAGGCCGGCGTGAACTGGCGATTCCGCGTCCCGGACGGCGAATCAATCGAGTTCTACGATGGACAGTTTGGGCTGCAGCGGTTTGTTGCCGGAGAAGACTCTGGCGACTTCCTGGTCTGGCGGAAAGATGGGGTCCCGGCCTACCAGCTAGCGGTCGCCGTCGACGACGCTGCGATGGCCATCACCGAGGTCGTTCGCGGTGCCGACCTGCTCAAGTCCACTGCGCGGCAGATATTGGTGTGCCGCGTGCTCGGGCTGCCGGAACCAGCCTGGTATCACTGTCCGCTCATCACCGACGAACGCGGCCAGAGACTGGCCAAACGCCACGATGCCCTCAGTCTGAGAGCGCTGAGGGCATTAGGGTTGAAACGGGAAGATCTGTTGAGAATGGCGGCAGCTAATTCCGAGAAGCCAAACTCTCACCGAGGCCCAGACTTATGAAAGCGCGGAACTGGTCGGGCGGAGACATCGATCGTAAAAGGCACACTGGAGCCGCAAGTACCGCAGACACCTGTTTTGCCATCTGCCGCCGGCCGGTGACCCTGGACGGAGGTGAGGGAGCCGCTACATGGCGGCGGAGCTGTTCGCTGTTTCTTCATATCCTTTAAGGATACTCTTTTCCCGCAATTAGACCTACGCGGCCGGCCCGTGTCCGAGCTGGCGTCCTGCACTAAGAGTTGGACATGGTTCGACACCGCCTAGTGAGCGCAAATCAATCGGCGGAAGGCTAGTGAAGCCGAGTTTTTCACTGACACCGGATTTACACTTGCTCTAGTCCCACCATGGCCAGCGATTTCGCCCAGACCGTCAAGCAGCAGGCCGACATCGTCAAGATCATCGGCGATTATGTGCGGCTGAAGAAGTCTGGCGCTCAGAACTATTCGGGACTCTGCCCGTTCCACAGCGAAAAGTCGCCGTCATTTTCCGTCCACGCGACGCGGCAGTTCTATCACTGCTTCGGCTGCGGGCAGTCGGGAGATGTCTTCAGCTTTGTGCAGAAGATCGAAAACCTCAGCTTTCCTGAAGCCGTCCGCGCGGTGGCGCAAAAATGCGGGATCGCACTGCCAAAACGAGACTTCAATTCACCCGAAGAAGCGCAGGAGAGCCGCCAGCGCGGGAAACTGCTCGACCTGCATGAAGCGGCTACGACTTGGTTTCAAGACCAGCTTCGTTCGCCTGAAGGAGCAGGCGCCCGCGAATACCTCACCGGCCGGGGAGTCACTGCCGAGGCGATCGCCAAATTCCGCATCGGCTTCGCGCCGGACTCTTACACGGCCCTACGCGACCGACTAGCACCGGGGGTTGATCCTGATATTCTTCGCGCCTCCGGGCTTTTTTCCTGGAAGGAGCAGGAAGACGGAAGCCCTGGCAACCTCTATGCTCGCTTTCGCAAACGGATCACCTTCCCGATCGCGAACGAATCCGGCAAGATCATCGCCTTCACCGCTCGCGCTCTCGATTCGGCGGCGGCCGCGGGGGAAAAGGCCGGCCCGAAGTACCTCAATTCGCCGGAGACGCCCCTCTATTCCAAAGGCCAGGTGCTCTTTAACCTCGATAAGGCCCGTGCTGCGATCCGTCAGCACAACTTCGCCTTGTTGGTCGAGGGCCAGATGGATTGCATTTCCGTCTTCATGACGGGAGTCCAGAACGTACTCGCCACCAGCGGCACCGCCTTCACCGAGCACCAGGTTAACTTTCTGAAGCGGTACTGCACTCAGGTGGTAGTGAACTTTGATCCCGATACGGCCGGCGCCAATGCCGCCGAGAAATCCATCGCGCTGCTCACCGAAGAGGGATTCACCGTCAAAGTAATCACACTCGAGGACGGCCTCGACCCCGACCGTTATATCCGCGAACGCGGGGCGGCCGCCTATCATGCCGCTGCCCGCACTGCGCAGGGTTTGCCCGATTACCTGATCGAGCGCGCCCGCCAGCTTTTTCCCCCACGCAGCCCCGAGGCCAAGGTGAAGGCGCTGAATTTTCTCCTGCCGCACATTCGCCGCTTGCCCAACCGATTGGCCCGCGACGAGTTCGCGGCCAACGCCGCGCAGAAACTGGCCATCGATTCAGCGGTGCTTCGCCAGGAACTCAAGGAAGCAGCAGCCAAGCGCCGCGACACGGTATCTACAAACAGCCTCGGCCTGACGGAATGCGAGCGGGTGTTGGTGCGCGCCCTGGCCGCACCGGCAAATGACCCCGCACATACCGCCGTAATCCGGGCGCTCGACGACCAACCCAATATTTTTGAATCACTTAGCGTGACGCCGTTGCTTGAAATCCTGCGCAATCGCGGGACCTCCGACCCGGTCGAGGCCGTTCCCGAGGGACGCGATCGCCAGCTAGTCGCGCAGGTGCTGTTCTCCGAATCTGAGCCAGTCACACCGGAGGAGGTCGAGGCCGCCATCCATCCGCTACATCATCATCACCTGAGCCGGCGTCAGCGGGAGCTTCGCAGCCTCAGCCTGGACGCCGAGCGCAAAGGCGATTGGGCGGAGGTTGCCGCGCTTACCGCCGAGAAGATGCGACTCGACCGGCAGTTGCGCGAGTTAGGGAGATAAATGCCACTTCTCGAGTTTCTGGCCCAGGCCTTCATCAGCACTTTTGGCATCACCCAGCCCGCGCCGGAGCAGCGGAAGCTGGTTTCCCTGGTTCTGGGAGGGCTGATTCTCGCCGTTTTCGTGGGCGCTCTATCGGTAATGGGATTTCTTGTTTACCAACTTCACGTTGGACGCTGAAAACCGTTTACTTTTCGGAGTCTGGTTCCTTCGCGCCCGAGCGCGTGTGGTAACCTTCTCCCGATAAGGCACATGCCAAACCTCCCTGGACCCTCGACCCGGATCAACCAAACCAGGTCACCCGGCTCCCAAGCCGTGCTTCAGCTGCAGCCTCACCCAGCCGGAGTGCGCTTTGCGCCTGTTCCGATTTTGAAGCAGCCGTCGGGCCCGCCTCCGCCTGCTACTCGAGGGGTGTCTTTTGCATCTCTACCGGCAATCAGCCGAGCCGCGCCAGTAGTCTCTAGCGCGCCAGCCACCCTGCAGCGCCAACCGCGGCAAACCGGAGTTCGCTTCGCGCCCGTGCCAGGGAGCAGCGACTCGGTGCAGCGCTACAAGATCGTCTCGACGAATCAGCAAAATGCCCACAACTACGGGTTGAACATTGATCTTCGCGTCTCCGACGACGGCAAGATGGCAGTCCGCGACACTGCGAACTCGACCCCGAATGGATCCAATCAGTATCAGGAGCTTTACTTGACGAACGAAGTCCTCCAGGCGTCGCAGCAGGCCCTTAACGCGCTCAATTCCGGGGTCACTCTGACCGCAACCGGAAACAGCATCTCCGGCAAGCCCGCGGGCAATTTCATTAAACGAACGCTTTTAGAGGTTACGATTGCCTTCGCCGACACTCCAAACAACGAAAGCTACGAAGACTGCGACCTAAACATGGGGAACATTCTCGGAACCCAGCGGAATAACGTCGCAACTGCTACCAGCATCCACGGGGTCTTCGCGAAGAGCTTGAACGGGTCGCGAACCCTGGCCCTGAATGGGGACAGCAGCGCTGCCTATAAAGCGATACGGACTCATTTCACAGGACACGCCCTTGGCAACGCCGCGCAGACGGGTTGGGAAAATCTCGACGACGACTACAGGAACACAAAAGCGAAGAAATATGGCTTCAATCAATATGCGAAGCCGAAGGCTGGCGAGGGTATCGGCATTTTCAAGGCAGGATCGACCGGCACCGTTGGAGCGGGGCACTTTGGTGGAGTAATCGCCCGTAGCGGAAGTGATTACATCACCCTGGAGAACTTTGCGGGCAACCCTGGCACGATCCCAAATCCTGGAGCACGCATCAATTCAAACTGGTATGTGCGTATGTTTGGGGGCAAAAAAGGCCAGAGCTTCTATGAATTTAATAAGACACACGAAACTGCGGAGTACGGCGCCAAGCCGATCGCTGTCCGTTTTCGGGGTATTTAGCCCCAAATGAAACAATTTTCCACAAAATACATCTAACTGTTGTCGGGTCCTGCCACAGGATGGCGTTTCCCATCGCGCACTTTAGCGATTTAGGGCTTGTGTTGCCCTCGCGACATGCTATTCTTAGGTATATTTGGTAGACGTGCGCCCAATTTCCCCCGCGCCTTTGCGCGCCCCGGGATACGCCGAAGCGGCCTCAATCGCACCTCGTCCTACCCAATCACAGGGACAGACCCACAAAATCGACGCGGGAGATTGAACACGCTTGGCCATAGAAGACAGATTTGAAGACGACATCCAGAAGCTCATCGATACAGGCAAGGAAAAGGGATACCTGACCTACAACGAGGTCAACGATCTCATTCCCGGCGACCTGCATTCCCCCGATGATCTCGACGACCTTATCACCACCATCGGTACCCAGGGTATCGACATCAGCGAAGACGGCCCGAAATTCGGAGCCGAGAAATTCGACCCCGATGCCGAAGAAGGTGAAGACGTTGAGCTAGACCTTACGCCGGGAACACTGGAGAAGACAAACGACCCCGTCCGCATGTACCTGCGCGAGATGGGCACGGTGCCGCTACTCACCCGCGAGGGCGAGGTGGAAATCGCGAAGCGCATCGAGCGCGGCCAGATGCGCGTGCTGAAGGCGATCTCGCGCTCGCCGATCGTGATCCGCGAGGTCATCGCCCTTAGCGACGACCTCAAACGCGGCGTCCGTAACGTAAAAGAAGTCGTCATCTTCGACGAAGAAGAGATCACCGAAGAGATCCTGCAGGCGCGGGTTCGCCAGACTGTCGGTCGTATCGACACCATGGTGAAGCACCAGAAGAAAACCGCGCTGCTCACCGAAAAGCTCGACAACCCCACCGGACGCGACCCCAAGGCCAAGGCGCGCGACCAGCGTAAGACCCGCTGGGCGATCGCCCGCGAGAAGGTCTACGTCTCCCGGATCGTGCGCGAGCTGAAGTACACCAACGCCGAGCGCAAGCGGCTGCTCGACAAAGTCAACAAGACCGTCGACGCAATGCGGACGCTCGAGCGCCAGATCAAATCGCTCGACACCAAGCACGATGCCTCGAAGAGCGAGGAGCTACGCAAGGAGTATCGCCGTCAGCAGAAGAACTGCAAGATCGATCTCGAAAAGCTGGAGCACGATGCCGGGCTAACAATCGCCGAGTTGAAGCGCACGCAGCGCGAGATGATCCAGGGCGACATGGACGCCGAGCAGGCCAAGCGCGAGCTGATCGAGGCCAACCTTCGTCTCGTCGTTTCAATCGCGAAGAAGTACACCAACCGCGGACTCCAGTTCCTCGACCTGATTCAGGAAGGCAACATCGGCCTCATGAAGGCGGTCGACAAGTTCGAGTACCGCCGTGGCTACAAGTTCTCGACCTATGCCACCTGGTGGATCCGGCAGGCCATTACCCGCGCCATTGCGGACCAGGCCCGCACGATCCGTATCCCGGTGCACATGATCGAGACCATCAACAAGCTCATTCGCACCTCGCGCCAACTGGTGCAGGAACTTGGCCGCGAGCCTACCTCGGAAGAGATCGCGCGCAGAATGGACATTCCGGTCGCGAAGGTACGCAAGGTCCTCAAGATCGCGCAGGAGCCCATTTCGCTCGAAACCCCGATCGGCGAGGAAGAGGATTCGCACCTCGGCGATTTCATCGAAGACCGCCAGGCCGTGTCGCCTTCCGACGCCGTCATAAGCGTTAACCTAAAGGAGTACACCTCGCAGGTGCTTCGGACTTTGACCCCGAGAGAGGAACGCGTCATCAAGATGCGCTTCGGCCTCGAAGACGGCTCCGAACACACCCTGGAAGAGGTGGGACAGAGCTTCCAGGTCACCCGCGAGCGCATCCGCCAGATCGAAGCGAAGGCGTTGCGCAAGCTGCGGCATCCCTCGCGTTCGCGCAAGCTGAAGGCGTTTGTGGATGGCGTTCGGGAAATGTGAGTGAATTAGTTACGAATAGAAAGGCCGCGAGTGATCGCGGCCTTTTTTGTTTGTGGCGTCCTAGTATGTAGCGACCTTCACCCGTAGCAACTGCACACCCGAGGTAAAGTTCAGCCCATAATCCGTCTGGTCGCCGTTCCAGAGGCGCTCGAAGTTCCAGGCACCGTCCTCGCCATAACTCCCCTCCTGCACCTGAATAAACTGCCGCTGCTTGCTCTTGTCCGTCGGCTCAAAGTCGACTCGCGCATGAACTCCCGTCACCAGGAACTCGTCCGGCCCTAGCTGCGCGACCATTGCGCCACCGCTGGGTGGATCGTTCCCCTTCGGCTGCATCCAATTGCCAAACTGCGGCATACCGTACGAAACAACAGCTGTCCAATCACCGAAATTCAACCGCTGGGTATGTACGGCAGGGTCTTCAGAGACGGCCTGCAGCTTACCCTCGAAGTTCAGCTTCGCGACCACGCGCTGCATCGGGCCGACGAGCTCATAATTCAACGCAAAAGGCTGCAGTGCCTCCTCACTCATTCTGGTGCCGCCGGTGGGATCGTTGCTGTACCCTGTACGGTCCATACCGAAGGGCGACCAGACGATCGCTCCGTGTCCGAGCGACGCAAAGAAGTAGCGGGCGTAGGCCTGCCCATTGCCGGTCTCCGGCACCATCATCGCGTTGTCGGGACGCGAATAGAGATCGAGCACCTTGATGTATTTCTCATACTCCGGCAAATAGATGTCCGGACCGATCGCATCAATATGCGGCGCGCCAGTCTTCCAGATCGTGAGCACATCATCGGTCGGCCCGCCACTCTCCCAGGTGACCTTCGTCCCGGACTTCAGCGGATCTCGCAACGCCGCGTTCACATACATCGGCAGCGGATATTCGGCTTTGCCCCCAGCGGTTACCTGATCGATGTAGGTCGCGATCGACCAGGCGTGAAAGAACTCGTCGGCATTGTCGCCAAAGACTTCCGCCCATGTGCCAGGCTGTTTTTTCATCGCAGAAACCAGCTTCGCAGGCACCTGGCCGGCAAAGAGCTTTTGAGCGGTCGGAGAGTAATCGCGCACATCTCCCCAGGTACCGGCTTCGTTTTCCACCTGAACCATCAACACGGTATGTTGCGGGTCAGCCGCCTTCAGATGGCGCATCAGCGCCGCGAATGCAGCCTTGTCGGCATTCAGCGTGGAGGCGAAATGAGGAGACAGGGAATCCATATTTCGGCCCTGCTGATTGACCACGCGTGGATACTTCGCATTGTCGACCTTGATCCAATCCGGCGTGTAGTGGCCGCTGCCGTTCTTCCAGGTTCCAAACCAAAGCAGAACCAGACGAACGTGGTGTTCCCGCGCCTGGGTGAGCAGCATGTCGACGAGCGTGTAGTCGAACTCTCCCGGCTTCGGTTCCAGTCGCTCCCAATAAACAGGCGCCTCGACCGTGTTGACGTGCAGCAACTCCATCGTCGGCCAGACCTTGGGCATCGAGACAGGCCAGGAGCTGGAGTTATTCACCTGCGCGGCAAGCACGAGAAATGGCGCACCATCTACCAGCAGCACATAACGGCCGTTGCGCTCGACGAGTTGAGGCATCTTCGAGTCAGCGCCGGAATCCGCGGCATTGGCGGCTTGACCAAGACAATGTGCGGTAAGCGAGGCAAGACACCCAAGCAAGAAGCAACGGGAAAACTTCATGCGTAGATCATCGCAGAGGCGAGGCCCGAAGAAAACGACGTTCTCCCAAAGGGGGATTTACGGCGTCGGACCGAAAATCAGCCTGTCAGCGTACCCACGTATGCCCGCAGCACCCCCCGTGGCGCCGGCGGCATCCGTATTACGCATGTCTACTAATTCGCGTCGCTATAGCTTACTTCTCTCCTGCGTGATGGCCTGCAGCCTTCCCTCAGCACTCATGGCTCAAAGTACCGTCAGCCAGGACGCTCACCAGGCCGGCCAGGACACCAAGGACGCCGCGAAAGACGCCGGACACGCGGTGAAGAAGGGAACAACCAAGACCTACGATGCCACGAAAAAAGGCACCGTAAAGGCTGCGGACACGACAAAAGAGGGAACGACCACGGGATATGACAAGACCAAGGAAGGCACAACCAAGGGCTACGACAAGACGAAAGAGGGGATCGAGCACGTCGTAAATCCGAAGGGCGTCAAAGCCTCCGAGCAGGAAGATGCAATCAAGGAAAGTCATCAAAAGGCCAACGACAACGAAAAAGAGAACACCCAGAAGCTCATAGACTCCAGGAAGCCCCAGTAGAGTCTCTGACTTGGACTTGCTATTTACAAGTTAAAAGGGAATGCTCGACGGCATTCCGTCCCCCATAGTAAGCGCGACTCTCTCATTACACCGGCTGCATGTCGCCCCCGATCAATGCCGCGTCTCTCTAGCGCCTACGGTTTCCACCGGCATGTCTCCGACGCCCAGCTTCCGGTGGAAGAGGTCGAAAACCAACCCATAGCACTGAAAAGCCAACTCGGGATCATACCGCGCACCCTCATCGCGCAGGAACGCATGGGCGCCGTTGACCTCATGCCAGGTAAAGTGGGCTTCGACTTCATTCAGCCGTGCTAACACCTTCATCCGGCCTTCTAGGGGGACGTGCGGATCCTGCCGACCATAGATCATCAACAGTTCGCCTTTGATGTCTTTGGTCCGTTCGAGGGTGTCGTCGTGCATTCCCTTGGCCAGACTGCCTTTGTGGATGTCGGTCGCGTAGAAGCAAGCCGCAGCGCGGACATCGGGGTTCATTGCTGCGCGAAAGGCAAGATGACCGCCGATGCAGATGCCCATCGCGCCGAGCTGGCCGGTGCAGTCAGGCCGGGATTTCAGATGATCGAGCACCGCGCGTGCGTCGGCGTCATAGCTGGCAAGTTCTTTCGTCGTCTTCAGCACGTTCCCGCGGTCGGAGCCTGCCTGGTCATAGGCAAAAAACGTCCCGGCAGGCTCAAATTCGTGGTAAATCTCCGGGATCGCGACGATGTATCCGTGGCCGGCCAGCATGGCGGCGGTGCGGCGGATCGGCCCGGTAATCTGAAAAATCTCCGAGTAAAAGACCACTCCGGGATACTTGCCCGGCGCGACCGGGCGCATAACGGGCGTCCGCATGGGGCCGTAGGGCGTGACAAGCTCCACCACTTCATCTTCGCGAATAATCATTTTGTTTTCCTCACAAGGCAACGCTGCGCGAGCGCAAGCCGAGTCTACAATAAATCTCACTGAGAACGATTCGAAACTCCCTGGTTGAGGCCTGCTTTCTCCCAGCTGCGAAACTACTGGCTCTGGTATATCGGGTCGGCCGTATGGCTGCTCGATGCAGCGCTCGCCCTGCATCTCGACCATCGAACGCACGCGCTCGGAGCCATCGTCGTTGCGCTGCTCTTTCTGATCGCGGGAGCGGTCTGGCGAAGAAAGTGGAACCGGCTGCAATAATTCTGTCCGGCGAAACGATACGCCCGATCTAAGGGGCTGACGCTTTACCCTATAATCCGCCTCATGCGAAAACGTTTCCTGCTGGGTTGTCTGGCCACCGGCTGGGCGGCGCTGCTTCCCACGGCGCGCGCTCAACAAACTCCGACCCCTGTTGAATTAACAATCGATGCGGGGGCACCGAATGGAACCCTGCCCCGGGCCTGGAGCTACTTCGGCTACGACGAACCCAACTTCACCTACAGCGCCAACGGCCGGAAGCTGCTAGGCGAACTCGCCGCGCTAAGCCCGGTTCCGGTCTACATCCGCACTCACAACCTGCTCACCAGCGGCGACGGCAAAGGCTCACTCAAGTGGGGGTCGACCAACGCGTATACCGAGGACGCCAACGGCAATCCGGTTTACGACTGGACGATCGTCGATCAGATCTTCGACGCTTACCGCGATGCCGGAGTCAGGCCGCTGGTCGAGATCGGATTCATGCCCGAGGCCATGACCACCGGGCCTGCTCCCTATCGGCATAGCTTTCCCAAAGGCAGCGTCTTTACTGGATGGAGCTACCCTCCGAAGAGTTATGAAAAATGGGGCGAGCTGGTCTTTCGCTTCGCCCAACATCTGCGCCAGCGCTACGGCGACGCTGCGGTGAAGACCTGGCTTTGGGAGGTCTGGAACGAACCGGACATCCCTTATTGGCACGGCACGCCAGAGGAATATTTCAAGCTCTACGACTACTCCGCGGCCGCCGTGCTCCGCGCCGTGCCCTATGCGCAGGTAGGCGGCCCGGACTCCACTGGTCCGGGAAACGACAAGGCGGCGAACTTCCTGCGCGGATTCCTCGATCACTGCGCCCACGGAACCAACGCAGCCACCGGCAAGACCGGCGCGCCGCTCGCTTTCATCAGCTTCCATCCCAAAGGCTCGCCGAAATGGATTGGCGATCACGTCCAGATGGGGCTGAGTAATCAACTCTCGGCGATCGACCGCGGCTTCAAGATCGTCGCCAGTTTCCCTGAGTGGCGCAAGACGCCAATCATCATGGGCGAGTGGGACCCCGAGGGCTGCGCCGCCTGTACCGCCAAGGAGAATCCTCAGAACGGCTACCGCAACGGCCCGCTCTACGCCGCCTACACGGCGCTGGCCTACAAAAGCACGGTCGAGCTCGCAGAGCTGGATGGCGTCAACCTCGCCGGAACCGTGACATGGGCCTTCCAGTTCGACGATCAGCTCTATTTTGAGGGGCTGCGGGAACTCGCAACCAACGGAATCGACAAGCCCGTCCTCAACGCCTTCCGGATGCTGGGACTGCTCGGCGCGACTCGGCTTCCCGTCAGAAACCAGCAGGCCATCTCTGCTTCGCAGGTCGAAGCTGCCGGAGTCCGCGCCCAACCCGACGTCGACGCAATTGCTACCAGGAAAGAACGCGAAGTCGACATTCTCCTCTTCAACTACCACGACGACGATATGCCCGCTCCGTCGGCCGCGGTACGCCTCACCATCACGGGCTTGCCGCAAAGCGCCAAACGCGTCCTCGTCGAGACGTTTCGCGTGGACGCCACTCACAGCAACAGCTTCGACGTGTGGCAGAAGATGGGCAGTCCACAGCAACCAACAGCGGACCAGTATCGTGAGCTCGAAGCAGCCGGGCAACTGCAACTTGACAGCTCACCAGCCTGGAAGGCTTTTGATCACGACCCATTCGAGTTGCCGCTCGACTTGCCACGCCAAGGGCTCGCGCTGGTACGAATTTCCTGGTAGCGGCCGCGGCTATGGGCAAGTCAGTTAAGCGTCTCGAAGAAAGTGAATCGGAGTCCGTAAGCCTGCGCCATTCTTTACTCTGTCAGGCTGGCAAAAAGCACCACGACTGAACGAGGCGCCAGCGTATACGTGCCACCGGGCACGGGCTCCGCGACGTACCACTCCACGATATCTGCGGGCGAATCGAGACCGGTGTCAATCCATCGACACCAGGGGCTGCCGCCCTGGTTGTCGAGGGAGGGCAGTTCAAACTCCAGAGACTCCCAGTAGCTGTTAAAGGCGAAGTAAACCGCCAGTCTCTGGTTCGTGATCTCCGCCTCCAGTGCAAGAGTGTGAGACCACTGGCTCCAATCGGGTTGCCCAACCTTCACGCCATGCCACGTCTTTTTAGATTCAAAGATGAGCTGTTCCAGACTCTTGCGCTCGCGCTCCGCCTGGACGTCTCTTTGCAGCCGCCGCGCGATGAGCAATTTCAGGAATCGGTGAATCTCAGCATGTTTTTCCAACCGGCTCCAATCGAACCAGCTGATTTCATTGTCCTGGCAATAGGCATTGTTGTTGCCTCCCTGGGTGTGCCGCGCTTCGTCCCCCATAAGGACCATAGGCACGCCCAGCGATAGAAGGGTCACAGTCAGAAAATTCTTGATCTGCTTATTGCGCAGCTTTTCTATCGCCGGATCTTCACTCGGACCCTCGACACCGCAATTCCAGCTTCGATTGTCATCGCCGCCATCGCGATTGCCCTCTTCGTTCGCTTCGTTGTGTTTATGCTGGTACGAAACAAGGTCATTGAGGGTGAAGCCGTCGTGGCAGGTGACAAAGTTCACGCTCTGCTCGGCTTCCCTGTTCTTGTGTCCGTATATCTCCGGGCTGCCGAGAACGCGATCGGCAAATCGCGTAATCGTATCCGACTCGGACCGGAAGAAGCTGCGAACATCGTCTCTAAACCTTCCGTTCCATTCCTTCCAACTGTCGCCTATGAAGCTGCCGACCTGATACAGTCCCGCCGCGTCCCAGGCCTCGGCGATGAACTTGGTTCCAGCCAGCGCCGGATCCGTTTCGATGTCCCACAGGACCGGAGGATTGGCCAGGCACTGGCCCGATTCGCCGCGAGAAAGTATGGAGGCCAGATCGAAACGGAAGCCATCGACATGCATCTCCTCCACCCAGTAGCGCAGACTATCGACGATCATGCGCCGCACAATCGGGTGATTGCCGTTAAGCGTGTTCCCGGTTCCTGTGTAATTGGCGTAGAATGGCCCGCCGCCTTCAAGGATGTAATAGGCGTCGTTATCTAGTCCGCGAAAGCACAGAGTCGGCCCCTGTTCGTTGCCCTCGGCGGTATGGTTGTACACCACGTCCAAAATCACTTCTATCCCGGCGCGATGGAGCGCTTTCACTATGTCCCGAAATTCATCCACTGGGCCGAGTCGTTCCTGGCGCGAGCTGTACGCGCGATGAGGCGCAAAGAAAGACACCGGCGCGTATCCCCAATAGTTGGCGCGTCCTCCCGGGCAGTCCTGCGCATCGAACTGAAAAACCGGCAGTAGCTCCACGGCGGTGATTCCCAGATCTTGCAGATACGGTATTTTCTCGACAAGGCCCGCGAAGGTGCCCCGTGTATTCTCCGGCAGGCCGGAGTTCGGGTGACGGGTAAATCCTCGCACGTGCATTTCGTAGATTACGGTTTGCGAAGACGGGTGGTGCAAGGGCGCGTCGCCTTCCCAGTCATAAGCGCGGGGATCGACGACCACGCTCTTCATTGAGGTGACGGCATTGTCGACGCCGTTGCATGCAGACTCTCCGCGGCTGTATCCGCCTGGAACGACGACCCCGCGACCGTAGGGGTCCAACAGCACCTTAGACGCATCGAAGCGAAGCCCCTGGGAGGGGTCGAATGGCCCATGGGCGCGATAGCCATAAAGCTGTCCCGGCTGCACTCCCGGGACGAATACATGCCAGTAGTGGTAGAGCCGGTTGTCCACCGGATCGAGCTCAATGACCCGAGACGGCGGCCCATCTTCCTTGTCGAACAGCAGTAGCTCAACCCGCGTTGAACTCCGTGAATACAGGCTGAAATTGACGCCGCCTCTCTCCACGGTCGCTCCCAACGGCGCACTTCTTCCCTTGGCTGAAATTACCTGCTCGGCAGAGTCTCGGGCCGAATTCGGAATGGTCAATCTGCTATCTGTCACGGTCTGCATACGTCACCGTCCTCGCCATGGCCTCTTCGCGGCCACCGGTTCCCGTGCGACTGCCTGGAGCCGAAGAGCTACACCACCAACTCATTGCCTTCTCGAGACGCCTTCTTCGCACTGGCATTCTGCGCGGCGAACGCTCTCCTTGTCTACCATGTTCCCCCGAAGTCCGTGTCGACACACTAGTCCAGCCAAACACTAGTCCAGCCAACAAAGCTCGCCAAAGAGCTGCTTTCGCTCAATGCCCCAGCGAAACAGCGCGCGCATCTTCGAGATCGAGTTCCCTTTCCAATTCGCGCAGCACCTCGTCGTTGATCTTGTTTTGGGTCCAGAGCTCGATGAGCGCCGCGCGCTCGACTGAGCGCAGGTACCGCGAAATTGTCCGGTATTCCCGATAGTCGCTACGGATGGCGCTCTGCGCCTCCAAGGGATCTTCGTTCAACAGATCTAATCTCTGCTGATAGTGGTGTGCAAGGTCTTCCACGATCCAGTCGTCGCCAGGCTTCTTATGGTCCCGCATCCCGTCCAGGCAGCCGAGCGCGGCTTGAAACATGGCCCGTCGGGCGCTGACCAGTTCCCCATCTTCGCGAGCATTCCCGCCGATCCCCAGCTTACGAATGATCGCGGGCAGCGAGAGACCCTGAATGACGAGAGTAGTCAGGATGACCGAGAAGGTGAGAAATAACATTAGGTTGCGTTGCGGGAAAGGCTGGCCGTTATTCAGATACTCGGGCAGCGAAATGGCCGCAGCCAGTGCCAGCACTCCTCGCATCCCCGTCCAACCGAGCAAAAAGACCTCTTTGGAGCGCGGAGGCTTCTCTTTGCTCCCGGCAAATCGAGTACTAATCCAATACGAGATCCACGCCCCGGGGTACATCCAGACGAGACGCAGCCCGATAATGATGGCGCTGAAGATCGCCGCGACGCGAAACATCTCTAGCCGGCTCAGGCCGTGGATTCCCTCAAGAATATAAGGAAGCTGCAAGCCGATCAGGATGAACAGCACACCGTTCAAGACGAAGTCGAGGGTGTTCCACACCGCCGAAGTATCAAGGCGCGCAAACGTGGAGAGTATCTCAGAGCGTTTGCGGCCAAGATAGAGTCCGCAAACGACGGTAGCGAGCACGCCGGAGGAGTGAAATGTCTCCGCGCCAAGATAAGCGAGGTAAGGCGCCGTCAGGATTACGGTGATCTCGACCGGCGGATCGTCGATCCTGCGTTGCAACAGATAAATAATCGAGCCCGTGACCAACCCGACGACAATGCCTCCAGCGACGAGACCGATGAACTCCGCTAAACCTCTGGTCAGGGTCGGGCGGTCGCCGGACACCACCAGCGCCACGGCAAACTGCAGGGCAAGTAGGCCACTGGCGTCATTAATCAGACTCTCACCCTCGATCAGGTCGCTGATGCGGCGCGGCAACCCGAGGCGCTTGGCGATGGCGATCGCGGCGATTGTGTCGGTCGTCGACACGACCGCCCCCAGAGCGCAGCCCATCCGCCAGTCGAAGCCCGGCAGCAACCATTGCGCGAGAATCGCGACCCCTACAACAGTGAAGCCGACGAGGCCAAAAGCCAGCATGGAGATGCTCAGCAGGTGCGACCGAAAATCGCGCCATGAGGTATTGAAGGCGCCGGAAAAGACCAGCGGTGGTAAAAAGACCACGAAGACAAGCTGAGGGCTGAGCGAGATATGCGGCAGGCGCGGCAAGAGTGAGAGCGCAAGGCCGCCAATCACCAGCACAATCGGGTAGGGTGTCTGGAAACGCCGGGCGAGCGTGGTCAGCATCGCGATGGCCAGCAACAGCGCCAGGGCGATGAGTTCCGTGTGATGGATTCCAGAGCTCCCCATGCGCCGGTGCCCGTCCCCAAATCGAGCGAAGGTCTTTGCTTCCTTCGCCCTGCAGCTTGATGAAAAATAACATCCTCGGGGCTTGGAATATATAGATGACGCCGCAGAGGCGCGACCCAATGGGCGTAGTACGCATCGGGTCACTTCGTATGGGCAATCCCCGAAAGCTCTTTAGTTTCAATCCCTCAAAGTCCCCCCTATATTGTCGAATTCACGGAATTTTCACATTGGTTCCGGGCGTTTTTATCGTGTTTCGCGATCGATGCTGCTAGCGTCCCTTAAGAAACTCTCTCGGAGCAATTCCATGTCTGAAACACAAAGCGTCGCGGTTGCAACCCCCAGCGCCGTCCACGCAAAGCTCAACAAATCCCCCGGCGCGATAGGAATGATCATTTTTGGAATCGTGCTGATCGGCGGCTTCGCTTATGCGGGCTTCAATCTTGCGTCGGATTTGTCAGGCGGCGGACACTTCGAAACCATCTGGCCATACGTCCTGCTCGGCGTCGCCCTGCTCACGGCCCTCGGCTTCGAGTTTGTCAACGGCTTCCACGACACCGCCAACGCTGTCGCCACGGTCATCTACACCCACTCGATGGAGCCGCATATCGCCGTGGTCTATTCCGGCATGTTGAACCTGATCGGAGTATTGACCTCCTCGGGCGCAGTGGCTTTCACCATCATCTCTCTGCTCCCGGTGGAGTTGATCCTGCAGGTCGGCCACGGGGCCGGCTTCGCCATGGTCTTCGCTCTCTTGATTGCGGCAATTCTCTGGAACCTCGGCACCTGGTGGCTTGGGCTGCCGGCTTCCAGCTCGCATACCCTAATCGGTTCGATCATCGGCGTCGGCCTCGCCAACCAGTTGATGAGCCCCAAAGGCTCGGGCACCAGCGGCGTCGACTGGGGACAGGCGTCTGGGGTCTTTAAAGCGCTGCTTTTCTCTCCGATTTTTGGCTTCGTCCTGGCCATGCTCCTGCTGCTTTTGCTCAAGGCGGTGGTGAAAGTTCCTGAACTGTATAAGGCGCCGGAAGGCGACGCCCCTCCGCCGATCTGGATTCGGGCGCTTCTTTGGTTCACCTGCGGCGCCGTCAGCTTCGGCCATGGCTCGAACGACGGCCAAAAGGGTATGGGCCTCATCATGCTCATCCTGATCGGAACCGTGCCCACTGTGTACGCGCTGAATCACGCCGTCGGGCCCGGTCAGGTACAAGACTTCGCCGCGGTTTCGGAACAGGCGGCCAACGCATTGGCCAGCCAGGCCACTCCCGGCGCCGTCTCAACCGATCCGCGCAAAGACCTGACCGATTACATTCGGACGAAACAGATCACTCCGGTCACCCTGACCGCCGCGCACGATCTGGCGCTCGAGATATCCACCGCCGTCACCGATGCCAAATCGCTGGCTGGTATCCCGGCAAACCAGCAACAAAACGTTCGCAACGACATGTATGTCGAGGGCGAGGCTCTCCGCCTCTTCACCAAGACCGGCAAGCCGGCGTTCAACTCGACGGAAACGGCACAATTGGCCAACTACAAGAAACACATCGACACCGCAACCAAGTTCATCCCCGGTTGGGTAAAGGTCGCCGTGGCGCTCGCACTCGGCATGGGCACCATGGTCGGCTGGAAGCGGATCGTCGTCACCGTTGGCGAAAAGATCGGCAAAGATCACCTGACCTACGCTCAGGGAGCATCCGCTGAGATCGTCGCCGCGATCACGATCATCGCCGCCGACCAGCTGCACCTGCCGGTGAGCACCACCCACGTCCTCTCTTCCGGAGTGGCGGGAACGATGGTCGCCAACGGAAGCGGCCTGCAATGGTCGACGATCCGCAACATCGCCCTTGCGTGGGTCTGCACGCTTCCCGCAGCGGCGCTGCTGTCAGCAGGGTTGTTCTGGACGCTGAATCAGTTCGTCTCGCACTAAGCCTTCAGGGCTTGGAGTCAGCGCGTCAAATTCGGCGCTCCGGTACTATGAAACACAGTTACCGGAGCGCCGTTTTCCTTTGGTGGGCGCCGCGCGGCAAAGCCGGGCATGAATGTTGAGAAGACGAGTCTGAAAGCCGCATGAGTATTAAATCGAAGTTAGAAGCCGTGATCTACGCGGCCGAAGAGCCGGTCACGCTGGCACAACTTGCCGGAGTCTTTGCACAAGACCTACCTCCAGCCGAGCCGGAGCAGGAAGACGATCCCAGCGTCGTATCGCTGATCGAGGAAGGCTTCCTCCAGGCCGAAAGCTTTTCAGGTGGCGACCCCGACCATATTGCTGAGATAGCGCTACTCTCGGCCCAGGAAGAGCGCAAACAGCGCGAGGCGGTCGCCGATCCTGCGGCGGCAGAGGCCGAGGCAAAACGTCTCGCGCGCCAGCGAGAACGGCAGGTCCGCGAGCAGATCAAAGCGATCGTCGACGAGCTGATCGAGGAATATTCCGGCAGCGACCGCGGCATGGAGATTCGCGAGGTCGCCGGCGGCTATCGTATCGCCACCAAACCGGAGTATCACGACGCCGTCCGCGCCTTCGTCAAGAGCCTCAAACCGCCGATGAAGCTTTCCTTGCAGGCACTGGAGACGCTGGCAGTCATCGCCTACAAGCAGCCGGTGACCGCTCCCGAGGTCGCTGAGATTCGGGGCGTGGACTCGAGTGGCGTGCTCGGCAGCCTGGTCAGCCGCAAGCTCATCACCACCGCCGGTCGCAAGCAAGTCATCGGCCGACCGATTCTATATAAGACGACACGCGAGTTCTTGCTCCGCTTCGGCCTAAAAGACCTGAACGAATTGCCCAGCATTGAGGAGTTCGAGAAGCTCGCCAGCGACATCGAGATGAGCGAAGAAGAGGTTTCGGCTGAGGAAGCGAGTCTGCCTTTTGAAGGCGAAGAGCTCGCCACGGAGGAGGCTTCGCCATCATCGACCGGGGTAGAACCCTCTGATTCACCGGCCGAAGACTCATCGAATCACCCGCCCCTCCCAACGGAGGACCATGTCACCCACAGCTAAGAAGCGGGCGCCGAAAAAGACGGTCATGGAAGAAGCGAAAGCTGATGCCGTGGAATCCGTTCTTCCCGCCGAGCCTGAAACTCCACACGAAGAACTTGAAATAGAGCCAGTCGAAGCAGCGAAATACACGCCCGTCCGCCGCGAAGAGCGTCTGCAAAAGATCATCGCGGCTGCCGGAGTCACCTCCCGCCGCAAGGCCGAGGAGCTGATCACCGAGGGCCGCGTCCAGGTGAACGGTCAGACCGTCGTCGAACTTGGTGCGAAAGCCGACGCCGCCCTCGATCACATCCGCGTCGACGGCAAGTTGCTCGCCAAGCCGGGCGAGGGCACCAATCGCCTCCGCTACGCGGTACTCAACAAGCCGAAAGGCTACATCACCTCCGCCAGCGACCCTGAGGGCCGCCCGACGGTGATGAAGTTCTTTCCCGGCCAGCCGCGCGTCTTCCCCGTCGGCCGCCTCGACTACCAGAGCGAAGGCCTGCTGCTGATGACCAACGACGGCGAGCTCGCCAACCTGCTCACCCGCGCCGCCAACAAGGTGCCGAAGGTTTACCTGGTCAAGATCAGCGGCAAACCCACCGACGAGGCGCTCAACCAGCTCCGCGCCGGCATCATCATCGACAAGGGCCGGAACAAGGAAGAGAAACTCGGCCGCGTCCTGACCCAGCCAGCCGGAATCCGCCGAGTCCGCGACGCCGACAATCCCTGGTACGAAGTCACGCTCACGGAAGGCCGCAATCGCGAAATCCGCAAGATGTTTGAAGAAGTCGGCCACTTCGTCGAAAAGATCCGCCGCGTCGGATACGGCCCACTCGTGCTCGATGTCGAGCCGGGCGAGGTACGCGAACTGAATCCAGACGAAATCTTGGCACTGCAGCGAGCGGCGCGGGGGATTCGCAACAGCTCGCGAATGACGCCTCCGCCGGTGCCGGTTGTGCCTCCTCGGAAGAAGGCATTCAAAAGCAGGTTCAAGGGTGGCCCGAAACCCCGCAAGAGACCCGTTCGTTGAAGCTCGGGTTCTGAGCCGAAGCGATGAAGTAATCCAAGTCTCGGATTCCATTATCCCGTTCGATGTGACTTATTTAAGTCGCTTTGGCATAATGAGTATATGAAGGCCAGCTCCATTAGGACATCGATCGATCTTCCCCGCGATCTGCACCGGCAGCTCCATGAGGCTGCGGCTCAAAAGGGATGTTCGGCCCGAAAGCTGATCCTTACAGGAATTGAGCGCGCACTGGAGGAAGGAAAAGAGAACCGTCCCTGAAAGCGGCTGAAGCTCGATCCGCCGCTGATCCGCCCGGCAGGCCGGCGCATTGACCTTACAGAAGAGTAGGTTTATGAGCTCATTGAGTTTCCCTGACATCAATGTGTGGCTAGCCTGGCCACGCCGGAGCATGTTCATGCCACGCCGGCCAGAGCATGGTGGGACGAGGAGTCGGGGGCAATTGCCTTCTCCCGCTTTACCCAGATCGGCTTTCTGCGGCTGATGACAACTGCTGCTGTGATGGACCACAAACCGTTGACGATGGTCGAGGCATGGCGCGTGTATGACCGTTTCTACGAAGATGATCGGGTAAGGTTCCTCACTGAACCTCGCGAAGTAGAGAAGCTCTTCCGCGAGAGAACTACGGGGCGAACGGCCTCTCCAAAGGTATGGGCGGATGCCTGGTTGTCGGCATTTGCCGAGGCGGGAGAGGGAAGACTCGTGACCTTCGATACAGCCCTCACCTCCCGAGGAGCTCTTTGCCTCACGCCAAGGAAGGCGCGTAACTAACTACACCGTGCCTCATCTAATCAATGAAAAGAGGAGAAATCATGGAAAAAGCGACATTTGGAGCGGGATGTTTCTGGGGAGTTGAGGTTGAATTTGGACGCATTCCCGGCGTCACCGAAACCGCCGTCGGCTACGAGGGCGGACAGACCGAGCGCCCCAGCTACAAAGAAGTCTGCACCGACCGGACCGGTCATGCCGAGGTCGTCGAGCTGACCTTCGACCCGGCAAGAGTGAGTTACGAGCGGTTAGTTGAGGCGTTCTTCGAGCTTCACGACCCCACCCAGCTCAACCGCCAGGGCCCCGACTGGGGAACGCAGTACCGCAGCGCGATCTTCTTCCACTCCCCGGAACAGGAAGCCACGGCCAAAAAGGTGATTGAGAAACTGACGGCGGAGCAGAAGTTCAAAAAGCCGATCGTCACCCAGGTCGTCCCGGCCCAGACCTTCTGGAAGGCCGAAGAATATCACCAGAAATACCTGGAGAAGCGCGGCGCGGTTTCCTGCCACATTTAAGATTCTTTGGGTGGAAGCGGCGGACTTTAGCCCACCGAAGCGCCGGGCCATAAAAAGCCTTTAGGCCTGGGCTTTGGGGATGGAATGAGATGGTGCACCCGAGTGTCGCTAGTTTGAACTCGCTTGCGGAACTATCGCGTCGAGCGCACCCGCTCTATAGCGAATGTCGTTCACTTCTCAACTACTTAGGCCACACCGACGGGACAGTGGTTTTGCCACCTATTGAAGGACTCGTGACTGGCCAGGAGTCGGCTCCCCTCAACAAAGACACGGATTATCAACACCTCAGAATACTTGAACCGACGAGAACTCCCCGTGCCAAGAGCATCATGTGAACGGTACACTGTACGCTCTGCTCACCGTGACCTATTGATTCTATGAGCATCGGTAGCACCGAAAAGCACTCATAAGCACTAGAAAAACACCCTCAGCACCGTCGTGAGCACCGTCAGGTATGGGCTATAGAGCAGACTCCGTAGGCGCACGGCCCTTTTGGTTATGAACTCATTTCTCTGAGACGTGGGACAATCTCTAAGCCGGTACTGGCAGGCTAGTGCCGACGAATCGTCCCCGAGATTGCTAAACCCTCTCCTTTCCCCGCCCGCTGTCCGTGAGGCTTACATGCAAACTGATTCCTTGGCAAGGCTTACTAAGAAGAGCCAACGGCAGTTCAAGGCTGAGAGGCGTTTCCTGTAAGCTGCACTCGGTATACATCCCCGGAACTCATCGTGATGGTCATCATGTCATCGTGCAGGGCGGCGGAGACGGGATCAAACTCTACCTGCATGGTGCATGCCTGGCCCACCGTCACTCCCGTAAGGCAGTTGTTTGTGAGCACCTTATAGCTGGGTCCGTTGATCCTCTCGGTTGCAGTCACTTCGCCAGCCGCGGCGATATTCACAATGGTCAGCGGCAGGGTGGCCGTCGTGCCAAAGGCGATCGTCCCAAACGCCAGCCCCGAAGCGGGTGAGATGGAAATTGGCGGGGCCGAAGCAACGCCGTCCAGCGCGACAGAAATGGACGATCCGGTGCTCGGGGTTATTGTCAGGCGATCTTTATGCGTCCCCATCGAGACCGGGGAAAATGAGACCTGTAACGTACAGCTGTTGCCCGGCGTGATTCCTGCCGTACAACTGTTGGCCGAAATGACATAGCTCGGACCGTTGATCGACGTGGTCACGCTCACCGCGCCCGGTGTGGAGTGGTTCGTAAGATTTAGTGAGAGGCTCGTGCTGGTTCCATAGGGAATGGTCCCAAACAGCAACGCCACGCTTGAAGCGCCCATCGCCTCGCTCGAACCTGGAGCAACGACGATCATAGTCGCCGAGTATGCGGGATAATTGTAGGTCAGCGAGTTTGAAACCACAGGCAGGTTTCCCTTGGGAGCGATCTGGGTAAGATCGGCGTTGCTGTAGCTGTAGATTGCAGCCGAGCTGGCGGCGTTGAAGTTGCCCAGGGAGAGCGTCGTCGAGATCGCCGCAGCGGTCTTGTTCAGCACTACCAAAGTGAGGGAACCGTCGGAAGAACGGATCGCTCCATAGAGCGCGAGTTCGGCAGGGTTGCTGCTGCTGGCCGAAACACTGGTCTGGCCAAATTGGCTGCCCTGCCCGTCATAGTTTCTGTAGAGGCGGAAGGCATAGGCGATGGGATCGGTCGGCGCGGGCGGAGTCCACATGTTGGCCAGGTCCACTTGTTGCCAGCCGAATATCCCAAGCACGTCGGCCTCGGCGAGCGCATCGGTGATGAGTTTCTTGCCGCTGTCAATCGAATACTCCGAAAACGACAGCCCCGTTCCCGGGTAGTATTGGGCAATCCACTGCCGGAAACGCGGAATCAGCTGCATCGGCCCATCGAAGTAATACTGCTCCACCCATGTGCCACCGTTATAGGTCGGGTCCCAAAACGTGCGTGTCGAGGCAAGCTGCGAGGTCGCATCGGTAAATTGCGGATAGTAGTGTTCATCAAAATAATCGAGAATGCGCTTACCCTTCGCCTTGTTATAGGCAGCCATCTGCTGCAGGTAATACTGGCCCGCATAGAGATTGTTCTGCTGGCCGGGCGTTCCTATCCAGCCGCCGAGCGTGAAATCGGAGGGCCCAAGCACCGTCGCAGTCGGATCTACCTGCTTCACGACTGCCGCATACTGCTGTCCGAGCGAAACGATGGTGGCGTAGGGCGCGCCGTCCGGCTCGATGTCGCGATGCGTGTTGCCCCAGCCGCCGGGCTCGTTATCAAGCTGATAAAACGGTACGCCGCCATGGGCCGCCGTGCCGAACGTCGCTACCAGGTGTTGCAGCCAGCCTTGCTGCAGCGCGGTGGAGTTGGAGAGATTATTGGCCAGAATGTCGGTGTCCTTCAGTTGCGCCCCGCTCGAGGAGATGCTGTTCCCGCAGTCTTCGCCGTTGGGGTGCACATCCGGATTGGTCGACTGCTGCGCGCCGTAAATCGAAGTCGGAAAGCTGCAGTTCCAGGCAGAGCTGTTGTTCACGTACGGAATAATGGGGATCGTGATCAGTGCGCCCGCATTGGCAGGTTTATAGGTGTTGACCATGAAGTCCACCGAAGCGCCCGGAACAGGATTACTCACTCCGCTCCCGCCCATGAAGTACCAGTCGAATCCTGAGTTGCTTGAGTCCACCTCCCAGTTGTAGCGAGAGGTGCCGTCCCCACCCCAGCGGACGTTCGGCACCTGGATCTCCTTGGCGAAGGTGGCATCCAGGCCATAGCTGGCGATGCCGTAGATATTCGGATCAATGGCATGCTGCTTGGCCGCCGCATTTACGGCGAGGATGGGCGCTGTTTGTGCGTGTACATTGGCGCTGCCCCAGAGTGCGGCAGCAAATGAGAGCGCGGAAAAAAGAATTTGCGGCTTAGTAATCATCTTGGTTTGGAGGTAACTGAATTGTTACACAAACCCTAAGAGTTCTTTCCGACCTTGACAAGTTACCTTGGTGTCCCGCGGGAGGGGGTGGAGTGTCCATGCCTGCGAAAAACTTTCATTGCGGCTTATGTCGGCATATCAAAGGGGTGCGGTGAGGGTGCCTTGCGGGAGGGGAAGACTTGTTTTCTTGACACCGTTTGCTAAAACACAAACCAGGGTTCGAACCCGCAGTCTTCTAGAGTCAAGCAGAACCGTCAAAATGTGCTACTGACCTCTGCTGAAATGGGGCAGCGGTCTATTTGTCCGAAGGCATCGACGCCTCAAGGTCGAGCGCAATTAGCTCCATAGTGACGAAGTGGACCGTTGCTCTCAGGGATGGGCAATGACCTACTGCGCGGGAGCGCGCTGAGGATCAAACTCTAGCGAAGAATGCCGCTGCCTGCCGTCTCGACGCCAATCGCCATCTTTCCATTCGATTGTGTGATTCAGCCCGAGGTGAGGCCCGGGGTGATTCTTGCGTAACTGACAGCGGATGGATGTGTTCGGCCATTGTGATGGACATATGCGTGGTTCTTCCTGGTACATTGAGTAACTACTTTCCCCCAACCTGAAACAATGCCGGAGGCAGAGGTGTGACCACCAATGCGGACATAGAAAATCAACGATGAGATGTGGACTGTTGAAGTCAGTCTAGCGGTGAATATCGAGATTGTCAACGAGCGGTGAATCAGGGCACACCACCATCTGAGAGGCGACAAAGCAATCATGGGGGGTCTTTGAGAGCATGAATAGCAAGTTCGAAGAAGACATTGCTGCCCTGGAGAGCCAAATCGTCGAAGCCGACTTGGAGAAGGCCACATTCGAGCAATTGTAGGAATTCTCACAGTCCTTGTTGGCGGACATTGCCACGGCATGGGAGCGGGCGACCGTAGACCAAAAGCAAAGAGTTCAAATTGTTTGTTTTCGAGCGGCCTAAAATACCACCCCGAAAGAGGCATTTTGAACTCGGATAACGATTGCCTTTTCAATCAATTGGAGGCGTTCGTTGGCGGAAAAATGTCTCTGGTGCACCCGGCAAGATTCGAACTTGCGACCTAACGCTTCGGAGGCGTTCGCTCTATCCATCTGAGCTACGGGTGCGCTCTATTTCAAGGATACTACGGCTCTGCAACCCAATCGAGAGAAAGGCTCGCGAGAATGGTGTAGCCTTCTGAGGGTGGCCGGAGACGGCCTTCCGCAGATTTCTTTCCCCGAGGATTCAATCCATGTTGCGTCGTAGACTTGTTGGTTCCCTTCTCGGCACGCTAGCGGCCGGACTGCTGCTCGGTGTCCTGGCCACTTCCGCTGCTCACGCGCAAGAGGCATCTCCAGCCAACGACAATGGCACGAAGCTGCCCAGCCCACCGGCGAAGGCCAGCGTAACCCTTGACGGCAAGGCCGTCACCATCGACTACAACGGCCCATCGATGCGCGGACGCAAGATCATGGGTGACCTGGTTCCCTACGGCAAGGTCTGGCGGACAGGCGCGAACCCCGCAACCACCCTCAAGACCGCCGCCAACCTCAAGATCGGCGATCTAACCGTTCCGGCGGGTACATACACCATCTATTCCCTGCCCTCCGAAACCACATGGAAACTGATCGTCAACAAGCAAACCGGGCAGTGGGGTACCGTCTACAACCGGGACCAGGACCTTGGACGCACCGACATGATGAAGGGGCCGATACCTTCCGCCCCGGTCGAGCAGTTCGCCATCAAGTTCGAAAACACCGCTGGCAAGAGTACCCAGCTGCACCTGATCTGGGAAAATACCGATGTCTACGTGCCCGTGACGGCGCAGTAAGTAAGGCACATCCCTATGTTGCATTGGCCAAAGCAAGCTCTTCCATCACCGACTGCACAAGCTCCTTCGCGCCCTTGAGCTCGCTGAGCACGACCTGCAGATCAAGGGCGGGCACGGCTGGATTGCGGCTTGAGGTGCAATAGACTCCGTGCTGACCGATGAGGATCAAGGCATCGGTCAGCCGGTCGAGCGAGACCGCGAGCCGTCCGCGAGCCGTGCCCATCATAAACTCGTGCTTCTCAAGTTCTTCGCGATAATCATCGAAAACGGACACTCACACTCCTCGTGCAGCCGCAAATATTAACGGGGATATCCCAACCCGCCAAGTCCAGGCGGTGGGCATGACATTCTTAGAAACCGGGTTCAGGATTCCGCAGCTTAATGGACTGCCATCTCAGCTTCGCGCACCGGAGTTGGCTCGGTGATGCTGTCGCCCAGCACATGCAGTCGCAGGAAGTTGGTCGAACCGCTCTTGGTGCGGGTCCCGGCGACGATGCCAATGATCTGGCGCGGATGCACAAATCCCCTGTCCTCAAGCATCCGTTCGGCCTCGCCCACCATTTGCTCGGTAGTGTAGTTCTTGGAGCAAAGGACGGGAACAACGCCCCACAGCAGGGTCATGCGGTTGATTACAACTTCGACGCTGGAGAGTGCATAGATTTGCGGCCTCGGACGGTACTTCGAGAGCTGACGCGCAGTCGCCCCGGTCTCGGTGAAGACGGCGATTGCGCTGATGTCGAGGTCCTCGGCGGCATGGGCCATCGACTCGCAAATGGTTTCGGCGATCGAGAGCCGCGCATGACCATGTTGGGCGAGCACAGGCGTGTCAATCGAAGACTCCCGCATCTGAGTCTCAGTCTCAAGCACGATCTTGGACATCATCTTGACTGCTTCAACGGGGTAGTTGCCCGCCGCCGTCTCGGCCGAGAGCATCACCGCGTCGGTCCCGTCGTAGATCGCGTTGGCGACGTCACTGGCCTCAGCCCTCGTGGGGCGAGGATTTTCGATCATCGACTCCAGCATCTGGGTCGCGGTAATGACCGGTTTACGATATTCCGCGGCACGGCGGATCACATGCTTCTGGATCGCCGGGACCTTCTCCGGAGGCATCTCGACGCCAAGATCGCCACGCGCCACCATCACGCCGTCGGCGATCTCCAAAATGCTCTCAAGGTTCTCAATGGCCTGAGGCTTTTCGAGCTTCGCAATCACCCAGGTATCGGCGCCCAGAGCTGCGATGCGTTCCTTTACATGGCGGATGTCATCGGCGGTGCGGACAAAGGACACAGCAATGGCATCCACGCCGCTACGGACGGCAAATTCGAGGTCGATCTCGTCCTTCTCGGTCAACGACGGCACGCGGACGGGGATTCCGGGCAGGTTGATGCCCTTCTTCTCGCCGAGCAGACCCCCGTTGATTACCGTACATTCGACGTCTTCGCCAAGTACTTTGAGAACGCTCAACTCGATCAGCCCGTCAGCAAAGAGAATGCGTGAACCCGGCTCCAGATTCTCCGCCAAGGTCGTAAACGTGGTGCTGATAAGCTTGGCAGTTCCGGCGATGTCGCGCGGGGTGATGGTGAGCGTCTGCCCCGCTTCAAGTTGAACTGGGATGCCGTTCTCAAGCTTTCCGGTCCGGATTTTGGGTCCCTGCAGGTCGCCCATGATGCAGATGGATTTTTCTTCCTGGCGAGCGACTTCGCGCACCATCTCAATCAGTTTCAGCTTTTCCGCGTGGATGCCATGGGAGAAGTTCAGCCTGGCCACATCCAGACCCGCACGCACCAACTGACGAAAGGCCTGCTCGTTATTCGACGCTGGACCAAGCGTAGCGACAATCTTTGCCCGGCGCCGTTGCTCGAGTCCCGTCGCAGCCGAACTCACCAAAGAACTCATTCACTCCCCCAAAAACGCACATTGGAGTCTCGCCCGTGCGCACTAAATTAGTTTACTCTCCAACTTATATCTGAACTAATGAAAGGCAGAAGAAACCAGGTCGCCCGACGAACGTCGGCGCTTCGATTTCGCGAGGCCGTCCTTCGGAAAGATCTGGGCATTGAACTCCGCCCCGATCAGCATGCTAAGGGAAGTGATATACAGCCAGACCAGGGTCGCGATGGCCGCCGCCAGCGATCCGTAGACCACCATATAGATGGCGAACCGGGTGACATACCAGCCATAGAGCAATGTGGCCCCGAACCAGGTCACCGTGGCCATCGCCGCCCCGGGCAGCGCGCACTTCCAGCTATGCGTCCGCGGCGTGCCAAAGTGGTAAATCACCGTGATCACTGCGACTACCGTCAGGATCGAGATTGTCCATCGCAACATCCTCCAGGAAACCAGCACAATGAAACGCAAGTCGTGGTCAGAGTTCTCGATCATCCAGAGCTCGATTTGATGGCCAAAGACGATGAGCGCGGTCGCACAAAACATCGGCGCCAGGCAGATTGGGATGAGAGCAACAGCAATCACGCGCGAGCGCCAGAAGCCCCAGACATGCCGCGGAACACGATACGCCCGGCGAAATCCTTCCATGAGCGATAGCATGACGCCCATTGCGGCAAAGAAAGCCACCGACGACGCTGACCAGATCACCCGCATCGAATGGGCGTGGCTGCTGAGAAAGTAGTTCTGCACAAACTCCATCGTGTCCCAGGGCAGCACCTGGGCAAGAATCGCGCGCAACTCGTCTGTTACCGTACCGGTCTCCGGGGTCAGCGCGAGGAGCGTATTCAACACCAGCAATGCGGGAAAGAGGCTCAGGATGCCGGAATAGGCCGCAGCCTTGGCGGTCGTGAAAACGTCATGCGCCGCTGATCTCACTACGGCCCGCCGAAAATGCCCCAGTGTCCGCCAAAGCAAGGAGCTCTCCATGCTTGTAGAGTAAGCCTAGACGGGTCTGACCGGCGAACTCATTCGGACCGCGGCGAAGAAGTAAATCGAACGCCATTACGTTCGTCGCTCCTAAGACAGCAACGCAAAAGAAAGTCAGGGCCACAGAAGATAGAACGACTCATTCACCATCTCGATCGCCGCATAAGAGGCTCCGAGGACTTCACCGTCGGCCTCAGCCAGCACGCCAGCGTGATACTCGTAATCCGGGACCGGGCGGCAGACCATGCGGAGTGCATCCACGTAATGCACAGAGGCACGCGAGGCGGAGACTTTGCCGTTCTGCGATTCCGTTCTAGCCAGGGCGCGAAGGCTCGCCTCCGCCAAACCCCACCGTCCCGTCGCGTCAACCAGTGCAAGACGAAGGATTGGCTCTTCCAGTCGTCCGCCAGGGCGCCATCGATTCAACTCTGCCACGCGAACAGCGATCGCCTCACAGACCCGCCGGCGAAACTTGCTTCCCGAAACCGGAGTCACCTCGACCTCAAAGGGCTGGATGCGATGGCGCAGCAGCAGACTGGTCCCAGCCAGGAAATAGGACGCTCTTCCGATGCCTCGCTTGCCCCAGCCGTCGGCAATATTCATCAGCGAAGCATGCAGCCCCATACCGGCAGCCATGGTGAAATACCAGCTCTTCGTCCGAGTGCGGCGGCCATGGCCGCCCGGCGTCGGCGGCAAATCGGTCACGTTCATGGTGATGCGCCCCAGCGGAATGCGACGGGGATGGGCGGAGAGAAGGCAGCGGGCCGCTTCGACCGGGTTGCGTGGCAGACTTAAATTCTGCGCCAGCACATTGCCGGTGCCAAAGGGAAGAATCCCTACGGGAATCTCTGTCCCGGCCACTCCCTGAATCACATTGAACACAGTACCGTCACCGCCGCAAACGAGGATGGTGTCAAAGCCTTCCTCAATGCCCTGGCGGGCCTGGTCTCCGGCAGACTGCGCGGAAAGCGTCTCAACCACCTCAACCGAACGCCCCCCGGAGCCAAGCAACACAGCAATGCGAGCGATGGCGTCGCGATGGACCCACCGCTGCTCAAAGATCGGATTGACGAACAAAAGGACACGACGCATCCGGGCTAAGGATACAGACGCGGCGCGAAATGAAGATGTATTCGGGGAGATTTCCAGAGAGTCGAACCACATCCGTACACGACTGCGACGCAGCTCCCAGCGGAATTAGCCGCTCTAGAAACGCGGTGGCGGCATGGGATACACAGGCCGATCACGATAGACCAGCGCCCGGATCGCCCAGACGATCAGGACAATGATCCCAGCGAAGATCAGAAGCGGAAAGAAAAAGAGAAAAACGGGAAAGACAACACGGTCATTGCCGATCGAGGACCCCGGCGCACTATGGAGGCTGCCGGCGAAGACGACCACATCGCGATCGATGCTCGCATTCTCGCCAAGCGTTATGTTGCCCAGGAAGGCGACAGCGTCGCGCTCGGCGTGGCCGCGAACATGGATGTTGCCCAGGAAGGCCACCATGTCTCCATGCACGGTGCCATCGACCTCGATCGAACACAGAAAGCAGACGGTGTCGTGCGCCTCTTCGCCTTCATGCACCACAATGTCATTGCCGAATTCGACAACGTCGCGGCCCTCTGCATGGGCCGTGAGCGTGGCCCCGAGACAAAGGAGAGCCATCAGCATGCCAAGACGGCCGCGCGAGCCCGACCATATCGAAAGCAGATTCGGCATACGCAAGGCCTCCCGCGAAATAGTTCTCCGCTTGGGGTTTAGTACGCCGAACCCTTTTGCGCGGTTCCAAGAAAAATTCGGCACTCGATCTTCCTCGCCAGCTGCCAGGGACTAAGTGCTTCTCAATCCCCGCAGTTCCTCGTCTTCGACGAGCGAAATGCACTCCTCGAGAATGTCCAGTGCGATCTCCGCTTCGTGAGTATTGACGATCAGCGGAGGAGCCAGCCGGACAGCGGTTTCGCCGCAACCCAGGATTAGCAGGCCGCGCTCGAAGGCCAACTCCACAATCCGGTCGCGCCACGGCCCTGCGACTTCGCGCGAGGCCTGGTTCTTCACGATTTCGATGCCAATCATCAGGCCGCGCCCGCGAACGTCGCCGACGATGGGATGTTTTGCCGGCCAATCCCGCAACCTAGCCAGAATCTCATCGCCAATCACCGCCGCGTTGGGAATCGCTTCACGCTCCAGGATGTCCATCGTCGCCAGCGCCGCGGCGATCGAGACCGGATTGCCGCCAAATGTCGAAGCATGCGAGCCCGGGACCCAATCCATGATTTCAGCGCGCGTCATGCAGACGCCAAGCGGCATTCCTGAAGCGATGCCCTTGGCAATGCAGACGATGTCCGGCTCGACCCCGGTATGCTCGATCGCCCACCACTTGCCTGTGCGTCCAGACCCCGACTGCACCTCGTCGGCGACGAGCAGAATGCCGTACTTGTCGCAAATCCGCCGTAGCTCCTGCATGAAGATCGTCGGTGCAACCACATAGCCGCCCTCACCCTGGATTGGCTCGATAAAGATAGCCGCAACCTCCTCCGGAGGGACCGTGGTATGGAAAAGCTTCTCTTCGATGTAGCGAGCGCAGCCCAGTGCGAACGCTTCCTCCTCCTGCGGCCCGCCGCTGCAACCACGATAGGTATACGGATAGCGCACGTGTGTCACACCCGGAACCATCGGCGAAAAGCGGCGCTTCTGCTGCGGCTTCGAGCCGGTGAGCGAAAGTGCCCCCATCGTCCGGCCATGAAACGCCCCGAAAAAGGCAATCACATGCTGGCGCTTGGTGTGGTATCGCGCAATCTTGAGGGCACACTCAACCGCCTCCGCTCCCGAGTTGCCGTAGTAAAAGCGATGCGGTCCCGGCATCGGAGCGACCGCCGAGAGCCGTTCTGCGAAGGTCACCAGGCTCTCGTAGTAGAAATCCGTTCCGGATATGTGGATCAACTCCGCAGCCTGCTTCTGAATGGCCGCAACAACCTCCGGATGGCAATGCCCCGTCGAAGTCACGGCAATGCCGGCCGCGAAGTCGAGAAATTCGTTGCCGTCGACGTCTTCGACGCGACATCCACGGCCACGTTTCGCCACCATCGGATAGGACCGGGTATAGCTGGGCGAGATGAGCCGATCGTCGGCCTCGATCACCGCACGCGCCTTCGGGCCCGGAAGCGGACCGAGAATCTTCGGCCCATATTCCGGGTGCCGGGTGTCTTTCACGGACGGAAATTCAAGAATCTGGGTACCGTTCTGCATAATCTTTCTCCTCGCAAGTGCCGGTGAATAAGGCTGCAACTCGTCGCCGAGATCGTCCTTCGATGGGCACGATCAGGCGGAAAGGAAGCTGGTAAGCGCCTTCGGCGCGGGGAGTGGGTTAATCGCCGCCAAAAAGGCTCGGACGGGTGCGGGTAGGCAGAACCCGGAAATGCTTCCGGGGCGCAATCGAGCGTGCGAACGAGGCCGCGTCGAGCGAAACCGCTTGCGCTGGATTGTTCATGGGAAGCTCCCGCTGCGATGGAGGATATCACGCGGCCGAGGCGCCCGAAAAGAAGTTAGTGGAAGCCTCGAGAAATCAAGCCGTCAGCCTCGCGGAAAGGGCCGATTTGGGACGAAGAATGATCTATCCGTCCCTCGCGCGCCGCCCCGTGATAGCCTCATCTCGCTATGTGGAAACCAACTTTTTCCGCTCTGAAACCAGCCTCACTCCGCCATTCAATCGTCCCCCTTACCTTGACGCTGGCCTGCCTGACGCTCGGCGCGGCGGATGTTCCTTCATCCAAAACAACCCACGGCCCCTATCTGTTGGTCGCAAACCAGGGCGATCGCAGTCTGAGCATCATCGATCCGGCGACCGACAAGCAGATCGCCGCCGTCCCAGTCGGAGGAGTGACCGGCCACGAAGTCGCCGCTTCGCCTGACGGCCGTATCGCCTATGTGCCGATCTACGGCAACTCCGGAGTCGCCAAGCCGGGAACCGACGGTCAGTTCATGTCCGTCATCGACCTCGCTTCTCGAAAGGTGATTGGCACGGTTGATTTCGGCCATGGAATTCGCCCCCATTGCGCCGTATATGACCCCGTAAGCAAATTGCTCTATGTGACCACCGAAATTGATAAGAGCATCACCATCATCGATCCGAAGACGCTCAAGATCGTCGGCTCCATTCCGACCGGCGAGGAGTATTCGCACATGCTGGCCATCTCTCACGATGGCCAACGCGGCTACACCGCCAACGTCAAACCCGGGACCGTTTCCGTTCTCGATATGAAGGAACGCAAGACCATCACCGTCATCCCGATTTCGCCCTCCACCCAGCGCATCTCGATTTCGAAGGATGACCGGATGGTCTTCACCTCCGACCAGACCAAGCCGCAGCTCGCGGTCATCGATACGGCGACAAACACGGTGAAAACCTGGGTGACGTTGACTGCACCCGGATACGGAACCGGTTCGACTTTGGACGGCCGCTGGCTGCTCGTCACAATGCCTCAGGCCAACCAGGTCGCGGTCGTAGATCTGACCACACTCAAGGTGGTGAAGACCATCAACGTGCCTAGCGCGCCTCAGGAAGTCCTGATGCGCCCCGATGGCCGTGTCGCCTATGTCTCCTGCAATGTGAAAAATCAGGTGGCCGTGATCGATCTCTCGAACTGGACGGTAAAAACGCTCATCGACGCAGGCAAGACCGCCGATGGGCTCGCTTGGGCGAAATAACCGGGGGAGCGATGCTTCGCAAGTTCTATGTGGGAGTTCTGGCGACCTTAGCGTCGGCGGCATCCACCGCGATGGGGCAGTCCGCTCAACCGACAACAGCCGCCATGTACCGGACGTTTATGGTTCAAACGACCCCAACAGAACGTGGCACTATATTTTCTATCGATATTGACAATCGCGAATACTGGATAACAGCCAAGCACCTATTTACCGGCGCTAAGCACCCTCCTTATGGGTCATACGAAAGTCCGACGGCTACGGTCGCGATCCTGAATCCTGGATTTGAAGGGCAGCAGTGGAACACCCAGAGCTTCTCTGTGATCGACCCAGGCAAGGACATCGATATTCTGATCCTGGTACCTCCGCACGTTCTCAACGACGGGCCGTCGCCGCTCAAAGCTGAATCAAATATCGCAATTGGCGGGGAATGTACCTTTCTGGGCTTTCCATTTCTGGGCGGGTGGCAAGCTCATATGGACAGCGGCAAATCAATATGGCTTCCGTATATAAAGCACTGTGGGATATCAGGGGAACTGAACGGGGATGCCAGGGTTTGGGTCCTCGACGGGATCAACAATCCCGGATTTTCTGGCGGGCCCGTCCTGATGTACACGGGGGCCCAGCAGGAGGTTTTCGCTGTTATATCTGGGTATCTAACTGAGCCCGCCGAGGTAGTACCTGCTGTCCCAATTCCACCGAATCCAACCGGTTTGCCTAAGCCCCCAGCCACCGTATCTGCGGAATCGGAGCTTCATAAAAAGGAAATTGTTAACGTGAACTCGGGCTTTATAGTTGCCTTCGACATCCAATCCGCCGTGGATGCGATTCATAGACACCCGATTGGCCCCCTCCGGACGCCACAGTAGCGGCCGACGGAAGACGGATCCACCTCCGATAGAAATGCTCTAAACTCAAGAACGCAATGCCCCTTCAGCCTTACCCGATTGTCGGCGCGGTTGCCTACCTGCTCGGCTCGATTCCCTTCGGGTTTCTGCTTGTGTTCGCCTTTCGCCATGAAGACATCCGCACCAAAGGAAGCGGCAATATCGGAGCGACGAATGTCGTCCGCTCCGGCGCCAAGGGACTCGGCGCGCTGACCTTCCTGCTCGACGCGGTCAAGGGCTACGTGGCAGTCGTCGCCGTCGCATGGATCCCTGCGTGGCTGGGAAGCTCGACGTTAAGCCGGCAAGATGCCCAGGCCATCGCCGCCGTCTTCGCCATCCTCGGTCACATGCATCCCGTCTGGCTGCGATTCAAAGGCGGCAAAGGAGTCGCCACCGCATTCGGCGTCTTCCTCGCGCTCTCGCCCGTCGCCGCGTTTATCGGGCTCGCGGTATTCCTGGTTGTGTTTCTGATCTGGCACTACGTTTCGCTGGCATCGATTGTTTCCGCGGTCGTCTTTCCGATCACAGCATTGTTGCTCACTCAGGGCCACGCGAGTCTGCTGTTAACGGCGGTAATCGTATTCGTTCCCCTGCTCGTGATCGTTAAACACCACCAAAATATCTCGCGGCTCTTGCAAGGCACCGAATACCGCTTCGGCAGGGCCAAGTCGTGAGCCGGATCGCCATCCTCGGCGCGGGCGCGTGGGGCACGGCGCTAGCCATCAACCTCTCCAGTCGGCATGGACATGAGCTCACACTCTGGTCGCGTTCGCCGGAAGCGGCCACCGCGATGCGCGAAGGCCGCGAGAACACTGCCTATCTCCCCGGCGTTTCAATTCCCAAGGCAGTTGAAATCACCGCCGACGCTGAAGCAGCGGTCTCCAAAGCGGAGATCCTCCTCAGCGTAGTGCCCTCCGAACATCTTCGGGCGACCTACAAGCATTTTGCGCCCCTGCTCCGCGCAGACCAGATCATTGTGAGCGCAACTAAGGGCATTGAAGACCATACGCTGCTTCGCATGAGCGAGGTGATTCACGAGACCGTGGCGAAGCAAAATCTGGATCTCCCCGTCGGCGTGCTGAGCGGCCCGTCATTCGCTCAGGAAGTCGCGGCCGGTTCACCCACCGCACTGACGATCGCCTCTACTGATAACATGCTCGCGTCGAGGATTCAGCGCGAGTTTAGCGGCGCGACGCTCCGCCTCTACACCAACGACGATGTTGTCGGAGTCGAGCTCGGCGGCGCGCTCAAGAACGTCATCGCCATCGCCTCCGGCGTCGTCACCGGACTCGGCCTGGGCCACAACACCGCCGCCGCGCTCATCACGCGAGGCATCGCCGAGATCACGCGCCTCGCTATCGCCTGCGGAGGCCGCCGGGAAACCCTCGCCGGACTATCGGGCATCGGCGATCTGGTGCTGACCTGCACCGGTTCGCTCTCGCGCAACCGGCTCGTCGGAATCGAACTCGGCAAAGGGCGGCAACTGGACGAAATCCTCGAAGGCCTCCACGGCAAAGTCGCCGAGGGCGTCCGCACCACCTTCGCCGCATGTGGCCTGGCAATGAAACATGGCATCGAGATGCCCATCACCGAACAGATGTCAGCAATCCTGTCTGCGCAGAAGACGCCCATCGATGCGATGCGCGAATTGATGGCGCGGCCAGGCAGAGACGAGTGAGAACAGTAGTCGGTCTTCAGTAGTCGGTCTTCAGTAGTCAGTCTTCAGTTAAAGCACGCTCTCACGGAAAACTGAGAACTGACAACTGAAAACTAAGCACTCTTCGTCTGCCGAATCACCACCATCAATCCCAACCCCGCAATCAACATTCCCGAAGCAACAAAAAACGGCATGCCAGGCAGATGAACCGAAGCATGCGCCCCAATCGACATGCTGAAGATATAGGTGAACAAACCCGGCCCAAGGAGTCCGGCGATGCCGCGCAGACTGTTCACCGCACCCTGCAACTGTCCCTGTTCCGACGGCCCGATCTCATGCGACATCAGGCTCTGCGCCGACGGCCACGTAAATGACATGACATTGAGGACAGGAATCGCCATCCAGAAGAGCACACCGGTCGTCGAGAGTCCGAACATCGCATAGCCGGTCGCCCCGCCGATGAATCCGAAGACCATCGTTCGCCGTTCCCCCAACCACGCCACCACCCGCTTCACAAGCAACGCGCCGTAAGCCCCAGAGAACATCCCAATGGTCGCCAGCGACAATCCAACTGTGCGGTCACTCCAGTGATAGCGGTAGTCTGCATAAATCACATAAACGTTCATCAGGGATTGTTGCGCGATATAGCCAAGCAGCAACAACCCCGCAATTCCCAGCAGCACGCGATTGCGGCTCATCAGCGAGAGCGACCCCACTGGGTTGGCGCGCTTCCAAGAGAAAGGACTGCGATGTTCCTTAATGAGCGACTCCGGCAATACAAACAGTCCATACATACCATTGATAAGGCTCAGGCCACCGGCGACCCAGAATGGCAACCGCGGATTCACATTGCCCAGAATCCCGCCCAGGGCCGGCCCCAGCACAAACCCAATGCCGAAGGCAGCGTTCAACAGGCCAAAAGCGGCGGCACGCTTCTCCCGTGGTGTCACATCGGTCATATACGCCATCGCCGTGGGAATGCTCGAAGCCGTCAGCCCGGAGATCACCCTTCCCACAAACAGCCAACTCAGAACCGGAGCCCAGGCCATCAACATGTAGTCCAGCCCGAGACCAAAATTCGACAACAACACCACCGGTCGGCGGCCAAACCGATCGGACAAGGAACCGAGCACCGGAGAGAAGAAGAACTGCATGCCCGCAAAGATCGTCCCAAAGACGCCCAGCATCTGCGCGCCATCAACCGCGTTGCCATGCAGGAAATTCAGAATAAGCCGGGGCAAAACGGGCGCGATCATGCCCATCGCCAGCATGTCCAACGCCACGGTGAAGAAGATGAATGCGGCAGCCGCGCGACGCCCTTTGGGAACCTCCGGCGTCTGCGGGGGACCGTCCACGGAAGTAACAAACTCCGGCTCGGTCGCCAACGGATCCGGCAATACCTCCGGCGCGTCGTTCTGGGAGTTAGACATGGCGAAGGCGGCTCTGAAGGCCAGTCTATCCCGAAATGCGATTCAATAGCTCAGGTGAAGGCCTTCAGCAATCTCCTTCAGTCGACGGTCTCTCGTCCAGAGCGCCCCGCCTAACATAGCGGTCGAGGCAAGAAGCTGCATATCGATGTAACCCACTCCCCGGCCCATAAGATTGTGAAGATGGATAAACTCGATAACTTCAGTGTGGCTAGCGAGAGGTGCGCGATGTAACCCATTTAGAAGGCGCAAGGTTTTTTGGCGATCTGCAAGATTCCCACACGCCAGTTCTCCGATAACCCCTGGATGGCAGTAAATTAGTCGCGCGGAGACCAACTTGACCAAGTCAGGATTAGGCAGACGAAAGTGATCAATCCAAATCGAACTATCCGCCAGGATCACGCCGCGGGTTCCCGGCGCCGCGGAATGTCCTCAATGTCGGGTTGAGTGCCTCCAAGTCTCGCCAGGCGAATAGCGCTCTCATGCGCAATCAGCGCCTCAAGTCCCATCCGAACTAAGGTATTCCGTTCCTTAATTCCGGTGAGTTCTTGCGCCCAAGCTACTAGCTCATCGTCCAGATTCATCGTCGTTCGCATATCAGACATCCTTTCCATCATCAATTTTAGCATCATTTGATGCCAAATTTCGTGCACACTCAATCGCTCAACCGTTCGCGATTGGTAAACTCGGAGAAGCGGCAGCCTTGGCCGCAAAGGACCGCAGTCCCTCCATGATTCAAACCCTCTTTGGCAGCCTGAACGAACCCGAAAAGAAATCCCTATTCGACCGCATGAAGCAGGCGGTCACCAAGACCCGCGACAGCCTGGGCGAAAAAATTGAAGGCGTCATCGCCCTCACTCGCGAAGTCGACGAAGCGGCGCTTGAAGATCTCGAAATGGTGCTGCTGTCCTCCGACATTGGCGTCTCGACGACGACCGAAATCATTTCCGCTTTGCGGGAACGGGCACGCCGAACCGGGATTCGCGATGGCGCCGAACTGAAACAACTCCTGAAAGACCAGCTAAAGCACATCCTCGATGAACAACAGCGCCCGGTCGCCAAGGTCGATCCGCCCCTCGTCATCATGATGGTCGGAGTCAACGGCACCGGCAAGACCACCACCACCGGCAAGCTCGCCGCCTATTTCCGCCGTGATGCGAAGACGGTACTGCTCTGCGCTGCTGACACCTTCCGCGCGGCGGCGATCGAGCAGCTCGAGGTCTGGGGCGAACGCAGCGGAGTTGAGATGATTCGCACCAAGCAGGGCGGCGATCCGTCGGCGGTCCTCTACGACGCCCTGCAGGCGGCGAAGGCTCGATCAACCGATGTGCTCATCGTCGACACCGCCGGCCGCCTCCACACCAAGAACAGTCTCATGGCCGAACTCGACAAGATGCGGCGCACCGCGCAGCGTATCATTCCCTCAGCCCCACACGAGGTCCTTCTCGTCATGGACGCAACGACCGGCCAGAACGGCTTGCAGCAGGCGCGGCTCTTCACCGAGTCCGCAGGAGTCACCGGCATCGTGCTCACCAAGCTCGACGGCACAGCGAAGGGCGGCATCGCCATCGCCATCGCCCGCGAGCTCAATCTGCCTGTCCGTTACGTCGGCGTCGGCGAAAAGATCGACGACCTGCTGCCCTTCGACAGTGATACGTTCGTGGAGTCTCTGCTCGGTGGCTAACATCGAGCAAGCGCTCATTGACGAGCGCTGGATGACCCAGGCGCTCGGCCTGGCGCGGCAGGGCGTTGGATTAGCGTCGCCCAATCCGACCGTTGGCTGCGTGATTGTGCGCGAAGGGAAGCCGGTAGGCGCCGGCTTTCATCAGTATGACCAACGCGACCACGCCGAAGTGGTTGCCTTGCGAGAGGCCGGCGAACTCGCGCGCGGCGCGACTGCATACGTCACGCTGGAACCCTGTTCGCATTTCGGGCGCACCGGGCCCTGTGCCGATGCTCTCATCGCCGCCGGCGTCGGCCGGGTAGTTGTTGCCACAGCCGACGCTAATCCGGCGGTGCATGGACACGGCATCGAGAAGCTTCGCCGGGCGCACCTTGAAGTGACAGTCGGTGTTTTGCAGAAACCTGCCCGCCGGCTCAACGATGCCTTCGCAAAATATATTCGAACCGCCATTCCTCACGTCACCCTCAAAGCCGCAATGACGCTGGACGGCCGCATCGCTCCGCCACCTTCTTCCCGCAAACCCGGCGAGATCTCCTGGATCACCGGACCCGATTCGCTACAGCAGGTCCATCATCTGCGTCACTCCGTCGATGCCGTGCTTACCGGCGTCGGCACCGTGATCGCCGACGATCCGCTGCTCACCGATCGCAGCGGACGCCGCCGGACACGGCCCTTGTTGAGGGTTGTGCTGGACACACAACTGCGGCTCCCGCTCGAGTCCAAGTTGTTGCATTCGGCCGATCGCGATGTCCTGGTCTTCTGCTCGAACGTCCCCGAAGGTCGGAGGCTGGCTCTGTCGGCAGCTGGACTTTCCGTCAAAGAGGTCGAATCGGATCCTGGCACCAGCTACCCATCGCTCCTGGCCGTCCTGAAAGAACTCGGAAAAATGCAGATCACCAGCGTGATGATCGAGGCTGGCTCACGGCTTAATTCCAGCTTCCTCGATGCGGGCCTCGTCGATCGCCTCTACCTCTTCTATGCGCCATACTTCCTCGGTCCAGAGGCCCACCCGGTTATGGCCGCCGCGCCGACAGAGAAACCGGCTATCAACGAATTCGTCCTCCACCGTCTCGGAGAAGACTTCGCCTTCGAAGGCTTATTGAACGACCCCTGGCACACCTGACCACCACTTCCATCTCAGCTTCCTAGCTAGTCCCTGGTCTACAGTTCCTATTCCCTAGTCCCTAGTTCCACGTTTACTCTGAATTCATGTTCACTGGCCTGATCGAGAGCGTCGGCTCCATCGTCTCAGTCGAAAAGCGCGAGGGTTCGCAGCGCATCACGATTGAATCCCCGGAGATCGCAGCGAAGCTGCATACCGGAGACAGCGTCGCCGTCAGCGGCGTCTGTCTCACTGCCCTCGATATCACCCCGCCAATATTCCACGCCGACCTCGCCGCTGAGACCGTAGCGCGTACCTCGCTCACAACCCTCATGCCGGGTTCCGAGGTCAATCTCGAACTACCTACCCCTGCGGGAACTCCGCTGGGAGGCCACGTGGTGCAAGGCCACGTCGACGGCACAGGAACTCTGCTTTCACTAACACCAGTCGATGCTGATGCTGATCCAAAAGTCACCGACTGGTGGCTGCGCATCGCCGTCCCGTCTTCCATCAGCCGCTATGTCGTAGAAAAAGGCTCCATCGCCATCGAGGGCATCAGCCTCACCGTCGCGCGATTTGAGCCGGATACCCCCGAAGGCGACATTGTCAGCGTAGCCATCATCCCTCACACCTACGCAGCAACCAACCTTCTTTCGCTAAAAGCTGGCCAGCCCATCAACCTCGAAGCAGACGTCTTGATGAAGTTCGCCGAAGACCGTCTGGAGCGGGAAAAGAAACAAGAGTTCGAGATCACGCTCGAATATCTCGTCGCTAACGGATATTAATGCCCACCTGAAGCTTCGCCACCCGGCCGGAAACTTCTAGTCATAAGCGCCAGCGGAATTCCGATGAGCGCAATAATCGCCATGTAGTGAAAGCAGTCCATAAACCCAAGCAGACTCGCCTGCTGGTTGAGTTGGTTGTAGAGCATGCCTTGCGCATGTTGCGTGGCGTCGGCATGAGAAAAACCTAAATGCTCAAAGGTCTTGGTAAGCGAGTCGATACGCGGATGAAAGAGCGGAGACGCAAAGTCCGCCGTCCTGGAGAGGCGATCGCTGTGTACATCGGCTCGGCGCTCATGCATGGTGGTGATGAATGCGACCCCGAAGCTGCCTCCCCAGTTGCGCGCGAGGTTCGTCAGACTCGAGCCCTTGTTGTTCTTCCCCGGCGGCAGATACGAATAAGCCAGCACGCTCACCGGCACAAAAAGGAACGCATACCCAAGGCCCTGCAAAGCGCGAGCCAGCGCGTAGTGGAGATAGTCCGTCTGCGGATTGAACGACCCGTAGTAAAACATCGAGGCCGAGACCACAGCAAAGCTGAAAGCGATGAGCCAGCGCGGCTTGACCACTCCCTTTTGGGTCAACACCGCCACCATAGGCGCAAGAACGGTGATGACCGCCGCGCCCGGTCCCAGCACTAACCCGGCATCCGTCGCCGTATAGCCATAGAGGCTTTGCAGGATCTCCGGAATCATCGTCGTGCTGCCGAAGAGTACAAATCCGAAAAGAAAATAGAAGACGTTGGAGATCGCGAAGTTGCGCTCCCGAAGCAGTCCCAGCTCGACAACCGGATCGGGCGCCCGCAACTCCCACCAGATCGCGAAGGCGAGGCAGGCGACCGCCGCGATCAGCATTGCGGTGATGAAACGGCTGCCCAGCCAATCATCGATCTGGCCACGATCGAGCACCACCTCCAGAAATGCGAAGCCAAGCGCGATCAACGAAATGCCGATATAGTCGATCTTCAGCTTGCCAAGCCGCTTGGCCTCCGCAACCTCGGCCTTGAAAGCAGGCGGGTCGCTTACCAGCCTGCTGGTAAAGAAAAGCGAGATCAGCCCAATTGGCACGTTGATAAAGAAGACCCATCGCCACGAGAAGCTATCGGTGATCCAGCCGCCCAGCGGAGGCCCAATCGCTGGAGCCGTCACAATCGCCACGCTGTAGAGCGCGAACGCTGCCGCTCGTTTCGTAGCGGGGAAGGTATCAACCAGGATCGCCTGTTCGACGGGCGCCAGCCCGCCCCCGCCAATCCCCTGCAGCACGCGAAAGATCACCAGGAAATTCAGGCTCGGTGCAATACCGCATAGAAAAGAAGTCGCGGTGAAAAGCGCGACACTGATCATGTAATAGCGCTTGCGCCCAAAGACGCGGCTCAACCAGGCGCTCATCGGCAGCACGACCGCGTTCGCAACCAGATACGATGTCAGCACCCAGGTCGTCTCGTCGAAGCTGCGGCCGAGTCCGCCGGCGATGTGCGGAAGGGAAACGTTGGCGATGGAGGTGTCGAGCAGCTCCATAAACGTCGCCAGCGTGACCGTCAGCGCCACGGCCCATGGATTCACCTGCCTCGCCTCGGCGATGACTGGTGCGGGCGCGAGACCCATCGGAGCTGTAGTCGTTAATGTGGCCACTGAGGTTGACCTCAGCTAAAGATGTAGAAAGAGACCGATCGGTCGCTTTATAATTGGAGTAGAGAAGAAAATGCAGACTGCAGCGCCAGTTACGAGATCGAGCAAAGGAGATCAGACCCGGCAGCGGATCATCCAAAGAGCCGCTCAGGTCTTCAATCGAAAGGGCTTTGCCGGAGCCTCGATCTCGGATCTCATGGAGGCCACCGGCCTAGAAAAAGGCGGCATCTATCGTCACTTCGAGAGCAAGCAGGAGCTCGCCGAGGCCGCCTTCGACTATGCGTGGGAAGCTGTAATCGCGTCGCGGGAACGCGGCCTGGACGAACAGAGCAGTTCCCTCGAAAAGCTGTTACTTTTTGTCCGGAACTTCGTCGGAGAGCGTCCACGAACAGTTGCCGGAGGTTGCCCGCTCCTCAACACCGCCGTCGATTGCGACGACGGAAACCTCGTGCTGAGAAACAAGGCCCGCGCCGCTCTTTCCGGCTGGCGTTCGCGAATAGCCGATTTGGTTCGCGTCGGCCTGGAAAATGGCGAGCTACGCAAGACCATCGATCCGGATTCAGTCGCAGTGGTAATGATCTCCGCTCTCGAAGGAGCCGTCATGATCGGCGGCCTGGAGAAGACACGCCAGCCGCTACACATCGTCGGCGAACATTTGAAGGAATATCTGCTCGGATTGCCGGTCGCGGACAAGTAGCTCTACAGGTGGTCCGGCATCCGCACCCAGGCGAAGAACTCGCAGAATCACCCGCAGAGTAGAATCCTCGCATGACTCCGCTGGATACCTCATCGCTGGGCAGAGCGATTACGCAGTTAAGGGCCGGGCTCACTACATTCAATGCGAATCCCGAAAACGATCTCTACCGCGATGGTGTCATCCAGCGATTCGAGTTTACGTACGGCTTGTGCCACCGGATGCTGATGCGCTATCTGGGGCAGACTGCTCCAGTCCCGGACGAGATTGAGCAAATGAGCTTCGCCACACTCATCCGTACTGGCGCCGAGCGTGGCTTGCTCAAGTCCGGATGGGACCATTGGCAGGCCTTTCGCGAAGCGAGAAATATTACCAGCCATACTTATAATCGGGTGAAGGCCGAGCAGGTGATGAGCGTCATCCCGGATTTTCTGGCTGAAGCAAATTTTCTCTATGAGCAACTCACGCAACGCGACCGCTGAACGGACGACTTCGACAATGCCAGCGGTCGCCCTTTCGCCAGCGGAATTGGAGATCGTCTTTGGAATCCTGCGCCGTCACGTTCCCGGACGACAGGTCTGGGCCTATGGTTCACGCGCCCGGCGAAATCGGCTGAAGAAATATTCCGACCTTGATCTGGCCATCGACGGGCCTCCCTTGTCGATCTCGACGCTGGGAGCATTGGCTGAGGCTTTCGACGAGTCGTCACTACCATTCAAGGTTGATATCATCGACGCGGCATCGCTGGAACCGGAGTTTCACCACAAAATCGAAGCCGACAGGGTGGTCCTATTGACATCGGAATCGGGCGCGCAAAGGCAGCCTTAGAGATACTCCCCTCTACCTCCCGAACCTCTGCCGCGAGGCCAGTTGCCCCATCAAACTCCGCTGCATCTTGCCGCCGCCCGCACCGACCGTCTTGAACATCTTCCGCATCTGCACATACTGCTTGAGCAGCTGGTTCACTTCCTGCACCGACGTTCCCGACCCGCGAGCAATCCGCTTGCGGCGGCTGCCAGAGATGATCTCGTGGTTATCGCGTTCCTTCTTGGTCATCGAGTTGATGATTGCCTCGACGCGCGTAAACTGCCCCTCGTCGACCTGGTCAGCCATCTGCTGGATCCCCTGAAACGGCCCCACCGAAGGCAACATCTTCATAATGCTTTGTAGCGAGCCCAGCTTGCGAATCTGCCGCAGCTGGTCGCGAAAATCCTCAAGCGAAAAGCCATCGCCGGAAAGCGCCTTCTTGGCGAACTCTTCCGACTTTTTCTTATCGAGCTTCTCCTCCGCTCTTTCGAGCAGAGAAGCAATGTCCCCCATGCCGAGGATGCGGCTCACGATACGGTCGGGATGAAAGGCCTCAAAGGCGTCCGGCTTTTCACCCGTGCCAATGAACTTGATCGGCTGACCGGTCACGTGGCGAATCGACAGCGCTGCGCCGCCGCGAGCGTCACCGTCCATCTTGGTCAGCACAACCCCGGTCAGCGCCAGCCGCTTATGGAAGGCATCCGCGGAGTTGACCGCGTCCTGGCCGGTCATGGCGTCGGCGACGAAGAGAATTTCCTGCGGCGCGAGCAGCTTCTTCAGCCGCTCCATCTCCTTCATCAGGTCGTCGTCGAGCGCAAGCCGCCCGGCGGTGTCGACAATGAGGGTGTCGCAACCAGAGTTGACTGCATCCCGACGAGCTTCCTTGGCCAAGCGCTCGACCAGATCCGGCCCCGGCGTCTCGCCCTTCAGATCGCCCTCGTAAAGGTTCGCCTTGATCGAGTTGGCGACGACCTTCAACTGTTCGCGGGCGGCCGGACGGTAAACGTCGACCGAGACCAGCATGGGGCGATGTCCGCCCTTCTTGAGCCACGCGGCGAGCTTACCTGAGGTGGTTGTCTTACCGGAGCCCTGCAGTCCGGCCATAAGAATCACAGTCGGCGGACGTGAGGCAAAGTTGAAGCGCGCGGTGTCTTTCCCAAGAATGGCGATCAGTTCGTCATTGACAATCTTCACCACCTGTTCGGTGGGCGAGAGAGCGATCACGACCTCCTGGCCAAGCGCCTTCTCGCGGATGTGCTCGATAAGGTCTTTGACCACGCCGAGGTTGACGTCGGCCTCAAGCAGCGCAACCCGGATCTCGCGCAACGCCTCGCCAATATTTTCCTCGGTGATCGTGCCCTGGCCGCGGAGATTCTTGAAGGCACGTTGTAACTTTTCAGAAAGGGTATCGAACATAGACTATTCAAGTTTAGCAGCCGGAACCGGGCCAGGAGGCCTCACGGCAATGCCCAGGCGAACTCGCACCAGGGTCTCGTTCACCGAATTTCGTGAGTTATTTTTCGATTTCGACCCCGCGCCAGAACGCAACGTGGTTCTTTATGTTGCGGGCGGCGGGCTTCGGATCGGGATAATACCAGGCAGCGTCGGGATTCTCCTGGCCATCGATCACCAGCGAATAGTATCGCGCCTGCCCCTTCCAGGGGCAGGAAGAGGTGGTTGAACTGGGCCGGAAATACTCGCGCACCAGTGCATTTTCAGGAAAATATACGTTGCCTTCCACGGTTTCAAAGGTGTCGCTTTGCGCGATCACCTTGCCGTTCCAGACTGCCTTCGCCATACGCGCTCGTCTCTCATCAAAAGAATCCCTACTCACACTAGCAGATTGCAACGGCGCGGAAAAACCGATTTTGCCTGCTTTTATGGAAGCAAAGTCCGCAAGGTGCCTCGGGCAATCTCGGCGGCCAGGCGTCGCGGCAGCGGGATTTCCGCCTTGTCTCGCACTCTCCGACCGTACTTCACCTTGTCATGAATCACCTGGCAGTACAATTGCCGCAATTCGCTCGTCGCCCGCGCCCAGCTGTGGCGCTCAACATCTTTGCGAGCATTTTGACGAATACTCTCAAGTTGACCATCGCTGTTCCAGGCCTGCTTGACGGTAGCAGCAAAACTGTCGTTCTGGTCCGGATCGAAGAGAAACCCCGTCACTCCATCCTCGACCGCATCCGGAACGCCCCCAGCGCGGCATGCGACCACCGGACAACCGGCGGCCATCGCTTCCAGCAATACCAGGCCAAGCGTTTCGGTGCTCGATGGCAGCACAAACATGTCCGCCGAGGCATAAACTCTGGCTAGCTCGGCGCCCTGCATATATCCGGTAAAGACGGTCGGGGTGCCCTCAAATTGGCGCTCTAGATCGGAGCGCAATGGGCCATCACCTACGATTGCCAATCGCACGCCTGGGATGACCGAGAAGAGTTCTTTGAGCCGGACGATGTCTTTCTCGGCTGAAAGCCGGCCGACATACAGAAAGAGAGGCGATTCGGGATAACCGCCACTGAGTCGGAAGCGCGTCTCGGCGTTCACCATGCCAGGGCAAAAGCGGTCGGCATCTACCGCGCGCTCCCAAAGAGCCAGGTGATCAATACCGTGCTGCTCCAGATCGTCCATCATGGCCGTCGAGGTGCACAGATTCAAGTTGGCGCGCCGATGCCTGACGCGCATCAGGGCCCACGTCAATTTCTCAATGAAACCCAGTTTGTAGTAGCGAAGATAAGCTGGCAGGTTGGTGTGGTAGGAGACTACTAGTGGAATGTGCAATTCGGCGCAATAATAAATGCCGCCAACACCCAGCAGGACCGGTTCGAAGGCATGTAAAACATCCGGCTGGAATTGCTCAAGCTTTTGCCGCATCGAAGTCCGCGGCAGTGCGAGCCGGAGTTCAGGATAGAGCGGACACGGCCCGGACGGCATGGCCACGACCTCCGCACCGAACAAGTCCGCTGGGCCGCCGCTTGGAGCAAAGATCATAACCTCGTCGCCGTTCTGCCTCAGACACTCAACCGTGTTGGCGAGCATCGTGACAATGCCGTCGATCTTCGGCAGGAACGACTCAGTGACAATAGCTACTTTCAATTACTCTATTTCCCTCTACGAGTTGTAAGACGCATGGCGGAGCCAGACGTCGCAGGGCCTGAATCTATCGATTCACAATCCAGCGGAAAGCTTCAAGGAAAACGAAGAAAGGGCGCAGAGCGCCCTCAAACTTCGTACAAACGAGGCGAATGCGGAATCAGTGCGACATCCCGCCCATATCGTCGGCTTTGCCCTGATCTTTCAGCATTGACACCGACGAGATGTGGACGGACTTATCAGCCGCATTCACCGTTCCCTGCATCGCAACATGGTGGCCGTAGTGGCCTGCGACCGCGTCAGGATTATCGATTGTCCAGACTTGCTTTTTCGCATCGTCAACAAAGACCGGTTTGGCCCCGCCGCCAATGCACTTCTTGACGCATGCCGCGCCGCCGCCCGCATGCATCGCGCCGCACTGCGAGTCACTGATCCAACCATCGATCGGTTTAGTGCTCTGGTCCGCCGCAAACGCGGACGCGCCAATAATCATCGTCGCTAATACCAAAAGACGCTTCATCCAACATCCCCCATTAGCCTGGAAAGGCTACGACCATCTGGCAAGGACAATTATCAACCTCGCATCACAGTTTGGGAAATTTTTCTTCACGGTAATGTTGTTCCTGCGGGAATCGTCCGGGTAACCAAAATGTCCCGCTTAACCGACTGTTTGCTCCACCAGCGGAGCATGCGTCGCGACCGTCGGCATAGGGGGAATCGGGACTGGCGGCGGCGGATCGGCGATCCGCTTGATGAAGCTGCAGGCGACGGACGTGGCCGATTCTACGGATTTCTTGCCGCGCTTCTTCGGCGCCTCTTCCTCCGCCGTCGTCTTCTTATTGTTCGGACAAACCAGGTAGACGCCGGACTTCAGCGTCTTTTCCAACAAATAGGCGCTGCCGCACTCCGGGCACTTCTGGTCGACTGGTTTGTTGTTCGAAGTAAAGTCGCATTTTGGGTAGTTCGAGCAGCCGTAGAATAGGTTCCCGCGCCGGGCCTTCTTCTCGATCAGCTCGCCGTCGCCACACTGCGGGCACTTCACGCCGATGAAGTTTTGCTTGATGTATTTGCACTTGGGGTAGCCCGAGCAGCTCACGAATTCCCCATATTGCCCATTGCGCAGCACCAGCTGTTTGCCGCACTTCGGGCACTCCTCTTCGAGCGGGACCGGGGGCTTCTGCTGGACCTTCTGGTCGAGTTTCCGCGTCGTCTTGCACGGCGGATCTTCGTTGTACCCTGGGCAGGCCATGAACATGCCAAAGCGCCCGCGCTTGAGCACCATCACCCGTCCGCAGGCCTCGCAGTACTCCTCTTTTTCCCCGGCGTCCTGCGCCTCGGGCGTATTCAGGTCGGGCTTGGCGGCGAAGTTCTCCTTGGTAAAGGTGCAGCTTCCTTCTTTCTTCTTGTCGTAAGCGCTGCAAGCATAGAACGAACCGAACTTGCCCCACTTGAGCACCAGAGGCGAGCCGCAAAGGTCGCAGACCTCGTCGGTCGGCTTTTCCATCCGCTTGACGTCTTCCATCTTCTCGCCAGCGTGTTCGAGCTCCTTGCTGAGATGACCGTAAAAGCCGGTCAGCAGGTCGCGTCCCCTTTCGGTCCCGTCCTCTACGCTATCGAGCTCTTCTTCGAGCTTGGCCGTGTATTGCGTATCGAAGATATAGGGAAAGCTCTTGACCAATAGATCGGTGACCACCATGCCAATCTCTGTCGGGTAGAACCTCCCCGCGCGACCAGTGGGCGGCAGCTTAACGACATATTCGCGGTCCTGGATCGTGTTGATGATCGACGCATAGGTCGACGGACGGCCAATACCGTCTTCCTCAAGCTCCTTGACCAGCGAGGCTTCGTTATAGCGCGGCGGAGGCTCCGTATAGTGCTCGTCTGTCTTAACTGAGTTCAGAATTAGCGCCTGGCCCTCGTTCAGTTCAGGCAGCTTGTTTTCGAGCGACTCGTCCTCGTCGTCCTTCTTGTCCTTGGCTTCTTCATAGACCTTGAGAAAGCCGTCGAATTTCAGCACCGACCCGCTGACCCGGAAATCGTACCTGCGATCTGCTTTGGCTTCGATATCCACGGTCGTCTGGTCATAGACCGCCTGCACCATCTGCGAGGCAACAAAACGCTGCCAGATCAAGCGATAAAGTTTGTACTGCTCTTCAGAAAGGAAGCCGTGGATCTCATCCGGATGCAGAGTGACGTCGGTCGGACGAATCGCTTCGTGGGCATCCTGCGCGTCCTTCTTCGATTTGTAAGCGTTAGGCTGCGCAGGCAGATAATTCTTGCCAATCTTCTTCTCGACATAGGCGCGAACCTCGTTCAGCGCCTCCGGGGATACCCTGGTCGAATCGGTACGCATATAGGTAATAAGACCGACCGTGCCTTTGGAGCCGATCTCCAGGCCCTCATAAAGCCGCTGCGCCACGCCCATTGTGCGCTTCACATTGAAACCCAGCTGACGCGAGGCGTCCTGTTGCAGCTTGCTCGTCGTGAAGGGCGCAGCCGGAGATTTGCGACGCTCCTTCTTCTCAACCGAGCGGACTTGCCACTTCGCCTTCTCAAGCTGTGCAACAACTTCATTCGCCGTGACTCCGTCAGGCAAAGCCGGAGCCCCCACAGTCGGCACCTCTGACTTTTTGCCGTCGATGCCGATAAAGCGGGCGGTGAAATCCAGCCCCTGCGGCGCAGGATGAAGCGAGGCGTCGATGGTCCAGTATTCGACCGGATTGAAGGCCTTGATCTCTCGCTCGCGCTCCACAATCAACCGAACAGCGACCGTCTGCACGCGGCCGGCGGAGAGCCCGCGGCGCACTTTGTCCCACAGCAGCGGAGAAATCTCATAACCAACCAGCCGATCGAGCACGCGCCGCGTCTGCTGTGCATCGACCAGATTGCGGTCGACAGGGCGACCATGTTCAAAGGCGGCCTTCACCGCCTTGGGCGTGATCTCGTTGAAAGTGACCCGCTGGATCGCGCCAGCCTTCGCCACATCCTGGAGCTCCTGCTCGAGGTGATAGGCGATTGCTTCGCCTTCGCGGTCGGGGTCGGGAGCTAAATAGACCTTGTCTGCCTTGGCCGCGAGTTTCTTCAGCATCGCGACCAGTTTCAGCTTATCTTCGCTGACGATCAGCTCGGGCTCGAAGGTGCCGCCTTCAATATCCACGCCCATGGTCTTCTTGGGCAGATCTTTGATGTGACCGATCGACGCCTCAACGTCGAATTCCTTGCCGAGATATTTGTTGATTGTCTTCGCCTTGGCCGGCGACTCGACAATCACTAACGATTTACCCATGATTCCTTCTTTGCACTTTCAAACCGCCGCCTCCATCTGCTTAAAGACAAGACGGCAGGACTGTCCGCACCATTCGTCAAAACTATATGTATGTCATCTGGAAACTATCACGCCCGGCCGATTCCTTCTATCTTTGCCGTCTTGAATTCGGCCGCGGGTACCTTCGCAGTACGGCTTCAGACTGCCCCGTTCCCTGCGAAAACGCAACTGGCATCAAAGCATTTCTAGGACTAACGTCATGTACGCCAATAGGTTCGTCAGGCTTCTTTGCCAGGAAGAAGCCTCCTTCACCATCGTCGGCTACTGCGCGTGTCCTGAAAATGATTTCAGAAACTCTTGACGTAATTTCTTCCCGGAAGTTGCTTCACTCGCCCGCTCAGTTCCAATTCGAACAACGCGGTAAAAATCTCGGAAGAACTCAGCTCCGCTTCGAGCTTTTCCATGATTTCGTCGAGCAGCAGCGCCTCGTCGTGGCGCAGAACGCCGAAGACCAGCGCTTCGGCCCGGGGCAAAGGCACCGGCTCAAACAAGGATGCGGCAGCCTCCGATTTCGATTCAACCGCGAACCCCGAGCCCAGTCGCGCTTCGAGTTGCACACGGATCTGCGTAGGCAGTTCTTCCCAGATATCCTCCCACGTCGCGACCAGCTTAGCCCCCTGCTTTATCAATGTGTTAGGCCCCCATGCGTTCTTGCTGGTGACGTTGCCCGGCACCGCATAAACGTCCCGGTTCTGCTCGATCGCGCAGCGCGCCGTCACCCGCGTCCCACTGTGCTCCCCGGCCTCGACCACCAGCACCCCGACGCTGATTCCGCTTAGCAAACGGTTGCGGCGGGGAAAATTCTGCGGCGCGGGAAACATCCCCAGTTTGTACTCCGAAACGATCGCTCCGCCGCCGGCCATGATTTGCTCCGCGAGCGATTTGTTTTCTTTCGGATAGATCACATCGATCCCCGTGCCCCAGATGGCAATCGTCGGGGTCTTCGCCGCAATCGCGCCTTTATGCGCCGCGGTATCGACGCCGCGCGCCATGCCGCTCAAAATAATCAGCCCACGGAGTGCGAGATCCCGAGAAAGCATCTCCGCCATCCCCGTCCCGTAAGGAGTGGGATGCCGCGTTCCCACTACCGCGATCGCCGGCTGGGTCAAAAGTTTGACGTCTCCCCGCACCCAAAGGAGAGGGGGAGGGTCGAAAATCTCTTTCAGTCGCACCGGATATGCCTCATCGGAAAAGGTCAGCAGCGAAGCATTCTCGGCACGAACGCGCTTCCATTCCTCCTCGGCATCGCGAAGCGCCTGCCCTCCGGAGATATATTGCACCGCCGTCGCCGGAAACCGCAGCGCCTCCAAATCTGTCAGCGAAAGCTCAAGAATGCGAGTCACCGACCCAACGTTTTCAACCGCTTGCAAAATGCGCCGCGGCCCGAGCCAGGGAGCGAGCGAGAGCGCAAGCCACGCCAGCTGGACGTCATCCGGCGCCGGCTGAGGCGGCGCAACTTCGCTATCCGTCGCATTGGCGGAAACATCCATAGATAAGGCTCCGACACGCAGATCAACCGCGTCGCGAACTACAAAAAACTGAGTGGAGTAATTGTCGCGAGAGTAACGATATATCGGAATGGTGTCAAGCGCGCATGGGCTCAACGGGGATCGTATCGGCGCTCACCCCTTGACAACTAGGGTAAGCGCGTCTAGAGTCGTATCGTAACTACCATCGATGTCTAGGGGTAAGGCATGGCAAAGAACGACCTCCAGGGAGCGCTCGACCTTCTAATCCTCAAAACCCTCTCCCAGCTCGGCTCGATGCACGGCTACGGCATTGTCATGCATATCGAACGCGTCTCCGACGAACTGCTCAATGTGGAAGAGGGGTCACTCTACCCCGCGCTGCACCGCATGGAGCAGAGCGGATGGATCCGTTCCGAATGGGCGGTCACCGAGAGCAGCCGCAAGGCCAAGTTCTATACCCTCACTGCCGCCGGCAGAAAACAGCTAGCCGCGAGAGAAAAGAATTGGGACCAGGTGGTCAAGGGCGTCGCGGCGATTCTGCGCTACGCATGAGGTGAACGTTATGGGATTGCTTCGCCGTATCGGCGCACTCAGGCGCCGTTCGAAACTAAGCAACGAGATCGACGCTGAACTCCGCGAGCATCTGCAGATGCGCATCGACGAAAACCTCGCCAACGGCATGAGCCCCACAGAAGCGGCACGCGAAGCTCGCCTCCGATTCGGCAACCCCACCGTAATGCGCGAGCGAGTCGACGCCGAGGACACCGCCGCCGGTCTCGACAGCTTCTTTCGCGACGCGCGCTACGCGGTGCGCGGATTCGCCAAGAGCCGCGCCTTCACCGCCATGGCGATCCTCACTCTCGCACTCGGCATCGGTGCCAACACCGCCGTATTCCAATTGGTCGACGCCGTGCGCCTGCGACGCCTGCCCATCCAGAATCCGCAGGAACTGGCAGAGTTGCGCATCGCCGGCGGGAATGGCGGTTTCGGCATCACCGACGGCCCATATTCCAACTTCACCATCCCCATGTGGCAGGAGGTCCGCCGCCATCACGATCCCTTTTCCGGCGTCTTTGCCTGGCGCCAGGCAGACGTGCTGGTCGGCAAAGTCAGTGAAGCCAAGCATGCTCACGGCCTCGAGGTCAGCGGAGAATTCTTCAGCGTGCTCGGCGTCGCGCCATTGCAGGGTCGCCTCATCGAGCCACAGGATGAATCCTCATGCGAGTTGTCGAAGGTCGTCGTCAGCTATCCATATTGGAAGTCGGAGATGGGCGGCGAACCGATTGCCGCAAACACAACCATCCGGGCCGAAGGCCGCTCCGTGCAGGTGTTGGGCGTAACCCCGCCGTCGTTTGCGGGACTCGTCGTCGGAGATCGCTTCGATCTGGCCTACCCCACATGCACGCCGCCCAAAGTTCGCCCCGAGATGTTCCTCTTCAACGTCATGGGACGGCTCAAGCCCGGCTGGACCATCGAGCGCGCCTCAGCCTATTTCGATGCTCTCAGCCCCGGCCTCTTCAAAGACACTGCGCCACCCGGCTACAGCTCAAAAGTCATTAATAGCTACATGTTGTTCCGCCTTGCCGCTTATCCCGCTGGAGCCGGCGTAAGCGCACTGCGCGATAACTACAACACCTCGCTTCAGCTCTTGCTCGCCATCACCGGCTTAGTCTTGCTCATCGCCTGCGCCAACCTCGCCAACCTGATGCTCGCCCGCACCAGCGCACGCCAGCGCGAGATGGCCATTCGCCTGGCTCTCGGAGCCTCACGCCGTCGCATCGCCACGCAGCTCCTCATCGAGAGCGGCCTGCTCGCTCTCGGCGGAGCAGTGCTCGGAGTCGCCCTCGCGCAGCCCCTGAGCCGGCTCCTGGTTGCGTCGCTCAACACCAGCCAGTATTCGGTTCAGCTTTCCATCGCCACCGACTGGCGTGTCCTGCTCTTCGCCGCCGCAGTCGCGGGGCTCACCTGCGTCATCTTCGGCACGCTCCCCGCGATGCGCGCCACCAACGTTGACCCAATCAGCTCGCTCAAATCCGGAGAGCGCGGAAGCACCGGCAGCCGCGAACGCTTCACCATGCAGCGCCTCATGGTCGTAACCCAGATCGCCGTCTCCATGGTGCTGCTCGTCGCTGCTCTGCTTTTTGTTCGAAGCTATCGCAACCTGATGACCCTCGACCCGGGCATGAAGGAAAGTGGCATCCTGACTGGCTATTTTGGCTATCCGGCAGGCAAGATCAAGCCCGAAAACGAAGCCGCATATAAACGGCAGCTGGTCGAGGATGTCCGCAGCGTGCCAGGCGTTCAAAACGCCGCCGCAACCACAAAATACCCCCCTCAATGGCAGCAGCTGGAGTCATGGAGTCCGCACCGACTCGGCCGACGGATCGAGCAAGTTCACCTACGCCAGCCCCAGCTACTTCGCCACCATGGGAATTCCGCTGATCAGCGGACGCAACTTCACCGCAGCCGACACTACCGACGCGCCCTTCGTCGTCATCGTGAACCAGACCTTCATCCGTAGGTTCTTAGGCGGCAAGCCGCCTATCGGCCAGCTCGTGCATGTACGGCCCGAACCGCAATATCCAGAGCGCACCTACGAAATCGTTGGCACCATCGCCGACACCAAATACAACGATCTGCGCGGAGAGACGCCGCCAATGGCCTTTGTTCCCATCGACCAGTTTCCGGTGACCGCACAGGGGCCGGGGATGGCCATGATGATCGCGGCCAATGACGTTCCAACTGCGATCACCGCCATCCGGCACAAGATGGAATCGGAGCATCCCGAGATGGTGATGCAGTTCGTCGACTTCCAGCAGAATATTCAGGACAGCCTGGTCGGCGACCGCATGATGGCCATGCTCGCGGGCTTCTTCGGCCTGCTCGCCGCTATCCTCGTTGTCGTCGGCCTCTATGGGGTGCTGTCCTACTTTATCGCCCAGCGACGCAACGAGATCGGCATCCGCATCGCCCTCGGCGCACATCGCTGGCAGGTGATCGCGCTCGTCATGCGCGATACCGCCCTGATGCTGCTCGCCGGGACAGTCGTTGGATTGCCCCTCACCCTGCTCGCGGGACGATCGGCCAGCGCGATGCTCTTCGGCCTTAAGGCATACGATCCCCTAACCCTCGGATTCGCCGTCGCCCTGCTGGCCGTGATCGCCGCACTGGCAAGCTGGCTCCCCGCACGCAACGCGGCCAATCTCGATCCAGTGGCCGCACTTCGCTCGGAATGAATTACTGCCTAACGCGGATGCAAGCTATTCGGATCATAAGGCCCCTTAGCATTCCCCGGCCCACCCACAAACTCCAGCGTCGGAATCCGCTCATCCACATCCGGCAGCGGCGGAAACGCCGCATGGGGCTCAGCCTGATACCAGTACGCGACCGAATAGTAGTTGTCTGAGCGGTGATTGGCGTGGCCGTGCTCGATGCTCGCCCGAATCGACTTGGTAAACGGAATCGGCGAGTCGAAGTGGAAGCGGTACATGCTCGAGCGTTCGCCGGCGATCTCCTTGCCAACAACCGGCGCGCCATGAAACAGGAAGTCCTGCGGACCCATATAACCCCACGCGCCCAGGAAGTAGTCCTCGCTCCCGGTGCCAAGAATACTGATCGCATCGCCATCGATCTGGAACATGTCGTCGCCCTCGCCAAACCAGCCGTCCTGGTTCTGCAATACCGACATCGTCACGCCGATGAACTGGCCATGACCCTGCGCCTCGAGCCAGACGTAATTGTCTTTGCCGTCGAGATTGCGCTTGTAGTTCACCATCGGATCGCCGTTCTCATACCAGCTGCCGGTCCATCCATGGTTCGGTTGCGCCTGGCGGTATTGGGCGTGGAAATAGAGCGTGTCCTTCGGCAGCGGCTGGGCATCAACCCGGTAATCGATGTTCCAGTAAAGATGCTGCACAGAGTTCTTGCCCTCATTCGTCACGGTGATCCGCGCACGGTGCGCGTAGGGCATCGGGAAGTAGCTGTTCAGCGCCCGATCGCCGCCCGCGGAGAGCATCAGCGACTCCCACCGGTAATACAAGCCGTTGCCCAGGCCAAAGAAATCGCCGATCGGCGTCTCCACGCTGGGCGTGCTCTCGCCGTCCCAGTACATGCGCAGAACGATGCGCTTCAGCGCATAAGGCTCGTTGTCGTCGATCGTGAACCAGATGTGCGAGACCATTCCGGGGCCGTCAACGTCAAGCACGGTCATCGTCTGGCCTGGTGAGATGGTGCGCGCGTCCGCATTGCCTCCGGTTGATTCAGCGCTGGATGAGCGGTGCAGCGCGTAAGTCTGTTGGTGAGTCGGATCGGGCATCCAGCCTGAATACAAACCGGGATTCTGTGCATGCACTGCGGCGGTGGCGAGAAGGACAGCGGGCAAAACGCGGAAGATTTTCATGACGCGCCATTATAAGGTTTTCCTTCTTCACACCGGTTTGAGCGACCCAGGGCGCCTGAGAAATCACGAATTTTTCCCGCGAAGAACAATGCTCAATTCGCTTTTCGATGTAATCTGTACTCGCCTTTCGGGAAGAAGGAGACAAAACCTTGGTTCGCCTTTGGTCACGGCGTTCTTTCGTCGCATCAGGAGGGGCCTGCGCCGGAGCGGCATTGCTCGGTTGCCATGGCAGTAGTTCATCGCAATCCGCCGAAAACCTCGCCGTCCCGTCCAATGCAATCAGGCTGCAGGCGAAGTCGCGCACGCTTGAGATCAACGGTAAAGCCGCGACCCTCATGGGGCTGGAGCAGGCAAGCGGGAAGCAAGGCTTGAGCTTCGTAGCCGGCCAGCCCTTTAACGTTCTGCTCGAAAACCAGCTCTCCGTACCGACTGCCATCCACTGGCACGGCTTGCATCCGCCTAATAATCAGGACGGCGTGCCCGGCCTGACGCAACCGGTCATCGCGCCGAATACCAGCATGGCGTATAACTTTCCGGTGCAGCCGGCCGGTACTCACTGGATGCACTCCCATCAGGGCCTGCAGGAGGCCTTCCTGCTCGCCGCGCCGCTCATCGTGCATGATCCATCCGATAAATCGGACGAACAGGAGATCATCCTGTTTCTGGGCGACTTCAGCTTTACCCCACCGACCGAGCTCTACGCCAAACTTCGCAAGCCCAAAGCAATGGCGATGGGCGGAAACATGTCCCCAAAACCCATGCCGATGGGAAAACCTGACACCAGCGACGTGGACTATGACGCCTACCTCGTCAACGACCGCACCCTTGCCGATCCCCAGGTAGTTTCGGTCGAGAAAAACGGACGAGTACGTCTGCGGATTATCAATGGCAGCTCCGGCACCAATTTCTTCGTCGACCTCGGAGATTTGAAAGGCGAACTGATCGCCACCGACGGCATGGCCGTCAAACCGGTAAGCGGCTCCCGCTTTCCGCTGGCCATCGCGCAGCGCATTGATGTTAGAGTGCAACTCCCAAGTGACGGCGCGTTTCCCATCCTTGCCCTCCGTGAAAACGCCGCCGAGCAGGCCGGATTCATCCTCGCCACGCGTGGCGCGCCAATCAAGAAGTTGCCGATGAAGAACGCATCCCCGGCAGGAATTCTGACTTTGGATTTAGAGCGCAAACTCATCGCCGTGGATCCACTCGCTCCCAAACCCATCGATCAAAGCTTCGATCTGCGTCTGCAGGGCAACATGGCCCTTTACGAATGGCCCATCAACGGCATCGTCTTTGACACCGCAAACCCCGGCACTCAGAAAGCCCAGGTCCATGTAAAACGCGGCCAGCGAGTTGCCTTGAAGTTCATCAACGAAACCGGCATGTCCCACCCTATGCACCTGCATGGACACTCGTTTCAAGTCATCGAGATCGGCGGCACACCGCTGAATGGCGCTCTGCGCGATACTGTTCTTGTACCTCCAAAGACCAGTGTCACGGTCGCATTCGACGCCAACAATCCCGGTATCTGGTACGTGCATTGCCACATCCTCTGGCATCTGGCCGCCGGCATGGCGACATTGGTGCAATACGAGGCGTAACGATTCGGCGCTGCCGGCAGCCTGAGGAGCGAGTTGTGGACCGCAATCGAAGCAACCTGCGCTTCACGATCCCCGCGATTGCTGTGATTGCCGCGTGCCTGCTCGTCGATTCCTGCGCTGCGCATGGACAACAAACCACCCCCAAAAACCCGCCTCCACCGCAGCCGAAATTCGGATGCCGGGAGGCCGCCAATCCTCATCGGCGGCAGCAGGAGTGCAACGACGCGGTGTTTGGCCTGGACGAGACGCTGGCGGGAGCCTGGGACCCAGTCCGGCGGGCAGCGCAGCGCATCGGCCTCACGCTGACCGGCTCCTATGTGGGCGCGCTCCAGACAAATGTAACCGGGGGCCCGCACCAGGTATGGTCATACGCCGGCCAGTTGTCCATCGCAGCCAGCGCGGACTTCAACGAGCTCATCAAGATGCCAGGCCTCTCCGGTTATGTAGGTTTTTCGTGGGGAACAGGCGGCAATCTTGGGGCTTCCCTCGACAGCGTGATCCTCACTTCAGGCCTCTATGCGCCCACCTTCTATCTGGGAGAGATGTACCTGCAACAGACACTCCTGCGGCAGAAGATGACCGTTCTTGCTGGCCGGCTCGCGGCCGCAGATTCATTTGCCACGCTTCCCGTTTTCGCAAACTATGTAAACTACGGAATCAATCCGAACCCATTCTCGCTTGGCGCGAATGACATCACCTTCTTCGGTCCCCCAACCGGAACCGAGTGGGGCGCCCAAGCCACGTACGCGGTTACCCCATCGATCCAGATCGCGGCAGGCGCCTTCAACACCAATGTGAACTCGGCCAACGGCGAGAACCACGGCACGGACTTCACGCTCCAGGAAAGAAACAAAGGCGTCCTCGCGATCGCGGAAATCGATTATCTTCACAACCAAAGGGCCAATTCCACTGGTAAGCCCGGTCAGCTAACCGTCGGCTATCTCCATAGCAACAATTCCTTCCCCTCCCTCGTCAGCCCGGCTGAGCATAGCGATGGTTATAGCGGCGCATACGTTATGGGCCAGCAGATGGTCTTTCGACCCGACGGCCCCGGCACGTCGCGGGGCGCTACGGTCTGGGGGTCCTGGGCCCTGAACTCCAAGGACCTGATCAGCCCCATTCCAACGTTTTGGGGAGCGGGCCTGAGCTATGAGGGCCTCATCCCTGCGCGAAAGAACGATGTTCTTTCCGCCGCCCTGATTCGGGCCGAGGCGAGCAAGTACGCTCCGCCTGCGAACAATGAGGAGCTGCTCGAGCTGAACTATCAATGGAACCATTCCCGCTTCTTAACCATCACTCCGCACGCCCAGTACCTGTGGAAGCAACAAAGCCCCGTTGGTCGAAACGCAACTGTCCTTGGAATTCAGCTGTCTATCACCCTGTAAGCGTGGGCCGCTGGCACCCAAGGAACAAGTCGGTCGAATAACGACTTAGACGATAGAATCGGCATTGCTGTGTGGAATCGGATGAAGACGCTGCTTGCCAGGGTAGTAACCAGGAAAATCGGAAAGGACGCACAAGCTTGGACACTAGACAAGTAGGCATGAAGAACGCTCTCGTCACGGACGCTCGCGGCATCTCGGTGGCAATTCTCATTATCGCGGTAGCTGCATTCCCTTGTTTGGCGCAGACACCCGCCCACCACTCGTCAGATATGACCCAAGTCAAGCCCGAGACAGTCGGATTCTCAAGCGAGCGCCTCGAAAATCTACATGCCCTGATTCAGGGCGAGATCGACCAGAAGCAGCTCGCCGGCGCTGTCACCATTCTCGCCCGCCACGGCAAGATCGTCGACTATCGCACCTACGGCCAAACCGACATCGCCACCGGCGCGCCAATGACCAAGGAGGTCATCTTCCGCGACTACTCCATGACCAAGCCGGTCACCGGTGTAGCCATGATGATCCTTTATGAAGAAGGCAAGTGGCTGCCGTCCGACCCTATCGCGAAATACATTCCTCAATTCGCGCACCTCAAAGTCTTCAAGGGAGTCGATGCAGAGGGCAAGATGATTCTTGTCGACCCCGACCATCCGCCAACGATGCGCGAACTCATGTCGCACTCCGCCGGCTTCTCCTACGGCAACGGCCACATCGTCGTCGACGCCATGTACAAAGATCAGAAAGTCATGCAATCGGCCAACCTGCAGGAGATGATCGACAAGCTCGCCACCATTCCGCTCAATTACCAGCCCGGCAAGGGCTGGACCTACAGCGTCTCCATGGACATCGAGGGATACATCGTCGAAAAGCTCTCCGGCCAGACGCTGCCTGACTTCATGCGCGACCACATCCTCATTCCGCTCGACATGAAGGATGCCGGATTTTTTGTTCCTCAGGAAAAGCGCTCGCGTTTCGCAACCAACTACCGCGACGACCCGCAAGGCAACTTCGTCCCCGTCCAGGCCGCTGCTGGTCCCCCCGCCGACTACGCAACCCAGCCCACGATGCCCTCCGGTGGAGGCGGCCTCGTCTCCACCGCCGAAGACTACTATCACTTTGCGCAAATGCTCGGCAATGGCGGCGAATTCGATGGCAAGCGCATCCTCTCCCCCGCCACGGTCAAGCTCATGACCTCCAATCACCTCCCGCAAAATCTCCTCACTGGCGAGTTCGGCATCGGCCAGCACATCATGCGGCCGGGCTTCGGCTACGGATTCAACTGTGCCGTCGTTTACGATCCTGGGGATGCTGCCCTGCCCGACGGCAAAGGAACTTTCTTCTGGGACGGCGCAGCCGGCACCTGGTTCTGGGTCGATCCCACTAACGACATTGTCTTCGTAGCGATGATTCAGCGAATGACCAGTCCCAACAATCACAGCCTGCTCTACCGCAGCCACGCCACGGTCTACGGAGCGCTCGTCGATCCTTCAAAGTAGTTGCTTGAAGTGAGAGCGAGGTAAGGAGGCAAAGGATGTTCTTGTCGCGCCCGCTCCGACGAGTGCCCGGCTATCTTCGGCGGAAGCATTTCACGCCCCCAGCCCACGTACACTGGTAGGTGAACATCTTGCCTGCCCGACGACTCAAGCTTGCCGCCATCGACTTTCTGAATCCCGCCCCCTTGATGTGGGACTTCGAACACGAGCCCGGGAAATCCCGGCTCGCCGAGCGCTACGACATCCGTTACTCCACGCCCTCCCGCTGCGCCGAGGACCTCTTTACCGGCCTCGCAGATGTAGGCCTCGTACCCGCCGCAGCCTACGCGATCGATCCAACCATGCTCATCCTCCCCGGATGCGCAATCGCCTCGAAGGCACGCATCCGCTCCATCATCCTCGTCACTCGCGAGGATGGCCCTGAAGCCGCCAATACCGTCGCACTCGATACCTCGTCGCTCACCTCCGCGACGTATACCGAGATCATGTTTCGCAAATACTGGAATCCGGAGGCAAAGTTCATTCCATTCGCGCCCGAACTCGACGCGATGCTCACCGCGGCCGATGCCGCTCTGCTTATCGGCGATCCCGCATTGCTCGCCCTTGAAGACAGCCAGGCCCGCCTCGACCGCACCGGCGAGATACTTCTCTACTACGATCTCGGCTACGAATGGATGGAGCGCACCGGGATTCCATGGGTTTCGGCCTTCTGGGCGATCCGCGGCGCGGCGGCAAAAGAGTTGTCCTTCCCCCGCGAGGCCCTCATCGCGGATTTTGTGTCCTCACGCAACCATGGCTTCGCTCATATTGAAGATCTGGTGGAGGAATGGTCGGGACGCATCGCCGTGCCCAGAACAGTCATTCGTACCTACCTCACCGAAAACATCCACTACATCCTCGACGAAAGCTGTATGGAAGGGCTGCGAACGTTCTATCGCTACGCCGCCGAGTGTTCGATTTTGCAGCCTGTTCCGGAATTGCGCCTGTTATAAAACTCGCAGGCCGTATTAAACAGCGACTTGGCTCTCGCGGATAGTGTCCAATAGCTGTGATGGCGACAAACACACCAGCGAAGTCCGCGGCGACTGCCGCTGCCAAACATGCGGCGAGCCGCATCCATCATTCGCTGCTGCCACACTGGCTCACACAGCTGGGCGGCCTGGGACTCTTCACCGTCGCGGCCATCGACTCTTCCCCCATCCCGCTGGCGATTCCCGGCAGCACCGACCTGCTTTTGCTCTTGCTGGTTTCGCGCCACGGAAACCCATTCCTGCTGGCCGCGTATGCCATCGCCGGGAGCGCGGTCGGCGGCTACCTCACCTGGGGCGCCGGAAGGAAAGGCGGAGAAGCCGTGCTGAAACGCTCTGTGCCTGCCCGTTATCGGACCCGGATTGAGCGCTGGACCAACAAGCATTCCGTCCTCTCAGTCATGGTTCCCCCGCTGTTGCCGCCGCCGATTCCGCTTACGCCATTCCTGCTCGCCGCCGGGGCTCTCGGAGTCTCACGGCGCCGCTTCCTCGTTTCGTTCTGTCTCGCGCGCGTTGCTCGCTATGGGCTGGTCGCCTGGGCCGGCGTAGTCTACGGACGCAGAGTAGTCCGCTGGTGGAGCAATACTCTGGCCGGCTGGTCCAGTGTGATCGGGTGGACGTTTGCCGTCCTTCTCATCGGCGGCATCGTCGTCGGCATCTGGCAGTACCGTCGTCAGCGGCGGGCGCTGCTTGAGACGCCGCCAGAGGCAGTCCCCGCAAGCTGAGAGTGCGCGCAACACTCGACTGCGGCGTCCTAGATCTCCCAGCGCAACAGCGACGCCCCAACCGTGAATCCGGCCCCGACCGAAGCGATAAGTATTAAGTCGCCTTTGTTCAGTCTATTGTCGGCGCGCGCAGTGTCCATCGCCAGCGGAATCGTCGCCGCCGTGGTGTTCCCGTAGCGGTCGATGTTTATGACCACCTGGTCCTCGGTGAGCCCCAGGCGCTCGGCGCAGGCTTGAATGATCCGTTTGTTCGCCTGGTGAGGAATAAAGCGTTTGAGGTCTGAGACCTTCACTTCATTCCGGGCCAACAAGTTGCCGCAGGTCTCCATCATCTTGCGTACGGCGTATTTATAGACCGCCTGTCCGTCCTGATGCACATAATGCATTTTGTTAGCGATCGTCTCGGGCGAGGTCGGATGCAGGCTGCCACCGCCGGGCATGTAGAGCGAATGGCCGCCCGATCCGTCAATCTCATGCAGGTAGTCGATCAGACCGATTTCCTCCTCAGCCGCCGGCTCGATCAGCACCGCGCCCGCGCCATCGCCAAAAAGAATGCACGTGGTCCTGTCGCTGTAGTCGAGGATCGACGACATCTTGTCCGCACCGACAACCAGCACTTTGGAGTGAGCGCCAGACTCAACAAACTTCGCCCCAACCTGCAAGGCGTAAACAAATCCCGAACAGGCCGCCGACAGGTCAAATCCCCAGGCGCCGCGTGCATGTAGCTTGTCTTGCACCAGGCATGCAGTCGCGGGAAAGAGCATGTCCGGAGTCACAGTAGCAACGATAATCAGCTCGACTTCTTTGGCAGATATGCCGCGTTCGGCCAGGCATCGAGTCGCCGCCTCCACAGCGAGATCGCTGGTCGCGACGTCGGCTTCGGCGATGTGCCGCTCGCGAATACCCACCCGGTCCACAATCCACTGGTCGGAGGTGTCGATGATCTTTTCAAGATCGAAATTGGTCAGGACTTTGGGGGGAACGTAGGTGCCAAGGGCACTGATCTTCGCGCGCCGCGATGCGCGCCCGGGTAGGCTCAATTGGGGCTCTCCACTTGCTGAAGACACTCCCCGTATTCTCTCCGACCGATGGCGGCGCTGTCCATGTTTAGCGCGAGAGGTTCGTGGTGCAGCGGAAGCCAGGATTTGGCCTCAGGCCCTCGAATCAATCCATGTACTCTGCGTTCTTCCTGGCGAACACTCCGTGGATATAGCTTCAGCCCTAGTTATTGCGCAAAGCCACCATCGGATTAATTCGCGAGGCCCGCCGCGCCGGTATATACCCAGCCAGCAACGCCACGGCTACCAGCAACAGCACGATGACCGCAAAGGTCGCCGGGTCCGTCGGAGTTGTTCCAAACAGCAGTGACGCAATAAGGCTCGAGACGCCAACCGAGGCCACGGCGCCAATGGCGATGCCAATGGCCGCCATCCCGATCGTCTTGGCAATCACTCCCAACTGAACCCGCCCCCGCGTCGCGCCCAGCGCCATGCGAATGCCAATCTCCTGCGTCCGCTGCGTCACCGAATAAGAAATCACCCCATAGATTCCCAGCGAAGCCAGCAGCAGCCCCAGTCCGGCGAAGACACCCACCAGCATCACAAAAAAACGTCGAGGTGAGACGGCGTGATCCACCAGCCCTTGAATCGGCTTGAACTCCGTCGCCGGTTGCGCAGGATTGATCGATCGCAGCGTGGCCATCACGGCCGGGGCGAGAGTTTCCGGCGGCAACTTGCTCCGAACGACCAAATTCGCACCCTCCGGCACCGGATTGGCTCACCGCCAGGTACATTTGCCAGCCCGGCCGCGCTCTCAGCACTGCTCTCGTGAACATCGGCGACCACGCCTATGACCCGCACGTCAGCGCCGCCTGCGTTAGCGATTTGTCCGATCGGATCTTCTCCCGGCCAGAGCTTGTTGGCTACGGTCTGGTTGATGACCACCACTGACTGGTCCTTGGGGCCGTCGCTCCACTCGATGTCCCGACCTTCGACCAGCCGCATGCCAATCGCCTTCAGATACCCCGGCGAAACGATGTATACGAAGGTTCCTTGCAGATAATCTTTCGGATACTCCTTGCCCTTGACGCTGATGCCCCAACTCCGGTTACGGCTAAGCGGTAAGTTGTCGCTGATACCAGCCGTCTCGACGCCGGGAATCGCCTCAACGCGGCGCACCACTTCTTGCCAGATCGCACTTCTTTTCGCGCCGTCCGCATTTCCGTCGTAATCGACGCTGATCGCCGTAGCTCGGCTAGGCTGGAATCCAAGATCGACATCCAGCACCCGCAAAAAGCTTCTCAGCAGCAACCCGGCCCCCACCAGCAGAACGCAAGCCAGCGCGACCTCCGAGATCACCAGCACCGAACGCATCCGGTCATGCTTCCGTCCAGCGCTGGTGCCATGGCCCGAATCCTTGAGCACCTCCTGCAAGTTGCCCCGCGAAATTCGTAGCGCGGGCACAGTACCAAAGAAAACCGCCGCGGCGATCGCGATAAGCACGCGTCCAGCCAAGCGCAGCGCCGTCTACGCGTACGCTGCTCAGCAAGGGCAGGGCGATCGATCCCTGGTGAGCCAGCCAGCTAACCACAGAAAACGCGATTCCCAGACCCAGCACCGCGCCAACGCCCGAAAGAACCAGGCTCTCCGTCAGCAATTGGCGAACCAGCCTCCCCCGCCCAGCCCCAAGCGCGCTGCGCATCGCGAACTCTTTGCCGCGAGCGGCGGCCCGCGCCAACAGCAGGTTTGACAGGTTCACGCAGACGATCAGCATGATAAGCCCCACGGCACACCAGAGCGCGATCAGCGACCGGCGCAGACTGCCGCTGACATACTCCTTCATGCCGAATAGACTCGCCGTGTAGCCGCCGTACTTGTTGTACTCGGGATGCTTCAAATCGATATCGAGCTTGGGAAATAGACTGTCTGCCTCCGCCTGGGCCTGGCCTATCGTCACGCCCGGCTTGAGACGACCCATCAGCGCCAGATCGTTGCCGTCGTCCTCGTAGTCAGCCATGATGTAAGGCACAAAAACGTCGACTTTGGAGCCAGGGGCAAAGACTGCGCCGAAGTCAAAGCTCTCCGGCAACACCCCGACAACCGTCACCGGCTTGCCATTGTCGCCAATCTTGATCGCCTGCCCAATGATGGAGGGATCGCCGCCGAGCTGCCGCTTCCAGAATGGATAGGTCACCAACACCACCGGCGGCGCGTTGTGCACAGACTCCTCGGCGCGAAACAGCCTTCCCATCGCCGGCGCTACGCCCAGCGTCTGAAAGAAGTTGTCCATCACCAACAGCCCGGTTACAGGCACCGGCACACCGTTCCCCATAAGCTTGAAGTTGTCCGGGCCGGTAAAGGCGAAATAGCCCGTCACGTCTTGAAAGGATTTGTTCCGCTCACGGTATTCCTTACTGGCATCGGCAGAATAGGTCCTGCAAGACTCGCCACACGTCGGATGTGCCTCCGTGATCCGCACCAGTTCCTGGGGATTCGGGAACGGCAGCGGCCGTAGCAGGATGGTGTTCACCACGCTGAAGACCACAATGTTCGCGCCGATTCCCAAGCCAAGAATCAGCACCGCAACGATGGTGAAGGCACGATCGCGGCCGAGCGTGCGAAAGGTAAAGCGCAGGTCCTGCAGTAGAACATCGAGCCACGGCAGCCCCCGCGTCTCGCGCTGCCGCTCCTTCGCCTGCTGCACTCCACCAAAACGCAGCATCGCCTGACGCCTTGCCTCTTGCGGAGACATCCCTCGGCGGAGATTTTCCTCGACGGCGAGATCCAAATGGTTGGCGACCTCGGTTTCGAGATCCGCGTCGCGCGTTTGCTTGCCAAAGAAAGACCGAATGCGACCAATCGCTTCCCGAATGGCTCCCATCACTTCTCCCCTTCCATCGACATTGCCAGCACGCGTCCCATCACCCCGGATAGCCGGTTCCAATAGGCCGCGTCCTCGGTCAACTGCTTGCGGCCGCTCTTGGTGATCGAGTAGAACTTCGCTTTGCGGTTGTTTTCCGAAGTGCCCCACTTGGCGTCAATCCATCCGCGCTGCTGCAGGCGAACCAGCGAGGCATAGATAGTCCCTTGGTTCAGCAACACTTCATCACCACTGATCTGTTCAATGCGCCGGGCGATGCCATAACCGTGAAGAGCGCCCATCGACGCCAGCGTTTGCAGAACCATCAGGTCCAGGGTGCCTTGCAACAAGTCGAGCTTCGCGGGCATTTTCGTTTCTCCTGTGCGATCGCCACATCAGTTCGATCTTATGTGGTTTTACCACAGGAATAGATTTGATGGAAATCCGACGACTCCACCCTAACCGGAACCAATTACTTGGGTCGGATGACCTGGAGGCGCACCGAGTAGCCAAAGCCGATGAAATGGTCGGACGCTGCAGAAGAAAGCCCAAAGCCAGCGTGAAAATCGAGCTGCTGGTGCGGCGATACTTTGTACGAAGTGCCGAAATCGATGATGTTCTGCGGCCCTCCACGCTGCGGAAAGGAGCCGGAGTATTCAACCCAGGCATCCCACGGCGAAGTCAGCTGCCGGTCGAAATAGACGCTGCCCTGCCCGGTAGTGTTTCGCTTCAGGCCCCCGTTTGCCGTAGCCTGCGTCGGCCACGCGACCGAGAACATTCCCGCCACCGTCCAGTTCTTCGACAGTCCCCTCGACCACGGCAGCTGCACCATTGGATCGTAGCCATGGCTCGAGATCGCGTTCGCTCCCGTCGGAAAGCTGACCGATGGAACGAGCGACACATCAAATCCCTTGACCGGCCCCAGCAGTTGTTTGAAACCGAGGCTCATATCACCGAGACCCGTGGCCGTGCCAGCCCCCGTCGTAAGATTCCAGTAGTAATCCGGAACCATGTAACGAAGCTCGGTCTTCCGGGCAACACCAAATCGAATCGACGTCTCGGGAAGATCGTAGGTCTCTTGGCCTCCAGCGCTCGTCTCCTGGAAACCGTTCTCAAATTGCAGGCTCCCGCAAGGAACTACAATGCTCGAACTCGTGATCTGTGGCCGGTCAGTGGAGATCGTGCTCGCCGCATCGCTGCCGCACGGCGGCTTCTGCGCTAGGCTGGCGATGGTTCCAGCGATCACCACAACGATCAAAACGCCAAAATGACGAAACATCCAGAGAATAGTAACTGGGAAAGATTAGAGCCGAGCATCATCGCGGCTCAAGTCGCATGCGATCGCTTTCGCGAGTTCCTCCACATCAGCAGAATGATCCCAGCCGCAATAAGCGACGGGATCGTGAGCGTCAGCAAGCCGTGCTGATAATCTCCGGTCAGGTCCTTCGCGATCCCCATCCAGTAAGGGCCGATAAAGCCACCAAGCATCCCTAGTGTATTCATCGCCGCAATACCCGCGGCCATGGTCTTGCCTTTGAGGAATGTTGGAGGAATCGCGAGCAGCGGCCCCTGCAGCGAACTGTAGGTGATCACCGCCACCGCCAGCGCGGGCACCACCAACCATGGACGCGCAGACAAGCCTCCTACCGCATAACCGGCCGCAATCAGGAGGAACGGAACGATGACATGCCAGTGACGTTCCCCCGTGCGATCGGAATGCATGGCGTTCAGAATCATCGCAAGCGCGCCCAACAAACCCATGCAGGCGATCAGAAACCCGACATTGGTGGTACTGAGTCCGGTCACTCTTTGCAGGATCGCCGGGGCTGAAAACTGATACGCATAACTCGCGCCAAGCATGCACAAAAAGACCAGGCCAATCTGCAACACCCTTGGATCAAGCAGCGCTCGCATCACATCATGAGCGTGTCCGCCGGATGCAGTGTCGACATGAATTCTCTCCAGCAGCCACTCTCGCTCGTTCGGCTCAAGCCATGCGGCGTCCGCAGGAGTGTCCGGCAGATGATGAAAGAAAACAACACTGAGCAGAATCGCCGGCAAGCCCTCCACCAGAAAAAGCCACTGCCACCCCGCTAGCCCAAGCCGCCCCTGCAAATTCAAGAGTGCTCCGGCGATGCTGCCCATAACCACCGAACTCAGCGGCAATGAAATATAAAAGCGGCTGATCGCGCGAGCGCGCATCTCCGGCGGAAACCACTGCATGAGATAGAAGACGACCCCAGGAAAGAAACCAGCCTCCGCCATGCCCAGCAGAAAGCGCATGACATAAAACTGCGGAGCCGTCTTCACAAACATCATGCCGATGGCCAGCAATCCCCAGGTAAGCATGATGCGCGAGAGCCAGCGCCGCGCGCCAAAGCGGACCAGGAGTAGATTCGACGGCACCTCGCACGCCGCATAGCTCACAAAGAAAAGCCCCGCGCCAAAGCCGTAGACCGTGGCGCTGAAGTGCAGATCACGATTCATCTGCAACGATGCGAAGCTGATGTTGATGCGGTCCATGAACGCCGTGCCGTAGCCCAGCGCGATGAGCGGAATCAGCCGCCAGCTCGCCTTGCGCACCGCCGACCGCCCGATGAGACGATCCTTGGCGCGTCGGGCCTCAGCAACGTCGAAAGCCTCGCGGACCGATGGCTCGATGACCGACATGCGCGCCTTTCTTGCGACGAATGGGAAGACACTCGTCTATTCGCGTGTTCAGGATCGTGTTGTCGGGAGCATACCATCGTTCCGCCTGAAGTCCGGCGGAAAAAGCTACGCCTTCGGTCCCACCTTCAGTTCCGAAACAGCTCGATACGCCTGGTCGATCGCGCAGTCGGTATAGGCATAAGCATCCGCGTCAGCATTAGCGATCGCAATTCGCCCAAAGGGTTGACGCGCCGCCACGCAGGGCTGAGGTCCGCCATCAAACCAGAAAGGGTCCCACAATGAGTTGTATTGATAAGCGTAGCCATGCGGCCAGCGATTGACGGTGATGGCGGCGATGTCATTTGCCGGATCGAATCCGCCGCTGCCAAGGCTCCGCGCAAGCTGCAGCCGAATGTTCCGCTCGAACTCATCGAAGGGAGTCGCATAAAGCTGTGCGCGCCCGGCGCGATGCTGCACACGGCTAGGCAACCCCGGCTGACATGGAAACCGATGCATCGTCAAGACAATCGGCTGATCGGGCTTCGTGGTCGCATGATAGTCGCCAATGTTCACCCGCTGATCCAGGCTCACATTCGTGAAGTAGCTCCCCGGCGCATAAGTCGAACCCGCCTTCAGCTTCACAAAAGGCTGCCAGCGGCGCAACGCGACATTCGTATAAACGATCGGCACCTTCTCCGCCGATTGCAGCGCAGCTACCTGCGCCGCCGGTAGCTCTGAATTGATATATGGAATCATCGTGTGCCAGCAAGCCAGAATGCAGTGCCCAGCGCGCACCGTCGCCAGCTTCCCCTGCTGCGAATACGTGATCTCCACTTCAGTCGCCGTCGCGGGATCGCCAACATGCTTCACCTTCACCACCGTGCTGCTCAACCGAATTCGCACCGGGTTACTCGTCCGATCGAGCCGGTCATACTTCACCTGCGCCGTAACGATGTCCTGCGCATTGCTGCCAGGGATAGCATCCGGTATCTGACTCCGCACCAGCAATCGCGCGATCGAGGCATTGCCATCTGGAAAGTGAAAGAAATATTTCTCCGCCTCTTCATTCGGAATCGCATCTCGCCCCATGCCGGGCCCAGCCCCCGGAGCAAGCTTCAGGCCATCGAACCCCGGCAATCCAAGCCCCCACGCATCCTGAGCCGAGACAGCATCAATTCCCAATCCATACAACGGCTGCGGATACGCCTGCAGCACAGCAACGACGTGCGGATCGGCCTTCCAAAGATCGGTGAGAAAGCTCGCATAGCTCATCCGCGCCAGCTTCGCTTTCTTCTCATCCGAAGAAAGACCCGACAATAAATCCCGCTCCGATTCAAAAAGGCTTTGAAGATCGCCTTTTGCCTTCTCATTCAGCGGCGCATCGCTCAAAAAGCGCCCCCAGATCGCTGCCGCATTCATCGCCGAAGCGTGGCCGCCATAGATCGGAGCCGGGTTCACCACTAACTTGTCAGCGCCAAACGTCTCTTTATCGAAAAAGATCTTCGGCTCAAGTCCAAGCGAGGGAAACAGCTTCTTGTTGGAGACACGCGAGAAGCTCTCCACATCGATACCCAGAGCATCGACCACTCCTTTCGCCACTGGCGAATAAGGCTCCGGACTCTCGATCGCATAAGTGCCGCCAAAGCCAAGCATCTTCGTGCCACTTACACTGAATTCATTCCGCTTCGCATGGCCGCCAAAATCGTCAAGCGGATCAAGCAACAGAACGCGCGCATTCGGCCCCGCCGCCTGCCGGTAGAACCGCGCCGAAGCCAGCCCGCTGATGCCGCATCCGACGACCACCAGGTCATAGCTCTCGCCCGTAGATTCCGCAGCGCCCGCGTGGTCCCAAAAGTTGCCGTCCCGCACCGCATGCGCCACTGTGTAAGAGCCATCATGTAACCCGCGCATCCCGGTCTTCACCGGCGGATAATAACCCGCAGCATTCTGCGCCTCGCCCGCGCCCATCGACGCACCAGCTTGCGCATGAAGCCCATGAGGAATGCGCAGTCACGCCAATACTCATCGCCACGCCGTTCATGAAATCGCGGCGCGTAATCCTCCGCCCCATGCCCAGCTCTTTGTCGCTATAGGTCATTACTTCCTCATTGGTGAGTTAGGAAAGCAGCGCCTTGGCCGCATCATTGCCGGTGCCGATCGCGCCATCCATGAATCCCTGCGAATCTTCGGAGAGATGTTCGCCGGCAAAGAGCACCTTACCATGCGGCTGATGCAGCAAAGGCCTCAGCGTAAACCACTGCCCGGGATGATAGATCGCATACGCGCCATGCACCCAGGGGTCCCACTGCCAGGCCTTCGCATGTGTGGTCATCACCGCCTTCTCCGCCAGCGGCGAAACATAAAGCAGGTCCTCGGTCACGATCTGCTGCCGCCGCGCATCGGTCTGCGACGCCAGCACGTCCGCCTTATCTCCCACCGCATACGAACACAGAATCCCCTTCGGCCCCGGCTGCCCCTGCGTAGTGTGGAAATACTCATGCGAAGTCTCATCGCTCATCAGCGCAAAATTCTCCGCCTGCCAGAACCGTTCGCGGCAGAGGATCTGCGTTTTGATGATGCGGCAATACTCAAGCGCCTCGGCGGCGCGCGCCTTCGCCGTGGGAAGCGGCGGATCAAATTGAATCGACGGAATCACCGACGAAGGAGCGGCAAAAATGCACGTGTCGGCGGTGACCTTTTCAATCGATTGCCCCTGCGCCGTCGAAACCGTCACCATTCCAGCCTTTTGCGCAATGCTCACCACCGGAGAATTCAGATGCACTGTTCCAGGGGGCAACTTCGCGACGATTGCCTCGACGAGTTTGGTATTCCCACCGAGAACGTGGAAATCCATCTCATCGGTATCGTCGGGATTCATGTAGTCGGCTGTTGCATAAGACGCGCCCTCGACCAGCGCCGAGGCATCGCGCATCGACTCCCCGATATCGGTGCTGTCGATGATCTCGCGAATCCGCAGATCTTCCGGAGTAAAGCCGATCTTGCGCAGCCAGGCGTACCAGTCGTAGGTGTCCAGCCGCCTGTAGTCTTCGGGACCGTAATGCTTGTATTCCTCGGCAAACTTCTTAAACGCCGCGCGCGCCGTCTCAGAGAACTGCCAGTCCCCCGGCTTCTTTACCTGCCCCGCAATCAACAGCCACAGCCGAAACGCATGAGGCTCAAGCGCGACATTCAACTCTTTGCAGAGATCGAGAATGTGGTGCTGGTCTTTGCCGATCCATTCGCCGCCCATCTCGCAGACCAGCTCCGGAGCTTCTGGAAATCGATACGACCAGGCCCGTCCGCCAGGACGGTCACGGGCCTCAACGACGGTGACCTTCCAGCCCGCCTTGTTTAGCCGATAAGCGGCCGAAAGCCCGGCTAAACCTGCTCCAACCACAACACAGGAGTGATTGCTTTTTGCAGCTCGCGCATACGGCGCAAAGGGTAGACTCAATGCCGCCATCGACCCTAAGCGCACAAACTCGCGGCGGTTCAGCTCCCGTGAAATCTGCTTCAACAAATGGCCTTCTCGATGGAGATTGAGAGCGCTCAATCCGAGCGATGACTGGAGCCAGAATATAGAAAGCGACGAGTCTTTGCATGTAGGAATAAGTAGACCGATAAATGCGGCCTAAGCGCGGGTACAGCTCACCAGCGATGCAGCTGCTCCTTGACTCTATGCCCAAAGACAGCTACTCTAGAGGCATTACTATAGGGTTTAAGTGCTTGCAACAGCGTAATTTCGCGAGCGTAAGTCCTGTAGCCTCATCGGCATCAAGTAACTCCGAAATCTTGGCGTTTGCCACATAGGATGTGGGGTGCAGCCGTGAATCTCTCTAGCAACAGCGACGGTTGTAGGAACCTCGGCCATCATCACCAGCACCGTTCGGGGAACGATCTTCTCTGCCGCTCTTTCATCGTGACCGCCCGCAGCTGGCGCAGTGAACCCGTGCCCCAGGGCGTGGCCGGCATCTTCTGCCGCCAGCGCTGGTTCACTCGCTACGCCCGCAGCGAGTGTCGCTGGTGCTTCTCCTTCTAGTTCCGCATTTGCAATGCCCCGGCCCTAAGTAACCGGACGCATCCCTGCAACCGCAATCGAACAAAAGGAAAGAAGCCTATGCATCCCCTCTTGGAAAAAGAACTCGCCACTTATGAATCCCGCACACCATCTTCGCGCGAAGCACTCAAAAAAGCCCAGCCTCGCATGCCACTCGGCGTCGCCAGCAACTTCCGCAGCTATGAGCCCTGGCCGCTCTACATCAAGGACGCCAAGGGCACCCACATCCACGACCTCGACGGCAACGAATACATCGATTTCAACCTCTGTTTCGGCGCGCTCATGGCCGGCCATTGCCATCCCGCCGTCGTCAAAGCAGTCCAGGAACGCCTCGAAATCGGAACCATGTACGGCATGCCGCACACCCTCGAGTTCGATCTCGCCGACGAGATCTGCCAGCGCTTCCCCATGGACCAGGTCCGCTTCGGCTCCAGCGGAACCGAGGTCACGATGCACGCCATCCGCCTCGCCCGCGGCTTCACCGGCCGCGACAAGATCATCAAGATGGAGGGCGGCTATCACGGCGTCCATGACTCAGTGCTGGTCAGCATGAAGCCCAAGCCCGAGCTTCGCGGCCCCGACGACCGCCCCACTCAGGTGCCCGCCGCCTCCGGCGTCCCCATGGACACGGTCAAGAACACGCTCATCGCCCAGTTCAACGACCTCGCCGCCGTCAATCGCCTCTTCGCCGAAAATCCCAATCAGATCGCCTGCATCATCGTCGAGCCCATCATGATGAACATCGGCGTCTGCATGCCCGTCGAGGGCTATCTCGAAGGCCTGCGCGAGATCTGCACCCGCGAGGGTGCGCTGCTCATCTTCGACGAAGTCAAGACCGGCGCCAAGCTCGGCCGTGGCGGCGCTTGCGAATACTTCAACGTCAAGGCCGACCTCATCACCCTCGCCAAATCCATCGGCGGAGGCTTCCCGCTCGCCGCCTTCGCCGCCAGCAAAGAAGTGATGGACATGATCGCCACCCAAAAGGTCTTCCACGCCGGAACCTACGCGACCAACCCGCTGGTCATGGCCGCCGGCCTCGCCACCTTCCACGAAGTCCTCACCCCCGAGGGCTACGCCCACGTCGGCATGATCAGCGACGCGCTCGTCGACGGCTACAACCACATTCTCAAGACCACCTCGATCGAGGCCTACGTCGAAAGCGCCGGAGCCAACGGCGCGCTGCTCTTCTACCCCAAGAAAATCCGCAACTTCCGCGAATGGCAAAGAGTCGACATCGACCTTTGGAAGCTCTACTGGTTCGGCATGATCAACCAGGGCGTCATGGCCCAGCCCTTCTGGTGGGACGAGCAGTGGACGATCTCCATGGTCCACTCCCTCGCCGACGTCGACAAGCACCTCACCGCCTTCGAAAAGCTCGCGCCATCGATCGAACAAATGCAAGCCGAATCGAAACTCCAAACTGTCAGCTAGACAACCCTAAGCTGTCATTCTGAACGGAGCGAAGGATCTGCGGTTCGGCTCGCATCCGCACCAATCAACGTGTGCCATCCTTGCCGTAGCCATGGCGGCGAGGATGGTGCCTAACCCAAGCGATACATCTGAAGCCTCCGGCTTGAGGACTCCCGCGCACCGCGGCCCGCTAGGCAGCCCCGCGCGCCGGGAAGACTGGTATGCTCGCTGCGGGGTTCTCTGAGGCGTTGGATCTGTCTATTGTCTATCGCCCTGGCGTTCTCTCAGTCTGCTGCCGCACAAAGCTTCGATTGCAAGCTGGCTAAGTCTCCGCGCGAGCACGCCGTATGTTCCGACGAAAAACTCGCCGCGCTCGATAGCGCCGTCTCGGACGCCTACAAGTCGCTCCGTTCCCAACTCTCGCCCGAATCGGCCGCTCTCGTCCAGTCCGACCAGCGCGAATGGCTGCACTGGCTCGACCTCGTTTGTCCCGCCCACGGCAGAGGGATCGCCGAGAGCATAGATTTCTGCCTGCGAAATGGGTACACCGCCCGCGAGCACGATCTCGAACGGGTCACACCTATCGGCAAGAGAGTTATCTTCCCGCGTTCTCGCTTTCTCTATAAGGCGGGAGGCACAGGCGAAGAGCAAAGCTTTGATAACGACCCCGGCTTCGGCTATGGGAGTCTGAGCTACCCGCAAATCGATGTTGACCCGGCTTCGCCAACTACCGCCTATGCTGAGTGGAATGACGCTGTAAAGAAGGCTGCAGACCGCGCCGTCGGGTTTGGTCCTGGTGATGGGCCTGCGACATTTGATGCCGCCGTCGATGCTTCCGGCAGAGTTGATAATTACTATAGCGTTGAAGGCGCTAACGATCGCTTCCTTGATGTTAGCCTTATCGTCAGGACCTGTAGCTGGGGCGCAGCTCATCCAAATACCGGCCAGATCAGCTTCCTCTGGTGGCTCGACCGCAGTCGCGAGTTCAAAACCTCCGATGTCTTCCTCCCGCACAGCGGCTGGCAGGACAAACTCACCGCCTTGACGATCGCGAATCTTCGCGCCCAGCCTGAACTAAAAGATTTCTTGAGCGACTACGCCAGCAGTGCGGTTCAACAAAGCGTCCCCGATCCCACCACTTGGACCCTCACCCGCGACGGCCTCACCATCACCTTCGGCCAGGGCGCCATCGCCGCCTACGTCGCTGACATGCCCGAAGCGCAAATCTCTTGGAGCGACCTGAAAGCTTATCTTGCTTCCGACCTGCAACCAGCGACGTTGCCGATTTCAACTGCCAAGCCGAATCCCTGATTGTTAGAGGGGAAGGCTGCCGCCGGCTTGTAGGACTTCGACCACGAATCGCCGCCGCCGCATTGTTTCACGGCAGGTCCTCCGCTCAGAAATAAATCCGCTATGCCGGAGCTCGCGGATTTAGCATGTGATCCATAGGGAGGTGAATTGGCAAAGACGATCGCATTCGGACACAAGTCCGGTCTCAAGCGCGTCCTCGGCCGCAAAGACCTGGTGCTGCTCTTCGTCGTCGCGGTCGCGAACCTCAACATGGTCCCGCCAATCTCGGCCTCGGGCCCCATCACCATCTGGCTCTGGATCATCGCCCTCAGCTGCTTCTTCTGGCCTCAAGGCGCCGCCGTCACCGAACTCTCCCAAAAATGGCCCGGCGAAGGCGGCATCTATCTCTGGGCCAAACGCAGCTTCGGCGAAAAGCACGGCTTCCTCGCCGGCTGGTGCTACTGGCTCTCGAACGTCTTCTACCTGCCCACCGTCATCCTCTCCTGCATCGGAGTCGGCCTCTACGTCGGCGGCCCCAGCATCCAGCGCCTCGAGCACAGCCACGTCTTCACCGGAAGCGTCTCCATCGGCATCATCGTCTTCCTCATGCTGCTGAATATTCGCGGTCTGTCTCTAGGTAAATGGATCAACAACCTCGGTGGCGCGGGCACCATCGCCGGCGGCGCGATGATCTGCTACCTAGCCTACGTCACCGCCACGCACCACGGCAGCGCCTTCCACCTCGCGCAGCTGCGCCAGCCCGTCACGGACTGGCGGCTCATCGGAGCCTTCGGCACCATCTGTTACTCGCTCATCGGCCTCGACCTCGCCTCGATCATGGGCGACGAAATACAAGACCCCCAGCGCAACCTGCCCTTCGCCATCTTCTGGGGAGGACTCGCCGCCGGCGCCATCTATCTCGGCACCACCCTTGCCATGCTCATCGCCATGCCGCAGAACGAGATTGGCATCCTATCGGGCATTTTGCAGGGCATCAACCTGATGGCCTCACGCACCGGCCTGATGATGATCGTCGTGCCCATCGCCTTCCTCGAATGCATCTCGATCCTCGGCACCGCCTCCGCCTGGTTCAGCGGAACCGCGCGGATCCCCTTCGTCGCCGGCATCGACCGCTACCTGCCCGCGGTCATCGGCAAAATTCACCCCAAATACGGAACCCCCCACATCAGCCTCATCCTCTTCGCCGCGCTGTCATCCCTGCTTATCGGCTTCAGCTTCGTTGGCGCACGGGTTGAGGAAGGCTATCTCACCCTGCTCGATCTCGCCGTAATCATGCAGCTCGTGCCCTCCTGTTATATGTTCTTTGCGCTGCTCAAACACACGCTCAATCCCGAGACCGAACTCAAAGCCAGCAAGCCCTACCTCATCGCCAACTGCATCGCCGGCCTCACCGCCACCGGAGTCGGCATCTGTGTCGCCTTCATCCCCTCCCGCCAGGTAAACTCAATTTGGATTTACGAGCTCAAGCTCGTCCTCGGCTGCGCAATCGTCTTCGGCACCGCTTACTTCTTCTACCGCCGCTCCTTGCGAAACGCCCACCAGGCAGTCCTGCTCGAAGTCTCCGCCGCCGACGCCTCCTAGCAACTCACGCAACTCCCGATTGTCATCTCGACCGGAGCGCAGCGGAGTGGAGAGACCTGCGGTTCCAGCGATGGCCGGGTGCCCCATTCAAGCCTTGTGTTGGCTTGAGTGGGATTGCGATGCACGCCCTGCGGTCCTTAATTGCGAAGCAATCCGGCGGACACAAATGGCTTTAGTCCTCTGAAATAGGCCTGAAAACGAAGATGCCTCCAGGCCTGGCTTTTGGCAGGGGCTGAGTGCGAGTCTAAAACTCTGGGCTGAAGATCACACGGAGGATGAAAGACCAACCGTAATGAGCGATCCCGTATATGCAAGCAGCGATTGCCACAGGCATCAGGGTCACTTGCACCCATCGAGGTAGTTTGTCTATCGTTCTTGAGACCACTCCCATGCAGCCATATTCTCACGCCTCCGTAGCAGATTGAAACTTAGTCGCCACCGGTCTCTCCTCCACCTTTCCCCCAAACATATCCCGAACTAAAATGGTCTCGACCCACAGGAGTTAGGTTTCCCATGTCCAGCACCCACACCGCTACCCTCCGCGAAGAAATCTTCATCAACGGCGAATTCACCAAACCCACCTCCAACAACTGGATCCCCGTCTACGATCCCTCCACCGAGGAAGTCATCGCCGAAATCCCCGACGCCACCACCGCCGAAGTAGACCAGGCCATCGAAGCCGCCCGCTACGCCTTCGACGAAGGCGGCTGGCCGCAGACCACCGCCCAGGAGCGCGGACGCATCCTCTTCCGCATCGCCGAAAAAATCCGCGCCGAAGCGCCCATGCTTGCCGAGCTCGAATCCCGCAACTCCGGCAAGCCCATCGTCGAGGCTGAGTTCGATATCGCCGACGCCGCCACCTGCTTCGAATACTACGGCGGCCTCGCCACCAAGATTTCAGGCACCGTCAACCCCGTCCCCGACAACGCCCTCTCGCTCACGCTCAAAGAGCCCGTCGGAGTCGCCGGCCAGATCATCCCCTGGAATTTTCCGCTGCTGATGGCCGCCTGGAAGCTCGCCCCCGCGCTCGCCGCCGGCTGCTGCTGCGTCCTCAAGCCCGCCGAGCAAACGCCGCTCACCGCGCTCAAGCTCGCCGGTTGGCTTACCGAATGCGGCGTCCCGCCCGGAGTCGTCAATATCATCACCGGCTACGGCGAAACCTCCGGGGCGCGCCTCGTGTCTCATTCTCAGGTTGATAAGATCGCCTTCACCGGCTCGGCCGCTGTCGGCAAAATCATCATGCGCTCCGCCGCCGACACCCTCAAGCGCGTCACGCTGGAATTAGGCGGCAAGTCCCCCAACATCTTCTTCGCCGACGCCGACTTCGAGGCCGCCATCGACGGCGCGCTCTTCGGCGTCTTCATCAACCAGGGCGAAGTCTGCTCCGCCGGCAGCCGCGTGCTTGTCGAGCGCTCCATCTATTCCAAATTCGTTGAGGCCATGACCGAGAAGGCAAAGAAGATCGTCCTCGGCCCACCGCTCGACCGCGACACTAAGATGGGTCCGCTCGTCAGCAAAGAGCAGTTCGATCGCGTGCGCAGCTATCAAGACCTCGGCAAATCCGAAGCCAAGACCGCCATCGGCGGAGGCCGCCCCAAAGGCCTCGACCACGGCTACTACGTCGAACCAACCATCTTCTACGACGTCGACAACTCCGCCCGCATCGCCCGCGAAGAGATCTTCGGCCCCGTCGCCACCGTCATCCCCTTTGAAAACGAAAAGGACGCCCTCCGCGTCGCCAACGACACCCCCTTCGGCCTCGCCGCAGCCGTCTGGTCCCGAGATATCTATAAAGCGCTGCGAGTAGTAAAGGCCGTCCGCGCCGGAATCATCTGGGTAAACCACATGCAACCCACCTACGTCGAAGCCCCCTGGGGAGGCTACAAACAATCCGGCTTCGGCCGCGAACTAGGTCTCCACGGAGTCGACGAGTATCTCGAAAGCAAGCAAGTCCACATCAACCTGAACGAACAGCCGATCGGCTGGTATTGAAATACAGAGCCATTATTGGCACCTCTCAGCGCAGAGGCCGAAGCTCTGCTCCATTGTTAAGTCATCCGAAACAGGTACCCACCTGTTTCTTTCAACTTTCGGCTAGAAGGGCGAGGCACATTGAAGCTGAACCGCTGGGTATGGATTGGCATTTTGGCCTCGATTATTTGGGCGGTTGCCGCAGCCCTTCAAAGCCACAGCAGTGACGTCGAACAGGCGAAACGTTCCGCCGCCTTTGCCTACAAAGTTTGCACTTACGGCAAAGAGGTCAACCACGACGCCGACCTGTCGAGCTGCGTAGCCGAGCGCGAAAAGTCTATGGCCGTTTGGATGAGCGGCAGCGGAAAGAGCGCCGCCTTTGTGGCTTTGGCCCCTATCCCGTTTGCTTGGCTGGCGGTGTTTATTTTGGTGTATGTCGTTCGTGCGCAGATCATAGGATTTCGCGCTGTCATACCGTGGAAGTCTCTACCGGCCCGCAAAAAAGGGTTCGTCGCTCTTTGCGTGGTTTTCTGTTTGGTTGTCGTCGGCGTCGGCGTTTTATGGGTCGGAGATCTGTACGTCGATTCACAGGTGCCGGTCGGTATGAGCACCTTTCTTGACCTCAACCAGTACGGAGATAACGTCTATGTCTCTGGCACATGGACAAGGACTGACCTAACCGGCGACACGATTGCACACCCGCTACAAACGTCAAAAATTGAGTGCCACAAAGATCAAAATCGATGCACTGAAGCTCTAGCATCGGTTGGGGGTAATACTCTCATGGCCGAGCTTATCGACTACGACATCCAGAGCTGGACACCCGACGCCATCGTGATGCGGCGGGACTATGAATGCGCAACAGAGCTATTCACCATCGACCTCAACACCAAGGCCGTAAGCGGTGCAGGTCGCAAAACAAACCAAGATACGCCCGGCTGCAAAATGAACACGGACGATAAAGCCTCCTGGACCTATCAGCTTGTAAAAGGCTTTGATGTTTATTGGGAAATCCGGCGTAAAGCGAGGCCGCTTCCGGTTCGTATCATTCAATCACTGTTCGGCAATTAGTCAACGTCAGGTGCCCATGAGTAAGCGCGTTTACAAATTCACAGTTGCGGAGCACGGAATTAGCAACCTAGAGAACAAGCGGCTCAAGCTCTCAACGATTGGGGATCTGAATGACCCGTTTGACGATTTTGCTGCTATCGACACGACGGACCCTCAGATCGAGCATGCAGTCAGGATGTCGGGTGCCCAACTAAAGAGCGAAATCGGCCTCCTATGTTTCAGCCGCAACTGGGACAACCTGCTACTTTGGAGTCATTACGGTCGCTCTCATACCGGCATCTGTCTCGGCTTCGACATCTCTGAAGGCGAGCCCGGCGCCAACTACGACACCCGAGGTCTTCTATCAGCCGAATCTTCTCCAAATCCGCTGCCCAGAGGATGTGAACCTCGACCTCGCATATCGCCTCCTGCGCACCAAGCACGAGAGCTGGAGCTACGAACAAGAGGTGCGGATAATCGTGAATCTTAGCGATCCGCCAGACGCGAAGGGGCTCAACTGGATCGAATTTGGACCGCACCTCGTGCTCAAGGAAATCATCATCGGCGCGCAATGCTACCCAACTGTAAGCAAGAAGGCAGAGGAAGCAGCCAAGCCGTATGGGGACGCTATAGAGTGTTGGTGGGCAGGCATGCGCCCAGATGCTTTTCTGCTGGTCAAGCAAGATCATCCCCCGCATTGGCATGCGACGGCCGGATAGCCGGGTGCCCGAGGTCCATGCATTTGGGAACTGGGATTTATTCTCGGGAGGCTAATCCCGAGTACGAAAAGGCAGCAATCTAAATCGGGTCCGATTTGGATCAATGGTCAGCAATGCGCCCGCTTCGAGTTCATCGGCTACCTGGAGCAGCGCGGTTACCACCTGCGGCCCGATCGCTTCAGGGCTGACTTCCGCTGAGCGGATTTGTACTACGCTCGGTTTCCTGTCCGCGGTTGAAGCAAGGATTGCACTGAAGTCCAGGTCCTGCGTCAAGACCACATAACCGAAAGCCGACGCGTAAGCCATAATCTCCGTGTCGGGTGCATTGGCCCTCCCCACTGCCGACCAATGGCTCGCTTCGATGCCGGCAAGTCCAAGCGTTTGAACCCATCTGGGAGATAGGTTCATGTCCACCAATACCTTCACGCGCTTGCCAGGATGATTTCCCGCTCTTCAGATCTCCAGGCTGCGTAGCGCAGGGCCTGCAGAATGTCTTCTCGTTCGAGGTAAGGATAGTCGGCCAGAACCTCGTCGATAGTATGGCCGCTGCCGATCATGCCGACGATCATGCCGACCGTGACCCTCATGCCTCGCACGCACGCACGGCCGCCCATGACTTCCGGCTGCTGGGTGATGCGGTCAAGTTGTTCCATAGCCTTACCTCCGATGTGCTTAGGGTACCGCACATAGCCGGTGCTTGGAAAAAGCAGACCGGCTCGGGCCCCTCAAGCTATTCTGAAGAACGTCGGGCAGGAGGTTTTTGTAATGGCAAAGCTCGTGTACGCATTGAACCAGTCCCTGGATGGCTACGTCGACCACATGAAACTTGGCCCGCCTGGGCCCGCGGTCTTTCGTCACTTCATCGAGCTGGTGCGTGGCCTGTCGGGCTTGATATACGGTCGCCGCATGTACGAGATCATGCGTTATTGGGACGAAGACCTTCCCGATTGGGACGCCGAGGATCATGAGTTCGCGGCGGTCTGGCGGAGCAAACCGAAGTGGGTCGTGTCGCGCACGTTGAAGTCGGCCAACACCACACTTGGCCCCAACGCCACACTCGTCGAGGGTGACCTCGAGGCCGCAATACGTGGGCTGAAGGCTGAGCAAGTTGGGGAGATTGACGTTGCCGGCCCAGACCTGGCAGGAAGCCTTACCGACCTTGGTCTTATCGATGAGTATCGACTCTACCTCCGCCCCGTCGTGCTTGGTCGCGGCAAGCCCTTCTTCACCGGCCCCCGGCCGCCGCTCCGCCTTGTGACCAGCGATCAAATCGGCGAGGACATACTTCGGTTGACCTACGTCCCCGCTTAATCGCGCGCGACTCCGATTTGCGGTTTATTCTTGTCGGCGAGGCGATCATGAAGCGTGAACGCGTGTTGCAGATATTGTTGGCCGTGCTGGGAATCTTGTTCATTGCCCTGATCTATCCGCTCTACACGGATCTATGGCACGCAAAGTGGCTTCTTGAAATGCACAATGAAACCGAGCCGATGTTTCTCAGCTTCTTCATTGCACTCGGCCCCTTTCTGCTGATCGCTGCGAGAAACCCCTCGGCGCATCGCTCATTGATTCTCTTTACGGCTTGGTGGTGTCTGGCGCATGCAATCGTAATGACCATCGAAACGGTGCAGGCCTGGGATCACGGGGTTCATCGGGACTTTACTGATGTCATAGTCGTCGCTGTCATAGGATTGATCTTGCTGGTACTCTCGCCAAAGCGTCATGACCGCAGGACAACGCTTTCCCCCTGAGCTCGCCACCTATGATCTCAGACGCTTTCCTGAGAGAGATGTGGAAGTGTGTAGCAAAAAGGCACCCTTATCTAGACCTGCCGGGTGCCCCACGTCTCGCAGTTAGACGTGGGTTCCTGTAGAGGGGCCGCGAATCATGGGTTAGTCCAGCTCTTGTCAATAGCCCCAGCTCAAAATACTTCGTAACCCACTCATTCCATTGGCCAGATAGTTGCTCCAACTTGGCGTAGTGAAAGGGTCCAACTTGATAAACTAAGAATATGGATAGCAAAAGGCAAAGATCGGCATCGGCCTCACAGTCAGAGTGTCGCGCGCTTGCTAATGCTCTCCACTTCCACCCCCAACAGAATCAGGATTTTAGCCCGGATTTCTCCACGCAAACCACTGAATTAAAAGAATTAACCAGGAAATCCTAGGGGGAGGGGGGTCAACTCCTAAACAATTTACAATGCGAGCATAGGAAGAGACACACCATGCCCGCCATCGAGATCCAAACCGAACTCCCCGGCCCCAAATCCAAAGCCTGGCTCGACCGCCGCGCCGCCGCCATTCCCCGCGGAGTCTACGCCGGCACCCCCATCTTCATCCGCTCGGCCGTTGGCGCGACCTTTGAAGACCTCGACGGCAACCGCTTCATCGACCTCTGCGGAGGCATCGGCTGCATCAACGTCGGCCATCGCAACCCGCGCGTCGTCGCCGCCATCCGCCGCCAGCTCGACGCCTTCCTGCACATGTGCTTCCAGGTCACCGGATACGAGAGCTACGTTGAGCTCGCCGAGAAGCTCAACGCGCTCACCCCCGGCAACTTCCCTAAGAAGACCTTCTTCGTCAACTCCGGCGCCGAGGCAGTCGAGAACGCGGTCAAGATCGCCCGCAGCCACACCGGCCGGAGCGCCGTGATCTGCTTCGAAGACGGCTTTCACGGCCGCACCATGATGGGCCTCTCGCTCACCAGCAAGACCCATCCTTACAAGGCCGGATTCGGCCCATTCCTCTCCGACGTCTACCGCATCCCCTACGGCGTGCCCGCGCGCGAGCGCTCCACCGCCGTTCCTGACGCTGCTTACTTCGAGCGAATGCTCGAAGACATCTTCGCCCGAGTCGTGGCCGCCGAACAAGTCGCCGCAGTCGTCATTGAGCCGGTCCTCGGCGAAGGCGGATTCGTCGTCCCGCCCGCAGGCTTCCTCGAAGCCCTCGACGCGACGTGCAAGAAGCACGGCATCGTCTTCGTCGCCGACGAAGTCCAGACCGGCTTCGGCCGCACCGGAACCCTCTTCGCCTCCGAGCAGTTCGCCATCGAGCCCGACCTCATCCTCACCGCCAAATCCCTCGGCGGAGGACTCCCCCTCGCCGCCATCACCGGCCGCGCCGAGATCATGGACGCCCCCGGCCCCGGCGGTCTCGGCGGAACCTTCGGCGGAAACCCCGCCGCCTGCGCCGCCGCCCTCGCCGTCATCGAAGAGTTCGCTGACGGCCATCTCCTCCGCCGCGCCAACGAGTTAGGCGCGCAGTTCCGCCAACGCGCCCTCGCCTGGCAGAAGGAGTACGACTTCATCGCCGACGTCCGCGGCCTCGGAGCCATGCAAGCCCTCGAGTTCAGCCAACCCGGCGACGCAACAGAACCAAACGCAGCCGCAGCCAAAAAGGTAATCCAATACAGCCTCAAACACGGAGTCCTCCTCCTCGGCGCCGGAACCCACGACAACGTAATCCGCATCCTCATGCCGCTGGTGATCAGCGACGAGGAGTTCAGCGAGGCAATGGGTGTGATTGGGGGTGGGTTAGCCTATGCTGCGCAGGAGCTGGGAATCTTAAGCGCATCGACCACATAGCTTTCGTGGCGATGCTATAACGAAAACAAAATATGTCCACTCGCTTATTAGTCGGAATTGCTGCGATCACGGTGGTCTCCCTTTGTGGTCTGATTTCGACACTTGTCAATGTTGAGATCGTCGACAAAGTAAACGGGAGGCTCCCTCAGGATTGTCAGTTCTCTTCGCTCGGATGGGATTTCTCGAAAACTTTACGACTTCATCGCGAGTATCGGAGGCTTTTCCCCAAAGGGCACCTGCTCTGGCAGGCTCGTCTGCCAATAGCGTTGGGATTCGGCAGCTTGTTGGTGTGTGCGTGGGCTTTAGGTTTTTTCGGAAGGTAGCCAGAGCCCCAAGCCTCCACCTGGAAACCTTGAGCTTCCCGAAGAGATCATTCGCGAAGTGCCGGCCTACGCTGCTTGGCACAATCCCGAAATCAAGCTGTAAATCGAAGAGATGTCATCCTGAGCGCAGCGAAGGATCTGCAGTTTGTCTAAAGCCGCGCCGAAGGCGCATCCTTATCGCACTCTCCCATGTCCAAGAGCTACTACACCTACATCGTAGCCAGCCGCTCACGCACGCTCTACATCGGAGTCACCAATAATCTCGAACAGCGCATCTGGCAGCACAAGAACAAGGTTCATGAAGGCTTCACAGCAAACTACAACTGTAACCGCCTGGTTTGCTTCGAGACTTACAGCAGCGCAGGGAGAGCCATCGCTCGTGAAAAGGAATTGAAAGGCTGGCGCCGGGCCAGAAAGATAAAGCTGATCGAAATAACGAACCCCAGTTGGAGTGATCTCAGCGAAGAATGGGGCCGACCGGATGCTTCTAGCTGCAGATCCTTCGCTTCGCTCAGGATGACGAAGTTGAGATTTGAAGCAACGGACCAGTCTCGCAAGTTTCGCAAAATGTCAAAACTTCCGCGAATGCGTCTCCACCCACCGCTCCACGACAATCTTCTTCTCGGTATAAAACTCAATCGCATCCCGCCCCTGTGCATGCATGATGCCGAAGAAGCTGTCCTTCCACCCGCTGAACGGGAAGTAAGCCATCGGAGCGGCAACGCCGATATTGATCCCAATGTTCCCCGCAGGAGCCTCATAGCGAAAGCGCCGCGCCGCCGCGCCGCTTGAGGTGAACAGCGAAGCCTGGTTGCCATAAGGACTCCGCTCCAGAAACGCCAGCGCCTCATCCATCGAGTCGGCATGGACAAGGCTCAGCACCGGCCCAAAGATCTCGGTGTGCGTCAGCTCGCTATCGGCAGGAAGTCCATCGAGCAGAGTCGGAGCCAGGAACGATCCGGTCTCATACTTCGGGACCTTCGTCCCCCGCCCATCGAGCAACACCTTCGCGCCGTCCTTCTCACCCACGCCGATCAGCGATTCAATCCGCGACTTGCTCTGCGCCGAGATCACCGGCCCCATCTGCACGCCTTCATCCAGCCCATTGCCAACCTTCAGCTTCGAAGCCGCTTCGGCGATGGAATCCCGAAAAGTCTTCTTCGCCTCGCCAATCGTCACCGCAACCGAAACCGCCAAACACCGCTGCCCCGCGCAGCCAAAGGCGCTGTCGGTGACTATCTGCGTTGCCATCTTCATGTCCGCGTCAGGAAGCACAATGACATGGTTCTTCGCGCCGCCCTGGCATTGCGCCCGCTTCCCATTCGCGCCGGCTCGCGCATAGACCGAACGCGCCACCGCCGTCGAACCCACAAAGCTGATCGCCCGCACCTTCGGATGATCGATCAAAGCGTCCACAGACTCACGTCCGCCATTCACCAGGTTCACCACTCCCGCAGGTAAACCAGTCTGCGCCAGCAACTCAAAGATGTACTTCGAGGTCAGCGGAACCCGCTCCGAGGGTTTCAGTATCAGCGTGTTTCCTGTCGCAATCGCATAAGGCAGAAACCAGAACGGAATCATCCCCGGAAAATTCGCCGGCACAATCGCAGCAACGACGCCCAGCGGCTGTCGGATCATAATCTCGTCGATGCCCCGAGCCACGTCCTCAAGGTTGTATCCCTGCATCATTATCGGAATGCCGCAAGCGACCTCGACATTTTCTATAGCCCGGCGCATCTCGGCCTTGGCCTCAGTAAAGGTCTTGCCGTTCTCCGTGGTGATCACGCGCGCAATCTCGTCGATGTGCTCTTCCATCAGCGTCTTGAGCTTGAAGAGCGGCTGAATGCGGTCTTCCGGCGGAGTCCGCCGCCACACCGGAAATGCCGCTGCCGCAGCTTCAACGGCTGCAGCGACTTCCTTGCTTCCGGTCAGTGGCACGGTCGCGATCGCCTCGCCAGTAGCAGGGTTGACTACGGAGATCCATTCGGAGGCGGTGGAATCGACCCACGCTCCATTGATGTAATGCGGAAGCTTGGCGGGAGCCAAGACTGCGGTGCTCATCATACGTAACCTGTCGGCTCCCTCAATGGAATATGCAGAGGCCGCCTTCAAATCTTACATCCTGAAGCGAAGCGCAAACTGTATCTTGCGCGGATCGCGAGCGCGAGTGACCTGGCCAAACAGGCCGCCGTCACCGATCTGTCCGTCCGGATTCAGGAACTGGGTGTGATTGAAGATATTGAAAGTCTGGAAGGTGAACTCCAGGCTCTTGGTCTCCCCAATGGGTGTGTTCTTTTGGAAAGCAAGGTCGGTGTTGTCAATGCCCGGCCCACAGCACTGGCTGCGCGTCGCCGAGCCAAGACTCCCTAACGGGGCCACAGCGAAGATACTCGGGTTGAAGTAGTAGCCGTTGTTCTTCCTCGGGTCCTGATGGGTGAATGGCGCGACGATGTCCGGCTTGCCAGGATTTTCAAAGTCGCCGCTCCCCTGCAACTCCTGGTCGAGGTTCGACTGCATTCGGATCGGGAATCCATCCTGGAAGGCGATGATTGCCGAAACCGTCCAGCCGTCGGCGACTACACCCAACGCTCCGCTGTATTTCTTGAAGGGCAGGTCCCACACGCCGCTAAAAACGAAGCGGTTGGTCGCGCCATAGAGCGAAAGCGCGCGGCTGCGGCTAAAGTCGGTCGGATCAAGGCTCTGCTCAAAGCTCGACGCGTTATCGATGGACTTGCTCCAGGTGTAGGCGCCGAGGAACTGAAAGCCCTGGGAAAAGCGCTTTTCGAGGGACGCCTGCAGCGAGTTGTAGTTGGAGTTGGCGACGACGTCCTGGGCAAAGATGCTGGAAAATACAGGAATGCCGTCAGCCGGGCAGTTGCTTCCCGTCGTCGGATCGCAGTAGGGCGACGAGTATTGACGCAGACCTACCAGATTGATGGGCGCACTTAGTGTCGTGCCGCCTGCGATGAACGGAGTCGGCCCATAGGGCAGATGAAGTCCCTGTGGCGCGATGGTCTCGCCGGCCGGGATGACGAACTGGCTGTCCTCATAGTAGGGGCCGCAGGTGTAACTCGAGTCGTTGTTATATGCCGAGGTCGCAATCAGGTCGAGGCATGTCTGAGGGTTGCCGTGATTTAAGTCGTAGGTCGCCAGCAGGCGGTGTCCCTGTGAACCCACATAGCCGAGCGTGTAAACAAAGTTATTTCCAAACTGCTGCTGTATCTGAAGGTTATATTGCTCGGTGTACTGCGTCCTCAAATTAGGCTGCAGTTCGCCATAGAGAATGATCGGGCGAAAGACCGACCAATCCACTGCCGAGCCTCTCGCCGGATTCAGAAATCCGTTAAACGCGTTCGGGCTAACGGAGCCGCCTTGGCTCACGAAGGGCGTCTGAAAGAGTCCCTCGCCAACCGAGCTGCTGCCGCCGAAGGGAGGTTCACCCTGAAACTGCTCCAGGACGAGCTGCTCCATCGGGTTGTAAAAGAGCCCGAAGCCACTGCGAATGACCAGCTTGTTATTGAAGCGCGCGGGACTCCACGCCATCCCGATGCGTGGTGCAAAGGCCTTGTAGTAAGTGGCTGTCAGCCCCTTTGGCACGCCCTTGTCGCCAGGAATGACGAGCCCCAATGGGAAATATGCCTCGTTTGCGCTGCCCGGCCCGCAATCGGAGGTCCCATTGCCAATCGTGGCCGTATTCTCGGCGTTCAGCTGGCAAGGAAATATCTGGGTCGCCTGGCCCGGACGAAAGGTCTGCACGCGCTGCGCGGCGTCGGCGAGCGGCTCATTCAGCTCCCAGCGCAAACCGTAGTTTAAGGTGACGTTGGGTTTCACCTTATAGCTGTCCTGGGCGAAGAGATAGAGGGCATTGGCGCGAATGTTTTCGGTCTGTGGAGATCCCTGGGAATAATTGTCGGGAAGTCCCAGGAGGTAATTCGGGAAAACCGTGCCCGCGCCGGTCGAGTCGGTGGCCTCCAGGTCGTTCTGGCCTCCACCGCTATAGGAGTAAAAGCCGTTGACGTTGTAATACAGGGTCTGATCGAAATGCTGGATTCGGAAGTCGCCGCCGAACTTAAGGCTATGTTGCCCGATAACCTTGGAAAAATTATCAGTCAGCGAATAAGTGTTCCCGACCTGTGGCAAGGAGCCTTCAGAATCGTTGCCAATGGTAAAGCCGCCGCTGATGTCGATATAGGGAACACCTTCGCGACTTGGCGGCAGGCCCGGAGTGATCCCCAGCTTCGCGTTGGGGGTGGCGATCGGATTTCCGTTGTCGTCGATCAAGGGCGTATCCGGATTGCCGTTGAAGCAGTAGTTGGCCGCCGCTCCTGTGCACGAATCCGTTACCGCGCCCGTGCGTTGGAAGGCGAGAAACGTCAGCTGCCCCTCGCGATAGTACGTGATCCGGGCTTCATTCTGGGTGGTCGCGTTCAGGGTCCAGGTATCAGATAGATTGATCTGCTGGTTACGCTGGGCATTGTTGCTGCCAAATCCGGGTAACAGGTTGTTGGTCACCGCCTGGAAGCGCGTGAAGGGATTCTCGTCGAATCCGTCGTCCACGTAGTAGTAGCCGGTGAAAGTGTTGTGTTCGTTAAAGGTATGGTCGACGCGCACAGTGCCCTGATTTTCGCGGCTATGCTGGTTCGGAGTCGACTGATAGTAGAGGCCATTGACGTTCGGCAGCGGCACATAAGTTTGGACCAGGTTTGCAGCAACCGGGTCGAAGCATGGAGTTGGAATCGAAGTGGGGAAAATGCTCGCCCAAGGCGTACCCGGCGTAGGAGCGACGCCACCCTCGGCGCCAATCGCGTCGGCGCAGCCTGCCCGGTTCTGGAGGATGTTGGCGACCGTCAAGTCGCTCAAGGTGCCGGCGAATCCTGCGAACTGTCCGTTTCGCTCCGCCTGGGTGGGAACGCGTGTTCTGTCCCCCGGGATGCCTTCGACCAGCTGGCGTCCTTCGTAGGAAACGAAAAAGAACGTCTTGTCCTTCCTGATGGGTCCGCCGATGGTGGCGCCAAACTGGTTCTGGGTATCGTCGCCCTTGACCAAGCTGAAGTAATTCTTAGCATCGAAGATGCTGTTGCGGACGTAGTCGTAGATGCTTCCGTGAAATTGGTTCGTCCCCGACTTGGTTACAACGTTGATCACTGCGCCGGAGTTGCGGCCATACTCGGCGTCGAAGGTATTAGTGATGACTTTGAACTCCTGAATCGCGTCGGGCGAGGGCTCGATTCCCGGCGAGTTGACGAAGAGGTCGTTGCCGTCGCCGCCGTTCACGCTGAAGTTGTTCGACCGTCCACGGCCGCCGTTGACCGATACCGCACCGGGCTTATCACTTCCGTAGAAAAGGTCGGATCCGCCGACGCCCTGAACTCCGGGCTGCAGCTGCAGCAGCTGATAGGTGTCGCGGCTGTTGAGCGGCAGGTTCTGCACCGCCCGCTCGTTGATGACGGCGCCCAACTGAGTCGTGGTCGTATCGACCAGCGGGGCTTCCGCGGTTACCTCGACCGCCTGAGTATTAGCACCCACGGTCAGCTTCACGTCGTAGGTGACGGTGGCGTTGAGGTTGACGAGAATGCCTGTGGCGGTAAAGTCCTTAAATCCTGCGATCTGCGCCTCAAGACGGTAAGTCCCAACCGGGACAGCGGGGAAAATATAGTCGCCAGTCTTAGACGACTGCACGGCCAGAGCTTTTCCCGAATCGTCATTCGTGAGCGTCAGTGTGACATCCGGAACGACCGCGCCGGAGGGATCGAGGATTCGGCCAAGCACGCGTCCGCCGGTCGATTGGCCGATCGCTCGCGCCGAAACAATGGCCAGCAAACCGAGGAAGAGGCACAACACAAAACGATGGGAAGAAGCACGCGGGCGAGAACTATGAGAAGAGGTGACCACCTGGGAAGAGTGCATTCCTTACCGCCTCCAAACCATATGAAGAAACGCCAAGAGAGAGAACCATGCTTTGTCTTTCCGGAGTGGAAAGGCGGTACCGGCTGCAATATGTGTCGCCGGCCTACCTGCTTGCTTGGTTACGATTTAGTTCACAGTATTGAAGCCGACTTTTGATGTCAAGGTAAAGTTAGGCCGCGGAGCTGCTTGGCCGTAGATTGCCAGCCAATCTTTCCGACAGGCGCGCGGAATAAGAACCTTTTATGCGATATATTGATCTTCGTTTGCGAGATTGTGGGGCAATATGAGCGAAGAAAGAACCTTCGATATCCAGCCGGCGCTGCTCACCGATGTCGCTGAGCTGGCAGGCTTGTTCGATGCTTACCGCGTCTTTTATGGGGCCGAGCCGGCTCCGCTTAAGGCCGACGCCTTCGTCCACGGCCTGATCATTCACGGCAAGACCCATTTCTTCCTGGCGCGCGAGGCCGAGGGACTGCCGATGCTGGGCTTTGTCCACCTCATGCCCTCGATCAGTACGGTTGCGATGCGCCCGATCTGGCTGCTTGAGGACCTCTTCGTCGCGCCCGCCAGTCGACAGAAAGGCGTGGCCACTGCGCTCATGGCATACGCGGAAAACTTCGCCCGCCAGACAGGCGCGGAACGCCTGACTCTCGCGACCGCCCACGACAATAGCACTGCCCAGTTCCTTTACAAGCGAATGGGCTATGTGAAGGAAGAACATTTCTGGTACTACCACCGGAAGCTGGATTAACAGCCCGAAGCCACAAATGCGGGTGCCCCAGGTTCGCGAAGCTAACCTGGACATTGGCAAGAACGGATGATCCGCGTTCGCCCCGGCACAAGCTGCATTGGCCGAGCGCCCCTCATCGCCGTAAACTAAACCTATGCCGATAAGCCGCCAGCAAGCCCTTGACCACTTCCGCTCCGACGATCTGATTGGCCTTGGCATGGAGGCCGACGCCGTCCGCCGCAGGCTCCATCCCGAGGGCGTCGTCAGCTACATCATCGATCGCAACATCAACTACACCAACTTCTGCACCGAGTACTGCACGTTCTGCGCCTTCTACCGGCCGCTCAAGGGCAAGATGGCCGCCGAGGGCTACATCCTCGACTTCGAGACCATCTATGAAAAGATCCGCGAGACGGTCGAGATGGGCGGCACCGGAGTCCTCATGCAGGGAGGCCTCCATCCCGACCTCAAGATCGATTGGTTCGAGCGGCTGCTCAGAGGCATCAAGCAGCGCTATCCGCAGATCTGGCTGCACTGCTTCTCGGCGTCGGAGATCCTCGCCATCGCCGAATACAGCGACCTCTCCGTCCGCGACACCATCATGCGTCTCCGCGACGCCGGCCTCGATTCCATCCCCGGCGGAGGCGCCGAGATCCTCGACGACGAAGTCCGCCATCGCATCGCCCGCCTCAAATGCGGCACCGAAGACTGGCTGCTCGTCCATCGCACCGCCCACCAGCTCGGCATGAGGACAACGGCAACCCTGATGTTCGGAGTCGGCGAAACCTTCGAACACCGCGTCAACCACTTCGAACAAGTCCGCCGTCTCCAGGAAGAGACCGGAGGCTTCACCGCCTTCATCCCGTGGAGCTTCCAACCCGGCAACACCGCCCTCGGCGGACGTGGCTGGGAAGAGGCCACATCAGTCGAATACCTCAAGGTCCTCGCCATCGCTCGGCTATATCTCGACAACATCGAGAACGTGCAATCCAGCTGGGTCACACAGGGACTAAAGGTGCTGCAAATGGGTCTGCGCTTCGGCGGCAACGACGTTGGATCAGTGATGCTCGAAGAAAACGTCGTCAAAGCCGCAGGAACCGCGAACTGCACGACGGAAGAAGAGCTGCGCCGCGTCATCCGCGACGCCGGATTCAAACCAGTGCAGCGGGATACACTTTATCGGACGATGTTCTTGAATTGATAATGTCAATCAGCAGAACAAGCGTCAGTTGTCTAGAAACGGTTCAATGAACGCGGAGATAGTAAGTATTGTTGGTGTCCTCAGTGGTGCAACAGTGGCTACGATCACGCTAGTGATTGGTTACTGGAGCGAAGAAGCGCACGAGAAGAAGACAGCCTAGCGAAGATACTCGACTATTTCGACGGCGGAAGCCAGCGGCGCAGCATCGGCATTTCGATGCTCGAGGGTGTGTGGCTCAGCAAACCGCAGTACTACAAGATTCTCGTCCCGCTCGTCGCCAATCAGATTGTTTACCTCCTGTTGAGCACTGACTCCCACGACGCCCATAATGAACGAAACCTTGTGCGCCTGATCATCATCCTCCCTAACCTAAAAGAGAACTACTACCACCACTGGGGTGACGTGTGCGATGCTATCTCCCGAAAGTACCAAGGTGAGTCTGAGTCTAAGGGCATATCAATTTCTAAGCCAACGCTCAAGCGTTGGGCAACAGCGCTGGGCGATGACATAGGCGAATAGCGAACCGTCCCAAATGACACCTGATATCCTTGTCCTTACAGGATCGGAAATGCCCACCACCCGCCTCACCCAAACCGGAGCCATAGAAATCCCCGCAGAACTCCGCCAGCGCCTCGGCCTGCTAGAGGGCGACGAGGTGATCCTCGAAGAGCGCGAAGGCGGCGTCTTCCTCCTCCCCGCGGTCCGATATGAAGTCTGGACCCCGGAGCGCAAGGCGGAGTTCTTCCTGAACAACTCCGTTACGCAAGAGGACTATGACCAGGCCTGCTCGGATATTCGCGAGATGGGGCTCGACCCAGCCAAGATTCCCTTCACCGAGCCCGGCATGCGTGAAACACTGCCAACCCGCGCACAGCTTGAGGCCCGCACTTCCGCCGCCGCCCGGCGGGCCATGGAGCGCGAACGCGCAACAGCATGAGCGGGCTGCTCCGCATTTTTATCGATTCCAACGTCCCGTTTTCCGCTTCCCGGGCGCCGGACCATTCTTTCTTGCCCTTCTGGACCCATCGGAACGCACATGCCGTGATTTCAAGCTATGTCGTGGTGGAGACCGAGCGCCACATCGTTCGCGAAGACCACCGCCGCCGTTTCGACGAGTTGCTCGTTAGGACTGAGATTGTCGAGAACGAAGCTGCAGAATTACCGATCGAGATCGACCTTCCGGCCAAAGACCGGCCCATCCTCGCCCACGCCACCGCCGCACGGGCGACAGGACGCATTTCGGAAGGTACTTCGGCCAGGTTCTTGATTCGGGATGCGGCCCGCTGACGATCGTCTCACCGCGCACTATGCTCGACATCCTCGATGCGGCGAAATAGGGGGAGGGCGCTGTTTTTCGAATCGCTCGAGCAGGCCGCCTTACGCACTCAATGGCCTGGGCCGCTGCCACTCTTCCCCGGCCCCAGGACTGCCCTCCCCGGAAACACTCCATCCACAACCTTCCCTCGATCCACCAAGACCGTCCCACCAACAACCAAATACCGCACCCCAACGCTCGCCTCCATCGGCTTCTGAAAAGTCGCCTGATCTGCAATCGTAGCCGGATCGAAGACCACGATGTCCGCGTCCGCACCTTCCTGCATCCGCCCCTTCTTCCGCGCCGCTGGAGTCGACCGCTCCAGCATCTGCGCCGGAAGCAGAGTCATCTTGCGCAGCGCTTCCATGAGTGTGAGCGTCTTCTTCGCGCGAACATACTCCGCCAGCACCCGCGAATAAGTCCCCGCGTTGCGCGGATGCCCCAAAGCGCCGTCGCTTGCGATCATCACTCCGGGATAGGGAATGACCGCGTCGACGACCGCCTGCGTGTTCGCGAAGACCAGCACCGACTGCGGAGTGGTCGACGCATGCAGCTCCTCAAAGCGCTTCTGGGTCAGGTGTTCTCCCGTCGCAGGCAGGACGAGATCGCCGTAATCAATGCCCAGCCGCTCGCGCCAGTTGCCCTCAAACTGCGCCGAGTTCACCGCTGTCATGCCGGCGATGTAGGGATAGGCCTCTGTGGTGATGTCGAGGCCATGCGCTCGCGCGCCGTCGATCATCGCCAAGCACTCGAGCGAATCATGCGTGCAGGTGCTGTTGATGTGGGCCACGTGAACGGGCGCTCCGGTGATGGCCGAAGCGGCAATTACCTCTTCCAGCGCCTCGATCGCCGAGCCGGGCTCGATGCGTCCGAAGCTGCGCAGATGAGTGTAGACCGGCAGCTTGCGCTCCGCAGCCAGGTGAAACATATCGATTACCTCAATCCGGGTCGCTCCCGGCGTGTACTGGATGCCCATGCCGATACCCAGCGCGCCCGCGTCCAGTTCAGCTCGTAAACGCTGCTGAGTTTTGGCGATTTGCTCCGCGGTAGCCGGCTGGTCGGTCGCCGGGCCGCTCTTCGGCAAAATATTTGGCAGCCCGATTTTCGGCGCGGTGGCCTCGACGTTTGCCGGGAGCGGCGCGCCAAAAGCCTGCGCCCGCGCTGCAACATGGCTGGCGGTCGTTCCATAATTGATGAGCGATTTCCCCTGCTTTTCCCGCAGAAACTCCGCGACGTCAGGAACGCCGATTTCCATCTCGAGCGCGGTCGTCACGCCGTCCAGAGCCTTTACGCGCTGGCTCTCCAGGTGCTGTCCATGCTGGTGCAGATCGATGAAGCCGGGCGCAACGACCATACCGTGCGCGTCGATGACCCGCGCCCCGGTAAGCGGTTCGGTGGTGATGCGTACAATCTTGCTCCCGCCCACGCCCACGTTGCGGATAGCATCCAACCCCGTCTCCGGATCCACTACCGTCCCGCCCTGCAAGACAAGATCGAACTGTTGGGCCGAAACCAGAGTGGTCGCGAGGACGAGGACAGCGCAGACAATCCAGGCGCGGATAACTCTCCCGTTGGAAACTGCAATGTTTTGAGGAAAAGGCTGTCGATGAAACACACTTGACCTCTAGGATCCTAACCATCATATCTGGCGGGAATTTGAGATTTTTCGAGGCAACCCCGCCGATTTTGTCGCGTCCCTTACAATCATGCTTGACCGACTCTGATCGCGGAGGCTCACCCCCTGTTTCATCTCGCCCTATCGCTACCGGCTCAATCGCCAGCGGCTGCCTCTCTCCGGGCGATGATTGCGAACGGCTTCAGCAATGTGGCCTTGTGGCTTGCCGCACCGCACGGCTTGCAGCACTATCTCCGCACCCATTACGGCGACAAGACCTTTGAGCATCTCTATCGTTGGAACAGCTTCGACACGCTGCTGCTGATTCCCTATTTCACAGTGATGATCGTTCTCGCCTTCTACGGCCTTCACCGCTATCAGCTGGTGTACCTCTATTTCAAATACAAGAAAAATGAGACGAAAGGGCCGCTGTCGCGATTTCCCGAGTTGCCCCGGGTCACGATCCAACTGCCTATCTTTAATGAGCAATTCGTCATCGACCGGCTTATTGAAGCCTGCTGCAAACTGGACTACCCTGCCGACAGGCTCCAGATTCAGGTGCTCGACGACTCCACCGATGAGACTGTTCAGGTGGCCAGTGCGATCGTCGAAGGCTACCGTACCCTCGGCCACCCCATCGAATACTTACATCGCACCAATCGCTATGGCTACAAAGCGGGAGCCCTCGACGAGGGGCTCAAGACCGTGACTGGCGAGTTCGTTGCTATCTTCGACGCCGATTTCGTCCCACCCGAGGATTGGCTGATGAAGGTCATCCATCACTTCGCCGAGCCAAAGGTCGGCATGGTGCAGACCCGATGGACCCACCTGAACCGCGATTACAGCATCCTCACCCAGATCGAAGGCATTCTGCTCGACGGCCATTTCGTGCTGGAGCACGGGGCGCGCGCACGCTCGGGAGTCTTCTTTAACTTCAATGGAACTGCCGGCATGTGGCGCCGCGTCGCCATTGAGGAAGCCGGCGGCTGGCAGCACGACACTCTCACCGAAGACACTGACCTCAGCTATCGCGCGCAGATCGCCGGGTGGAAGTTCACGTACTTGCAGAATGTCGAGTGTCCCGCCGAATTGCCAATCGAGATGACCGCCTTCAAGACGCAACAGGCGCGCTGGGCCAAGGGTCTCATTCAGACCTCCAAGAAGATCTTGCCTAGAGTCTGGGCAAGTGAGCAACCGTTGCACACCAAGATCGAAGCGTTCTATCACCTGACCGCAAACCTGAGTTATCCCCTCATGGTGATCTTGTCGGTTTTGCTCATGCCGGCGATGATCATTCGCTTCTATCAGGGCTGGTTCCAGATGCTGATCATCGACGTGCCACTCTTCCTGGCGTCGACGTTCTCGATCTCGACCTTCTATCTGGTTTCGCAAAGAGTGTTGTATCCGAAGACCTGGCTAAAGACCTTTCTCTTTCTGCCATTCCTTATGTCTCTCGGGATTGGCCTGACAGTCACGAATACCAGGGCGGTGCTCGAGGCGCTCTTCGGGATCAAGAGTTCATTCAAGCGGACCCCAAAATATCGAGTAGAAAAGAAGGGTGAGAAATCGCAGGCCTCGAAGTATCGTAAGCGCCTCGGCATTGTCCCCTGGATCGAGCTGGGCATCGGCTGCTACTTCGCGGCGACGATCCGCTATACCTTTCTGAACGAGAACTACTTCACCGTGCCATTCCTGTTGCTCTTTGTTGTCGGGTATTGGTATACGGGGCTGATGTCACTCTTTCAGGGAAGGTTCGAGCGCTTTCGTTTGGGCGGCGCTAACACGGATGAGTCTTCGCCAAAGCCCTTTCCGGTGGGGGTATAGACACTTTGGCAATTGTTCGAATGCCCCAACAAGTTAGAGAGACA
>CAWGZE010000016.1:0-242224 GCA_963826855.1 uncultured Acidobacteriaceae bacterium
GCTTCTGATAGTCGGGCCCAGTTGGCGGTCTCGGATTCAAGCTGTGTGCGTCCGGCAGCGGTCAGCGAGTAGAACTTCGCCTGGCGCCCGGTCTCGCTTTCGGCCCATTTGGCCTTGATCCAGCCCTGCTGTTCCAGCCGGTGCAGCGCCGGATAGAGCGAGCCTTGCTGCACCTGCAGCACTTCGCCTGAAATCTGCTGGATGCGCTTGGCAATCGCCCAGCCGTGGCGGGCTTCGGTCGAGAGCGTTTTGAGGATAAGCAGGTCGAGGGTGCCCTGAACGAGATCGCTTGGTTTTCCCATACTATGACTATCTACACTACTCGATTGTAGATAGTCAAGGTATCTGCGTCAGATGGCCGGCCAGCTTCAATTGAGAGATAAAATGAGGCTCATGCGATGGACGGCTAGACTTGGGCTTTTCGCATTCGGACTTTTCCTCATGGTCATAGCGGCGCTGCAATTACAGGCCGGCCACTTCGTGTTCGACAACATAAGCTTCCACCAGACCACCTTCGCGGCGGGAGGGTTCGGAGTGGGAATTTTATTTTGCGGTCTGGCATTTCTCCCGCCAACGAAGTGGATCTACAAACACATATCAACGAAGTATCACCGTATGAAGCGGCCTCGTCGATAGCGACTTGGCTCGACGACCGCCGCTGATCTCGCTCGAAAATCTTGCAAGAAAGGCAAACGCCCGCATCGAGGGTCGATGCGGGCGTTTGTCGGGCGGAAAAGACGCTATTGCTGTAACTGCGGGCCCTGCGCCGCGCCCGGATTCAGCTTCTGAGCTGCGATCTGGCCGGCGGCGGTGGTCTTGTCCTTGTCCTTCAGCACGGCGTAAATCTGCTTCGCCTGCAGTGGGTCGGTCTTTTCGTAGATCGCAGCAAGCTGCAGTTGCGACGCCGGGGCCGGAACGGTGTCGGTAGGCTTCGCGATCAATTCCTTGTAGAGGTCGATCGCCTGCTGGGTCTTCCCGGTCTGCACGTAGAGATTTGCCAGCGCGACCTTGGCCAGCCCGGAAAGGTCCTTGTTATAGGAGCCTGAGACCTGCTTGAGGCTCGTCTCGGCGTCAACGGTCTTTCCCAGGTCGATGTCGGTCAGGCCCACAAAGTATTGGGCGGTTTTGCCCGCCTCGTAGCTGCCATACTTGATCGCAACTTCGGCGAAGAGCTTGTTGGCGGCCTGGGCGCGTTCGGCGATGGTCTTGTAGCTGCCATCTTCGGGTTCGCCCGGCTGGCGCAGCGACGAATTGTAGACCTCAAGCGCCTGACCCAGCGCGACCGAAGCCTGGGCGCTTTGGTGTTCATACCATGCGCCGCCACCGACAATCGCGGCAAGAATCAAGACGACAGCGATGGAGGCCCGAATGACCTGTGGGCGGTGAATCTCAATCCAGCTCAAGCCTGTCTGGGTTGCGGTTACAAACTTATCCTGCTTCAGGGCGTGACGTGTCTGGGAGTCCACAGAGTTCCTTCGAGATCTTTCCGGAGGGGAGATGGCAGGCGAGCGAATGACGGCTTGCTACTGCGTAACCCTCAAAGTTTAACAGGCTGAAATTGGAGGGGTCAAACCGGCTGCGTGGCGTTGCTGTCCGTCTGCGAGGCCAATCTTGCGATGCGCGGCGCCCGCGAGGCCAGAGTTACAGCACTCCAGCCGGAGCCACATAAGCATCTGTGAACAGGCTGCTCCAGGACGGATCGAGATACAGCCACCTTTGGGTGCTGAACCAGCTGGTGGGGATTTCAGGGATATGCAGCAAGCCATGTCCTCCTGCGCAGATCAGCTCGGTGCCGTTCCAGGCCAGGAAGTTCCGCGAGGCTTCACCCACCCGGGCCGGGTTGGTCAGCAGCCGCAGGCAAACCGGGCAGCGGCCGCGTTGGTCGCGCAGCGCCCAGCGAAATGCGAACAACAGTCCAAAAAACGAACTCGCCAACTGAAGATACTGCGACGAAACCGGGCCGACGGAGTGCAGACCCGCGGTTATATTTCCATAGGCGAGATCGATCGAAGCGCAATACACCAGCGGCAGAATCAGGGCGAGCTTCGCGACGAGAAACAGCCATCGCCGCACGCGGACGCTCCAGCCCAGGCGCTCGGCGCGGGCAGGGTACTCGCCCAAGGGCAGCGGCGTCGTGGCGGGCAGCGCGAGGAAGGCGATGAATAACGTGAAGAGATAAATGGAAAAGGGTTGCCGTGTCTGTTCCGCCAGCGAAACGCACTCAAACCTGTCGGCATCGCCATACGCGCGGTAAACCGTCATCCAATGCCGGCCCGAAGATCCAGAGGGGAATGCCGATGGGCGCATTGCAGCAAGCACAAACCCCTTCGAGTTTGGGGAAAGCGAATCCATTTGTGACTCGTCGGCCACCATCCAGGCATCAGCGCGGCCGGGCAGGCGCCACCGGTCCTGGGCTACAACCCCGGCAATCCGAACCTGCCGTCCTGCAACCTCAACCACTCGTCCGGCAATTGCAGGGTCATCATTGAAGTATTCGTGCCATGCGTTCTCGCTGAGGAGCAGTCCCTGCATGTGCTGCGAGTCTTGAGCTAGCAACGTGAAAGAGGGAATCTTCAGCAAGTCGAAGAGGCTCGCGCTGGCGCGGATGACCGAAAGCTCCGCCGTCCGACGCGGCGCGATGTGCACATGCTTCATCAGCGGCTGGTAATAGGCGAGCTCGGTGAAGAGAGGCCGCGTGCTGGTTTGCCATGAGCGGTAGTCGGCTAGACGAATCGACGGCAGCGGCGACATCGAGGTTCCGTCGGGCGAGATCAATACCAGGTTGTCTGCGTCCGGATACGGAGGGGGAATCATCGCCTTGCGGGCAGTGGGCAGGCACAGAGCGAGCAACAGGCTAGCCGCAGCCCAACCCGCGAGTGAGAGCAGACACGTGGCCGGCGAGCCTTGACGGGTGAGGGAACGCAACGGCGAACGCAGCGGCGGCTGCGCACTATTTTGGAGAAGCCACCACGCATCCTGAAACGCTCCGAGGCAGAAGGTAGTGGGGTTGGAGTGTGCAGCAACCTCGTCAGCCGCGCGGTCACGACTTTCAACGTGCGAGCGCAGAACATGCCAAAGCTCCGCCTGCCACTCCGCCAGCCAATCCGCCCTGGTTCTGCCGGGCACAAGCAGGGATGCGCTGCGCAGCAGAAGCCGGCAGATCGGGAGAGATTCGAGCAAACTGTGACCCATCACGCGTTCTCCACCTCGGGCGAGGGAATCAGCTTCTCCAGCAGCGGATACCGTTTATAGAGCGCCTCCAGCATATCCTTCCCGGCGCGGGTGAGTCTGTAGTACTTGCGCGGAGGCCGCTGTTCCGCGTCGGCAATCGATTGATTTTCCCACTTCGACAGGATGAGTCCATCTCGCTCCAGCCGCCGCATCGCCGGATACACTGTGCCGCTCGGCAGGCCTGTTCTCTCCATCACGCTGAAGCCGTAGACCTGCCCGGTATGGATCGCCTGCAGGATGAGGGCGGCGGTGTGGGAGAGCTTTGCGTCGATGTGGGAAAGCTTCGCGCCTGGGGCCATGGCAGGAATTGTACCTATGTAGCATGCTAGTTGACCAGTAAAGACTAGTATGCTACATAGGGTATGCACGCAAACAAGCGGAGATCCCATGCTCGAGCTGCGCAACGTCTCAAGAAGCTACCGCGGCATTCCCGCCATCGCCAACGTAAACTTTCGCGTTGGCGCCGGAGAGATTGTCGGCTACCTGGGCGCTAATGGATCGGGGAAATCGACCACGGTCAAGATCATCACGGGAATTCTGCAGCCAAACGATGGCCAGGTGCTCTTCAACGGGAGGAACATCGTCGAGGACCTACCGGGATTCCGCGCCCAACTCGGCTATGTCCCCGAAGAGGCGCACGTCTACACCTATCTTTCCGGGATGGAGTATCTACAACTCGTCGGCCGCCTGCGCGGGATGGGTGAGCGGCTGATTACGGTGAAGGCTTTCAATCTTCTCCGGCTGCTGGGTCTCGAATCCTGGCGGCACTCGCCGATCTCGGCCTACTCCAAGGGGATGAAGCAGCGAGTGCTGATTGCAGCGTCGCTCATGCATGATCCGAAGCTGCTGATCTTTGATGAACCGCTCTCTGGCCTCGATGTCGACTCAGCGCGCCTCTTCAAAGACCTGCTTCGCCAACTCGTCACAAGCGGCAAGGCGATCCTCTATATTTCCCACGTTCTCGAGGTCGTCGAGCAACTCTGTGACCGAGTCGTGGTAATCGCGAAGGGCAAGATCCTCGCAGACGCCGCACCCGGTGAGCTGACCACGCTGATGAGGCAGGCCAACCTCGAAAGCGCCTTCGCGGAGCTGGTGCAGCAGGAAGATACGAAAGTCGTCGCGCAGCAGCTCGTCGACGTCATGCAGGTGATGAATGCTTAAAAGCCTACAGGTCTTCTCCGAACCCGAGCATCCCGTACTCTCGCTCGCCGTGCAGGCAAGCATTTATACCGACGAGCAGCCACAGCGCACCCAGTTTCAGGTATTGCTACGCCATTTCCTTTCGCGCTTCTTCAACAATGAAACCACCACAGACGACGGGCAAACCAAGGCCCGCGTACTCCAGATCGCCTACGCGATCGCGCTCCCCGGCCTCTGTGTCGCTCTTTATCTCTTCCCGCCTTATCACTTTCCCGGAGGGCGGCCCTTCTGGTCTCAGGTAGCCGACCACTATTTCTACGTCATGTATTCCTTCGTAGCCATCGGAGCGGTCACGATCTTCGTCTGGGACCTGTTCCTCCCGGACCTGCTCGACGTCTTCGTCCTCTCGACGCTCTCGGTTGAGCGGCGCACTCTTTTCACCGCGAGAATCGCCGCAGTGGGCCTTTTCCTCGCCATCTTCCTGCTTGGCAGCAACGCCCTCGGCACGATCTTCTTTCCCGCGTCCGCCGACTTGCCCAGTCTTACTCGTCACCTGACCGCGCATCTTATCGCGGTCACGATGAGCGGCCTGTGCATCGCCAGCTTCGTTCTGGCTGCACAGGGATTTCTCTTGGTCCTCCTGGGCGAACATTTCTTTCGGAGAATCTCACCCTTCCTGCAGGCACTATCGATCACGGCGCTGCTTTCGATTCTTCTGCTGTTTCCTCTGGTTTCTCGTTTTATCGAGACTCTCATTAGCTCAGGTCAGCGCGCGGCATTTTACTTTCCGCCATTCTGGTTCCTGGGGATCTACGAACGCTTGCTCGACGGCCACGAGACGCTGCCCGCCTTCACGGCACTGGCGCGCATGGGCTTGCTCGCGACTGGGGCAATGATCATCCTGGCCTGCGTCTCCTATCCGCTCGCGTATCGTTCGAGAATGCGCAATGTGGTCGAAGGCTCAGGCGCGAGGAGCACCCAGAGTTGGTTTGCCGGGCCGATCTTGATGCTCCTGCATCACACGCTGCTCCGAGCACCTCAGCAACGGGGAATCTTTCACTTCATCGGCCAGACGCTCTCGCGAACGCCGCGTCACCGGGTCTATCTCGCCATGTACGGCGGTCTTGGACTGGCGCTAGTCACTTCGTGCGCTCTTATGTTCAAGCTCGGTCATGGCACGGTCAGGCTCGCTCTCTCGACCGAAGGGTTACGTGCGGCAGCGCCCATTATCGCCTTCTGGACGGTCGCCGGGTTGCGCGCTGCCTTCCTCGGCCCAGCCGACCGCAGGGTCAATTGGATATTCCGCATCATCCACGGCAAGCCGGGATGGGACGAGTCTGCGGCAACGAGAATGTGGGTATTCGTATGGGCGCTTTCCCTCACGCTCGGGAGCATCGTGTTGATTCATCTCGTCGCGCTGCATGACTTACGTGACTGGAAGAGCTTTGTCATCCAGATCTTTACTGGAATCAGCCTCTGCCTCTTGCTGACCGATGCCTTTTTTCTCAACGTGAAGACGGTCCCGTTCACGGGCACGCTCTCGCCCGCATCGATGAATCTGGCCTACATCCTCATCCAATACTTTGGGCTCTTTCCGCCGCTGGTCCTGATCACGCTCAGCCTCGAGGACTGGATGGCGGTAAGTACACGCAATCTGGTGCTCGCCGCAATCGGTGTCGTTCTAGCTCACACCGAACTGCTGAGGCGTCACAGGAAGATCTTGTCGGATTCTGTCAATCTGCTCGATGTGGATGATGATGAGGAGGAGTTTCCCCAGCGACTGGGTCTGCGCTACTGACCGATACCGCCAGCTATGCGGATCTGTTCAACGATCTGCCCGGGCCGGTAAAAGCGATTCCGTCGCGAGTGGTTCGCTTCACTTGATACATGCGCGCATCGGCGATCCGCAGAATCTCCTGCCCGGTGACAGCATCCTCGGGATAACTGGCTATGCCGAAGCTGGCTGTTACCCCGATACAACAGCCATCCCCTATCTTGTAGGGGGCTTTACGAAAGGCATCCAGCAGCCTTCTTGCGACATGAAGGGCGGGCTCTTTGGGCGTACCCGGGAGCAGAATGACGAATTCGTCTCCACCGTAACGGAAAGCGATGTCGATATTCCTCACATGGGCCCGGATTCTCGCGCCTATCTGACCAAGAAGCAGGCTGCCCACCTGGTGTCCATACCTATCGTTGACCAGCTTGAACTGGTCGAGATCCACAAAGATCAGACTCATCGGAAGCAGAAGCCGCTCGGCGCGTTCGATTTCGTTTCTCAGGCACTCGTCGAAGTGCCGCACATTGAAGAGCCCTGTACATTCATCGGTGATCGTCAACTCCTGCACACGTTGAAACGTATTCGCATTATCGACGGCGATAGCGGCAAAGTCGCAGAGCACGAGCAGGAACGAGAGCGCATAGTCGGAGAGCATCTCAGGCGGCAGGTTGAAGAGCTGGATGACCCCCAGATTCCGCAGCCGCGAGCGAAGCGGGATACACAGCACCGAGCGGACGTCAAAATCGATGTATGGGTCGAGGTCCGGTTCATACGTGCCTCGCCTGGAAGCGTCGGAGATGATCAGGGCTTCGCCCCGCTCCGTCACCCAACCGGCCATGCCCTGCCCGCTGGCGACTCGAACCTCAGAGAAGGTGGAGGCGAAGCGGCCACCGGAAATCGCGCAAAAAAGATCCTGCTTGGGCTCGTCGCAGAGCATCAGTGCCCAGGTTTCGGGCCTGAAGGAGCTTTCAATCTGCCGGAGCATTCTGGTCAGGATCGACTCGAGGTCAAGCGAGGAGGTAAGAGCGCGAGCAATCTCGTGGAAGACAAGAAGCTCCGTTTCGGCTAGGCGAGTTTCGTTGATTGCACCGGTCATCATGGATCGGAACCGCAGATTTTTATTCCGGAAGCAACCTTAACGAACTGGGCGAATAGAACAATACTGCAAAGCCAATCTTCTTATCTTTTGAAAATGCTGCATATACATTACTCCTTTGACGAATTACGTCGACGAGGAGTTGTCGCTTTTATATGAATTTGCGCGTCTCGGAATCCTATGTACGACAAATCCTGGCCGCATGGCCCTCACATGCCGTCATAGTTGGGGCCGCCCCCGCCTTCAGGCGGTAACCAGGTAATGATCTGGTAGGGGTCGGCTATGTCACAAGTCTTGCAATGCACGCAATTTGCAAAGTTGATCTGCAATCGCTTGCCAGAGCTATTCGCCGCCGAATCAACGTCCTCGACCATTTCATAAACCGCAGCCGGGCAGAAATACTGGCAGGGATTGCCGAACTCCTTTGCGCAGCGTCCAGCACAGATATCGAGATCAGCGACCACGAGATGTGTGGGCTGATCGTCCTCATGCCGCGTGCCGGAATGATAGACATCGGTTAGCCGATCGAAGGTGAGTTTGCCGTCGCCGGGCGCATTACCCAGGAAAGCCTCGCGGCCGTGAGCATGCTCGCCAAACGTGTCGAGGGGGCGCATGGCTTCGAAGCCAGCGTGGTTGGTGAAATCTGGACCAAGGTTGTCGCCTCGAAATATCTGCTGAATTCCCGCCTTAACCAGCCCATCGATCAGCCCGTGCTCGAAGCCCTGATGGAAGTTGCGCACCGGGTAAAGCTCCTCGCGAATCCAACTCTCGTCGACGCGTCGTTTGTAGTTCTGCAACTGCTTGCTGGAGCAGTCTTGCTTCACCATCGCATCGTAGGCGGTCTCCGCCGCGAGCATTCCTGACTTGATCGCAAGATGGATGCCTTTGAGCCGCTGCGAATTCAGAAAGCTCGCGCTATCGCCGAGCAGCATCCAGCCTTCGCCGGCCAGCTGCGGCATGGTGAGCCAGCCTCCGTAGGGCAGCGTCTTCGCACCGTAGCGCACCATCTTGCCGCCATCGAGAATTCGCCGCGCCAGCGGATGCAGTTTGAAGCTTTGAAAGACGTGATGCGGGTCGGTGCGCGGGTCGTGGTAGTCGAGCCCTGTGACGTAGCCGATCGAGATCTCGGTATCGCTGATGCCGTAGATCCACGCGCCCCCGTATTCATGTGCGGTCAGCGGATAGCCAAGTGTGTAGATCACTTCGCCCTTGGCGACGCGCCTTGCGGGAATCTCCCACAGTTCCTTGATGCCGAGGCCGTAAGTCTGCGCGTGGTCGGGATCTTCGAGGCCGAGGTGTTGAATGAGCTCTTTGGCGCAATTGCCGCGCGTACCCTCGGCGAGAATCGTGATCTTCGCACGGAGATCGTAGCCGGGCTCGAAGTTCGCCTTCGGGTCACCCTGTTTGTCGACGCCTTTGTCGTCGGTACGGACGCCGATCACGTCCTGGCCGAATCCGTCGTCATCGAACAGCAATTCCGAGCCGGCAAATCCGGTGAAGATGGTGATTCCTGCTTCCTCCACCTTCGTCGCCAGCCACTTCACAAATTTGTTAATAGAGATGACATAGTTGCCGTGATCGCGTAGCGGCGGCGGCACGATTGGAAATTTGTACTGACTCTGTTTAGTCAGAAAGTAGACCGATTCCTGCGTGACCTCAGCGTCGATCGGCGCCTCGCTCTCAAAACCGGGAAGCAATTCCCGCATCGAGCGCGGATCCAATAGAGCACCGGAAAGGCAATGCTGGCCAGCCTCCCGCGCCTTTTCGAGGACGTAAATATTGTCCTTCGTCAGTGGCGCATTCGGATTGTGCCGATTATGTTCGTCGATCAGCTGCGAGAGGCGCAGCGCACATGCCATCCCTGCCGGGCCTCCTCCAACGATGACGACGTCGGCCTCCATCTGCGGACGGTCGATGTTTTCGAGCGGTTTACGAAAGTGGATCACTGCATCTCCGGCAAATCATGGTCGGCGAGTCAGCATTTGCCGCAGCCGGACTCCCTTTTGTAGCGGAATCGACTGCAAAGAGGCAAGCAATCCATTCGCCGCTCTCTTTCACACACCAGAGTTCACGAGTCTTTGAAATCCACAGAACCCTCCTTGACATATAAAACGAAACCGTTCAGTATTGTTTAGGATTCGAGGTGACAATGATCCAGGTTCAACATCTCGTCAAGACCTTCGGCGATTTCACTGCCGTCCGTGACATCTCGTTCGACGTCGCCCAGGGCGAAATATTTGCCTTCCTCGGGCCAAACGGCGCGGGCAAGACGACCACGATCAAGATGCTCACCACGCTGCTGCCGCCGACCAGCGGAACCATCGAGCTCGATGGTCTCAATCCGCGCACCCAGCAGAAACAGGCGCGGCAATGCTTCGGCATCGTCTTTCAAGACCCCAGTCTTGACGCCGAACAGACCGCCTACGAAAACATGATCCTGCATGGAATTCTCTATCATGTTCCGCGCCAGCTTCGCGAGAGCCGTACCGAGCATCTGCTCAAGCTCTTCGAACTCTGGGACCGGCGCGACAGCTATGTGAAGACCTTCTCCGGAGGCATGAAGCGCAGGCTCGAAATCGCGCGGGGCTTCCTGCATACGCCTCGAATTTTGTTTCTCGATGAGCCGACGCTGGGTCTCGATCCGCAGAGCCGCAACCTGCTTTGGACCCACGTCAAACATCTCAATGAGACGGAGCGGACCACTGTCTTTCTCACCACCCACTACATGGACGAAGCCGAGCGCGTCGCGCACCGCATCGCCATTATCGATCATGGTGCGATCGTGGCGCAGGGAACGCCGGCCGAATTGAAGGCGCAGACCAACACCGATTCACTCGAAGGCGCGTTCCTGGCATTGACCGGCTCGACCATTCGCGATGAGGCAGCCAACTCGGCGGACGGCTTGCGGCAAGTTGCAAAGATGTGGAGGCGATAAATCATGGGCGCGATATACATTCTCTGGTTGCGGGAACTGAAGCGTTACGTCCGGTCTCGGGTGCAGATCGTGGTCTCGCTCGCTCAACCGTGTCTTTATCTGCTCGCTCTCGGCTTCGGGTTCGGGCCGGTCTTTCAACAAGCCGGCCACGGCAGCTATCTGCAGTTCATGGCGCCGGGCGTGGTCGGGATGACCGTTCTCTTCAGTTCCGTCTTTTCTGGAATCGCGATGCTTTGGGACCGCCAGTTCGGCTTTCTCAAAGAAACTCTTGTGGCGCCCGTCTCGCGTATTCAGATCATGATCGGCCGCACGCTCGGCGGAGCTACGGTCGCGATCATTCAAGGCACACTGATTCTGACCATATGCCTCATCGCCGGCTTCCGCCCTCATAGCTGGATCGCAATACCGGCAGCCTTTGTCTTCGTGGTGATGATCGCGATTGTTTTCGCGGCGCTCGGCACCGCCATCGGCTCGGTGATCAAGGACATGCAGGGGTTCCAGCTAGTCATGAACTTCCTGGTGCTGCCGATCTTCTTCCTCTCCGGAGCGCTTTTTCCGCTGGCGAACTTGCCCGTGGCCATGGCCGTCATCACCCGGCTCGATCCCCTGACCTACGGCGTCGATGGCCTGAGAGGATCGCTGATCGGACTCTGGCACTTCAACGCCGCGTTCAATCTTTCAATCCTTGCGGCGATCGCCTGCGCCTTCATTGGTCTTGGCGCCTATGCCTTCTCGAAGATTGAGGCGTAAGCGGAAAGTCGATGGCAAAAAAGCGGAGCGAACGAGCACATAGCCGGGTGATCGATGCGGCAGTCGCACTCTTCACCGAGAGCGGCATCGAGGCCACCAGCATGGATGCAATCGCCCGCGCCTCCGGCGTGAGCAAGGCGACCATCTACCGTCACTGGCCGGACAAGGACGCTCTGTGTCTTGAAGTCCTGGCCTATTTGCACGGTCTCGACAAGGAGCTGCCGGTCTTTGATTCGGGCGACTTCCGCGCCGACATGATCGCGCAGCTGCGCTTCGATCCCGCCGAGGACCGCAAGGCGCTGCGCGAACGCATCATTCCACACCTGATGGCGTACGCCTCTCATAATCGCGTCTTCGGGGCAGCATGGCGCAATCGTGTGCTCGATCCGGTCCGCGTCTCGCTTCGCAAGATGATGGAGCGCGGAAAGCAAAGAGGAATTCTTACCGCGGAGCTCGATCCCGAGGTGGGCTTGGCTCTGGTGCTGGGGCCGATGATTTACCGACATGTCTTCGTTCACAAACTCGGAGGCAATGCGCCAAAAGATCTGGAGGTCCATGTGGCCAACAGCTTCCTGGCTACGTTTGGCGTGAAGCAGGAACCTGGAACTCATCGTCAGTAGCCGAGCTTGTCTCGCGTCCGCGGGAACGGTCTCGCCGCGCTGAAGTTACTTGACTCCCTTGCTCGGGTCCCAAGACCCTTGGAGCTTGCGGACATAGATAATCTGTCCCACATGGTAGGCGTTGTGCGCGCCAATATGGGCGATGAGAGAAGCGTTGTCCTGGATTTTCTTATCATCGGCCGCTTCGACGGCTTTCTCCCATTCGGTCAGCACCTGGTCGAGCTTCTTGACCGTATCGTCCCATTGCTTCGCGTCAAAGCTGTTGAAGGTCTCATCATTGTTGCCGTCGAACTTCGGCGGGGTCTCGCCTTTGAACTCAGCCAGCTCATGGGTGTTCCAGAAGAGCAGGTGATTGGCCAGCTGACCGACGGAGTGATCTCCGGGACCCGGCGTCCACTTGGCCTGATCGGCGGTCACTCCTTGTAAAGCGATGTTGACCGGGACGAACCAGTCTTCCACGTTGTGGGTGGTTCGCAGTTGTTCGAGCAGAATGCTCTTGAGCGTTGCGGGAGTCTTGGGTTTCTCTTGGCCAAAGGTGTGAAAGGGCGCTGCCAGCAGCAGCAGGAAGAGGATGTGCTTCATGATCGTGGCTCCTATTAGGTAACGAAAGAAGACCCGCTTCCTTATCGGAAGATGATTGTATGGGACGCTCACGAGATAGCATCGTGAGCGCCTGAGTTTGAAAAATTAGTGGGCTTCAGGTCGGAGGAGCCCCGCGAATAACAGCTAAAGCTTCGAACGTGTGTCGGACGATCGTTTCTTACCTGGAATGATGACTTTGATCCATTCAGAGATTTCCCAAATCCAAAGAGCGACACAGAAGGCGGCGAGCCCGATTAGGAGGAATATCTTGGCGGCAATGAAGTAGACCGGTGACAACTGCATAATCTCACCTACGCCCCAACCTTCGCCTTCTTAATCTCTTCGGTCAGCGTGGGCACGATGTCGAACAAATTCCCGACGACCCCAACATCCGCAATCTCAAAGATTGGCGCTTCTGCGTCTTTGTTAATCGCGACGATCGTCCCGGAGCCCTTCATGCCGACGATGTGCTGGATGGCTCCGCTGATGCCGAGGGCGATGTAAAGCTTCGGCGCGACGGTTTGGCCGGAGCTGCCGATCTGGCGATCGAGCGGGAGCCAACCGTTGTCGCAGATAGGACGAGAAGCAGCGACTTCGCCGCCCAGCGCTTCGGCGAGCGCCTCGGCGATGGCGAGGTTTTTCTGCTCCTTGATGCCACGCCCGACGGCGACGATCACTTCGGCTTGTCCGAGATCGACGGCCTGCTTGGCTTCCTGAAAGACTTCGTGAGGAGTGACGCGCGGCGCGGAGTCAGCTGCCACCGCAGCTACTGTCTCGACCGGAGTCGATCCCGGCTCGGCCTGATCGCCGCGAAAGGCTCCGATCTGGATGGTGGCCATCCAGGGCGCGTCGCCGGTAAAAGAGACATCCGCCGAAAACTTGCCTTGAAACATCTGCCGGGTAAAGAGCAATTTTCCATTCTCGAACTTGTATCCAGTGCTGTCCGAGATCAGCGTCCGGTCGAGCCCCAACGCCAAACGCGGCGCGAAGTCGCGAACCTGATAGGTATGCGGAAAGAGCACCAGTTTCGGCTGCTTCTCCGCGATGAAATTCTTCAGCGCGAAGACATAGGCGTCGGCGGTGTAGTTCTCCATCGCCAGCGATTCCAGCGCGTAGACCTTCGCAGCGGCTTTGGTCGCGAGTTCGGCGGCGGGAGTGCTGAGGTTGTTTCCCGGGAGGACGACTTCGACTGACCATCCAGTTTCTTTACCGATGGACTGGGCGGCGGCGATGGTTTCAAAGGAGACGCGGTTGAGTTTGCCTTCGCGTTGCTCGGCGACTACGAGTATGGTGTCTGGCATGGGATAGTGTTGCTCTTACTGTCGCGGTTGAAACCTCAGACTCTTCGGCTCCGTGCTACGCACTCCGCTCAGGATGACGAGTCAAAAGTGGATGGAGTCCCCTAAAACTCTGGCGAACCCCGACGCAGTTTTGCGCCGACCGCGATGAGCACAATGACAGTAATCCAGACGATCGCGTCATAGTAGAACATCGGATGGATCCAGCCCGGAGAGTAAGTCATATCCTGGCCGACCCACAGCCATAGAATCACGCCGATGATCGCCAGCAGGCCGGCGAGGCACTGCAGGGTCAGTCCCCAGGTGCGGCGCCTGTCGAGCTCCTCGACCTGATCTGGGGTGAGGTTGCGTTCCTCGGCGGGGATCAGCATGTTGGCCATTCTCTTCTCCTGCGTTTGGTTCCGGCTTCTGCGTTCGGTTCAAAAGACTATTAAATCACGCGGGCATGGTTCCTGAGGTGCTCAACGATCTTCTTGGCGATCTCCCCGGACGATCCGGTGAGCATTTCAGTCTTTTTCTGTTTGACCGGGACGTAAAGGCGCTCGATCTTCTGCTGGTTGGGGCTGAGCTTCGCCTCGACCTCGGCATAGGCTACCTTACGCATCGGCTTCATCTTGGCCTGCTTGATGCCGATCAGCGTCGCATAGCGCAGCTTGTTGATGCCGCTTTGGATCGTGAGCACCGCCGGCAGCGGCAGGTCGATGTGCTGGTAGTGCCCGGCTTCGAGCTCGCGCTTAAGGCTGACCCCGGCATCAGTCTTCTCAATTCCAATAATGATCGTTGCATGGGGCAGCCCGAGCACTTCGGCCAGCAGCACTCCGGTCTGCGCCGCTCCGAAATCGTCCGATTGCAGCCCGGTGACGATCAGGTCGAAGTTCTCCTCGGCAATCGCGGCGGCGATGGCGCGCGCGGTGTTGGCCGAGTCGAGATGGACGAACTTGTCATCCTCAAGATGAATCGCCCGGTCGGCGCCTTTGGCTAGCGCCTCGCGCAGTACTGTCTGAGCGCGGGCTGGGCCGGCGGTGACGACGACCACTTCCCCGCCGTGCTTTTCCTTTTGCCGCAGCGCCTCTTCGAGCGCGTAGGCGTCAGGCTCATTCACTTCGTAGGAGACATCTTCGCGAATCCACGTCCCGGACTCATTCAGCTTCAGCGGCGCGTCTTTTTGGGGGACTTGCTTGATGCAGACAAGGATCTTCATGAGGAAATTCAGCAGCCGCCTCAGTATATCGGATGCCCGCGACAGGCTGCGATGAGCAGCGCCGCGCGAGACGAATATCGCGGAACCCGCCTTAGTGGCTTAACGTATGAAGTCAGCGAGGCCCTATGAGAATTCTTCCCGTCATCGCGCTGTCATTCGTTCTCCCCGTCGCCATTGGCCAGGAAACCAAACCCGCATCCTCAGTGCCAACAGACCGTGATGCGACCGTCGAGCCCGCCTATGACGCGCAAGGCAGGCTGCAACTCCCGGCAAAATATCGCGAGTGGGTCTTCCTCACCTCTGGCATCGACATGAGCTACACTCCGAAGCCCGAGATGGAGATGCAATCGATGTTCGACAATGTCTTCGTGAACCCGGCGGCCTATCGCGCCTTCGTTCAGACCGGAACCTGGCCCGACAAGACCCTGCTGGTCCTCGAAAACCGGGGAGCCAAGAGCCGCGCTTCGATCAACCAGCGCGGCAACTTCCAGGACACAGAGATTATGGGATTTGAAGTCCATGTCCGAGACGAGGCCAGGACTCCCGGCGGATGGGCCTTCTACGAGTTCGACAACGAAAAGCCCGCAGAGCAGATTCCCGTCGCTGCACCTTGCTACTCCTGCCATCAGCAGCACGCGGCGGTCGCAACGACCTTTGTGCAGTTCTATCCGACGCTGTTGCCGATCGCCACGGCGAAAAAGACCTTTAGCGCCGAATATCTCAAAGATTCAGCTACCGCTCTTAAGCCGGCAAACTGAGGTAACCGAATCTGGGAAACTCAGATGGAACGCTAGATAAACGCGACGCTCTGAATCCCGGCAACCTCGAAGCGCTTGCGGCAGCGAATGTTCTTGCAGGCCATCAGATCGTCTTTCCGAACCATGTACGACTGCGCTTTGGCGAAGCGGGCGCGGTCGCGTTCGTCGGCGTTGCGGGGCAGCGCGGCCTTCTTCCGGCGGACCAGCCAGCCAATCTGGTATTCGTCCGCCTTCCCGCAGTGCGGACAGGTGAGGGTATGCGTCCGCTGCTCGGGTTTTTCGTCGAAAAAGTCGCGCTCTTCCATTGTCTTTCCTGCCGTTTCTTTAACTCCCTAGGCTACTACGCGGTTAACCTCGAAGCAAAAGCCGAGCCAAACGTATGATCGGAAAGACAAAGGCGCGGAGGCGAGAGTGGCGAAGAAGAAAACGGCGAAAAAATTCTCTATCACCAAGGCGGTCAAGGCCAATGCCCGCGAGCGCCTGGGTCAGCCGCCAGCTGAACGCATCATCGCCGACAAGCCGCCCACGCAGAAGCGCAAGGCCAAGCACAAAGAGACACTGGCAGACATTCTTGGCGGTGAAGAGAATTAAACCCACCGTTGCGCCGGTCGGGTTACGATTCCATCAAGCGAGGGAAATCCATATGGCGAAAATCACAGGTCTAGGCGGAGCATTTCTTAAGGCGAAAGATCCTGACGCGCTCTATGTCTGGTATGAGCAGCATCTCGGCATCCGCCGGGCAGAACACGGGTCGTTCGTATTTCCGAAAAGCGAGGTCACCGGTTCTACAGTGCTGGCCTTTTTCCCCGACGACTCGGGCTATTTCGGCCTCAGCGGCCAGCGCGCCATGCTGAACTTTCGCGTCGATGACCTCGACGGCCTGATGGACGCCCTGGCTGCGGCCGGAGTGCAGGTCGACTCCAAGCGGGAGACCTATGACGAATACGGAAAATTCGGCTGGTTCGCTGATCCCGAAGGGAACCGCGTGGAACTTTGGGAGCCGCTTGGCCCCTCGCTTGAGAACGGATCCGCTCCAGAATCCGGAGCCTAGCGAATGTTTCGGCTGTTGATCTTCTTGATATTGACTTTTGCGGCCTACCGCTTTTGCCGGGGAGTGTGGTGTGGTTACCACGGTCGCCCGTTCGATGGAGGGAAATAACCGGGCTAAAGGTGTTCCAGCGAGCGAGAAGAGGCCATTAGGGGCAAATTAGCACGGTTTCCTGTGATTTCCGCCCGATTTCGCTATGCGGAACCACCTGCGCGGCGTATCCTCAGAAATGTTGCTTTGATAAGCGATTTGCCCTCGGTCACCCCTTGGAATGCCGGCGGGGGCGGTAGGGACGGATGTCTTTGGCTTCCCGGCGAAGCTAACCTAACCGCACCACTCATGAGGCAACATGCGCTCTGAACTTGTCTATTCCGCGGGAATTCGTATTCCCAACCGCTTCTTGTTGACGACGTTGACGATCAAGGCCGTCCAGAGCCTCCACATCAGCAGCACGCGCACCGAAGACACCGCCAACCGGGTCTTCGCCGACGTTGCCAGCGGCCACTTCACCGATGTGAGAATGCCCACCGTCGTGGCCCAGCCCTCGATGGAACCGCTGCTGATCGCTCCGGCCGCTTAAGCGCGTATTCGGAAATCCTTTCCAGTTTCAGTCGAAGAAATGCAGACTCAGGCCAGCCCTAACCGGCTGGCCTGATGTGTTTTGCGTATCGCTAATGCTCCCCCAGCTTAAGCGACGGGTCGGCATTCAGGCTTGGCGCCGCAAAATCCCGAGCGACGAACTTAGGCCATGCCGCCGCCGCGATCATCGCTGCGTTATCGGTAGAGAGCGCGAGCGAAGGAAAGGCAATCGGCAGATTGCGCGCCGCCGACTCGGCGGTGAACCGAGCGCGCAACTCGCGATTTGCCGCGACCCCGCCTGTCACCAGCAGGCTGCGAACATCGAGCGACCCAGCCGCCCTAAAGGTCTTGCTAAGCAAATCGCCAACCACGGCATGCTGGAAGCTGGCAATGAGATTCAGCGTTTGAGCATCGCACAAGGCAATAGCATCGCTTGGTTTGGGAGCAGCCAGCGCGGCCAGCGCCTGCTGGCGGGCGGCGGCCGACGGCTTCAGACCGTGCGTCTCGACATAACGCAAGACCGCCGTCTTGATCCCGCTGAAGGAAAACAGCGTCTTCGGTTCGGACTCATCGGCTTCGCTCAGCGGACGCTTCTTGCCGATTTTGTTCTTCACTTGGGCAAACGCAAACGGCACCGCCTTCGGGTCGCCATGCGGCGCAAGCGCGTCGATCCACGGCCCACCGGGGTAGGGAAGCCCGAGCAGCTTTGCGACTTTGTCGAAGGCCTCGCCGGCGGCATCGTCCACCGTCCTGCCGACGTTGCGGTAATGCCATATTCCGGAGGCAGTCGCACCCGCGTCGATATAGTCTGCCAGATACAGGTGAGTGTGACCTCCCGAGACCACCAGCGCGAGAATTGGCGCTTCGATTTGAGCGGATTCCTTAGCGGCCGACTCAAGCAGCACCGCGTGGATATGCCCCTCAAGATGGTTCACTGCGATCAACGGCTTGCCGAGCGCGAAGGCGAGAGACTTCGCGTACGTGATGCCGACCAGCAGTGCTCCCGCGAGGCCAGGACCGCTGGTGACAGCGATAGCATCGACGTCGCGCAAGCCCACGCCAGCTTTTTCAAGTGCGGCGCGGACGACGGGCACGATGTTACGCAGGTGTTCACGCGAGGCAAGCTCGGGAACCACGCCGCCGAACTTGGCATGCGTCGCGATCTGCGAGGCGACGATATTCGAGAGCGTCTCACGCCCCCTGCGGACCACCGCCGCAGCGGTTTCATCGCACGAGCTTTCAATGCCCAGAATCAATCCTGAACCCGGGCCCAAACCCGGCGACGAACTCGGGCCAGCGGTCGGTTCCATCTGCTTGCTCACATATTCCATACTAGAGGAGTGATGATTCAACGAGAGGCCGCCGAGCACATCGTTGAGCGTTTGCGGGCCGAGCGATATCAGGCCTACTTCGCCGGCGGATGCGTGCGCGATCTCCTGCTTGGGCGCGAGCCGAAGGACTTCGATGTTGCGACCAATGCGCATCCCGACGTCGTCCTCGAGATGTTTCCGAAGACTTTCGCCGTTGGCGCACACTTCGGGGTTGTACTTGTGGCTGACGAAGGGGACGGTAGTGAATTCGTAACCGAGGTCGCTACATTTCGGAACGATGGTGCATATTCAGACGGCAGGCATCCCGACGCGGTGCGTTTCTCCGGGAGCGCCGAAGAAGATGTAAAACGCCGCGACTTCACCATCAACGGGATGTTGCTCGATCCGCTCAAGCTGCGCGAGACCGGCGATATTGATAGGGCAGTGCTCGATTTTGTCGGCGGCCGCGCCGATCTCAGAGGCGGAATCGTCCGGGCCATCGGCGATCCACGGCTGCGCTTCGAGGAAGACAAGCTGCGCATGTTGCGCGGCGTCCGCTTCGCTGCGCGCTTCGAATTCGCGGTTGAAGAGCGCACTGCGGCGGCCATCCGCGCGCTTGCCGGCGAGATCCATCAGGTCAGCCGCGAGCGCGTCCGCGATGAACTTACCCGCATGCTCACCGAAGGCCACGCCCGCCGCGCCTTTGAGATCCTTGATGCAACTGGGCTATTGCAGCAGGTGCTCCCTGAGGTCGCCAAGATGCACGGTGTCGAGCAGCCTCCCGAGTTTCATCCTGAGGGCGATGTCTGGATCCACACCCTGCTGCTGCTCGAAAAGCTCCCGCCCGCCGCGTCGCCGGCACTCGCCTGGGGTGCGCTGCTGCACGATGTTGGCAAGCCCGCGACCTTTCGCCGCGCGCCTGACCGGATTCGCTTCGATGGCCACGTCGAGGTCGGCGTTCGCATCGCCGAAGAGATTCTGCGGCGGCTGCGATTCTCGCTCGAAGAGACTGCGCAGATCATTTCTCTCATTGAGAACCACATGCGCTTCGGCGACGTGCACAAGATGAAAGAGTCCACGCTGAAGAGGTTCTTCCGCCTGCCGAAGTTCGAGGAACACCTCGCTCTGCATCGCATGGACGCGCTCTCCAGCTTCGGCAATCTGGACAACTACGAATTCGCCAAAGAAAAATATGAGGCCCTGCCCGAGGAGCAGGTTCGTCCGCACTTACTCGTCACTGGCCGCGATTTGATCGAAGCAGGATATCGGCCGGGGCCGCAGTTCAAAGAGATGCTGGCGCTGGCCGAAGATGCACAATTGGAGGGCCGGATTGGGACGTCGGAGGAGGGGTTGGGGTTAATTCACGAAGCGTTCCCCTTTCCTGAAAACCTAAATTAGCTTCAGGCACTGTCGGCGCGTCTTGGACTTCCACGCGTCGTCCGGCGACGTAATGACAATATCCTTGAACGCGGGCTCAGTGGCTCGTTGCATCTCGGTAATTGTGAACTTACTGTGGTCTTCGACGCGAATGACATTCCAAGGCATAGGCCAGTTCTGATCGGTGAAAACGATATATTGTTGGTTCCACCCTAAACTATGAAGAGGTCCGGCAACGCTGGTCGAGTTTCCTTTGAAGAATAGATACACTTCTTCGGCGGATCCAGATTCCCCTCGCATGAGGAAGTAATCACCGGAGATCGGATGCTTGGCTGCAAAAATGTCCAGCCATCCTAGACACCCAGTCAAGGCGAGGGATACGACCAGTAAAGCGAGCAATCGTATGCTTGCGCCTCGGGTAAGGGCCATTGCGAAAGCTTAGCATTGAATCCGGTCTCTCAAATTGTTCTCCCGGCCGCCGCTCCGCTCGCCCACGCCCACTGAAAGTTGAATCCGCCCAGATGGCCGGTGACATCCACGACTTCGCCGATGAAGTAAAGCCCCGGCACCCGCTTCGTCTCCATCGTCTTCGCGGAAAGCTCATTCGTGTCGACGCCTCCAGCGGTGACCTCGGCTTTTTCGTAGCCTTCGGTACCATCGGGCTCGAATTGCCAGTGATGCAGTTGGTTCTCAAGCTGCTGGATCGCGGCGTTCGTCCAACGTGGCGAGTCAACAAGGTCAATCATTCGGTCAGCAAGTCTAGTGGAGAAGTGACTGCGAAGCGCCGTCTTCGCGCTCGCGGCATCGCGTCCCGTGGTCTTGGTCAGCAACTCCGCCGTCACCGCGGTCTCCGGCGCCCAGTCGATCGTGATCGGCTCAGTCTCGCGCCAATATGACGAAATTTGCAATATCGCCGGGCCGCTCAGACCGCGATGGGTGATGAGCAGCTTCTCGCGAAACTTCTGCCGCCCTGTCGAGGCGATGACTTCAGCCGAGACGCCAGCCAGGTCGCACCATGCCTGCTGGTCCGATTGATCGAACACCAATGGCACCAGCGCAGGACGGCACTCTTGAATGGCAATGCCGAACTGTCTGGCAATCTCGTAGCCTAGCGAGGTCGCGCCCATTTTCGGAATCGACAACCCGCCCGTCGCAACCACCAGCGCGGGTGCTTGAAACTCTTCGTTCGGTGTGACAACTACGAAATTCGCCTCACGGCGAACATTCTGCACCTGTTCGTTGAGAAAGACCTCGGCTCTGGCGTCGGCACACTCGGCGAGCAGCATCGCCACAATCTCCTTTGCAGAGCCGTCGCAAAAGAGCTGCCCTAAAGTCTTCTCGTGATAAGCGATGCCATACTTCTCGACCAGCGAAATAAAATCCGCCGGAGTGTAACGAACCAGTGCCGATCGCGCGAAGTGCGGATTGGCGGAGAGAAAATTCTCCGGCTTGCAGTGAATGTTGGTGAAGTTGCAGCGGCCTCCACCGGAGATGAGGATCTTCTTGCCGACGCGGTCGGCGTGTTCAAGCACCGCGACGCGACGTCCGCGCTTGCCCGCCTCGATGGCGCACATAAGTCCGGCGGCGCCTGCGCCCAGAATGATCGCGTCGAAGTTCTTGCTCACTGCCTAGAGCGTAGCAAGGTTGAACGCCACGGTCTCGCCGGCGGCCGCGTATTGAACGCCGGAGGCTCTTGGTTAGCGTGGCTAGCGCTTGCCAATCGTCACAATCGCCAGGCCCTTGGGCGGAACCGTGACGGTGAGACTTCCGTGATCGAGCTTCGCCGTCTCCGGTTGCCCGAGAATCGCCACCTGGCGAAGTTCTTTGATCTGCGTCTGTGTTGGATAACGCGGTTTTCCCATTCGAACATAGGCATCGAAGGTGTCACCGTGCTGCGCATCGACTCTCGCGATGCTGACCCCGGCTTGCGACCCGACTCCGTGAAGATCGAGATGAAAGCTTTTGTCAGGCCCGGTGGCCTCGGGCTCGACCAAATTCCACAAAGCAATCACTAATGTGCCATCTTTGCGCCGCGTGATGAGCACATCTGAACTGCTCGATGCAATGCGTTCGTTGCCTAACTCGTGCAGCAGCTCAAAGGCATCGAAGGCCGGCTTCGGAACCCCGCCCGCGGCGATCAGCCCGTAACCGCCATAGAACGGTTGCTTCACTGGGCCTTGCTCCTCGAAAACATCCGAAAAAGTCCAGTAGGACATCATGTCGGTCATCCCATCGCACTGGCGAATGGTGTCTGCCATCCAAGGCCCATGTAGATTGTGTCGGTGATGGGGGATTCATTGGCATAAGTCGCGTTGAACTCACTCCAGATAAGCGGAATCTTCGGCTGCGCCGACGCCAGAATCTGGTCGTGCACCTTCTTCACCGCCGCGCAGACCATCTGGTGCGGCGGAATCGAACGGTCGTCGCCAAAGACATCCTTGGCGGAGTCGTTGCCATAGACGTGGGTCGAGACGAAGTCGAGCGGCACATTGTTTTGGGTCGCATGGGCGATGAGAGCGTCAACCCAGGCGGCCTGCGCGGTTGCCGGGCCTCCAACGCGAATTCTCTGGTTCACCGCTTTCAGGGCGCGGGCGGTGTGGTCGTAGAGTTCGAAGTAAGTCTGCTGCGCGGGGCGTCCCGTCCAGAAATCGATATTCGGCTCATTCCAGACCTCGAAATACCATGACGCAACCTCGTCGATGCCGTAACGCTCGACCAGATGCTGGGCCAAGGCGGTCATCAGAGCGTCCCACTTGGCGTAGTCCTTGGGCGGTGAGACGTTTTGCTTGTACCAGAAGGCGTGAAGATCCCCGGGCCGCGACGCCAGCTTCTTCGGCATGAAGCTGATCTCGACATAGGGCTTCACCCCGTTGTCCAGCAGCCCGTCGTAAATCTGGTCGACATAAGAAAAGTTATAGACCGGATTGCCGCTCGCGTCCTCGTCGTAGACGCCAAGTTCATCATGCAGGATGGCGTGAAAGCGGACGTATTGGAATCCGGTGATTCCCTTCACCTGGCGCAGGTCGGCGCGATAGCTGTCGCGCATGGTCAGTTCGGCGCGGCCTGAGCCGAACATCTGCTCCCAGAAGTGGGGGAACGCAGCGGCCGGCGCCTGAGCGTCGATCGTCACCGTCTCCGGCTGAGATTGAGCGTTGAGCGCTGACGCCGCCAGGGTCATTGCCACGGCGGTGAGCGCCATGCGAATCATGCTTCGGTTCATAGTTCCCTCTGCGCCTACTTCTTGATTTTCGATCTGGTCTGCCTAACCCGGCCGACGATCTTGCCGATATGGGGCACAGCGAAGGTAGAGCCTTCGCTGTGCGCCGTGCAAATTGGGTGCTGCCTCGCGGTTTCAAGGCACATAGACAGACGCAGTTTCAATCACCCGCATAGAGCCGGACAGAAGGGTTCGCATGGAGTTTTCCGAGGAAGTCCGGGAGTTTTTGATCGAGAGCAATGAAAACCTCGGAGTCCTCGATTGCGAGATCGTCGAACTGGGGAAGAACCCTGCCGACGAGCAACTGATCGCCAGTGTCTTCCGCACCATCCATGCGATTAAAGGCATGTGCGGCTTTTTCGGATTCGAAATCCTGGGGTCGATCGCCCATGCAGCGGAGAACGTCCTCGGCCAGGTGCGGGGCAAGCAGCGCTCCCTCACGCCCGAGCTGGTTTCGCTGATCCTGCAGACTGTGGATGTCGTCAAGCTGGTCTTGGCGAACATCGAAGCACGAGGCGAAGAAGGTGAAGACGTCTATCAGGAGCTGCGCCGGCGACTAGACGACGCGTATTACTTCCAGTCCAGCTCCGAACGCTAACCCTTCCCAATCACTCGCGCCAAAGTCTCTCCAATTGCCGCCGGAGATTGCACCACATGAATCCCTGCCTCAGTTAGCGCCTTCATCTTGTCGGCTGCGGTGCCCTGGCCTCCGGAGATGATCGCTCCGGCGTGGCCCATGCGACGTCCGGGAGGAGCGGTTTGCCCTGCAATGAAGCCGATGACCGGCTTCTTTACATTTGCCTTCACGTAGGCAGCGGCTGCTTCTTCGGCGGTGCCACCGATCTCGCCGATGAGGATGATCGACTCCGTCCCGGGGTCTTCATTCAGCAGCGTGAGCGCGTCAATGTGGTTGGTGCCGATGATCGGGTCGCCGCCGATGCCGATGGCGGTCGACTGACCGATGCCACGCTGAGTGAGTTGATAGACCGCTTCATAAGTCAGCGTGCCCGAGCGCGAGACGATGCCGACAGAGCCTTCCTTGTGAATGCGACCCGGCATGATGCCAATCTTAGCTTTGCCGGGCGAGATCACGCCCGGGCAGTTAGGCCCAATCAGGCGAGACTTTGAGTGCTTAAGCACACTCCACACTCGAACCATGTCAATCGTCGGAATGCCCTCGGTGATGCAGACGATCAGCGGTAGGCCTGCGTCCTCGGCTTCGAGGATCGCGTCAGCGGCAAATGGCGGCGGCACGAAGATTACGGTCGCATTCGCGCCGGTTTCTTTCACGGCATCCGTGACAGTATCAAAGACCGGCCAACCCTCGTGAGTCGTTCCGCCTTTGCCCGGCGTCACGCCGCCAACTACCTTGGTGCCGTATTCGGCGCAGCCTTTGGCATGGAAGGTGCCCTCCTTGCCAGTGATGCCTTGCACAATCAATCGCGTGTCGTTGCCAACAAGAACTGACATCAGTTGCTCCCCTTCGCCGCTGCAACGACCTTCTCGGCCGCGTCCTGCATCGTTTCTCCAACAATAAAGTTGAGGCCAGAGTCTTTGAGTATCTTCCTGCCCTCTTCGACGTTGGTACCTTCGAGCCGCAAGACGATCGGGACTTTCACAGCAAGATTCTTCGCCGCCTGCACAACTCCGTTCGCCAACACATCCACCCGCAAAATCCCGCCAAAGATGTTGATGAAGATCGCCTTCACGTTCTTATCTGAAAGCAAAATTGCGAAGGCCTGTTCGATCTGCTGCTGGTTCGCGCCCCCTCCGACATCGAGGAAGTTCGCCGGCGAGCCGCCCGCATACTGAATAATGTCCATCGTCGCCATCGCAAGCCCGGCGCCGTTAACCATGCAGGCTATATTGCCGTCGAGCTTGATGTAGTTCAACGCGTACTTCGAGGCTTCGACCTCGAGCGGGTCCTCCTCAGCGACGTCGCGAAGCTCCTTCAGCTCCTTGTGGCGGAAGATCGCGTTGTCGTCGAAGTTGATCTTGCAATCGAGCGCAAAGAGCTTGTCGTCTTTGGTCGTGATGAAGGGATTGATCTCCAACAGCGACGAGTCGGTTTCAATGAAGGCCTTGTAGAGCCCCTGCATGAATTTGACCGTTTCGTTGATCTGCGTCGGCTTCAGGCCGAGCGCGAACGCCAGCTTGCGCGCCTGGTAGGCCTGAAAGCCGATCGCTGGATCGATATACGCTTTGACTATTGCGTCGGGGTCTTTGGCGGCGACCTCTTCGATCTCCATACCGCCGGCTTTCGAGGCCATGAAGACCAGCTTCGCCGCAGCGCGATCCAATACGATTCCCAGATACAGCTCGCGATCAATCGCGGCCGTCTCCTCGATGAGCAGCCGCTGCACCTTCTGCCCCTGCGGGCCGGTCTGGTGCGTGATGAGCTGCATGCCGAGAATGTTCTTGGCGTACTCCTCTGCCTGCGCGATGTTCTTGGCGACCTTTATGCCGCCGCCTTTGCCGCGTCCGCCCGCATGGATCTGCGCCTTTACTACTACGCCGGTCGCGCCGCCCGCGAAGAGGCGCTTGCCGATCTCAATCGCTTCATCGAGAGTGTTGGCAACCTCGCCTCGGGGCACGGGCACGCCATATTTCGCGAGAATGTCTTTTGCCTGATATTCGTGAATTTTCATAAGGAGTCAATCTGCGTCGTTCCGTGACAGGGCAGAAAGTCCATACTAGCGGAGAGGCTGCGAAAAGGAAATTAATGGGGAGCAGGCGAACACGCCGTGACGGTCGTGAGGCCGCTTCGGGCGGGCTGGCGGTTTGCTCTCTCCTTCGGTAGGCTGGTTGCGGTAATCATGAGTGATTTTTCCAAATACGTAGAGAAGGTGCGCGACGTAGGCGCCGCGCTCACTCGTAATGAGGCGAATGCGGCGGTGCGCGGGATGCTCGCGGGTGCGGCCACCGATGAAGAGATCGCTGCGCTGCTCACGGCGATCGCCAAGCGCGGCGAGACGGTCCCCGAGCTGACCGGCTTCGCCGAGGCGCTCCGCCAGCTCGCGGTTCCCCTGCCTCTGAGCGAGGCTGAACGCGCTCAACTGGTGGATACTTGCGGTACCGGCGGTGACGAAAAGGGGACCTTTAATATTTCAACCGGAGCGGCGCTGGTCGCCGCGGCCGCGGGCGCCAAAGTCGCCAAGCACGGCAATCGCGCCGTGACCTCGACATGCGGATCGGCGGACGTGCTCGAGGCGCTCGGCGTCGCTGTCGAGCTGCCCCCCAAAGAAGCAGTGGAATGTCTGCGCGCGACCGGCTTCACCTTCCTCTACGCGCCGTCGTTGAATCCGTCTCTTAAGCGCGTGCAGGCGGTGCGCAAGTCGCTCACCTTCCGCACCATCTTTAACCTGGCTGGGCCGTTGTCGAATCCCGCCAATGCCCGGACTCAGATCATGGGTGTCTTCGCCGCCAACCGCATCGCCGTGGTTGCGCAATCGATGGCTAACCTCGGCGTCCGCCATGCGTTCGTGGTGTTCGGGCTCGACGGCCTGGATGAGCTCACAATCACCGGAGAAACGATGGTCGCCGAGGTCCGAAACCGTCCGACCGCAGATTGGGACAAGGGAATCGGGAGTCCGGGCGACGTGCGCCATTATCGCCTTCACCCGCGACAGGCAGGACTTGAGGTTGCTTCACTGGACCAGCTGAGCGGCGGAGCGACGCCAGCGGAGAATGCGGCGATCCTGGAAGCGATCTTCAAGGGGAAGATGGGGCCGAAACGCGACGTGGTGCTGTTCAATGCGGCAGGAGCGCTCTCGGTGGCCGACGTCGCCGCCGATCTTCGCGAGGGCATGGAACGGGCGACGGCGGCGATCGACTCCGGCGCGGCGATGAAAACGCTCACGGCGCTGCGAGAGTTCAGTCAAAAGATTCCGGCGGCACGTTGAAATCGTGCAGCAGGGAGTCGAGCAGGTGGTAAAGATGAAACTGATGAAATGTCGTATTGGGTTACTGATGACGGGAATTGCGTTCGCTGCCATTGCGAGCGTGCAGGCCCAACAGATCGATGTTAACAAGAACAACCGCACCATCGCCGTGACTGCGACCGACAAAGCGACCGCTGACGCGGAAGTCGCAATCGTGCACATTGGCTTTCAGGTCTACGCAGCCGATTCGCAAGCAGCATATGCGTTAGGCTCGAAGACGTCGAACGCCATCGTGGCTGCGCTGAAGAAAGCCGGCGTCGAGGAGAGCGCAATCCAGAGCGAGGCCCAGAATATCGCGCCGGTGCAGTCGTTTGAAATTCAAAACCTGCCGGAGGCCGAGAAGGCGCAGCGGCAGTTCCAGGTGACGCAGAGCTGGTCGGTCAAGACCTCTGCGAAAGGCGCGGCTTCAGTGCTCGATGCAGCCGTGCAGGCTGGAGCCAACCAAAGCGGCCAGATCGATTGGGACGTTGCTGATCCGGACGCGCTCGAAGGCCAGGCCGCCGAAAGCGCGCTCAAGCGTGCGCACGCGATCGCCGACCAAATGGCCAAAGGGCTTGGAACTTCCCTCGGCCCGCTCGTCTACGCCAGCAACCAGGTTCCGGAGCGGCCGATGCCGATTGCGATGCGAGCGATGGTGGCAGGGGGAGGCGGCGGCTCCGGCAATGGAGTCGCGCCGCTCGCCGTCAGCCCCCAGAAGGTCACTCGTTCCGCTACGGTCTATGCCGTCTTCTCCATCGAATGAAATCGCATCGACAGATTGCAGCGCGGCATCCAAACCTGTTCAGGCTATGCTGGAGCTAGACAAGAGCCGCTAACGCTGCTTTCAGGGACACCGAATGCCCGTTTACCCATATCGCGAGCTGCACCCCACCGCCGAAGCCGAAGAGATCTACCGCCGCTGGCTATCTTATCTCGACGAAGAATTCACCAAACATAGAAGGCCGGCGCTACGCGCGGAGATCGTTCGGGACAACCTGCACCAGCTCTATCTAGGTCGTCCGCATGGCGGAAAGCTCAACTTCTCGCTCACATCGGAGCTGCCCGGCAACGTCTTGCAACTCTCGTTCGATCCCTGCAATGTGACCCTCGAGCCGGAGTACTACGGCGACATCGATCGCGAAAAATACGCCGAGCGCAAGCCGCTGATTTATTTCTGGCAGATGTTCGACCGCTCGCCTGTGGGGCTGAACCATTGGCTGGGCTTCAAGTTCCGCTGCATGCTGGGGCGGCACATCTTCAAGAGCGTGGGCAAGGGCGTCAAGATCTTCCACGGCGTCGAGTTCAGCTACGGCTACAACCTCACTATCGAAGACAACGTCGTCATCCACAAATATGTGATGCTCGACGATCGCGGCGAGATCATCCTGCGCAAAGGCACATCGCTGTCCGATTACGCCGCGGTATACTCGCATTCGCACGATCCAATCGACTCCTCTAATGTGACCAACAAAGTTACAGAGATCGGCCCCGCGGCCCGAGTCACCTATCACGCCTCAGTGATGGCCGGACAAAAGGTCGGCGAAGACTCCATCATTGGCGCCCACGGCGTCGTCACTCACGAAGTCGAAGCCCATTCCATCGTCGGCGGAGTTCCCGCCAAGCCAATCAAGAGCAAGAACGACATTCAGAAAAAAGATCCGGTGGAAAGTGCTTCATAGCAAGTCGAACGCCGCATTTGACTGAAGACTGACTACTGACGACTAAGAACTGCGGCTTCCTTTCCTGCTACCATCGACTCAAGTGAGTTCATGAGTCAGCAAGCCATCGTTTTGAAGTTGTTTGAATTTGTCATTCTCGTCTTCGCGCTGAGCTTTCACGAAGCGTCCCACGCCTGGATGGCCTCGCGCCTCGGCGACCCGACGGCGCGGATGTTGGGACGCGTGACCCTGAATCCGATCAAGCACATCGATCTGCTGGGAACGATCATCATTCCGTTGGCGATGCTTTTCCTGCCCGGGTTTGGGCGGTTTCTCATCGGCTGGGCCAAGCCCACTCCGGTCACCACGCGCAACTTCACCAATATCAAGCGGGATGATATGCTGACCACCCTCGCTGGGCCGGCCAGCAATCTGCTTTTGGCGCTTGCCTGCTTCATCGGGCTGCTGGTTCTGGAGAACGTCAGCGCGCAGGGCCAGCTCTCTGTCGTCGCCGCCGTCTTCACCGCCAACCATGTCCAGTTGCCAACCGAGGCCGTACTTCCGGCGATGTTTCCGGTTGCGCTGCTTTTCTACATCGGGGTATGGCTGAATCTGATCCTGGCCGTCTTCAACCTGCTGCCCCTTCCACCTCTCGACGGCAGCCATATCGTCCGCAACCTGCTGCCCTATAACTGGGTGCAGTACTACGACCGCATGGGCATGTTCAGCTTGATTCTGATGGTCGTCGTAGGCGGATGGGTAGTCAACCTCTTCGTCTCGCCTGCTCTCAATGTCGTGAACCGGATGCTGCTTCCCTCGATGTAGCTCGGTTATTCCGTACAATGAAGGACGTGCACCGCGGCGGTCTGGCAGCGCTAAGCCGGCCTCGTCGAGTACAATTGCCGCGCTCGCCCGCAACTCGAAAACTGTTCGAACAAGGATCTGAGTGACCACCCCTCCACCTGATAGCGAAAAAAAACGCGTGCTCAGCGGCATGCGCCCGACCGGCAAGATGCACCTCGGCAACTACATGGGCGCGCTGCACAACTGGGTCAGCATGCAGGACAAGTACGAGTGCTACTTCTTCATCGCCGACTACCACGCGCTCACCACGGACTATGCCGACCCCGCCAGCGTGAAGCAAAACACGTTGGAACTGGCGACGGACTACCTCGCCGGCGGCCTCGATCCTGAGAAGAGTGTGCTCTTCATCCAGAGTCACGTCGTCCACCACGCCGAGCTGCATCTGTTGCTCTCGATGATCACCTCGCTCGGATGGCTGGAGCGCGTACCGTCGTACAAAGAGCAGCAGGAAAACCTGTCCGACAAAGACCTCAGCACGTATGGATTTCTCGGCTATCCGCTGATCCAATCGGCGGACATTCTTGTGTATCATGCCCACTTTGTTCCGGTCGGGCAAGATCAGGCCGCGCATGTGGAACTAACTCGTGAGATTGCGCGGCGCTTCAATCAGTACTACCCACCTGCCGCGGGGCGAAGCGAAATTCTCCCCGAACCGCAGACCCTGTTAACGCCCTCCCCCAAGCTTCTTGGTACCGACGGCCGCAAGATGTCCAAGAGCTATGGCAACACCATCCTGCTCTCCGAACCCGAAGGCGAGATACGCCAGAAGCTAAAGACGATGGTCACCGACCCGGCCCGCGTTCGCCGCAGGGACCCCGGCAATCCCGACAAATGCCCTGTAGGCGACCTGCACAAGATCTTCTCCAGCGCCGAAACGCTCGCCAAGGTGTACGACGGCTGCACAACCGCCGGAATCGGCTGCATCGAGTGCAAAGGCTGGGCGGCGGACTCGATCGTCACCGCGCTAGAGCCAATCCAGGAGCGCCGCAAGCGGTATGAAGAAGATCCCGAGCTCGTCTGGGAGATACTCGAAGATGGCGGCGCCAAAGCACGCAAGCGCGCCGAGCAGACCATGGTCGAGGTCCGGGAAGCGATGGGATTAGCGCCACGGCGGCGCGGATCGATGGGGGCATGAAGAGCTTAATGTCGGATGCTAACACTCCCGAAACTCCAGGCTCCAAGACACCGTACGCAAAGACTGCCTCCGATCTGAAGAAAGAAGCCGCCGATCTCTCGCCGTTCTCGGTCAGCGTCGGTCACGTCTACGACGGCCCGCTCGATCTGCTGCTCCACCTGATCCGCACTCAGGACATCGACATCTACGACATCCCGATCGCGCGCATCACCGCGCAGTTTCTCGCCTATGTCGAAAACCTGAAGCAGACCGACATCGACGTCGCCGGCGAGTTCATCTACACCGCTTCGCTGCTCATCCACATCAAGAGCAAGATGCTCTTGCCGCACATGCCCTCTGAGGCGGGCGAGACTGACAGCGAAGACCCACGACGTGAGCTTGTCGAGCGCCTGCTCGAGCACGAGCGCTTCAAGAACGCCGCGCAGATGCTCGCGCAGAAGCAGCAGATCGAAAACGCCACCTGGAGCAATCCCCAGATGCGCGACTTTCGCAACGACGAAGGAACCGAAGCCGAGATCGCCGCCGACACCGTCGATCTGGTCCGCGTCTTTCGCGAGGTGCTGGAGCGCGCCCGCACACGTCCCGTCCTCGACGTCGACGAAGACGCCGTCACCGTTGCGCAGATGATCGTCTTCATCCGCCGCCGTCTTGTCATGGAAGACAAACCGGTGTCGCTGCGCCGCCTGCTTGCCAACACCCGCTCGGAGCGCGCTCTCATCGCGATGTTTCTCGGTCTGCTCGAGCTGGTCCGCCTGCAGGCCGTGCTCTTGCGGCAGGAGACGAACTTCAGCGACATCCTCATCAAGAAACACGCCGACTTTGAAAGCGTGGTCGACGCACGGCTCAGCGAAGCCAGTGGCGATTGGAGCTAGCGCAAGGACTTCATGTTGGAAGTTGACGACCGTTGTGTTGCAATTGAACAGTGGAAGACCCCGCGCAAGGCCATCATCAAAAGAACATCCTGACCCGCACTCCACTGATGGCGCTGGCGGTTGCCGCCTTTGGCATCGGGACCTCCGAGTTCATCATCATGGGGCTGCTGCCAAACCTGGCGCAGGATCTTCAGGTGAGCATCCCCAAGGCCGGCGGGCTGGTCACCGCCTACGCACTCAGCGTGACGCTAGGCTCGCCGCTGGTTGCCATCGCGACCGCCGGCCTCGAACGCAAGAAGGCCCTGCTGCTGCTCCTCGGCGTCTTCACACTCGGAAACCTCGCCTGCGCAGTAGCGCCCAACTATCCGCTGCTCATGGCGGCGCGGGTGCTGACTGCGCTCAGCCACGGAGCCTTCTTCGGCATCGGCAGCGTCGTCGCCTCAAACCTGGTTCCCCGCAACCAGCGTGCCCAGGCGATTGCGCTCATGTTCTCAGGCTTGACGCTGGCCAACGTTCTCGGAGTTCCCGCCGGAACAGCCCTCGGCCAGTCCTTCGGCTGGCGCGCCTCGTTCTGGGCGATCGTGCCCATCGGACTCATTGCGGCCGCGGCTGTCTTCAGGCTCGTCCATCCACAAGCCGCCGTCTCGACCAGTCTCATCCATGAGTTTCGCGTCCTGCGAAATCCGCGCGTGCTGTTGGTGCTGGCGATGAGCGTTCTGGGCTCGGCCTCGCTCTTCTGCGTCTTTACTTACGTCACGCCGACGCTAGAAACGGTCACAGGCATCTCTCCGCGCGGAGTCACGATCGTGCTCCTGCTCGACGGAGTCGCCATCACCGTCGGAAATCTGGTCGGCGGCGCTTTGAGCGATCGACGGCCCATGCGCTTCCTGGTGATGGCGGTGATCGGGGTTCTGGTCTCACTTATCTGCCTCTACTTCGCCGAGCCTTACATCGTGCCTATGGTTGCAACCCTGCTCATTTGGGGAGGGTTGGTCTTTGCGGCGGGCACTCCGCTGCAGGCGAGGATCGTAGACCAGGCCTCCGCTGCTCCTAACCTGGCCTCGACTCTGAACCAGGGGGCGTTCAACCTGGGTAATGCCTCGGGCGCGACGCTGGGCGGCATGCTGCTCACCGCCGGCTTCGGATACCGGCAGTTGCCGATCGCCAGTTTTGCCGTCACTCTTTGCATGCTGGCGCTGGCATTGTTGTCCGCGCGGCTCGACCGCAAGCACCGCTTGGTTCTGGAGGCTGGCGAACTGATCGTCGGCTGAGTCCGCGAGAGTGCAGGATCGATTTTCCTTTCCCCTCCTTTGTCCGCTGACGTACAGTGGTTCCGCGAGGAATCAGACTACGATTGAGGTCAAAAGAGGCAGTATGAAAAGAGCGCAGGTTTGCGTGGTTTTGGGATGTTGTTTTCTAGGGATAGGCATTACCGCGCAAGCGCAGAGCCGTAAGGCCGGCCTGTGGGAGGTGACCAGCAATATGACGTGGCAGCAGTCTCCGTTCCCGTCAGGAATGGGCGGCGCCCCGAACTCCCCGTTTGGCGCTGGCCCGCACACCAACACGGTATGCATCACTCAGGAACAGATCGACAAATTTGGCGCGCCGCCGCCGCAAACTCGCGGCGACTGCCAAGTCTCCAATGTCACCAAACAGGCCACTGGTATGAGCGCCGAGATGACCTGCACAGGGAGCATGAGCGGTAAGGGAACGTTTGTCGCCTCGTGGACCGACGAGGACCACACCGTCAGCAAAGTACACTTTACCGGGACGCTGCAGGCCGGCCCATCCCCCAAACCGGTTGAGTGGACGGTCGACTCGACCTCGGTATTCAAAAGCGCAGACTGCGGCGCTGTAAAGCCGATCGTCCCGCCGGGCAAGTAGTTTTAGAGGGTACGATGACGACTCCAAGTAGTGCGCGTGTAACGCCTGAAAGAATTCAGCAATTTGCCTGGGGATACGGACCTCCACTGATCCTGGAGGCGGCGATTCGCCATCGTGTCTTTGATGTGCTCGACGGCGGTGCGAAGACTGTCGCCGAGGTCGCGCAGGCGACTGGCGCCTCCGAGCGTGGCCTGACCGCAGTGATGAATGCGCTCGTAGGCCTGGATTTTCTGGCGAAAGACGGGCAGGCCCACTACTCGCTCACTCCCGAAAGCTCCACGTTTCTCGTCAGCCATAAGCCGAGTTTCCTGGGAGGAATCATTCGCCATGGCAGCCAGCAGTTGATCCCCAGATGGCTGAACCTCAACGAGGTAGTAGGCACCGGCAAGGCGGTTTCGGCCGTCAACCAGCAGGGCGATGGCAGCCAATTCTTCCAGGAGTTCGTCAACGATATTCTGCCGCTGAGTTACCCTTCCGCGAAGGCGCTCGCGCAGTACCTCGACTGCAATGTCGAGGGCCGCATGATCCGGATACTCGATCTCGCCGCCGGCTCCGGAGTCTGGGGTATCGCCCAGGCCCAGTGCTCCGACGCCGTCCACGTCACCGCCGTGGACTGGTCGGGGGTCCTTCCCGCCACGCGAGGCACCGTCGCTAAGTTTGGTCTCTCCGAGCGCTTCACCTTTGTGGAGGGCGACCTGGACGAAGCCGACTTCGGCACTGGCCACGACGTCGCGATTCTCGGCCACATCCTGCACAGCGAGGGGCGGGAGCGCAGCCGCGCCCTGCTTGCCAAAACCTTCAAAGCGCTCAGGCCGGGGGGAACGATCGCGATTGCCGAATTCCTCGTGAACGCCGACCGCACTGGGCCGCTCAGCGCGCTGCTCTTCGCCGTCAACATGCTGGTCAACACCGATACCGGAGACACCTACTCTTTCGAAGAGATCAGCGAATGGCTGACAGAAGCGGGGTTCGTGAATCCCCGCACCCTAGACTCGCCGGGCCCATCGCCGCTGATTTTGGCGACCAAGCCCTAGACCTGTGTCCCGCGGCTGTCAGAAACCTGCCTATAGTAAAGTCCTTCACAGGACTCCTTGAAAGTGCGCACAGGCCTGAGACTCGCGTGGTTAGTGACCGTGATGACCTGTTTCTTGCCCTTGGCCAGCGCACAGGATCTCGCGCCTCGGGCCTACGTCATTAGTCCGTTGAACGCGAACACAGTCACGCTGACCTGGTCGTTCTACGACGGCAGCATCAATTACAATGGGGCATTGCCGGTCAGCGATGCTACCGGTACCTACCAGGTGCCGAGCGTCACCCTCTATCATTCATTCAGCTTCTTTGGCCGTTCGGCCAATGCTCTCGCCTCTTTGCCTTACGCCCGAGGAAACTTCCAGGGAACAGTCGCTGGCGCAGGTTTGAATCTCTACAGGTCGGGCCTGCTGGATTCGGTCTATCGTCTCTCAGTCAACTTGAAAGGGGGGCCTGCTCTGCCGCCGCGTGAGTTTGCGAAGTGGAAGCAAAAGACATTGCTCGGCGCCAGTCTCAAGGTCATCGCCCCGACCGGCCAGTACGATCCCACCAAACTGATCAACTGGGGCACGAATCGGTGGTCGTTCAAGCCCGAGTTTGGTTACTCCGAGCGTTTTGGCAAGATCATCCTCGACTCCTACGCTGGAGTATGGTTCTTCACCACCAACAACGATTTCTGGTCCCGGAACTCCTACTACCCCGGCACCCGCTCCCAGTCGCAAAGTCCCATCGGCGCCTTTGAGGGTCATCTGAGCTACGACATCAAGCCTCGCTTCTGGGCCTCGCTCGATGGCAACTACTGGTTCGGCGGCAAGACCAGCATCAATGGCGTTGTGAACTCCTTGAGCGAACAGAGCAACTCCCGGATCGGAGGCACCTTTTCCATGCCGATCACCAAGCACCAGTCTCTAAAATTCAGCTACAGCAACGGCACCTACATCCGTTTTGGCGGCAACTACCAGAATGTCTCCGTGGCCTGGCAATACTACTGGCAAGGCAAGCTTTGGTAGCCTGCTGTTCAAGGCAACGCTCGTTACAGTCTGTCTCGATTTGTCGCGTCCGCGGTACCAATCGTCCCGCTTACCGACACCTCGGAGCGCACCTTCGGCAGCGCCGACGGATGCTCCCTTTGCAGATAATCCAGCATCTTTTCGCGGACGTAGCAGCGCAGGTCAAATGCGGCGGACGAGCTAGCGGCGCTCATCAGGAACCGGAGCTCAACCGTGTTGTCCTTGAAGTCGGTTACCTGCACGAGGCTCGTTTTGCCGTCCCACAATGGCGACGACCGCAGGATGCTTTCATACTCCTCGCGCAGCCGCTCCACCAGAACCGTATAGTCCATCTGCAGATACACCGCTCCGATCATGTCGGATGAATACCGCGACGAGTTCTCGAATGACTTCTCAATGAAATGGGAGATCGGCACGATCAAGTGGCGCAGGTCCCACATCCGGATGACAACATAAGTCGTGTTGACCTCAACGACCCGGCCCGATTGTCCCTCGACGACAACAGCATCGTCGATCCGGATCGGCTCGGTTAGCGCAATCTGGATTCCGGCGATCAAATTTCCGAGGGTAGGGCGCGCCGCCATGCCGAGCACCAACCCCGCCACCCCGGCCGAAGCGAATAACCCCGCGCCAACATTGCGGATCGACGGAAAGGTCATCAGGATCGCGGCAAAGCCGATGAAGATCAGCAGCCAGATCATGATCTGGCGAAGCAGGAAGACCTGGGTGCGGATGCGCCGCGCTCGAACGTCGTCGCGGACGTCTTCGGGCAGCCGCGCGACGACGAAGGCGTGACCGATCTCAAGCAGCCCGATCGTCAGCCAGGTAAACGCAACAATGTAGCCGATCTCGAGGAAGCGTTGGACCAGATCCGTCGCCAAGCCCTCCATCCCCGGTTGCTCCAGCGCGAGGGTCACCGTAAGGAAAATCAGCAGCGGATGCGCCGGCCCCGAGGTGTGCCGGATAAGAAGTCTGCCCAAGAAAGTGGGCCGCCATTTCTGCGCTCGGCGAAGGCAGGCGTAAAGAATAAAGTGGGCGAGCTCGGCGACAGCAATAGCAACGATGAGGGCAATAACCACCCGCAGCGCCAGCGGCCGTCCCGAGAACCAATCAACGCCCATGAGCGATAGCCTACTATCCCAAGCGAAACCAGTGCCTCCGCCGTCGAACCTATACTGGATGCAATGACCAGAACCCTCACCAAGTCCCTCGAATTTCAGCGCCGCGCCGAGCGTTATCTTCCCGGCGGAGTCGATTCTCCCGTCCGCGCCTTTCGTGCCGTCGGCGGCGCACCGCCGTTTCTTGTCCGCGCCGAGGGCGCCTACCTCTGGGACGCCGACGGCAACCGCTATCTCGACTACTTCGGCTCCTGGGGGCCGATGATTCTCGGCCACGCCTATCCACCCGTTGTTGAGGCCATCCAACGCGCGGCCGCCAACGGCGCGAGCTTCGGCGCTTCCACGCCCACCGAGGGCGAGCTCGCCGAAATGATCGTCTCCGCTGTTCCGTCGATCGAAAAGCTGCGGTTCGTCAGCTCCGGCACTGAGGCAACCATGTCGGCGATCCGCGTCGCCCGCGCCTTCACCAATCGCAAATACATCATCAAGTTCGAGGGCTGCTATCACGGCCACTCCGACGGCCTGCTGGTCAAGGCCGGCTCAGGGGTGGCCACCTTCGGCATCCCCGGATCTGCGGGAGTGCCTGAGGAGATCGTCCACTTCACGCTCGCACTGCCCTTCAACAACGTCGCCGCTGTCGAGGCCGCCTTCGCCGCGCACAAGGACGAGATTGCCTGCGTCATCGTCGAGCCGGTCGTCGGGAACATGGGCTGCGTCCCGCCCGCGCCCGGATACCTCGCGGCGCTGCGCAAGATTACCGCCGACGCGGGAACCATATTGATCTTCGACGAGGTGATGACCGGCTTCCGCGTCGCTTTGGGCGGTGCTCAGGGTCTTTATGGAATCACGCCCGACATGACCACCCTCGGCAAAATCATCGGCGGAGGCCTCCCGTGCGGAGCCTTCGGAGGCCGCGCCGAGATCATGGACCTGCTCGCTCCGTTAGGCCCCGTCTATCAGGCCGGAACGCTCAGTGGCAATCCCCTCGCCATGGCCGCCGGAATCGCCACCGTCGGCGAGTTGGTCCGACGCGAGAACGAAATCTATCCGCAGCTCGAACGAGTAAGCGCCGCCGTCGCCAATGGAGTCGCTGCCGAAGCGAAAGCGGCCGGAATCCCCGTCGTAACCAATCGAATCGGCTCCATGTTCACCTGGTTCTTCACTAAAACCCCAGTCACAGATTGGGATGCCGCCGCGACCTCCGACACAGCCCTCTTCGGAAAATTCCACCGAGCCATGCTCGAAGCCGGAGTCTGGCTACCGCCGTCGCAGTTCGAAGCGATGTTCGTGGGAACGGCGCATGGAGAGGCGGAGGTCGAAGCGACGAGTACAGGAGCTGAGCAGGCCTTCGCGAAAATAAGCAGACCAACGGCGCGCACGTAATCGCTTTGTCGTCATCGCAAATCACGGCTTTCTGCATGCACAACCGTAAGACTTACAAGAAACAACAACCGGATCCAGTTGGATCCGGCTGTCAGGTCGCGTCTGGTCTGGAGCTACGGAACAAACGGAATGGTGAGCCAGGGCGCAATGTCCGTGACGGTCGAAGTTGCGCAATTTGCTGAGGCTCCTTCCGGACCGTTTGGGCAATGCCACCAATTATCTGTGGCAGTCACGTGGCCGGTGCCGAGATTCTCAACGCCGATCGCTGCGGCGCTAAAGTTGTTGAAATGGGCATTGACAAGGCCAACAGGTGCCTTGAAAGCGAAATCGATTGCCTCATCTTCGAAGACATTTTGTGAGATAACTAACCCATTCACTTGGACCACGCTGTAGACGTTAATCCCGGTGGGGCCTGAGGTCGCTGCGTCCTCAGTGTCGGCTGCATTGCCATGGATCCTGTTGCCGACGATGATATTGTTGTCCAGATTCGGCGGCGGCAAAGGAGAAGGAAAGTTCGCGTGAGTGTGCATGGTGACGCCGGGCAGGCCATTGTCATGGAGGTCGTTGTTGATGACCGTATTTTGGTAGGAGGCATACCGGTGCCGGGGATATGCGGCGAAGATCCCTACTCCTGCGCCTGCGCCGGGAAGGCCGAGACCGTTATGCCCGGAGTCATTATTCGACACAGTGTTGCGATATACGCCAAATGAGATGGTGGCCGAAGGGATTACCGATGTAGCAGGGCCATGAGACGCTAGGGTGATGCCACAATCCCAAGGGTTGTCATGTACAGAATTGCCCGTAATCAAATTGGAAACGTTCGGGCCGGTTTCGTCGGTGATGAGGATCCCTCCCGAGTTGTTGTCCACTTCGTTGTGAATGATTGTGGAGTATTCGGCGGCCATGAGATGAATGCCTTCTCCGCAATCGTCCTCTTCGTTGGTTTCAAAGTTCGGAATTCCGGGGCAAAGGCCGTGAACGTGGTCTAGCAATTTATCGTTATCATGGACGTGGTTATCAACGACGGTTACGTCCGCCGCATTTACGATGAGTATCCCCTCATAGTTCGCATTGTGAATATTGAAGCCCGATATCAACACATGGTTGATACCCGGACGAGGAGCTGTAGACATCCCGTTGACAAGAATGCCATTCGAAAGACCTGTTGCGTCGATGGTAGTCTCACCTAGATTCATAGGGAAGGCGTCGTTCCTTGTCAGTAGAGGCTGAACAGCCCCTACCGTGGCGCTCCGGTCCTGCCCAATCCCCGCCTGTCCGCCATCGTGAAGAACGATATTGCTTCCCCAACCAGCCCGCCGATTGCGCATGACCCCTTTTTCAACGTGCCCTAGAACATCTTCCGCACGAATCCCCGGCTCCCAGTCATGCCCAATCACATTCCACATCACCGGAGTCAGCCCCAACTCCCGCGACGTGCGCAAGACATCCGGACGTCGCGAGCCATGCGGTGGGCGGAAGTAGTTCACGCGCTCGCCCAGAACATCCTCCAAAGCAGCGTTGCAATCAGCCAGCTCCTGGCGGACCTTCGCCGGAGACTCCAGCACCAGCCAGGGATGGGTCATCGTGTGGTTCCCGATCAGGTGCCCAGCAGCCTGTACCGAGCGCACAATGTCCGGCCGCTGTCGCACGAAGCGACCAATCATGAAAAACGTCGACGGCACGTTATGCTTCGCAAGGATGTCCAGCAGTTGAAAGGTATAAGGATCGTTCGGGCCGTCGTCGAAGGTGAGGGCAATCTCGTTCGGATTGCGGTTCGCAATCAGCGTCCGCCCGAAGAGTTGCGACCCAGCCGACAACGCGGCGTAGGTGCACAATCCGGCGGCGGCGATGCCCGCCACGGCCGCGCCGGCCAAAATTACACCTACTGGAAGCGAGGCTGACATTGGCTTTCAGTGTACCGCCCCAGTCTCAAAGCCCCATTGCGGCCTTGGCGGGCGATCAGGAGCATGATATCTTCGTCTTTTCTTCGCTATTGCGAAACGTGACACACTAGGCGAAGAAGATCATCCCCGGAGTTCGTTCTCATCATGGCAAAACTCTTCGAGCAGCCGCGCTTCATCGCCCTGGAAGGGCCAATCCGCGTCGGCAAATCAAGTCTGGCGAAGATCCTCGCCGAGGGGCTGCACGCGCGGCGCATCGTCGAGCCGGAGAACAACCCCTTTCTCGACCGCTTCTACGCTGGCCAGACCTCGCTCGGCTTCCAGACCCAGATGTGGTTCCTGCAGCAACGCTACGAGCAGCTGAAGGGAATCAACCGCGAAGAGCTCGACACTCCAGTCGTCGCCGACTACATCTTCGAGAAGGATAAGTTGTTTGCTTACATCAATTTGTCCGACGCCGAGCTGGCCCTCTACAACAGCTACTACCAGCACTTTCGCGAACAGGTGCCCACCCCCGATCTGGTCATTTACCTTCAGGCCACCCCCGAAGTGCTCAAGCAGCGCCTCAAGCGTAAGGGAATTCCCGGCGAGCGTGCCGTGAGCGACGATTACCTCGAGCAGGTCATCGCTGCTTACGAACATTTTTTTTTCCACTACACCGCCAGCGATCTGCTAGTTGTCAACACGTCCGACATCGATTTTGTGAACAATAACCGCGACCTGCAGATGCTGCTCAAGCGCCTCTCCGAACCGATCAAGGGCACCCAGTACTTTCTGCCGCTCGGCACGGAACTGGCAGGGTAAAAAGTCAGTGCATCAAGGTCGGTTGGGAGTACGATGTTTGCGATGGCGCAACGCATAGATTACGCACAGGCATTCCCCGAGGCCATGAAGGCCATGGGCCAGATGGAGGCCACTCTGCGCCACAGCGGCCTTGAAAAGTCGCTGCTCGATCTGGTCAAACTGCGTGCCTCGCAGCTCAACGGCTGCGCCTACTGTATCGACATGCACACCAAAGACGCCCGCGCTGGTGGCGAAACCGAGCAGCGGCTGTACGGACTGACCGCATGGCGCGAATCGCCTTTCTTCACCCCGCGCGAACGCGCCGCGCTGGGCTGGACCGAGGCCATCACCAACATCCAGGAAGGCCATGCCACACAGACCGCCTACGACGAGGCGCGCAAAGAGTTTGAGGAGCCGGAGCTGGTAAAGCTCACCTTCGCCATTACCACTATCAATACCTGGAACCGGATCGCAATCGCCTTTCGTCCCGACGTGGGCGTCTACCAGCCCGAAAAATAGCGGCGGCGAAAAGCCGAATCTTCATTTGACCCGTGCATCGCGGCACACTATTCTTCCCCGTTCGCTCTCTTCGCCGCATCCAAGAGAGTGAACGGAGGTTTGTCATGTCTCAGCATCCCCCCAAAAAGTGCGCTCATCCCAGCTGTACTTGTCTCGTCGAAAAGGACAAGTATTGCAGCCAGCATTGCCAGGACGCCAAAGGGGTCACGGCGTTGGCGTGCCATTGTCACCACGCGGAGTGCAAAGGGTAATCCCGCAATCTGCGGCTATTGCGCTTTCGCGGCGGTAACTGCGCGCGGTTGAAGGTGTAAGCGTATCCCGAAGACGAGCTTGCCACGCCTCCGACGACGGAGTATTCTCTGAAATTGTTCGGGCGGCATCCCTGATGTACCGGCGGGAGCCACACTGGAGACAATCATGAGCATTCCGCACTTCCGCAGCGCCGATCACGCTGCCTCTTCTGGCGAACGCAAGATCGCCACTCCGGCAAAAGTCACACTTCCACATCTTCAGGAGAAAAAGCGCCTCGGGCAGCCGATTACGGCGCTGACCGCTTACGACTACGCCACGGCGCGCCTCGTCGATGAGGCCGGAATCGACATCATCCTCGTCGGCGATTCGCTGGCCATGGTGGTCATGGGCCTCGACTCGACGCTCGCCGTTACGGTCGACGAGATGCTGCACCACACTCGCGCCGTTCGCCGTGCCGTTCGGCGCGCGGTGCTCGTCGCCGATATGCCCTACGGGTCATATCATTCCTCGGTCGCCGAAGGCGTGAGCAACGCCGTTCGCTTCGTCAAAGAGGGTGGCGCTGAGGCCGTCAAGGTCGAGGGCGGCCGCAGCCGTCTGGAATTGGTCGAACGTCTGGTCGACGCTGAGATTCCCGTCATCGGCCACATCGGCCTAACCCCGCAGGCCGTGCATCGCATGGGCGGCTATGCGGTGCAGGGCAAGACCCTTAGCGCTATCGAAGAGCTGACGCGCGATTCGATCGCTCTGGAACATGCAGGAGCGAGTCTCGTCGTCTTAGAAGGCATCCCACGAGAGGTAGCCCAGCGCATTACCAGCGAGTTGACTATCCCGACTATTGGCATCGGCGCAGGGCCTGACTGCGACGGACAAATCCTCGTCTTCCACGATCTCGTCAACCTGAGCTTCTCCAAGTCGGCAAAGTTCGTGCGCCAGTACGGCGACGCGGCTACGCTCTATCGCACCGCGATTGAGGGCTATCGCGAGGATGTTGCGCAGCGCGCCTTTCCTTCCGACGCCGAGAGCTACCACCTCGCCAAGGAGGCGCGGCTCGCGCTGGAGGAACTGCATGACGGCAAGCTCACCGTCATGCGATAGGTCCCGGATAGTCCCCACGTGCAGATCCTCTCGAAAGCAAGCGAAATGCAATCGGCCAGCCGCGCTCTTCGTCACGCGGGCAAGTCGCTCGGCCTCGTGCCGACCATGGGCGCGCTCCATGCAGGACACCTTTCACTGGTGAAGGCGTCGAAGGCGACCTGCGATATTACGGCCGTTTCGATCTTTGTGAATCCGACCCAGTTCGGCCCGAAAGAAGACCTGGCCAAATATCCGCGCACCTTTGAGGCCGATTGCGCCCTTCTCGAAACTGAGGGCGTTGATCTCATCTTCGCGCCCAGTGTGGACGAGATGTATCCCGCCGGCGCCTCGACCTGGGTCGAGGTCGAGGGCGAAGGCGACCGCCTCGAGGGAGCCTCGCGCCCCGGGCATCTTGCGCGGAGTCACCACAGTCGTCTCCAAGCTCTTCCACATCGTCGCGCCCACTCACGCGCTTTTCGGCCAGAAGGATGCGGCGCAACTGGCGGTCCTGCGCAAAATGGTCCGCGATCTCCGTTTCGATCTGCAGATTGTGGGCTGCCCGATCGTTCGTGAGCCGGACGGCCTGGCGATGAGTTCGCGCAATCGATATCTGAACGCTGACGAACGGGAGCAAGCGCTCGTTCTCAACCGGGCGCTGCGTACTGCCTCGGAACTTGTCGCGGCCGGAGAGACTTCATCGGCGCCGCTGCTGGTCGCGATGCACGCAGTCTTCGCAACGGAACCTGCCGCGCGGGTCGACTACATCACCGTCGTCGATCCCGATACCCTGTTGCCAATCGAAGACATCGCGCACGGAGGAATGCTCGCCGTCGCCGCATATTTCGGCACAACTCGCCTGCTCGACAATGTTCTCACCAGCGAGATCAGGCGAAGCGGATCGTGAAGGAATCGGCTCGCGGTTCGCGGACTTTGCTCTTTGCGGACCACGCACTACTTGGAGACAAATCTATTTCCCGAGATGAGAAATCGCAACGGTCGCTCGGAGGCTTTGCGAATCCCGATTCTCGGCGTGATCGTCACTTCCTCGGGAAGATAGCCATCGTCGGCGATGTGAAGAGCCGACTTCGCTGAAGTCAGATCGACGCCATTGATCCCGTCCCGCACGATTCCGAGAGCCTGGCAAAGCCGCCCCGGGCCTGAAGTCAGCAGCCGCGGCGAAGCTCCATCGGGCAGCCCACGCAACCTCGCCATCTCGGCAAGCCCGGAAACTGGCTCCAGCGCGCGGAACAGAACACCGCCCGCCTGTCCGTCTGGTTCGCAGGAGACATTCAGGCAGTAGTGCATTCCGTAGATGAAGTAGACATAAGCGCGACCCGGCGGTCCAAATAGCACGGAATTGCGATTGGTCAATCCGGCAAAGGAGTGCGCGGCCGGGTCGTCTTCGCCAAGATAGGCTTCGGTTTCAACAATGCGGCCGATGAGGGTTTGGCCTCCGTGTCTGCGAATGAGCAGCTTGCCAAGGAGTTCCCTCGCTACCGCTTCAGGGCGTTTCAGGTAGAACTTCGCAGGTACGACTTTCATCCGGCGCCTATGCCTTATGCGCCTTGGAGTATTCCTTCACCGTCGCCAGCACCTCTTCGGCATGGCCCTCAGGCTTGACCTTGGGAAAGACTTTGATCAGCTTCTGGTCGGGCCCGATCAGGAACGTCGTCCGCTCGATGCCAATCACTTTCTTGCCATACATGTTCTTTTCCTTCAGCACATCAAACTGTTTGCAGACTGCTTCGTCTACATCAGCAAGGAGCGTGTACGGCAGGTCATATTTCTCTTTGAACTTCTTCTGCGCCTTGGGCGTGTCGCGCGAGATGCCCAGCACTACCGCGCCGGCGTTCTGGATCTTCTTGAAGATGTCGCGGAAGCCGCAGGCCTCGATGGTGCAGCCCGGCGTATCGGCCTTGGGGTAGAAGAAAAGCACCACCGGTTTCCCGGCAAAGTCGGAGAGATGGACGGTCTTGTCCTGCTCGTCCTGAAGGGTAAAATCGGCAACCTTATCGTTCGGTTCCATCGGAGGTATGAATTCCTTTCAATCGGCAAATCGTCAAAGTTGCCGGGAGTAGCATTAAGTCAGGGGCAACACCGCAGGTCGGTGCGGCGCGATCTCAAACAACGCTATTAGAGCATCTGGTTCGACCATGTTCCAAGCGATCACCAATCCGGGCGGAAGACGATGTGCTCGACACCTGTTTGCTGCGCCGCTTCTTTTGGTGTTCCTCCCGCTCGCGATGGCCCAATATCCGGGCCGCATCAAGCCGGACGAGCAGAAGAAGCCGGACGAGCCGCGTGCGGTTTCGATCCTCGAATGGGTCGGCGATCCGGGTAAACCGGTGGCCAGCCGCATCGTCCCGCTGAGCGTCTTTGTCAACGGTCAATATCAGGACGGCGGATTGTTTATGGCGCAACCCGCTCCGCTCACCGTCGAAAACGACACGCTCTATGAGCTGCAGCTAGCTGGCATCCCGAAGGGCACTTTTTATGTCGCTGGCGGCGAAGAGGTCGGCGGAGCCTGGTTCGGCTACGGCAAGTGGAAGCCGCTGACCCCGCCCCCTCCGCCGAAGAAGCTTACTCCCTCCAAGGTGCCGCCAAAGGTCATCCAGGACAATGATCCCGACCGGCCGCACTTGAAAAACAGTAGTCCGGGCTCGAGTTCAGGCGGCTCAACTACTCCCGCAAACGATCCCGACCAACCCACCCTGCATCGCGCCCCGAGTTCGAGCGGTGGCGGGCAAGGCAATTCACAAACCACATCGTCGACCGGCAGCGGTTCTGGCAACACTACCTCCAGCAGTACCACTTCTTCCAGCGATTCGGACCAGCCCACCCTGCATCGCCGTGCCGACACCGACAGCAGCCAGGGAGGCGCCGGCACCGCGCCTGAAGACCCGGATCGCCCGCATCTGAGGAAACAATCGGCCGCTGCCGCCGCGGCAGACTCAGGCGACGGTTCGCCAGTCTCGAGCGTGAACGAGGGCGACCCCGACCGTCCTCGCCTATCCCATGGCAAGCCTGTCGCCGCCCAAGCCCCGCTCCAGGCCACGAAGCTCACCGGAGTTCCGCCTGACCTCCAGCAGATGGCGGCGATCTCCGACCCGGTTAACCGCGAAGAGCATTCCTTTGCGTATCCCTGGCCCGATCCCACGGAGGCGACCAAGATGCAGGCAGCGGTCGAGCAACTTGCGATCAAAGAAGCCCTGTCAGGCGGATACACCCCATCGGAGCGGATTGGGCCCGCTCCCGCCCCGGCAAAGCCAGTCAAAGCAACCACCGCGAAGAGCGCCTCGAGCCGCAAGGCCCAGCCGCAGCAGCCGCAGGTCGTCTTGAGCGAAAAAGACTTTCATGCCTACGAGCTCTCCTACAACGGCGGAGCGACGCTGGTGCTCACGGCGAAGGCAACCATCGGGCCAGACAAATCTGGGGCCATCCAGGAGAAATACGTGACCATCATCGCGCAACCTGACTTCAACGGTGATCCGCAGCTGCGCTTCCAATCAGTGACCGACACGAAACACCTCGACATCACGCCGAGGATGAAGCTGATCGACGCCGTCGACACCAACGGCGACAACCGCGCCGAGTTAATCTTTGAGTTGATGCATACCTCCGACCGGCAATTTGCAATCTATACGATCAAGGGTCTTCAGGCCGAGCAGGCCTTCGCCACCGAATCGTTGCCCTATGTCACTCCGGGCCACGTCGTCGAGACCAGCAGCAATTGAGACGGTATCGCGAATCCTGCGGCCGGTGGGCGACGCTGGCCCGGTGGATAGTCCTGACCGCAGCCGCGATCCTGACCGTTATCTCTCCAACTCTGGTCATTGCGTCAGAGAAGCCGCCGCGTCCGCTGCTTGTCGGCTACTATCCACAATGGGGCGTTTATAACCAGTATTTCGTGAAGAACCTCGCCACCAGCGGCGCTGCGGGGCTGCTCGATCAGGTCGACTACTCGCAGGGCGTCATCAAGAACAACGCCTGCGCAATCGGCGACCCTAACGCCGATTTGAGCTTCCTCCACACGGCCGCAACTAGCCTGGATGGCCAACCCGATGATCCGGCCGCCCAGCTTCGCGGCAACTTTCATCAGCTTCAGGAGCTGCGGCACAGATACCCCAAGCTGAAGCTGCTCATCTCCATCGAAGGCAACCCCGCCTACTTCGCAAGTGCTGCCCGGCCTGAGAATCGCGTGGCCTTTGTCTCTTCGTGTATCGACATGTTCATCCGCGGCCACTTCGCGCCCGGCATCGAGGGCGGCCAGCTATTCGACGGCTTCGATCTGGATTGGGAATATCCCACGCTCGCAGACAAAGACAACTATCTCGGCCTGCTCGCGGAGTTCCGCCGCCAGTTGAACGCCCTGCACGCAAACCTGAGGCTCACCATCGCCATCGCCGCCCGCGCCAGCCGCTATCAGGGATTCGATCTGAAGGCCGTCGCCGAGCTCGTCGATCAGATCAACGTGATGAACTACGACTACAACGGCCCCTGGAGCCGCACCACCGGCATGATCGCGCCCCTTTATGAAATTCCTGGCGATCCGTTGGAGGGCAACAACGTCGATGCGACGATCCGGACCTATGAGCAGGCCGGAATCCCGCCGTCAAAGATGCTTCTGGGCATCCCGTTCTATGCGTATGGATGGAGCGGCGTCGCGGACGACAATTATGGGCTCTACCAGCAAGGGCAGCCGATTCGTGGCGACCACTTCTATAGCTACATCCAGTCGATCCAGCCTAAATTCAAGCTCTACCGCGACCCAAAATCGCAGACACCCTGGCTCTACGCCAACAAAACTTTCTGGACCTTTGACGATCCCTTGTCGATTCGCGCCAAGCTCGAATACGCACACAACCACAAACTCGCTGGCGTGATGGCCTGGGAACTGAGCAACGACTCGGCAGATGCCGTCTTGCTGAAGAGCATCGCGACGGCCTTGCGTCGCCGGTCTGATTTGGAATCCACCTCCCACTGAGTTAGCCTCGATGGAACGTCCCTAAAGGTAACCGTTCGCCGGGGCAGGAGTCTGTCAGCTTCATGAAAGTTCTCATCATCGGTTCCGGCGGGCGCGAACATGCCCTCGCGTGGGCCATTCAAAAGTCTTCGCGGGTCAATGATGTCGTCTGCGCGCCGGGTAATGGAGGCATCGCTTCTGTCGCGCGGTGCGTGCCAGCGCGCCAGAGCGATCTCGACGATCTGCTCCGGGTAGTCGCCGCCGAGAAGCCCGACCTCACCGTCGTAGGCCCGGAACTGCCGCTCTCGCTCGGCCTCGTGGACGAGCTTCACCGCCGCAGCCTGCCCGTATTCGGCCCGACGCGCGCTGCCGCGATGCTTGAGACCAGCAAGGCCTTCGCCAAGCGCTTTATGCAGCGGCACAATATTCCGACCGCCAAATATGCGGCGGTTTCGAGCGAGGCTGAGGCGCTGGAATCACTCGCGCTCTTCCACCTGCCGGTGGTAGTCAAGGCCGACGGCCTCGCCGCGGGCAAAGGCGTGCTCATCTGCGAGACAAAACAAGTAGCCGAGGCCGCGATCGCCGGCCTCTTCAGTGGGAAGACGCTGGGGACAGCCGAGAGGTCGATCGTTATCGAGGAGTTCCTTGAGGGCGAAGAAGTTTCCTTCCTTCTGCTCTCCGACGGACTTCACGCCACCCCGCTCGTTCCCGCGCAAGACCACAAACGCATCGGCGAAGGCGACACTGGCCTGAACACCGGCGGCATGGGCGTCTACACCACGGACTCCATGCTCGCCGAAACCATGCAGGCGTGGCTGGTGCAACACATCGCCCAGCCCACCATCGACGGCATGGCGGCCGAAGAAACTCCGTTTGTCGGCGTGCTTTACTGCGGCCTGATGATGACCGCTCGCGGCCCGATGGTGCTCGAATACAACGCTCGCTTCGGCGACCCCGAGACCCAGGCGATTTTGGTGCGGCTGGAGAGTGATTTTGTGGAAGGGCTCGAGGCCTGCGTCGAGGGCCGGCTCAGCGATACCGAGTTCCGTTGGCGTCCCGGAGCCTCAGCCTGCGTCGTCGCCGCCTCCGAGGGATACCCTGGCAGCTACACAGCAGGTAAGAAGATCACCGGGCTCGAAGCCGCCGCTGAAGTTGCCCAAGTCTTCCACGCCGGAACCATGCTGCTGGACGGCGAATGCCTCACCAGCGGCGGCCGCGTCCTCGGCATAACCGCCGCGGCTGATACCTTGCAAGATGCTCTGGCGCACGCTTACGAAGGAACGAGCCGAATTCACTTCGACGGCATGTACTACCGGCGTGATATTGGGTATCGGGCATTGAAGGAGAAGCCATGACGCAACCGGCATTGACGGCAACCGAGGTGTTGCAATGGAACGACCTAACCGCCCAGCGCTGGAAAGCGCTCCTCGCCGCCAATCCAGCCGCCCTCGAATTTCCATGCGATATCTATGGTGTAGGAACAGTCCGCGGGCTGCTGCGGCATATCGTCGCCGTGGAGTTGCGCTACTCCGAGCGGCTGAGCGGCGAGCCGGTGACTCCTTATGAAAGGGTTCCAGATGGCTCGGCGGAAGAGCTCTTCGCCCAGCACGACCAGACAATGGCCCGTTATCGCAAGCTGCTGGCCGACGATTCCATAGACTGGGATGAAAAGTTGGAGTTTACGACCATCTCAGCAGGAACGCGGACTGCAACGCGGAAGAGAATTCTCTTTCACGCCTTCCTGCACGGCATCCGCCACTACGCGCAACTGGCGACGCTGGTGCGCCAGCACGGCATCAAGCCCGACTGGCCGATGGATTTTCTCTTCTCTGGGTCTAACGCGTAGTACATCAGGAATCCAGCTTCTTCACCACCAGCTCGTTCAGCAGCCCCGGATTCGCCTGTCCCCTCGACAGCTTCATTACCTGCCCCACAAAGAAAGCTGACACCGTCTTCTTGCCGCCGCGATACTGCTCGACCTGCTTCGGATTGGCGGCAATGACTTCATCGATCAGCTTCTCAATCGCCGCCGGATCGCTCAACTGTTGCGGCTTCTCCCGTTCGTAGACGAGTGGGAAATCCTCGCCCTTCTCAAAGGCGATATCGAAAAGCTGTTTCCACTGCTTGCTTGAGAGCTTACCTTCTTCGGCCAGATCGGCGGCGAAGGCTATGCCCTTCATTGTCACCGGAGACTGTTCCAGCTCGAGGTTGTGCAGCTTGAGCCGCGTCACTAGTTCGCTGTTGACCAGATTAGCTACACGACGCGCGCTCTTCGCCGCCTTCGCCGCAACCTCAAACTGATCCGCAAACTCGCGGGTTGCAGTCAGCGTCTGCGCATCCTGTGCGTTCAATTCGTATTCGTGCACAAAGCGCGCGCGCTTGGCCTCGGGCAGCTCGGGCAGATGCCTGACAATCTCCGCCTTCCACTCCGCGCTCACAATCAGGGGCGGCAGGTCCGGCTCGGGGAAATAGCGGTAATCATGCGCCTGTTCTTTCGAGCGCATCGAATAGGTGCGGCCTTCGACCGAGTTCCACAGCCGCGTCTCCTGCACCACCCGGCCGCCGTTCTCGATCAGCTCCACCTGACGCTCAATCTCGTACTCTAGCGCCGAGCGAATGTAGCGGAAGCTGTTCACATTCTTGACTTCCGCCTTGGTGCCGAACTTGTCCTGCCCGCGCGGCCGCACGCTCACGTTCGCATCGCAGCGCAGCGAACCCTCTTCCATGTTGCAGTCGCTCACGCCGGTATAGAGCAGGATTTCCTTCAGCTTGGTGAGGTACTCGTAGGCTTCATCCGGAGTGCGAATATCCGGCTCGCTGACGATCTCAATGAGCGGTGTACCGCACCGGTTTAAGTCGACATAAGTCTTCGTCGCCGATTCGGGAAACCCCTCGTGCATGCTCTTGCCAGCGTCCTCTTCCATGTGCAGGCGGGTGATGCCGATGCGCTTCTCGCCATTGGGAGTGCTGACATCGATCCAGCCATGCTCGGCCAATGGCTTGTCGAACTGCGAGATTTGATAGCCTTTTGGCAGGTCGGGATAGAAGTAGTTCTTTCGCGCGAAAATGGAGCGCTCGCGAACCTCGCAATTAATCGCCGTCGCGGCGAGCACCGCAAATTCCACCGCGCGCTTGTTCAGCACCGGCAGCGCACCGGGCAATCCCAGGCAGACCGGGCAGATATTCGTATTCGGCGGCGCGCCAAACTTCGCCGAGCAGCCGCAAAAAGCCTTTGTCCGGGTGAGCAGCTGCACGTGGACTTCGAGCCCGATTACCGGCTCGTACTTGGTCAGAATTTCAGGAGAAATACTCGCGGACGCCGCCATAACTTCCTTGATTTTAGCAGCGCCCGCGCATCTTGCCTTCCATTGGCACTACTCCGGAAGGCTGAGCGTGCTCTTCACCCGGAAGGTCTGCGACAGATGGGACGAATCGCCGTTCGGCTGGCTGCCGCCGACGGTCAGCGTAAATTCTCCCTCGGGTACGATCGGTTCGCCCGCCTCGTTCACCATGCCCAGGTCGCGCGTCTTCAGCTCAAACTTCACCTCCTGTGACGCGCCCGGTTCCAGATGAATACGCTGGAAGCCTCGCAACGCCTTCAGCGGAGCGCCCGCAACCTTGGGGAAATTCAGATAAAGCTCAGCCACCTCGTCGCCGGCGACCTTGCCGGAATTCGTGACGGTGACGCTCGCGTTCAGCGTGTCACCTGCGTTTATTGCGTCACTGGCCAGCTTCAGTCCGCTATACGAGAAGCTGGTATAGCTCAATCCATATCCGAAGGGATAAAGCGGTGTTCCTTCGAAATACCGGTAGGTCCGGCCTTTCATCGCGTAGTCTTCAAAAGCCGGAAGCTGATCGACGCCGGTATAGAAGGTAACCGGCAGCCTTCCCGCGGGATTGTTTCGTCCGGAGAGCGTCTCAGCGACTGCCGCGCCGCCCTCCTCGCCTGAATACCACGCATCGAGAATCGCGTTGGCATGCTCCTTCGCCCAGTTCACGCTTAGCGCGCTTCCATTCATCAGCACAACCACCAGCGGTTTTCCCGTCGCGGCCACTGCCTCGAGCAACGCCTCTTCCGGCTTGGGCAAATCGAGGCTGGTGCGATCGCCGCCCTTGAAGCCGTCCTCGCTGACCGGCATCTCTTCGCCTTCAAGTTCGCTGGTGATGCCGACGACCGCGACGACAACATCGGCATCCTTCGCTGCAGCTATAGCCTCGGGCGATGGATTCGGATCGACCTTGGACCATACCAGCCGCGGCGCAGTCGCACCGCCCTGCGGCAGCATGTATGTCACTTTCAGCGTGTAGCCTTTGCCTTGTTCGAGGTGCGCGCGGCCGAGCGTGGTCCCGATTCCGTTGTTCATGTAATTCATGGTGACGGGCTTGCTGTCGAGCGTGGCAACGTAGAAGTTTTCGCCGCGAATGCCCAGGTTGTAGTCGCCAGTCTCGGTCGGCGTCAACGTCGCTTCCGATTGAACGACCACTGATGTCTTTCCCGCGACCTCGGGAGGCGGTGGTCCGGAGGGCACGCCGATGTCCGGATCGGTGCGGCTAGCCAGCGGCGGCGGCTGAGACTTCGGGGACGCGAGCGCCATCACATCCATCACCGTATAGGTAGTGTGAACGCCCGGCTTTCCTCCAGTGCTCAACAATGCGGGTGGTACCGGAGAGGCCTCTTTGCTCAGGAACTGCGTACCTTCCACATACTTGATCTCTGCCGAGGGAAATTCCGCCTTCAGACCCTCCATCACCGAGACGGTATGCGTCGGTGTGCCGTTGTAGTTGCCCAGCAGAACTTTGGTCTGGTTGGCGAGCGGGCCGACGACGGCGATCTTGATGCCAGAAGTTTTGAGCGGCAGGGTGCCGTCGTTCTTCAGAAGAACCATCGATTCATTCGCGAGCTTGCGCGCCAAGGCGCGATGCGCCTCACTGTTGAGTTCGCTTTCGTCGATCTTGGAATAGGGCACCATATCCGGCGGGTCGAACATGCCTAGCTTGATGCGCGCGGCAAAGAGCCGCGTCACCGCCTGGTCGATATCGCTCTCTTTCAGATATCCCTGCTTCACCGCGTCGAGGTAGGGCTTGTAGTCGTGGTCGTCGGTCACCTTCGCGAAGAAGTCCGCGCACTCGTTGTCCATGCCGGTCAGTAGGCTGATTGCGGATGCCTGCGCCTGCGTCGGCTTATAGTGATGGCCGGCGAAGATGTCGATCACCGCGCCGCAATCCGAGACAACATAACCCTGAAAAGCCCACTTGCCGCGCAGCTGGTCTTTGAGCAGAAAATCATTAGCACAAGCCGGTTGGCCGTTGATGCTGTTGTAGGCGCACATCACCGACCCCGCCTTGCCGTCGGTCACCGCTGCGCGGAAAGCAGGAAGGTAGGTGTCCATCTCATCATGCTTGCTTACATCAACGTTGGCGGTGTGGCGAGTCGGCTCGGGTCCGCTGTGCACCGCAAAGTGCTTGGGAGTCGAGATCACCCGGTAGTAGCGCGGATCATCGCCCTGCATCCCGGTTACAAACGCCACGCCCATGCGTCCGGTAAGGAAGGGATCTTCCCCGTAGGTCTCCTGGCCACGTCCCCAGCGCGGATCGCGAAAGATGTTGATGTTCGGCGCCCAGAAATCCAGCCCCTCAAAGATATTGCTGTGCCCAGCGCGTACCGCCTGCACGTGCTTGATGCGTCCCTCGATGCTGATCGCGGTCCCCATCTCATGGATCGTCGTCGGATCGAAGGTCGCCGCAAGGCCGATCGGTTCGGGAAACTCGGTCGTCCCGTTCACGGCAACGCCGTGAAGCGACTCGCTCCACCAGTCATACGCGGGAACATCGAGCCGCGGAATCCCTCGCGCCTGGTTGACGAGTTGTGAAGCCTTCTCTTCCAGCGTCATCTGGTGGACTAGGTCCGCAGCGCGCTGCTCCGCTGGCAGGCTAGTGTCGAGCCAGGGCTTCTGCGCCGACTGCGCGGCCGCAAAGCAAGCTGCTCCCAAACAGATCGCGAACGAAGCAATCTTCCGAAATTCTGTATGCGTCATCTGTTTTCCCCTTGCCCACCGGCCACGCGACGACCACAGCGATCCGACCTGCTTGTGAGCTCCAGCATGGAAAGCTACATTCCAGCATCAAAACCTGTCAAGCGCTCGTGTCCCTAGAAAATCGTTTTATTCAATCATTTCGGATGAGGAAACGCGCAATCACCGGTTAAACTTCCAGAATCGGGAGACTGCCCGACAATCTAATCCGTCATTCCGATTTACGGCCTCACGCTCGCACTCAGGAGGATCAACCGCCGCATGACCAGCATAGTCAACGATCTCGTCTTCGCGCTACGCCAGCTGCGCAAGTCGCCGGGCTTTGCCATCACGGCGGTGTTGACCCTGGCTTTAGGCATCGGGGCGAATGCCGCCCTCTTCACCGTGATTGACTCGGTCCTCATTCGGTCGCTGCCTTACTACGCCGCCGACCGGCTCATCATTTTCGGGCCTCCCGGCGACGGGCCGGAGAGCTATGGCTCAACCTCATGGCGCAACCTCGAAGACATCCGCCAGCGCTCGCGCGTCCTTGAAGACGCAGCCGGTTATGAAGGAGACGTCGCCATCATCCAGACTGCGCAAGGCGGCGAGACGGTCTTCGGCCCCAAGCTGACCTGGAATCTGCTCAGCATGATCGGGGCCAAGCCGGCGATCGGTCGCGGATTCACCCAGGCGGATGGCGAAACCGGAGCGCCGCCCACCGCGATCCTGAGCGATGAGCTATGGCGGAAACAATTTGCTGCCGATCCGAAGATCGTCGGCCAGATCGTCCGCATCGGCGCCGTCCCTCATACCGTCATCGGCGTCATGCCTCCCAACTTTCAGTTTCCCGACACCGAGATGTACACCTCGACCGAAGCTGTCTGGCTGCCGTTTCAGCCAACCAAAGAGATGCAGACCGAGCGCGGCTACGACTTTCTCACCCTGCTCGGCAGATTGAGGCGCGGAGTGACCCTGGACCAGGCGCGAGCCGATCTGGATACCGTCGCAAAATCCATCGCCAAAGACGATCCCAAAGAGGCTAAAGATCTCCATCTCACCGCCATCCCGTTCCAGAGCGCGGTCACTCACGCGGCGCGGCCGGTCTTCCTGGGACTGCTGGCCGCTCTGGCGCTTGTCTTGCTGATTGCCTGTGCTAACGTCGCCAACCTCCAACTCGCCCGCTGTCTCGCCCGTCAGCAGGAGTTCGCCGTGCGCACCGCGCTCGGGGCCGATCGCTGGCGGCTGATTCGCCAGCTGTTGGTCGAGGGCGGTTTGCTTAGCGTGCTCGGCTCCGCCCTAGGGCTGGGTCTCTCAATCGCCATCCTTTGGTCGCTGCAGAAGCTGCCCGGGGGCATGATGCCGCGCGCCTCGGAAATCCATCTTCGCTTCTCGGTTCTTGCCATCCTGGCGGTGATTGCCATCGCAGTCACTCTCCTGTCTTCGCTGCTGCCCGTGCTGCTGGCATGGAAAGTCCAGCCCGAAACCGTCCTGCGCGGGCAGTCCCGCGCGTCGACTCCGCACGCTGCGCGTTCGCGCATGGCTGGATGGCTGGTCTCGGGTGAGGTCGCCATCGCGGCGATCCTGCTCGTTGCCACCGGCCTGCTCTTTCACACTCTCTACAACCTGGAGCACCAACAGCTGGGCTTTGAGACCCAGCACATAATCACCTTCACCGCGACGCCGCCGGATTCCGCTGGCTATCTCGCCTTCCAGAGCTCAATAGGGAACTTCGCTGCGGCCGCCCCGGCGACCTCGATTGCCAACACGATCTATCAGCCGCTGCTCGACCGCTTGCGCCATCTGCCCGGAGTGCAGGTCGCCGCGCTCGCCTCGTCCACGCCACTCGACGGGGTCAATATAAGTAGCAGCTTCGATGTCGTCGGCCAGCCCAAGAGCGATTCCGGGAAAGACGCGCGCAATGCCAAGATTCGCGTGATGAGTGGAGACTATTCGCAGGCGATCGGCACGCCGATCGTGAAAGGCCGCGCAATCACCGACGAGGATACCGCAAGCGCTCCCTTCGTCGCGGTCATCAACCAGGCCCTCGCCGATCAGTACTTTCACGACGTCAACCCAATCGGCCAGCAGCTCGATCTTGGCGGCAAAGATACGGGAATGCTCAAGCCCTACACGATCGTCGGCGTGCTCGCGAACAACATCCGCCGCAACCTCACCGAGGTCACACGTCCGGAACTCACACTCTCGTATCAACAAATCCCGAGGGACTCGCTCTTTTATTCCTTTGTGCTCGCCTCTGCAACTCAATTTATTTTGCATACCAGCGGAGATGTCGACCTCACCCAAAGCATTCACCGCGTTATGCGCGAGACCGCGCCGGGATTTGCGATAGACGACCTCAAGTCTATGGAAAGTTCTCTCGAAGACGCGACCGGCAACCAGCGCCTCGGCGTCTATCTGATCGGATCTTTTGCCGCGCTGGCGGCCTTGTTGGTGATGGCTGGCCTCTATGGCGTGCTCTCGCAGCTCGTCAGCCAGCGTCAGCAGGAGGTCGGCATCCGCATCGCCCTCGGCGCCACGCGGGAATCGATTCTGGCACTCTTCCTGCGCCAGAGCTGGCGCCTGATCGCCCTTGGCATCGCCGGCGGACTAGTCGCCTCCGTCCTCGCTACCCGTTTGGTCCAGAGCTTCCTCTTCAATGTGCCGGCGCTGGATCCGCTGTCCTACCTGTCGGCCGCGGTTGGCCTTGCGGTCGTCGGCACCCTCGCCGCGCTGATTCCGGCGCGAAGAGCATCGCGCGTCGAGCCGATGGAGGCACTGCGGAACGAGTAGATCGGTTCCCACTCCATCGTCATCGCGGGAAATGTACGAGGGAATGCAGCGGCGGAGTAGGATGGAAATAGGTCGCAGAGAGATCGGCTATGGCAGCTTCAACCCTCATTTCGCTGGCTGAGTACCCTGGGCACGAGCTATCGCCCGGATCGCGACTTTGTGGACGGCGAGGTTCGGGAGCGCAACATGGGCGAGTCGGAGCACAGCATCTTGCAGGCCGCTATTACTGTGTGTTTTGGAAACCACCAGCGGGAATGGCAGATCGAAGTCCGGCCTGAGCAACGCGTACAGGTTTCGCCGAGCGGTCAGCTACTTGTAGCAGGCACGCATATCTTCTTGCCGTTGGAACAAGTCTTCAGCGCTTTGGATTGATGCAATGAGACAGGTTCCGTCAGTGGCCGCCGGAATTCGCCGGAGCCGAACTGTGTTCCCGCCCCTTCACTCGGTCATATAGATACACATCGCTGACCGTCCCAAGCGATTCATTGTAAAGGCTTTCCGAGCCGGCCCGCTCGCGCAGCTCCTCGGCGAAATGATGCACCGCGCGCAGGTGGTCCGCGGTCGCCGGGACCTCCAGCTTGCTGGTCTTCAGGAATTTCTGATTACCCCGATCGAGCAGGCGGCTAATCTCGCCTCCGAGAAGGAATCCGGGGTTCGCGGTCAACGACGCGGACTTGCCGTCTGCCGACTTTTTCAGAACGGCGCCCACCCCGTTTTTCACCACCATCACCCCTCCTGCGACCCCAGGAAGCTCCCGCACATCAAACTTACTGGCGCGCAAGTCACTGAGAATTTGATCAAACGTAGGATGATGGACTTTGATTGGCATTGGCGCTGGACCTCAAGCTGAAGTTACACTGAATTTGGAACTCTCTACGACGTAGAGCGAAAGCAACGGAAATGGGATTTGACCGCAATCAGCGATGTCGGTGTTTTCTTCACGAAAACGCCTAGCCCGAGGGTGAGCCGCCATATGGCGGTGACCCGGATTCCGAATTAACTTTCGCACATTCACCAGACACGTCGCAATCATAGCTCGATTATGACAACTGCCATCGCTACCAAACTCGGTACGGGAGTTCTCGAACGCATCGGAAACACGCCGCTCATCCGGCTTGAGAAGATTACCGCCCATCTGCCCGGCGTACAGATACTCGCCAAGGCAGAATGGGCCAACCCCGGTGGATCCGTCAAAGACCGCGCCGCCTCGGCGATCGTCGCCGACGCACAGACCCGCGGATTGCTGGGCGCCTCCAGGGCGACCAACGGGCAAAGGCTGCTCGACGCCACCAGCGGAAATACTGGCATCGCCTACGCCATGCTCGGCGCGGCCATGGGCTTTGGGGTCACGCTCTGCATGCCGGCCAATGTCTCGCCGGAGCGCAAGAAAATCCTCGCCGCTTATGGGGCGGAAGTTGTCTCCACCGACCCCGCCGACGGCTCCGACGGGGCCATCCGCAAGGCGCGCGAGCTTGTCGCCGAATTTGGGGACAAGTTCTACTACGCCGACCAGTACGGCAACGATGCCAACTGGCGCGCCCACTACCGCACGACAGCTCCAGAGATATGGCGGCAGACCGAAGGGCAGATCACCCACTTCGTCGCTGGACTCGGCACCAGCGGAACCTTCACCGGAACCACCCGCCGCCTGAAGGAGTATTCGTCCAGCATCGAGTGCATCTCGATGCAGCCTGACTCGGCTTTTCACGGCCTTGAGGGCATGAAACACATGGCTTCGGCTATCGTCCCGGCGATCTACGATCCCGCGCTCGCCGATCGCAACATCGAGATGGAAACAGAGGTCGCCTACAAGATGGCGAAGCAGCTCGCCCGAGAAGAGGGTGTTTTAGTGGGCGTTTCCGCGGCGGCGAACGTCGCGGCGGCACTGCGCGTTGCCGAAGAGATCGCGGAAAATCAGCCAGAAGACCTTCAAGATACAGTAATTGTTACAATTCTGTGCGATTCCGCTGACAAATACCTCAGCGAACGATTCTGGGATGAGTAAAGATGGAGGAGTGGAGACACAATGCTGAAACTGACCACGGCGATTTACGAGGCGATGCGAACTCATGGCGAAGAAACTTATCCCCATGAGTGTTGCGGCGTCCTTCTTGGCCGGTCCGCGGTTGGTGTTGATGAGGTCTTCGTGAATATCGTCGAGTCCGCGGTTCGCGCCGGCAACACCCGCACCGATTCCCCGCGCAACCGCTACAACATCGCCCCGCAGGAGCTGGTAAAGATCCAGCGCCAGGCCCGCGAGAGCGGTTTAGACATTGTTGGTTTCTATCATTCGCATCCCGATCATCCGGCGCAGTGGTCGGCCACCGATCTGGCCGGAGCGCATTGGCTCGCCTGCTCCTACGTGATCACGAGCGTTCGCGAAGGAGCCGCACAGGAGACTAATTCCTTCCTGCTCGCCGGCGCCAGCGAAGAGGACAAAGCCCTTGTAGCGGAGCCGATCGAGGTAGACGGCGAAAGCCAGGAAAAGGCCAACGAGATATTGAGGAGCATTCCCGCATGAAGATTCATATCCCCACGCCGTTGCGCGTCTACACCGGCAAGCAGGACACGGTGGTAGTCACAGCGGCCACGGTTGGCGAGGCGCTCTCGCAGCTCACCAACCAGCATCCCGACCTGAAAAAACACCTCTATACCGACGATGGCAAGCTGCGTTCGTTCGTGAATGTGTACCTTAATGACGAAGACGTGCGCTATCTTCCCGAAAAAGATACAACCGTTGTTACAGAAGCCGACGCCCTGACAATCATCCCGTCAATAGCGGGTGGGGACTAGCCGTCCAGGCGGACGCGTTTCGCGCAAGAACACTGAGAACGGAAGGCAAATTATGGCAACAATTTTGGAAGAACTTCCCGCAACGCTTCCCGACCTGAGCAATGAAGAGATTGCGCGCTACTCGCGCCACCTTCTCCTGCCCGAAGTTGGCATGGAGGGGCAGAAGAAGCTGAAGGCCGCGAAGGTTCTCTGCGTCGGCACCGGTGGGCTCGGTTCGCCGCTCGCCTTGTATCTCGCGGCTGCTGGCGTCGGCACCATCGGCCTCGTCGACTTCGATGTCGTCGACTCGAGCAACCTGCAGCGTCAGATCATTCATAGCACTAAAAGCATCGGTCGTCCCAAGATTGACTCCGCTGAAGAACGTCTGAAGGGCCTCAATCCGTTCATCAACATCGTAAAGTTCGAGACCATGCTGACCAGTGCCAATGCGCTCGAGATCATCAGCCAGTTCGATGTAATCGCTGACGGTACTGACAATTTTCAGACCCGCTATCTCGTCAATGACGCCTGCGTGATTACTGGCAAGCCCAACGCTTACGGATCGATCTTCCGCTTCGAGGGACAGGCGAGCGTCTTCGCGACCAAAGACGGCCCCTGCTACCGCTGCCTGTATCCCGAGCCGCCTCCGCCCGGACTCGTGCCCTCATGCGCCGAAGGTGGAGTACTCGGAATTCTTCCCGGCCTCGTCGGCGTCATTCAGGCGACCGAAGCCATCAAGCTGATACTCGGCGTCGGCGAACCGCTCATCGGCCGCTTGCTGCTGGTAGACGCGCTGAACATGAACTTCCGCCAGCTCAAGCTGCGTAAGAACCCCGACTGCCCGGTTTGCGGCGCAAACCCCACCGTGACCGAGCTGATCGACTATGACCAGTTCTGCGGAATCGCTCCGCCCGCCCCGGCTTCGGCGACTCCCAGCCAGGAAGTGAACGGTGTCCCGCAGATCTCTGTCACCGACTTCAAGCGCAAGCGTGACGCCGGCGAAGATATCTACCTGCTCGACGTGCGCGAGCCGCACGAATTTCAGATCGCCAACCTCGGCGGCCACCTCATTCCGCTCGGCGACCTGCCGTCGCGCATCCGCGAGCTCGACAGCAACCGCGAGATCGTCGTCCACTGCAAGATGGGCGGACGCAGCCAGAAAGCCGCCGAGCTCCTCAAGCAGGCTGGCTTCAACAAAATTCAGAATCTCGCCGGCGGCATTCAGTCCTGGTCGGAACAGATTGATCCCAGCGTTCCCAAGTATTAAGGAACTTACTTCTGTAACTTCATAAATGGCACGCCGCTCGGCGTGCCGTTTTACTTTGCCCCGTCAAGAGGCCTCCCGGTATACTCCGAATGCCTGCCCGTTTCAAGAAAGAGATACGAATCAAAGATAGCCGGCGGGGTTCGGAGTCAATCCTCATGGACTTAGTCTTAATACGCGTTGGTTTCATCCTCATCCTTAGCATCGCCGCTTACTTCTTCCACCCAGCAGATTTCAATCCCTGGATCGCCGCGTTCAGCGGTGCCGCTGCTGCTGCGCTCATGATTGTTTTCGAGCTGCGAGTGCGCGCGCTGAGCCTCAAACGGCTCATTGGCGCGGTCGTGGGCAGCATCCTCGGTATCTTCGGAGCGTTCCTCTTCAGCGCCGTCCTGCGCAACAGCATTCCCCCAGGCGGAACCCAAGAGCTGCTGCAGATCCTCGTCCTCCTGTTTATGTCCTACGTCGGTCTGGTCGTCGGCGCAAGCAAGGGTGCGCTCCTCAATCTCGCGGCGCTCGGTGACCTCTTCAATACGGAAGCCAGCACCGGCACGCAAAAGATCCTCGACACCAGCGCAATCATCGACGGCCGCATTGCAGACATGGCCGATACTGGTTTCCTCGAGGGCACGCTCGCCGTCCCCGAATTTGTGCTCCACGAGCTGCAGATGGTCGCCGACTCTTCCGATGGATCGAAGCGCCAGCGCGGCCGCCGCGGCCTTGATATTCTCCAGCGGATGCAGGCCAACGCCCAGCTCACCATCGAAATCATCGAAGAGGACTTCCCCCAGATCAAGGAAGTCGACCTCAAGCTCATCGAGCTCGCCAAGAAGCTGCGCGCCAAGATCGTCACCAACGACTTCAACCTGAACAAGGTCGCCCATCTCCACAAAGTCCCTGTGCTGAACATTAACGATCTTGCAAACTCGCTTCGCCCCGTCGTGCTGCCCGGCGAGAAGATGAACATCGTCATCCTCAAAGAAGGTAAGGAGTATAACCAGGGAGTCGGCTACCTCGATGACGGCACCATGGTCGTCGTCGACCACGCGCGCCGGCTAATCGGCCGCGCCATCGAGATCACCGTCACCTCAGTGTTGCAGACAGCCTCGGGGAAGATGATTTTCGGTCGCTTTGAAGAAGGAAGAACCGAGGGAAGAGCCGAAGCAAAGCCGGAGCCGGTGCGTCCGATAAATGCCGAAGTACGGGAAATGTCCGGAACCTAAGCCGTTTAAGCCTCAACTCGGCTGTCGTTGAGTTTTCTCACCCTTGTGGAACCCAGGGATCACCGTACTGATATAAGGACGAGCGCTTCTGGGCAGGTTATATGGCGCACCGTCACATCAATGCCATCCGATGCAGGGCAAAGATCGATTCCCGCAGTTTACAGACCCAGGACTACTGGCATCTGGGTGGGTGTGCCAAAGATCACGATGAGAATGATCGCGAGGGCCAGCAGTTCCATCACCAGCTCCGCGACCACAGGATAGTGACCCAGCCTGCGCCTTTCCTTCACCCGCCTCGCAAGCTCACGCCGGATCAGAACGATGCCGAGCAGCACCGCCAGCATAATCGCGACAATAGTCGCCACCGCGAGCAGTATGCCGCGCAGCACAGTCAGCCGTTTCGTCTTGGTAAGCTCGGTCCAGGAACCATAGATGACCGCAAGCTGCTGCTGATCCTGAATGCGAGCGTCATATTCCGTCATCGTCTTCTGCTGGCTGGAGAGCGTCATGCAGCGGGTCGACGGTTGCGGCCGCCGAAGTCGTCCCGGCGTCCGAATTTGGCGATAGCTCATTCTCTGTCTTCAGGGCGTCGTGCTGTTGCGTCAGTCTCGCCGCGGCGGTCGTCGCCTCTTCGCCCGCCTGCCGCAATTGCCTTTCGCGGTCGCGGATCTCCAAAAGTGCCCGGACCTTGCCCGGCAGCGTGACCAGGCTTTGCGAGGACTCCATATCGTTCTCTGACGCGAAAGGGACGATGGGCTGGTCCTTCCTCGCCTCATGTTCGTCGAACGCCTGTTGGATCTTAGCTTGCTTGTCTCCTCCCAGCAGAATCAGGTCCTGATGCAGATCGTTCAGCCGACCCGTGTCGAGGTCCAGTTGCGTCTGCGCCTGCGCCCCCAGATGCGCGACGTCATCCTGACTGGCTGTCTTGAGCCGTGCGGCGGTGAGTGTGATCACACGTTGCTTCTCCGCTTCGACGGTCGTTTCCAGCGCCGCTATCTTCTGCGAAACCGCCAATGCTTCGCCTTTGAGCGGAGGAGTGTCGGCAGTCGCCTTGCGAAGCGCCGTTTCAAAGGCCTGGTCGACGGCGAGGTCGGCAACTTGAACCGCCCGTGCGGCCTGCTGCTGCTCATCAGAACCGTGCGCTTGGGCGGCGAGGTGGCGTGCCGTGGTCAGCGCCGACTGGTCTACGGCTTCGGCGGAGTCTGAGGTTTGGGCGGTTTCGATAACGCTGGCGTTTCCGCTGCGAGTGAGATAACCCCCAACAACGACGCTGGCGAGCGGCACAGCGAGCAGGCAGAACCTGATACTGCGATGAAAGAAAACCGAGGCAAGTTTCAAGACGTTCAAGGCCTTTCAGAGTTTGACCAAGGATATAGCCACTACCACCCGTTCGCATACCACAAAAATGAGCGAATATTACGGAAGTCTTACAGGCACTTTATCGCTCCCGTATTACTTTGAAAACAGTGGTGATACATCATGGCAACCCTGATATCTGATCCTCCGGTCAAGCACGCCCAGGGCGTCGAAGTCTCAGCAGACACGCAGCAGAAATCGGACGAATTTAACTGGGTCTTTTTCGTCACGATCGCCCTTTTTCATCTGCTCGCCCTCGCGGCAATCGTGCAATCGGCCTTTCACTGGCGCTGGTCGTCGGTCTTGGTCTTTTTCGCCGTGTGGCTGGTCGGCCAGAACGTCGGCATCGGCATGAGCTACCACCGCCAGCTCACTCACCGCGGCTACGCGACCCCCAAGTGGCTTGAATATTTCATGGCCGCCTGCGGCACCATGGCACTGCAAGGCGGTCCGCTCTACTGGGTCGCCGTCCACCGCATGCATCACCAGTACACCGACAAGCCGGGCGATCCGCACTCCCCGCGCGACGGCGCTTGGTGGTCGCACATGGGCTGGATACTCAATGGCTCGTTGCACAGCGACTCGAAGGTGCTCTCCCGCTACGCTCCTGACCTCGCCAAGGACCCAGTCCACCAATGGCTGAGCAAGTATCACTGGGTACCGGTGACCACGGTCGGCCTCGGCCTGCTCTTCGGCGGAGCGGCCTTTGGCGGATGGGCCTGCGGCATCTCTTGGGTGCTCTGGGGAGTCTTTCTCCGTGTCACCATCGGCATGCACGTCACCTGGCTCGTCAACTCGGCGACCCACATGTGGGGATCACAGCGGTTCAAGGGGCACGATGACTCCACCAATAACTGGGTGATCGCTCTGATCACTGGCGGTGAGGGGTGGCATAACAACCACCACGCACATCCCGTGTCTGCGCGGCATGGCATGGCTTGGTACGAGATTGACTTCAATTACATGGGCATTCAGTTATTGAAGGTGCTGGGGTTGGCGAAGAATGTCTATGCCCTCGATGCCAAAACAGCGCTGGCTAAGTCCCAGCTGCGATAAGCTCCGAGCCCACTTCTCAAAATCGAGATCTGGGCTCCGCTATTTGGTGCTCTTGTTTTGCGCCTGCGCCAGACTTGCGACAAGCTCGGCCAGTCGAGCCGGATTCACATCGCTGATGGCAATCCCTTCAAGGCTGCCGCTGCTGAAGCCCATCACATGAAATCCAGAATGCTCGGGCGGTAAATCGCCGGTCACGGCATTCCCCGCCTTCTTCATGACAAAGACCGAGACACGGTGCCTTCCGATACTGAAGAGCAGTTGAGCGACCGGCTGGTCGCGGAGGTAGGTAAGGTTTGCTCCATCGAGGGCCATACCAGCAGGAAGATTCTCTGGAAGATTGAAGGCAAACGGCAGCCTGCCTTGGAACCACGGCTTGACGGTGTGGTTGTCGGAAGAAACCACCTGCGGCGGCCCCGCGGCTGCGAGTGTAGCCACATGCTGGTCAAAGACCTCAGAGACCAGAGCATTGTCGGTCGAAGCCAAGGCCATTTTCTGGCTGGCGTTTCTTTCCACTAGCAACCAGCTTCCGGACACCGTCACGGCAACCAGCAGGACTGCGGCCGCCGCCCAACCCAACGCACCAAATCCGCTCGCGAAGCGGAGTGGCGCAGGTCCCGGCGGAGTCTGCGGGTTGGTCGCTTCCCGCGCGATCTGCCGTGAAAGGAGCGCGGTCAAGTCCGGCGGTGGCGCATAACGTTGCCCAGCCCGAGCAGTCGCGAACTTGAGCAGAGTGTGAGCCAGCGCACTGCTGGTGCACATCGCGCATGCGGCAAGGTGCTCTTGGACGGATACCAGCTCCTGGGTCTGGAGCTCTCCATCGGCGAGCGCTGCCAGCATTTCAGGAGAGAGATGGCTTGTCATGAACCAACCTCCCTGGGAGCCATCGCCCCGCTCTGAAGCGTCCTGCGCAAAGTCGCCCGCGCCCGCGCCGCCCGCGACATCACCGTACCAATGGGTACGTCGAGCACCAAGGCGATCTCCCTATACTTCATCTCTTCCACGTCGCAGAGCAGCACTACTTCGAGCAAAGGCGGAGGAAGTTCCTCCATCGCCGCCTGCAGCGCGGCCCGATCGGCGAGGCGCATGAGGTTGATCTCCGGAGTCTGGCGATCGATCGCCGCTTCGATATATCCACTTCCAGCCGAATCGTCGCGCCCATCCATCTGTTCTTCCAGCGAAACAGTGCGCATCGCAGCGAGCCCGGTGCGCGAAGTGAGATACGTGTTTCTCAGGATGCGAAAGATCCATGCCTTGAAATTCGTGCCCGGCTCGAAGGTAGGGAATCCGCGAAGCGCTTTCAGGAAAGTCTCTTGCACCAGGTCCTCCGCCTCGGTCGGGTCACGGGCCAGCCACCGCGCGACGTTATAGAGCGACGGAAGCAACGGCATCGCGAGCTCCTCAAATCCAGGCGCTTGGGGACGGCTCTCGCGATCTTTCCGCTTCCACGGCAGTAACGTCATCAGTCGAGGCCGCGCTCCTACAGAGATGAAAACTGGCCTGCAGCAAATTTATTCCATTCGCCGGGAATAAACCGCTCAGCCTTCAGTTGGCATGGGTAGAGGAATGCATCCATGAGCGACAAGCTGCACCTTACACCGGCGCCAGAAAGACCTGAAGCCGTTGCCGACGGCAACGAAGCTCGCGCTGTCATCGACGATATCGACCGGCGCGACTTTCTCACCTGCATGGCCTGGGCCGGAGCCGGTCTCGTCTGGACCATGGCCGGCGGCGTACCCACCTCGCGGGTCTTCGCCGCGGCCGTTGGGCAGCTGGCGCGGCCCAGGGGCGCAACGGAGTTCAGCTTCGTCCAGATCAGCGACAGTCATATTGGCTTCAACAAGGCGGCCAATCAGGATGTTACCGGCACACTGAAGCTGGCCATCGACAAGATCAACGCGCTCCCCGGCGAACACGACCTGTTGCTGCACACTGGCGACATCACACATTCCTCGAAGGCCGCCGAGTTCGACGCCGCCCAGCAGATCGTCAAAGGCGCGAAGGCAGGAAACACTTTCTACGTTCCAGGCGAGCACGACACCGCCTCCGACGATGGCGCGCTCTATCTCGAGCGTTTCGGCAAAGGAACCACCGGCACCGGCTGGTACAGCTTCACTCACAAGGGAGTCCACTTCGTCGGCCTCAACAACTCCCAGCAGATCGACAAGCTCGGTATGCTCGGCGCCGATCAGCTCGCCTGGCTCAAGAATGATTTGGCCAGTCTCTCGGCCTCCACGCCGATTGTCATTTTCGCCCACATCCCGCTATGGATGGTTTACCCCGACTGGGGTTGGGGCACGCAGGACGGCGCCGAGGCCCTGACCTATCTAAAGCGTTTCGGCTCAGTCACCGTGCTCAACGGACACATCCATCAAGTCGTGCAGAAGGTGGAAGGCAAAGTTTCGTTTCACACCGCAACCTCGACGGCGTTTCCTCAGCCCGCGCCGGGCAAGGCTGCGAGCGCCGGACCGATGGTCGTTCCCGCCGGAGAACTCCGCAGCGTCCTCGGCGTTACCGATGTCAAATACATCCCGAAACGCGGCCCTTTGGCTGTGGTTGATTCTTCGTTGGCTTGAGCAAAAAGGAAACCCAGAATGAGCAAGCCTGCAGTTATGGTCGCGGCATGCGCTGTGACGCTACTCACCGCCCTGATCGTCGCCTGCGCTAGCACTGTGGACGCCACCCAATCCGCGGTTCCGGGAGATGCGGTTCGAGGAAAAGCGGTTTTCGAAAAGCGATGCACCGGTTGCCACACGCTCGATCAGAATCGTGTAGGCCCACGGCTGGCTGGCGTCTATGGGCGCAAGTCAGGAACAATCCCCGACTTCCCATACTCCACGGAGCTGAGGCAAGCCGGAATCGTCTGGGGCGACAGATCGCTGGATGCATGGCTTACCGATCCCGATACGCTTGTTCCCGGAAACGACATGTCGTTCCATGTCGCCAAGCCAGACGAGCGGCGCGACCTGATCGCATTCCTCAAAGCCAGCTCAATGGCGCTGACCGTCTCAGAAGGAAAATAAGGCCCCACGCAGCGGAATCAAACCAATCGCGCCCCAGCCATCCCTTCCAGCACCGCCAGCGGAGAAGTCTCCGGCGTCACCATCGCTTTCGGCGCAACCAGAAATGTCTGCTCCAGCGCATATTGCCCGGTCAGCACCGCGTGCGGCACCGTGTCGGTATAGACCATCCAGCTCGATCCGGCAGGGAACTGCCACGGATGCTTCACGCTGCCCGCCTGATACGCCTCATTCTCTTTCAAGAAATTATGGAAGCGCATCATGAAATCGTCATAAGGCGAGCGCTTCAGCGAAGGAATCGCCGCACCCAGACCGACGCCCAGCGCCAGCGACTTTGCCGCCCTTGACGCACCGTTCTCAGGCGCCGGCAGCTCGATCTGCTTCGGCGCAAATTGCCTCACCAGCGAATGGAACGGCTCGCCTACCACCCAGTCGCGCGTCCGGGTCGGATGAATGTTGTTAAAGAAGCGCAGAATCCGCGCTCCATGCGTCGGTCGCGTAGGAAAGGCATCGGTATGCAGCAAATCGTTTCGCTTGCGCAGAGCCAGGTCGCGACCCTGCTCTTCCTGCGGACGAAAACTTGCGTAATCCAGCTTCCAGCGCCGCGCATACGGGGTGAGGAAGTCGCTCAGGAACCCCTCCACCGCCGCCGAATACCAACGCATGATCAACTGCAACCGCATTACCGCCGCGGCGTCGGCAGTCTTGGTGTCGACTCCGCTTAGCGCATCCTGCATCGGCTTGTAAGCGATGTTTTTGTGCAGGGAGCTATCGGTCTGCTGCTGGCCTAGCAAAAACTCCAGATCGCCAGCGGCGATCCCGATCGGAGTCTGCGGGAAGAACAAAATATCTCCGGCCTCGAGCCGCGCGCACCAGTCACGCGCCTGCGTCTCTGAGGGTGGCCGTCTCCCGTCCACCAGACTTTCAACTGGAATCGTTACGAGCGCCATCAGCTATCGTCCAGCGATTTTGCGGCGAATCCAGAGGGAGCCAAAGAAGATCAGGCTCACCGCCAGGACAAGCAGGCCTACGGGCAGGCCGACGAACTTATAAGTGTCTGCGAAATCGACATTATGATGGCCGCCTTCGTTGTAAAAGAGCAGCGTAAAGATGGCCAGAAAGGTTGCGAGGAAGAACGAAGCAAAGCCCAGCGAAAACGAGATCAGCAGACTGGCAAAAGGTCCAAAATCGCCCAGCGGAATTCCCCAAATTGTTCCGATGCCTCCGCCTCGATTTGCCGGACTCTTTGCGGTTGCGGTCATGCTGCTCAAGCTGCGGGCTCCGTCCCTCAGCTAGAATACAACCTTATGACAGATGTGGCCCAGGCCGGCCTGCTTCCCGCAGCGCAGATAGCGCAGCAGACGGCGGTTGTTGAATCTCCCAACGGAATCTTCTACGGAACATTTGGCGACACGCACCTCGCCGAACCCGATCTCGCCCGCGTCGTCCAGGCGGTGCCGGTGGCCGTCGCCAGGGGCCTCGCCAAACACGCGTACTATTTCGTGCCGCTCACCATCGCCGATGAGGAAGAGGTGCTCGTCGCGCCCGCCTACACCGTCGACCTCGGCGACCGCGCCGTATGCCACCGTAACGTCGAATTTGAGACCTCGGAGATCACCTTCATCTCCACCCGCCTCATGCAGGACCGTTTCGCGCTGGCCTTCGAGTTTTTCATCAACGCCGGCCACCATTTCGTCGATGCCGTCGGAGTGCCCGAGAGCTTCGCCGAACTTGTCTGGTCGCAGGCCGTTGCGCAGGTGCGCGGCGAAACCAGTCAGGATGCATGGGAGAGCCGCCGCCGGGCATTAGATCGCAACAGCGACCGCACCGATCGCAGCCCCGGCCGCGCCACTCCCGCTACCGAACGCGCCCGCAAGCGCGACCACGCCGCGATCCGCGAAGCAAGCGCGGCGCCGGCTCCCGAGCCGCTCGTCGATGAAAAGGCAAAGACCAACTATTTCGAATCCGCCTTCTCCGACGCGATCGCAATCTACCTGCTCTCGCTGACCATCGACTTCGACTACGCCGACCTGCGCGAGCGCGAATACCCGCTCATCGTCGCGCCCGCCCTGGCCGAACGCCTACGCCACATCGCCGGACTCTTCCCCGCCAACCCCGGCTATGAGTTCCAGATTCTCTATCGGCGCAGGGGATGAAGAAAGTGTTTCAGTATTTATCTTCAGATTTGAAGCCATGATCGCCCATCTCCGCGGACGCGTCCTCTCGAAACAACCCGGCCAGGTCGTCGTCGAGGCCGGCGGAGTCGGCTACGACGTCACCATCAGCGTCCCCACCTTCACCGCGCTGCCCGCCGAGGGCGCAGAGACCGCGCTGCACATCCACACCCAGGTCCGCGAAGACCTGATCGCCCTCTACGGCTTCATGGATCGCTCCGAAAAACGCCTCTTCGAGCGCCTCATCACCGTGACCGGAGTCGGCCCCGCGCTTGCTGTCAAAATTCTTTCGGGGCTCGCCGTTGAGCGCACCGTCGCCGCCATTCGCAGCCACGACCACGCCATGCTCACCCACATTCCCGGAGTCGGCAAGAAGCTCGCCGAACGCCTCGTCCTCGAACTCAAAGACAAGCTCGAAGACATGGCCATCGCCCCGGTTGCAACTGTCTCCGCCGGTCCAGCCGCCGATGATGTCCTCTCCGCGCTCGTGAACCTCGGCTACCAGCGCCCTGCTGCATTGAAAGCCATCGAATCCGCAGTAGAAAAGAACAAAGCCGCTGGGGAAAACTTTGACGAACTCTTCCGTGCCGCGCTGCAGTTGATTCGGTAAAGCGGTTCGCCCCATAACACTTGTCATCTCGACCGGAGCGAAGCGGAGTGGAGAGACCTGCAGTTTCACAGATCAGGCGGCCGGGGATGTCTTGCTCTGAGTTAACAGCTTCGGCAACTTCCGGATCGTCCGCAAGAATGGCCCCGAATCGCCCCGCACCCGCGCCAGCACCAGCGAACCTTCAATCTCGATAACCGCCTGTTCCGCACGGTCCCGCGCCGCCGCCGGAGAGAAGCCGCTCTTGCGAGCAAGCTGGGTAAAGGCCTCAATCCATGCGGCCAGCGAGCTGGTCAGCGCCCGGTGCAGCTCCTCGCTGCCGGCCGGAAGCGAGAGCGACTCGAGCACGCAGGGCAGCCGGCCGTCATCGTAGAACTCCCGCAACCGCTGGCAAACCACCTTGACCTGATCGGCAGGGACTCCGGGCTGAGAGAGCGGCTGCAACACATGCTCCGCAAACCAGGCGTTGCCGGCGGCGGCCGCGGCAGCGACCATTTCGTCCTTGCCGCCCGGAAAGCGGTGGTAGAGGCTCGCCCGCTCCAGCCCCGTCGCGGCCGAGAGGCGGCTCATGGTCGCCCCCTCATAGCCGTGCTGGCGAAAGACCCGCGAAATCTTATCCATCAGTTCGGCGTCGCCAACCCGTGCAAAAGCCATGATGCCCCTTCAGCGATTATACAGAATGATCGGTATAATCGCTTGAGAGAGCTAGACTCGCAAAATAGATCTTTCCATTGGTTGAAACTTTACCGAACGTTCGGAATCTGCCAAATTGTGAGCGATGAACCCACCCGCTCCAGGAAAAGGAGTAATTCCATGACATCATCCGCCGCGACCCCTTCGAGCCGCGTTGTTTACCGCAACGCTATCGTCGACAGCCTCAACATCTTCTACCGCGAGGCTGGCACCGCCGGCGCTCCGACGCTGGTCCTGCTCCACGGCTTCCCAAGCTCGTCCCACATGTATCGCAATCTGATTCCCGCGCTTGCCGGCCGCTATCACGTCATCGCCCCCGACTATCCAGGATTCGGCTACAGTGACGCTCCTTCCGCCGAAGCCTTCGAGTACACCTTCGACCACCTCGCCGACGTCGTCGACCATTTCCTCGACCAGAAGGGCATCACTAAATATTCGATCTACATTCAGGATTATGGCTCGCCCGTAGGTTTCCGTCTCGCCACACGCCATCCCGAGCGGATCCAGGGGATTATCTCTCAAAACGGCAACGCCTATGACGAAGGGCTCTCCCCGTTCTGGGCCGACTACCTCTATCCGTTCTGGACCAATCGCAACCCGCAGACCGAAGCGAAAGCAGCCGAACTCCTTACCCTTGAAGGCACGAAGCTCCAATACACCGCTGGCTTTCGCAATCCCGAGAACGTCAGCCCCGACACATGGACTCTGGACCAGGCCGGCCTTGATCGTCCCGGCAACAAGGCCATTCAGCTCGATCTCTTCTACGACTACCGCAAGAATCCGTCCCTCTACCCCAGATGGCACCAGTACCTCCGCGACCACCAGCCCCCTATGCTCGCCGTCTGGGGCAAGAACGATCCTATCTTTCTCCCTGCCGGAGCAACCGCCTTCCAGCGAGACGTCCCCAAGGCAGAGGTCCATCTCCTCGACACCGGCCACTTTGCTCTCGAAGAGGAAGGCGTGCAGATCGCCTCTCTGATCGCAGACTTCCTCGACCGCAATGTTCGTTGAGTCGCGAGTCAATCTGTGAGGGCGGCCCGACCCTGACGGTCGGCTCGCCCTCATTTGTCAGAGACAGGAATGGAGAAACAGAATGATCGATCAGGGACCATTTCACGAAGGCGAGCTGGAAGCCCAGAAGCGCGCCGGTGAATCTCTAACGGCGGCTAGCAACTCCCCCATGATCGGCAATCGAATTATGTCTGGAGCGGTACAGTTCATCCGCGAACAGCCAATGGTCGTCATCGGAAGCCGCGACGCGAACGGGCGGCTGTGGTCGTCAATTCTTTTTGGGCGCCCGGGATTTCTCGACCCGGCGCCCGATCGCCGCTCGCTGCAGATTAACATCGATGCCGAGCTGCAAGATCCTCACGATCCGCTATGGACCAATATCAACGGCAGTCGTCAGGTTGGAACACTGATCATTGAACTCGCCACTCGCCGCCGTCTCAGGATCAACGGACAACTGACTTCAGCGGCCGACAGCCTTCTGACCATTCAGGTCGAGGAAAGCTTCGCAAACTGCCCAAAATATATCCAGCGAAGGACGATCCGGTTCGAGTCGGGCCCAACACAAGATCTATGCGTCGAAGGGGAGAAGATCTCCGACCGGCTGCAAAGCCAGCAGCGGGAACTCATTGAACGCGCCGACACTGTCTTTGTAACGTCCGCCCATCCCACGCGGGGGCTCGACACCTCCCACCGCGGGGGCAATCCTGGATTTGTCGAGGTCCTCGACGACAAAACACTCCGCATCCCTGACTACCAGGGCAACAGTATGTTCAACACGATCGGCAATCTGCTTGTCGATCCCCGGGCGGGTCTTCTCCTCCCAGATTTCAATGGGCGCAGCTTCCTGCAGGCTACTGGCACGACAGAAGTGGTGTGGGCTAAGCCAACTGGCCGGGATGGTGATACCGGCCGTTCATGGGTATTTCACATCGACGAGATCAGGCAAGCGCCAATGCAGGCCGCCCTGCAATCTCATTTCATCGACTATTCGCCATTCAATCCGGCGACAGAGCCAAATCCCGATCAGTGCCCCTTGTAATCCACAAACAAATCCGGAAACTCCGCCTTCAGCGCAGCAATCTTCGGCCGGTCGCAGACCTCGATATAAGGATTGTTTGGGTTCTTCAACGCGTAGTCCTGGTGGTAGTCTTCCGCCTTATAAAACCCCTTGAGCGGGACAACCTGGGTGGCGATCTTCTTCTTCCCAAAGACTCCCGAAGCGTCAAGCTGCGCGATGTAAGCCTCGGCCAGCCGCTTCTGATCGTCGTTCGCGTAGAAGATCACTGAGCGATACGAAGTTCCAACATCCGGCCCCTGACGATCTTTCTGAGTCGGATCGTGGGCGACCGAGAAGAAGATCCGCAGCAACTGCCCGTAGGTAATCTTCGACGCGTCGTAGCTCACATGCACCGACTCCGCATGACCAGTCGTCTCCGTCGTCACCTGATCGTAGGTCGCCGTTGCCGCCGAGCCTCCCGCGTACCCGACCGTCGTCTTCGTAACGCCCTTCACTCGCTCAAAGACCGCCTGCGTTCCCCAGAAACACCCGCCCGCAAAGACGGCGTCCTCCTGAGTGGGAGCGCTTGTGAGCGGAACATCTGTGGTCGGCGGAGGCAGTGGCCCGTTCGGCGCGGCATTGACCAGGCCACAGCCGGCAAAGCCAGCCAGCGCAACCAAAAGCGGGAAGGCACGAGACAAACGATTCAGCATAACAATCTCCTAACGCAGTCCGGCTACGGCCGGATGCATCTGTACTCCATTAGAGAACAGATTGCCGCGGAAGTTACACTAGTCCAGGACCCGCTCCTTACATTCCCCTTCCACGGCGCTACAATCATGCTCATGGAAGTCTCTTTCAATCCCGAAGTGGAAGCCACTCTGAAGCGTATTGCCCAGGAGACGGGACGCGGCGCGGAGCAGGTAGTCGTTGACCTCGTAAGCACTCAACTCGACTACGACGCATGGTTTCGCCAGGAAGTGCAGAAGGGAATCGACTCTCTTGATCGTGGCGAATTTCGTACTCACGAGGAAGTCGGCGAGCGAATGCAGCGTATTCTTCGGCCCTGATGGACATCCGTTGGTCGCCCGAGGCCGACGCCGATCTTGCCGGAATCCTCTGGTACATCCGCGAGGACAGTCTGTTGGCTGCGGATAGAGTCGAACGCGCCATCCACGGCGGAATCGGCTTGCTGCGTGATTTCCCACGTATGGGCCGCCCCGGATGCAGGCAAATACGCGCGAGCTAGTCTTTGCGCCCCTGACATATGTTGTGATTTACCGTCTGAGCGAGATCTCCGTCGAAATAATCCGCGTCCTTCACGGAGCGCAGCGCTGGCCCTAAGGTTAACTGCTGGTGAAAGCTGCTTCCGCAGCCCGCAGCGCCAGCCCTCGCGCCACCGAAGTAAACGCTTCGCCGGTCCGAACCCGCTCCGCGCAGAAGCGGCTCTGGAAGATCCTCCGCACGGCGGGCACAAACGACGTTCCACCGGTCAGGAAGACACGATCCACGTCGCGCATATCCACGCCAGTGCTCGCAAACAACGCCATCACGCAATTCTCAATCGCGGCCAACTGGTCGGCGATCATGGCTTCGAACTCAGTGCGAGTCACGGCGATATTCAGGTCCATGCTGCCGTCCTGAAAGCGGAACTGCGCAGTCTCGCCCTCTGACAACTCCATCTTCACCCGCTGCACCGCCTGGTGAAGCTGATAGCCCAGATCTTCCTGGATCAGGTTGATCAGCGCCTCGATCTTCTCCGGTTCGAGGGCCCGGGCGTGGGCGCTCTTGAGCAGCTCTGTCACCTCGCGAGTGCGCAGGAACGAGAGATAGTGCCAGCGCTCAAGGTTGGCATAAATCCACGCTGGAACAGCGGGAAGGATCTTTTTCATCGAGCGGGCCAGGGAGTCCGCCCCAAGCGCCGGCGAAACCAGCTTGCGGATGATCCTTGCGTCAAAGGCGTCTCCAGCCAGGCCAAGCCCGATGCTGCCCAGCAGATCTCCGGGGCGCCGCCCGCGCTGGCGCACGCCCGGGCCGACGGTAATCAGCGAGAAGTCGCTGGTGCCGCCGCCAAAGTCGCCGATCAGGATCAGCTCATCATGGTCCAGCGTCGAGCCATACGCATAGGCCGCGGCGATCGGCTCGAGTTCAAACTCAACCGACTCATAGCCGGCAATCTCAAGAGCATGGCGCATCCGGTCGAGCGCAAAAGCATCGTCAGCCTCGCTCTCCGCGCCAACAAAGCGCACTGGACGTCCAATCATCGCGGTGCGGACAGGCTCGCCAACTTCTTTCTCGGCATGCAGGCGCAGGTCCGCCAGGATTCGCGCAATCAGCGTCTCCAGCGCGTAGTGCCGCCCAAAGATCGCCGTCCCGGTCAGGCTCCGGCTCGAGAGATGCGACTTGAGCGATTGGATGAAGCGGCCTTTTTCTCCATCGGCAAGGTACTGAGAGATCGCAGAAGGTCCGGTGCAGGAATGGATGCGTGTCTTGCCCGCCTCTTTTAGCTGGTCCATGTAAAGGACCGAGCGATAAGAGAAAGTAGTGCCGCCGGCCGTTGGGAAGGCGACAAGTTCAGTCTGCGCCCCACCCTTCGAGATCGCGATCGAACTGTTCGTTGTCCCGAAATCGATCCCTACGGCAAAGCGCCGATCGCTATGAGCTTGCATCCAACCTGTTCTCGAAAAGACTGCTATGGATTCTCGCCGCTAGGGCGTCTCTCCAGCAGCGATGCACGTGGCGATTAGGGGTTTTCCGGCGAGGGGTCGCGTCCCGAGAAGATGCGCGTGCCCAGTGCCCCACCGATCATCGAAAAGACGGTGATCCCGGCCGAGGTCATCACCGCGGTCGCCAGAGTCCAGGCCGCTCGGCCGTCAGGCGAGAGAACGGCGTTAAGAAACTCATGCGGATCCGAGGGCGGAGCTCCGAGAAACCTCGCGACGGATGCCGACAGCGGCGCACTAGCCGCCGATGCCTGTTCCATGGCGGCCTGATAGGCCTTGTCCACCGCGTCCCCGCCATGCAAAACGTAGCGCGCAAATACCATCGAGCCGGCATAAAAAGCAGAGGCGACCGTGGCCGCCATCAGGCCGATGAGCGTTCCGATTCGAATGCCTACCGGCCGGGCGAGTGTTCGCACAGCGGCGCGGCGCTGGTAAAGGCCGACGGCGGCAATCGCCCCGCCCACCACCCACAGGCAGCAGCCTCCGGACAAGATCGGCACCACCGGCGAGCACAACACTCCGACCGGAACCGCAAAGGTGACAGCTGCGCCGATCGCAGCCTTCCAATGAATATCGCGCGTAGCTGGACCGGCTGCAGCGCCCGACACATCGCCAGCCCCGCTCCCGGCCTCATAAAGAAGCTGAGGCGCGCCGCAGTTCGGGCAGAACATCTCCGGCGAAGCCAGCGGCGAACCGCAGCGATGACAGTCGTTACCCATTGTTCTGAAGGTATCCCAGTGCGGAGGTGGAAGCAATTCGTTGACCGCAGGTGAGGGCCTGACTTAGTCCTTGTGACTTGCCTTAGTTCGACTCCGCCTTACCGTCGTCGGAACTGGTCGGCAGGTCAAGCTCGACCAGGCTGAAGACGGTATCCGGGCCATCGCTCTTCTCGATACCGACAATGTGCTGGTGGTGCTTCGATCCCGCCTTGAGCGATTGACCCATGTCCAGGTTCACCTGATGGGTTTTGCCCGAATCGTCGCAGGTCAGTCCTTCGCTCGTAACAGTGGGGCTCCCAACCGCGTTATGCCCGCTGCATTGGATAACGTCGCCATAGCGTCCCAGGGCCTTCTTGTAATAGGCGAGCACCTGGTCGGAGGAGTCGGAGGTCTGATACTTCACCACCTTTAGGCGAAATTGCCAGTCGCCGAAACCGAAGTGAATGTCCGCCGACTTGTCGTTGTCCTTGCCCTTCTCGGTCGACAATTTGGCCCCTGGGTAAACCGGGAGTCCCACATCAGCCGCAGTCGTGCTGTCAGAGGTGACATGGACCCCGCCCAGCGGCGTATCGATCTTTACGTTCTTGTCATCGCCGTTCTTGTTCTTGTCGACCGCGATGGAGCAGCCGATCGAGAGCGCGGCAAAGGAAATTAAGGCAGCGCAGGCCGCGATGCTCACACTTTTCAAGTTGCGCGCAACATTCATGGAAATCTCTCCTACCTATCTTGGTACGGACCCGAAGCGCCTTCCGTTCCCTGCCGCCAGCCCCCGCGGCGACTTTCTGTCTGGCGCGGCATCCAATAAGCTGCACTCGCAGTGCCACAGCTTACGCGCCAGCGCGAGCAGTGCCAAACAATTTTTTCCGCAAAGGATATTCCCGGAGCACGATGGCTTACGATTCCACGCTTTTCTCCCCGCTCAAACTCGCCGGCATCACATTCCCTAACCGCATCTCCGTCTCGCCCATGTGCGAATACTCCTCTGAAGACGGCTTCGCCAACGATTGGCATCTCGTCCACCTCGGCAGCCGCGCTGTCGGCGGAGCCGGTCTCGTTTTTACCGAAGCCTCGGCCGTAACCCCGGAGGGCCGCATCAGTCCGCAGGACCTCGGCTTCTGGAAGGACGAGCATATTCCCGGCCTCAAGCGCATCGTCGACTTCCTTCACGGTCAGGGCGCGCGCGCCGGCATCCAGCTCGCGCACGCAGGCCGTAAAGCCAGCATGAGCCGCCCATGGGACGGCGAGGAGCGCGTCAAGCCAGTCACCGAAGGCGGATGGAAAGAGGTGTTCGCGCCCAGCGCAATTCCATTCTCAGAGAAATACGCTCGACCCACCGCACTCGATGCCACCGGAATTCAACGTCTCGTCCAGGCGTTCCAACAGGCTGCGACCCGCGCCCTTAAGGCCGGCTTCGATGTCATCGAGATCCACTCCGCTCATGGTTATCTGTTACATGAATTTCTCTCGCCATTGAGCAACCACCGCACAGATGAATACGGAGGCAGCCTCGAGAATCGCGCTCGCCCGCTCATCCAGGTCGTCGATGCGGTGCGGGAAGTCTGGCCGCTCGATCAGCCGCTCTTCGTCAGGATCTCGGCGACTGACTGGGTGACAAACGGATGGGACCTCGACCAATCCGTCGCCCTCGCCAAGCTCCTCAAACCAAGGGGAGTCGACCTTATTGATGTCTCCTCTGGTGGTCTCGTTCCCGGCGTCACCATTCCCGCAGGCCCTGGTTATCAAACCCCCTTTGCCGAAGAGATTCGTAAGCATGCCCAAATCCCAACCGGCACGGTCGGCATGATCACCGACGCCGCTCAGGCCGAACACATCCTGCGTACCGGTCAGGCCGATATGGTCTTCTTGGCGCGCGAGTTCCTGCGCGATCCCTACTGGCCGCTCCAGGCCGCGCAACATCTTCACGACTCGACCCCATGGCCGCCGCAATATCTCCGCGCCGCGCCGGCGGGTTCACCGCAACGCCAGCCGATAGAGAAATAGTCCAAGGCGCGGCGCTGCTCTTCGGCAGAGGACTGCAGAAAGTCCTCAGCCTCCGCGTCTTTCGTGGTGAGGTCTGCGCTGGAGCCTTCGCAGATTCGTCCCCCATTTTCCAGAGACGACTTCGCTCCTTACGGGCCTATACTTTGAGCAACGGACCGGGTCGCCACGGCCTGGGTCCAGCAATGGTTCCCGCATGTTAACCACGACCTCTTCGCAGCGTCGCAGCACGTCGTCTGAAATTCCGGACAAGCTCTACTTCCGGATCGGCGACGTAGCGCGCATCTGCGAGGTCCCTGCCTACGTGCTGCGCTTCTGGGAGACCGAGTTTTCTCAGCTCAAACCCAACAAAAGCGGCACCGGTCAACGCCTCTATCGCAAGCGCGACGTGGAACTTGCGCTGCGCATCAAGCGGCTGCTCTACGATGAGGGCTACACCATTCCGGGCGCCCGCCAGGTCTTTCAAACTGAGGCCCGTGAGGTCCGCAAAAAGTCCTCTGCGGCCGCGTTGCCTATGCCTGTGGCGACTTCAAACGCCGCCGTCGCCAGCCTGGAATCCGTGAAAAAGGAACTCCGCGGCCTCGCCGCAATGCTCGCCGCGCCCGTGCAGCAGCCACCGAGCGACCGCTCGACTCGTCGAACCCAGGACCGCAAACCAGGCAATCTCTTCGAGTTTTAAAGCTCTGGAGCGAAGGCGCTCGCAGATGCGAAATCGCTCAGTCTGCGGCGCTACCCACCTCAGGCAAAATAACGCCGTCGCTCATAAAGCGCGTCATCGCCAGAGTGGCGCACTGCTGTCCGCAAAGGTGGTAGATGTCGGTGTTGCGGCTCTCCGCGGGATTCCACGGCATGAGCGTAAAACGCTGGTGCGGCTGGTCCTGCTCAAAGCAGGGAACGTCGCCCAGAGCGACCATCCACCAGTGGTTGGCGTCCGCCTTTTTCTTGCCGCAAATATCGCAGGTGAACGAAACGTCCCAGACCATGACCGCCTCCGGCAGCCCTGAAATCGGCTCCGCAGGCCTACATTACTCCAAAATACGCCGAAAAATGCAGGAAAAACGTGCTAACGTGTCTGCAGATTGATTGACTGGGTCCCCGGCTGCTGCAAAATGAACAGGTTTTCACCAACCATGGTGCAATTCTATGCTCTGCCAATACTGCTCCAAGTCCGAGTTCCGTCGATCGCGGCTGCATCGGGAAGACATTTCGCATCTATTTCTGCTGCAACTGCCCATACGTTGCCGTAATTGCCATCATCGCGTCTACGCCAGCTTCTTTCTTGCTCGAACCCTGCCGGCCCCTAAGGTGAGACTCGCCAAAGCCGGGGACCCAACTTCCAAGCCCTACGACGCTTAAGCCGCGAAAGAGCAGGTCGTCACGCCTGCGCCCGAGAAGTCTCCCGTCTTCGACATCCAGCTATTCGTGGCGCAACGCCTCCATCGGTTGCACTCGCGAGGCGCGCCACGCCGGTGCCCATCCGGCGGCCAACGCCGCTCCCAGCAGCAGAAATGCCGCGAAGATTAGTGTGCCAGGATCGCTCGGCTTAAGGCCGTAAAGCAGGCTGCTCAAGAAGCGCGTCAGCCACAGCGCGCACGCCAGCCCGATCGCGATTCCAACCACAGCCAGCCACGAAGCCTCACGCAAAACCATCCGCAGCACCTGCCCGGTCTGCGCGCCCAGCGCGATTCGGATGCCGATCTCGTTGGTCCGCCGCGCAACCGTGTAAGCCATGATTCCGTAGATACCGATGCAGGCCAGCACCAGCGCCAGTACTCCAAAGGCCCCCGTCAGCGCGGCAAAGAGCCGTTCATGGGAAAGAAGTTCGTCGATCTGTTCTGTCTGAGTCCGAACGTCGACTAGCGGCAGGTCTTTATCGACCGCCGCAACCGCATCGCGAATCGCCGGCAGCACCGCTTGCGGATCGCCCTTCAGCCGCACTTCAAACGTCACTCCGTCGCTCGCATCCGATTCCTGACGGTAGGAGAAGTACACCGTAGGCGGAGTCTCTTCGCGCAGGTCAGAGTATTTCGCGTCCGCGCTGATGCCGATGATCCGGATATGGTCTTTGTTGAAGGTCTTTCCAATCGGGTTTGTCTCTGGATAGAACTTGAGGGCAAGACTTCGATTCACCACGGCGACTTTAGGCGAAGTCGCCGTGTCGCGCTCATCGAAACCGCGTCCAGCCAGCAGCGGGATTCCCATCGTATTAAAGAATCCGTCGCCAACAAAGTTGACCAGAACGGTCTGCTCTCCCCGTCCCGGCTTTTGCGCTTGTTCGTCCGGCACGAAATCATCGTTCGACATGATCTGCGCAAGCAGCGGCTCCGCCGAAAGCGTCACCGACGACGCGCCGGGCACTGCAGCGAGTCTCTCTTCGATCTGCCTTTCGGTCTCGATGGTCTTCGGCGAGGTATAGCGGGAGGCTGGGGGTTGAATATGGAAGAGCAGAATATTCTCCGGGCGGAAGCCGAGGTCCTTGCCACTTAGGTTGATCAGCGTGCGGATAAACAAACCGGCGCCGACCACCAGCAGCATGGAAAGCGAGACCTGAGAGACAACGATGGCTTTGCCCGCAAGCCCCTTGCGCCGTTTGGTGACGGTGTTTGCGCTGTCTTTCAACCCCGTATTGACGTTAACGCGGGTCGATTGCAAGGCAGGCGCAAGTCCGAACAGAATCCCGGTGAATAAAGAAATGCCCGCGGTGAAAGCGAATATTTTCCAATCGAAGCGGCTGTAGATCTGCGGCGGCTCCCACGAGTTCGACATCAGGCGCGGAATCGCGTTGCGGCCCAGATATCCCAACAAAAATCCTGCGCCCCCGCCCAGACAGGAAAGCAGCAAGCTCTCTGTGAAGACCTGGCGCAGAACACGTCCGCGGCTCGCGCCCAGCGCCATGCGAACACTCACCTCCCGCTGCCGTGCAGCGGAGCGTGCCAGTAACAGGTTGGCGATATTCGCGCACGCCAACAGCAGCACCAGCCCCACCAGCGACAACAGGACGTAAATCTGCGTCCCCATGTCTTTCGCCGACTGGTTCATTCCTCGACTCCCGGAAGGCAACGTCAAGATCGGCATGACCGCATCTTTCGCAACCGGCAGCGTCGCCCGGATGGCCTGATTGAGATTCACCGAGAACTCAGCGGTCGCAGCAGCGTCGGAAACTCCGGGCTTGGCGCGGCCCATGATCTGCACCCACCAGGTCTTCGAGTCGGTAAGCAAGGATTCTTCGCGCTTGGGCAGCAGCACCGGCTGCATGCTGAGCGGCACAAATACGTCGGGAGAACCCTGCACCCGGGCCGCTCCGGTAAAGTCTGGGTCGTTCACGCCAACGATCGTGATGGGGATCAGGTTCAGGCCGATCGTCTTGCCAATGACGGATGGCGAGCGGCCAAAAGCCCTTGCCCACAATCCGTCGCTGATTACCGCGACCTGCCCCTGCCCCGGCTTCCCGTCGTCCGATGGCTCGATCGGACGGCCCAGCTCGGTGCTGACGCCGAGCTGCTGATAGTAGTTGCCGGAGACAAGCTGCCCAGAGACGACCTGGGCGTGACCATCGATCGTGGCCGTGAGCCGGTTATAGCCGGTGAGTTCCTTGAACGCGAAAAGGTCCTCAAGGCTGTGGTTCTCCCGCCGCAGGATCTGGTACACCGGGTAGGAAAAAGATGTTGTCTCCCTTCCCCCGTGTGCCCCATGGTAGAAACTACCCCAAAAGCCGTGCACCGGGCTGTCTCTGGACGGTATTTCCAAAGTGAACAACCGGAGCTGCTCCGCGTGCGGAACTGCCAGAGTGTCAAGCATCGCAACTTTAGCCAGCGTGAAGATGATCGTGTTCGCGCCAATGCCCAGCGCGAGAGAGACGACCGCGACGGCGGTGAAGCCCGGAGACTTCTTCAACATCCGCAAACCGTAGCTGATGTCGGCCAACAAGTCGTCCCACAAGCGCAGCCCAAGCGATTCGCGGCAGTCTTCCTTCCGCGCCGTAACCGAGCCAAGCTCCAGCCGCGCTCGCCGCATCGCTTCCTCTCGCGAAAGCCCGCTCCGCACGAGGTCGGCAGCATAGTTCTCGATGTGGAACTCCAGCTCCGACTGCATCTCCGCATCCAGTTGCCTACGACGCGACACCGACCCCAGCCAGGACCGCATTCTTGACCAGGCCTTCATAACTCACCCGCCGTCAGGCTCAGGATTCCGCCGATCAGCCCCGCCATCCGGTTCCACTTCTCGCTCTCGACGCGCAACTGCTTTCGTCCCGCCGCTGTGAGCTCATAGAACTTCGCCTTGCGGTTGTTCTCTGACTCGCCCCACTCACTCGCAATCCAACCCTGGTGCTCGAGCCGATAGAGTGCGGGATACAGCGACCCCTGCTGGATTTCCAGCTGCCCGCCAGAAATCTGCTGGATGCGCAGCAACACGCCATACCCATGCAGCGGCCCCAGCGAGACCGCCTTGAGGATCAGCATGTCCAGAGTCCCCTGCAAAAGATCGATCTGTTTACCCACGAGGCATTCTCCTAGATCAACTAGGAGTATCCCGAACTACTCCTAGACTGTCAAGGAGAGAGTGTTGCTCGCATCGAGAACGGACCTCCGATCTCTGTGTGCTCTGTGCCCTCTGTGGTGAAACTCCGTTCCTCGGCTGAATCGTACTCACAACAATCCAACGACCCTGTGCTACGTTTTCTTCATGAGCAAGCACATCATCCTCATCACCTCCAAAGGCACCGGACCCAAACCGGAATATATCGAGCAGTTGCGACAGCACGCAAAAGTGATCGTCGGCAACAGCCGGGAAGCCTTTGCCAACGCAGCCCCGGAGGCCACAGTAATGCTCAACTGGTCGGCGCTGCGGGAGCTCAACCGCGCCGTCTTCCTCATGGCCCCTAAGCTCGCCTGGGTGCACTCCCGTAACGCCGGCCTTGATTCCTTTCTGTTTCCCGAACTCGTCGAGAGCCCGGTCACGCTCACCAACGGCTCCGGCGTCTTCAGCCCGCCACTCGGCGAGTTCGCCCTCGCGGCGATGCTCTATTTTGCCAAAGACTTTCGCCGCATGATCCGCAACCAGGTCGCCGCCAAATGGGAACCCTTCGACGTGCTCCGTCTCGCCGGGCAAACCGTCGGCATCGTCGGCTACGGAGACATCGGCAGGGAAGTCGCATGGCGCGCCAAGGCAATGGGCATGCGGGTACTCGCGTTGAAGCGACATCTGCCGCCGCCGGGAAGCGACCTCGGGCCGATTGAGAAAATGTACCCACCCAGCGAGCTTCGCGAGATGATCGCGATATGCGACTACGTGGTGGTCGCCGCGCCGCTCACCGCCGAGACCCACCACATGATCGCCGAGCCCGAATTCGCAGCGATGAAACCCGATGCGGTCATCATCAACGTCGGCCGAGGTCCAGTCATCGACGAAGCGGCCATGGTTCAAGCCCTCGCCCAGGGAAAAATCAAAGGGGCCGGCCTCGACGTCTTCGAGCACGAGCCGCTGCCTGCGGAAAGTCCTCTCTACAAAATGGAGAACGTCCTCGTCTCACCCCACTGCGCCGACAACACGCCAGACTGGCTCGACAACGCAATGAAGTTCTTCATCGCCCAGTTCGAGCACTTCCAAAAAGGCGAACCGCTACAAAACATCGTCGACAAGCATCTCGGATATTAGGAAACGTCTGGTGCTGTGCCAGGAAGTTAGGGCACTACCGAATGTCCTGCCTAATTTGTGTTTCTTGAAGGGGCACGGCTTTCAGCCGTGCCATAGGCGGTGCAATGAGCTGCGGCTTTAGCCGCGGAGGGAATGCCGATTCCTTGCTCTAGTCTTCCTTTTCCAACAATGCCAGGAACCCTTTCAACTCCGCCGGTAGCTCAGATATGAGCGCGAGATCTTTTCCAGTCCTCGGATGCTTAAACTCCAGCTCCGCTGCATGAAGAAAATTCCGATCCAGAGAAAGCGCTTCTCCCGAAACCTCAACATCCCGTTTCTTGCGAAGAGTTGCCACGCCCGCTAACTGAATCCGCCCCGGCGCGCCATAAAGCGTGTCCCCCACCACCGGATGCCCAATCGACGCCATGTGCACGCGAATTTGATGCGTCCGCCCAGTCTCAATCCGCACCGACACTAAAGTGAATCGCCCATAGCGCGTACTCAGCCGCCGCAAGACCTTGTAGTGCGAGATCGCCGTCCTGCCCGTATCCGAACGCCGCGTAGTCATCCGCGTCCGCCGTACCAGATCGCGGCTCACCGGCGCATTGATCGTGCCCGATTCCTGTTTGACCTCGCCATGCACCAGCGCGAGATAAGTCTTGCGCAAGCTGCGGCTCGAAAACATCTCCGACAGCGCCTGATGAGTGCGATCGTTCTTGGCAACGATGATCAGGCCGCTCGTCTCTTTGTCGAGACGGTGAACAATACCTGGACGCAACTCGCCGGCCGTCGACGACAGCGATTGAAAATGATGCAGCAAGGCGTTCACCAGCGTCCCTTGATTGCGAGCATCCTCGGTCGCGCCTGCGCCCGCATGCACCATCATCCCCGCGGGCTTATCGATCACTGCAAGGTCGTTATCTTCAAAAACAATGGTTAAGGGAAGCTCCTCGGCGACCGCGCGCAAAGGCGGAGGTTGCGCCTCGCCCGTGACCGAGATCGATTCCTTCCCTTGCAACTTGTGCGAAGCTTTGGCTGGTTTCCCATCCACCATGATGCCGCCTTGGTCGAGCAGCAACTGAATCCGCGACCGGCTCACGCCATCCAGACTCGTGACCAGGAACTGGTCAAGGCGGCGGCCGGCATCCTCGGGTGTGACCTGGAAAATCTGTGTTTCAGGCAGATCGACGCCCTCCTCATCGGGAAACTCAACGAGCAGCAGCGGATCGTCCTCGGGTGTGGCATCTGGCATAGCGTTCCTTCTCAAGAGTACCCCGTCGCACCGGACACAGCTCCGAGCAGGTGCTAGAAGACCATTTAGGAGCGGACGACATCCTAGAGAGACGGAAGAACCGTAAACGGGAGAGACTCTGGATGGCTGAAGGCAATAAAAGTAACGAGCCGAAAGAAGACGTAATCCTGATCGCCGAGGTCAGGGCACATTTCCTCGATGGCGAAATTGTGGACCTCCTGCCCTTCAAACATGAAGAAGATGTTCGCGCCGAGGTCAATAAGTTCATCGAGGACTGGTCGAAGACAGGCTTCCTGCTCAAAGAAAACTTCATGTATCCGTGGCATCAGGTCGAACTGGTCGAGGTAATCTCGGTACAGGCGATGACCCATGCACAGGCCGCTCCCTATTTCGAGCAGTGGCGCGAGGACACCGCGGCGCAAAAAGGCTTTTGGAAGACCCGCAAGCCCCAAGCGAAAAAGGAAGAGAAGGCAGAGAGCGGCCCACCGCCGCACTGAGGTTGTTAAAACGTCAGCCGCAGCGCAAGCTGTATCTGCCTTTCCCGGTAGAGCGCCGTACTGTTGCTATTAGTGACGCTGCCGAACTTCGTCTGGTATGTCAGCCGAGGCAGGCTGTCAGGCGACGACGCGCCATCAATAAGGTAACCGGCGGTGTCGATGTTGGTGATGTTCTGATGGTTGAGCAGGTTGAAAGCCTCTCCGATCAGCTCGAGATCCACGCGCTCCGCAAACTTGAAAGTCTTCGCCGCGCGCAGATCGACATTTGTCACCGCCGGATATCGATATGTGTTCCGCCCGATCTCAGCGATGCGATTATCGCCACCCGAGCCGTTGATGCTCGCGCCGAGCCCGCTCAGCGTCTCGATCCGGTTGACGGTATCCACATACTTGGTCGACGGAATCGCCCCACTCGTGCGCAGCGTATATGGCAGACCGGTTCGCCACTCGACTACCGGGGCAAGCGAGTAGCCGTTGAAGAGATAGCCCTCGACGCCATGCAGCTTCCACGGAGTTCGCGCGATAGCCGTCCCAGTCACCCGCTGGCGAATATCGAAGTTGGAGGCGCCATACTCCAGCGCAAAATTGGCCGGATCGAGAATGTCGTTGTTGTCCGCGAAAGTCGTCGAGTTCTGGTTGTAATCCGCCGCATGAGAGTAGGTGTAAGTAGCGTGGATATCGCCGCGTCGCCCCATCGAGCGGTTCAGCCGCACCATCCCGGCCTCATAGTGGGAGTTGGTCTCGGTGAAGATGTCGGTGATCTGTCCGTAGCTGGGATTGATGCGCGCGGTAAAAAACGATGTCGTGTAGGTCTTGCCTGGCAGCGGCCCGGAGCCGGTCGAGTTATCAATATCGTAGGTAATCGTGCCAACGGAGCTTAGGTCGATGTTCTTATCGACGAAGTTAGGCAGCCGTCGGCCCAGACTACCAAGAAATGCAAAAGAGATCTCCGTCCGTGAGCCTAATTGCTGTCCGAGCGACAACTCCATCTCCTCGACCACCGGATTTCGTGCGTGAGGATCGAAGTAAAACGCATTCGGCTGGTTCGAGAATGGCGGCTCGGCGGTAAAAACATGCGGAAACGGCGGCGCGCCGACATCCACCGGCTTGAAGTAATAAGTCTTCTGTGAAGCTGCCACCCCGGTGTTAGTCAAAGCGGCATACACCGTGGAGTTCACGAACCGTCCGTAATAAAGCCCATATCCCGCGCGAAGGACGGTGTTGCCCCGCCCGAAGATGTCCCAGGCAAACCCAAAGCGCGGGGCAAGATTATCGCCGGAATGCGGCAGCTTGCTCGTCTCCGGGATGGCGCTGTTATAGAGCGCCGGATTGGGATTCGGCAGCTGCTGAAATTCTTCGCGCAGCCCCAGCGACAAGGTAAAGTTATGCACGATCTTCCATTCATCCTGGGCATAGGCCGCGTAGTCATTGGTCGTGAAGCGAAAGATCGAGGGTCCCAGCGCCTGCGTCTCATAGTCGTAACACGGCAGCACGCCAACCCCTGTCGATCCGGTATCGCAACTGCTCGGCACGTAGTAATCCGAGGAAAAATTCAGCACGTTGGTGTAAACGTAACTTCCCGTTCCGTTGTAGAGATTGTTGGTGTCGTCGACTACGTGGTTGAAGTCATAGCCGGCCTTCCACGAGTGCTTGCCATGCACCCAACTCAAGCTGTCTACAATCTGCGATCGATACTCGTCGGGATAAGCCGCCCGGTTGAGCGATGCCGGCTTGCCAAAAGTAAAGCCGTAATTCCCACCGGCCACAGAAATCTGTGGCGAAAAACCATCCGGATTCTTCGCAAAGGGCTGTTCAAACGGAGTCGGCGCATGCGCAAACTCCGACTCAAAGTCGCGTCCAAACTGGTAGCGCGCCTCGTTCAGCAGGTTGGCAGTCAGGAAGTAGTTCCAGCGCGCGATTCCCCAATCCTCCGAGACATAATCGTTGCCAAAGCTCGCGATGCCGTAATCGCTCGAGGCCGCCGTCTGCACCCCAGCAGGAGAGTTCCAGCGCATCCGGTTGTACTGGAAGATGAGATGGTTGCGTTCATTCAGGTCCCAGTCGATTTTTGGAAAGAGAATGTACTGGTTGGCGGTGCGCGGCACCGGCCCAAGCATCGAGTCGAGCCCCGCCAGGATGTCGTTATAGTGCGCCAATGCGACCGCAGTGGTTGTCTGTGTGCGCGCGGCGAGGGTAGCGATCTCCTGCGCCGAGGGAGTGGCAAACAACTCCGGCGCTGTGCCCGACGTTGCATCGGCAGTGCGCGCGGTCCCTGGAAAATTCCGCCTGTATTGGTCATAGGCAAAGAACCAGAAGAGCTTATCGCGGCGGATCGGGCCGCCAACGCCGGCGCCCCATTGCTTGCGCCAGTCCGTCGGTTTGAAGGGCATGGTCGAGTAGCTGCCATCGGGAAGCCGCTGGGTCAGCGTCGTGTAAGGATTCGTCGCGCCCCACTCGTTGTCGCGATCAAAGAAAAACGCCTGTCCGTGAAACTGATTTCCACCCGATCGGGTGACCGTATTCACCACGCCACCCGCCGCCCGCCCATACTCTGCCGCATAGTTCGACGTGTTCACCTGGAACTCCTGCACCGCCGCCTGCGTCGTCGAATAACCGATGCGCGTTCGGCCCCGCTCCTCAGAGAAAAACGCCTGGTTGTTGTCCACTCCGTCGATAGTGTTGTTATTCAGCAGCACGCTGATGCCACGAAAGCTAAGCAAACCGTCGCCGTTCTGGTCCGGCGTCACCCCTGCCGCCAACAATGCGAAGTTCGACCAGCGGCGGCCGTTGCTCGGTAGGTTTTCAAGCGTCGTATTGCTCAAGTTGGTCGTGATGGCGGCGGAACTTGTCTCAAGGCCGGGAGTCGCAGAGCGCACCAGCACGGTTTCACTGTGTCCGGCAATCGACAGATGTGGCGCAAGCGTCGTGATCCTCCCTACCTCGATCGCCACAGCAGGCGCATGCCAGGGGGCAAAGTTCGCCGCCGCCGCCTCGATGGCGTATGTATCCGGATCTAAGTCGGCAATCCGGAAGCTGCCCGTCGAGTCGGTAGTCGCAATCCGCTCCTTGCCTGTTGCGCCGCATCGCGCCACGATGCGAACGCCCGGGACCACCCGGCCCTGAGCATCAAAGATCGTACCCTCCAAGCGTCCGGTGGTGTTCGATTGCCCAAGTCCCATCAAGCAGCAGGGAAAGACGAGGATCGCAGCAAGCAACCAATACCGGCGCGCCATAGCAGGCCCTCCGCTGCAACACGGTTCACGACGAAGCGAATGCCTGCCATGGCGGCAATCTCAGATGCCAGCCAGGCAAACGCCGATGCCACGCGGTCACTTCGCCCGCGCGGAGAACAATCAACTGCCTTTGGGAAATTGGGGGAAGCATACGCCATTGGCTACACTAAAGACAGCCCTAAAATGCGAAAATTTCGCGGCGCGCGGGCTAACGGCGCCAAGCCGCGCGAAGTAACGAGGAAAAATGTTTGTCGATGAAGCAAGGATCAAAGTAAAAGCCGGCAACGGCGGCAACGGATGCGTTGCCTTTCGCCGCGAAAAATTCGTGCCCCGCGGCGGCCCCTCCGGCGGTGATGGCGGCCGCGGCGGCGACGTCATCATGGAGTCAAGCGAGCGCCACAATACGCTCATCCATTTCCGCTACAACCCGGAGCACAAAGCCGAGCGCGGAAAACACGGCGAAGGCTCGAACTGCACGGGCCGTGAAGGTGCGGACATCATTTTGAAGGTGCCGGTAGGCACCGCTCTTTACGACGATGAAACCGGCGAACTCGTGCACGATTTTCGCCATCCCGACGAGCGCATTATCGCCGCCAAGGGCGGCCGCGGCGGTCGCGGAAATCAACACTTCGCCACCTCGACCCACCAGGCTCCGCGCGAGCACGAACCCGGCCGCGCCGGCGAAGAGCGCGTCTACCGCCTCGAGCTGAAACTGCTCGCCGACGTCGGATTAGTCGGTTTTCCCAATGTGGGAAAGTCGACGCTGATCTCGCGAATTTCCTCCGCCAAACCCAAGATTGCCGACTATCCCTTCACCACCCTCGAGCCAAACCTCGGCGTCGTCTCGGTCGGAGAGCCTCCCAATGAGGAAAGCTACGTCGTCGCCGACATCCCCGGCCTGATCGAGGGTGCGCACCTCGGCGCCGGCCTCGGAGTCCAGTTTCTCCGCCATATCGAGCGCACCCGGGTACTCGTTCACCTGGTGGACGTCTCCGACGCCAGCGGCCGCCCCGACCCCGTCGCCGATTTCAAAGTCATCATGGGAGAGCTGAAAAACTTCGGCCACGGCCTCGACGAGAAACCCATGATGGTCGTCGCCTCCAAAGCCGACGTCGCCAATCCCGAGAAGCTCAAGAAGCTGCAAACCGTGGCCAAACGGAAGAAGCTCCCGTTCTACGCAATCTCGGCCGTAAGCGGATTGGGAGTTGAGGCGCTTAAATACGCCATCGGCGAGCAGGTGCACGACCTGCGCGAACGCGAGATCCTACTGCGCGAAAAACCGGAGGAAGCGGCGTTGCTCTCGCCGGAATCCTTGGAGAGAATGTTGCGTCAGAAACTCGATCCGCCGACCCTCGCATAGGTCTTTGAAGAAATGGGTCGCGTAAGCGAGCTGGACGACGAGATCAATTTTCGCCTGAGGCGATCGTCCAGGAGAAACGTACGACGCGCGCTCCACGCGAGGGGCAAGCCATGACACGAGAAATCTCGAGAGTTGTTGACAATTCCTTCCTAGAGCTAATGCTTCGCCAGCCGGGCGTAGTCGGTACGAGCCTGCAATAGGACCGGCAGATCTGGGTCGGTATCTTTCCATATCCCAAAGAGCTGTTGGTACTCGCCGCGGCTGGCGGCGGCGTTGCCGTCCAGAGCGTAGGCGCGCGCCAGGCCGAGGTGGGCGACGGGAATTTCGAGGGCAATGACGTCGATGCCGTAATGGTCGAGGGCCTTCTTGAATTCCGCTTCAGCCAGCCTGGGTTGATTGGCTTGCAGGTAAGCTTCTCCGCGTTCGATCAGAACGTGGAAACTGGATAGCTCATAGGGCCGCGCCGGCTCGAGCGCAGCCACAGCTTCCAGAGGTTTGCGATGGGCCATGAGTTACGCGGCGCGAACTCTGGGCAGAAGGACAAACCTGACCAGCGTTGCCTGAGGCGAACTTGCTTCCTGTTGCTCTAGGAATTTCTGTCCGTACGCGAGGTCACCCAATCGAATCCTGGCCAGCGCGATATCTGCGGCGCTCGGATCCAGCTTGACACGCTGCAGGGTTTCTCGCGCCTCGGCTCCCAAACCGTATTCCAGATCCCAGGTTGCGCGATCGCAAAATACAGCGTTCGCCGATTCCGACAGACCTGCGTGTTCGGCGATTTCGTGCGAACTCTCGATCAGCCGGATGGCCTCTTTGTATCTGCCCGCGAAGAATTCCGATTTCCCTCTGTCATAGGGGAAGTAGAAGTAACCGGAGTTTGCTTCGCTCCATGCCAGCTCGCGCGCGATCGCAGTCTCGTCCTGTTCCCACCATGCGATCTCATAGAGCATAGCGTGAATCCATAAGGAGCCCTTGCCGCGCTCCACTGCCAGCTGACCGATAGACTTGGCATCCGCGAGGCGGTTTTGCTTCCTATAGGCGCGCATGAGCACGTTATAGCTGACGGCGTTTTCCGGAGCGAGCTTAAAGGCATGCTCCGCAGCCTCGATGGCCGGAGCATATTGACCGAGCTCGGTGTAGCCGTTCGCTATGTTTAACCAAGCCGTCACTTCGTAGGGATAAATCGCAACCCAGGCCTTATACGCCTTGATGCCCTGCTCGATGTCCCCGAGACCGTCAGAATAGTAGTGAGCTTCAATACTTAACCACTCTTTCGGGCCGACATTCTTGCGCAGCTCGAAAGCCTTGCGGAAGTATTGCGAAGCAAGTATGGTTGAACCGGTGTTGTAGTAATTGGTCCCAATCGCGGCATAGGCCATTGCGAATTGCGGGTCCAGCTCAATAGCCCCTTGAAGATACGGCAGAATCTCTGTTGGATCCTTACCTTGGTACAGCATGGATCGGCCGATTGAATGGGCCTTCAACGCTTCCAGCGAAGGGGTGCTCACCTGCGCGATGGGCAACCCATAGCTCTCCACGGATTGGGCCGACTCACCGAGTTGCGAGCGAATATGGTCCGCCGTGCTATCGATGGCGCTTAGAACTTCTTCTTTTGATCTCGCCTGGGCCTTGGCGCTGGCAAGAGTCTTGCCCGAGTGGCAGTCGGTTGCCTGCAAAGTAAGCAGATAGACGCTGCCGACCTGGGCAATCGCGCCGGAGATTAGAACATCCCGGTTATCGCGCTCGCATACCTCTTGAGCGACATCGCCCGTCAGGGGGGCGTCCCCTTTGCGACCCATCAGCTTCAAGACCGCCCCCGCTTCACTCTCGCTCATCACACCGAAAAGCGGAGACTGGCCGAAATCGATCTCCAGGGCGCGATTGAGGGAGCGGTCGAAGGCTGGATCCCCCGTGGAATTGGTGAGATCGGCTACGACGATTCGCTGGTAGCCGGGGGAAGCTTTCTTTTGGAGAAGTTTCCAGGCCACAAACGCCGCCAGGGCGAGGACAACGGACGCGATCGGCAGGTAGATTCGCCATTTCGGGCCATTTGGCTTTGGCGTTATGGTGATAGTGCCTTCTTCAATCACCAGATGGGCGTGTTCACGAGTTCGCTGGAGGGTGACTCCGCCCGGAACGGCAAGTGGGAGTTCGTCGATTCGTTCCTGGCGCTCGTTAACCTCCTGGACTATCGCCGTAAATTGATAGCCGCGGCCCGGAATGGTTTTGATGAATGCCGAACGGTCTCCCAGGGCCTTGCGCAAAGCGAAGACGTGATGGGCGAGATTGCTCTCGTCGACGAATGAATCAGGCCAGACGGTCTTGATCAACTCGTCTTTGGTGACCACCTTCCCGGAGCTTTCGACGCTAGCGGGGGAGCTCTCCCATCGCATGCTTGAGTTCGCCCTGGGCCAACGACAATCCAAGATTCGCTTCGAGCAAAGAAGCTTTGGCTGAACTTACTTTCGCCGCCGCTTCGACCGGGGCGGAAGGGAGCGCAGCGGTTTGTTCGAACTGACGATCTGTCACTCGCGCGGCTTCGGTCCTGGCCTTCAACACTTCCTCGGCCACTCCGACCAGGCTTTGCAGTTGTTCGACTCTGTCGTAGGCGGTCTCAACCTGAACCGCAATTTCTTCCTCCACTTTCGTGAGACTGAGCTCAGCCTGTGAAAGCATCGTGCGCGAGTCTGCTATCTCCTCTCTCCGGCGACCGCCGTCGAAAAGATCGTAAGTAAACGTAGCTCCGAAGGTGCCGAAGTTGTGCACGAGCAGTGGCACTCCACTCTGGTAGCTGTACCTGGCGATCCCGGTGATATCCGGAATATAGGCGTCCTTCGCGGCCGCTAGGCCTGCCTTGGCCTTTTCAACCGCCTGTTGCGCGGCGCGAATATCGGGGCTCTGCTCACGTGCGATACGGACACACTCCTCGCGAGCAGGAATCGAAGCGCTGGATGCCGATACTTCCTCGCTGAGACGGAGTAGCGTCGTCAATGGCAGGCCGAGAAGATCATCGAGCGCGTAGGTCAGATCCTGGGCTTGCAGGCTTTGAGTCAGGACAGTTTGCTTCGCATCGAGAAGCGCCGCGCGGCTGTCCAGTTCCACCTCTTCGAGTGCTTTGCCTTGAGCGACGGCGTCTGTGCTTTCCTGCAACCTTACCTGCGATGCATCCACTTTCGCATTGGCGGCTTGCTCTTTTAGTTGAGCGATGAGGATTCCGTAATACAGTTGTCTCACATTTAACGCGATTTCGTTTTCCGCCTGGTTCACCTGGATTTTGGCGGAGTTGATGTCGGCTGTTGCCGCGCGGTTCGACTCGTGAATCTTGAACATCTGCGTCAATGGCTGGGCCAGCCCGGTGCCGCTGGTATAGGCCGTGAGCGCGCCCTGGTCGATAACTAGGCTGTGAGGCGGGATCGGCCCGGTTGACGACGGAGACCCGAAAGCGCCCGCGGGAAAACTGACCCCCTCCAGCTCGGTTATATGCAGGACTGTCGACTCGTTCTTAATCTGGGGGAAGTATGCCGAGCGGGCTATCTCTTTCTTGTGTTCGCTGTCGACGACCGCCAGCTGCGCCAATTGGATTTGCCTGTTCTGCTTAAGGGCAAGATCGATGGCCTGAGAAAGAGTCAGTTCCATCGGGGCGTTGCTCTGCGCCTGACTGGCGAAGGAAAAAATCAATTGCGACAGCGCACCGAGGAGTAGTAGCCGAAGGCCCCAGCGCGAAGATGATGATTTGTTATTCAGACGCATATCGGACTTCCTCACAATGCCTTTGTTCGTTTCAAGCCTTGGCTATAGTGGCCACTACCTGCTGGTATTGAGTCGGGACGCGCTCCATGCAGGCCACCACGATCAGGCAACAGACGACCGCCCAGGCAATGAGGGTGAAGCTGTCGGTGATGGCGAGGGTGAAGGCCTGTTGCCGCACTTGCAGGCCGAGAATCTCCGCGGCTCTCCCTATTGCGGTATCTGGACCAGCCGACTTGGCCGCCATGCCCGCGCTCAGGCCAAGCAGGCGCTGTCTCGTAGCGGCATCTCCGAGCTGGACTCCAAGACCCAGAATGTTGGAGTGGAACTGCTCGCGCACCGGGATGAAATGCTGCATGAATGCGGCCCCCGCTTGGCCGCCGAAGAGTCGAATCGTCTGAAAATAGCCGGCGAAGGTAAGTACGTCGATCGGGCGACTGAGCGCTCCCGTATTGATCACCTCCAACACGATTGCGCCGACCAGGGAATTGAAGGCGAGAGCGAACCCCACCGCCAGGACGGCCTGCGAGAACCAGAAGTTCGCTCCCGACCACGCGGAGGAAAGCTGTGCATTCATCAGACAGCCGATGGCAACCAGCGTAAAGCCGGCGGTCAGGATCAATCGGGCGTCGATGTATTTCAGAAGATACATCCCCAACAGCCCGCAGATGCATTGCGGCAATCCGACCCATAACAAGACCGGACCGGTCTGCTCCGGCAGATAGCCCTTGACGGACCCGAGATAACTCGGAATCACCACGACCGTCGCCAGCAGGACGAAGCGAAAGAAGATCAGTACTACGCCAAGCAGCAGCGTGTTTCTCCTGATCAGGAACTTGAAGTTAACCAAGGGGTTCGGCATCATCATGCGGCGAACAACTGTCACCAACAACAGGAACAAGCCAGTGACGGTGAGCGCGACGATCGTGCTGGAGTGCATCCAGTCCAGCCGCTGGCCTTGATCGAGGGCCGCGTAGAGTAGGGCGAACCCGAGGCTCGCGTAGAGAAATCCCCGCCAACTCGGCTTCGGCTGTCCTTCCTTCGGCTTGGGAAGCGGTTGCCAGGGAATACCGAAGTAGATGAGGACCATCATGGCCGGCGTGAGCACTGCGCTGTTCCAGAAGATCCAGTGCCACGACAGATGGTCCATGTACCACGCCTCGAGCGAGGTTGCGACGTTGGTCGTGAAGACGATGTCCATCGCATACATCGCAATCCCTAGCAGCACATACTTCATAGGCAGATTGCGCAGGACGAATGAGAGCGTGAGTGGATAGAAGGTGCCCGCGGTAAGACCGGCGAGCACCAGCAGTAACAACATCACCGGTAAGCTCGACGCAAACGGAAGCAAGATGCTGATGAGTGTGAAGAGGCCAGCGCATGCCAACAATACCCGGCGCGCGCCGAGCAGGCCACCGAGATATACAGAGAACGGACCAATGAACATCAAAGCGGCGTTGAATGAAGTTCCAATCCAGGATGCCTCGTCGACTCCCAGGTGCAGTGCACCGCGCAAGTCCGCCAGGCCGACGCTGATGAGGCGCCCGGTGCAGGTCGCGATCATTGCGCCGAGCAGCACCCCAAAGACCCCTAGGATTGGATGGGTCGTAATAACCGACGGCGCGGCGGCCTGCGGAGATGCGGGCTGAGACGGCGTGCTCAAGGCTCGTTGCTCTCCGTCTTCGCGTTCTTGCCTGACGCGTGAATGGTCACCTCGGCCGAGAATCCGGGTCGCAGCTTACCCTGAAGCGGGTGGTCGGCATCGAGCACAATTTTGACCGGGATCCGTTGGACGACCTTGGTGAAGTTCCCGGTCGCATTGTCTGGAGGCAGCAGCGCGAACTGCGAGCCGCTGGCGGGAGAGATTTCTTCGACCTTCCCATGAAATACCACTCCGGGGAAGGTGTCGATCCGTATGTCGGCTATGTCTCCCTTTCGGATGTTAGTAAGTTGCGTCTCTTTGTAGTTAGCCTGAATCCAGACATCTCCCTTGACCAGATCGATTACCTGCATACCGGGAGCGACCAACTGCCCATCTTGTACGTGACGCTCGCTGACCGCGCCATCGTGGGGAGCATTGATGCGCGTGTAGCCCAGATTGACCTCGGCAACGACGATGGCTGCCTGCTTGGCCTGAATGTCTGCCCGATACCCGGCATCGCGGGTGTCGAGCGCGGCGAGTTGCAGCTTCTCAGCCTCGAGCAATGCATTGCTGCTGTTGAGCGACGCCTGCGCCCGCTTAAGGTCGGCTTCGCGACTGGCCAGCATTCCGGAGAACTGGTCTGAATCCGCAACCGCGCCTTCGAGCGTCTGATGAGTGGTCGCCTTGGAAGCGATCAGCGCCTCCTGGCGCTTGCGCTCAAGGGCCGCCCGCTCTACTTCTGGCCGCACCGAGGCAATGCCGGCCTGGGCGGCCGAGACCGATGCCTCCGCCTGGGCGACACCGGTCTCGGCGTTCTGAATTTTGGCTTCCTGAATCCGTTTTGCCGCCTGGTTGTCTTCGAGCGCCGCCTGGGCCGCGGCAAGTCCTGCCTTTGCCTGCTCTACGGTGGCCCGGTAGTCGTCATCGTCGAGCTCAACCAGCGGTTGGCCGGCCTTCACCGGCTGAAAGTCCTCGACGTCCATCTTGCGCACGGTCCCGGAAATGCGCGTGCTCAGCGGAACCAGGTCCGCCCGCACATAGGCGTCGTCGGTCTTTTGCTCCCGCCTTCCGCCCTCCCACGAGGTCCAGCGCCCATTGATCGCGAAAAACAGGATGGCGGCTACAGCCAGGATCGCCAATGGAATAATGATGGTTCGTTTCGGCATTGCTTGACCTCTCCCGTTAGAGCTGTTGTGTGCGCGATTGCGTGAGTGGCCCCCCGGCGAGTCCTATAGCGACGGCGATTAATGCACGCCGAGGACGCTGCATGGGGCCTCCTGCGCCAACTCGTATACGGTGCTCCACAAGCGCGCGATATATAGATCACGTTGGTGGAGTCCAACTACCAGCAGATCTGCTTTTTGCCTACGCAGGAACTCCACGATTGCATTGACTTGATCGCCCTTAACCACGTGGCTCAGTATGCCGATCCCTTCCCGCTGCGCCATCGCCCGCATTTTCTCCGGCAGGAGCTCATAGAACCGGATATGGTCGTCCTGGAGCGCCTGCGACAATGACGGATCCGCGGCGCCGGCGAACGCCGTATACGCCGGCAACGCGGCCAGTGCGGTGACTGCATGTAGTTCCGCATTGAGGCTCTTAGCAAGCTGGATACCTGCGCTGAGCGCGCGTTCGGCCTCAGGCGAATCAGTGTAGGCGACAACGATCTTCCTAAACATGGTCCAATCCCTCCCTCCTCAAAAGCTCAAAGCATTGAAGCGCGGAGCGCCATCTTGGCGCGCAACAACCTCGACTTTGCTGCTGCGATCGAAATCCCCAACGCCGCGGCAATCTCGCTCGTGGAATAGTCCTCCGTCCGCCGCAAATGAGCGACTTTCCGGAGAGGCGGCCGGAGGCTGCGAATCGCTTCGCGAAGATGCTGCTCCGCCTCCCACTGCGCGTAGGCCTCCTCGGGTGTCCTCCGGATGTCTGCGAGCTCCCACCCCGACCAGGCCTCACCCTCGACCCCTTGAGCGTCGATCGAGATTTCGACTGCTCTCCGCTTGCGCAGCAACATCAGCGCAGAATTGATGGCGATGCGGGTAATCCAGGACGAAAAACTAGAGCGCCCTTCGAAAGTCGGAAGATGGGTGAATGCTTTCATCAGCGACTCCTGCAGTACATCCTCCGCATCCTGCCAATTCCTGGTGATGCGGTAGATGCGCGAAAGAAGCTTGTTGGCGTGACGGTCCTTGAGTTCGACAAAGGCAAACGCGTCGCCGGCCTGCGCCGCCGAAACCAGCAACTCATCGCTCAAGTCATTTAGGCCGTGCTCGATAGCCGGACCGCTGTTTATCGTCTTCAGCGTACTCATTAGAACTCCATGAATGTAGTGCTAGAGATGAAAGCTCATACTGAACTTTTGGGTCGGCAGTCTGCTCGAGTACCCGGAACCAGTCGCCGGATCCTTGTCCAACTTAATAAGGTATGGAAGAGCGCTTCTGACGTGAACCCCTTTAAGCGCTGCTGGTGGACACCTCTTTAGAGTTGCGATCTCCTTACGCTCTCGTATTTATTCGGTCGTTCCTCGGTGCATCTGCTTCCTAGGAGGCCGCCTCGGTCCTGCTTTCGCGTAGCCAAGCGTCTCAAACTCTCTCCTCAAAAACAGCGTGAGGAACAGTCACCTCACTGTGAGCCGAGCTTCTACCACTGCGCCGAATCGGCGGATTAGCTCTTTCCCGCCCTTTCCTTAAAGCAGTGAATGGCCCGGAGGACCGCCCCTTGAATCTCCACATCCGAAAAGGGGTACTCGATGACGTCAAAACCTCCCATGTCGAGCACTCCGGTCCACAACTGAAAAGAAGTGGCTTCCGCGTATACCAGAATTTCCGGCCGTGGATCGATTAGGCAGAGCTCACCCCACAACGCCCACCACTCAGCGTGAGAGGATGCCGCCGGCAGGATAGCGACCTCAAAGACGGCCCCCTTACTGATGAGGCGTGCAATTTCCAAGGCTCGGGCAGCGCAAACGACGGTCAGCTTTAGCGGAGCCAGTTGTCTAAGGAGCACCGGCTGCATCTGCTCCGGGAGGACCGCCAGAACTCGCACCCTGCCGCCGCTCTTCACCGTGGGCTTTTCGCAACCTCGCCTCGAAGATCGCAGCTTGGCTCCTCGATCGGAAGTGAGCAACAGTGAGCTGACTGTGATGGCCTTTCTTGAAAGGAATTACCAGCCAAATGCCCACCAGATTGGGCTGGTATAGGGACCCTCAACAACGCGCTTCGGATAAACTCTCGTCAGTAGCCATCAAGCGTTTCCTGAGGATTGTTGAACGTTGCTCAAAGACCCCACACTGGAAACCTGTTCCGAGCAGGAGATTCGCGCAGAGCTTGCTCGCGTCTTGCAAAGCTCTCCCTTCATTAATTCCGAACGGCTCGCGAGATTTCTTCGGTTTACCGTGGACACCGCCATTGCTGGCCGAGGTGATTCTCTCAAGGAGTATCTGATAGGGGTCGAGGTCTATGACCGCAAACCCCCGTATCATCCAAGCCAGGACTCGATCGTGCGTACCGAGGCGCGTCGCCTTCGATCCAAACTGAAGGAATACTACGAGACCGAAGGACAGACAGATCCGGTCTTCATCTATTTCAGACCCGGCACCTATCTGCCTGTCTTTCGAAGGAATGAAACTCCCGCCGATTCCACACGGCCCACGGAACCATCTCTGGCCGACGACTTTCTCCCAAAAGGGGCGGGAGTTCCGGTAGCGGTACTCCCATTTCTCGATTTGTCCGGCGCCCGGCTTTCCAGGCTATGCGCCCAGGGGCTGACCGATGAGATCGTGCACGTGCTGGCTGCAACCGACGGAATCCGCGTCGTTGCTTCGGCCTCGATTGCTCAACTCAATGAGGGCGCTCCCGACGTGCCGGCTTTGGCGCAGCGACTCCAGGTCAGCAACATCATTGAAGGAACGATCCGCGAAGAAGGAAACCGACTCCGAATCACCGTGAACGTGTTGGGCTCCGATGGTTTTCAACTCAGTTCGCACCGCTTTGAGACGGAGGCGAGCGAAGAATCTCTCTTCCAGGTGCAGACAGAGATTGCGACCGCATTCATCAGCCGGATTAGGCCGGAGCTGTCGATCATCCGCCGGCGCAGGGCCAGCGCAGGAACACTCATCATGTCCGTCTACCCTCTGGTCATGCAGGGCGAGAGGTTGCTCGACGAGGGCTCGGCCGCGGACCTTCAGGCAGCTCTTTTGAAGTTCAAAGAAGCGGCTGATCGAGCGCCCCAGTACGCCCGGTCATATTCTGGGATCGCGCGCTGTCACCTCGAAATGGCGATGCGGGGTCTCACCTTGACTTCGGCCTCCGTATCGCTGGCCAAAGATGCTTCTCTGCGTGCCATTGAACTCGATGCCGGCATGGTCGATCCCCACGCAACGCTTGGCAGCGCGCTGGCGTTGCAGTGGGACTGGGAGGGTGCCGAAAAGAGCTTCCTGCACGGACTTAGCCTCGGAACCCATGTCTCAGCCTTGCGGGATTACGCGCTGTTTCTGACCGCACTCAAACGCTTGGATGAGGCCTCCCAATATCTGGGAGCGGCTGAGCGTATCGATCCTTTTTCTTATCGCCAGAAAGTTGCCCGCGCGAAATTCTTCCATCTTACCCGCCGCCATTCGGAAGCAATACGCCTATGGTCTGGCCCGCTGATCCATGGGCCTCGTCCGATCGAGACGCGCTTCTTCATGGCGTTGATGTTCGTTGAGCTGGGCGACACGGCAAAAGCAAAACAACTTGTGGAAAGCATAAGACCAGACGCGGGCGCGCACCTCCCAATGATGGCCGGGCTTGCGGAGGTGCTCGCGTTGAGCGGAGAACCCGAAGAGGCGGAAAAAATTGCGAGAAATCTCGACCTCTTTGCGCTCGATTCTCCACTGAGTAGATATCGGCAAGCTCTCTTGGCCATTGCCTTTGGCGATAAGGGAAAAGCTCTCGCTCTCCTCAACCTCGCTGTTAAAGCGCGAGAACCTGAGTTGGTCTGGATCGGAGTCGAGCCAAGATTTGATCTACTTCTCCCGGAAACGAAATTCAAGGTTCTGGTCAAACAGGTAATCCCTTCCATCAAGTAGCCGACTCGGTAACTGAGTACTCACCAAGTCACAGCGAAGCGGATGGCTCTTACGATATTTCCGAGACGCCGGCATGTCATCGCCGCATTCCCGCGGAAATCGACGCTCAGAACGGTCTCTCGAACCGGCGGCGCCGTTGTCGCGCCGAACCACAGGGATAGTGGGGTTATCTGAAATCGGTGCGATTCGCCCGCATTGCATCCAGTAGATGCTTTGTATAGAGGCCGTTTGCAACGAACTCTGCTCCGTCCTGAATCATCATTCGCAGGACTTCTTCGCCGTCTTTGTCGATGGAGGTGACCTGGTCGAGATCGACTATACGGATCCGATCCGGAGATTGTTTGCGCGAGGCCTTCCAGGCGGAGATCAACTCCGCCTGGAAGTCTTTGACCAGCCGTCCCTGAAGAGTCCATCGTTGCTCGGACGCGCTGTCTGTCACCGTAGTCCGCAACATGTGGCTTTTCCGTTATTTGATGACATGCCGGTTTGGAGTCCGGCGGAATTGACCCTGCTTTCTGCGCGGTTGACAACGTGAGCTCGTATCCACGGAAGCATTTCCCTGTCCTCGTTAAACAGACATTCACCTCGACCGCGAATGCGGAACGGTTGATTTCCCTCAATGCAATCGAGTTGCCTAATGATTCGGCAGCGTGGGGTTCCTAAAACTTCCATAGAAAAACGCCGCGATACGGTTCTATGGGGGAGATCTCGGGAATGGCTGCTTACAGGTTGGCACTGTGCCGGAATGTTGGCAGCCCGACATAGGCAATCGCCCATCCCGGTCTAGGGTCTCAGCGGCCGTCGAATGCCGAGCTTTTGCATGCGGAATTGAAGGGTCGGGCGTTTCACTCCAAGCTTCGCTGCGGCGCCGTTGGGGCCGGCGAAGATCCAGTTGGTTTGTTCCAGAACCGACAAGATATGCTTTCTCTCGATCTCCTCAAGGGTCATAATGCCGTTGGCCAGACCGTTTGCGTCTGGGCCCTTAGGCTTCAGGTCGGTTAGAGACACCTTGAGTACCGGGCCCCGGGAGAGAATGACAGCGCGTTCGATGACATTCTGAAGTTCGCGAATATTTCCCGGCCACGGGTAATTGACCAGGGCATTCATGGTTTCGGCGGAGATGGTGTCGATGTTCTTTGTCATGTTGCGCGCAAAATGCTGGGCGAAATGTCTGACAAGGAATGGAATATCTTCTTTCCTTTCCCGCAGAGGAGGAACGTGAATGGGAAATACATTCAGCCGGTAGAACAGTCAGAGCGGAACCGCTGCTCATCCACCATCGCGCTCAAGTCGCGGTTGGTGGCCGCAATCAATCGCGCGTTCGTGCGCAGGGTGCCGGAACTGCCGAGACGCTCAAACTCTCGCTCCTGTAGAACGCGCAAGAGCTTCGGCTGAAGCTCCAGAGGAATCTCGCTGATCTCGTCGAGAAATATGGTCCCCTTGCGATGCCAGCTCAAATCGTCCGATGCGCTGCGCAATGGCTCCGGTAAACGCCCCTTTCTCATGGCCGAACAATTCGCTTTCGAGGAGGCCGGTAGGTATGGCCGCGCAATTGAGTTTCACAAAGGGGTGCTTGTGCCGCTGGCTGAGAGAGTGAACGGCGCGAGCAATCAGCTCCTTTCCGCTCCCCGTTTCGCCTTGAATGAGGACAGTGGAATTGGTTGGAGCCACAGCCTCGACCTGGCTTAGAACCTTGCGGAGCACCGCACTGTTTCCGATGATCTCCTCAAAGTTCAACTCACTGCGAATCTCATCTTCGAGGTACAGCTTTTCCTGCCGCAGCTTGTCGGAGAGCTCTTTGATCCTGCGATATGCGAATGCATTGTCGGTAGCGATTGCCACCTGTCCGGCGATTTGGGAGAGGAACTCGATATCCGGAGCCGTGAAGGCATCTTTCTGCAGCCTCACCAAGCTGAGAACTCCCAACGCACGGTCGCACCGGCTTAGGGGAAGCATACAAATGGTTTCTACCTTGGCTCCGGACATGACTTTGTTCTCAAGGCCGGAGTTGCGCAGGTCTTCGATGTCACCGCCCCATGGTTTTCCAGAGCGAAAAACCTGGCCGGCGAGGGAACCCTCGATCGGTTTTGAGTTGTCCGGATACACGAGGCCATTTCCGTCGGGAAAATCGAGTGCATAAAGCTGGAGCATTCGGTTCGATACGTCTGGCAGGATCAGGGCCACGCCGTCCAGTCTCATCGCCTTTCGGATGCTGGGAGAGACTGAGCGAAGCACTTCTCGCAGTTCCAGATTGGAGACAACGCTGTTATTCAAATCGAGGATCAGGTTGGCTCTTTCCTTACATCCGTTCCCGGGTCACCTCTGGAGACTTTCATCCGCTGATCGCCTATCTCTTCACTGAGTTCAAGTGCAATCTCGATTGCCATTATTGTTGGGCCTTCGACAACAAAGTGAAGGGGATGAGCGAAGATACGGCAAAACGATCCATTGATTGGCTTCATAGCACCGGTTGCCGGGTTCTGGCCTACATGGGAGGCGAGCCATTGCTGCGCCCGGATTTCATTCATCGAATCACCTACTACGCAGCGAAGAAGGATTTCTGGATCTATCTGCCCACTAATGCGCGGCTGCTGCGTACCGACGTCATCGACAAGCTCGCGGATGCGGGGGTATCGACCTTTAATGTCGCGGTCGACGCGGTCGAGCTGAAGACTGGATTACCTAAAGCGCTGGCTCCCATTCGGAAGCAGTTTGATTACCTGATTCGCAAGCAATATGGGTACGGATATTCCGTCTTTCTCAACATCAATATCTGCCGCAACAACCTTGATGACGTACGCGAGTTGACCGAAATCGCCCACGATAACGGCATCGCGACCGACTATCACATCAACGAGTCTCCCCTGCTCGAACAGGACGACTTCAAGCATGCAGACGACAATGTCACCTACATCCGCAAGGAAGACTGGCCGGCGGTGGAAGAGACTATTCAGTGGCTCACCGAAAAGCAAGACGCCGGATACAAAATGGTGAACTCCAACACGCGGCTCTGGCAGATGGTCGAGTTCATGAAAGGCAACCACTTCGCGTGGAACTGCCGGGCGGGACAGAACTCAATGATCATTCGCGTGGATGGATCGCTGGCTCCATGCTTCCCGATGTATATGGCGAGTTATGACTGGGGTGTGGTCGGCGATCACAAGTTCGACACCAAACAGCTCGATCACCAGAAAGAGAGCTGCCAGACGCATTGCTTTTCTACGCTCAACCACATCCTGGGCTGGTGCTATAACGACCAGCGCGTGATCAAGTATTTCTTCAAACAACTAGGGCGTGTTCACACTAATGACATCTATGTCGGGTAGAGTAGTTTTGAATGGAACTGACGCGACAGCAGTACGACAAGATCAAGGACAGTTTGCCTTTGCAGCGCGGGAATGTGCGTCTGAGCAACTTGGAGGTGCTCAATGCGATCCTGTATGTGGCCGAGCAGGGCTGCAAATGGCGTGGCCTACCCGGGCGGTTCGGCAACTGGCACACCATCTATGTGCGGATGAGTCGCTGGGCCAAGAATGGGGTGCTCGACCGGGTCTTCGAGAAGCTGCAACTGGAGCAGATCGTGCGCATCAAGATCGAGGCGTTCGCGCTCGACTCGACTTCGGTGAAGGTGCACCCGGATGGCACCGGCGCGTTAAAAAAAACGGACCGCAGGCGATCGGCAAGTCGCGGGGCGGATGGAACACCAAGATTCATATGGTTGCCGCGAATGCTCGAACGGCCATAACTCTTGCCCTCTCGCCGGGCAACGCGCACGACGCGCCGGAGGGACGGGCGCTGCTCGCGGAGCTGGGGCCGATGCCGGAAAAGCTCTGCCTGTTGATGGATCGCGCCTACGAGGGCGACGAGACCCGCCAGCTGGTGCTCGACCTGGGCATGGTTCCGGTGGTACCGCCGAAGTCCAACCGGATCGAGCCATGGGAATATGACCGCGCCCTGTACAAGAAACGCAACGAGATCGAGCGGCTCTTCCGCAGACTGAAGGGCTTCCGCCGCATCTTCTCGCGATTCGAGAAACTCGACGTCGTCTTCGTCGCCTTTCTCTACTTCGCGCTTATCGTCGAAGCACTAAGATTAGTGTGAACACGCCCTAGCACACGGATTCCAGGGAATGAGGGGGCAGGTCTAGGCTCAACACCCTGCATTTACCTACGCAGTCGAACCCACAGCGCATCCAGTAAAAAGAGAAGGAAATGCCGGTAGCTGAAGAGATCGTCCAGACCGACTTCGAAGTAGAAATCCAGGCCCGCATCGATGCGGAACGGGCGCGGGTGCGCGCGGCAGCCGGGCTGGCTCGGATGCGCGAGTTCAAGAAGCCTGTAGAGCGCACGTTTACGGCTTCGGAGCGAGATTATGTGACGATCCTCTTCGGCGGCCTGACCTGGAAGCACGAAGAGATGATCAAGGCCGTCTTCCATGGCAGCGGCTACAAGTGCGAAAATATTCCAACGCCCGTGGTCGATGACTTCCAGGCGGGGAAAGAGTTCGGCAACAATGGGCAGTGCAACCCCACCTATTTCACTGTGGGCAACCTGGTTCGTTACCTCCAAAACTGGAACAGCAGGGGCTGACTCGCCAGCAGATTATCGACAACTACGTCTTCTTTACCGCCGGTTCGTGTGGCCCATGCCGCTTCGGCATGTATGAAGCGGAATACCGCTTCGCCCTTCAGAATTCAGGATTCGACGGCTTCCGCGTGCTGCTCTTTCAGCAGACCGAGGGCATCAAGGCTGCCAGCGGCGAGCCAGGGCTGAAGTTCTCGGTCGATTTCGGGATGGGAATGCTCAACGCGCTCAATCTCGGCGACGTGATCAACGAGCTGGTCTACCGGGTGCGCCCATTTGAAGTCAATAAAGGCGAGACAGATCGTGTCATTCAGGAATCCGTCAAGACGCTAACCGACACTCTTCGTGAACGGAAGCGCTGGCACATTATTGATGCAGCGCCCCAATGGGCGAAGCCAATGCTGGAAAAAGGCGGCAAGGTGACGGCGATTAGCTGCACTTTGGGCAAGATCGGCCACAACTTGTACGGTAAGGAATATGTAGAGGCCCTGCATACATGCCGCGACAGCATCAACTCGATCGAAGTGGATCGCCTGCGCGTGAAACCGGTTATCAAGATCACCGGTGAGTTCTGGGCGCAGACAACCGAGGGCGACGGCAACTTCAACATGTTTGCCTTCCTCGAAAAGGAAGGGGCACAGTTGCTCGTCGAGCCGATCGCCACCCGGATCGCCTACATGATGTATGTTGCGAAAGAGGGCGCCAAGGCCCGCGCAGACGCCGAGGCTCCGTATCGCGACCCCAAGTAGTATGAGGTGAAGAAACACCTGGCTAATGATTTGAAAATCTTCAAGAAGACAGGTGGACTCAGCGCAGGCAGCGCTATGTGGACCTATTTCTATCACCGCACAATTAAACACATGGGCGATACAGCGCACCACCTGATCCCACAGAGGGAACTTTCCCGGCTTGCGCATCCCTTCTACCATCAGCTGTCTTGGCGCTGAAGCCCTTCGGTTGCATGCCATCGACCCAATCGGATGGAGTTCAGTCACGGGTCGTCAACAAATTCAAAGACATGATCTTCCTGCCGATCGAGACTTCCGGCGAAGGCGAGGTCAATGCCCACAGCCGCGTCCAGATGGCGCTGGCCGAAGCGAAGGCTAAAGCCCGCGCAGAGTTCGACGGAGTATTGGCCGAAACCGGCAAGTCTCTGGATGAACTACGCGACTATGTCGAGCGCCATCCGGGGCTGAAGCATGCGCTTTATAAGGTGCCGCATCGGAAAGGAATAGCGGGGACCGCAGCCCAGTTCGCATGGCATGTCAGCGATCTGATGGATCGAAACCGTGCCTATCGCCGGATCCGTGTTGAAATCCCGGCAAAACAGGCGGCGTGATGCGGGCCCTGCTGCTCACGGTCGAGGCTTTGGCCGGCGTATCGATGGCGCTTCTTGCGCTTCTACTACAGTATGCCCTGCGTCGTTTCAGGCCGCAGGGCATGCGTTCTCGTTCCACCTTCTGCGTTGATTCCGGCAATATGTGGCATGAGCGCCGGAGACGACCCGCTTTTCTCTCCCGCTCCCTCTAACTCTGGAGAAGACGATGCAGCAGTTTCTAGTTGGCCTGGATGTTGGCTCGACCACAGTGAAATCCATCGTCGTCGATGCGGCGACCGACAAGACAATCTGGCAGGACTACCAGCGTCACGAAACCCGCCAGCCGGAGAAGGTGCTTGAGTTCCTTCGCCGAATGGAGGCCGACACCGGCATCCCCCTGAAAACGCACGTATCTTCATCACCGGCTCCGGCGGTGGCACGATCGCAGAGATGGTCGGCGCAAAGTTCGTTCAGGAGGTGCATGCCGTCTCCCTCGCCGTCGAGAAGCTTCACCCCGAGGTGTATTCCGTAATCGAGCTGGGGGGCCAGGACGCGAAGATCATTGTCTTCAAAGATGACGAAGAGACCGGGCGCAAGAAGAAAATCCCATCCATGAACGATAAGTGCGCCGGTGGCACCGGCGCGGTCATCGACAAGATCAACGCCAAGCTCAAAATACCCGCGACCGAGTTGTCCAATCGGGGGTATCACGGCGTCAAGCTGCACAAGGTCGCGGGTAAGTGCGGCGTCTTCGCAGAAACCGACATCAATGGATTGCAGAAGACCGGCACTCTGCCTGATGAATTGATGGCGTCTCTGTTCGAAGCCATTGTGTTGCAGAACCTGAGTGTGTTAACCCGCGGACATACGCTTCGTCCGCATGTGCTCTTGCTTGGCGGTCCGAATGGGTTTATCCGCGGCATGCGCGAAGCATGGCAGGCCAACATTCCCCGCATGTGGAAGGAACGCAAGGTCGAAATCCCGGATGGTATGAAGCCCGAGGAGCTGATCAAGGTTCCCGAAAACGCCCAATACTTCGCCGCCCTCGGCTCGGTCGAGTTCGGCAAGGATGAAGAGCCGCAAGTCGGCCGTTATCTCGGGACCGACAAGCTCGTCTATTACATCGACTACGGCCGCGCGGAAGAAAAGGCAATCTCCGGCGGCAAGGGGTTGGTTGCAGAAGACGCAGAACTTGCCTCCTTCAAGTCGTCTTATCGAAGGAAGAAGTTCACGCCGGCCGAGTTCTATCCGGGCCAGGTGGTTTCTGGCTTCGTCGGCATCGATGGCGGCTCGACTTCCACTAAGGCAGTCGTGCTCGGCAAAGGAGGAGAGATTCTCTGCAAGAGCTATCAGCTCTCCAATGGCAATCCAATCCAGGACACCATTGAGATGTTCGAACAGCTCCGCGAGCAGATCGAGAGCAAAGGCGCAACCCTCGAAGTGCTCGGCGTGGGAACCACGGGGTACGCCAAAGACATTCTCAAAGACGTGTTGAACGCCGATGTGGCGCTGGTCGAAACTGTTGCCCACACCGAGTCTGCACTCAGGTTCTACGACGACCCGCACGTGATCGTCGACGTTGGCGGCCCGGACATCAAGCTCATCGTTCTGAAAGATGGCCGTGTCAAGGACTTCAAGCTGAATACCCAATGTTCGGCTGGCAATGGATATTTCCTGCAATCCACTGCCGAGGGCTTCGGCATGAAGGTGGAGGAATTCGCCGACATCGCCTTCTCCGCGAAATCGATGCCGTCCTTTGGCTACGGCTGCGCGGCCTTCATGCAGTCGGACATCGTGAACTTTCAGCGCCAGGGGTGGCGATCGGAGGAGATTCTCGCGGGCCTCGCCGACGTGCTCCCGAAGAATGTTTTCCTCTACGTAGCCAGCATTCCCAATCTCGCCGCGCTCGGGACGCGCTTCGTTCTCCAGGGCGGAACACAAAACAATCTCGCCGTGGTCAAGGCCGAAGTTGATTTCATCAAGTCCAGCTTCCGCGCCAATGGCAGAGAGCCCGAGATTATGGTTCTGTCGGCATCGACGTCGAGATGAGCTTTCTCATTCCGAAGGATAACTATCGACCCTAATGAAAAAATCCACTCCTGAAAAATAATTTCCTCAAATGAACCCAAAGATAACCTTTCGGTCGTGGTAAGACCGCAGCCACGAATCAGGAGATTTGCTCATCCTGCTGGAAATCACTGGGTGATAACTTGCAGTTGGAGGAAAAACAGTTGCTTAGAAAACACTCTCCCGTCGAAATCTGCGCTTCAAGACGGCGTTCTCGTGGCCTAATTGGTCTTGCTGGCGTGGCCATTTGCCTGGCCTTCCTCCCGCAGGCCAGTGGTCTCGCGGCCCAACAGTCTCTCACGCCGGAAGAAACCGCCAACATTCAGAAAGACATTTCCAGGCATTTTGGGGATGCGCCGGAGGATCCAGGGGCGAAAGCCGCACTCTCTACAGCAATGGAGCCGCGCGCGGTCGAGGCCGCAGTTCGCAAGGTTGCGGACTGGCAGTTGGAGCGAGGGCAACCCTATTTCGACCGCATCTGGACCTGGAGCGTCCTCTACACCGGCTTTATGGCCTCCTCCTCAACGCTGCACGATCCGCGTTATCGCAACGCGATGGAAGCCATGGGCGAGAAATTCGATTGGCAACTGCGCTCGGAACATCCTAATGCCGATGATCAGAGCGTTGGCCAGACCTATCTCGAACTTTACCTGCAAGAGCGTAAGCCAGCGCCGAAGGCGCCCACGCAGGCGGCACTCGATGGTCTGCTGAACGGACCCGGTGCGGCGATACCCAGCGATCAGGCGCAGATTCCCTGGTGGTGGTGCGATGCGCTGTTCATGGCGCCTCCGGTCTGGTCGCGGATGTACGCCGTGACGAGCGATGCAAAGTATCTTGCCTATGTCGATCAGCATTGGTGGGAGACTTCCAAGCTGCTTTACGATCCGCAGCGCCATCTCTACTTCCGTGACGTCACCTTCCTGCACAACGTGGACAGCCATGGCAATCCGGTCTTCTGGTCGCGGGGAAACGGATGGGTGATGGGCGGCATCGCGCGCACTCTCGAATACATGCCGGCGAGGTACCCCGGCCGCGAAAAATATGAAACTCAATTGCGCGAGATGGCAGAAGCAGTCGCCGCATTGCAGGATCCAAAGACCGGTCTATGGCACGCGAGCCTGCTCGATGCCGAAGATTTCCCCTTACCGGAGACATCCGGGTCCGCGCTCATGACGTTTGCGTTGGCGTGGGGAGTGAATCACGATGTCCTTGACCCCTCGATCTACACTCCAGTGATCGCCCGCGCGTGGGCTGGCCTGGTACAGCAGATTTACGCCGATGGCCGGCTCGGGAGTATCCAGCAGACGGGAGCGGCGCCGGCCCACTATCTACCGTCTTCCAGCTACACCTATGGAGTCGGCGCTTTCCTGCTGGCGGGCGCCGAGGTCGAGCAGCTATCGCGACAGGCGAAGGAAAAACCGGCGAAGCACGGAGCGAAGCCGTGATTCTTCCTCGCGGTTTGGCGGCCATCGTCGTGACTTGCACATGCGCCCTGGCGATTGCGTTGCTCCTTCCGCTCGTTTCTGTCCATGGGCAAACCACGGCGGCTACGTCCCCCTTAAGCGGCATTGCGCATGCCGCGATTCGTGTCTCCGCTCTTGCACGGTCTCGGGCGTTCTACGGGAAGCTCGGCTTTGAGGAAGCCTTTGCGATGGACAAAGGCGGCACGCCGACTGAAGCCTTTCTGAAGATCAACGACCGCCAGTTCATCGAGTCATATCCGCAGCGAGACCCGTCACAGCCGATCGGTTTCATGCACGTTTGCTTCGAAGCTCCAGACCTGGACGCGCTCAACCGAGATTATGTTGCGCGCGGATTGGCTCCCACGCCAGTCAAGAAAGCGGGAGCGGGGAACCTGCTCTTCACGATGCAGGGACCTGAGGGGGAGAATATCGAATACACGCAATACATGCCCGGATCGAAGCACACAAACGATGTTGGATTGCACCTGGGCGCAGACCGAATCTCTAAACGGATATTGGGTTTGGGCATCGAGATGCAAAATCCGGCGGAGGCGCAAACTTTCTATGAAGACGGGCTAGGGTTTCAGCGGGCCCAGCGTCCGTGGGAAGTCGGCTCTAACGCGCTCGACATTCCTGGCAAGTCGGGCGAACAAATAGAGTTCGTTCCCCGTTCAACCGACCCTGCCTTTCGGTTGCTGTTTTCCGTTCCAGATCTCTCGCGAGCAGCCGCTCAACTGAAGGCGCTCCAGATTTCTGCGGTAAAACAAAAGTCTGAGCTTTCGATTCAAGACCCTGATGGGAACACGCTCGTCTTCGTCGAGGTCAAACTGTGAGTAGTCCACAGCAAGGAGAAGGACTCATGATAGTCATTCTGCGCAAGAGTAAAGCCGCGCTCATGGTCGCGGCAGCGTTTTGTTGCCAGGTGTTGTTGCTAGGTGTTTTGGCGTCGATATCTGCGCCCGCGCAAGCGCCCGGCGCTTCTTCAAGCGCGGCCAGGCTTGATAGGTATACGCCTGAGCAGCTCGCGGAGAAGGCAGAGGCGCTCAAGAAGCAGGCGGCCCAATCAGGAACCGGCTCGGCCAGCATTGTTCTGGAGAAATATCCCGGCCACTTCACGATGCTCGGCTTTCGTGATCGCAGCGGCGGCGCTGAACTGCACAAAGAATATGCCGACATCGACGTAATTCTCGATGGCACCTGTACGTTGATCGTCGGCGGCACAATTCCGGATCCGAAAACGACCGGCCCGGGAGACGTGCGCGGGACTTCGATTCAGGGCGGTGAGAGTACGACGCTGCACAAGGGCGACATCCTGCACATCCCCGCAAACACGCCGCACCAGATGCTGCTCCCGGCCGGAGGTACGCTGACCTACTTTGTCATCAAGGCCCTTGAGCCCAACCCATGAGTAGCAAATGGTTGGGTGTCGCGGCTTTGCTTGCAGCCGTTGCGATCACCGCGTCAGCCCAGCAGCCTTGGCAAACTATTCAACATCCGACTGCGGCCAAAGTAGCTTCAGTGTGGAAGGCCCCTTCCACCCGAGTATAGGGCGCTACATGTCGCCGGAATCGAATGACGAGCGCGCCATCGGAATACCCCATCTGACTTTCTGATTAAGGTCCGGAAGTTACGGTCAATTAGGAGCGGCCCAAGAATACCGGCTTAATGTGGCGCTCGAAGAGGTTAGCCGTAACATTCTTTGCCACAATCTCCTCATTGGTCTCGAGGGCGTTCAGATATCTATCACCTAACTTCGCCGCAACTTTGAATCCTACATGCAGCAACTGGCGAAAGCTCGGGTTGTACGCCGGGTTCGACTGATCGTGGCGCAACGCCGAGGTGAACTGTTCAGAGGGCCACCGGCTCACCTTCTCTGGCGGCGGCAGCTTCGCCGGATCGATATCGATCACCGTCGCATACGGCGCGCAGAGCTCTTCGCGATGCGCGTAGGCCTCGGCGTAGACTTCTTTAGCAATTTCCAGTCCGGCTCCATCGGACTCTGCCAAGCCGATCAGTTCCTCAAGCCAGGTTGTGCCGGCGGTCTTCAAATGGACTCCAGCCCCGAAGTCCTTTACCGCTTCATGAATTGTTTTGTAGATAGAGAACTTGTCTGAGCCCGAGTGCACACTCAGCTTCAAGTTTGCAGGAAGCCTATATGTCTCGATTGCAAATGCGATCGCCGCGAGGTCTTCATTGAACTCCTTCTTAAACTGAGTCAGCTCGCCGACGTAATCCACGCCTTTGTTGAACCGCCCCGCAAATTTCGGAGCAATGGTTTGAATCGGGATCTCCTCGTCGGCGATCATTGCCAGAATGATCAACAGCTCGACCGGCGTCTGTGGTAAGTCCGTTTCATCCATCGAGACCTCCGGTACGAATCTTCCCACTCCCTTTCTCTGACGCAGGAACCGATAGATCTCCCCGGCGTGCTGGACGGCGGCTAGGAACTTGTTCGCCACTGCCTCAAGGAAATAAGTGTCCGTCTGGAAAGGTTCAGCAATTCGCGGAATGATTATGGTACCCAGCAGTTCTTGGTGCCGCGAGACGAATCGCGCCACATCCTGCGGCTTAGCCGGCTTGCCGATAAGGTCGGCCACGTCAAGCGTGAAGAAGTCGCACGGTTCCAGAAAACGTTCGACCGTATTCAGATTAATGTGGTCCGCGTCGAGAAAATATGGCTTCGTCCAACCTAACTCTTTTACCGCCGCGTCGGCTGCCTTGCGCGTCTCGCTTGGCTCCGAGCCAATGATCATGTGCTCTCGGTTCGACTTGTTCCAAACCGGGGCTACTTCGACGCCCGCTTCCGCGGCCAGCACGCATGCCGCAAGCTGTGCCTTGGCCTGGTGGGCGAAGCGGTCGCCAACGCCAATTGAAAATCTCGGAAGCTCTAATTTTTTGGTCATGTAGATGGGTCTTTAGTGGTCTGACCAGATAAGAATACACAACACTCTCTGAAGTAGCGAAAGATGAAGAAACTCTTCACCCGCATAGGCTTCCACCTGCGCCGTTGCCGTATTCGAATGCGCAACAAATAAGGCTTTTTATGTTAGCCACGCCGCGACTGAGATAAGAGTGTCGATGCTGATCGAACGATGCAGGTGGTCAGATCGCCGTATCCGTCGCAATGCACAGGAACCACAAGATGCCTTGTAGGGACAATCTCAACGTGCCGCGGCCAGTACCTGGTAGCTGTGAATCAGAAACTCTCCACCTAACAGGAGTAGCCAGAGCCAAAGGGCGAACCGCAGAGGGCGTCGAGGAATTGCCGTGCTGAGAAGTGCACCCGAGAGGGCTCCGCAGACACCTCCGGCGATCAGCCGGATCAGCAGAGCTGAGTCGGCAGAAGTTGAGAACCAGTGTGCTCCACTGCCAATCAGCGACATCAGGAAACCAAAGATGATGTCGGTGCCCACGACCTGTGCCGGCAAGAGGGAAGTGAGCGCAAGTAACGCCGCGCTACCGAGCGCTCCCGCTCCGGCGGACGAGAACCCCACTTCCGCGCCGACTGGAAACATAAGCCACGGCAGCAGGCGGCTGCGATCGACGGCGCGGGGGTTCCACTTCATCGGCCTAATGAGCGTCGCAATCTGCCAGCTCGCGGTGCCTACCAGGATCGCGCCCAGCAGAGCGTTGACGAGGTTCTGTGAGCCTGTGGTGACCAGATGTCTCAGGCCGAGCGAACCGATGAGAACGCCAGGTAATCCGCCAAGCAGCATATAGCCGAGGACGCGCCACGCGACTTGCCGCCGGAGGATTTGCGTGGGCACGAGCACGAGTTTCACTGCTGCGGAGAAAGTGAGGCCGATAGCGACCGCCGCCGGAGCCGGGACATGGAGGAATAAAACCAAGATCGGTACCGTAAGGGTACCTGCCCCCACGCCGGTGAGCGCAATGAATAGCGCGATGACAAATCCGATCAAGTACTGCATGGAAGGTCCCTGATTTCATTAAGCGCCGACTATCTCACCTTGCCGGCGCTGCCTCGATGTGGATGCCGCACTCCACTTTGCGACCAGCCCAACGGCCCGATCGCGGGTTGTTCGGATCCAGCGGAAGCGTGGTACACGGCTCGCAGCCGATCGATGAATAACCTCGCTCATAGAGCGGGAGCAGAGGAATCTGAAGCTGTTCACAAACGCTCCACACTTCGCGAGTGGACCAGTCTGCAAGTGGTGCGAGCTTCAGTACTTGATTTCCGCCGGGCAGAGTGAAGAGGGCCGACTCTTCGAGTGCCGCTCGGCTCTTGGCCTGCTCGCGCCGCAGTCCTGTGAGCCATACACCGTAGCCGGCGACCGCCTTGAAGAGTGGTTCGACCTTCCGCAGCTTGCAACACTGGTCTGGCGCCGACTGATAGAGCAGCCCGTGTTCAGACTCTTGCTCTACCACGCTTTTTTCCGGAAGCAAGTTGACCAGGTTTAACCGCCACTCGCTCGCAATATGGTCGCGATAGGCATAAGTTTCCGCGAAGTGGTAACCGGTATCGAGGAACAGGATTGGGATATCTGGATCGAATTCCTGCGCCAGCCTCGTAAGCAGCACATCCTCAGCCTGGAAGCTGCAGGTGAGGCATGCCCGATGCGCGCCGGCCAGCTCCTGTGACAGCACGCTGCGTACACGGTTTAGTTTTGCCTCGACTTCACTCGCTATCTGCGATGAACTCATTCGGAGCCTGATTCCTGCGGATTTTTCAGAATGCCTGATCTGGTCAGCAATTGGTGCACAGCGGCGACTCCCCGGTCTGGATGATCGGTAACCACTCGTATTTCTTCGCCATTCACTCGCACGGTCAGCAATCCGTCGTTCGATAGCTCGGCACATAGCGCTATGAATCCCGAGGCGGCCGTAAATCGTGCCTGTTCTCCCGTCGAGCACCGAATTGTGACCGCGTGTGCTACAAATAGAGACCGCTCGATTCGGTCGACGATTTCAACCGGTCCGCGTATCTCAAGAATGCCGCCGCGATGCCCCCAGCGCGAAGAGCGTTCCTCGGCAGTGACCGCCTGCGAAGCCGCAGCCCCCACCTCTTCAACGGCCTCGGCAGTCTGTACCTCTCTGACCATTCCAGCGCCCACCGTGCCGTTGGTTTCTGGGTCGATGAGAATGAAGGCGCCCGTCGTGCGGTTCTCCGCGTAGCAGTCTAATGCGATGGGGCGCATCAGTTGGACAGCGGCAACACCGATACTGTTCATCTCCAGCGGTTCAGTTGTCTCGCGCTCGAGCGTGTCGATATTGGTGCGATACTCGAGTGCTGTGATCATCGCTGGAACAGTCTGGCTGGTGTGCTTCAGCAGATAGCGCCTGTTTTGTTCGAGGGGTCGTTGGTCCATCCAGACAAGAGCTGCCTTACAGCGGCGCGAAATAATTGACGGGGCGCTGTCTGAGACGATTAGGTCGCCCCGGCTTATGTCGAGTTCGCGATCCAGAGTGAGGGTTACCGAGAGCGGGGCATGAGCCTGCCGCAAATCCCCCTCAAATGTAACAATTCGAGTTACGTATGCGCGCAGACCCGAAGGAAGAACGGTAATGCTGTCCCCGGGACGAACTGTTCCGGAAGCAATTTGGCCAGAAAAGCCACGAAACCCGGAATCAGGACGCAGCACCCGCTGCACCGGGAAGCGGAATGGAGCGGTGCGCCTGTCAGCGGCTGAGGGAAGTAACTCAAGGAGCTCAAGTAAAGATGACCCGCAATACCAGGGCATTGCATCGGAACGATGCGCAACATTGTCGCCGAGCAGAGCGCTGACGGGGATGAAGACGGCTTCGACCGGGTTGCCGGTATCCGCACTAATCTTCTTGAGCAGGCCATGAAAATCACGTTCGATCTCGCGAAAGACGCGCTCTTCGTAGCCGACCAGATCCATTTTGTTCACTGCGACGAGAATGTGACGAACGCCGAGCAACGATGCAATATACGCGTGACGGCGCGACTGGCCGAGCACTCCCTTACGAACATCGATGAGCACCACCGCGGCATCTGCGGTCGAGGCGCCCGTTGCCATGTTGCGCGTGTATTGCTCATGACCGGGCGTGTCCGCGATGATGAACTTGCGCCGCTCCGTAGCGAAGTAGCGATAGGCAACGTCGATCGTTATTCCCTGTTCTCGCTCCGCGCGCAAGCCGTCGGTCAACAACGCGAAGTCAATCTGTCCGGGAGCGGTCGTGCCTTTGCCTTCGATCGATCGCACCTGATCTTCATAGACACTTTGCGTGTCGTAGAGCAGGCGTCCGATGAGGGTTGACTTGCCATCGTCGACGCTTCCGGCAGTCGAGAAACGTAGAAGATCCTTGCTTCGCTCTTCTGCGAGAAAGGCATCGATCGAAAACGTCTTGTCTTCTAAGAGTACGGAGGCAGCCACTAGAAGTAGCCCTCCCGCTTTTTGATCTCCATCGAGCCTTCCTGGTCGTGGTCGATGACGCGGTTGGCGCGCTCTGAGGAGCGAAAGGAGATCAGTTCAGCGATGATCGCCGGGATGCTCTCGGCATCAGAACGGATCGCTCCGGTGCAGGGGCTGCAACCTAGCGAGCGCAGGCGTGACTTAACCATTTGTGGCCGCTCGCCAGGGCGAGCAACGAAATCTCTCTCGACTGGCAACAGGGCGTCTCCACGCACATACATTGGGCGCTCTTTTGCGAAATAGAGATCGACTACCGGGATTTTTTCCTCGTGGATGTACTGCCAGACATCCATCTCCGTCCAGTTCGACAGCGGAAAGACGCGGATGCTCTCGCCTGGATAAATGCGCGCGTTATAGAGGTTCCACAACTCCGGCCGCTGGTTCTTTGGGTCCCATTGCCCGGCGCCATCGCGGAAGGAGTAGATGCGCTCCTTGGCGCGCGACTTCTCCTCGTCGCGTCGCGCCCCGCCAAACGCGGCGTCGAATCCATAGTGGTTGAGCGCATCGAGCAACGCCTGGGTCTTCAACAACCCGCAGCAGCGTTTGGTATCCAGCGCTATGGGATTCGTTCCGGCAGCGATCGCAGCTTCGTTGCGCCAGACCAGCAGCTCCGCCCCGACAGAACGCGCCATTTCATCGCGAAAGGCCAACATCTCATCGAACTTGAAACCGGTATCGATATGTAGCAGCGGAAACGGAATCGGCCCAGGGCAGAAGGCCTTTTGTGCCAGGCGCAGCATCACCGACGAGTCCTTGCCAATTGAGTAGAGCATCACCGGCTTTGCAAACTCCGACGCGACCTCACGCAGAATGTGGATACTTTCCGCTTCCAGCAGGCGCAAGTGGCTCAGGCGCGTTCCGCCGTCTGGTTTTGTGGTGACTAGGGACTGCTCTCTCTCAATGACTGTCATGCAAATCTCGCCAGCTCGTGGGGAGTTACTGAAGACCGGAGCAGGCAAAACCGCACCTGGTGCTCCAGCTTTGGGTGTGTTTCTGATAGATTGCGGAGGGAAAGCAGAGACTACGAAAGACACCCGTCGAAGATGTTCGACAGGCAACAACAGAAGCGGCTTTGGCAAGCACGAATCATTAACTTTGATGCTAGCAGACGAGTGTGATGCGTACAAGTTTCTGCGCACCGCCGAATTTGCCATAGTTCCATGGAATTCCTCCGCTAAAAGAGAAGCTTCAATCCAAACTGAATCTGCCGCGAGGTAGTCGCGGTTGCGCTCACCACCCCTGCTGTCACTGACTGCGTCGCCTCGGCAGTAGGTGTCTTCGGCGTCGGCCCCGAGCTATAGACAACGGCGTTTGGAGTGGTAAAGTTTGCCCGATTTAGCACGTTGAAAAATTCCGCACGGAATTGGGCGTGCAGTCCTTCACGAATGGTCGTACTCTTCGCCAACGAGACGTCGAGATCCGCCAGACCCGGTCCGGAGAGCGTGTCCCTGCCTGCGTCGCCAAAAGTCCCCGGATAGGGCGCGGTAAACGCCGCCGGGTTGAACCATTGGCTGGGGCTTTTGGAGTAAAGGCTGCCATGGAAATCGGGATTCAAAGTCGGACGCACCGGGTTACGGGTGTCGCCGTTTCCTGTCGGGTTGTAGCCCAGCTGCGGCGAAAAGGGAAAGCCGCTCTGCAGGGTTGCGATGCCGCTGACTGACCATCCGCCGATTACCTGGCGCGATACCGGGTTGGCATTCGCGAGGAGCTCGCGGCCAAAGGGCAGCTCCCAGGTGCCATTGATTGCCGCCGCATTCCGAATGTTGGTGGCCGCAAGCCCATAGTCCAGCCTCGGATTTCCCGGGTACATCACAAACGCCGGAGTATTCGCGGAGACGCTCGTATTCCATGCCGAGCCATCATCGAGGTTGCTCGCCCACGTATAAACGCCTCGCAGTTGGAGCCCATGAGAAAGCTGTTTGCGGACGTCCACCTCAAGCGCGTTGTAATTGCTAATGCCCTGCGAAACCCAGGAGGTCGTGTTCGCTACGTTTGGGTTTGCCTTGACCGATGTCGGGTAATAGATTGTGCCGGGGGCCAGCGCAGCGGGGCAGGAAACTGCCGGGCAGACGACCGTCGGTGGCGTGTTCTGGTCTTCGGAAAGAATCTGGTTGTAGCCATGTGAACCCACATAGCCAATGGTTAGCGAAGTCGCTGGGGCGATCTGCTGCTCCAACTTGACTGTCCAGGCGAGCACCGTCGGCGTTGCGATATTCGGCTGCACATTGCTGGGCGAAATCAGGCCGCTACCGGGAGTCGAGCCATCGGCCAGACCCGCAAGCTTGTCGACTGTCGTATTGCTAAACGAGAGCGTTGTATTGAAGGGCGCCGTTTGGTCGAGCCGGTAATCGAGGGTATCGAGCAGCGCCTTGTGCATACCGAAGCTCGCGCGCAGCGCCGTCCTGCCATTGCCAAAGACGTCGTAGGCGACGCCGACGCGAGGCTCGGGCAGAAACTTCGCACGGTTCTGCGACAGCGCCGAGCCACCGATGGTGGGATTTGTGTTGATCACGCCGTCGGTAAATCCATAGTTCGAGGCCCGGCTTTGCGCCTCATTCCAGCCGGTCGTGGACTCGGAGCGGAAACCCGCGCGTACCTCAAGACGCGGCGTCACCTTCCAGGCATCTTCGATGTAACCTGCGACGAAGAGTGACCGCCAGCCCAACTCCGTGGGCGCGGGAACAACCGTAAAGGTCGCCACATCGCCCTTCAGAAAACTCGCCAGCGTCGAAAACGACGCTTGTCCATATTGGTTCTGCGCAAGGTTGTCGTTCGATTGCAGCCGTTGCAGCCAAACGCCAGCTTCGATCTGATGCTTGCCGTGCGTCCAGAATATGTGATCGTCGGCTGTAAACAGATTCCGGACAGTATCGTTGTTGCTTCCGGTGTTCGCACCCGCAAGTGTGATCTGCGAAGCGCCATTTGATGCTGTGCTGCCCGAGATTACGACCGCACCGATTGGCGCTCCTGCGACCCATCCGGGTACTGGTACCGGCACCTCGCCGGTGAAGTAGTATGCTGCACGCGAATATCCGAAGCGCGCCGTGTTGAGCAGCGTCGGAGAAAAGACATGCTGCTCCTGCGCGCTCAAGACCTGTTCGCGCAGCCGTTCATAGATCGTGGAATAGGGGTTCTGCGACGGCGTGTTCGCATCGCTGTCGTCTATGGTATACACGCCGAAGAGCAGATCGTTTGGAGTAAGGTTCGCGTCTACGCGAGTCGTGCCAAAATCTTCGCGGACGTTTTGTGGAGGGTTCGAGAACGCCTCAGCGATACCGCTTGGTGTACCGTTCGAGTTCAGCAACTCTGGCCCATTCGCAACCGGCCACAAGGCCAGCACCGGCTTCACACTCGGTACTGCTGCGGCCCGAGATGTATCGTCCGGAACAAAGGCAACCGCGCTCACGCCAAGGTTCTGCCGATACCCTTCATAGTTGCCAAAGGCAAAGAGCTTGTCGTGACGCAGAGGACCACCCAGCGCAGCGCCGAAGTTGTTGCGCTGGAATTCAGGAATCTTTGCCTGGTCGAAGTAATTGCGTGCATCAAGAGCGCTGTTACGCAGAAACTCATAAACGGAACCATGCAGAGCGTTGCCCCCGGAGGCAGTGACGATGGAGATCTGCGCCCCAGTCCGCTTGCCATAGTTCGCGCCGTAAGTGTCGCTTACAACATTGAACTCACGCACCGCATCCACGCCGAGCAGCTGACCGCTTGTGCCGCCAGGCGTCACGTTGATGAGCGACGCTCCCGTATACTCCACTCCATTCAGCAGGAAGAGATTATCCTGCGGTCGCCGGCCTGAGACAGAGAACATATTCCCCACCGAGGAGTTCGAAGTGCCGACGCCGCCGGAGCGCTCGGTCGTATAGCTGACCGCTCCGGGGTTCAGCTCAATGAGTTGGTCGTAGCTCCGTCCGTTGAGCGGAAGCTCTTTCACCTGCCGCTCGTTCACCAGGCCCTGCGACTGCTGGGTCGAAAGGTCGACAACCTGTGGCGTGTCCACAACCGAGACCGTCTCGTTCGCTCCGCCAACAGTTAGCGTGAGATGGAGGTGGATGCCCTGGCCAACGGCAAGACTGATGGCAGTGCGCTGCAGCGGCGCAAAGCCATCATGCGAGATGGTCACCGAATAGGCTCCAACCGGAATGGAAGGTGCGGAAAATGTGCCGCCGTCGGAGGTGAGAAGCTCGCGCACCGTCCCGGTTTCCTGATCGCGGATCAGGACTCTGGCTCCGCTCACCGCGCTCCCAGCGGGATCGACAACATCCCCGGCGATAGTGCCGCCCACGACTTGGGCCATCGCTAAGGAGGTCCCGAGTCCCGATATAAACAGAATCAACACAAAGAGAAAGCGATAGAAGTGGCGAATGTAGCTCACGAAACGACTCCTGGAGTCTCGGTCCGGAAAACATGAGAAGTTAGCGGGAGAGGAGAGGATCAGCGGCTACAACAACAGGCGCCTTCTCTTTCGGAGGAGGAGAAGCGGCTAGCGACGGCGTGAGTGAAAATGATGTGAATCATCTGGGTAAATGTGTTAGCTAGTTCGGGATGAGAATGGTTTACGGAGAGTCGTAACAACTTTGATCGGATGAGGGAGTCAGCGGGAACAACAACAGGACTGCACCGGGGAGGCGCCGCCATACAGCGTTGATGCGATCTTGCTGACCATCGTTAGCCTTAAGTTACCACAAGCAACGCCGCCTCACAAAATGGGGAAGCAGAGAGTCTTAGAATGAGAGGACTCACCGAACTGCCCCGCCGGTTCCCAAAGCTTCAATCTTTCAGCGCCATTCAACAAACCAGCCGCTCTTATTGCCAAAATATTAAATTAGACTTAGTCTAATTTAGTGGACGCCGAGGCGATTAAACGGTCATTGGAAGGCAGCGGGTTGCGCTGCACTCCGCAACGATATGCCGTGATGGCATTTCTGATGGAACAAAATCGGCATCCCACGGCGGTCGAAATCTTTGAAGCCGTGAATCGGATGGATCCGCGCTCTTCAAGGGCCACGACGTATAACAATCTGCGGGATCTTGTGCAAGCGGGCTTGGTCCGTGAAGTGGCGGTCGAGGGCCGCGCAGCGCGATTCGATGCCAAAGGCCTGCTCCATCATCACTTCGTCTGCGACCGCTGCGGAACTGTCGAGGACGTTGATTGGTACGACGTGCCAAAGCCCGCCAAGGGCTCCCTCGGTAAGCGGATTGTTCGCGAATGTGAACTCATTTTCCGCGGATTCTGCACCAAATGCGCTCCGAAGCGCAGTCCCGTTAGGTCTCATCGAGGTGTGAATACCGGATGAATGCGTCAGTGAGCGCATCGGTGGTAGTTTCAGTAGTCGGAATGCCTGGTTCAATTTGCAGTTCGTCTCAATTTCTTAACCGATTAGAAGGAAAGGGAGTTTATGGAGCAGCAATTCGAAGTCGCAGTGGGGGAACCCATCCCCGGTAATGAGCAAAACGGATCAACCGAATCTAAGTGCCCTTTCTCGCACGGCGTTCGCCAACAAGCCGTGACCGGAACCCGGGCAAACGCACAGTGGTGGCCTAACCAACTGAACGTGAACATCTTGCACCAGCACTCCTCGCTCTCGGACCCCATGGGAGAAAAGTTCAACTACGCCGCGGAGTTCAAGACCCTTGATCTGGATGCCGTGATCAAGGACCTCCATGCCTTGATGACCACGTCGCAGCCCTGGTGGCCGGCTGACTTCGGCCACTATGGGCCGTTGTTCATCAGAATGGCGTGGCATAGCGCGGGCACCTACCGCATCGCTGATGGCCGAGGCGGCGCGGGTTCCGGATCCCAACGATTCGCGCCTCTCAACAGCTGGCCGGATAATGTAAGTCTCGACAAAGCACGCCGCCTGCTCTGGCCGATCAAGCAAAAGTATGGAAAGAAAATCTCCTGGGCCGACCTGTTGATTCTCACCGGGAACGTGGCGCTTGAGTCCATGGGATTCAAGACCTACGGTTTTGCCGGCGGTCGCGAAGATATTTGGGAGCCCGAAGAGGACATCTACTGGGGCCCTGAAACCACGTGGCTGGGCGATGAGCGATATCGCGGGAATCGTCAGCTCGACAACCCTCTCGGCGCCGTGCAGATGGGCCTCATCTACGTGAATCCGGAAGGGCCCAACAGCAGACCCGATCCAGTCGCCGCGGCCGTGGACATCCGCGAGACTTTTGCCCGCATGGCGATGAATGACGAGGAAACCGTTGCCCTCATCGCCGGCGGTCACACCTTCGGCAAAGCTCACGGCGCTGCCGAGCCGAGCACATACATGGGTCCGGAACCCGAAGGCGCCGGTATCGAGCACCAGGGTCTCGGCTGGATTAATACCTTCGGCACCGGCGTCGGCCCTCACGCAATCACCAGCGGCCTTGAAGGAGCATGGACCAGCAACCCGACAAAGTGGGACAACAACTTCTTCGATAATCTTTTTAGCTACGACTGGGAACTGACGAAGAGCCCCGCCGGCGCTCATCAATGGACGCCTAAGAACGGTGCGGCGGCGGGCACAGTGCCGGATGCCCACAATCCGTCGAAGCAGCATGCCCCAATGATGTTCACCACCGATCTTGCACTGAAGGCGGACCCGCTTTACGAGAAAATTTCGAGGCGGTTCCACAAGAATCCGGACGAATTCGCAGACCAGTTTGCAAAGGCTTGGTACAAGCTGACGCACCGCGACATGGGCCCGATTTCGCGGTACCTCGGCCCTCTCGTTCCTGCGGAGCCGTTGCTGTGGCAGGATCCCGTTCCCGCTGTGGACCATGAATTGATAGGGGAGCAGGATATTGCCGATCTGAAGGCTAAGATCCTCGCGTCGGGACTCTCCATCCCCCAGCTGGTTTCAACCTCCTGGGCCTCGGCCGCAACCTTCCGCGGCAGCGACAAGCGCGGCGGGGCCAATGGGGGGCGCATTCGCCTCTCTCCGCAGAAGTATTGGGAAGTCAACCAGCCCGAAGAGCTGGCGAAAGTCCTGGATAAACTGGAAGCGATCCAGAAGGAATTTAATGGAGCGCAATCAGGCGGGAAGAAAGTTTCGCTGGCCGACCTGATCGTTCTCGGAGGCTGCGCGGCCATTGAGGAAGCTGCGAAGAAGGCCGGCCATGACGTGAAGGTTCCCTTCTCGCCGGGGCGCACTGATGCTTCGCAGGAGCAGACCGATGTACACTCGTTCTCCGTGCTGGAGCCGGTCGCGGACGGTTTCCGCAACTACCTCCGAAAGGGCCATCACGAGGCGGCGGCTGAACTGCTGCTGGATCGAGCGAACCTGTTGACTCTGACCGCTCCGGAGATGACCGTTCTGATCGGTGGTCTGCGCGCGCTGAACGCCAACTTCGGGCAGTCCAAACATGGAGTCTTCACCACGCAGCCCGGAGCGCTGACCAATGACTTCTTCGTCAATCTCCTCGACATGAATACCAAGTGGCAGAAGTCCGCTACTTCAGAAGGAGTGTTGGAGGGGAGCGATCGGGCGACGGGCCAGCCTAAGTGGACGGGCACCATCGTCGATCTCGTCTTCGGTTCCAACTCCCAACTGCGGGCCGTCGCTGAGGTCTATGCATTGGCTGACTCGAAGGAGAAGTTCGTGAAGGATTTCGTGGCTGCGTGGAGTAAGCTGATGAACCTCGATCGCTTCGACCTTGCGTGAGCTTTGCGGAAAAGAGAGCTGTCAACTTGGTACTAACTTCCGTTGGCGCGCGTCCCGACCGCGCGCCAACGGTTTTCAGTTAGACTCGGGTATTAGCAGCCTGAAGCACGCGCTCATCGAATGAGGGCAGGGGCTTGATGAGTGGGTTCAGCAGTTTGACTGCTTCCTCTTTCCTGAGCACTTCGCTCGATTTCGCGGGATTCCGCTAGGCGAGTCTTAAGAAACTGGAGACATTCCTGCATTCCGTCGTTGGTCTTCGTTGAAACCGCGAACTGAGGCATCCCCGGACGCACCGCTTGAATATTTGCAGTCGCCGTCTCTTCGTCAAACTCCACTGCATTCGCCAGGTCGATTTTGGTGATCACTGCCACGTCCGCACTGTTGAAGATGGTCGGGTATTTCAGCGGCTTATCTTCGCCTTCGGTGACCGAGAGCAAGACGAGGCGAAGGTTCTCTCCCAGGTCATAAGAGGACGGGCAAACAAGATTGCCGACATTCTCAATGAAAAGAAGGTCGAGGTCGCCAACCTCCCATCCGTCCAGCGCGTGTTCGACCATCGATGCTTCGAGATGACAAACGGTTCCGGTGATGATCTGCTTCACTGGCGCCTTGCTGCGCGCCAGGCGAAGTGCGTCGTTTTCCGTGGCGAGGTCTCCGACCAGCGCGGCGACACGATACTCCGGCCGCAGGAGCGTCAGAGTCTTTTCGAGGAAGGCGGTCTTACCCGCCCCCGGACTAGAAACAAGGCTCACGACAAAGACACCTTGCGTGCGGAACCGGTCGCGCAACGCCCGGGCGATGACGTCATTTTGCTTCAGAATGTTCTTGCGCACTTCCAACAGGCGCGGTTCGGGAACCATCTCGTACCTCCAGGGCGGTAATCAGCAGTTCTTTTCCATGGACCACTTCCGAGGTCGGCGTGCCGCACTCGGGGCAGCAAAACCACTGCATCGAGGTCAATGTTTTTTGCGTGTTGCAGGCCGGGCAGTAGACCTCAATAGGGACTTCCCTGATCAGCAGCCGCGAGCCTTCGAGCTGCGTGCCGTTACAAGCTACCTCGTAGGAAAACAGGAGCGCCTCGGCGACGACTCCCGAGAGTGGGCCGACGTCGATATGAACCGCGTCGATCGTCACGCCACGGAGATCGGCCTCTTCCTGCGCCATCTCGACGATGCTCATCGCGATCGAAAGCTCATGCATAGGGCGTCCCTGTGCCTGCTTCGATCTCAAACGCGGCGATCGCAGCCTGCCCGAGGCTGATGCCGCCATCGTTTGGCGGTACTGCGTGGTTAGTCCAGGTGCGAAGATTTTCGCCGTCGAGCAGCGGCTTCAAGTCGGCCAGCAAGAGCTCATTCTGAAAGACCCCTCCAGAAAGGACGACAGTGCGGAGATCGTACTCCTCGCAGACCGCCTTGATGGCGCCGAACAATCCTTGCGCAATACCGCGCTGAAAAGCCCGCGCAATCTCAGCTGTCGGGCGATTGCGGTTGCGGTCTTGAATCACAGAACTCAGCAGAGGGCGAAAGTCGAGTTCCTTATCGGCGAAGGGAAACGGATACGAATCCTCATTCGAAGCACGTCCGGCGATCTGTTCAACCCAAATGGCGGCCTGGCCCTCATAGGTGGTCTCTCTAACGAAGCCCAGGAGTGCGGCCGCGGCATCAAAAAGTCGTCCCATTGAAGTAGTCGCGAAAGTCCGGACTTCCCGCTGGATCAGCTGGTCTGCGGCCTGATAGCGCGACCCAAAATGAAAGGGTGGAACGCTGAGATCGGGTAGCCCCTCAAGCTGAGCAAGAAACCCCGCGGCCGCTTGTACGGGATATCGCGCTGCGGCATCGCCTCCGGGCAAAGCGGCCTGGCGCAGATGGGCGACCCGCTCAAAACCGCGCCGCACGTTCCCAACAAATATTTCACCACCCCAGATAGTTCCATCGTCGCCATATCCGGTGCCGTCGAGGCTGACACCAACGACCCTTTCGTCCCACGCCCCGCGCTCGGCGAGGACCGACGCAATATGCGCGCGATGATGTTGCACGGCATGCCTGCTTGCAGACGGTAGAGCCATCGCATGCAGCGTCGATGCGTATTGCGGATGACAATCATGTGCGACCACCAGGTCATTCCATGAAACGTCGTACATGGAGATCAGGTCTTGGACCGTTTCCTCAAATGCCCGGAGCGCCTGATAGTGGTCAAGATCGCCAATATGCTGGCTGACAAAGGCCTGTCCGTTAACCACAAGGGTGATTGTGTTCTTAAGGTCCGCGCCGAGGGCGAGCAGAGGACGCTTTGTCGGCAATATCGAGACCGCACCCGGAGCATATCCTCGTGCGCGACGCAAAATCGTGGAGCCGAAGACGCCGGCGCGAGCGACCGAGTCGTCAACCCGGCGCGCGATTGGTCGCTCGCCTATGAGGAACGCGTCTGCAATCCCAGATAGACGTTCCAGCGCGTCCTTGTCTTCATACGCAATAGGCTCGCTTGACCGATTTGCGCTGGTCATGACCAGCACATCCGGAGCGCCCGCCTCAAACAATAAGTGCTGCAGCGGCGTGTACGGCAACATCACTCCGAGCTCATTATTGTCTGGAGCGACTCCAGGGAACTCTTGCCTCTTCGGAGCAAGGACGATCGGTCGAGCGATCGATTGCAGCAACACCTCTGCCTCGGGAGAGAGCTCGACCAGACTCCGAGCCGTCTCCATATCTCTGGCCATAACCGCGAACGGCTTTTCCTTCCTGAATTTCCGCTCGCGCAATGCAGTGTTGGCCTCGGAGTTTCGCGCATCGCACGCCAGGTGATAACCACCCAGCCCCTTGACCGCGACGATCTTGCCATCGCGAATAAGCTCGGCGGTCCGATCGATGGCTGCGCGCGACTCAGCAACCGCTCTCACGCCGTCGCTCAGAAAAAAATCCGGACCGCACGCCGGGCATGCGACCGGCTGTGCATGAAAACGGCGATTCGCAGGATCGTGATATTGATCCTTGCAATAGCGGTCCATCGGCCATTGGCGCATCGTAGTATTCGGCCGGTCGTAGGGCAAAGCGAGAATGACGCTAAAGCGAGGTCCGCAATTCGTGCAATTGATGTAGGGGTAGCGATACCGGCGGTCCGAGGGATTGAAAAGCTCCGCGAAGCACTCATGGCAGACAGGTAGGTCAGGCGACACGCACACCGTCGGCCGGTCAAGACGCTCACTCTCGCGAATCGTGAATTCACCTAGTCCTTCATAGCAGGCGGCTTCGACTTCGATCTCGGCAACCTGGGCCGCAGCGGGCGGCTTGGTACTTATCTCTTGAACGAATGCGGCCAGATTATCTTCGGTGCCTTCGAGATGAATCTCGACCCCCTGCTCGCCATTGAGCACCCAGCCAGTCAGCCTGTTGGCCTGCGCGAGACGGTAGACAAACGGACGAAAGCCAACTCCCTGAACGACTCCGCGCACGCGAATGGAGCAGGCTGCCGCCATCACGACCCCGGGCCAACGATGCAGCCACGACCGTGCCAGCCGACCTGGATCACTTTGCCATCCTCGACAAGCACAGGGACTGTGCGAAGGCTGCTGTCCAATGAGGCCATGCGTCTGCGCGCCTCGGGATCGGCCTCGACGTCGAACTCAAGAAATTCGCGCCGAGTCCACTCCAGCCATTCGCGCAACTCCTGGGTGTATTGACAGCCTGCTGTGCCATAGAGTTCAAGCGTCGCCACGGTGGAGCACCTCCAGGGTTTCGCGAATGACATGATACGCGGATGCCTGAATCTCCTGAATTCGCGGAATGTAGTCGCTGCGCACAATGATGGGAAAGTTGGCGAGTCCGCGGCGGTAAATCTCTCCACCATCGTTGCCCAGCAGGGCGACCGTCGTCATTCGACGCTTGCGCGCCTCTTCGAGCGCCATCACGATATTGCGCGAGCCGCCGCTGGTGGAGATCCCGATCGCCACGTCTTCAGGTCGCGCCTGGGCAATCAGTTGGCGCAGGAAGATGACCTCGGTACCGACATCGTTGGCGAGCGCAGTAATGTTGGCCGGCTCCATCGCCAGCGATATTGCCGCAATTGGGCAATACCCACGAGGTGGCAGCACGCAGTCGAGTGCCAGGTCGTTGGCGTCGGTCGCCGATCCGCCATTCCCAAAGACGATCAGCTTCCCTCCTCGTGACAAACGGTCATGGATGGCCAGGGCCGTTCTGCCGATCTGTTCCGCCTCTTCCTTCGCGAGCCGTGTGCGAAGCTGTGTGTCGTCATGCACCTTCATTTGGATCGAGGCAGCGACTTCTTCGACAAGATCGTTGGTCGATTGCTTCTGTTCTCCAAGAAATGGATAGAGAAAGGCCGATTGTCCCACGTCCTGACCAAGCTCCCGGTGCTCCAGAAAGACATGCACCGTCTCCCAGAGCGTGTGATAGAAAATCTCGACCATCTCCTGGTGGATGAATGGGTCCTCTGTCGCGGGCTGCAACGCATAGGAGCCGAACTCGCCCGGCAACGCAAACGTCATCGCTTTGCGCGAGCGGGCCACCGCTAAAGCGGCCAGCACTCCTGCATCACCCTCCGGCGGGCCAAAACCCATGACGATGTCTTCAGAATGAAGAATTGCATCCAGCCATTGCGAGAAGGCCATCGAAAGATCGAGCGCCGGAAGAGCGCGCTTGCCGACGATGACCGGATGCACGAACTCGACTGAAACGTGTTGCGCGTCGGTCGCGTAGGGGCCGCGGCCAAAAGCTAGCAAACGGCCGCCGCGCAGGAAACGCTCCGCCATCTCGCGGCAGGCCTCGGCGAGGTTCCTTGCCTCGCGCGCGAAGAAGCCCTCGATGATTTCATTCCGCACCAGCAGACGCTCTTCAATCCGCGCGAGCGTCTGCATCGAGGGACTGCATGTCGTTTCCATCGCCGTCTTCCTTACAAATCCTCTTAACAAATCCGGGGTAGCGGATCGCCGACCAACATATCGACGATTCGGCTTCCGCCATAGCGCGTGGTCACCAGCACGGCGCAGGCGGGTTCCGGTTGCACCTCGCCAATGATCACAGCGTCCTCGCCGCCATCGGCGCGGTTGAGCGCGTTCAGTGCCGCGTCGGCATACTCCGGCGCGACGACCGCAAGAAACTGGCCTTCATTCGCGATGTGCAGCGGGTCCAAGCCCAGCAACTCGCAGGCGCCTCGGACTTCGTCGCGCATGGGGATCTTCTCTTCACCCAGGACGATACCGAGCCCACAGTCGCGCGCGAGTTCATTGAGCGAAGTGGCGACGCCACCCCGGGTAGGATCGCGCATCCAGCGAATCCCTGGGCCTGCCTCCGCGACCATCGCTTCGATGAGTGGCAGAACACATCGCGTATCCGAAGACAGATCGGCGTCGAGGTCGAGTTCCCCGCGCGCCAACAGGATGGTAATTCCGTGGTCGCCGATCGGCCCTGAGAGGAGGATTTTGTCACCAGGCCGCACTGATCCGGCGTCGATCTTGATAGACGCCATTGGAGAGCCGATACCAGTTGTGGTGATGTACATGCCGTCCGCCTTACCGCGCTCCACGACCTTCGTGTCGCCGCCGACTATGGCAATGCCTGCTCTTGCCAGAGCGGCAGCCATCGCGCGGACTTCCGCCTCCAGCACGGAAGATGGCAGCCCCTCTTCGAGAATGAAGGTGACGACCATCGCCTGGCCCCTGGCTCCGGAGACAGCCAAATCGTTCATCGTCCCGTTGACGGCGAGTTCGCCGATCGATCCGCCCGGAAATCTGAGCGGCTTGACGACAAAGCTGTCGGTGGTAATTGCGATCGAGCCGCCGTACAGACTCAGGTAGGCGGCATCGCCCAAGGGTCCGGTCGAGTTTGGAGAAAGGAGCGGAGCGAAGAGGCCTTCGACAAGCCTACGGCTGGCCTTGCCGCCGGCGCCGTGCGCCATTTCAATCTGTGGGTCGCGAAAGCGCACGGCGGCAATCACGCTTTCCGCAACTCCGTTCCCGTTCAGGCCACTGACGCGATGTGCGTCACCATTGCCGTTGCCGTTTTGCGATGTTCGTAGTTGTAATGTGCTGCGCATGAACCCTCTGAAGAAACCATAAGCGCGCCGATTGGATGTTCGGGCGTACATTCGTTGCCAAAGAGCTTGCACTGCGCGGGCTTAAGCACCCCTTTGAGGACTTCTCCGCATTGCGCGGCCTTTGGATCGGTAACTCGCGTGTTGGGAATCGGGAAGCGCTGCTCCGCGTCCCACTGCGCATATTCGTCACGGAGCTTCAATGCCGACTGCGAGATAAATCCGAGCCCTCGCCACTCGAAATAAGGCCGTAGCTGAAATACCTCGGCCATCGCCTTTAGCGCGGCGCGATTGCCTTCCCACGGCACGACACGTTTGTATTGGTTCTCGACACGCGCCTCGCCCGCGCGGAGCTGACGCAGGATCATCACGATCGACTGCAGCAGATCGAGCGGCTCGAAGCCCGAAGTCACAATCGGCATGTGCTCCGTATTGGCGATCCACTCATAGGGGCGGCAGCCGATCACCGTCGAAACATGACCGGGGCCGATAAACGCATCGAGGCGCATGTCGGGCGAATCGAGGATCGCCCGCATCGCCGGAATGATGGTCACGTGGTTGCAAAAGACAGAGAAGTTCTCTATGCCCTCCGCTTTAGCGCGCATCAGTGTCAGCGCTGTGGACGGCGCGGTGGTCTCGAAGCCTATGGCAAAGAACATCACGTGCCGGTCGGGGTTGTTGCGCGCAAGCTTCAGCGCGTCTGCCGGCGAATAGACCATCCGCACATCGGTGCCGCGCGCCTTATGCTCAAACGGGCTCCCGTGAGCGCCGGGCACACGCATCATGTCTCCGAATGCGGCAAAGATCACGTCGGCTTGCTTGGCGACCGTGAGGCCGTCGTCGATCCTGCCCATCGGCAGCACGCACACCGGGCAGCCCGGGCCGTGAATGAGCTCGATATTCGACGGCAACACATCTTTTAAGCCGAAGCGGTAGATGGCATGGGTATGACCGCCGCAAACCTCCATGATGCGGTAGTGCTTGCCGGTGTCCGCAAGGCGATAAATCTCTTCGGATGCTTTGGTGATAAGCTCTGGATCTCGGAATTCATCTACATATCGCATCGTGGATCCTACCGTGGGTTAGGTCAGGCTAAAGGAGCGAACGGAAGCCTGGTCAACCCGTTCTGGCGGTTAAATGCTCGCCGCCTTCCTCAAGACCGTATCCGCGAACTTCCTCGATCGCCTGCTCCGTTTCGCCGAGCATCCTGAGCATTTCCATCTGCTCGATCGCATCCTGCTCGCTGATCTTGGTCATGGCGAAGCCGACGTGAATCAACACCCAGTCGCCGGTCTTTGGCAGATCCTCCTGTAACAGGCCTAGATCAACCTTGCGCCGCACTCCGGCAACTTCCACGGTTCCCAGGTGCGCCTGGCCGGAATCCAATTCGACGATCTTGCCTGGAATCGCTAAACACATTCGATTACTTCCTCCGGACGCTCCTGTGCGCGAGCCACTAATCTCTTCATTCCTGCTTCCGCGCTACGATCTCGAAAGATAACTTCAGATCATCTTTCAACTTCAGCGCGCCTCCGGCCACCGACACCAGCTTGATGTTGTAATCGGTCTGGTTCAGCGAAAAATCTCCCGATGCCCGTAGCATACTCCCCAGCAACGCCACCCGCGCGGTGATCCCTGTCACCGTACGCGTCACCCCATGCAGGGTAAGCTCTCCGTTCAGCGTGGCCGAATAAAGCATGTCGGACATCTTAGTGACCGTAATGTCCGGAGCGTCAAAGAGGATCTCCGGAAACTTCGCGGTCTCAAGCACCTCCTCGTTCATCAGACGTTCGATCTCGCGGCGGTCTTTGTCGCTGATATCGTCCTGCACGCCGAGCGACGAGGTCTTGACGACCAAGTGCAAAGAACCGGCTGCGAGCTTTTCCGGATCGAAGTTTACCTCGCCTCTGAAGTCGCGGATTCCGATGGTTGGATTGTGGCCCATCTTCGCCAACAGCCCGGTCGCCGTCGCCTTGACAGTGAACCGGCTCGACCGGCCATCGATAGCGTAGCGGCCGATAGCGGTCTCGGACGCTTCCACCGCCTCAGTCGAAATTTCAGCCATGCAAACTAACTCCGATCACGTAACCGCCTGCGTTGCTTGCGAAGCCCGCCTGCAGCTCATCAAGATAGCTCGTTCCAACCGCGCCGCAGCTACATTGCCCGCAGCTTCAAATATCTTTCGACATCGGGGAAAGCGGCCTGCGCCAGGTTTCCAACTCCCAGCTGGGAGAGGTAGCGGCGAATAAAGGGATTGGAAAGTATCAACCCCGCTCCAAAAACGATCATGGCGACCCCGCCAAGCATGTAGAGGGTGTCCTTGTCGCTTCCGTTCTGAGTTCCATTCATCTCTGTCAGGTCCATAGCCACGGTATTTCTCCTTTCGGTTCGCGCATGTCTAGTTGGCGGTACTCAAGTCTGTGGACGTACAACTTGCTCTTTTCAAATTGCCTTCCTTCAAAGTCTTCTCGACGAGACCCGCGACTACCTTCATGGCCTCGCCTACGGCAGCCGCCACAGCCGGACTCAGACCCATCTGTCCCTCTTCGCCGCCGAAGGTCTCGGGCTCGCAACCTACCAGCAGAACGCGCTTCAACGGAGCTTTCATCGCAGCCGCCATGCGCAACACGTTTACTGGATTCATGGCGTGGGGCTCGACGAAGTTCTCTTGCGAGAGATCCGCAGCGGGATCGTTGAGATCCGGCTCGACCACGTAGACCGTGCCGGGCGGATGGCCGTGAGGGAAGGCGTCGAGGAGAATCGTGGTCTCGTAGCCGTCCTGCAGGGCATAGGCGAGGTCGAAACCCCGGATGCCGAAGTCGACCACCCGCACGGCTGCGGGGAAATCGCAGTGCGTGAGCTGCTGCGCCACCTCGACGCCGAAGCCGTCGTCCCCAAGAAAGATGTTCCCGATGCCTGCTACCAGAATCCGCGGCCGCTGCGTCATGGTCCGCTGACTCTGTTCCTCGCGCGGAAGCGGTTCGACCTCAGACGGATCAAAGAAGAAGCGGTGACCCGGCTGCCGCAGCAGCCCAAGGTCGCGTCCCGGATCATCGTCCAGCACGACGCAGACGTGCGATTTGCCTTCGTAGTCTTGTTCGAGGCTCTCGACGGACGCGACCTGTCCGCGCAACGCAATGTCGAGAATATCGCCGCCCTTGTGGGGAAAAAGACGGACGCGGTCTCCCGTTCTCACTTGCACGCCGGAGATGACGAGATGGTCGATCAGCGTCTTGTCTTCGAGCAGCTGCAACTCCAGCTCGTTCATCGCACTCCCCTTTGACGAGCGTCGCTCGAAGCTGGGTGCAGCCCTCTCAGAGCGCCGTGCATTTTCATGAATTGCTCCGGCGGCATGTTTTCGGTGCGCTCGAGTATCTGGCGTGCGCGCTCGTCCGACTGGCGCATCTCTCGCTTTTCGTCGTCGGTCATGGTTAGAATTCGCAGCGAAAGGATCTCGTCGATCTCCGTCCCGTCAAACAAACTGCCCGGACTCTCAGGAGCGATCTGCGGATAGTCGTAGAGGATAATCGGCGAGGAAAGCATCGTGCCCCGGTCGCCTTCTTCTCCCACAAGAACCGGCCATGTGCAAATGTTCCGGCACTCCGCGGCCAAGCTCTTCAGGTTCTCCGGAGGGTCGAGCAGCGAGATGAACTCGCCACCGTCCACGGTCAGGATCGTATGGGCGGAGACCAGCGAATACATCAGCGCATCGGCCCGGCTTCGCTCGGGCGAGCATTCGTAGGAAGTCAGATTGCGGACCCTGACCGTTATCTTGTGAACGTCATCCTGGCATCGCTCGGAATCGATTTCGATCCATCCGGATAGCGCTTCCCATTCTCGGATGATCGCGCCCGCGAGCCAGCCGCCCTTATCCCGAACAGGCTCCAGCTCGCGCCCATCAGGAAAATCAAACGGGGACGGCAATGCGAACAAGACTGATGCGGGACGCAGTGGGGGCACGACCATCTGGCGTTCCATCGCCTCCTGCCATGGCACAAATGTTTGCCCGTCAACTTCCAACTTGCCAACAATCTCGAGTTCGGCCCCTGCGCCGGCGGGAAGTTCACCCGGAAACTGCTTCGACCTTCCGATTGAGCGATTGACCAATTGGAGAAACCGGACCTTCACGCCGAGTCGCGCCAACAGGTTTCCCCGCAGCAGACATTGCGTCTGCATCATCCACGCCTCGGAGCCATTCTGCTCCTCACTATAGGAACGCGGACACAGTACTCCGAAATTCCAGCGCTGCTGATTTTTTACCGCCGACGCTCGATAGGGATACAGCAGGTATCCCTCGTAGAGCACGGCCTCGGCGATCTTCTCAACCCGGTCTTGGGTAACAGGATTCGGGCTCATGTGTTCACCGTCTCTTCCGCCGCAAGCATACTTTCCAGCGCCTGTTCCCAGCTGAGAAGCCCACGCTGGACTTTGTATTGGTAAAGGCGATCGAAGGTGTCGCGGCGGAGGCCAAGCCAGACCGTATTCGGGTAGTAGGCTTCCATCATCTCGCGCCACACATTGACCGGCAGCTTGTACCGCGCCTCTTGCTCCCAGGAGATCGGCGCGACCTGTAGAATGCCCTCGGCATCCGCATAAAAGACGGTGCCGCTGAAGAGGAAGTAAAGCGGAATCTCCCCTGCGGTGAGGCCGCCGAAGTACTTCGTGGCGGCCACGTTGAAGTCGAAGGTGCACGGGACATGAAGATCGGTCACCGTAGTGTCTTGAAAGCTCGGCACGACGACGCTGGTGTGCGTCCAAAGCAGAGTTCGCAGCGTCTGGCTCCAGCGCTCCGGCTCGCCGAAGAGGTCGCGCATGCTGGCTTGCTCCTCCGGCGTGTAGCGCCGGCGAGTTACTTCGATCTGGATCTGGCAGCGCAGGGCAATCGTGTGGATCGTTTGAGCAGGGACTGCGTTATCGATGCGAAGGGCGAATGACAAGGTTGGGGCAATCGCGAAGGGCGTTACGGCCGCCTGTTCGATCTTGAAGCTTAAGTCAGGCATGGGCCTCCTCGCCGATCAGGTCTGCCCGCGATCTCAGCTCCTCAAAGAAACGGCCGATCTCAGCCCATACCTCCGACCCACCAGATAGCCCTTTCCAGTTGGCCCGGATGAGTCCGACAAGCCGATAACACTCATCGATAGGTGCGATGTAATACTCGGCCCTGGATAGTTCCTGCGCATGGCCGACGCGATTGACTAGCAGCGCTTCGATGTCCGGCCGCAGCTGGGCTAGAGCAGCGTTTTCATCCACGATCTCATTCCACGCGTCGAGCGGAAGCAATGACTCCACGCTGCCGGCTGGGCTGGGGTAGAGAGTGACCATTCGGTCTTCCAGGCTCGATCGAAAGAAGAACGCCATGTTGATGGGAATCATCAGGTTTTCCCACTGCGCATCGGTCATGCGGAAGCTTGTCAGCAACTGCGCCCGCCGCGAGACACGCCGGTATTTCCCTCCCGGAATTCCGTCGAACAGCATCGCGCAGGCCTCACATGCGCAGATGATCTGCCGCGAGGACAATTCGACAAGATGAGGGTGCACATGTGCCAGTCCAGCGCTGCACAACTCGCAACGCTCGACGGCGGGGCGCGGGCGCGCGAACTGACGCAACGTTGCAAACGCCTGTTCCAATGGCGGCGTTCCAGTCGTCGTCATCGGATTCTCCTCGCCCAGCGATGAGCATTTGGATGCGAATTCAATCGGCACCGCCCACATCCGCAATCTCGAGCGCCGCCTCGGCGATCGGATGCTTCAACAGATTCTGCAAAGGGACGAAGCCTGACGCCGGTTCGCTCTCCGGTTCCAGCACCTCCAGCGACGCCACGTCCGGCGCCAGGTCGTAGATGGCTTCTTCGACCATCGCCTTCAGGTTCTTTGTCGTCGAACCGCAGGAATGTCCTGAGGTGACCAGCCTGAGCTGGACCGCGCCGTCGTGAACGCCCACCAATTCTACTCGGGCGTCGAGCTTCCGCAATCTTGGGCGCACGTTGTCAATTGCTCGGAGCACACGCGTCTCAACATCATCCGGGTGCAGGGAATAGAGCAGAAGCAGATTGCGGACCAAAGGGTCCTGCCCAAATTTGGCGATCAGCGCCTCACCCGCCGCCGTCCCGGATTCGCCCCGCGTCCCGGACTCAAAGACGAGCTCCATGATTCGCTCCAGCCCGGCTCCATGCACTTCCATGAGGAGCTGCGTCAGCTCCCGGGCTGCAACTTTAGGAGCGCCATCCGGCATCTGGTCGAGCTCACCGACCAGAGTGCCGAGCTGGCGGATTTTCTCCTGGAATTCCTTTTCGTTGACCACGCTCCTCCTTCATTGAGCACATTGGAACGAGAGCGTGGCCCCCGGCAAAGCGATACCGCATCTCTCCAATTCCAGATCTCAAGGCTGCAAGCCGAACATCGGAGAGTGATGCGTCTCGATCACCTTGCCGTTGCCAAGGTACATATGCACGCCGCACGGCAGGCACGGATCAAAGCTCCGCACTGCCCGCATAATGTCAATGCCCTTGAAGTTCTCCGGTCCGTTCTCCTCGAAGATCGGCGTGTTCTGCACCGCATCTTCATACGGTCCCGGCGTCCCGTAGATGTCGCGCGGGTTCGCATTCCACGGGGTTGGAGGATAGGGATGGTAGTTGGCGATCTTGTGATTGCGGATCACCACGTGATGCGACAGCACGCCGCGCACCGCCTCATGGAACCCGCATCCAATGCCTTCTTCCGGCACTTTGAAGTCGTTCCACGTCTTAGTCCGCCCCGCATGCAACTCGGCCAGCGCTTGCTCCGCAAAGTGCAGCGCAGCTGCCGCCGCATAGGCCTGGAAGTAAGTCCGGGCGCGGTCACGTTCGATCGCATTGCTCCACTTCGGGATCTTCCACTCAAGCTCGGTCTCGGGCAGCGACATGGTTTTGGGCAGGTAAATCTTCACGCTGTTGCCGGTGGCTTTGAGGTAGCCGATGTCGACGATGCCAGCCAACGCGGTCGCCCAGAAACGCGCGATCGGGCCGCCGCCGGTATCGAGCGCCAGATAATCTCCGGTGCGTTTGTCGTACCAGCGAGGGGACATGACCCAGGTGTACTTCTCGGAGAAATTCCGCTTCTGCGGCTTCGGGAAGGTGCTCTGGTTCCAGGGATGCCGCTGATCCACGGGATTGCCCAGCGGGTCTTTCTTCACGAAGGTCTCTGAGTTCTGCCAATCGTCGTAATAGGAACTGCCCAGCAGGATGCGAATGTTCAGGTTGATATCAACCAAGTCGGTCGTCACCAGTTGCCCGTCCACGACGACACCCGGCGTGACGAACATGCCGCGGCCCCAATCGGTCATCTTCTCGTAGGTGTAGTCGCAGACGTCGGGATTGTTGAACGATCCCCAACAGCCGAGTAGAACCCGCCGCCGCCCGACTTCTTCATAGCCGGGAAGCGCCTCATAGAAGAAATCGAAAAGATCATCGTGCAACGGCACGACCTTCTTCATAAATTCCACGTACTTCATCAGGCGCACGATGTAGTCAGTGAAGAGCTGGATTGTCGGCACCGTACCCACGCCGCCCGGGTAGAGCGTCGATGGATGCACATGGCGACCTTCCATCAGGCAGAACATCTCGCGTGTCATCCGGCTCATCTGCAGCGCCTCGCGATAGAAGGCGCCGGTGAATGGATTCAAGGCCGTCATAATGTCGGATATTTTCCGGTAACCGTGCAGCTCAGCATGCGGGGATTCGGTCTTCGTCGCCTTCTCCCATACTCCGGGATTGGTCTCCTTCACCATCTGCTCGCAGAAGTCGACGCCCACCAGATTGTCCTGGAAGATGTTGTGATCGAACATGTACTCGGCCGCTTCACCGAGGTTGACGATCCACTCCGCAATGGGTGGCGGCTTCACGCCGAACGCCATATTTTGCGCGTAGGTCGCGCAGGTAGCGTGGTTGTCGCCGCAGATGCCGCAGATGCGGCTGGTGATGAAGTGCGCGTCCCGCGGGTCCTTCCCCTTCATGAAAATGCTGTAGCCGCGGAAGATCGACGAGGTGCTGTGACACTCCGCCACGCGGCGTTTGCCGAAATCGATCTTGGTGAAGATGCCGAGACTGCCGACGATTCGGGTGATCGGGTCCCAATTCATCTCGACTAGATTGCTTGAGTCTTTGGCTATCTGTTTTTCCTCAACAGCAATAGTGCCCATCTGGATGACTCCTTTGGTTGTCTCGTTCGCAGGAACTGCGTTTAGTAGGTGCTGGGGTGATAGCCAGTGGTCAGTTCGGCGCGCGGATGACGCCACTTCGGCTCTTTATTTACCGTGGCATTGGTCAGCGAGCGCAACGCGCGGATTCCCGCGCCGTAAACGCCGATTGCGGTGCTCGATAGCTTGGCGCCCGGCGGCTCATCCATGAACGGCATGAACTTGTCCGGGAAGCCCGGCATCGTGCAGCCAATGCAGATTCCGCCCACATTGGGGCAGCCGCCTATGCCGGCCATCCAGCCCCGCTTGGGCACGTTGCAGTTCACCACCGGACCCCAGCAGCCCAGCTTCACAATGCATTTGGGTGAGCCGTAAGATGTCGCAAAATCACCGCCTTCGTAATAGCCGGCGCGATCGCAGCCTTCGTGCACCGTCTTGCCAAAGAGCCACGTTGGCCGCAATTGATCATCGAGGGGAATCATCGGGGCAAGTCCGGCGACCTGATAGAGCAGGTAGAGCACCGTCTCCATGAAGTTGTCCGGCTGGACTGGACACCCAGGCACATTAACGATCGGCAGGCCGGCTTTGGACTTCCAGTCCCATCCCAGATAATCGGCCAGCCCCATGCATCCGGTCGGGTTGCCTTCCATGGCATGGATACCACCGTAGGTAGCGCAAGTGCCGCAGGCAATGACCGCCAGCGCTTTGGGGGTGAGACGATCGATCCACTCGTTGGTGGTGATCGGCTGACCGGTGTGCGGATTAGTCCCTAAACCGGCCCAGTAACCCTCTTTCTTGATCTTCTCGTTGGGTATCGAGCCTTCAACTACCAGAACGAACGGATCAAGCTGTCCCTTCTCCGCCATGTACCAGAATTTCAGGAAGTCGTCGCCATTTTCATAGGCGAGAACGGGGTTGTGCAGGTGGACTTTTGGCAGGCCGGGAATCGCTCCCAGCAGCACATCCTCGATGCTGGGCTGGGTTGCCGCGGTGATCGACACCGAATCTCCGTCGCAGCCGAGACCGGCCGTGATCCAGACAATGTGGACCTCCGCGACGGCTGGCTTTTTCTGGGTGACTCGTCCGTAAGGTACTGTTTCTTTTGCCATAAACCCGCTACTCCTCTCAGGAACTTGCCGGTCTGGAGATGGCAGACGGAGTCTCGCCGCCGCCACCAGCGAACAGGCCATAGGAACAGAGGCTAAAGACCACTCACAAGCAGGACGCGCCTTATTCTGCCCTCATACCAACCACCCGGATGGTTATAGGAGATTCCCTTATGCGGAAACGGACAGCGAAGGGTCGAGCGCGCTCCTTTTTTAGGATTGCTTCTCGCCGATTTTCGATTGGATCGCGTGCTGGACGAGCTCGCGTCCGCTGCGCAGCGATAGCTTGTCCTTGATATGGGCCTGGTAGGTTTCGACGGTCTTGATACTGAGATGGAGGGATTCTGCAATCTGGCGCGTGCTGCGGCCTTCTCCGATCAACCGGAAGACCTCAAGCTCTCGATCGGACAGCGCGGAAAGGCGCGAATTCAAGTCTGCCGGCCCGCCGCTGATGTATTGGTGAAGCAGCTTGTTGGCCATCTTCTCGCTGAGATAGATGTCTCCGGCAAGAATCCTCCGCAACGCAATGAGGACCTTCTCGGTGGCCTCCTGCTTCATGATGTAGCCATTGGCGCGGGCGCGAAGCGCGCGCTCCGCATAGATAGATTCGTCATGCATCGACAGGATCAGCACCGGAAGATCCGGATAGCAAGCCCGAAGGTTCTTTAACAGGTCGAGTCCATCGGGACCCTTCAGCGAGATGTCCGCAATCAGGATGTCCGGCCTGGCCGCGGCGATCGCCTTCATGGCGGAGTGCGCTTCTTCTGCCTCTCCGCAGATTGCTAGGTCGGGCTCTTGGTTGATCAACAGCGCGAGGCCCTGACGCAGTAGCGGGTGGTCATCGACGATGAAGACGGTCTTCTTCCGGACCTGCGAGACACTTTGCAACTTGGTGGATTCCGTCATGCGAATGCCAGGCCTTTCAGCTAAGCGTAATCCGAGGCGGGAAAAATGCAGGTGACGACCGTTCCTTTGTCCGGGTCCGGATGGATTTCGAGAACGCCGCCAATCATGCCGGCCCGGTAGTTCATAATATGCAAACCCATACCCGATGAGCCCGCGGAGACCTCCGGAAACCCCTTGCCATCGTCTCTGACCACGAGACTGCCGCGTCCATTCGCCGCTGTCAACTCGATTGTGATCTTCCCCGGTTTGCCGTGCTTGAGGGCATTATTCACCGCCTCCTGAGCAATGTGGTAGAGGTGCGTGGCCATAGTGTCGTCGTGGATGAGCACCGGGTTCTCACACCGGAAGCGACAGGATACTCCAAAAATGTCTTCCACTTCTGCTGCCCACATCTGCAGGGCGCTCATCAGCCCCTGCGACTCGGCGACCACAGGAAGCAGCCCACGGGACAGCTCTCTCGTCTTGTGGATCGCCTCGTTTACCAGCCTGACAATCTTTCCGGCATTGTCGGCTTCGGAATTGTTTTTCTCCGCGAGCTTCGCCTCATGCACCTTGGCCATGAACGCAATCCCCGTCAGATGCTGGCCTAGCCCGTCGTGAAGGTCCTGCCCGATTCGACGCTGCTCACGCGCACTGATCTCCAGCAGCGCTTTTTCCAGATGCTTTCGCTCGGTGATGTCGATTCCGGTCGCGATGATGTAGTTGGAGGTTTCGCCACTGCCTGGAAGCAGCGTGCTCGTCCAGGCGATTAGGCGCGGCTCTCCATGCCTTGTGATCCAGCTGCTTTGGTAGTCCTGCGGCAACAGGTCGCTGCGCAGTGTTTCAAAGATCGTTCGAAAACGCTCGATCTCCTGCGCGGGAAGAAACAGGTCCCAGATGCATTTCCCCTGGACCTCTTCCATCGAGTATCCAGTGATAATTTCGCACGCCGGGTTGAAGCGCAGGATGCGTCCCTCGCTATCGAGGACCACAACCAGCGCCCCAACCGTATCCAGAATCGTTGAGACGAAATTGCGCTCTTCCTGCAGCTGCTCTTCGACCTGTTTGAGATGCGAGATATCAAAAGCCACGCCGTGAATAAACCACGGCCGTCCGTCCTCCCGCCGCATCATTCTTGCGTCGCAATGGAACCAGATCACCCGCCCGTCCCGCGCGAACACCCGGTACGCCGAACGCAGGGGCTTGCCGGAGAGAAACATCTCCGCCGCTTCCAGACTCCAGCGCTGCTTGTCGTCGGGATGAATCTGCTGGTACCAGCGAATCGGATCTTCCAGCCACTCCTCCCGCGAGTATCCCAGCACCGCCTCGATCTGCGGGCCCACATAGGCCTCGCTGATTCCGCGATCGAGATAGGCCATGAAGACGACCGCCGGAATCTGCTCCAGCAGCGCCCTGTATTTCGCTTCCAGGTTGGGTGCCGGCGACTCCGCCGCCGCTTTCCCGGTCTCGAGAAAGGCATCAAGGAGAGCGGCCGAATCCAGCTCCGTGTCGGCAAAGACCCTCGCCAGATCGAGCAGCACCGCTTCGGCTTCGGCCAGATGGGTAAACTCTTCCCGCTGATCGGAGAGAGCGGCGCCGACGTCATGCCGTTGGGCGCCTCCCGGTTCTCCAGCCATCCGCACGGACGAAGACATCTTTCACTCCAAATTCAGCCGAGTCGCCGCTCAATCGCCGCTAACGGAGAGTAGCGCCGCCGTCATTGTGGTTGCCCGGTGCGTGGCGTTTCTGCCGCCAGCTCGGCTCTTTGTTGAGCGAGGCCTGAGTAAATCGGCGCAGCGCATGAATCGCTCGTCCATAAGTCTGAACGGCGGCGGAAGAAAGCAACGATCCCGGGGGCTGATTCATGAACGGCATGAACTTGTCCGGGAAGCCCGGCATGGTGCAGCCGATGCAGATGCCGCCAACGTTTGGGCATCCGCCGATACCTCCCATCCAGCCGCGCTTGCCAACATTGCACTGAACGACCGGACCCCAGCACCCCAGCTTCACGATGCATAAGGGCGAACCATACTCTTCCGCAAATTGCGCCTGTTCATAGTAGCCGCCGCGATCGCAGCCTTCATGCACGGTGCTACCGAAGAGCCACGTCGGCCGCAATGCGTCGTCCAATGGAATCATAGGCGCGCGCCCCGCAGCCATATTCAGCAAATATAAGAGTGTTTCCATGAAATTATCGGGTTGGACAGGACATCCGGGAACGCAGACGATCGGAATGTCTGCCCGCGAGCGCCATTGCCAGCCCAGATAATCCGGCAGGCCCATGCAGCCGGTCGGATTGCCCTCCATGGCGTGAATTCCGCCGTACGTTGCGCACGTGCCTGCCGCGACCACCGCCCATGCCTTCGGAGCCAGCCGGTCGATCCATTCGCAGGTGGTGATTGGCTGGCCAGTGGAAGGGTCGGTGCCGAACGATGCCCAGTACCCCTCCGCCTTATTGGTTTCATCGGGGACGGAGCCCTCGATCACCAGAATGAAAGGATTTGAATTTCCTGCCGCCGCGAGGTGAAAACGCCGCATAAACTCGTCGCCATTCTCGGGAGCGAGGAACGGATTGTGGAAGTGTACCTTGGGAATCCACGGCATGGCGCCGAGCACGATGTCCTCGATGCTGGGCTGACTAGCCGCAGTCACGGCAATCGTGTCGCCGTCGCAGCCGAGACCGGCGGTGATCCATAAGACGTCGATCTCGGCGATAGCTGACGATGCCCGGATCGGGTGAGGCTCGGGTCCCATGAGGTCGGTACTTTCTTGCGCGAAATCGCACGACGCACAAATGTTCAGCGACCATCGTGGACTTCAAAGCTGAAATAGGCAAGACCCCGCGCGGCGCGAGCGGGTGGACTTGTCGCCTGCCGTGACTAAGGCCAAACCCGCTGTCGGCTTGAGCCGCGACTACATGCACTGCATCCTGATATACCGGCGAATATCCGGCGCAGCAGAGACCAGCAACGCAAGCACGCCTAGGGAAGCCATCGTCCAAAAAACTCTCTTCATGCTATTAACCTCGTATCCGCTCTAATCCCGCCGAGCGCGGCGGGTAAGTTCCTCTGGGTGTGATGCGGTGCGGAGCTTCCGAGAAACACGCCCGCGTCGTAATTCTCCTCATGCGCCGCTAGCGCGCCCTAACCTGCCGCTTCAATGTAAGTCCTTGCCCGTGCTGGTTAGCACCAGCTGGCCATGTTTGACGCCCTGCAGACTCAGGATCGCATCAGCAATTGCCTGAATAGTGCCACTTCGGCCTTTCATAATCACCACTTCCAGGCAATTATGATGATCGAGGTGCACATGGGTCGCTGCGAGCACCTGGCTTCCCGCATGATGCTGCACTTCGACCAGTTTTTCGGTGAGGTTCGGCCGGTGATGGTCGTAGACGATCGTCAGTGTTCCGGCGACGACCTTGTTTTTGTTTGCCTCGCGCGAAACAAGGTGGTCGCGAATGAGATCTCGGATCGCCTCAGAGCGGTTCTGATACCCCCGCTCCCGTATCGACTCGTCAAATTGACGGAGCAGCTCCTGCTTCAGGGAAACGCCGGTTCTTACAAGGTTTGCCATCGTGCTACCTCCAATACTGAGGAAGAACCATCATACGGAACTGCGGGAGTTGAGTTCGCGAGTTCGGATTGCCGCAGTTCTCTCGTAGCATGATTTTCAAAATGGTGTTATCTTCGCTTTGCTCGCTCGTCTAAAAGACTGGAAGCGAAATTGACCCCAACGTCTACGATGAATTCGCCCAGAACCTCCGCGGTGCTTCCGGGGCTGTGGGCCGTTTTCAACGACGCCTCAAGCAACGTGCGAGGCAAGGTCACTGGCATCTATGGCATCCTGCTCCTGTTCAACGTGGCCGCCTGGCTCTGGGCGCTAGTCGCCTTTCGTCATTATCCCGTCCTGCTCGGCACCGCGCTGCTCGCCTATAGCCTCGGCTTGCGGCATGCTGTGGATGCCGACCACATCGCCGCCATCGACAATGTCACCCGCAAACTGATGCAGGAAGGCAAACGCCCGGTCGCAGTCGGGTTCATGTTTTCGCTGGGCCACTCAACGGTCGTTTTGCTGGGGTCGGCCGCCATCGCGGCGACTGCATTAGTGCTGCAGCACCGCATGGATGCGGCCAGACACATCGGAGGAGTGATCGGCACGCTGGTGTCGACTCTGTTTCTGTTTGGCATCGGCGCCGTGAATCTGATCGTCCTGCGCTCGATCTATCGGGCCTTTCAGCGGGTTCGCGGCGGAGCGCCGTATGTCGAGGAGGACTTTGACCTGTTGCTCGCCGATCGCGGATTCCTCGCAAGGCTCTTCCGGCCCATGTTCGCGATCATCTCCCGAAGCTGGCATATGTATCCGCTCGGCGTCCTGTTCGGACTTGGCTTCGATACGGCGACCGAGATCGGGTTGTTGGGCATCTCTGCGGCCGAGGCCTCAAAAGGCCTTCCCCTCTGGTCGATTCTTGTCTTCCCCGCGCTCTTCGCGGCAGGCATGTCGCTCATCGACACGACCGACAACATTCTCATGCTGGGCGCCTATGGGTGGGCTTTTATGAAACCAGTCCGCAAACTCTACTACAACATGACCATCACCATGCTGTCCGTCCTTGTCGCGCTAGTCGTCGGAGGTATCGAGGCTCTGGGGCTACTGGCAGGCGAGTTCGGACTCACGGGCGTGCTTTGGGACACCGTGCGCAAGCTCAACAACAATTTCGGCGCTCTCGGCTACTGCATCATCGGGATCTTTGCCCTCAGTTGGATCGCCTCCTTCGCGATCTACAAATGGCTAGGAATCGATGATCTCGAATGGGCATCCGACTCCTAGCCCTCTCGGCTTCGCAACCAGGGGGGAGTCACCGTGAGCGGCGTGCATTACTCCTATTGCGTGGTGGTTGTAAGGGGCAAATCCTCCGAGGACGATCCAGCGCGAAGTGTACGACTCCCACCAAGCCTTGTCCACGTCTTATTTTCCACTGACCAATACTCAAACGCCCGCGGCGCGATCTGTAGCATCACGTCACGTTCCTCTCCTGGTTGCAGGGTAATCCGGTCAAATGCCGCCAGCGTTTTGGGTGCGAACTGGACACCTTGTGGTTTGTTTTCTGGGGCATCGAGGTAGGCTTGCGGCACCTCATCGCCTGCAACACTGCCGGTGTTCTTGACGTGAATAGACACACTCGCGCCACCATCGGAGGCGGGCGTCACTTTCAGGTCCGACATCGCGAACTTGGTGTAGGACAGCCCGAATCCGAACGGATACAGCGGCTGAATCTTTTGATCGTCGAACCATCGATACCCTACCAGCACCCCCTCGGAGAAGGTCGTCTTGCCGTCAACACCCTTGGCCGAGCGCTCAGGGTGATCAGGTGAGGTCGCCGGATAATCGGTCAATGCTTTCGCCCAGGTCATCGGCAACCGTCCCCCAGGATTGCTCTGCCCGAGCAGCGTTTTTGCGGTCGCCACGCCACCCTCGTCTCCGGGCCACCACATCTCCAGCACACCTTTCACTTTGTCGATCCACGGCATCGCTACAGGTTGGCTTGTATTCAGCACCACGACTGTATTTGGATTGACGGCGGCCATCTCCTCGACAAGCTTGTCCTGTTCGCCCGGAAGCTGGAAGTGCGGTTTGTCCCGCGTCCACACAAACACCACCGCTGTTTTCGCATTGCGGGCCGCGCCGATTGCCGCAGCGTGGTCGCGCTCACGGGCTTCAGGAGTCATCCAATTCAAACGTAGCTGAACAGGCGCGTTGGATGTGTCGATGGAGGTTACAACCTCGATCTTGTGCGCGCCCTTTGTCAGCTGGACTGCTCTGCGCACGTTGTCCAGGCCGTCTGTCGTTGGCAGTCCATTATCCTGCGAGGCGTGTTGGACATCGCCATGGACGGTGCCCTTCAGCGCGCCGGTGCGGCCTACCTCTTTGCCATCGATGCTCAACATGCCACGCGTACCCAGAGCTTGCAGGCAGAACCAGTACGATCCGTCGGCTGGAACGGTGACTTCACCCTTCCATGTCGCGACGGTATTTGGCGGTAGAGCTTTGCCATTGCTCTTGGTGAAAGCGATCGAGGCATCGACGGTCGTGCTGCCGGAAGAGTCCGTCCGCACAAGTCCCGGCTTTCCGTCATGCGTGAACAAGTCAGCTCCGATCGGAGTGCCCGTCATGTCGTCATTCACCGCGAATATCACCTTGGCGTCGGGCGCCAGCTTTTTCAGCGCGTCGACTGGACCGACCTGGAGTTCTGGGATTCCCGGCGACCGCTCTCCAAATGTGCCGATCGACGCAACCTGTCCAGCGGTCGGCCCGATCATGGCGATCGTGTCGCTACCATTCAGCGGAAGGATTCCTCCTTCATTCTTCAGCAGCACTGCCGCATCTTCGGCTGTCTTTTCAATGATGGCTCCGTTGCCTTCAGTGTCCTGCGGCGTGACTTCATGTTTCTGCTTGCCATCCAGGTAGCCAAAGCGATCAATCTGATAGAGCACCCGGCGCGCGGCTTCAGTGATCGTCGCTTCAGTGATCGAGCCATCCTTGAGGGCGTCGCGCATCGTCATCGAATCCGAATCGCGCGGGAAGGCTGACATATCCATGCCCGACGCCCCAGCCTCCTCTGGAATCGTGCCGCCCAGCATTCCAGCCAGGGCAGCGAGGTTCGGCTTGGTGGGCGGCCCTGAGTTCTCCGGCCGCGTGCGGAAGTAGGTGTGCATCATTCCGGCGAAGGGGCTGTCGTCGGCAACTTCGCCCGGCATCTCCATCGTGAGCCCTTCGTTGATAAAGTGCACATTGTGTACCCCACCCCAGTCTGAGGTCACAAAGCCCTTGAATCCCAGTTCGCCGAAGAGGATCGTCTTGAGCGTGTCCGGATTGCCGCAGGCGAAGATGCCATTGATCTTGTTATAAGAGCACATGATCGATGCGACACCTGCCTTCACGGCAGCGTCGAACGGCGCGACATAGACTTCATGTAACGTCTGCTGATCAACGAAGATGTTGTAGGAATCAGAATCGTATGCCACATAGTGCTTGGCCATCGACATCACACCCTGCGCCTGTTCGCCGCGAATCTCCGCAGCACCCATAGCGCCGTTGAGGAATGGGTCTTCGCCCAGCGTGTTGTAGCCACGCGCGAAGGTGATGTCGCGGTCGATATTGATGAACGGCTGAAGCACAACATCGATGCCCAGAGACCGCGCTTCGCGGCCGATCGCCACGCCATTCTGCTCCGCGTCCTTCACGCTCCAAGTGGCGGCAACGCCCATGGTCGCCGTTTGCGCCTGGCCGGCAACCCGCGTCAGTACTCCCGGAGGACCATCGGCCATGCGAAGCGGGGGAATCCCAAGTCGCGGCACGCCGGGCAGATAACCAGCCTGGCCCTGGTTTGTCGCGGCCGGTTCCACGTCACCCCGAATCAGGTCCATTTTCTCTTCGAGGGTCATCTGCTTGAGCAAACCATCAATACGCGCCTCATCGGCCTTATCGGGTGGCACCACTTGCGCCTTGGTCAAGAGGGAAGACGTCACAAGCAAAAGACAAACTGTAGCAATTCTTCGCATCATCGCTCCTCGAATTCGCTAAATCCACTCCCGGAATCCATAGTGAACGATAATCCTATCCCACCGAAGCGATGGCCGAAACCCGCCAAACCAGGCTTGCCGTTAGTTGGCGGTCGTTAGCTGGATTTACGCGGACTCTGTCGGCCGAACCAACATCTTGCCATTTTTCACAATGAAATTCCGACCGCGCCACTGAACTGTTGTTCCTGCGTAGCACCAGGCCCAAAGAGCGAGGCTAACGAGATCGCGAACAGGCAGGAGCCAAAGGTTCTGCAGCAGTTGGCGATCGCCCAGCAGTTCGCCGCCAACGAGCAGCGCGACCGAAACTCTGGCGGCGACAGCGATGCTCAAGAGAGCGAGGCTCTCCAGACTGAGTCCCGAGGCGATCACGTTCAGCAGGGCCCAGGACAGGCCATAGGTAAACACCATGCCAAAGTAGCCCGGTGGTCGAGCGTCGCGAACGGTGCGGGCCCAGCGCAGCTGGTGGGCCAGAAATTCACCCAAGCTGTAAGGCGGCACCGAAGTCTCAACGACCTCTCGGCTCAATACAACCTCGTATCCCTTTGCCGCGATCTGGGCTCCGAGATGATAGTCGTCTGCGACGTAATCGGCCAGTGGCAGCAATCCGCCTACGGAGTTAAGCGCCTCGCGTGAGACCGCCAACGTCGAGCCCAGTCCAAAGTGAATTCCGCCTTCCAGTAGCCGCGCGGTGAGCACGTTGGGGGCAAAGTCGGTCGCGATACCCAGCGCCTCCATTCGCGAAGGAACCGTGCGATAGGCCTTGCCGCGATAGAGCGCCGTCACCATCCCGACCCGGTTCTCAGGCGTCGCCGCGACAAAGCCCGACATGATTCGGCGCAAATACCGGAGCGAGACCAGGATGTCGCTGTCACTGATCACGATGTGGTCGAATCTCGCGTGAGGCAAAGCCTGCACCAGGCTGCTCACTTTGCCATTAGTCCCGAGCGTCTCAGGGCAAAGAACCAGTTGAATGCTGCGCTCCGGGAACTCCCTCTGCAGGCGCTCGATCGCCTCGATCGCCGGGTCCTCCGGGCTGCCCACCGCAAAGATGATCTCGTAGTCGCCCGGATAGTCCTGCCGGCAGTGGCTCGCGAAGCTCTCATACATATCCGGATCGAGCCCCTTGACAGGTTTCAGAATGCTGACCGACGGATGGAAATCCGGCATCGCCTCGCAGTGCGCCCGAACAAACGACCGTGCACTCCACAGGACCACAAGATAATAGCCGCAGCCAGCGAAGGCGAGAAGCGTTGTGATCCCGGAAACAATCGCAGGCAGAGTGGGCATGGGCTCGATTCATTCTAGGTCAAGCCCGTGGCAATGGCGGTCGGCCCTTGTCACTCGTAACGCAGCGCCGCGATCGGATCGAGATTGGCAGCCTTCCATGCGGGATAGCTACCTGGGAGTCGCGCAGCCGCATCTTGACGCTCCAGCTTCAAACTTCATTACAACCCGCTATTCGTAGCGCAGCGCCTCGATCGGATTGAGGTTGGCGGCCTTCCAGGCTGGGTAAATCCCAAAAACGAGCCCGATCGCGTTCGAAACGACGAAGGCGATCAGCACCCAAATAAAGGAAAGCGCCGCGTGCAGGAACTCCACTGCAAAATGCAGGATCAAGGTAAACGTCGCCCCAGCGAAAATCCCGATAATCCCGCCGACCGCACACAGGGTCATGGCTTCAACAGTGAATTGCAGCAGGATGTTTGCCTTGGTCGCGCCGATCGCCTTGCGCACTCCGATTTCACGTGTTCGTTCGGTGACCGATACGAGCATGATGTTCATCACGCCGACGCCGCCGACCATAAGCCCAACCGAAGAGACCGCTACCATAAAGAGAAAGAGTCCGCTGGTCAGAGAATTCCAAAGCCGGCTGAGAGTGTCAGGACCAAAGATGGCGAAATTGTCGTCCTGCTCGACCCGCACCTTGCGGCGGCGGCGCAGTAGCTCCCGGATCTCGTCGGTGACCAGCGGCTTATTCTTCGCATCGTCGTACTTGACCCCAAGCCAATAGTCCTTGATCTCGGGGTGGATCTTGCGAAATGTCTCGACGGGGAAGAATGCCGAATTGTCCTCCGTATTCCGACCGCCGCCGAAGGGCTGAGGAAAATTATCGAAGACCCCAATAACTGTGAAGACGTCTCCGTCGACCTCAATCTCTTTTCCAATCGGCTCCTCGTTCTGAAAAAGATCGGCTGCCGCATCGTGGCCGAGCACGACGACATTAGCGCGGCGGGTCTCTTCGTCCTCCGTCCACAGGCGGCCTTTGATCAAGGTGACATTGGAAGTTTTCGCAAGGTCTGTGCTGTCTCCACCGAGGATCGTATTGTTGATCTTCCTTTTGCCGTATTTGATCGAAACCGCACCGATCCCAAGTTGAAAGTCCTGATAGCGTAACGCCGGGTCGACGGCAACCACGTGAGGCAGCGCGCGGATCGCCATCGCATCCTCGTAGGTGAGTTGTTTGCGGTTCAACATCTCAGTCGATGGCCGTCCGCCAAATGGCTCAAAGCGAAAGATCCAGAGTGTGTTGGTGCCCAGCGATTTGACGAAGCCGTCAATGTTGCTGTTCAGGCCGTTGATGGCCGACGAGATCAGGATCACGGTGGAGATGCCGATCGAAATGCCAAGCACGGTCAGGCCGGAGCGCAACTTGTTGGTGCGCAGAGTCTCGAAGGCCATCCGTACCGCTTCCTGGGAGTCTCGGATGTGCATGCTATAGCTCCAAGTGCTCTTCTCGCGGCGGATTATTCGTATCGTAGGGCATCGATGGGATTGAGGTTGGAAGCCTTCCAGGCGGGATAGATTCCGAAAACGAGCCCGATGACACACGAAACAACGAAGGCGACCAGCACCCACATCGACGAAAGCGCCGCGTGCAGAAAGCCTACCGCAAAATGAAGAATCAGGGTAAACACAGCTCCAGCGAGAATTCCAATCACGCCGCCGACCGCGCACAAAGTCATCGCCTCGATGGTGAACTGGAGCAGGATGTTGGCCTTGGTTGCGCCAATAGCTTTCCGGACGCCGATCTCGCGAGTGCGCTCGGTCACCGAGACGAGCATGATATTCATCACGCCCACACCGCCAACCATTAGTCCTACCGAGGAGACGGCGACCATGAACAAGAAGAGTCCGCCGGTGAGTGAATTCCAGAGTCGGGCGAGAGAGTCGGGGCCGAAGATGGCGAAGTTGTCATCCTGCTGCACGAGTACCTTGCGGCGGCGCCGCAGCAGTTCGCGGATCTCGTCGATGACTAGGGGCTTGTTTTTCGGGTCGTCGTATTTGACTGATACCCAGAAGTCCAGGACTTCGGGATGAATCTTGCGGAAGGTGTTGAGAGGGAAGAAGGCGGAGTTGTCCTGGGTGTTCCGTCCGCCCCCGAAAGCCTGGGGAAACTTGTCGAACACGCCGATTACGGTAAAGACGTCGCCCTCAGTCTCGATCTCTTTTCCAATCGGAGATTCGTCTCGAAAAAGCTGCTCCGCGGCATCGTGACCCAGAACCACAACATTTGCGCGGCGCGTATTCTCGTTTTCAGTCCATAACCGGCCCTCGGCAACATTGATGTTCGAGACCTGGGCGAGGTCCGTGGAGTCGCCCCCAAGCATGCTGTTATCTACCTTGCGCGTGCCGTATTTCAGCGACACCATTCCGACCGCGGGTCCGAGCTGAAAGTTCGCGTACCGCAGGGCCGGATCTACGGCCACGACATGAGGTAGCGCACGGATCGCCATCCCATCCTCGTACGTCAGCTGCTTGCGATTCAGCTGCTCGGTGGTGGGGCGGCTGCCGAATGGCTCGAAGCGAAAAACCCATAAGCTGTTTGTCCCCAACGATTTGACGAAGCCGTCAATGTTGCTGTTCAGGCCATTGATGGCCGACGAGATCAGGATTACAGTGGAGATGCCGATCGAAATTCCAAGCACGGTCAGGCCGGAGCGCAGCTTGTTTGTACGCAGAGTCTCGAAGGCCATCCGTACGGCTTCCTGGGAGTCACGGACGTGCATGCTATAGCTCCGATCTCAGGGCCTGAATAGGATCCAGTTGCGCGGCCTTGCGCGCGGGATAAACGCCGAAGAAGACCCCCACGCTCGTGGCAACCAGCAAACCAACGATGACCGACCAGAGCTGCACTTCGGAGGGGAAACTGATGAGCAGGGTAATGGTCTTAGCGACGCCGATGCCGCCGATCACACCAAGCATTCCGCCGAAGAGTGACATCGTCGCCGACTCGACCAGGAACTGCAGCATGATGTCGTTGCGCCGGGCGCCAAGCGCTTTGCGAATACCGATCTCGCGCGTGCGCTCGGTCACCGAGACCAGCATGATGTTCATAATGACGATGCCGCCTACGACCAGAGAAATCGCCGCAATCGCCACCACCACCGCGCCAAAGCTATTAAGTATCTGCCCCAGAATGTTCTGGAACGTCGCGCTGGTATCGATAGAGAAGGTGTCGGGCGTTCCTGGTGCGAGGTGACGGCGACCGCGCATGATGGTGCGCAGCTCGTCAGAGACTCGCTCCACCGCCTCGCCTCCGCCGCCAGCATTGACGTAGATTGTGAGGCTCACATTGGCGCCATAGGATTCGATGAATGCATTCAGGGGAATCGCGACCCAGTTGTCCTGGCTCGCTCCGAGGGTTTTTCCCTGGCGCTCGCCGACCCCAATGATCGTGTAGGGTTCACCGTCGACGCGAATCTCCTTGCCTAGTGGATCACCCTCCCCGAGCAGGTTGTCTACAATGTCGTACCCGACAATCGCCACATGAGAGCTATGATCGTCCTCCGCCTCGGTGAAGGAGCGCCCCTGGACTATATTCAGATTCGACATCGGAGGCATGGTCCAGGTCCAGCCGCGAACATCGGTATCGGTGCTGGACTTAGTGCCGTAGACAATCTTCCCAGAGGCGCTGTTGCGCAACGCACCCACCGACACGCAGGTCTTGCACTCCTCTTTGATGGCCAGGTAGTCGTCCATCTTCAGGTCTTTGCGCTTCTGGAAGGCCAAATATTCTTCAATCGTCAGGAAGGTCTGCGGAGTCTTGCTGATAGTGACGATGTCCGCGCCGTAGCTGTTGAGCTTGGTGGTGACGTACTGCTTGGCGCCGTTGACCAAGGTCACGACCATAATCACCGAGGCCACGCCGATGACCACTCCCAGCAGCGTCAGGATCGAGCGCAGCTTGTTCGCCCACAGCGACTGCAGTGCGATCTTGAAACCCTCAATGAATTCCATGAAAGACCTCAGCAGGACTCAATTGAAGTTTAGCAGCGCAATCGACCTGCGCCCGGGCAGATCGAACAGACGAGACTCACCTTGCACAGTTTTACGAGTCCGGACCGCCTAAAGTTCCGACAGCCGCGCCTTTTGCGAAAACTGGATGGCCCCGCAACTCCTTTCAGAGCGGCGGGGCCATGTGGCGAGCTGCCGATAAGCCGAATTTTGTCCAGGCCCGAAGACCCGTGACGATCATTCCTCTAGGCGCGTCATTACTGACGCGCTCCAGCGACCTACCCGGAGGTTGCGGCAACTACTCAACCCGCCTGAGCGCACCGGACCGGCGCGCAACCACGGCCTGGGTCTGGCCGCAGATTCCCTCCCTATTTGGTCTTGCTCCGTGTGGGGTTTACCCTGCCCCCGGCTTTACAGCCGGGGCGGTGCGCTCTTACCGCACCTTTTCACCCTTACCTTCGCCTTTTCAGGCGCTGGCGGTATCTTCTCTGTGGCACTAGCCGTCTTCAGGCCTTGAAGCCTGAATCCCGGACGTTATCCGGCACACTGTCCTGCGGAGTTCGGACTTTCCTCCCCCGGGAATGCAAAAACATTCCGGCAGCGATCGTCTGGCAACCCTGCTCCAATTATTGTACGCCGAGTCTTTGAAGTCCTTGTTGGAGTAAATCGCAATATTCGTGGCCCGTCGCCCGTCATCACAAGCCTGCAGTGACGCGTAAAATTAGTGTGTTGTCACAAGGCCAAATGTCGATATCCAAAGACGATGTTAATCGACAAACTTGCCTTCTTCGTCGCAATCGGCAAGCCTATAGCTCGCTAGAGGATCCGGCCAATGCGGCCTGAGCTTGGTTCCAGGAACGGTTGCATAGACGGGTACCCCGTCCGCTTCTACGCATGGCGAAAAGAGCCCCGGACGCCTGGCAAGGATGCCCACCATGAAATCAATACTTCCATCAGGGCGGAAAACAAGGTTCTGCGCGAGGCATTCCGAGTTAGCCGTGCGGATGAAAGCGCCAATAGTTTCGTTTGGCCAGTAGGTGCGGAAGCCGGTGAGTAGGTCGGCCTCGAAAGTGAATTCCAAAAGGGCTTTGTATCGCTGATCGTAAGGCAGAAACCTGTCCCTGAAGTCTGTGAAGGAACGACACGCCCGCTTGTAGAGGGCGAGGAGCGCGGAGTGAAAAGCAAAGGCGTCGCTGGTCAGCTTTCCCAATTCTTCAAACGGGATGAGCGGAGTGTAGCAGCCCTCGCTTTTCGAAAGCCAGTTACCCGATAACAGGCGCATGCTGTCGTCCTTGACGACATAGTCTGAATGGTAAACCGCGTTTCTGATTACGGGATCGTAGATGCTCCGGAATGCCGCCCCAACGTCTGGCAGACCTGCCTTTTCCGAAAGAGTCTCGAGTTCCTTGATCTTTTTGTCCGGACTGGGAGGGATAACCTTATCAATGACCTTTCCCTTGGGCGTCTTTCTTGTCATCAGCCGACTAAGATGTGCGAGTGGATCCGTACAATATTTTTTGCCAAGCCGGAGTCGCAGCAAATTGGTGACCAGGTCATAAGGAAAATCCATTTCCGTCATATGACAGTAAGAGATGAGCGCAAGCCTTGCGCGCGTGTTCTCGGCCGCGGGAAACGTATCCGTCGGGAGGTCGATCAGGCTGAGGTTGCTGAGGTCTTCTAGAAGCGCGATTGACTCGAGGTGGGAATCCCAACCTGTATCCTTCATGCCTCCCGCCCTTACAAGCGTGCAGACGAGTTCGAAAAGGACGTGGATCTCATCGAAGCTGTCGTGGCAGAAAAGCGGGTTCAGGATATCGGCATAATGCCGCATCCGAGTCTTCTCTCCAGCTGGTGGTTCAGGGATTTCGGGGTGCTCCATCCCTCAATATTAAGGCGGCTCGGAATTTGCCAATTATCATGGTCATCGAACGCGAGGACTGTCGATGATCCCACAACATTTGAATGCCATTACAGAAGCTGACCTGCTGGCCCTTATAAGCAATGGCGTGGCCGAGGGTCGCACCATCGATTACAAGCGCGACATGCCAGGCAATGGCGATGGCGACAAGAAGGAATTTCTCGCGGATGTTTCGTCCTTCGCTAATTCCGGCGGCGGTGACCTGGTCTTCGGGATGGATGAAGCTGCAGGTCTTCCGACGAATTTGGTCGGTCTCGCTTCGGGCGACCTCGATGCCGAGATTCGCCGCCTCGACAGTATCCTGGCGGCTGGTCTGAGCCCGCGAATCAGATACAGGTGCAAAGTCGTGACACCCGTGACGGGGAATCGATCGCTTGTTCTTCGTGTCGAGCGCAGCTGGGCCGGGCCGCACATGGTGATCTTCCAACAGAGCAATAGGTTCTATGGCAGGAACTCGGCCGGCAAGTACCTGCTCGACGTGAACGAGTTGCGTGCGTCCTTCAACCTGTCGAGCACAGCGACGGAGCGAATTCGGGCATTTCGAACCGATCGGATCATCGCGCTATCAAATAATGAAACGCCGTTGCCATTCATGGATTCGCCGAAGGTTGTGATGCATTGCATCCCGCTCGCAGCGTTCGCAAGCCAGACGCTGTATGATCTGCGTCCTCTGAACGATGATGCAAGGCTGCTGGGCCCGATGGGAACAACGACATGGAACCGCCGGCTAAATCTCGACGGTATTTTGGCTTTTGGAACGCACGAGGTTTGCTTTTCCTATACCCAGCTTTACCGCAACGGGACAATCGAAGCTGTTCAGGGGAATATTCTGGCACGAGAGTATGAGAATAGGCTCGTCATTCCGAGTGTCTCCTATGAACAGTACATCCTCGGCTACCTGCCGCGGTGCATGCAGCTTCTACGAGCCATAGGAGTCAACGCGCCATTCGTATTTGCCTTAACGCTGATAGGGACGAAAGGTCTTTACATGGGCGTGAACACCATTTTCGGCGACACTGGTTATCCGATCGATGCGGAGACGCTCGTCCTTCCTGAGGTGGTCGTGGAAAGTTTTGACACGCCGCCGAACCAAATACTGAAGCCGCTGCTTGACCAGGTCTGGAACGCATGCGGCTTTCCGGCATCCGGAAACTTCGATGCGAATGGGAACTGGAGTCCCCCTCGATGACGGCGCGAATGTGTCAATGAGCCAAACCGGTTGAACACAGCGCCGGGTGCCCCATCTTACGTTTGAGATGGGGGTTTCACCGACTCCGAAATCTTGTCAAGCCCCCAGAATCGCCAAAAACCCTCCAAAATCTTGACTCCAAACGCGATAAAAAATCTCAAAAGTTGGCGTAGTGAAAGGGGTCAACTTGATAAACTAAGAATAGAGATCAAGTAAAGCAAACAAGGCGGCGCGAGCCACTCTTTTTATTCTTGCGACAGGTCGCCGCATGAGCGCCTCTTTTTCGCTGGCCCGGAATCAAGTTGTTAGAAACAAAGATTTTAGGATTCAACCCATTGATTCCAAATAATTTAGCTCCGGATCGACGGACCTAACCCGCCGGAAATCAAGATTTTGCACCAAACTGGGAGGGGGAGGGGGGTACCTACCCACCGACAGCAACTGGAACCTGCGCCGCCAACCCCGCAGCATCCACCGTAGCCTTCAACATCGCATCGAATCCCATGCACGAATTAAGCATGAGGTGATAAAGCCGGTGGTTGTCCCACTGCTGGTCGTAGAAGCGCCGAATGTACTCCTCCCGGCGCTGATCGGTTGCATCGAGTTCCGCCTCCGCGTCCTTCATCCGGTCGGGAAAGTTCTTCTGGAACCACTGCAGCTTGCGCTTCCTCGAGGCGTACACAAACATGTGGAAGGCGCCGGGATAGTTGGATAACACGCACGCCGCGCCACGCCCCAGAATGACCGCATGACCCTCGGCTGCGACCTTGAGCAGATAGTCGCGCACCAGCGCTGTCATTCGTTCGCTGTCGAAAAGCCCCGGCTCCGGCGGCGCGGGAAGCCGGTCGATGCTGCCGTGCCAAAAGGCTTTGCCGATGCGGTGATACCACGGATCCAACTGCTCATCGCAGCGAGTGACCTGGGATTTGGCGACCCCCGCCCGCCGCGCGATCTCTTCGATGAGGCAGCTGTCGATCAGCTTCCAGCCCAGGGCCTCGGCCAGGAGGTGGGCAAACTCCGCGCCCTGGCTTCCGTATTCCCGCTCGACAGTGATGACTTTAACCATAAGACCCTCCGCCGAAAGAGTTCTCGCAGCTTAGTTCCAATGCCGCGATGCTAGCACTGCGCCGAACTGAAATCCACCGCGATTACGAGCGCGGTTCTACAACTTTAGCTCTGCCACCGTCGCCCCTTGTCCGCCTTCGTTGTGCGGTGGCTCGCTCACTGTGGCAACCTGCGGATGCCTTTGCAAATAGCTCCGCAAGGCCTTGCGCAGAATCCCCATCCCCGTACCGTGTACGATGCGGACCCGCGGCAGGCCGGCGAGAAACGCCCGGTCGAGGAATTTCTCCACCTCGTCGGTTGCCTCATCGACATTGCGGCCGATGACGTTGATCTCCCAATTCAGGTTCTCGTCCGGATCGGCCACCGAGACTGAAACACCGCGCTTTCGAGCAGCCTGCAAAGGCGTCAACGACGGCTGGCCTTGCGGACTCCTAACGATCTCGGCGATATCCTCGCGGTTCACCCGCATCTTCATCAACCCGACTGAAACCTCGAAGATGTTGTCCTCAACCTGGCGCTGCACGACCGCCGTCTTGCCTAGAGATTTCAACTTCACTGTGTCCCCAGCTGCCACGTGGCGAACGACATGCGGCTGGGCGTTGACGTCGCCCCGATCTGCGCCAGTATGGCCGGCGACGACCGATGCATTGAACTGCTCGCTGAACTCCCGCCGCAGCTTGGCGATACGCCGCTCGGCTTCCTTCGAAAGCTTTTGCTGCGCCGCCCGGTCATCAACGGCGCGAACCGTCTCGCGCATCTGATACTCAAAATCCTTCAGCAGTGACTGCAGCTTCACTTCCATCTCGCGGACCTTCGCGCGCCACTCTTTCAGGCCCTCGACTTCAAGGCGGTTCTTCTCCCGAGCAACCTCCTGCTCGCGAATTCGGAGGACCTCGCGTTCGCTGGTGATCGATTCGATCTGGGCATGAAGCTGGTCGAGAAAGCGGCCGATGTCCTGCGTCTGGGTGTTCAGCCGCGAGCGCGCCGAATCGATGATCTCCGAATTCAACCCCAGCCGCCGAGCAATGTTGATTCCCGCCGATGCTCCAGGAACACCCTGCCGCAGTTCATAAGTCGGAGCCAGAGTCCGTTCGTTAAATCCGACCGCCGCGTTGATGACTCCCGGAGTGTTCGCCGCATAGACCTTCAGCGAAGTGTGGTGGGTCGAGATCAGGCACCAGGCGCGAGTCTTGAGGAAGTGTTCGGCAATGGCTACCGCCAGCGCCGCACCCTCCTCCGGATCAGTCGCCGAGCCAAGCTCATCCAGCAGCACCAGCGCATCCGGTCCCGCGATTCCAGCGATCCGATTCAGGTTGACGATATGCGCCGAAAAGGTCGACAGGTTCTGCTCGATCGATTGCGAGTCGCCGATATCGGCGAGAAATTCGTGGAAGAGCGGGCAGACCGCCTCTTCTGCCGGTATGGGGATCCCCGCTTGCGCCATGATTCCCAGCAATCCCGTCGTCTTGAGTCCGACCGTCTTACCGCCGGTGTTTGGCCCGCTGATGATAAGTTGCCGCTCGTCGTTGGTCAGATGAATCGAGATCGGAACGACGCTGCCGCCGGATCTACGCAGCCGCTGCTCAAGCAGGGGATGCCGCGCTCGCAGCAGGCGCAATTCCAGAGATTCGATGGCATCGCAAAACCGCGGCCGGACGCACTGAAAATCCTCCGCAAATCGCGCACGAATCACCAGAGATTCAACTACCACCAGGATCGCCGCGCCCTCCCCGATCACCTGCGATTGAGCGCCAATCTGGCGAGTCATGGCAAGGAAGATGCGATGAATCTCCGCCTGCTCTTCTTCAAACAAGCGGACCAGCTCATTGTTCTGCTCAATCGTCTCCAGCGGCTCGACATAGACGGTCTGCCCGCTGGAACTCGCGCCATGAACAACACCGGGAATACGCCGCTTCGATTCCGCTTTGATCGGAATTACGAAGCGCTCGCCGCGAATCGTGATCAACTCGTCCTGCACCCCGCCGCCCTCGGCGAGCCGCCGCATCGTCTGGCGCAGGCTCTGCTCGATCTGGCGCTGCTGGCGTTCAATCTCGCGTCGAATCCGATTCAGGTTCGGAGAGGCGTTGTCAGCGAGCGAGCCGTCGGGCAACATCCGCGAGCGAAGCGACTCGACCAGCGGCCGCAAATTCGCTGTCATCAGCGGCGCGCTCAATGCAAGAAGCTCGGGGATTTCGTCCTTTACCGCATCCGGAGGCGTCTGCATGACCGCCTGCCAGGCGGTGATGTCATCAACCAGACTGAGGATGTCGCGAATCTCGCCGGCCTCAAGCGCCGCGCCCTCGATCCGCGATTTGTCGAGCAAAGAAGTGGGATCGAAGAGCGATCCAAGCGCGACCGAAACTCGCTGCGCCAGGAGGCGGCGCACCTCTTCAACTAGCGCGTGCTCGCGGCCCAGAAATTCGACGTCGGTTGAAGGCTCCAACCCCAACGCCCAGTCTCGGCCAACCGCGGAATGTGAGTATCCGGCCAGCAGTTCGAGAAAGCGAGGCCACTCCAGCATCGCAGAGCTAAAATCGCCAACCGGCGACGGGATGGGTTTCAGGAGAGCCACACGTCTATGGTACTTGGCAGGGCGTCAGCCTGGCTCGCCGCAGGGAACTACGCCGCCGCACGCAGCGTAGAATCTGTTGACACAAGGCCAGACGCCGGCCAGACATGCCTAAAACACCGGCGTCCGGCAATCGGAGGGCCCTCTATGTTTTGCAGCGGCTGCGGTCAACCCATTGCACCATATCAGCAAGTTTGCGCTCATTGCGGCAAGCCGGCGCTTCCCGCCGCGCCAGCGGGATTCTTCCCCTACACAAGAGTGCAGCGGCATGTACATACCCTGGCAATCTTGTGGCTGGTTTACTCGATCTTTGCGATTCTTGCCTGGTTCGTCGCGATTCCCTTCCTGAGCTTCATCTTCGCCCACGGCGGCCATGGAATGTTTCATCGCGATTTTCCCTTCCCAATGTCCATGAGCTGGATCATTCCTTTTGCCACGGTGGTCATCTACATCCGGTCCGGGCTCGGACTGCTGGTCGGGATTGGGCTGCTGCGCCGGGACCGCTGGGCGCGCCCGTTGGCACTCGTTGTTGGCATCCTGATGCTGTTGAAGATTCCCTTCGGCACCGCGCTGGGAATCTATACGCTCTGGGTACTGGCACCGACTCAATCGGGCCAGGAGTATGACATGGTGGCCGCGCCTTAGCCGCAGTGATTCAAATCCGCAGCAACTCAGTCTGAATCTTTCCCGTCACCTCAGCCTTGTTCGTCGTAGTGATCATGTCGATCTCGCTGCGCACCCCGAACTCGGGCAGATAGATTCCGGGCTCGACCGAAAAGCAGGTGAACGGCAGCAGCAATCGCTCGTCGTGGGTCTCGAGATTGTCGAGGTGCGCGCCGCTTCCGTGAATTTCGGTGGCAATATTGTGCCCGGTGCGATGAGTGAACCACTCCGCAAAGCCCGCCCCCCGAATCACGCCCCGCGCTGCGTCATCCGCCTCGAATCCGGCAATCGGCCGCCCGGTCTCAAATGCCGACTGCACCGCCGTGATGGCAGCGTCCCGAGCGTCTCTCACGGTGTTAAATACGAGCCGTTCCCGATCGGTTGGCTCGCGCCCGACGACTCCAGCCCAGGTGATGTCGTAGAAGATCGACTCCGGGCGATTCATCCGTCCCCATATGTCGATCAAAACAAAATCGCCCTCGCGGATCGTTTTCGTCGCCTCTGCGGTCGCTGCATAATGTGAGTCGGAAGTATTTTCGTTGGCGGCGACGTCGGGGGCATTCTCCCAGGCCAATCCCGCCCGCCGCATCGCCTCCGAGAGCCATTGCACCATCGCAAACTCAGTGGTTCCCGGCGCGCCTCTGCCCGCTTTACCTGCAACGACCGGCCTCACCCGACGCCCAATCTCACGAAATCCCTCGGCAAGCACATCGTCAATGATTCGTTGCGCCTCATAATGGCTGGCAATCCGCCCCTCGCTCAGGACCGCTTCAAAATGGCTGACCAGGTCGGATGAGCTGACAATCGTCTTCCCGAACTCACGCAGCAGCTCAACCGTCCCGGCATCGACCATGGAGACATACATGATCGCGTTGCGCGGGGAATACTGCATCGCCACGCGCCGATACGGCGCAAGCATGGCCTTCAGTTGCTCTTCGAGCTCCTGCCAGGAAGAGTAGACCGCCTTCGTTCCCGGCAGCGTATCCAGCCTGCCGGCCTCGATGCGATGGACCAGCTTCTTCGGCTCACCCACAGCAGGAATCAGATAGTACCAACGCCGCGTCACATGCAGCGACTCGCTCAAGCCGAGGATTCGGTAGGCGATAGGGTCGCGATGGTGATGGTCGTAGAAAAGCCAGCCATCCAGCTTTTGCTCCCGCAGAGCCGATTGAATTGCTTCGAGATTCATGAGCGCTAGTCTAAATGACGGCGAAACCCTCTCGCTCAGGCCCGACTGCCGGGCTCCGGAGGGATTCCGGGAGGGGGAAGATGGGTTCCGCAGCGCTTGCAGTAACGCGCGTCACGGTCGTGCACGCGCAGACTGCACTCCGGACAAGGCGGAGACGGAGCATTGGACGATGCCCGCGCAAGCTCAAAGCTCACGATGCCGGTCGGAACGGCGATGATTCCATAGCCGACGATCATCAGCACAGACGCCACCATCCTCCCAAGGATCGTCTTGGGTGCAATGTCTCCATAACCAACCGTCGTCACCGTCACAATCGCCCAGTACATCCCGGCGGGAATGCTGGTAAAGCCATGCGCCTCGCCTTCAATCTGGTACATCAGCGCCCCGGCAATCACAACGATGGTCAAAACCGCGAACAAGAAGACGGTGATCTTGCGAAAGCTCTCTGCCAGCGCGATGCGCATCGTGACTGCTTCGCCCATGTATTCGCTGAGCTTCAGGATCCGGAAAGTCCTCAACAGGCGAAGCGACCGGACCACGCTGAAGGCGTGTGCCGTCCCGAAGAGCAGGCTCAGATATACGGGCGCAACGGCAAGCAGATCGACGATGCCGAAGAAGCTTCGCGCATAGCGTTTGGCGCTCTTTGCCGTGATCAGCCGGGCAATGTATTCGACCGTAAAGAGAGTGGTGAAGCCCCACTCCGCAATTTGAAGATAGACTCCGTAGCTCTCCCGGATCGACCGCACGCTTTCCAGCAGAACCGCGAGAATGCTGAGCAAGATAGAGGTCAGCAAAATAATGTCAAACAGCCGGCCCGCAAAAGTCTCGTGCCCGAAGATGATCTCGCTCCAGGTGTCGCGCCACGCGGCGCGCTTGGGAGGATCGGGATGCAAGTCGCCCATTGCTCAAACCGGTCCGGAACGGAGACGCGGGGTTAAGAATACAGCATTGGCCGCTGCCGTTCCTCGCCGGTGAACGTGAATTGGTCCTTGCGCTCAACGCACGTGCGCCTCGTCGTCATTCATCGAGAAGACATCCTTAAAGTCGCTCTCGTAGGGAAAGACGTGAACCATCCAGTTAAATATGATCGGGAAGAATGTGCCGCCCTCGGCCTTGCAGGCCTCCGCAGTGTGGATCGAGCCAAACATGCCGAACTTCGGGGTGGGGCCATGGTACTCGCTGATCTTGTTCGCCGGCGCCGCGCAGAAGTTGATGTGCTGATGCCAGCGGGCAATGCTGAGCGGAATGCGCTGGTTCAACTGATCTTCGGTCGCGTCAACGTCGTCCGTGTACATGACGCCCTCTAACCGATAGCGTTGGTTTCCGGTGTGGTAGTAGAGCAGCGCAGTGGGCCGAGTCGGATCGAACTGGGTGTCGGCCAGTTTAGCGTTGGCAGCGTTCATGAAGTGATACTGGGGCATCTCTACATTTGGATTCGCGATTGTGTAGCCGTCGGCCAGAGCCTTTTTGTAGTCTTTGTATTTCTCTAGAACGGCCTTCACCTGGGTCACCAAAGCCTTTGCCCTTTCTTCATCGCCGGGTTGCATCGGCCGCAGTGGGGTCATGCACAGGTGATTCGCCATGGCGGCCATGCTTTCGCCCATGACAACAGTCATCGCGCCCATGTGGCTCGTGTCATCGCAGGCTCGGCCCGTCGTGTTGGCGCTCATTCCAGACATGCCGGTCATGTCGCTACGCTGGCTCGCTTGGCCCCAAGCACACACTGGCACGATCAGGGCCAGGGTCATTACGCTTAATATCGATTTCATTTTGGGGTAAAGATTTGCTGGAATCATTCTGGTCACCCTTGAGCTCGAAGAAGTAGGCAACATTTACCCAGATGTAACCGCACCGGAGCGAACTGAGGCAAGTTGTTAGGCGCTTTCACGCCAAAGTGGTCAGGTCGTCGCGCGAGGTTGTTTTTGGACTTCCATAGCTGGTCGAACGCACGCCCGGGTGCAGCATCTTCGCCCGGAATGCTAATCTAGCGTCGCGCTGGAAAATCCATTTACTTGAACAAGAGAGTCCTGAAATGCCATTCCTCGGAATCGATGTTGGAACCGGCGGCACGCGCGCCGTGGTCGTTGACAAAAAAGGCAAGGTAATTGCCTCGGCGTCGAGTGAACATCAGCCCTTCCGCGCGCCTCACCCCGGCTGGGCCGAGCAAGACCCCGAAGACTGGTGGCGCGCCGCCCAGGAAGCGATCAACGGCGCGATCTCCGCTGCGGTCCACGCCGTTGGCGAAGACGCCGCGAAGATCGAGGCCGTCGGACTCACTGGGCAGATGCACGGCGCCGTTATGCTCGACGCAGCCGGTGAGGTACTGCGTCCGTCGCTGATCTGGTGCGACCAGCGCACCGGGCCGCAATGTGACTGGCTGCACGAGCAGATTGGCCGCGAACGGCTGATTGAGCTGACCTGCAATCCCGCATTGCCCAACTTCACCCTGTCGAAGCTGCTATGGGTGAAAGAGCACGAACCGGAGACATTCGCCCGCATCGCTCACATAATGTGCCCCAAGGATTATGTGCGCTATCGGCTGACCGGAAGCTTCGCCATCGACGTTCATGAAGCCTCAGGCACTCTGCTCCTTGATGTAGCCAATCGCAAATGGTCAGCCGAAGTGGCACGCGTCGCCGGAATCAATGAAGCATGGCTGCCTCCACTCTTCGAATCGCAAGAGGTCTGCGCCCATATCTCCGCGACTGCCGCAGCAGACACCGGCCTGACCAAAGGCACACCGGTAGTTGCCGGAGCCGGCGACCAGGGAGCGGGCGCGGTCGGCATGGGTATCTTGAAACCCGGCGCAGTCAGCGCGACCATCGGCACCTCGGGGGTGGTCTTCGCCGCAACCGATAAGCCGACCAAAGATCCCGGCGGACGCCTGCACACCTTTTGCCACGCAGTGCCCGGCCGCTGGCATGTCATGGGAGTGACCCAGTCGGCAGGGCTCTCGCTGCGCTGGTTCCGCGACACATTTGCTTCGGGAGAGAGTTACGACGCGCTAAGCAGCGCCGCGGCCAACATTCCCGCCGGCAGCGACGGACTCCTCTACGCGCCTTATCTCCTCGGCGAGCGCACCCCACACCTCGACTCGCACGCGACCGCAGCCTTCGTCGGCATCACCGCCAGCCACACCGCGGCGCATTTCACCCGCGCCGTACTTGAGGGAGTCGCCTTCTCCCTGCGCGATACGTTTACTCTCTTTGCCGAACTCGGAATCCCGGTCAGCGGAGTCCGCCTCGGCGGAGGCGGCGCGCGCGGGCCGCTCTGGAGACGGATACAGACCGATATCTATGGGCATCCGACCGAGGTTCTCACCGCCGAAGAAGGCGGAGCATACGGAGCGGCTCTGCTCGCTGGGGTTGGTGTTGGGGCATGGCCAGACATGGATACAGCTTGCGAACAGTCCCTCGAAGTCGCGGAGAGGTTCCATCCCGATCCCGAGGCGGGAAAAATCTACGGCGAAGCCTACCAGCGCTTTCGCGCCATCTACCCGGCGCTTCGTTCGATTCGTTCAGCAGCATAACCGGAAATTGAAATCTACTCCACACGGAGAAGACCAGAATGAGACGTTCCTTTAAGCTAATTGCGGGTCTGCCGCTAATTCTGGTCGCCGCAACAGGATTCGCAGAAGTCAGGCTCCCCAGAGTCCTCAGCGATCACGTCGTTCTTCAAAGAGACGCGCCAATTCACATCTGGGGCTGGGCCGATCCCGGCGAGCAAATCACGGTTTCATTGCTTTCCCAGAAACAGACCGCCAAGGGCGACGACCTTGGAAAGTGGAGCGTCTACCTGGCTCCGCAACCCGCCGGAGGCCCTTATAGCCTGACCATTGCAGGCACCAACACTATTATCGTCTCCGATGTGCTGATCGGCGACGTGTGGCTTACCTCCGGTCAGTCGAATATGGAGATGCCGCTGAAAGGCTTTCCCAACTCGGCGGTCTTGAAGAACGGCGCCGAAGAGATCGCCAATTCTACCCAGCCGCAGATTCGTCTGCTCCGCGTTCATACCCGGGCATCAGATCACCCGCTGCTCGATCTCCAGGACACCGATGAGATTTGGACGCTTTGTATCCCCGACACCGCCGCGAACTTTTCTGCCGTCGCCTATTTCTTCGGACGCGAGATTCAGCAGCAGGAAAAGGTCCCCGTCGGCCTGATCGACGATACCTGGGGCGGCACACCAGTGCGAGCGTGGGTCAGCCTCGATAGCCTCAGCGCGGATTCGTCCCTCATGCCAGTCTTCCAGGACTGGAGCGAGATGGCCGATACCACCGCCGACATACCGGCGATGCTTGCCCGAGAGAAGCGCGAGGACGAGGCCGCGAAACAGGCCGGTTCGCCACCGCCAAAACACTCGTGGCATCCCAACCCATCCTCTTACGCGCCCGCTTATCTCTACAACGGAATGATCGCTCCCCTGACCCAGTTCCCCATCAAGGGAGCAATCTGGTACCAGGGAGAAACCGATAGTGCTCTATCCAGAGCGCCGATGTATCTCGGGACTTTTTCGACCATGATTGCCGACTGGCGCGGCAAATGGGGCGAGGGCGATTTCCCGTTCTTCTTTGCACAAATCTCTAGCTTCACTTCGACCGAATTTGAGAAGTGGGGCATCGTCCGCGATGCGCAGCGTCGCACCCTCGGCGTCGCCAACACCGGCATGGCCGTGACCCTCGATGTCGGCCAGGCAGACAATGTGCATCCTCCAGATAAGCAAACGGTCGGACACCGCCTCGCCCTCGCCGCACGCGACATCGCCTATGGCGAACATATCGAAAACTCGGGTCCGCTCTTTCGCCAGGCAGTCACCGAGGGCGCGAGCATGCGTGTATGGTTCAATCACAGCGACGGGCTGACTACGAAAGGCGGAGGACTGATCGGCTTTGAAGTTGCCGGAAACGACCACAAATTCGTTCCTGCGAACGCGAAGATCGACGGTGGCGAGGTCGTAGTGACGGCTCCCGAGATCAAGTCACCCAGCTATGTCCGATACGCCTGGGCGAATTTTTCGACCGCCAACCTCTACAACAGCGCCGGTTTACCCGCCTCGACCTTCTCCTCCGAGAACGCTGTTGATGCGGGAACCGTGCGCTAGATAGGATTGTGCCTCGTAGATTCTGCGAGGAGATCAGCGGGCGCTTAAGCCTGTGGCTCGAGACAGTCGGTCGTCAGGTTTCTTGATGAAATGTCGCATTGGATGGCGAACTAACCTATGGCTGATTCCCGGCCTGTTCGTGGTCGCTTGCCTTCTTCTCTTCTTGTTGACGCAAGCCATCGACCATGCCGAGTTCGACGGCATCATCCACCTGCCGCGCTGGATCAATCAGGGCGGTGCCAGCGATTGCCGGGATCTAGTCTCGGCGACCGCCGGCGCCATCATCACTACCCTGGGCCTGGTGCTGTCGATCACCGTCCTGATCTTTTCGATTGCCGCTTCGCAGTTTGGCCAGCGGCTCTTGCGCCGCTACATGCGCGACCACGGGACGCAGATTTGCATCGGAATCTTTTCGGCCACCTTCGTCTTCAGCCTGCTTACCCTGCTTTCCGTGACGGCGCGTCCCAATGAGCGCGAGTTCGTGCCCTGGGTGTCAGCTTGGACGAGCCTGACACTCGCGCTGAGCTGCGTGGTGGCGTTGATTTACTTCGTCAATCACGTTGCAGTGCTCATTCAGGTCAATACAGTCCTCGTTGAGGTATGTGAAGACTTCGCAAGGACCGTTCGCGAACAGGCCGCGCGTGGCGGCGTGGCAGCCTCGGCCGCATCAGCGCCCTCCGCCAAACCCGATTTTCATCTGCTCGCCCCCGAAAGTGGCTACATTCAGTGGGTCGATTATGAGGCGCTGGTTGCGCCGGCAGTACAGGCGGGCTGTGCTCTGACTTTCCTGCACCACGCCAGCCGTTTTGTGCTGAAGGGGTCTCCTCTTGCGTCTGGGATCTTCGACACGGGTACGACGAAATCAGCCCCGCCGCCCGCGCTCGTAGAGGCATTCAACACACACGTCCGCCTCGGAAAACGCCGGACGATGCGGCAAGACCCGGAATTCGCGGTTGCGCAGATCGTAGAAGTCGGGCTTCGCGCCATGTCTCCGGCGGTGAACGATCCGTTCACCATGCTGAGCTGCGTCGATGCTCTCTCCGTTTGTCTGCGAGTCTTCCTCGTTTCCCCGGAGCATCGTTCCGTTCATGTCGATGAACAGGGAATCGTGCGGGTCCGCGAGAAGCCTTTGACTTTCGAGCGGCTGGCTGCTGGCGGCTTCAACCCGATGCGCCAGGTTTCCCGAGACTCAACGGCGGCAACCATTCGTATCCTCCAGTCCATCGCCGCCCTGGCTCCTTTTACTACCGATTCCGGGCAACTCGATGAATTGGAAGCCCAAGCGGATCTTGCTCGTGAAGGCTTTACCCCGAGTGCCGTAAGCCGGGACCTGAGCGACGTTGAGGCCGAGTATGGGATAGCGAAGCAAGCCCTAAGCGTCGCCCGGCGCGGGCTGTCGATACTAGCCTAGGTCCCTTCTTTACCCTCTGCGGGAATTGTAGCCATCTCCGCTGCAACAGGAACGGGCTCAGCTGACGGCTCAAGTGTCTTCCCAGTAGCCCCAATGATCGGCTCCAGCGAATCGGAGCGTCGCGGAAAGATGAAGTCCCTCGGCGACCGGACGAATTCCTTGAAGATGAAGGTGAATATCTGAACCTGCTCCGCGCGGGGCACGCTATAGGCGCGCAGCGCCACGATAGAGGCAATCGAGAAGCTGACTCCAAGGTTGAGCACAAAGGTGACCGCCACTCCGGCCGCCGCAAAGTAGAGCCAGCTCTGACGGAAGGCATCGAGCCCAAACTGGGCCGCCGCAAGCGCTACCATGCCTGTATTCAGGGTGACGTGGCGCACGTCGAGAGGAATACCGAAGAACCTTGCAATGACCGGGGAAAGACCGAGCAGGTAACCCAGGACGATGCTGTTGCTCCAGGCGGCAACATTGCGCTCGAGCCACGCGGCCAGGCGATGCATGTTGCGAATGCCAACTTTGAAGCCGAGAGGGTGCTGAACAATTGCTTCGGGAATGCGGTTAAAGACCACGAAATTCTCGGCCCATCCGCCGACGAGGCCCCCGATCCACAAGATGACGCCAGTAAAGGCGGCGAAGATCGCGGTACCGGATTCCAGCGGATTCATGCCGTGGTAAGCGTGTACCGCATTATCGGTAGAAAGAAAGTAGTGTCCAAAAACCCGAAGCCATAGCTGTTCAAAGACGATTCCACCCAGGCAAACCGCGAGGACATTCCCAAAGGCAGCGGCCAGTTGAGTGCGACAGATTTGCGCTGCATAAGCCGAGATCTTGCTCCATCGCGAAACGCCGCGATTCTCGCGCACGATACCCGCCAGGGCGGCCGCCGTCATCGAGGGTTGCTTGGTGGCCAGCGCCAGATGGAATATCTGCATGGTCACAAAGGTGATGGCATAATCGGTCCCGACCAAAAAGCCTTCCACAAACAACGGGAAGTGAGCGCCCACGATCTGCAACTTGATCGCGGCAGTGAGGACGGTGAGAAGTCCGCCACCGGCGGCGGCGCGCCACATCTGCCAATACTCGCCCTCGTTGCGGGCCACATAGTGTTCGCCGCTGTGGCCGGTTCGCTCGACTGTCTTGCGGGCCAGGAGGGTAAGGTTCTGCCGGAAGAGGATCGACAGACGAGTATCGTCCATGCGACCGCGAACGAGTGTGTTGACCAATTCACGCGCGGCAGCGGGGGCTGTCGACGTTCGAAAGGCGTGATCATCCGCGGCAAAAACGGTCGCGAGCAGTTCCATCCGTTCGAGGGCGGCCTCGATGCTCCGTAGATCGTAGACCAGCGCGGAACTGACGCCTGCGTCCTCCATTTGCTGATGTACGTAGTCCAATTCATTCCGGCAGCGACGCACGGACTCCTGCCACAGCATCGCTTCGGTCAGGAGGGCGTCTGGCCCCGAGGTTCGGGCTTTGTCGCGGGCATGGTCCGACTTCTGCTTCACGACAAACATCTCGGTGGCAAAGATGAGTCGATAGAAGGGCGAGTCGTGAACATCTCGGGTAGTCCCGCGTTCCCGGATCGCCGCCGTAACCCCGCGTCCTGCGACCCGTGTCGCCAGCAGGCGCAGCGCCTGGCGCAGGTCGTGCTGGAGCCGCAAAGCGGACTGAAATCCCTCGGGTGGCCAGAGTAGTCTCGCCAGCCGCTGAAATGCCTCCTCGGGCATGGAGCTGAAGCGGGCAACGGCCTGCGGGGACGAAAAGATGCTCGTAAAGAGCAGTCCAGCGTCGGAGGCTTCCCGGGCCGTAGGCAGCACCCGCGACGAAAGGCGGCGAACAATCTCAGGAGCCAGTCCGGGATGGGCCGGCAAGCCCGCGTCGGCAAAGAGAGGGACGGCATTCAGCTCGCCGAGCAGCAAGACCCAGGATTTGCGGAAGCGCTCGCGGAGAACTTCATCCTCCTCCATCATGCTCAGCCAGCTCATCAGCCGCACATCGGAAGTTCGGTCTCCCCCTTCTGACCATATAAAGGCAAATAAGTGGCCGGCGCGGCGAAGCCTTGCCGCCATCGCCCCGGCATCGCAGAACTCGACCGTGAGCTGGCGAAGCTCATCCTGGTGCCCGAAATGCATTCCGCCCACGAGCCGACGGTGACGCAGCAGATTCCGGGCGAAATGCAGAAATGCCATGCAATGAGAATAGCCACATTCGCGGCAAAACGTGCCACAAAATCGGGTCGGCTCCAGCCGTGCGCCGAAGCAGGCGACGCCCGAAGGACTGAGCCTATTCCTGGACCACCGCTTTGACCAGATTGCGGGGATTGTCTACATCAATGCCTCGCAGAATCGCACTGAAGTACGCGATGAGCTGCAAGGGAATGACATCCAGAATGGGCAATAAATATTCACTCGCCGCCGGAATGCGAATCACATGCGGCGTCAGCTGGGGAATCTCGGCGTCATCGACCGAGATCAGCGCGTAGATCTCCGCACCCTGGGCATGCATGTCGCGTACGAGTTGCAGGGTCTTTTCATAACGCAGCAACGAGTCGGGATCGTTCGCGTCACGAGTGGCAATCACGACCAGTGGCGCGTTTTTGCTGACCAGCGCATTGGGCCCGTGTTTGAGCTCGCCAGCTGGGTAGCCCTCCGCGTGAACGTATGCGGATTCCTTCAGTTTTAGCGCGCCTTCGCGAGCAATCGCGTAATGGATCGCCCGGCCTAGATACAGCACTGCGCTGGCGCCCTTCATCGCCTCGGCAAACTCCCCCGCACTCTCTTCCCAACCCGGAAGCGCGGCCCGAATATCGGCGACAAGGTCATGTATTTGGTCACAAAATCCGGCGACTGTATGACTCGTCATCCTGCCCCGCAGGCGCGCCAGGTAGAGTGTCGTCAGGTAGAGCACGACCAGCTGGGTAGTGAAGCTCTTGGTCGCCGGTATCGCCTTTTCCTTACCCGCGTATGTAGGCAGCGAGGCGTCTGCCTCCCTGGCCATCGAGGAACCCGCATGATTTGTAATCGCGACGGTGGCGAGACCGCGCGCTTTTGCCTCGCGCAGAGCCGCTAGCGTATCCGCCGTTTCACCCGATTGGGAGACGACGATCACACCAGGATTCTGCAAGGTATAAGTGGAGCGGTAGCAATATTCACTGGCGTATTCCACGTCCACTGTGAGACCGGCCAAGTCTTCGAGCATGATTTCAGCTGCCAACCCAGCATGCCGGCTCGATCCGCTGGCCGCGATCACGATCCGTTCGTGCCCGCGCAACGCCTCCGCTAAACCTTTGAAGGCCTCGGGATTGAGGCTGCCGTCAATTAAATAATTACGCAGCGTAGCCTCAATCGCCTCCGGCTGTTCATAAATCTCGCGCAACATCGCGTGCGGGAAGACGCGGGTCTCTAAAGCAGCCTCGATCATGACATTCTCCAAATTTCGTTTCCGATGGAGCGTTGGCCTGAATCCAGCCCAAGGTGCCCCGGTTCGAGTGTAATTGCTCTCACTATTGTAACGATTCAATATCAAGTATCCTTACGAATTGTTGTTACAGACCCTCTTGGACCGTTCTATCGAGAGACGTTCATCGAGCGCGCCGCTATACTGGGCAAAACCCGAACAACCCTGGAGCGGAAGCAAAGCGCCGCTGGAGTCGAGACCATGACCGCCGCAACCGTAACAACCTCTCAACCCGTCTTAGTCAAACCCGCGCGAATGGTTTCGCTCGATGTGCTGCGCGGGCTCACCATCGGCTTCATGATCATGGTTAACAACAACGGCGACGGCAACCGGGCCTACTGGGCGATGAAGCACGCCGCATGGAACGGTTTCACACCGACCGACCTGGTCTTCCCTACCTTCCTGTTTCTGGTCGGAGTTTCGACCGTCTTCTCCACCCAGGCGCGCCTGGCGCAAGGCGCCACCAAACAATCGGTCTTTCTCCACACAGTTCGACGAACTGTCATCCTGTATCTGCTTGGGCTGGTAGTGAACAGTTTCCCGTTCTTTAACCTGCACACCATGCGTTTTTACGGAGTACTGCCGAGAATCGCAATCTGTTACTTGGTCGTTGCGACGCTCCATTTAATAAGTCCAGGTTGGAAAGACAAACTGGCGCTGATCATCGCGGCCTTGATTGGGTATTGGCTGCTGATGCGATTTGTCCCCGTTCCCGGCTATGGATTACCGGGGCGTGACGTTCCCTTGCTCGATCGCGACGGCAACCTGGTCGCCTGGCTCGACCGCCAGATCTTTTCTGCCTCGCATTTATATGAAGGCACGCGCGATCCGGAAGGCCTCCTCAGTACCATACCGGCACTCGGAACCGCGTTGATCGGCCTGGTGACAGGTATCTGGGTGCGGACATCCAACACGCTCGCCCAGAAAGCGCGTGGCATCGCGATTGCCGGTATCAGCGGCGTGATACTGGGCGGAATCTGGAACATCTGGTTCCCGATCAATAAGAAGCTGTGGACCAGCTCGTATGTTCTATTCGCCGCCGGCCTCAGCCTCTTGCTGCTAGCCCTGTCGATCTGGATCGTCGATATTCGCAGCAAGGGCGAGCCGAATGCCGATCCGTCCCGGCGCTATCGACAATTCATGCCACTGCTGGTCTTCGGCGTCAACGCAATCGCCGCCTATGTCCTTTCCGAGTTGTTGCCGGGAATCTTCGAGCACATCCATGTGAGCCCGGGAGTCAGCGTCCTACACTGGTGCTATTTGGCGATCCTCAGGGTGGTCCCTGATCCGGCCTCTGCCTCACTGCTTTACTCGTTCGCATACGCCGGAGTCTGCTGGATACCGATGTATGTGCTCTACAGGAAGCGGATCTTCATCAAGATTTGAAGGGGCAATGCTCTGACCATTCACTTCGAGGAAAGTCACCCTTGAGAAGGTCGGAGCTGCGCCGAAGTTTGTACAATATCCGCTGAAGACGTAACCGAAGGAAGACCACCCCATGGCTGTTTCAGTAATGGCAACAATCCCCGTACTCAAAGAGACTTACGCCCAACTCAAGGCGCGAATGGACAAAGGCGTCCAGGCCTTCCAGGCGGAGCTGGCCTCGACGCGCACCGGACGCGCCTCGGTGCATATGCTCGATGGCGTTCGCGTGCTGGCCTATGGCGCCGAGACGCCGCTCAACCAGGTCGCGCAGGTCACCGCGCCCGACGCCAACCTGATCGTCGTCCAACCCTGGGACCCGAGCGTTCTGGCCGAGATCGAAAAGGCGTTACGCGCCTCCGATCTGGGCTTCAATCCCCAGAACGACGGCAAGATCATTCGCGTGCCCATCCCACCCATGACCGAAGAGCGCCGCAAAGACGTCGTCAAGCACCTCAATAAAGAACTCGAAGAGCGCAAGACCGTCATTCGCAACATTCGTCGCGACGGCAATGAGGCGATCAAGAAAGCGGCCAAGGACAAAGTCATATCCGCCGACGAAGAAAAGCGCGCGCTCGAAGAGATCCAGAAGCTGACCGACGACGAGATCAAGCGCATGGACGAGATGTCCAAGGCCAAGGAAAAAGAGATCATGCACATCTAAGCGCTTCTTATGGGGTCGTGACGCTGGAGTGATCCAGAATGATCTTCCATCCCTCCGGGGTCTTCTCCCAGACCAGCGAGAAGATGCCGCCGACGTCGCCGCCACCCGCGGCGTTGCGCGCCAGATGGAACTTTCCGGTCACGACGGCGTAGTTCGCGTCTAACTCCCGCACCGTGATCTCGGAAAAGTCGAGCTTCCCCATCGCATCCTTGGTGGCATAAGCCTTCTTGTAGCGTTCCAGGATGGGCGCATATCCGTACGCAACGCTTTTGCCGATAAAGGTTGTATCCGGTGAATCCTTGTAGGCGCGCATGAAAGTCACAATGTCCCCCGCGTTCCACGCCGCCTCCTGATCCTCGAGCACATGCTGGATGGCAACTGCCGGCGCGGCTTCGGCGGAGCAAGTCGCGGTATGCGCGAATGACGCTGCCAGCGCCACAATCAGTCCCAGTATTTTCAAAGCCTTCATCGTCGCCCCTATCCTCGTCGGGTTCTCGCCGTCTAAATGTCCAGCTAGGCCAAAAGCATAGCAGGCAGCAGGTCCGGAAACTTCCGTCGTCCGCGAAACCTCGCCTCGTCCGATAGACTAAAGGCAGCTTTGCCCATGCGGAGAGGTAACGATGTCGCTTGCGACCGGCTTCAGATGCGCTGGCTGTGGAGAGTGGAATGAAACCGTCGTGGATGAATCCGCGGGCAGTCGTCAGGCCTACGTCGAGGATTGTCAGGTCTGCTGCAAGCCGAATGTGCTCGCAGTCGAATGGAACCGTTCGGCCAAGGAATATATCGTCCTCGCCGAACTGGAAAGCTGACGCGGAACGCCCCGCGCATCCATACGCGGGTATCACGGGATGATCTTCAGTACAGGCAGCGCCGGCCGGCGCGAGGGGCGAAAGTTGGGAAGTGGCCCCTCCGTCACATATAATCGACCTTTCCGCAGCGTGGATAAGATTTTGTGCAGTAGGGGTGTGCCCATTTTGCCCGTTAGCTTAGGGAGCAGCAATTCCCAGATTCAAAAGCAGCAGCTTCCGCGCCGTATTTTTGGCTCGACGTACCGGACCTTCACCCATACCTTAGCGCTGTCGCTCCTTTGCCTGGTATTCAGCCCGGCGACGACGCCTCGTGCCCACGCCCAGCAGGAGCCAAACGCGCAAGCCGCGCCGGCAGCACCTTCCGAAGTTATCGACGACATTCGCGTCATCGGAAATCGCCGCATTCCTAAAGAGACCGTCCTGGCCCGGCTGTATTCGCACCGCGGCGACACCTACGATCCGATCACCGTTGAGCGCGACTTCAACTCGCTATGGAACACCGGCTACTTTGCCAATGTCCGCATTGAGCGTGAAGACACCCCCAAAGGCGTCATCCTGAACATCTACGTCACAGAAAAACCGACGATTCGCGAGATCAACCCCAAAGGTTTGAATTCCGTTTCATGGTCTGACGTGCTGGACCGCTTCAAGAAGGAAAAGGTCGGGCTGACGGTTGAGAGCCAATATGATCCGACCAAGGTCGAGCGCGCGGTCGTGGTGCTGCGCGAGTTGCTCGCCGAGCACGGTCACCAGTTCGCTGTAGTCAAAGTGGACGTCAAGACCATCCCGCCGGCCTCCGTCTCGATCAACCTGAATATCAAAGAGGGACCGACGGTCAAGGTGGGCAAGATCGAGTTCACCGGCAACGAAAACTATCCCTCGCGCGACCTTCGCCGCTCGATGAAGAACCTGAAGCCGATCGGGATTCCGCATTCGATCTTTTTCGAAAACCTCTTTGCGAAAACCTACGACGCCAGCAAGCTGGAAGAGGACGCTGAGCGGGTTCGCCAGGCTTACCATGACAAGGGCTACTATGCCGCGAACGTTGGTACTCCGGATACCCATCTGCGCGACGAGTCCGGTCTCTCGCTGATCACCTTCAGGCCAAAGAAGGGTAAGCGCATCGACATTACTCTGCCTATCGAACAAGGCGATCGGTACCGGCTCGGCGCCATCACATTCACCGGCAACAAAGCGGTGAGCAATACCAAAGCGCTGCGGGCACAATTCCCGGTGAAGGACGGAGACTGGTTCAACGCCACGGGGATCGGCAAGGGCCTGGAAAACCTGCATAAGGCCTATGGCCAGTTGGGATACATCAACTTTGTCGGTATTCCCACGCCAACGGTGGATGAGGCCAAAAAGATCGTTAGCCTGAATATCGACATCGATGAAGGCAAGCAGTATTACGTCTCACGGATCGAGTTCACCGGTAATACTCTCACCCGTGACGCGGTCATCCGCCGTGAATTGCTCCTGGAGGAGGGTCAGGCGTACAACAGCCATCTCTGGGAGCTCAGCCTTCAACGCCTCAACCAGCTTCAGTACTTCGAGCCGCTCAAGGTCGAGGAAGACTCGACTCCGATCCGCGATGACGAGAACGCGACGGTGCAGCTGCTCTTGAAGGTCAAGGAGAAGGGCAAAAACAGCATCGGCCTGAACGGCGGCGTCAGCGGCCTCTCCGGCGCCTTCCTGGGTCTCAATTACCAGACCAACAACTTCCTCGGTTTGGGCGAAACGCTGAGCGTGCAGGCCAGCATCGGCAGCATCTCCCGCAACCTGCTCTTCGGCTTCACCGAGCCTTACCTCCGCAATCGGCCGCTGAGCATCGGATTCCAGGTTTACAGCAACAAGACCGACTACAACGCATCGAAGAATTACAAGCTGACCACAGGTTCGTCGCTCAATGCGTCGGCGGCAACATCTTCACTGCTCCAGAACTACAACCAGGCAACGACCGGCCTGAGCTTCTCGGCCAGCTATCCCATCCGCCACTCCTTCAAGCGGGTCGGCTTTACCTACACGCTGAACCGCTCCAACGTCACCACGTTCAGTGCGGCATCGAACAATCTCTTCCAAACCCTGGCCTTCCGCAGCGGCATCCAAGGGCAGAACGCGCTCGACGGCATCATCAACAGCATGGCGTCGTTCAGCTACTCTGAGAACCGCATCGACAACCCGTATAAGCCACGCAACGGCAGGGAGCTGTCTGCGGCGCTTCAGATCGCGGGCATCTGGGGCAACGTTCGTTACATAAGCCCAGTCGTGGAGTTCAAACAGTTCCACTCCGTGAAAGGCCTTCGCTTCGATCCCCAGGGCCGGAACGTCTTCGGCTACAAGCTGCAGGCGGAGTACATCCGGGGTATCAGCGGCGACGTTGCGCCGCCCTTCAATCGCTTCTATGCCGGCGGCGAGCAGGACCTTCGCGGCTTCGACGTCCGTTCGATCACGCCATACGGATTTGTTCCGACAAGGGTGCTTTTCACTCTGACTAATCCGGACGGCACGCCGGTTCCGCGCGATCCGACCAACCCGAGCAACGGCAACATCCAGGTTCCGATCCCGGTCTACGGAATTGCCTCCGTCGGCGGAGACACTCAGTTCACCAGCAACATGGAGTACCGCATCCCGATTGCCGGACCGGTGACCTTCGCCTTCTTCGATGACTTCGGCATCGACGTCGTTCTGGACAAGAACCAGTTGAAGCAGAGTCCCGAGGGCATTGCACAGCTGAACTCGCCGCTCTACGGCTGCCCGAACTATTACAACGGCTCGTGCCAGGGCGGCCAGCAGATCCAATTCGATACGTATATCCGACCGATATACCACACTAACTTCGTGCCCCGTATGTCGCTTGGTGGAGAATTGCAGGTAATTTTGCCGGTGGTCAACGCGCCGTTCCGCATCTACTACGCGTATAACCCACTACGGCTCTATACCCAGTTCCAGGGTGAGAACCTGATCACCCGCAGCATGTTCCCGGCCGGCGGGGCTGGCGACTACAGTTACGCCGAAGCGCAACAGCTCTATGGTTCGCTCTACCAGTTGCGTGAGCCGAGCAAAACCTTCCGGTTGACTGTCAGTACGACGTTCTAACTCGCGCGATTGGCTTCAAAAGTGCGCCATTGAAGCCGATCGCGTTGACCTTCGCCAGCCGTCAACCTATAATTTGGGTGTTCCTGAGAATGTCCTCTGTCCGTGTCTCTTCTCCGCGTTTTCGGCCTTCGGCTGAAAAACATTTTCAAGAAGCGCGCAGGAGATTGACCAGGGAGCGAAGTTCGCTTCCGCTACAACGCGGGCGATTCAATCAAAAGTAATGAAGGAGTTGTAGATCTCATGAAGCGTTCGTTGACATTCGTTTGCATCCTGGCGTCCGGTTTCGGCGCGACCGCCCTCGCCCAGGCGAGCAGCGCCGCCATGCCCAGCGCGCCCGTACCCGCTTCCGCCTCCGCCCCCACGACCGCGCCTGTTGCCGCGAAAATTGCCATCATCCAGTTCCAGCAGGCGGTTGGAGCAACCAACGAAGGTCAGCGCGACTTCGCGGAGCTTCGCAAGAAGTTCGAGCCAAAGCAGAACGAGCTCAAGACCCAGAGCGACACCATCGACGGCCTGAAGAAGCAGCTCCAGACCCAGAGTGCGACCCTGAGCGAGTCCGCCCGCGCCGATCTGACGCGACAGATCGACGACAAGACCAAGTCGCTTCAGCGCTCCGCTGAGGACGCCCAGAACGACTTCCAGACCGAGATGGGCGAAACCTACCAGAAGCTCGCCGAGAAGGTCTACCAGGTCGTCCAGGCCTACGCCACCCAGGCCGGCTACACGCTGGTGCTCGATGCCTCCGCGCAACAAAGCCCGGTACTCTGGGCAAACCAGGGAACTGATATCTCCCAGGCAGTGGTTGAGGCCTACAACCAGAAGTCGGGTGTCCCGGCGCCAACCGGCGGCGCTGCTGCTCCGTCGACGGCTCCACGTTCGACCGCCCCGGCTCGTACCCCGACAAAACCGGCCACAACCCCTCAGTAAGCCGTCCGATTGTTCGACAAAACGAAGGCCCCACTAACGGAGGGTGTTACTAAACTCTTGAACGGGAGTGATTGATTTGAGACGATGCCCTCTGCGGGAGCGGGGGCATTGTTGTTTATGGGTTATATCCGGGGCGCAGGTCGTGAGCGGGGGGACGTTGTTTCCTGTGGTGTTGGACGATCTAGTCCCGTCGGATCATGTGTGCCGTGTGATCGATGCGTTTGCGGACGGTCTAAAGATGTCCGCGTTGGGCTTCGAGCGCAGGGCGGCGGAGACGGGCCGGCCTGGCTACGATCCTCGCGATCTGTTGAAGCTGTATCTGTTCGGGTATCAGCACACGATCCGTTCCTCGCGGCGACTGGAGGCCGAGTGCGGTCGCAACGTGGAACTGATGTGGCTGTTGGGATGCCTCCCAGCGAAACTGCTCTAACGTCTTGTAGTTCGACGTCACTTTCTGAAATGCATTGAGCACGTCAGCATCGTTGAGGGTGCTCGACCATTCGGTGATCAGCGTATCTGTAGACGCAGCAAATCCTCTGGGAGCCCAGAGTTCGTATTCGACGGGTGTGTCTGGCAGGAAGGACTCGGTCTCGTCGAAAAGCAGTAATTTCACCAGCTCCTGGAGGAGGTCAGATTTACCCGCTTTTTTCAGGAGGTTCTTGCACTGGATGATGCGGACCAAAGTTTCATTTGTGTGGACAAGGATGTCGCGACCTTTATCCGCAGAGGCCTGCACGAGGGTCACCGTGTCAGCTTCATTTGCATCATCGATCTCGAGCAAGTAGCCCAAAATCTCGAAGCGCCGGCCGCCTAAAGCGGAGAATGGCAGCTCATCCGTGTTGTGGTCGATGGATGGCGATGAGTTGCTAGGTTCATCTTCGCCGACGAGTTCGTCGATTGCTCGATAGAACGAGGGAAGCATCTCCCATCCTTAACTTGCCTACTCAGCACATGCGAGACATTCTTTCCGTTATGAACACCTAACACTCAGTATCTCGAAGCCGAGCGCGGGCGGCGCGCTCCTTCTAGAAGGTCTCGCATATTGGAGGCTAATCTGTCTCAATGAGGATTACCACTGGGAAACGCGCTCCTCATCCAATAGCATCGCGGCGGTAATCCGTCAGAGTGGACGAAGCCAGTCGGGCCCGTCCACTCGAACCGGCGACGATTACTCGTCACCGGCTGCGTCGGTTGGGTCATCAGCGGCCTCGATCTTGGAGAGCCGCTTGAGACTGGTGGCATGGATCTCAGCGATCCGGTGCTTGAAGGGCGTTCCCTCGACGTCGTCTTCCACGTCGCGGTATTTGAGTGTCCCTTCGAGGGTAATGAGCTGCCCTTTCTGGAGGGTTTTGGCGAACTTCGAGAGATTCCTCCAGGCATAGACGCGGTGCCATTCGGTACGGGTTTCGTACTCGCCCTTATCGTTCTTCCAGCTCTCTTGGGTTGCGATGTTGAGGACGACGAAATCGCGGTTGTTCTGAGCGGTTTTGGCTTCTGCATTCTGACCGAGTCGGCCGATGAGGATCATTTTGTTGAACATGGTGTTGGGCTCCGTTTCTTTTGGTTGTGTCCGCTGTCTGCGGTACATGCTTGCCCGGAGGGTGTGCCGTCGCCAAGCTCCTCCCGAGGCGAGTGGACGGAATCTGTGGAAGGGGCCCCAAACTTGCTTTGGGGGAGGAGTCCACACCTCGAAGAGGCGCGTGAGCGGATTCCGGGAAGGAGAGCGTGCGTCCGAAGGGCGGGGCTGCACGTGGCGCGGCACGCTGAACGCCAGACAGATAGGCAAACCGGAAGGGAGCCTATGCCTGTTCAATGGATCTCTCATGGCACGAGATTGCAGAAAACCGATCAAGAACAATGGTGTTGTGCTCAGAAGCCAGGGGAAGAACGAGAAGGGAATTGACCGCACTGAAGCTCTACCGCACGGCCCAATCTCTCGCCTTTGCCATGGTTCTCCGGATGTAAGCAGCTCGCGTTGAAGGGTTGGGATCGCGTGAAAGATATTCGTCTTCGAGGGCCCGCTCGATCCGGTCGTCGGTCATGCCATTGGCGAAGGCTGCGACACAAAAGGCGATGTCCGCCGCTGCGGGTCGATCCGCGTATTTGGTTGAGGTACGGAACCGCTCCAGAGACACGAACCTCCCTCCCCTCTGGGGAGAAAGAGAAGCCTGCTGCCAGCGCACGTCTCGCTTTTGCTCCTCGGCTTCATGGAGCTTGGTGATCTCTTCGTGAAAAGCACCAGCCATCCGGTACTGCAGCCCGGTATGGCTGATGAGCCGAACGAAAGGGAAGAGACCGTCCGGTTTGCGGTACTTGGGTTTGCAATTGGTGAAACCCGGTAGCCGGCCGAATCGCCGCCAGCCGGCGGCGCTCAGATCGGCGTCGTAGCGTCGCGCCAGGTGTTGCGCAGCGAGACTTCCAACCAACTTCGGTAGTACCGTCAAATGTTTGATCCAGGCTTGGAAATTGCCGACGCTCGTTTCGACCACGGCACAGGGGTCGAAACCGTCCGTCGAGAGTCTCGCGACCGAAGTCTCGTTGAGATCGTCGAGCACGGTGAAACGGTGCTCACCCGATGGGCGGATGTAAATATGCGAGCCACGGGCATTGCGATACTTGACCAAGGACAGCTTGGCGAGCACGGCCTCGGCGGAGATTCCGTCGAGGCCGGGAAGCATTCCGCGATCGCTTAAGACGCCGACATCATAAAGAGGCGATTCGATCGCCGCGAGCATTTTGCGAATTGAGAGTTCGGTGAGATTCATCGGGATTTTCATGAGATGTTTATTTTTCGGTGGGAGGGGTGCAGGGGAGGGAAAAGGCCCCGCAGAACGCAGCGCCGAAGGCTGCGACGCGTCACTACCGATACCGGCTGGAAGTGACGTGTCGCATCGTGGTATGCCGATCAATCCACTTCCGCGGCTTCCGGTTTGAACTTCAGCGAGGCGTAGGCATCGGGAGAGTGCTTGTCCCGACGAAGGCCTTTGTAGACGGGTTGAAAAAGCGCTCCGCCACGAAAGGCGTACAAGTATTCATTATGCCGTTCTCGGCATAATGAATATTTTCCCGAGCACAGGTTAATGCCGAATTTGTGGGTTATTCTTGCAAATTCGCGTGGAAATCACCCCTTTTGTGTTTCTTTGACTCGGCATTATTAGAGGGTGTTCAAGAACTCCAGCAGTTGATCCGGTGGTCTATAGCGGCGTAGGTTCCCTTTGAAAGGCTCGGTATTGGAGAGAGCCTTCTCTTTCAGTTCGATACCGGCGGGCAAGTATATCTGGAACGCGACAAGGCTACCAGTTGACAGCTCAACTAGTGCCTCGGCCTGATATCGCCAGTTGAGAACCCATTTCCTCATCACATTCGTGAGGACTGGCCGACTGCCCTAGAACGGCCGCGGTGGCCCAATCAGTGGGTTGATCAATGACATTCAGAGCGAAGTGATCGCGAACCTGCCCGAAACCGCAGAAGCCAAGTTGTGGCGACATCTTGAAGGTGAAGCCCCGCGGCTGCATGCCAAGTTGATCGTAGTCTCGGGGCATGTTCATAATTACGAGCGCTTTAAGCATGGCGGAATCAGTTACATCGTAAGCGGAGGCGGCGGCACGAAACCGTACCCGGTCTATGTTCGCAACCCTGAAGACCTCTATCACGCGACCGGCTATCCGAATTTCAACGTTCTCGTTTTCGCGGTGCATGGCAAGCAGGCCGACGGGACCACGTACCGGTTAGCCGATCCCAATGCGAAGGCAATGAGTGTCGAAGTGAAAGAGCGATTCACCCTGACTGCGAAGTAAGGTGGGAAGCAGTTCAAAACGCCTCGCCGACACCCACGCCCCACGTCCAACTATTCTTGCCTCGGGCGAAGTCGGCGCGCAGATTGACGTGGTACTTGCTGCTAAGTTCGTACCTCGGGCCTCCACCTATGTCGGGCAAGAAGTTATTGACCCGGAAGAACTCTTTCCCACCCGGAACGACTTCGCCCACGCCGGTGAATCCAGCCAATCCAAACTTCTTTGGCAAGGCGACGCGATATTCAAATTGGGTCGCGAACATGTGCCGGTCGATGTATTGGCCGGCGGTATATCCGCGGAGTTCGTTGTTTGCCCCGTAAATGCAATTGCCGTAGAAGGGTGGGTCGCCGCCGGTAAAGCAGCCGAAGAAGTTGTAGGCGAGCACCTGGTTCTTGGCAACGGTTGTGTACTTGTTGAAGGTTACCCGGTAAGACTGAAACGAGTATTTGCTACCCAGGTCCTTGGCGAAAAAGTCGGAGGTGAACTCGGCCTTCATTCCCGCCGTGGGGTAGAACTGATTGGGCCGGGTATCGCGGATGACGCGCAGACCCAGAGCGCGCAGCGTGGTGTGGAGGCCAACGTCGGGCGGAATGGGAGGGGTATCACCCTCGTGGGGCTTCACGGTTACGAACGAGTCTCCCGTCCAGAAGCGGCCGCCGACGAAGATTTTCCATTTGACGACTCGCAGAAATTCGGCGCGAAAGACCTGGCCGGTTTGATCGAGCGGTAGCTTGAGTCCGGCATCGCCCGCGGCGGTCCCAATCCCGTACAGGTTGTAGTCGATATTCCCGTGACCATAGAGGCTGGTGATCTCGTACCGGTCTTCTTTGAGATACAAATCTCCGTAGAGACCGAAGCCGCGGCTTCCGTTGTCAGTAATAAGGCCGGCAGCTCCGATGACTGAGGGGGGAGATATCTTGTCGTTCTTGCTGAACGGGAAGATGTAGCCAAGAACCGGGACAACGCCGCTGCCGATCGCCGGACTAACAATTGGAAGCGGAGCGGCCACAATCGCGCCGCGCGGCGGGAAGTGCTTCTTGGGCTTTAGCGTGTGCAGTGCCTGCGCCTGAGCCATAGGCGCGGGACGACTGTCGCCGCCACCCTGTTGCTGGGTGGGCGCGTCGACCAGTGCGGTAGCGTTGTTGGGATCAGCTTGTGCGAGCCCCCTGGCTCCAAGAGAGCCGAAGATAAGTTCGAAGCCGATCAGAAAGCCAAGTAGCGTTTTCAGCATGAAGCGCCAGCCAGTTACGGTCAACATCGAAGAAGGGTAGGTGAGCCTTGCCGGCAAAGCCAGTTCGTCTTCAGACGCGACCGGGAGCGACGATGCGCTGCACCGGTCATTCGTCGTTGGCTGGGCTACTGGCGATGTCTATTGGAGCGTCACTGAGCCACGGCTTTGGCAGTGGCCTTGCTCGCGTCTTTGACACCGACTGCAGTCTTCTCGCCGGCCTTTTCGGTGTACTTCACGCTGACCTGGGTTCCGGTTTTCGCAGCCAGGTAGGTATCGACACCGGCCGTCTCGGTGCCCTTGGCTGCGTCTTTCGAGCCTTTGACTACGGTGCTGTCGGTGTACTTGATGGTATGCTCGGTGCCATCGGCACTTTTGACGACCATCGTCTTGGTGTCCTTATCGACGCTCTTTACCACCCCTTTGACAATGTGGAAGACGTCATCCTGTGCGCGTCCGTTCGAAACGCCGACGACCATCGTCAGCGTGATGAGCGCCACGAAGAGTGCAGTGAGCCGTTTGGAATGAAAGAGCATTTTGTTTCTCCTTTAATGAAGGTATTCCGCGTTACGTCGAGGCTGCGACGGTGAGCCAAGTGATAGCAACGTCGATCACTTGGTCGGCCCCCGAATGGAAGGCCTGCACAAAGAGTGCAGGCCCTCTCCAGGGCGGGTGGGCTGTGGGTGTTTGCCGGGCCGAAAAGATATAGCCCGGGTGTTCGCGATCAACGCACACTTAATCCGCTGCGCCTATGGCCTGCACAACTTTGTGGATATCCATCAAAGGCAACGGATTGTCTGGGTGTTGCAGATCCGGATTCATATCGTTCGACGCTCCGCCGGGGAAGCGCTTGATGTTCGGAAAATCGACGATAGATTTGTCAAACTCCAGGACCGGTACCGAAATCAACGAAAGAACCCAGCCATTGTCGTAGCCGGCATATCGGCCCGGCGAAGTGGTCGGAGTGCGCGTGCTCACCGCGCCGTTGAAGGTCATGTCGTATTTCTCGAACGGATCCATGGTGAGGTTGTAGGCCGAGCCGATGGCACCGAGGTTCTGTTGGGGACCGAGCCAGGTGTCCTTGGAGGTATACAGATATTTCCAGGCGATTTTGATATCCGGGTTGTTGGGATCGCCGCCGATGTCAGCACGAGCACCGGCGTAGGTCTCGCCGTCGATATAGATCCATCCGTTGCGAGCGGAGTGCTTTTCCTTCCCGAGAATGTAGGCGCTGTTGTCGATGCTGTCGAAATAGATCGGTTTGCCGTCGTTGTCCTTCCACGCACCGTGAGGCGGCGGAGTGATGCCAGCCATCGATGCCAGCGTTGACCAGCAGTCAATGTGTGACATCATTTCGCCATAACGTGCGCCAGCCGGAATGTGATTGGGCCACCACATGATGCCGGGTACGCGGAAACCGCCTTCAAACGGCGAGCCCTTCTCCCCACGGAACGGCACTGTGCCGCCGTCGGGCCACGCGTCCTGCCATGCGCCGTTGTCGGCGGTGATGACGACGATGGTGTTGGGTGCCTCCGCACGGATGGCATCCACAATGCGGCCAATGTTGGAGTCGAGTTCCATCATGGCGTCTGAGTAATTGCCGAGGTGCGATTTGCCAATGAACGCCTGGGCGGGAATGTTCGGATTGTGCATCTTCATGAAGTTCACGTCCATGAAGAACGGTTTGCCGTCTTTGGCGTGCGCCTTGATGTATTCGACTGCTGAGTCGGCCTGGCGGACGTCGAATTCATGCAGGTAGTCGTAGTCGATACGCGCGACCTTGGTCGCGGGTTTGCCAGCGATGCCTTCCCATTCGTAGAGGTTGACGATCTTCTGATATTCCGCCCAGTACTCAGGGTTATATTTCGGAAACCAGGGATGCGCGAAGCTGTCCGTGTCGTCATAGGTGTAGACGCCCGGATAGTAAGCGGCGAACTCCTTCATTTCGTCGAAGCCATGCTCAATTGGGTAGAACTTGGGTTGATCGCCCAGATGCCACTTGCCTGAGAAATAAGTTGAATAGCCGTTCTTCTTGAAGAACTCAGCGATTGTCGGAGTGCTCTTCGTGAGGCCGTTTGGGTCGCCAGGCACAACTACGACCGAAAGGGCCGAGCGGATGGGGATGCGTCCGGTCATGAAGGAGGCGCGGCCCGCGGTGCAGCTTGCCTGGCCGTACCAACTGGTGAAGACGGCTCCTTCCTTGGCGACTTGATCGATTTTGGGGGTCGGATGTCCGAGGTTTGCACCACCACCATAGGCCCCAAAATCATTCCAGCCTGTGTCGTCGGTCATGAGAATGACGACATTAGGCTTGTCGGTTTGAGCGACGGCCTTGATGGCGCCACACGTTAGGCAGAGACTGGCGATAGCCATAGCGCCGATCGCCAGCTTTCTCCCACTCGCTTGAAAACTCATTACGTCCCCCTTGAAAGCCCGGCTTGGTTTCGTTTTGCGCCTTCACCGCTCTGCCACGACCTTAGTTTCACCGCAGTTACCCGGACCTGTAAACTGGTAATTCTGCTAGGGCGAAGCCGCAGATTTCTGAAGGAAGCGCACACTCGTGACACACACGCGCCGCTATCCACAGTTCGATTACCGAACCGATGGTACACATCGCAGATAGTATTGTCAGCAGACTCGAATCTGTAGATGCTTGGAATTCCAGTCGTACGCCTTCATACGTTGGAAATACCGAAGGTCATCGTCAATGCGACGAGTACCATAAAAAATCCTTTGAGTCTCTTGGAATGAACGAACATTTAGTTCTCCTTTCCGGTTGAGTCTTCCACTTCAAATCGATTGGCGGTACTAAGGCTGACGCGGCGGCCCGATTAGCGGAGTCTTAACCGGCTTGGCCATTCCAAAGAAGACCACCACGCCCTGGCCGGCGCCCTGGGTTTGTACTGCTTCATCGACCTTTCCCAAGGCATCCTTGAAGTCCTGCCAGTTGTTGGTGACCCAGAGATCTCCGGCGGGACCGATGCCGACGTCGACCTGCAACTGCAATCCGCCGCCGACGTATCCGCCGGGAGGCGAGATGGCGTCGCCCGTCTTTACGCCCGGCGGGCAGTGTTCGGTGCGGAAGCCGCACAACTCTACGATTCCCGCCGACGCGGAGGCGAAGTTGGATATCCAGACATTGTCGTTGCCATCGACGGAAGCGGCCCAGGGCCCGACGATGCCTTTGCCATACACCGGAGAGAAGGGCGCCTCGGTGCCGTCGGGGCGTAACACTGTAATGCTGCCGCCTTCGAAGCCGGATTTCTCCTCGGCCATGGCAGGCACCAGGACTTTGGTCGCTCTTTGTCCGGCGTCGGGATCATTGTCGAAGTTGAACTTAAATGCGGCCAGCATTTCCGCGAACTTCACAGCTCCCTTGGGCGAGCTGCCAAGTTTGTTGGTAACCCAGACGTTGCCGAGGCTGTCGATGGCGAGACCGCTGGCAGAGTATCCGACCTTGAAGGTTTCAAATTTGCTGGGATCGGAAGCGGGGAACCGAACGACGTGGTCCGCAACGGCGTTGGTGACCCAGATGCGGTCCTGCTGATCGATGGCGAGAGCGAATGGCCCCATCAGCTTGCAGGGGTTCTTGAGGACATCGCCGGTCTTGTTCTGGCAGAAAAACTGCACTTTAGACGGATCGCCCTGGGGCAGCTTCACAACCTGGCCCTTGATGAGGTCGAGGGTCCAGATATCTCCGCTGGGCGAAGCAATGATGCCCTGCATCTGGCTGATCTGGCGGTTAAAGTTCCAGCCCTCGGGCGGCGACAGGGGCTTGCCGCTGTTGTCGAACTTGGTGATGTTCTGGCCGGTGAAGCTGGTGGCCCAGGCGTTGTCCTGCGCGTCGAGGGTCAGTCCGAAGCCGGGGCCTGCGATGCCTCCGCCTCTGAAGCCCATCGGGCTGGGCGACAGTGCCTTACCGTTGGGAGCGAACTTGCTGAGTCCCCCGGTCCACGAGGCATCCTGGTTTTGCGCGCCGACGCTGAAGTTGTCAGCAACCCAGGCGTTGCCTTCGCTGTCGATCATGAGCTTGCCGCCGCCGCTGACGCCGCCGCCGGTGAACTTCAGCGGGAAGACGAAGGCGCTGGGAGCGAAGGTGAGATAGGGCATGTACGGTGTGTCGCGCAGGAGCTTGCCGGGTGTGCCGGGCTTGGGCAGCGGATAGAACTCGTTGAGCAACGCGAAGATCTTGTCAGGGTTGTGCCAGGGGAAGAAGGCGACGACTTCCGTCGCAAGGAGCGTATCCGGCGGAGGACCGCCGCTGGGAGGCGTCGTTGCGGCGAAGAATTGGCTGCACGCGCCAGGCTTTACCTGCGTGATGCACCCTGCTATCACGTCGGCAAGTGTGCCGAAGTTGGCCATGGTCGGCGTCTGGGCGCTGTTGAGGCCGTCCAGAATAATCGGCCCCCAACTGCCTGTTTCTAAATCGACGAAGTTGGGCACGTTGCCGGCGGCGATTCTGAGCTGGAGCGGGGAGCCTTTGATGGTGGTGTTGTCGATGAACTGCGCGTGCGTCACCACCGAGGCGATGGTGGTGAATTCGTCGATGACGACCTGGGCCGGGGGATTGCTTCCCACTACCGCCAGCAGAGCTATGGCAGGGTTGCTGCCCGCAGCTTTGTTTGCCGCCGAGATACCGCCTGTGGCTACCAGATAAAGGCTGGAGTCCGGCGCCGCAGACCCGCTGATGCTGAATTTTCCTTCATCGTCGCTCTTCGTCTGGGCGAGCTGCCTGGGTGCGCCGGCGCTGGCTTGCATCAGGGTGACGGTGGACTGCGCGATTGGCGCGCCTCCGCCGAGCACCTGGCCCTTGATCTCGGCAGCAAGAGTCGATTGCACAAACAAAAAGCTCGAGGCCGCGATCGCCGCCAGCATCGCTGGCGATTTTGGAGTAGCCAATCTCGCATTCATGTTGTTCTCCTTATCCACGGATGTGAGGCGCGAAACCTTCACCGGTAGGTGGGGTCATTGGTTTTCAGTTAATCAGCTTTCTCATCGCCTGGGAACTGGCAATTCTTACAGGCAGCACTGCCTAAGACCGCCAGGCCCGGCGGGGAGCGGCGGGTGACGATAACTCCGGCAGTAGGCTATGGTGCAGTGTGAAGGGTTCACCCTGCGCCTCCACCGGCAGTCGCGATTCGCTTGCGCTGCGGCGACGCGGAGCCTTAATCTTCTGTCCCCCAACTCGCCTGTTTGCGACGTGTAGGAGTCTCGAGAGTTCTTATCGGTGCGAAGCCCTTTTGTAGACCGGCTAAAAGAGTGCGCCGCGGGGGAAGGCCTACGGTATTTATTATGCCAAGTCTAAGAGGCGATTCCCTACGAATACGTTCGTCTCTCGTGTTACGACTCGGCATTATCCGAATACCATTTCCTCGGTTCAACGAACCAGAAAGGAAATGGCGTTGATGAGTAAGCGATTTAGTGCAGACTTAAAGAACCTTCAACCACTTCAATCAGGTCCTCTCGGTGCGTACCTGGAGAGTTTTGCTGCATTGCTGGTCCAGCGAGGCTATTGCAGCGAGTCGCGCTGGGACAAAATTCGGTTGATAGCCGAGCTGAGCCGTTGGATGGATAGGAGAAAGCTGCGGATCGAGCAGCTTGATGAGCAGCGAGCCATCGTGTTCCATGCCTGGCACCGGAAACACGTGACTCGACAAGGCGGCGATCGATGCACTCTCGCGCTCTTGCTGCGGGAACTGCGTCGGGAGAACCTCATTCCGGCACCTGTGGCTCCGCTTCCGACTGACTTTGACTTGATCGACAGCGCCTACCGGCGTTTCCTGCGGGAGGAGCGCGCCTTGATGGCCATAACCGTGGAACAGTATTCGGCCTTGGCAAGACGTTTCTTGCGCCACCGATTTCCAGACGGCAAAATCCGGCTGAAGGAATTGTGCGCGAAAGATGTGATCGGCTTTATTTTGCAGGAGACGACCACGCGCGGTCGCCGAGCTTCTCAATTTTCAGCCACCGCGATGCGGAGCTTCTTGCGCTATCTGTTCCAGGAGGGAAGGACCGCAACTGATTTGGCGATGGCAATCCCGCCCATGCCGGGTGGCCGCCTATCGGAACTGCCCCGCTATCTGGAAGCGGAACAAGTAGAGAAGCTGCTGCAATGTTGTGATCGGCGGCGGAAAGTAGGCAAACGCGATCATGCCATCCTGCTCCTCTTGGCCCGGCTTGGTCTGCGGGCAGGCGAGGTGACTCGCCTTGCGATTGAAGATATCGATTGGGCTTCGGGAGAACTGCTCATCCGCGGCAAAGGCGATCGCATCGACAGGATGCCGCTGCTCCAGGACGTCGGGAAGGCGTTGGCCGATTACTTGCGGAATGGCCGGCCAAGTTGCTCCACGCGACGCGTCTTTGTTCATTGCAAGGCCCCGTATCCGGGATTTTCCAGTCCACCCAACGCGGTAAGCGGCATTGTTCGTAGAGCGTTAAGGCGGGCTGGCATCCAATCGCGCCATCAAGGAGCGCACCTGCTGCGGCACTCGTTGGCCACGAGCCTGCTTCGCGGCGGTGTTTCACTCGCCCGCATCGGCGATGTGCTCAGGCACGAGCATACTCAAAGCACCGAGATTTACGCGAAGGTCGATTTGAATGCGCTCCGCGCTCTTGCGCAACCGTGGCCAGGAGGAGCGCAATGAGCACTTTGAGCGTCCATCTCGACGATTATCTGAAGCTTCGTCGACAGCTTGGTTTCAAACTGAAATGCGAGGCCAACCTGCTTCACAACTTCCTGCGGTTCGCGGAAGGAAAACGAGCGCGGTTTATCACGACGAAGCTGGCGTTGGAGTGGGCAACCGCACCGGCGAATATCCGAGCTGAACGCCGCTCCACTCGTTTGGGCGTCGTACGCCGGTTTGCAAAATATGTGAGTTCGATGGACCCGCGCACCGAAGTTCCCTCTCCAAAGCTTTTGCGTGGCCAGTTTCGTCGACGGCCTCCATACCTCTATCAGAATGACGATATTCGCAGGCTGATCGAGGCGGCGCGCCGGTTCGATCCGAGCGACGAACTCAAGAACGACACCCTTGCGACGGTATTGGGTTTGCTCGCTGTCACAGGGATGCGTGTCGGAGAGGCCCTTGGTTTGGACAGCGGGGACGTCGATCTCAAGCGCGGCTTGCTGACAATTCGTCATGCCAAGGGAAACAAATCCAGATTGGTGCCTCTCCATCGATCCGCGCAGGATGCCCTGCAACAATATGCATGCCTTCGGGATCGACGTTTTCCTAAACCGCTAAGTCCCAGCTTTTTCGTTTCGGGAAGAGGGACGCGACTGTCTTATACCACTATGACCGGATGGTTCCGAGCGGTCGCTTGCCAGACTGGCTTGCGCAAGCGCGACGACCGGCGCGGCCCCCGCATACATGACCTGCGGCATCACTTTGCCGTCCAGACGTTGCTTCGGTGGTATCGAACCAATACTGACGTTGAGGCGCATTTGCCGGACCTGACAACCTATCTCGGTCATGGCCATGTCAACGGCACATACTGGTACATCTCCGCTGTGCCCGAATTGCTGATGCTGGCAACCTTGCGGTTGGAGCCGAGGGAGGTTGCGCGATGAAACCTCAATCCACTTTCTCCGAGCTGCTTCAAGCCTATTTCACACAACGGTTGATGGGCGAGTGCAACGCCAGTCCACACACTATCGCCAATTATCGAGATGCTTTCCGCCTCCTGATCGCCTTTACGCACAAACATCTTAAGAAGCCTCCCACGTCGCTGACCATGCAAGACCTGGATGCCTCGCTTGTATGCCGTTTTCTCGACTATCTGGAGAAGGATCGAGGAATCAGCGTTCGCAGCCGGAACGTGCGCCTGGCGGCAATCCACTCGTTCTTCAATTATGTGGCGCTCCAGGAACCAGCGCTGGGGGCGTCCGCTCAACGCATTTTGGCGATCAAGAACAAACGTTGCACCAAGAAGCCTGTGGACTTCCTCACGCGGGTTGAGGCGGAGGCGCTGTTGTCGGCTCCGAATCAAGAATCATGGTCGGGCCGTCGGGACCGGGCTATGCTCTTGCTAACCCTGCAGACTGGAGTTCGGGTATCGGAGCTGATAAACATACGCCTCCAGGATGTTCATTTAGACGCAGGCGCCCACATAAGCTGCACTGGGAAAGGGCGTAAAACGCGCTGCATTCCTTTGCGGCGAGAAACGGTCGCGACTCTTCGAGACTGGCTGCGCGAACAAAAAGGTCAACCTGAGGACGCGCTCTTCCCAAATGCGCGCAACCAACCGTTGAGTCCTGACGGCGTGCAATATCTTCTCCGCAAGCATGTTGCGGCCGCATGCCGACGGTGTCCTTCTCTCAAGAGCAAACGTGTCTCCCCCCATGTCCTGCGACACAGCACGGCGATGGATCTTCTCCAACACGGTGTTGATCGTTCCGTCATTGCGCTGTGGCTCGGGCACGAACGCATGGAAACGACGCAAATATACCTGCACGCCAGTATCGAACTGAAAGAAAAGGCCCTCTCCAAAACCGAGCCTTTCAAAGGCAACTCACGCCGCTATAGACCACCGGATCAACTGCTGGAGTTCTTGAACAACCTCTGATAATGCCGAGTCAAAGAAGCGCGAAAGGGGTGATTTCGACGTGAATTTGCAGGAATGATCTCATAGACTCGGCATTAACCTGAACTCGGGAAAATATTCAATCTCGATCACGCTATCGATAGGTGCCAGTGGTTCGCTTCCCGGGATGGCAACATTTCCGATCTCGATCAAGCGTTCGGCGGTTAATGGGTTCGCGGCGTCGTCCGACACCGCGATCTGGACGCTGCGTTTCGCGGAGCTATGGGAGAGGACGGTGCAGCTCGCGCTCGCCTTGAATTTGTACTTCAGGGCATTGCCGCCGGAGTTGGGCCGTCCCGGTGTGTAACGAGCGTTGGCGTTCTTGAAGACGGCCCCCTCGCCATGCTCAGCTCGAATCGTGTTCAACAACGCGTGTTTCTCGTGTTCTGAAAAAGCGATGCGGACGCGGCCTATGGCTCTCGATGGCCTGGCACTGAGTAGGGCGGAGAGGACTTGCTGACGGTAGGCGAGTGGACGATGGGTGATGTCGTTCCCATCGAGGCTGAGTATATCGAAGGGCCAGTAGACATCGCCGATGGCTTCGCCATCAAGGACGCAATCGTGGTCGAGGGCAAGGACAGCGTTGACGATAGCTGCGGAGGTCGCGACCGTAAGGCCATTGCGGTTTCCCGCCGTGACGCTATCGCCACGACGCTCGACGATCTGGCGAACACCGTCCATCTTCTCCTGCATAAGCCAGTCCGGATGGCGGAGGTATTCGAGCATGGCGACTTCGTCGATGAAGTTGAGCAGTTGCGGAGTGTACTCGAAGCGGCGACTCGCCAGATTTCCACCCGAGTACGGTATTCCACTCTCACCATCGGCGTAGCCTTTGGCCCTCTTCTCGGCCACGAGTTTGTCGAATATCTTTCTGGCTTGAACGAGCGCGACCGGCGCGGTGGTCTTGGTTCCGGTCTGCAAGGTGGAACCTCGACGGCCATATTGGAAATTGACGGAGTAGAGGTCATTGCCGTCTGGGGCAATCTGCGCGTGGTAAACCTTATCGGAACTTCCTTCGCGGAAGTAGAGGGAGATGGCGACGGTCGTTGGGGATACGGCTAATGTGCTCATAGAAGTGTTCTCCTTGTTTGTGCGTGCTTATCGCGGTAATTGGAAAGGGAGCGGGAATCCGGATGGACTCCCGCCTTCGGGCTAGGCTGCAACTTCTTTGTTTGCAGGAGCCTTCTTCGATTTCGAAGCCTTGATCGGCGTGGGCTTCTTCACTTTCTTGCTGGCCGTCTTCCTGGGCTTCGGTGTGGCGAAGGCGACTTCCGCTTCTGCCAGCAAGTCGATCTCTGCTTCACGTGGAATAGGGCTGTGTTGGGTGAGGACGAGACGCAGGGCAAAGCCGGTGAGCTTGTCATCTGCCAGACCTTCAAGGGCCGTAAGCAGAATCTCTTCCGAGGTCTTGTCGCTGTCGTCATGCTCGATGGCGAAGTGCTCGGCCACGTCGTCCGTGAAGGTGTAAGGGTCGAGGTTAACGAGCAAACGAAGGAAAGCCCGTAGTTGGTTGGAAGAAAACATCTTGGGAGCGGTGTCGAGGATGCGTTCGAATTTGGCTAGTCGTGCCTTCTGCAATTTCACGCGGCGTTCACGCTCGGCTTCGTTCTCTTGCTGCTGGCGTTCCTCGTCCTGTCTCCGTGCCTCGGCTCTGCGCTCCTGCTCTTCCTGATACTCCTTTCTATGTTGTTCGTAGTTGCGTTGGCGAACTTCCGCTTCTTCCTCGGTCTCCACTTCGGGCGCTGGCGCCATCGTCGGGGCCGGGGCGGCTGCTTGTTCCTCGGCTGCTCGTGGGTCGTGAATCGGACATTCATCATCCGTGCACACGGTGAGGATGGCTCCGATGTTCTTGCCGTAGACGATGATGGCTGGCTTCGCGGCTGCGCACGGCAGCACTGGCTCGGCATCGGGATTTTCGACGTTGGTTTCTATCTCGCGGAATTCACCGCGCCGAACTGCCCCTGGCCTTTGCTCGGTTGGCTTTCTCCAACCGTTTTCGATCTGGATAAGCTCGGGCCGCGCGGCGATCTCGCGGTCGAGGAAAGCCGTGATCTTGGTTTGATAGCAGGTTCCGTCGAGGCACTGGTCGCCCTGAACGTCATTGAAGGGGGAAGTATTGTATCCGCTACGTCGAGGGCAGGTGGTGCAAGCTCCAGCAGTGGGGTTGAGGGTCGGGTCTTCGCGCTCGAATGGTGCGTCGGCAAGCGAGAGATAAAGGTTCGATTGAATCCACGCGGACAGAAACTTCGCGGGGAGCAGGTGCGCTTCCGAGTCGTTCCAGTCCTTGCGCCAGCATTGCGCGTAGGCTGCAGCCTGCGATTCCTGGGGGATACGGGCAATCAGGTTAGCGTGGCTGGCAGTGATGCGTTCCTGAATAAATGCTTCAGCCACTTCGGGGATGAGTTGCAGGAGTGAGAGCCGACTGTAGATGTGGCTTGCGCTCTTGCCGGACTTGTCGACCAACGTGGCTACGTCATAGCCGGGGATGTCGAGCAACTGCTGAAATCCGCTAGCTTCTTCGTAAGGATGCACGTCGGCTCTCATCGCGTTTTCGACTAGCTGCCATTCGATCGATTGCGCGTCGGTGATTTCGACGATACGGGCGGGAACAGAGAAAAGCTCGGCGATCTGCGCGGCGCGGAAGCGTCTGGCCCCTGCGACGATCTCGAAGCCGTGGTTGTTGGGGCGGACGGTGATGGGCTGAATCAATCCATGCTGCCGAATGCTCTCGGCCAGCTCGTAAAGCCTGGCTTCGTCAAATGTCTTGCGGGGGTTGGTGGCTGATTCGTGGATGGTGTCGATGGCGAGAAACTGGAATGCGCTAGAGTCCTGCATGATCGCCCTCCTTGGGCGGTTGGAAACTTGCGGTCGATGCGGAGCGGACGGGTGGGCCGTCTGCCTAATGAAGAGAGAACTCGGGGGGTTAGCTCGCCTGGGCGAGTTCGGCCTCTACTGGAAGTTTTTGGGGTGCCTCGGCATCTTCGACCGGGGTGGATTCGATGGCGGAGAGGATGAGGGCTGAGGCCTGCTGAATGACTTCCAAGCTCTCGGCTAGAAGCGCGGCGTTGCCGTGGTAAAGCGAAATGTAGTCGGCGCTTGTGTGTCCTGCGTCAAGTCCGATCGTGGTCGAGACCACAAAGGCGATCGCCTCAGCCTCGGTCTCGCGCACGGTCTTAGTGGTGGCTGTCCTGCGCTCGGATTTGTGTAAAAGTTCGTGGCTGAGTTCATGGACCAGAACGCTGAAGGCCTCGGCTGGCTGAAGTCCGGGAAGCAGAGCAATCCGTCCTCCGTAGCTGACGCCCATTGCGGGGCTGATCGATTCCTTGAACTCAAGTTCAATGCCTTGCGCGGCGACGAAGGACAGGAGCCGTTCATAGTACTCGCCCACTGAGCCTCTCACTTCGGTTGAAAGCTCGGGAAGCGGAGCGCCATCGGTCTGCGAGACATCGAAGACGTAGACCGCGCGAAAACCGACTAGAACGGGCTGATTCTGTTTGGTAAGGTCTTTCTCAGCTTCAGAATCCTTCTTGCGCTTGATGCCGATCATGGGCGCCAGAATGCGGATGCCACGTTCGCCTTTCCTCACCTTGCGGCCTAGCTGGTTCCACGCGTACAGCCCCGCCACTTTTTGGGCGTCGGGGCGTTGACGTGCGATTTCGAGGATGTTGCCGAAGGAATAGTTGTGGAATTTGCCCATCGCGGAAAGGTAGGCGGTGAGTCCTTCGGAGTGTCCGGCCTCCAGTTGCTCGATGAGTAGCTTGACGTTGGCGGCGATGACTTCTTTCGCGGTCTGCGGCTTGGGGGTGGAGGGAAGGGAAGTAATGTTGGCTTGGGTGTTCATGGTGTCTCCGTTTGTGGGTTTTGGCTTTTGCACTCCGCGTTTAAACGCGGCATGTAAATGCCGAACGCCTCCTGGCGAAGGCGGGGGTAGCAAACGGAAAGGTCTGCGAGCGTAGCTTTTTGGGGGGGACCGCGCGAAGCGTGGGGGAGCCAAAACCCGGAGGGCGAATGGCCTTGCAGGGCGCGAGGGGGGACCCCTTAGCGGGCTTGTCTACCGAATACGGCGCGGCACGCGCCATGATTGATGTTCGTCCGCTTGTAAAGAACGGATGTTCGGGCGTAGCTACGTTGGCAACACCAGAACCCAAATCTATCGAGAGGCATCCGAGGCTCGCATGTCTTGGCTGAGCTTCGCGATGCCGTGATCCCGCACCTGCACCAGCAAGATGCTAACGGTGCGGCGGCAGGCAGCTCGGGTGTTGGGGTCACGCATGGACTGGAAGCGGCGGGTGACCGTCGTGTCGAGTGCGAGTATAGTGACTTTAAAAAGTTTATGTCGTTGGGCTAAACTCACTAAAAAGGTTATAGGTCATGGATCCTGTCGAAAATCCCTACTCCCCCGGTGCCGGTTCCCCACCCCCAGAATTGGCCGGTCGGGATCGAATCCGTAAGCAGGTGCGAGTTGCCATTGCGCGTATTCGGATCGGAAATTCCGCAAAAAGTGTGTTGATGGTGGGGCTTCGGGGCGTAGGTAAGACAGTACTGCTTGATCAAATGCGCTCTGACGCAGAGCGGAGCGGTATTCATACCATCCGAATCGAAGCTCCAGAGAATAAATCACTCCCGGCGCTTCTTGCCCCTCAACTTCGTCTCGCACTGCTGAGGCTGAGTCATGTCGACGCCGCTAAAAGCCTGGCTGCCAGGGGACTTCGAGCGCTGGCGGGGTTCGCCAAAGCACTGAAGATCAAGTATGAAGATATTGAAGTAGGTTTGGACTTCGAGCCCGAGGCAGGCCTGGCGGACAACGGGGATTTAGAAGGAGACCTGAGCTCGCTGCTCGAGCAAGTTGGTTCTGCGGCAAAGAGTGCCGGGACCGCTGTCGTTCTCTTTATCGATGAATTGCAGTACATCAAGCAAGATCAGTTTGCTGCGCTTATCTCCGCTTTACATCGTTGCGCGCAGGGGCGATTGCCAGTGACAGTGGTCGGGGCAGGTCTTCCTCAGCTGCTAGCTCTTGCTGGAAACGCTAAGTCCTATGCCGAAAGGCTATTCGACTTCCCGCAGATAGGCGCATTGGATCCCGAAGAAGCGGAACTAGCGATCGTCAAGCCCGCAAGGGAAAAGGGGGCTGATTTCGTTGCGAAGGCGGTAGATGAGATTGTCGAGCAGACTCGAGGCTACCCGTATTTTCTTCAGGAATGGGGTAAACACTCTTGGGACATCGCAACAGCCAGTCCGATCACGCTTAAGGATGTGAAGGCAGCTTCGACTGAAGCAATCGCTGCACTTGACGAAAGCTTCTTCCGTGTCCGCTTTGATCGCTTAACCCCGAAAGAGAAGCACTATTTGCGAGGTATGGCAGAACTAGGCCCGGGCCCGCATCGTTCAGGTGACATTGCTACCGTTTTGAATAAACCAACAAACGCTCTGGGACCTCTCCGTGCAAGCTTGATCATTAAAGGCATGATCTGGAGTCCAAACCACGGCGATACGGCCTTCACGGTGCCCCTTTTCGACGAGTTTATGAAGAGAATCATGCCTGGAGATGACTGGTAGTGGGTAACTAACGACTCGCCAGACGTTTGTAAGGGAGGGGAAGTGACCAAGTTAGAAGGCCGAGAGAGAGTCAGCACGAGTTCGAATGTTGCCGTCCCCGCCAATGTGCACGTACCGGCCAACGGTCTTTCCCCACTCGGCTTTCCCGTGGCAGGAGGACCTCCGGGAGCCGAACGAGAAAGGCGACTGGCCTTGCGGCGGAACAGAGCACGAAGACGAATGCGTAAAACAGTCAGCATGGTGCGACCTCAGGCGCCCAGAACACGTGCCGCCTCCCATAAGGGATTCGAATTCTCTCTCGCCGGAGGAAGAGGGACGACTTCGGATTTGTGCGGAATGGCCGGGCGCGTCATTTTGGGACGCAACTGAACCAGCAGCGGCTCTCGCAAAGCCCGCTTGCATCCGATTGGGTTGGCGGGACTGAAGCGCACGAGTATGTCATCTACTGTGTCCTCAATCCGGACCCCCGGTCTGTGCAATTTGCGGGCTGCCTTCGAAGCAAGGATGGTGAGGAGATAGCGATTGGGAACGTTCGTCATCGCGCCGAAAACCAGATCAGATCGCATTAAACCTCCGGATAAACTAGTCGCAATTCCCTTGCTCCACTCCATCTCCTGGCCACTTCACCATCTGCTTGTGCTTGCTATTAATCTTCAAGAATTCACGTACTAAGCATCACGCCGAAAGGGCTAAAGCGGAAATGGCGAACTCTACTGCTTTAAGGAGTGTGAACACCACGCGCCATGCTTCCTTCCGTGCACGTGTTGTGGATTGGAGCTACAGACAAGTGAGGGATTGGGACAAGGGGCACGGTAAAGGGAATCGTGATCTTGAATAAAGTTCCGGTTCCACCTCTCCCATCAACGTAAATCTCCCCGCCGTGGTCCTCGACGATCTTCTTCACTATCGCGAGGCCAAGTCCGCTGCCCTCGGCCTTTCCGTAGCTCACAAATGGCTGAAAAACAGATTCCCGTATTTCCGGCGGGATACCGGGGCCATTGTCCCAAACGCCAATTTGAAAGTAGGCCTGATTTGCGGTAGTTGTTATGACGACCAGCCCCAAGTCCGGAGATACTGCCTCACAAGCATTTAGGACGAGGTTGGCGACCGCCCGCTCAAGACGGTTGGAATCAAACCAGCCTACGGCTAAGCCCCGATGATGATGCTCGATAGTAATCAGTCGGAACTCCTGTCTCACTCTTGTCATGCGGATCGCGCGCTCGACTGTGTCAACGATGTTTTGGACGGCGGGCCGAAAGGTGTCACGATCCTTGAAGTACTCCAACAATGAGGTGACGAGTGAATTCATCCGCTCGATGGACCAACGGATTTCCTGGTAAAACTCGTTCCTTTCTGTCTCGGTGATACCTGACTGAGTGAGAAATTCCGCATTCGCCAGAATGGCGGTCAAAGGAAGACGAAGGTCGTGGCAAATGAGGGCGACCATCTTGCTTACGTCGGATAGCGGCTTCGAAATTGGAATATTTCTTTGAACGCTCCGCAAAGACCCAGCCAGTAATAACCGCTCCCTACACACAGCTTGCTTCAGCATTGAAAACCCCTCCCGGCTGCGATGGGCCGAAGTTCAGAAAGAGAGAGTCCTTTCGGCTTCGGCATGTACTCGTCTGTGCTCTAGAATTCGAGGTATGATGCCCCTTCTTTGAGCTGTTCGGCCAAAAACGGCGTAATGCGGATAAGACCAACGCCACAGTTTCGCAGTTCTCTGAGAAGAGCGATTCCCGCGGCGTCGGCGTATGAGATGTCTGCCAGTTCGAGGGATAACTGAACATCATCGGGAAAAGTATGGACATCGCATGCTGTGCGAAGCTCCTCCACCCAGCGTCCCGTTATCCGGCCTTCCACTCGAAGAGTTACCGCAATCTTTGATGATTCGACAACCGTGATCCTTAGCATTGCGGTTCGCCTAATCGCCTCTGGTCTCAATAAAGCAATTGGCATGAAAGCAACTGGCATGCCATCAACAAGATCAGACCAGACCTGAAACAATCTCTCGATATCCACTGCGAGCGCCGGAGCCAGTATCTATTTAGAATCAATATGTTAGAAAGGATTGCAGTCATGTGTTCGCGCTCCAGCTCCTAGGATGCGAAGACGGCTGTTTCCTCCGCGGTCCTGGACTGAGAGATGGAGTCACCGCATTCGGTGATCACGCGCGGTTGGTGTAAGAGGAACTACGACTGGCGGTGACGAGATCCCTTGATGCCGAGCTTATCCATCCGGTGGCGAAGTGTGTTTGGATGAAGACTCAGGATCCTCGCTGCGCCCTTTGGACCATCAACCACTCCACCGGCATGTCGAAGGGCGGCGAGGATATGGTTTCGCTCTACCTCGTCCAGCGTGAGGAGTGGCTTTGGAGACTTGAGGTCTGCTTGCCGATCTTCCGGAGCATCCGCCTGAGGAGCCTCCATGCCTTGCGCAGTGGCGGCAACCGGCATCAGATCGCGATCCAACCGGAGGGTCGGGCCCACCGATAAGATAATGGCGCGCTCAATTATGTTCTGCAGCTCGCGAATATTTCCAGGCCATGGATAGTTGACCAGGTTGTCCATCGATTCCCGTGAAACGCCGTCGATCTTCTTTCCCAACCGCTTGGAAAACTGGGATAGGCAGAAAGCCACGAGTTGGGGGATATCGGAGCGGCGTTCTCGCAAAGGGGGAAGCTCGAGGGGAAAAACGTTTAGGCGGTAGAAGAGATCTGAGCGGAAGCGGCCCAACTGGACTTCTTCACGGAGATTGCGGTTCGTCGCGGCAATCACGCGCACGTCCACACGCAACGGGTGGCTGCTCCCTACTGGCTCAAACTCGCGTTCTTGCAGGACGCGGAGAATCTTCACTTGCGTCTCCTGGGAAAGCTCCCCGATTTCGTCCAGGAAGATCGTCCCACCGTTGGCAAGCTCGAAGCGGCCGATCCGCCGCTCGAGCGCCCCCGTAAATGCCCCCTTCACATGCCCGAACAGTTCACTCTCTACCAGACCAGCCGAGATGGCGCTGCAGTTCACACTCACCAGGGCACGGCCATTGCGGGAGCTTCGGCCGTGAATCGCGCGCGCCACGAGTTCCTTCCCCGTCCCGGTTTCTCCGTAAATGAGCACGGTCGAATCCGTGGCAGCGACCTGCTCGACGGCGTAAAGCGCCTTCAACAGTGCTGGACTATTACCTACGATCTCCTCGAAGTTGTGCTCTGCGCGCAGTTCCTCCCGGAGATAGACGTTCTCCTTCTCCAACCTCGCTTTCAGGCTGTCAATCTCCTCGTAGGACCGCATATTTTGAACCGCCAGTGCAACCTGGTTCGCCACTTCCTGCAAAAATGCGGCGTTCTCATCCGAATACCGATCTCTTTGCTGGCTCACAACGCTGAGCAGTCCGATACACTTTCCTTGAAGAGCCAGGGGTACGACGCACATCGAGTGGATACCCTCTGCGGCGAGACGGCGCTCATTGGGATACTGCTGCTCTTTTTCAAGATCGCGGCGCACGAGAGGTCGCTGATGGTCAAACACCCAGCTGCCGCAGGTCTCGTCGCGGCTGAACTCAATCCCCGTTCGGAAGTAGTCAGAGTGCAGTTCTCCCTCCACCGCGATGAAACGGAAGGAATCGGTCTCCGGCTGGTAGAGGACGATCGCGCACCGGTCGAATGAGATGACAGGATGCAAGGCCTCGGAAATGGAATGCAGGAGGGCGTGCTGGGTCAGATTCGTGATGATGGCATTGTTGATCTGAAGCAAGCCGCGGTTCTGTTCTTCACTCCTGCGGAGCGCCTCTTCGGCCTGTTTCCGCTCCGTGATGTCCTCGGAAAGCGCCATGATAAATCGCGGGATGCTTTCAGTACCTGGAACCAAAGAAACGTTGTTGCTGACCCACCGCACGGTGCCATCTTTGCGTCGATATCGTTTCTCGATCTGAAACTGTTGTCGCTTTCCCTCTAACAGCCCGCTGATCAACACCCGGTTGGCGTCGCGATAATCCTCTTCGGTGATCTCCAGAAAAGTGAGCTTGCGGAGTTCCTCTTCGGTGTAGCTCAACATTTTCTCGTAGGCGCGATTCACCGCCAGGAAGCGGCCGTTGAGATCTGTAAGCGCCACCCCGATGGCCGAATTCTCATACACGGACCGCCACCGCTCCTCGCTCTTCCGCAGGGCCGCTTCCGCCTGTTTGCGCTCCGTGATATCGATGAAGGTGATTACCGCGCCCAGCGTTCTACCTTCCCGAACCACAGGGTGCGACCAGAACTCCACGGGAAAGCTCGTGCCATCCTTTCTCCAATAAATCTCATCGTCCCTGTGGACTTTCTCGTTCTTTTGGAAGCCTATATAGATGGGGCATTCTTCAATTGGATACGGGGTACCGTCTCTTCGGGTGTGGTGCTCCAGATAGTGCATGTTTTTCCCGAGCAATTCGGCGGGGGAGTCGTATCCGAGAAGTCGGGCCGCCGAAGGATTTGAGAAAAGACAAATGCCTTCCGAGTTGCAGCCGCAGATCGCCTCCGCGGCTGAATCGAGTATGAGGCGGGTTAGCTCCTCGCTATTTTGCAGAATGTCTTGCGCCTGCACCCGCAACCTGTTGTCTTCAGAAAACGGCAAGGTAGACATGGCTGCTCCAGGATCGGAACAAGAAAAAACACCGTTACGCCGTGGGTCAGATGCCGCGAAGCATCTTCGGTATCACTATATACATAAAGTCGTTAGCTTTCCGCAAAAGTGAGCAGATGACTATACCCTTCCCGGAATGACCATCATGTTGACCTGCAGAGGGCTCCCAACGATCGCAAACGACATCTACAGTTGGATGATGGGTAAGACGTTCCGGGCCGAAGATCTCGGTCCACGCCTGGAAAGTGCAGGTCGCCGGTGACCGGGGCGGAACTCCGGTCGTGGCGCTGGCTGAAGACGTCGAAGAGCAACTCAGCGCCGGTCCTGGGCAGAGGCACGAGTGCTGGGGTCGATGATTGACCGCTGGCAACGACGCAATCGGAGGGGGTATTCCCCCGAGCGCTATTTGACAAGAACTAAGTCATGCTCCTTCTCAACGTCAGTCAGGACAGCGCGATTCGCAACGATCGAATTGGGGACTGACCTACTACGAGAGGATGGCAGGTTGGAGTCTGCGCTCCGAACTTGAATCAGCCCGGCGATTCACAAGACGAACTGCCTATCAAACGGAAGCACTCCCTCCGCTTAATGAACGGCGTACTCTCGAACAACGAGACGAACCACCGCACTCCCGCCTGATCACCACCCAGGACCACAATGGAGATCAATCGAGAGTTCAAAAGGATGGTTGCCGCGAAGCGATCGTGCGGCCTTCAGCAGATAACGCGTTTCTGGCACATATATATCTCTGCCAAGCGGCGCAACCGACGACTCGCTTCATCATTACTCCCAAAGCATCAAACGCTTGATGACAACTTATCCCTATCCCTGTTGAGTCTTTTGTTAGGGCCAATTCGTAATCGCGACGACAAGCAAGTTCCGTTGATGCCCGCTTGCCGTTGCTTGTTGTCACAGGGAATTCAGGAAAGTGATCAGTGCCGCCCGCTCCTCCGGGCTCAACTGTCTAAAACGATGTGAAGCTTCGCGTGCTTCACCTTCATGACGCTCAATGGCATTCTCTAAGGACAAGGATTTCAGGTCATGCATGAAACGAGCCTTATCGCGCAAACCCCACAGAGGAGCTGTTCTCAGTTTGTTGGCTGTGTCCTGCGGTCCAACCTGAACGATTCCATCGCCTGTACCGATGTCATGCAATAGATAGTCTCCGAAAGGATGGATGATCTTGTCCCCCAAGGCCTCTGGAACCGTAAACTCACCACCATCGATAGCCGTTCCTGCGGGCGCGGTGATGATTGTTTCCACGTGGCAGGTGCTGCAACCCAGCCGGCGGAAAAGCTGTTGACCATTGAGAGCAGCCGGAGTTGCTGCAAGCGTCACGTCACGAGGTGGAACCATGGTGCCGCGTATGAACTGAGCAAAATGGTCGATGTCAGCCAAGCCAAGGTCATCCGGCTGATCTTCGATGCCGGTGGTGGTGTTGAGGACTGTTGTCACGTTGCTGGGCCGGAGCCGGTTGGTTATCCCCATCTCATTGAGATAGGCATCGGCAATAAAGGAGAGCAAGCTGCTGTGCTGGTCCTTCCAGCCGAAGCGTCCGACGCGGGTCTGTCCCGGGGCCTCGAAAATGGGGGCCTGGATTACTTCCCCATGAACTCTACCTTCGCTCAGCTCCGGTTGCTTTTCTGCAATCGCAATAAGAGTGCTGTCGTCAATAGCTTCCACAAATCCATCCCCTAGAGTGTTGAGGGCGGCGCGCAATGTGCGGATGTTTTCTGTCGCAGGTATGTGCTCCTGGGCCTGGGGACCGATAGCGCGATCATTGACAATGGACCTGCCGGTAATCGTGCTTTTTCCATCATTGATAAAGATTGTCGGGTTTACGAAATTGCCATTTTCGTCATTGTGACCCACCCGGAGTTCTGTGATCTGGCTGGCTGCCCCACTATTCGGATTCTGATGGCAATTGACGCAGGAAGTTGCGTTGTACACAGGTCCAAGTCCATCCGCGACCGTCTCGTTTTCCTCATAGACATTCTGATCCCGAGCAAACGTATCTCCGGTTGGCTCGACGATTCCATTGCTGATGCTTGCTGAGCTGTTGAAACTGGGAGTGTTGAACCCGGCCGGAGCTTCTGTTGCGGACTGCTGCGCGATGCCAACAAATCCGATGGTCATTGCTATAAGCGCTCCAAACGGGCACACGCTCAGGAGAACCTTCCTGCGAAGGGGGATAGCCATGAATGTTCCTCCAGACACATAAGTTGCTGAACACCGGCGCGGAGGCGAATCAGGTGGAGGAGTGCCTTTGCGCTACGCGATGGCAGACCACCAGAAACTGTCGATACAGACGCGCCGTATATGTCGATAACTGCTTCGGGCGAAAATTATTCCCACAAATTGCAGCCTTTTACAGGATTTTGCACCGAAAGTGGAGGACAAGCCGCCGATTAGGTTTGCGAACTCCGGCATAGCCATCCGTTTCGGTCATTAAGGAAAAGGGGCTGCCGCGGTAAGCCTCCCGACTCTTAGGATGACGCAGATGGGTGTGATGATCTCGAGATTGGCCGGCATGGCGCACGCTGTTGGTTGCAGTGTTGGATGCAGATCTCAAACCCTCTTAGTCAGGTTGAGAGATCTTCAGCCGTCGACCTTGATGCACATGAAAGCCGGCTCTGCCTTCCAGGCGGCACCCTCTAATAGTTCCCAGGTCACAGTGAACCGATGGGAGTCATTCACATCGTATTGAATACGATGCGGCAGAGCCGATTGATAGTTTTCATTTGTTGATGTAAGCATGAGCCTGTTTCCGCTCCAGCCCTCGGTGAGGTAGGCTACTGAAGTTGGATCATCCGCATCGATCATGAGGAACTGACTCTTGTCCCGGTCGTACCCGACAAAATAGTTTCCGTTGAAGCCATCTTGACTTTCACGAATCTCTGTCCACGGTCCCGGTAGTCGAAGTGGCTCGCCTCCGGTGGAACGATCTCGGTTTCCCACTTCTAGATGTGCGATCGAGGAGCCATCTCCACAATTCCAGTGCCCGCCGAAATCAAACCCCTCGGGAGGGTGCATTCTCCTATCCACGGGAATGATCATTTGAGCACTTGTTCTCGGGAACACTACTACCAAGCCGACAAAGCCAACTAAAATGGCGAATGCTGTGTGAATCTTTCCCGGGATCCTCCTTTTCAGATCATCTGGTTGCTGCGGGCTCCTGTTCGTTGTGGCCGGATAACCAGTATGCAAATGGCGCGCCGGACGAATTTCGGCAACAAATTGTGACTGATTCTGCGTCATCTGCACCTCAACGTCTGTTTATTCAGATGTCTACGGGTGATATTGCTTCCATTCGTGCGCGTGGGGAAGAAATCGCCCCGAGTTTGTCGAACGCGGCAGAGCGGCATTTGCGTGATGCTGCTCAACAGGTTTCGGACAAGCTCGGGACCATGGCCCGCGGGGATAACTTGCGGATTACCGCTCGCGGTGCGCGGAGTCTGCTTCCTCTGCAAGCTGCTGAAGCAGTTGTAGGAACTTCTTTGATTGACCGAAGAAAAGACCATCCTGAGTAAAGGACGCGATGGTCGCAACTGCGCCTCCAAATCTATCGTCCGATGGCCGAATTACTGCGCAGTGCGGTAGGTTTGGACTGATAAATTCACAGGGGACGGGAAAGATCAGGCTGGGCTGAACCAGGCTGGGCGGTTGCAGCGGTGGGTTGGCGAAAAAATCAGGAAACGTCAGGCCGCCCTCCGTCACCGGTGCTACGGGGGCTTGCACTCCATTGCCCGCAAAATCGACCCATTCCAGGAAGTGCGCGATCTCGTCTCCACCAATGCCAAGTGTGATTTTCAATACTTCCCGGTGGCTCGCTTTCTGGCTGAGCGCCTGGTACAGGCTCGCTCCACCTTGCTCAATGTATCCGAAGTGAAAGGCCGCTATATTCGCGATCACCTGAATGTGGTTGGGATTGTTGAAATCAGCATCGGTTCTGGGAATCGCGGTGCGGTTGGTGATATTGATCGCCTGTGGAAACGTGGCGCCGAAATCGGGATTCGTTGAGCTGCGATACCGGATGAACCAACTCGTGTCCACATTCAGGTGCTGAAGATTGGTGAGACGGCCGATATTTTCAGCTCCAGTTGCTATGCTCCCTTGTAAGGTTTCAAATTCGCTGAAATCCACCGGATCTGCCCCCTTGGATTCCAGATAACCATTCAAGAAAGTCGCGTGGCTGATTTCATCGATTGTGTTGCTGGTTATGTATTGCGGGCCATCGCCGTCGAGAGCCGATAGAGCAGTCTGATAGCTGTTCAACTGGTTCGGGCCTACCTCAGGGGGTGGATTATCGCCGATACCACCCAATTCCGCATACTGTGTCCAAAGATCGCTTTCGATGAGCTCGGCCGCAGCCAGGAATCGTAGGATGGCGACATCGCCCTTGGTCAGGCCGTCGCCCCCGCTGTCTTGACCAAAGGCTACCTTCCCTCCACTGAACAAGCCCGTGCCAGCGCCCACGACTGCTGCGCCTCCTGCCAGCATTCCGCTTTTCAAGAGAGAGCGGCGGTTTACTGGACGCCTCATCACGCTTTCATAGTTCTCCATGACTTTCCTCCACTACCCGATGTAAACCGAGATTTCCGTTTTTTATTCCAGAGCCGGCAGGAACTATACGCCCATCTGGCGCCGGAAGAGGCAGCCTCTCGGTGACACTCGTTCCGTCTACCTATGCGATGTAGGAGAATTCATGCTTCTTTTCCAAGAAGCGTTTACTACCTGGAATAAAAATCGCAAACGTCAGTTCTCATACTTGTGCAGGCTGCTCTGCACCTTGTGGATACCGGCCGCTCAAAGAAGCGATGCGGCAGGTTGAGTCGCTAACAGAGCCGTATTTTGCAACTGCTAAGGCAATTCCCTCACTTTTTGCCAAAGCGGAGAGCATGCAGGTGGCTTTTTCGAGAAAAAGCCACCTGTGTTTGTCCACTCCGCGGCAAACCTGACTTTGGTTCAACCTATTCGGTGGTTGGAAATCGCAGGAGCCGACCCCTCGCAGTCGGGGCGCATGAAAAGTTCTCGTTTTAAGCGAATTCGGGCCGCTCGCGAGTGTGCATGGTAATTGCCATGAAAATGATTCGGGCAAAGCGATCCGTTGTCCTTGTACGACGTTGGCTCATACGCGCCAGGCAGGACCTCGAACTTGTGCCCGCGGTTTATTGGCTGATTCGATTGGTCATCGAATTCTATGTGGCAAAAGCGCTCAGGGGCATCGGCGCGCAGGAACTGCCACCTCGAGACAACTGAGTCTGTTGCACATCACTCTGGACACCAACTCAAATCAAAAGATCGTTGGAATAAGAATCGCCTGCGCCAGTTTCTATAAGTGTGGATGAGATAGAGCGGCAGAGTTAGTTTCCATAGAGCGTGACCCCTTCCAACTTTGCGAATCTACAGGCGACGTTGAACATCAGCAGCGCGCAGATCGACCGCGGTTACTCCGCCGTTTGGAATACAAAGCGGAACAACCCAAGGAGCTTCTATGAGCAAATCTTCAAGCAACCGTATTCATTCTGTCGAACTAACCCTTGATACCTCTCAAGAGAGAGTGAGTCCAGACGGCATTGATCGCCGTGGCTTTCTCAAGTGCATGGCTTGGGCCGGCACTGGGCTGATCTGGAGTTTTGCCGGAGGCGTCCCCGTATCGCGCGTCTTCGGTCAGACTGATCATGAACTCAAGCAGTCAGACTTCAGCTTCGTACAGATCAGCGATAGCCACATCGGCTTCAGTAAGCCGGCGAATGCCGACGTGACTGCAACTTTGCAGGCCGCGTTGGACAAGATCAGCGCATATTCCAGTGTCCCGGATTTTATGATCCATACCGGAGACTTGACCCACTCTTCCAAACCTGCGGAGTTCGACACACTAGACCAGGTGTTAGCCGGTGCCAAGCGACAGGTGTTCTACGTGCCCGGCGAACATGACACCTCAGTCGATGACGGCAAGATGTACCTGGATAGGTATGGCAAGGGCTCCAGGGGAAATGGTTGGTACAGCTTCGATCACAAGGGGGTCCACTTTATCGGACTCGTCAATGTTGTTGAGCTTGAGGGCATGGGCAAGCTAGGTGAGGCGCAGCTTGACTGGCTTAAGCAGGACCTCGGCGGGCTGAAGGGCAGCACTCCTATTGTGCTTTTCGCGCACATTCCACTCTGGGCTGTGTACCCAACGTGGGGATGGGGAACATCGGACAGCGAGCAGGCCTTCGCAATGTTGAAGCGATTTGGCTCGGTCACAGTACTCAATGGCCATATCCATCAGGTTATGCAGAAGGTGGAAGGCCATGTCACGTTTCACACGGCAATGTCCACCGCATTTCCTCAACCTGCGCCAGGCGCTGCGCCGTCCCCTGGGCCAATGAAGGTGCCAGCCGAGAAGCTTCGGGATGTGCTGGGAATTACCCACGTCAATTTCGTGGCGCAGAAGCATCAACTCGCCATTGTCGACTCGTCATTGTCTGGCGCCCCGATCGAACCGCATGAGACGCCTTCAGTATGAATCCTGCAAGGATAGCTTTTGCTGCAGGCGCGCTGTTCGCGGCCAGCGTCGTTCTCTCTTCTATTCATCCCTGGGGCAACCTGCGCTCCGGAGTAAAGGCGGATACGCCTCTGCTGGAAGGAAGCGCGGTCCCAGACGAGGTGCGTCACGTGCTGGAGACAAAGTGCGCAGACTGTCATTCGACAAATACCGATTGGCCCTTATACAGCAGGCTGGCGCCAGGTTCCTGGCTAGTAGAGCACGACGTAAACGAAGGTCGAAACCATCTGAACATGTCGCAATGGCAGCGCTACAGCCTAGAGACTCGGATCGACCTGCTAAGCAAAATCGCTTCTGAAGCGCGCAGCGGGCAGATGCCAGTAAGACAATACTTGATTCTTCATCCCAAGGCGCGGCTTTCCTCCGAAGAGCAGCAACTCATTTACGACTGGGCGAAGGCAGAACGTAAACAGATCAGGCAGCAGATTGAAGGGCTACGAGACAAGCGGCCGGCAAACTAGAGGGAATGAGAGAACATGATTAATCGAATCGCAATGACAACCAAGGCTCAGAGAGAGCGCGCGGGTTTAGCTCTTTCAATGTTGTTTTTCATCAGCTTGGTAATCCTGTTGCTCATATCTCCATTGCCGGGCCGGGCAGCCGGGAACGGAGCTCTGGTCGGTGACCATGCTGGCGACGCAGATCGCGGCAAACAGCTCTTTGAAAAACGCTGTACAGGGTGCCACTCGCTAGATCAGAACAAGGAGGGTCCGCGACTACGGAATGTCTATGGCCGACAGGCAGGCAGTATCCCCACTTTCAATTATTCGGACGCCCTGAAATCCGCGCACCTGACGTGGGATGATGTTTCTCTGAATCAGTGGCTCACCGATACGGAATCGCTGGTGCCCGACAACGATATGAGTTTCCATGTGCCAAAGGCTGATGAACGTGCAGACATCATCCGTTTTCTCAAGGAATCCTCGGGCAAATAGCCGTCTCACCAACTTCAGACCAATGTGAAACCGCGAGGCAGTATCGGCCGCGAGTACCAGCCCTCTCTCCGCAGCTACGAATGACGCATCTCTTCAAGCCGAGAGTAGTCTAGTTCGCTCCGATTAATTCAAGATCTGTCGACTGAGATCGAAACTCAGTGTCCAGTAGGAGAGATTATCTCGACCGGAAATCCGCGACGCCACCTGATCCGACGACTGCAGACGCGCCCTTTTCTCCCAAGTTTGTGGCTGTCAATCCGATTGTCGGTTGCGACTTCGGCGTCAGGAGCATCGGCTAGCCGGGGCATGTCGACATACTGCATTAGTACCGGTGTCAGGATTGCCGCTTGAATCAGACCTCAGGTATCTGCAATGCAATCTTTCCTCGCCATGCTCTCGTTGCGAGTCTTGATGAGGCATTCCAAGCAACAGATCGCAGCCCAGCTCTCTATTTTGCAAATTGCTTGATTGCACACCTGGATCTACCCGGTTCATGGCTTTCTTTGTCATCGTGATCTTGCGGTCCCATCTCATGAGATCGGCAAAGGCAAGGATGACAAGGCTCCATACGGACTGGTACCCTTCTCGTGCGTCTCGATCCGAAAAGACAGGTCTGTCGATAGCGGTGTACCGTGGGCACTACGAATGGACTGGCGAACCAGCTTCCGGGCTCTAGCTAGCCTTGACATGACGGTTCCAATCGGAATCGACAATATTTCTGCGATCTCTCGGTACGACATCTCTTCCACGTCACAAAGAAGGAGGGTCTCCCGGTAATGCACCGGCAGATCGTCGATGGCGTTTTGTACCAGCTGAAAATTTAGACGCTTCATCAGAATCGTTTCAGGAGTTTCGTTCTCAACAGCCAGTTCAGGTACCTCCTCCGAATCAAGAGAAACGGTCGAGGCTGCTCTCAGAGCGCTGAGCGAGGTTGAGAACGTGTTGCGCAGGATGCGATAGATCCATGCTCGGAAATTCGTGCCCGGCTGAAACGAACGAAAATTCCGAAAAGCCTTCAGGTACGTTTCCTGCACGAGATCCTCGGCATCGTAGTCGTTCCCCACGAGCCATCGAGCCAGGTTGTAAGCGGAATTCACTAGGGGCATCGCCAGCTCTTCAAACTCGGCAACCTCTGGTTCCTCCGGTGTTGTCGCCATCCTTCTTGGAATCATCCTCATGCGCCCGAATCCAATTCGTCTCATTTGCCTTCTCCTGAATCATGGGTAACCCTGGCATCACAACCAATCTCCGGCACAGCGAGTGCGGGGTCAATCTACCGAGACTTTTCTTCACCTATACGGCTCCTAACCTGATAAGTGCCTCGTATTAATGGATTTATCCGGCGGCATATCAGCTTGAGCCTGCTCTCGCGTGGTGCTACACTTCGCAAAAGGTTCGAGCATGAGATGGAGCCGTTGCGGCGCACGTCCGTAGCAAGGTTTGGAACCTTTGAGGTTTCGTTCGATTCGGGCGAAGTGCGCAGAGCGGGTCTGAAGATTAGGGTGCAACAGCAACCGCTGAAGCTGCTGCAGATCCTGCTGGAGCGTCCGGGGGAAGTCGTCAGCAGGGAGCAACTGCGCAGCCGGCTGTGGGCTGGCGAGAGTTTTGGCGACTTCGATCAGGCCGTCAATATCGCGATCGGCAAGCTCCGCGGCGCACTGGGAGATTCAGCCGAGAATCCCCGCTATATCGAGACACTTCCGAAACGTGGCTACCGGTTCATCGCCGAGGTGTCGATCGTCGATTTTGACGGTCGGACAGAGCGGCTGGTGTCCGGGTCACCGGACTTACCCTCTGGAACATCTGCCTCCAGCGACTTGAAGCCGGCGCATTCAGACGCGCTGCTCCAGAACGCAGCGGTGGCGGATGCAGCTAATCCGCGCCGGTGGACGGCACGCCGGATCACATTGGCTACGGTGCTGGGTCTAGGACTGTCGATTCTCGCCGTCTTACTGACTCTCTCCTGGGTTCGCCGGCCCGCCGGCATCCGGTCCCTGGCCGTGCTCCCCCTGGACAACTTTTCCGGCGATCCTTCGCAGGACTTTTTTGCCGACGGCATGACCGACGAGTTGATCACGAATCTGGCACAGATCAGGGCCCTGCGTGTGGTCTCCCGAACCTCGGTGATGACCTACAAGGGAACGCGCAAGCCGCTCAGCGAAATTGCACGCGAGTTGAACGTGGACGCAGTTGTGGAGGGTTCGGTTTTGCGCTCCGGCGACCAGGTGCGGATAACGGCGCAATTGATCCAGGTGCCAGCCGACAAGCACCTTTGGGCGGAAAGCTACCAGGGGAATGTGAGCGACACGTTGGCCGTCCAGAATCAGGTTGCGCGCGCCATTGCCGAACAAATCCGGATCGAAGTCACTCCACAAGAGCAGGCTGCGCTCAAGAGCGCAAAGAAGGTCGACCCTGAAGCTTACGAGGCGTATCTCAAAGGCCGTTACGCGTGGAACAGACGGACAGGCGATGGATTGCAAAGAGCCGTCGACTACTTCAACCAGGCCATTGCCAGGGATCCAAACTACGCAGCCGCTTACAGCGGATTGGCCGACACGTATGCTCTATTGGGTGACTGGCAATATGCGGTGATGACCACTAAAGAAGCGCTTCCCAAAGCAAAGGCCGCGGCTATAAAGGCCCTGGAACTGGATGGCGGACTCGGCGAAGCGCACGCATCCCTTGCATTCCTCCTGGATGGTTTCGACTGGAATCTGGAGGCTGGCGACAGAGAATTCCGGCGAGCGATCGAGCTGGACCCTGGCTATGCGACCGCTCACCATTGGTATGCCTGGCACTTGAGCTTGTTAGGGCGGAACAGCGAGGCCATCGCCGAAATGAGAAAGGCGGAGAACCTGGATCCACTTTCTCTCATCATCAATTCCGACTTGGCGGAGCTTCTTCTCATTGCGCACTTTCCCGATGAATCGATACAACAGAGCCGCAAGACAATCGAGATGGACCCTGGCTTTGCCCTTGCACACAATCAACTGGGCCAGGCGTATCTGGAAAAGCACATGAATGGGGAAGCTATCGCAGAGCTGCGCAAGGCGATTCCGCTCTCCGCAGACAGCCCGACATGCACGGCCAACCTGGCTCGCGCCTATGCCGCATCGGGTAGAAAGGCCGAAGCGATAGAGCTACTAAACGATCTGAAGACGCGCTCAACTCATGGCGACCCTCCTGCCGCGGAAATTGCAATGGTTTATGCAGCTTTGGGCGATAAGGATCGAGCTATGGCTTGGCTGGAGAAAGCTTATGAAGAGCGATTTAACCCTGGCGTCCTGCTGCGTCGCGGCTTTGATCCGCTGCGCTCCGACCCGCGCTTCCAGGAGCTTGGGCGTCGCATTGGGCTTCCGACGTAACAAAGCCGGTACCCTGGGAGTGCCGGCAACTGATTGGGTAGGCGATGAGATATGTGACAGGTAAGAACCCACCGCATTCTTCTCCTATCTCCCACTCATAGTTCTCCCCGTGGAGGCCACACGTTAGTTCGCTGAGTTCCTGTTGAGAATATGAGCGCAGGCATGACATCCAACCATCAAAACAAACTACAAATGGAACCACAGGCAAGAGGTAGGTCCACAGCAGTCGCGACCAGCGAAAAGGAAGGCTTCGGGGAGTTAACCACAGAACCACGAGAGGAATAAAGCAGACTGCAAGCATTGTTTTTGGCGTCCTCTGCGAAATTTCAAAGATACCTATGCCTTTCCGGTGGTCGATTGCATCAGCAAGCACTTCACGAGCTTCCGCGGGCGCGAAATGATGAAATGCGGAGAACATCGTCCTGAAGCCGTTCAATTCAGTTGGAACTCGCATAGCATCGATCGACCGGGAGTCGAACCTGACCGTCCCCTCTGACCTCGATTGGATCCTTTCGAACGCCTTGCGATTTGGGTTCCGATCGGTCAAGCACACCGACAACGGAGAGCGTTCTTCTTTCTCAAGATATCTCGACAAACCCAGCCAAGGGCCACCACCGCCCGAGCATAAGTCAAGCACACTCCTGGCCCCAGATTTGGCCAATGCTCCTTGCAGGCGGGGTATAATCGGCTGATATAGACTGCTAAAATCCCACAGTATCTGCAGAGCATCGGTGACCATGTCTCGCAAGAACCTCGGGCATCGAGGATGATCGTGGATTTCAAACAGCCTCATGATCGGCTCGGTGCACTGCGTGGATGGTTCACGGTTGTAGCCAGACGGTTGTTGCCATGAGTTCTCTCTTCCTTTGGGATCGCGGTCTGATTCGTACTAGGGTCATTACAGCCCCGATTCCTCGAAGATTTCTGCGGCTTTGTGTATCCGTCCAACTGCAAACGCAGCTTTTGCGTAGCTCGGACCAAACTGGTCTTAACCGACTCTTCCGATGTATTGAGGATCTCGGCTATTGCCCGCAGCTTCATTCCCTGAAAATGCTTGAAGTCAAACACCACGCGCTCTCGTGGCGTAAGTCTTTGCAGAGCACATGAGATTCGCTTGCTGAGTTCGCATCCCAGGAGCTGTCGCTCTGGGTTGTGTGCGGGTCTGTCCTCCGAAATTTGGGTCAGCAAATCGTACTCTTCCCGCTCGCCGTTCACTTGTATCGTGCTACTCTCTTTGCGATTTCGATCCTTGCGCAGGTGGTCCAAACATACGTTGGTGACAATACGATATATCCAGGTGGGAATGGAGCACTGGAACCGGAAGCAATCTAGGTTCTTGTAAATCCTCAGAAACGCCTCCTGATAGATGGCTTGCGCATCGCTCTCCGAGCCGCTGATCCGAAGCGCAAGCTTTAGCACGGCTTCATCGTGGGTGTGCACCAACTGCGCAAAAGCAGCGCGGTTACCGCCTTGCGCTTCTCGAACCAGGGAATAATCGCGGTAACAGCCCCTGCTCTCCATTGCCATTCTCCGAGTCGACTATGATCGCGGCCCCCGCTAAGAGTGCCGATGAGCCATTCCGAACTACGCGTCGCGGGCTGGTTCGCTGCATTGCACGCCTTAGCATGGCTTCCTGTCCCAGCCCTTCGTCTGGGTCCGGATTCTTCGTAAGCCAGTGCGCTAGATAGTCGAAGCGATCGAAGAGCGTCGTGGCTAGCGCTTTGAGTGCTCCTCCACGGAGGAATGCTGCTGCGGCACGCACATATCTGTAAACCGACGAACATTCGTTTTATTCCCAAGGAACCAACAGAAAAGGTGCTCGCGTCGGGAGTCCTCATGCCGGCGATCTGCTACAACCTGCGTTCGGAGTCCACCGGTCAGCGTAGCGTCGGTGTGCAACGAAAGGTAGGCACAAGGAATTTACGAAGCATGTCGCCCACTTCCCAAACGGGGCTCAACATACACTTACTAAAATCATGCTCGGCGACGTTGCCGGAGTTTCTGACTTGGAGGTTCTGCGACCGCTCAGTTCACAGTGACAGCAACGGTCGTGGACGCGGTCAGGGTGCCGCTGGAACCAGTCACAGTGACCATGTAGCTCCCAACAGTCGTGCCGGGATTGGCTGGCGTCGTGACAGGATTGGCTGCCTTCTGTGCTCCCCCGCACCCCATGACTATTGCAGCGAACGCACCGAGCAGCAACAGACTAACCAAGGTCTTTGTTCGGCAACGGCGTGAGGGCAGTCCGAAGAACAGGAATGCGACAAGGGCGCCGCCTCCGCCAAGCGCCGACATCCGGTTGTGCTGGTTGCCGAAAGCCGTCGCTGCCTGGCCAGTCGCGTTGGACGAACTACTTGCTGCCGTGGTGTTGACAGTGAGCGTCGCCGATACGGCTGTTGTTCCGGTGATGGCCGGTGACGCAGCGACGGAGCAGGTAGGCAGATCGACCGCAGTTGCTGGACCGGTTGCGGTACAGGAGAGCGCTACCGAGCCCGTAAAGCCGCCGCTGGGGCTGATCGTGATCGTCGAAGTCCCACTTGCTCCCGGCGAAGCGATGCTGACGGGTGTATTGGTAAGCGCAAAGCTTGGAGCGGGAGCGGGCACCGTCACCGTTACTGCGACTATGGTGTTGGCAGTGGCAACTCCGCTCGAATCGACTGCCTTCACAAACTCCATGTATTGCGCAGGGGTTGTTCCTGGTTGTGTCTGGATAGTGAGCGTCGTAGTCGCCGGTGCATTCCCCGAGATAGTCACCGGCGAGATGGACAAGCAGGTGGGCACGTCGTTTGCGCCGCCCGGAGAGCTGCTGCCGTCGCATTCCAGGGTCACACTTCCGGAAAAGCCGTTCGTTGGGGTAATCGTGAGAGTCGAAGTCCCGGTGGCGCCAGCCACGATGCTGACGGGTGTATTGGTAAGCGCAAAGCTTGGAGCGGGAGCGGGCACCGTCACCGTTACTGCGACTATGGTGTTGGCAGTGGCAACTCCGCTCGAATCGACTGCCTTCACAAACTCCATGTATTGCGCAGGGGTTGTGCCTGGTTGTGTCTGGATACTGAGCGTTGTGGTCGTCGGTGCATTCCCCGAGATAGTCACCGGCGAGATGGACAAGCAGGTGGGCACGTCGTTTGCGCCGCCCGGAGAGCTGCTGCCGTCGCATTCCAGGGTCACACTTCCGGAAAAGCCGTTCGTTGGGGTAATCGTGAGAGTCGAAGTCCCGGTGGCGCCAGCCACGATGCTGACGGGTGTATTGGTAAGCGCAAAGCTTGGAGCGGGAGCGGGCACCGTCACCGTTACTGCGACTATGGTGTTGGCAGTGGCAACTCCGCTCGAATCGACTGCCTTCACAAACTCCATGTATTGCGCAGGGGTTGTGCCTGGTTGTGTCTGGATAGTGAGCGTCGTAGTCGCCGGTGCATTCCCCGAGATAGTCACCGGCAAGATGGACAAGCAGGTGGGCACGTCGTTTGCGCCGCCCGGAGAGCTGCTGCCGTCGCATTCCAGGGTCACACTTCCGGAAAAGCCGTTCGTTGGGGTAATCGTGAGAGTCGAAGTCCCGGTGGCGCCAGCCACGACGGAAACTGAAGTACCACTCAGCGTGAGGCCCGTCGGCGCGGGAGCGGTCACTGTTACTGCGACTATCGCAGTATTGGTGTTGGCCACGACAGCTCCGCTCGAATCGACTGCATTCACACCCAGCGTGTATTGCTCAGGGGTTGTGCCTGGTTGTGTCTGGATACTGAGCGTTGTGGTCGTCGGCGCATTCCCCGAGATAGTCACCGTGGACGAGCAGGTGGGCACATCGTTTGCGCCGCCCACATAGCTGAAGTTGCATTCCAGGGTCACAGTTCCGGAGAAGCCGTTCGTGGGGGTAATCGTGAGAGTCGAAGTCCCGGTGGCGCCAGCCACGACGGAAACTGAAGTACCACTCAGCGTGAGGCCCGGCGGCGCGACAATTAGGGACGCCTCGGCGGAGGTACTGCCACCATGGTTGACGTCGCCGGAATAGATCGCTTTGACGAGATGTGCGCCTACGCCTACGGGGGAAATATTGTTCACCGTTGCAATTGTCAGCGCTGTCTCTGCCAAAAGCGCAGTTGCTGAGCTATCTCGGGAATTGGCCACGACAAGATCTTCCTTGCCGTCTCCATTGAAGTCTGCTGCGACGACTGACGTTGAGCCGGTGTCCGCTGCGGAGCTGGCTCCGGCGGTAAAAGTTCCATCGCCGTTGCCCAGCAGAATCGTCACATTGCTGCTGCCGGCGTTGGCCACCGCGAGATCAGGAACGCCGTCTCCATTGAAATCCCCAACCGCGATAGAATTGGGAGCCTTACCCGCTGCCGGGCTCGCTGCAGCCGTAAAGGTCCCATCGCCGTTGCCCAGCAGAATCGTCACATTGTTGCTGCCGGAGTTGGCCACGGCTAAATCCAGCTTGCCATCTCCGTTGAAGTCTGCTGCAGCGATGGATGTGGGGCTTTCTCCAGTTCCCGGCATTGCTGCCAGGGCAGTAAGACTGCCCTCACTGTTCAGGAAGACGTTCACGCCGTTCCCGACGGAGTTGGTCACCGCCAAGTCGGGTTGGCCATCTCCATTGAAGTCGCCCACGGCCATCGATTGGGAGCCGGAGAACGCTAAGGGTAGGAGAACGGCGGGCGACTGCATAAAGGTTCCGTCTCCGTTGCCGGACTGAATTAGGAGTAAGTTGCATGGTCCGTCATCGAGGCTGGCGCAGGTCTCGACTAGATCCAGCTTGCCGTCTCCGTTGAAGTCTGCTGCAGCGATGGAATTGGATGTACTCGTACCGTTGCCGAACCCAAAACTCCCATCGGCGATGGTGAAGGTTCCATCCCCTTTGCCCAAAAGCACCTCACTCTCGCCCTCATCCAAGATAGGCGCCACGGCCAGATCGGGAATGCCATCTCCGTTGAAATCTCCCACCGCAATAGCGCCCGGCAAGGCAGTCGAAGGACTGGGCGCTGCTGTGAATGTGCCGTCCCCGTTGCCCAGGAGCACGGAGATGGTGTCGTCTCCGAGTATGACCAGGTCCGGGATTCCGTCGCCATTGAAGTCAGCGGTCAAGACAGTGTTACTGCTGTTCTGTGAGGTGACAGTCAAAAGTGAGGAACCCGCGAAGCCGTCGCCCGTTTCACTCGTCAACGCCGCCGTCCCCAGCACTGCGTTCCCATTGCTTGCATCCACAAATGACACCGTGCCAGTCGGCAAGGCATTTCCGTTGCCCGGCACTGTCGCGGTTAAGGAGAAGATGTTTGGGACTCCGCTGGCTTCGAGGTACGTCGTTGTGGCCACTTGCCCCGTCCCTTGCGACGCCGCCACTGTGAGCGACGATGCGGTCGAAGCACTGGGCCCAAGGCCGGCCGGCTCGGCAAGAACCGCCTTGTAGCTGTGACTCCCAACCCCAGGGCGGAATTTCAGCGTCGCGGTACCGTTGGCGGTCAACTGCGCCGTGCCCAACAGATGGATGTCGGTGCAGAACTTGGCCGTCGCATCGCAGAAGTTGACCTGGCCCGGCGTGACCGGAGTGCTGCCGGCCATAACGGTTGCCGTCAGAGTGACCACGCTTCCAGGTGCAACTGTCGTCACTGCGTTTCCGCCGGAGGTGACGGACAGCGTTGTTATCGTGGGGGCGGGCGCTGCCCATGCAGGCAGCAGTCCAACACCCTGGCCGAAAGAGGCTACCGCAATGAAACACCACAAAGGGCGCAAGAGGGCCAGCAGCTCCCCGCCTCCTGTCAACGTTCGCTGAAAACGCATGGATGATCTCTCCTGAGGAGCCAGACAGATGTCGATGTACTCGTGAACTAAGTTTGCGCAGATTTATTCCAGGCATTCCTCCTGATTTTTCAGGAGCGTGCGCAAGAATTTGTGGAATCCAGGCCTGGAAGCTCCGAACAATGCAAACGCACATGAACGGCATAGGGGCGGCAGTCACCTGCCGACCGCTGCCACGCCACGTTGGAATAAACATCGCCCAACTCAGTTCTCCTAGATAGCAATGCAACGATTTGAGAAGGATTGTTGAAACGGATGCTAGCCGCTCTTGGGAATCAAAGCTCGAGGGCCCGCACGGATCAGCAACGAGTACTCAACGTTAAGAGGAGAAGTTATGAAGAAGTATGCAAGGATTATAGTCGCAATCACTCTGCTCTCTGGGCTAGGTGTGGCTGCCAAAGCGGAGATTCGGGACTACATTGTTGTAACCGTGCCCTTCGAGTTTGTGGTCGGCGGAAAAACACTCCCCGCAGGCACATACAAGGTGAGTAGTTTGTCGCTTGATAAATTCAGCACTCTGCTGCTCACCAGCCGTGACAATAGTACCAGTGTGTTTATGCTTCCTCTTGAAAGCGAAAGCGCTTCTGCCGAGAAGCCGAACGTGAGTTTCCAGCGGGTTGGGGATCAGCACTTCCTCAGCATAATTCAGACAACATCGGACGTTTATTACATCCCCGTATCCCATTCGGCCATCATGGAGGCCGCCGCGAAGTCACGCGACAACGTCTCCGCTCCGGGAAGTTCCGGTGGCAACTAGACCGTTGGCCGCAAGTCTCATCGCAACGCCTTCGCTCTAAACGACCAGTCCTGGATCGGCATAGCATCGAAGCTGGCGAACCGATCCCAGCCGATTACAAAACAGATAAGAGCACGGTGGCCGAAATGAGTTGCGAAGATATCTGGCGCGAGGTTCCACACTACATTGGGGGCAAACTCAGCGTGGGCTCGCGCGCCGCCATTGAGGAGCATTTCACGGACTGCAAACACTGTACAGCAAGACTGGGCGGGACTGGCAATGTGCTGCGGTTAGTGGGCGATGCTGCGGCCCTTGAATTACGTACACGGCTCAGTTATCGCTTAGAACCGAGAGGTAACCCGAAGCAGCAGACTCCAAGAACAACGAATCAGCGGACGGTACTCTACGTGGATGATAGTCCCAGAGCGCAGAGAATGCTGACGTTTGCGCTGGAATGGGCCGGATACAAGGTGGTAACTGCCTGCAACAGTGAGGCGTTAGAACGGATGAAACAAACCTTGTCAGACTTGGTGCTGCTGGCATATCGAATGCCCGAAATGATTGGCTCCAAACTGCCTGGGGAGATGAGGCAGATATATCCTGACATTCCGATCATACTTGTGTCTGGCCACACGCTCTTGCCGTCGGAGGAAATGACTTATGTGAATTCCTACGTCGGCAAGGGTGCGACTCTCGACGAGTTGCTGACTCGAATCAGAGTCCTATTGGCTCCGACATAACATAGAGCGATTCTGGGCATAAAGGAGCTTCCCGCCCTGCTATTCTCGGAGCGTCATCTATGAGATTCCGGCTTAGAAGTGAGACACGCTCAGGTCTTTCTTTCTTTGCTGCAGGCGAGTAGATGCCTATGGTGCCGCTCGCACCTACGGCGACCGCGGTTATCGCTATGTGCATTTTGAAGCAGGCGCTATCGGCCACCGTTTGTATCTCGCTGCTGAAGCACTTGGACTGGGTGCGACCGGCATCGGCGCCTTCTACGATGATGAGGTGCACCGACATCTCAACCTGGTCCCGTCGCAAGAACAGGTCGTATACCAATTTGCAATTGGTTATCCCGTCTCCGACCCGCGTATCACGGCATCCAATGAAGCATCAGATGTATGGACGTAAGCTTGAGCTGGATGTCTGGCAACCAACTACGTCTGAATGACGGTCTGAGGTCCCGATTCTTGGGTCAGCATCCAGGTTACTTCCGCATCGCCGGCCAAGCGGGAATTACTACGGCCAATGCAATCTCGCGTCTCGACCAGGTCGCTGCTTCCGTGCCTCTGCGGCAGACGTTCAGCGGCGCCGTGGAAGGCACGGACGGGTAATATCCTTAGCCTTTCAAGAACGCCAGCAAGTCGGCATTGATCGTCGCCGCCTGCGTGGTGGGCATGCCGTGCGGGAAGTCCTTGTAGGTCTTCATGGTTCCGTTCTTTAACAGCTTTGCCGACAGCGGCCCGGCGGCGACGTAGGGCACGATCTGATCATCTTCGCTGTGCATGACCAACACCGGCACGGTGATCTTTTTGAGGTCTTCGGTGAAATCGGTCTGGGAAAAGGCCACGATGCCGTCATAGTGCGCCTTCGCGCCGCCCATCATGCCCTGCCGCCACCAATTTTGGATGACCGCTTCCGAAGACTTCACACCCGGACGGTTGTAGCCGTAGAAAGGCCCCACCGGCAGGTCGCGATAAAATTGCGAACGATTGGCGGCGAGTTGCGCCTGCAGATCGTCAAACACTTCCTTAGGCAGTCCCACCGGATTGGCCGCCGTCTTGACCATGAGGGGCGGCACAGCGCTGATCAGAGCGGCCTTGCTCACCCGGGTTTCCCCGTGTCGCGCCAGGTAACGCGTCACCTCACCGCCGCCGGTCGAATGGCCGACATGGATGGCGTCCTTCAGATCCAAATGAGTCGTAAGGGCGGCCAGGTCATCAGCGTAATGATCCATATCGTGACCCTCGGCGACCTGGGTGGAGCGGCCATGGCCACGGCGGTCATGGGCAATCACACGATAGCCGCGGTGCAGGAAGAACAACATCTGCGCGTCCCAGTCATCGGCCGATAGCGGCCACCCGTGGCTGAACACAATTGGCTGTCCGGAGCCCCAGTCTTTGTAGAAGATTTCTACGCTGTCCTTGGTTGTGATGGTGGGCAAGTGGGCTCCTTTGGATTGGGCAGCTAATGACGCCCAATTAGACCACACTTGCGTGTACGTATGTTGATCGACAGAAATCCCACCCGATCGCGTTGTCGGCCTAGCTGACAAATGTAACTGCCCAGCAGCGGTCGCACCGTCATTTGGAAGGCCCAAGGAGCGAGGTCCCGGGCTGGCCGATGACGTCTCACAGGAGGTATTTACGCGTCAGCAAGACATCTAGCGTATGTTGATAGATCAAGCGAGTCGGGCAAGAAGGAGTTTGGTATGTCTTCGGTCGTAAAGAACATCGTCCTTGTTCACGGTGCGTTTGCCGACGGCTCCAGTTGGTCGAAAGTGATTCCGTTGTTGCAAGAACTCGGCTACAACGCAGTCGCGGTGCAGAATCCGATGACTTCGCTGGCCGACGAGGTGGCTTTCACGAAAAGAATCATCGCGCTGCAGGATGGTCCGGTGATTCTCGTGGGCCACTCCTGGGGCGGCGCCGTGATTACCCAGGCGGGGGACGATGCCAAGGTCGCTGCTCTTGTGTATGTAACGGCCTATGCGCCAGAAGTGGGGCAATCCGCAAACGACGCAAGCAGCCCGTTTGGGTGGACGGAAGGACAGAAGCAGATTCGCCTGGACGGAGAGAAGTTCGCCACCGTCACCCCCGAAGGCATGCTGCAATACATTGCGGAAGGGCTCCCAATCAAAGAACGGGAACTTGCGCTTGCGGTACAGGGTCAGAGCTACGGTCCAATGTTCGACGAGAAGCTAACGGTGGCCGCCTGGAAGAACAAACCCACATGGGCCCTCATTTCCACGAAGGACCAAATGGTACCTTCCGCCATGCAAGCAACGGCCGCGGAGAAAATGGGCGCGATAACCACGATTCTTTCAACCTGCCACATGTCCATCCTCGAAGAGCCAGCGAGGGTAACAGGGGTGATTGATGACGCTGCAAAGAACGTATTAAACAGCGACATGCCCTCACGCCTCGTTCCTCCTGAGTGACGGGCCAACCGGAAGCGATCCCAACTTCCCGTTTGCCGACAATGCTGCCGGACAGGTGCCTGAGAGCTTAAGGCAAAGCTTGCACCCTGTAACCGTCGTCTCAGGCCATTGCTGCTGGCCTGACGAGCCTGCTTCGTCCTCAGGGCTGGAATCCTTCATCCATCCACCTCTTGTAGATGGCGACCTGCTCCGCCGTCCAGTACGGACCCCCGGGCGGCATAGATGGAGGATTTCCCGCCACTGTTTCGAGCACGGCGCGCGCGTTGCTGTGGTCATCTTCTGCATGAGACATGTAAGGGAAGTCGTCCAATAAAACGCCATGGCGCTTCATGTGCTCAACATCGATCGGTCGAAACATCGGCCTTCCATGAGAAGGCCGGTCTATGTCAAGGCATTTTGTGGTTGAGTAAGTTCATATCTGTTTTCCTTTGCCCGGATAGAGGGCGATTTTGGCTGGCGAGGCTGCTGTCAAGGCCGAGCGCAGCGAGTTCATCTTGAGCCTTGACGGCGGCCGGAGCCAGCCATAGCAAGGCGTTCCGGGCAAAGGAAAACAGATATTCTCCTTGCCCGACCTGTTTCTTACTCCTTCGAGGTGAGCTTAAGCTGTCGTCACCCTTCCATCCGCACTCTCTGTGAGCGACTCATGCGCTCGGTGCACATTGGGTGTCCTCGATACAGTCGGCGCTGCCGTCTGAAGGCGCCCTCTCGCGCTATCGGTCGATGGAGCGGGGGCAAGGCCAAGGCGCAGTCGCCGGAACTCGACATCTCGTAAGGAGCATTCAAGCTTCTTGTCGGAACTATGCTGCCAGCAGTCTCTCCTTTCGCGTGTTGTGGAGCGGTTCATACTCCTCGCAGCTTATCCAGAGATGATGCAGCAGCACAGCCAGCTTGCGAGCGACGGCGACGATCGCTCGCTTCTTGCCTCGTTTACCTCCACGCTCAGCCAGCTTCAACCCCCATCGGCGCAGATCGGAGTCCTCGCCAAATGGCCCCAGGATGTGCTGTGCCCCTTGCACCAGCACCATGCGCAAATAGGAGTCTCCCTCCCTGGTGATATGCAGTTGAGGCTCGCTCTGCCCGGAGTTTCTTCTCCCGGGCTGCAATCCTACATAGCACGCTGCATCGCGGCTCTTTCGAAATCGTCTCGGGTCCTCCAGCGTCAGAACGTACGTCAACGCGATCAGCGTCCCTACGCCCTTGACCTGCTTGAGCAGCGCTACCTCCGGGTAACTCTTTTCGGCGAGCTCCTCGATCTGGGAGTCGTACTCCCGGATGCGCGCAGTGATCGTCTCAAGCGCACTGAGCAAGGGTGCGAGCGCAATCTGCAGCTGCGGGCTCAGCGCTTCCCCGGTGGCCGCGCGAAAGCCCTTCGGGTTGCGACCGCGGATCCGCTCTCCAAAGGACTTTGTGAGCCCGCGCGCTGCGCACACCAGCGCCGTCCTTGCGCGCACCAGTGCATATCGTGCCCGGATCACCGACAGGTCCGCCTGCGCCTGCGCGCTGCGATGTTGAATGGGCGAGAGCAACTTCGGGTCGATTCTGGCAAGCCTGGCAAGGGCCTGCGCATCCAGCCGGTCGTCCTTCCGCCGGCTTTCCCCGATCAGACGCACATTACGCGAATGCGCCACAATTGCCTCAAATCCCAGATCGGTAAGCAGTCGACTGACCCATGGGGAATGCGTGCCCGTCTCCAGAGCGATGCGGCTCCGGGGCATCTCCTCGAATGTCTTTCTCATGGCATCTGGGTTGGTGGCAACCCTCGACTCCAAAACCACGTCTCCCGCTCCGTTGAGCACACAATAGAAGCTCGACCGATCGCCCAGATCGAGCCCTATGGTCAAGTGCCCATCTTGTAGCCTTCCGGTTCGGCCAAGCGCCGATTTGCTAGACTTCCTCATTGCCGGTCTCCTTTATCTCTTGCGCCTAAAGCGCGTCGATAACTTGGGAGCTTAACGCATCCCGTCGGAGACCGGCCTTCTCATCCCATCTGATATCGTCAGTTGAGAATCGCAGTGGCGAAAAATGGGATGGGCAGGTCTCTCGAATCGGAGAGACTATTGCCCATGAAGAAGCCATCGAAACCCCTCATCGCGTGGCGCAGGTGATGAGGGGCGAGAGCGGAAAAGTTCTTTCCTCACCGAGTCTCAAGGGAACAGGATTTCTATTGCGACCTGCTGACCTTCATATATAGCCATTCCCGTCTGCGCCGAGTACGACTGTAAAACTCTAATGCTCCCGCATTCCACTTAGGCCGTCGGCTTCGAACCATAGAGCGGCATAGTCTTCGATTTCAGGAGACATGCCCTCCTCGCGATCGGCAAGGACACGCCTAGGGACGGCCGTCCCTGAGGAACTGTGCTCGCTTGCACTCGTCCAGCGAAAATGTTGCCCGACCTCGGCTGCTTCCTTCGGCATTAGTTATCTCCAGGGTTCCACAGCGAATCGCGCTGCTCACGAAGCGTACCTACGGATCGAAATTGGAGAGACTGCCGGTGCTTTGTGCATCTTTGCAGTAGAGGCAACCTGCTCCGGCGATCCGTCGAAGGTAAGAACATGGTAGAGCAGTTCGGAAAGTGACATCCGAGCCCAGGTTGCGGAGTAGAGGTCTTTCCCCACTCCGCTTCGCTTTCGTCAAGAATGGTCGTCGGAGCCATAGACCTATACCTCTTTAAGCAACTCCGTCCGGAATTTCGGGGCCAGCGCCTTAATTTTTTTCATGAACTCGGCCTGTTCGGTTTCATCGAGCTTCGGTGGCGCCGTAGTCCGAGTCGCAACGGATGTTCCGACTGCCGTGAAAAACTCTATTTCGATCTGCCCGGACCAGTCGCAACTCGGACATGTCACAATTCCGGTCGTAATTGCCTTCATATCCAACTCTGCGAGGTTGATGACGTGTCCGCAGTTTGGACAGACGTGAACGCTCTCCCACGATTGCCCATTCTCCCGAACTGTGTCACTTGCACTCATGGTCTCCTATAAGCAAACCTCACTTCAGCAAGGGGAAATGGCGCACCTATCAGAACAATAAGAGGAGAGTCGTAACTGCAACCTCGATGAGTGGGCCGTTAGGCAGCCCACTCATCGAATCGGCGCATAACCTCCATGAGCTTGCAACCCAACAGGATGACAGAGCCCCACAATATGAAGGGGACGCCGTAGAGTATGAGATGTTTGCGTGAACGGGCTGTCCCAAACACTCCTACCTTCACGATGACGTATACATTCGCTGCCATATAAGCGACCGCCAAAAAGCTCGCTACTAAGTTGTGCATCTTCCTAATCCTCCGTTTACCTGCTTGCATCTCTGCGTCGATACGGCTAGACCTCGCGACTCGCGGCTACTTTTTCGCCTCGCCGACCTCGATGAGGTGGCCATCGGGATCGCGCATGTAGCACCGCGTCTCGGCCTCGTGGACCTTCGGCTCGGTAAGGAACTGCGCACCCAGACCTTTCCAACGTTCGTAACATTCTGCGATATTGGCGACGCGGATGTTCATGAAGCTGCTGACAGCGCAGATGTTCATGAAGCCGCTGACAGCGCAGATGTTCATGAAGCCGCTGACAGCGCAGATGTTCATGAAGCCGCTGACAGCGCAGATGTTCATGAAGCCGCTGACAGCGCAGATGTTCATGAAGCCGCTGACAGCGCAGATGTTCATGAAGCCGCTGACAGCGCAGATGTTCATGAAGCCGCTGACAGCCCCGCCATCCTTCGGAGGCGCGAGGTACACGTTCGGCTTGTCGTCGGTCGGGCCGCCGCCGACATTGATGACGACCCACGTGTTCTCGAGCTGGACGATGCCTGGCGTGCCGTTCTCGCCGTCCATGACGACTTTCCCGCCGAGGATTCGCGAGTAGAAGTCCAACGACTTCTTTATGTCCGCCGAAACGAGAAAGAGCGTCACGGTGAAGCCCGTACTGGGGAAAATTTCGTAGGTAGTATCTGCCATTTCTCTCCTTGCAAATCGCGCGCGGTCGCGCATCATGCGACGGCTAACCCCTCGCTTGGAAACTTCCGAACAACCGCTTCACATTGTTTTCTGACACTTGGCTCCGCAGCGGCACAAATTCAACTTCGGCATCGCCAGGGCTTTTTCCAATCGTGGCAATTTGGTGCTCGTTTTCTTCGGTAACAATGCGGAGTATTTCGTGCGCGATGTCATCACCGGAAATGTATTCCTTGGGCAAAGTCTGCGAAGAGCGTGTTCGCACAAGAGAATCAATGACCAATTCAGTAATCCAGGGGGTTGATTCGGTAGCTTCTGCGATGAGAAATCTCGTCCAGGCCATTTGGGCCGTCGCTGATACACCAAAGGCCGAAACGTTAGGAATTGCCTGCAATGAAAGGATGCCATTCAATTTAACGAAATGGGTGTCAGGCCCTAATGCTGGAATAAGCGCTTGAGTCAAACCAACATAAGGAAAAAACGTTTCCTCAAAGACTCGATGAACTTCATCTATCGGGACTTCCAAGGATCTGGGGCCCTGCCAAAATGTTCCCACTGAGCTAACGGCCGCTCGCAAAACACCTTCTTTCCCTATGGCGGCAGAAAGAGTCTTCAGACCTTGAGGGGTGCTAACGTCAGTTTCCAACGCAATGAGTTCACCAGTGGAGATGTCCTTAAGAGAAGCGCCCAAGGCTTTCAATTTCTCTTTGGAACGCGAAGGAACAAGCACTCGTGCGCCCTGTTGCAAAAACATTCGCGTAATTCGTTCTCCGATTTCACCAGCTCCGCCCGCAACTACGACAAGCTTGTTTCCTAATTCATGTTGATTTTGCTTCATGACTTTCTCCTTATGCGGTTTGTTATTTTCACGCAAGACAGTTCGCCCCGCAGCTCATCTTCCCGGACGGCCCACATCTTAGAGTTGAGACCATCCTCCGTCTACCGGAAGCTCTATTCCCGTCGTGTAGGTTGCATCAATCGCCAGGAATGCCACGGCTTTGGCAAGTTCCTCTGGCCGACCGAGACGCTTCATCGGAACGGCTTGGGCCATCTGAACGTAGACCTGATCTGACGCCTCCTTGGGCATTCCCACCTTCTGGAGTATGTCCGTCGCTTCAATTGGACCCGGGCTCACCGCATTAACACGAATTCCACGGGGGGACAGCTCACTAGCAAGACTCCGAGTAATGGAACGAAGCGCTGCTTTAGCGGCGCCGTAAGCGCTCAATGGCCCCACTGCTTTCACGTTGGCCATCGAAGTTGTAAAGACCACCGAACTTCCTTCCGGCATGAGCGGCACCAGTTTTTGGGTGATGAAATACGGTCCCTTCGCGTTCAGGTTGAGCATCTCGTCGTAGACTTCCTCCGTCACCGACTCAAATGGGATAAATTGACCGTATCCCGCGTTGACGAACAGCACATCGAGCTTGCCGAACGTCTCCTTGACCTTCGCCGCTAAGGCATCCATATCGGGAAGCGAGGTCGCGTCGCTGCGGACTACGATAGCGTTATCGCCAAGCTCAGCCTGAGCCGACTTGATTGTTGCAGGGGTGCGCCCAGTCACGATCACGCGGGCACCTTCGTTGATGAATAATTTGGCAGTCGCCAAGCCGATGCCGGTGGTTCCGCCTGTGATAACTGCTGTTTTTCCTTTGAACCGATCCATGTTGTCTCCTGTGCTTATTTGTCTTAAGGCATTACATACGCGAGAGTACGATACTCGCGGCGACAATGCAAGGAGTTTCGTACGCAACGGTAACTAATATTGCGAAGCGCGCCTGAGGACGCCCAAAAGGTTGTATTCCCGACGAAGCAATCGACCGCGACCGGCGCTCCTTCAGGACACTGCTCTCAAGTTGCTGCAGGAGAGAAATCGACGCCAGAGACCTTGACGATGGCTTGCCACGCGGCCTCCTGGTTGGCGCGGTCGTGGAAATGCGGCTGGCGCATCGCCTCAATTGGGCCGGTGAGCTTCTTGGGTGCCGAGGCGAAGAACTGCCCCGAAACATCGGTTCCGAACTCCGATGCCTGGAGGTATCGACGGGCTGCGGTCTCAGGAGTGTGAGACATGCCGGGGATAAGCTTCACCAGCGGAACCATCAGCCACTTCAAGGCCGAGCCAGCGTTTCGCAGCCCCTTGGTGTCGGGCGTGCTGCCCGGCGAGACGGCGTATACGGCCATGCCGGGGGGTAGGCGGCGCGCCAGCGCCGCTGCCCACCAAGCGACGACGATCTTCGCGTCGGCGTACGCCCGGTTGGGCTGGTACTTCACGTTCGGCCCGCTGCGCAACAGAGCTTCCACCGCAGCGCTTCGGTCACCCTGGTATTTCGTGGCCGCAAGGGCCGCCACGTCGGTGTAGCTGAACAAGGGTACGTCCCCTCGGGCAGCTTCCGAGCCGGCGATAACAATCCGCGCGTTGGGGCTCAGCAGGTTGGCGCGGAGCAACCCGACGGTCAGTTGATGATGGCCGATGAGCGGGGCCTGAGCCGCCTCGATGCCCGCCGCAGTGAGCACGCGCTTCTTACCTGGGATCACCCCTGCATTGAGCAGTAGGAAATCAACCGGCCGACCTCGCTTGACGAGCTCGGCGAGCGCGGACTGAATGCTGGACGGCGTGTCCAGATCCAGCTCCAGCGGCGTGAAGACCTGCACTCTGGTCTCATCCGCGAGCTGAGTGGCCGTTTCCTGGGCCCGAGCCAGGCTGCGCCCGGTGACGATGATCTCGCGCCAGCCCTCTCCGGCAAGAGCGCGGGCTGCCGCGTAACCGAGCCCGGAGGTGGTGCCGGTGACGAGAGCGATCGAATGTTCCATGGGGGTCCCCGTAGTGAAGGTGGAAGGTCCTGCTGTTTTTCCTTTGAACCTATCCATGTTGTCTTCTGTGTTTCTGCCTTGCGGCATTACATACGCGAGAGTACGATAATAACAGATGCAATGCAAGGAGTTTCGTACGCGATGGTAACTAATATTGCGAAGCGCCCCCCGGGACGACTGTATCCGGACCATAAGTCGATCGCCGAATTCCGGCGGATCCACCGCGAGGCGGTGACGGCGGCAGGAGCGGAACTGGTCCAGTCCGCGCGAGGCTGCGGGTTGATCGGCGGGAGTGGATTGCCATCGACGGCACCAAGTTCCGCGCGGTGGCCAGCAACAGCAGTGTGCGCGAGCGCCGGGGCGCTGGAGCAGCATATGAACAGCTGCGAGAAGGCCGACGAAGAGCAGCAGGCGGCCATCGATCCATCGGCGGTGCGGGCGGCGTTGGAGAAGCTAAAGCGGCATCCCGAGCCAGAAGCCGATCTGATGAAGAGGGGCGGCACGGTCGCACCGCCGTATAACCTGCAGACAGCGGTGGATGCGGTGCACGCTCTTCGTGGCCCATGCCGTCGTGCTGGAGGCCGGCGACAACCGTCAGTTGGAGCCGATGGCCGAGGCTGCAGGGCAGGCGCTCGAACTCGAGCGGCTGAACATCGTCGCCGACACCGGCTACCCCAACGGCGAGCAGGCCGAACGCTGTGAACAGGCGGGATTGATCCCACATGTGCCTGCGCAGCGCTCCGGCAACACGGCGGCCTGCTGGATCGTAGTGCCTTCCACTATGACACTGGCAACGACTGTTTCGTCTGTCCAGAGGGCAAGACGCTGAAGCGCATGCAACTCTCGCGCAAGGACTGCGCCGTCTATTATGGAGCTCAGCTCGCAGACTGCTCCGTTTGCCCGCGCAAGCCGCAGTGCACGCAGGGCGCACGCCGCACGCCGCATGATCACGCGCCACCTCCACGATGGCGCGCTGAAGCATGACCGGGCGACACCAGCCTTGATGCGGCTACGAAGATCCACCGTTGAGCATCCCTTCGGCACCCTCAAGTACCGCATCTTCGGCCATCCCCGCCTCCTGCTGCGAGGACTCAGCGGCGCACGAACCGAAATCGCTCTCGGCACCCAAGCGCTCAACTGATACCGGCCCGGCCCACCCAAAAACAGAAGGCGCTCCCGAGCGGGAGCGCCTTACTTGTTCTGAAGGTCGAGTTCCGTAAACAGCCTCCGGAGTCGGGCCCTTGCACAGAATCGTGGTCGCGAACTAAGCGGCTTCCGTCGCGGCAGCCGGAGCATTGGCCAAAGCAGCCTTCGCCTGGTTGGCCAGGGCAGTAAATCCAGCCGGATCGGCAACCGCAATCTCAGCCAGCACCTTGCGGTCAAGCTCCACCCCGGCAATCTTCAGGCCGTGAATGAAGAGCGAATAGGTAGTGCCGTTCAGCTTGGCAGCGGCGTTGATACGGGCGATCCAAAGCGAGCGAAACTGCCGCTTCTTCTGCTTGCGCCCGATATAGGCGAACTTCATTCCGCGCTCGACAGCTTCCTGCGCGGCCTGATAAAGCTTCGATTTGGTAAGGAAGTAACCGCTCGCACGCTTCAGGATCTTCTTGCGGCGGTCGTTGCGTTTGGTTCCACGTTTTACGCGGGGCATGGGTCGATCTCCTTTATCAAGCTCTGAGCAATCATGCTCAACGCTCTCGTTGTGCGGCTGGAGGCAGGAGCGTTCACCCGTTCGGGTTTGGCTTGATAACCTCTTCACTCGCTTGTTACTGATCTCTCGGCGCTCGAATCGAGCCGCCGGGGGCCATTGGACATTCAAAATGTCAGGCCCAGGCCTTAAACCAAATATCTGGCAAGACCGATCACAGGTACGCCAATCACATATTTCTAGATCAGGCGTACGGAATCATGCGGGCTACCTTGGCGTAGTCGGCGTCCGAAACCAGCGCAGAATGTGCAAGTTTGCGCTTGGTCTTGGTCTCCTTCGACGTCAGGATGTGGCGCATCTTCGACTGGCCGCGCACGATCTTGCCGGTGCCAGTCTTCTTGAAGCGCTTCGCCGCGCCTTTATGGGTCTTCAATTTGGGCATGGTTGTCCTGCTGGATTTCTCGTCTTTACAACATCATCCAGTATACGGGAGCCGCGCCATTCCGCAAAGCGCGAATCACTTCGGCCAACGCACATTCAGCGCATAGATTTCCTCGGTGCCGAGGTTCCGGGTGAAGATCGGCGAGCCATCCGGCGCAACATCGATGTCGCCGGCCCATCCCAAATTCCGCGCCCGGCTCGGTTCCTTCATGCTCGTAAGCATCTCGATCTTGCGATCGGCAAATCGCAACCGCCAGGCCTTTTCCTCTCCACCTCCGGTCTTGTAGTAGACATACTCTCCGTCGGGCGAGACCTCCCAGGCAACGATCGCGCCAACTGTCGCGAGATCCGTCCATTTCTGTGTTCGGAGATCGAAAGTCAGAAACTTCGTGCCATCTGGCGAGAGTCCCAGGATTGTGTTCTGGTTGATCCAATAGCCCCCAATATCCTTGGGGGAGGGAACAACCGACCTTCCGCCCGTCCGCATGTCATAAATCTCTAGATCATCCCTAATATGGATCAGTAAAAGATTTCCATCCGGGGACCAGTTTCTTGCCTGGGACCAATTCTCACCCTCAGCTTTCGCGATCGTCTTAGGGGGCAGCGTCCCATTCATATCAACCACCATGAGATCGTCCGTGACTGAGGCCGTGAACGCCACCTTGGTTCCATCCGGAGAGATGGCTGGGTTATTGACCACCAATGGGGGATAGGTCAGCCTCATCTTTTCGCTTCCGTCGCTGCGGCTGCGCCACAGACTTCGGTCGGGGTAGGATTCGTAAGCGACCCATTGCCCGTCCCGGGAAAACGTCGGGTTGATCGCAGAAATCCCCGACAGAAACGGCAGGAACTGCTGCGATTTCATATCGTAGCGAACCAGCTCGCCGCGTCGCGCCGTGCCGATCGCGAAGATCTGCTTCCCGTCCCGGCTCACAGACACCCCCGAATAGGAGATCGGCCCAGCCGTGAGCTGGATTGGCCGACTTGAGCGGCGAAAGAGCGCCTTTCCCATCGGGAGCGCCCAGATATCCTGCCTGATATCGCTAATGTCTTGATACAGCAGGTACTTGCCGCCAGGGGTCCAGACCCCGCAGCACACAGGGGAACCCTCGTAAAGGGTGCGCATTCGCTTGCCGTCTGACCCAACTTCGGCGAGGGCAACACCAGTAGGCAAATACATGGAGAAGGCTATTCGCAGCCCGTCCGGTGAAACAGTTGGCGAACCAGTTTCGCCGTTTATGGAAGCAAGCGTGCGTAGGCTCGCGCGCCGTCTCTGTCAGCAATGAGTAAATCGCTCGCATGCGCAATAACCAGGCGGCCATCCGGAACATATGCCGCGCCTCCTGTCCTCTCAAGACTACCCACCCGGCGCGGCTCTCCCGCCGGAAGCGGAATTGACCATAGGTCGCCCATAGGGATCGCAAGAGTCTCAAGTACGCCAGTTGGAGCCGTCACGGCGAGAGCCGTCGAACCGTCGGCCGTAAGCCCGATGAGCGCGAGATCGTGGAGTGAGGTGTCAATCGAAGCTGTGGGGCCTCCGGTTACCGAGACCTGTGCTATCTTCCGATTCCCCGACGAGCCCTCAATGAAATAGACCCTGGATCCGTCCGTGAGAGTCGGGCCCGGGCCCGGCTTCACTTCGCCGTCATCGGTGAGCTGCGCGACCGACTCCACCACCGGAACTGCAGGCGGTGTTCGCCACCAGACAACGCCCAGTCCGGCGAGCGCAAACAGCGCTGCGCCGGCTGCCACAGCTGTCCATACCCAGATTCGTCTCGAGGGCCGGTCCTGCCCGACAACCGGCACCGTAACGCCGCTCGACTCCGACAAAGCCTCCAGCGCAAACGCCAAGTCCGACGCCGACTGAAAACGCTGTTCAGGGTCCTTCTCCAGACAACGCTTGATCAACCGCGCCAGCGCCGGAGGCGTACTCGGCGCAAGCTCAGAGATTGCGGGAGGCTCCTCATTCAAAATTGCGGCCATCGTCTCTGACGAGGTCGGCCTTTCAAAGGCCCGTCGCCCCGCCAGCATCTCGTAAAGAATCGCTCCAAAGGCAAAGATATCGGTCCGGCCATCGACCGCCTGCCCACGCACCTGCTCCGGAGACATATAGCCGACCGTGCCCATCACCATGCCGGGCTCGGTCCCGTCCGTCATTTCCGTCTCGTCAGAACTCCGCTGACTCCGCGTCAGCTTCGCCAGCCCAAAATCCAGCACCTTGATCCGGCGTGGCTTCAGCACGAAAATGTTTGCCGGTTTGATGTCGCGATGCACAATGCCCTTGGAGTGCGCCGCATTCATCGCCCCTGCGATCTGAACTCCAAACTCGATGACTGTCTCTAGCGCTAACGGCTTCGCAACCATTCTCTGCTTGAGAGTCTGTCCTTCGAGCAACTCCATCGCGATGAAGACGCGACCATCGACTTCATCAACCTCATGGATCGTGCAGATATTCGGATGATTCAGCGCCGAAGCCGCACGCGCCTCCAACTGAAATCGCTGTAGTGCCTGGGGATGCTCAGCGACTTCCTCGGGAAGAAACTTCAGCGCCACATGCCGCCGAAGCTTGAGGTCTTCCGCTTCATACACCACTCCCATGCCGCCGCTGCCAATCTTGCCAACAATGCGGTAGTGGCCAATCACCGTCCCGGCCGGAATCCCAACCGAGTTAGAGTCTCCGGAACGCGGTCGTGGCAGAGGCGCATCGGACGAGGCAGCAAACGCCGGCCTCTCGATAAACTCTCCCGCATTCTCATGCTGGGCAAGCAACGACTCAACCTCGCGCCGCAACGACTCGTCGCCCGCGCACGAATCCTCCAATACGCTCGCACGACGACCCTCGTCGGCGTCCAGCGCCTTGTTAAAAATGCTCTCGACCTTTTGCCAGCGCTCAGGGTTCATCAGTCCTTACTCATCAGCTTTGCCACCCATCTCACGCAACAACCACGCCTTGGCCAGTCTCCAATCGCGCGCCACCGTATCCGGAGAGACCTTCAGCACTTCAGCCGTCTCCTCAACACTCAATCCGCCAAAGAAGCGCAACTCAACCACCCGGCTCTTGCGTTCGTCGATCAGCGCCAACGCCTTCAGCGCGTCATCGACAGCGATCACATCTGAGTGCGATGAAGACGCCACCTCGGGTGCCTCATCGAGCGCAACGACGAATGCTCCTCCGCCTCGCTTCTCAGATCGACGATTGCGCGCCGCATCGGTGAGGATGCGCCGCATCTGCCGCGCGCACAAGGCAAAGAAGTGGGCACGATTCTGCCAGTCCACCTGCTGCAAATCGGAAAGACGCAGGTACAACTCATTGATCAGCGCTGTCGTTTGCAGGGTATGGCCGTCGCGCTCCCGGGCCAGCGAGCGGTGCGCCGCAAGGTGCAGTTCGCGGTAAACCTCAGGCGTCAACTTCTCCAGAGCGCGCTCGTCGCCTCCGCGCCACGCCTGCAAAAGCTCCGTGATTTCATGTCCGGCAGATTCGCGGCTCTCGGTCATGGAATGACCTCTTACAGAGGACTTTAGCTGAACTGAGTTCTAACGCCCATCACTGCGGGCATTATCTCTCGCCACCCAAACCGAAGAAAATTATTTTCTGCGCCGCGTTACAGGTTTCGCCCACGGTTTTCGCTATAGAGAGTGAACCACAAAATAAGCGCGGCTGTCAGGCATAAATCGCCACTCCCGCCAAACGGAGGAAGTCATGAAAAAGCACATTGCAGCTCTCTTCGGCTTCGCTTTACTGCTGGCGGCAGCTTCCGCCCACGCGCAGATCACCAGGACCGTTCAGGTCACCGTACCGTTTCCATTCGTCGTGGCGGGACGGACCATGCCGGCCGCCGATTACAGCGTCAAGATTACTCAGGACACTGGCCTGATCATCCTGACCACACCCGGGCGCTCGGCGATAGTCCTCAGCAACACGAATGAGCACGCCCGAGAGGAAACCGGCAAGTCCTACCTGAAGTTCGAGCACTATGGCAACGACTGGGTGCTCGAGGAAGTGACTTACGACGGCACCCAGCAGATTCTCCACCGGAGCAAGATCGAGCAACAGCTCGCCCAGCTCCAACCCTCCGGCGAGCAAACGCTCATAGCCTCCAACGCGTCCGGACACTAACCCACGAACGAGTCGACATCTAAAGTTGCCACCCGGGGCCAGGCCAAGTGCCTGTCCCCTTTTTTCACCCGTTCGCGGAATGTTCCAAGAGGCCGTCCCCAGTCAGCTCCATTGACACGCTGCAAAAAAATTCCTCCCCTCCTGTCGATTTCACAGAGTACAAACGTCGTGTGCACAGGAGGAACAAGAAAATGCAATTTCTCGCCCTGATTTATGAAGACGAAGCTCGCTTTGCCCAGGGTTATGACGAAGCCGAGTTTGCCGAATACGGCACCTTCGGCAAGAAACACGCCGCCGCCATCAAGGGCGGCAACGCCCTGCAACCCACCCCCACCGCCAAGACCGTCCGCGTCCGCGGTGGCAAAACCGTCACCACCGACGGCCCCTTCGCCGAAACCAAAGAACAGCTCGGCGGCTACTACTTGCTCGACGCTGCCAGCATTGACGAGGCCGCCAAGATGTCCGCCGAGATCCCCGGTGCGCGATTTGGTTCCATCGAAATTCGCCCCATCATGGTCTTTTCATAACCTGCCTTGAGGTAGATTTGAGGGCAGCCATGCGCTACATCATGCTGATCTATTCGCAGGAAGATGAGACGGCGACCGCCGAACAACATGGCGCGGTCGCCGAAACTCACCGCGCTTTGTTAGAGGAGACCAGCCAGCGCGGAATTCTACGCGGCGCCGAACCGCTCGCGGCCAGCATGACAGCCACCTGCGTTCGCATGCAGCAAGGCAAAGCCATCGTCACCGATGGCCCCTACGCCGAGACCAAAGAGCAGCTGGCCGGCTTCTACATCCTCGATTGCGACAATCTCGATGAGGCCATCGAGTGGGCCGCAAAAATCCCCACAGCCTGCCAGGGCGCTTCCGGGCTTGTAGAGGTCCGCCCACTCCGAGAAATGCGCCGGCCGTCGGAAGCCTGAACGCTAGATGAACGACCTGCAGGCCATCATCGAGTCGGTCTTCCGCAACGAATCCGGCCGCATCGTCGCCGGCCTGATTCGCCTCTCGCGCTCGTTCGATCTCGCCGAAGAGGCCATGCAGGACGCCTTCGCCGCGGCGGTCACTCACTGGGCGGTCGACGGCATCCCTGCCAATCCTGCTGCCTGGATCACCGCGGCCGCGCGCCGCAAGCTGATCGACTACGCCCGCCGCGAGCAGACCCGCCGCAGCAAGGAAGACCAGCTCCTTTATGAAACCGAGTCGACCTACAACGCATTTGGCCCGGAATTTGATCCGGACATGAACTCCCCCGTCGAAGACGATCGTCTCCGCCTCATCTTCACCTGTTGCCACCCGGCCCTGAATCAGGAGGCTCAGATCGCGCTCACCCTTCGCACCCTCGGCGGACTCACCACCAACGAAATCGCTCGCGCCTTTCTGCTCCCCGAGCCAACCCTCGCCCAGCGCCTCGTCCGCGCCAAGCGCAAAATCCAGCAGGCGCGCATCCCCTACGAAGTCCCCCCGCACGATCGCCTGCCCGAACGCCTCTTCAGTGTGCAGGCCGTCCTCTATCTCATCTTCAACGAGGGCTACTCGGCCAGCTCCGGCGACAGCCTCGTACGCAGGGAACTATGCGTAGAGGCAATCCGGCTCGCCCGAATTCTCAACACCCTCATGTCCGGCAACCCCGAAAACATGGGCCTCCTCGCCTTGATGCTGCTCCACGACTCCCGTCGCGACGCCCGCTCCACACCCAGCGGAGACCTGGTGCTGCTTGAAGAACAGGACCGTTCCCTCTGGCATCAGGATCAGATCGCCGAAGGCACCGATCTGGTAGTACGAGCGCTCGGCCGCAGGAACCTTGGCCCATATCAACTCCAGGCCGCGATTGCCGCAGTCCACGCCGAAGCCGGCACCGCAGCTGAAACCGACTGGGCCCAGATCGCCGCCCTCTACGCCATCCTCGCCACCCTCCAGCCGTCGCCCATTGTCTCGCTGAACCACGCCGTCGCCGTCGCCATGAGTAAAGGGCTCGAACACGGCCTAGCGCTGATCGATGCTCTCGATGCCTCTGAAGAGCTCGACTCCTACCACCTCTACCACGCCGCCCGCGCCGATCTCCTCCGCCGCATGGCGCGACATACCGAAGCCCGCGAAAGCTATCAGAGTGCCCTGGCTCTCGCCACCAACGCCGTCGAACGCCGTTACCTCAGCCGCCGCATCTCCGAACTCGAATCACCGAAGTAAGATCAGCGACCTCGCGCACGTGGCCGCGCTCTATTGGCTCGCCAGCGCAACCTCTAGATTCCCAAACCGCCCCGAAGTCTGGTCCCGAACCCCAAGCACCACAGAAGCCGCCCCCGGCTTAAGCGCAATCGTTTGTTTCGCGCGAAGCCCATCCACATTCAACGCCGCCCGCCGCTCCGGGCTCACCGTGCTGGTCACGCGGACCAGAGATGTCGCGATCGCCTTCCCCTTGGCGTCATACTCCACAATCGCGCAATCGGCGCTAGCCACCAGCTGGCCCGACGCATCCGCCTGATAGTCAATTGTGAGTGGATCAATCGTGTATTCCACATTCGCCGCCTCGGCCGATTTGTTCACCTTCGCGGAGAAGAGCACATCGGTCGCCGCCGGCGCGCCACGCTGCAACGCCTGCCGAAACTCCTCTTTCGTCGGAGTCGTCGCCGACTGTGGGTCCTTCGCATAATAACCTTCGCGATAAATCAGCTGATTCCCCGGCTCGTCCAGGCTTAGCTGAATCCTGCGGTAGCTGCCCTTCCAATCTGTGTTCGCCGGAGTGTAAGAGATCGTGTAGTAGCTCTCGCTTCGAGCGAACTCATTCCGAAGAGTTTTGGCAATGTCATTGTTGAAGGTCGCCACTCCGCCCGTGGACTTCGCAATCTCCAGCATTTCGCTCTTCTGGGCAGCCGTTAGTTTGTCGTCCTTCTTGAAATCGATTGCTTTATCAGCGGTCTTCCCGAGGATGAGAAAGTCTCCTCCTGTATCGGCGGTCGTCACACCATCAACATCCGGCGCAGCGACACCGCGAGCGTCAATCGGATAAATCGCGACCCGCGCAAGTTGAAGTTCTTTGTCGGTCTCCTCCTGCTTCGGGCTCGTTTGAACACCGGTTTCGGCAGGACCGGTGGGGTGCATAAAGTCGAAGCCAACACTGCTGAAAGGTTGGCCTTGTAACGGAAATCCGCCGGAAAGCCAATACACATTCTTTCTCCCCGGATATTGAACCAGCCACTTCGCAAGGGCTGAAAAGTTATCGAGGGTCTTTTGCGCGTGTTGCGCTTGCCTGTCAATGTCCGTTCGTGCCTGAACATCGGGCGAACTCATGCCAGACATAGCCCCACGCTCGACGAAGCTGGCTGGCTCTGGAGAACTGCTCGGGGGCAGTCCCTTCTTCTCCAGATAGCGCGAGGCGGCTCCAGCACCATCCTGAAAAGAAGTGATCACGTCGATCTTGCCAGCCATCGTGACGAGCGAGACCGGCTCATCGGCAGGCAGCTGTTTCACAAACTGCTTCAACTGCCTTAGCATCCGTGACTGGTCCGCCGCCGTCGTGTTGAACTGATCGACCAGCAACACATTCCACGTGGCCGGAGTATTGAGTGGCTTATTGCTCGCGCTGATGGTGCCGCCCGACGCGGCGGCAGACGGGCCTGGGCCTTGCGCCGAGGATTCAGTCGCAGCCGGTCTACCCTCCGCGCCCTTATGCTCTTCGACGCTCGTAAGCTTCTGCGCCACGCCATCTTCCTTCAGCACAAAATCGCCAGCCTTCAACCCAGTAACCGGAGCGCCGTTCTTATCCAGCACCACCGCATCCACCACCACCAGCCGCACTTCCGTCCGCAGCGTCGCGACCGCAGCCAGTGTTTGCGAATCGGCAGGCGGCTGCTCAACATAAGGCTGGTTATAGTACCCGGCGTTAGTGCGCGCGGTTAGTCCGGACTTTCCCACTCTTACATCCAAAGAGTGGTAATCGTTCACCTTCTCCGAAGGCGACACCTGCACCCCGATCCTGTAGTAAACGCCAGCCTCCGCCACACAGCTCGCGATCTCACTCGCCAGATCGTTGGACCCATTCAGCACCCTCCCGCCGCTCTGCACCGCCAGCACCGGCAGCCCCAGATTGCCGGACTCGGTGTCCTTCGCGCTCGTGACCGGCTTCAGGAAATTCTGGTAGTAGACGCTGTGCGCCAGACTGCTTTCAGAACTCAGCGAGTCGACGCTATAGAGAGTCGTACGCGACTGCCGCAAGTCCCTCGAAAAAGTGACGATCGAATCCCAATTCCGATGCTTGTCCCCGTCGGTCGTTCCATAGTGAACCCCGGACAGCATCGGCCACCCCGGTCCAAGCCAAAGTAAAAGCTTTCTCCCCGGCTTTTGGCCCGTGTAAGTAAGCATGTGGCTCAGCGTCGCCAGCGACAGTTGGTAGCGTTCGACCGTCCCGTTCCCGCCCATCGCCGAGTTGATGGTGTGGATCGGGATCGGCATCTTTTCCAGCTCCGCGATCAGCACGCTTCCATCCTGCGTAGGCTGGTCGAGCTTCACCCCCGAGTCAGAAAATAGCGCAATCGAGATTGGAACCGGCAAGTGCCCACCGTTCCTGCCCAGATATTTCACGATCTGGTCACGCTCCGTCGCCACGCCCTGGAAGCTGTTATTCACCTCATCCACCAAGAGAATGACTTGTGCGGGATCAGTTGCCGCACTGCCGTCCACTGCACGAAACGAGACAATTTTGCCCGGCTGATGATTGTCCAGGATGGTGAAGTCGCCTTCAGAAAGCCCCGAGATCGGCTGACCCGACGCGTCAGTCACGGTTACATCCAGAGCGATCTGACCGACTCTCCTGGCTGACGCTTCCTGGGTCGCCGGGGGCTCCGGAGGGCGCTGAAGCAGTCCCTTCGGTTGCTGCGCGGTAGGGGATCCGTTGTCTTGTGAGAGCAGCACTGGAGAGAAAAGCAAGAGCGCGATCGCAAGTGAGAGAATTCCGGTCCGGCGACGAGAGAATCGCCTTGACCCTCTCCAGCTTCGATCGCTCCTGTCAGCCACGCGTTTCAGAGAAGCTCCTCAACGGCCATCGCTCATCCATCCACTTGGCGGTGGAATAGTGCGACCTACAATTGGACGATTGTAGTCGCGTCATAGACCCGCTTGCTCGGCCACAAACGCCATACGCCCGCAGGACTAGGCCGAAGAACTGAACCCAAGTGATATGTTGAACCTTGGCTCCTGCGCGCGTTTCGAGCTCTCATTCCATGGGAAAAGCACCGCTCAACCGCCGACAGTTCCTGCATTTAGTCGCCAGTGGAGTCGCCGCCGAGATCCTTCTCCCGCAATGTGAACCCGCACTGCAGGCAGAGTTTGCCTCGGGCCTTCCCGCTGGATTCCAGGACAACGAGGTCCATCTCAAGAAGCGTGCCGCAAGCCAGAGCAAGAGCTACGGATCGGGCAACTTTGGCGAATGGACATTCGACACCAACGAACTGCCGTGCTTCCATTACACGTGCAACCAGACTGAGGACCCGCTCGCTGCCGTTCCGGTTGAGACCGCCTGGCGCGCGCCCACCGATCACACCCACCAGATCGGCAACGACCGCATCGTCGCCGCCGCGTCCAACTATGGATACATTCAGGTCCGCCAGGACGAAGGCGGCCCGAAGTTTCTCAACGACTACCACCCTGAATCCGGACTCTACGGCGCGGGTATCGGCTACCTCACCGACGGGAACGAGATTCTTGGCACCTACTATCCCGGCGCCGGCACGAGCTTCGAGCGTTTCTTCGGCGTCGGTTATCTGCGCAAGCAAACTGCCGGCAAGAACTTCTCCGTCGACCAGACGATCTACGCGCCCTTCGGCGACGACCCTGTGCTTCTCTCCGAAGTCGTGATTAGCAGCCAGGGCCCCAAGCCGACGAATCTCTACTGGGTCGAGTACTGGGGCTGCCAGCCATATCCGTTTTCTTACGCTGCACTTGCGGACGGCTACAACAGCAAGGGTGAGCTTGACCCGGACAAAGTGGTCAGCTTGCGTCGCGATTCTGCGCTGCGTTTCGCCCACCGCTTCGAAAAAACCCCGGACGGCCTGGGCCTCATGCAATCCAGCCAGATCGTCGAAACGGCGCAATCGCGAGCCGCCGGAGGCGCGCTGCAGGAAGAAATGGCCGCAGGCATTCCCAGCCCCGCGAAGCCAGTTGGGCAGGCTGCACCCCGGGTCCCCTATCAGAACGACACCCCACCGGCTACTTTTCTCGCCTCGCTCGACGAGGGTCCAGTCGGGATTCTTACCGACGCGGCCGATTTCTTCGGCGCGACGAATGTCTTGCGCCATACTGGCCCTGCCGGCCCCGAAAGCGTGCCGGTGCCCGCGGAACTTCTCCGTCCCGCCGGGCTAGCCGGTGTTGTTCCCGTCAATGTTGGAATGGAGGATCAACCGCAGAACGACCTTTCCGCCACTGGCCCCGAGAGCGCGCTGATCCTCGTAAAGCCGTTCACTCTCGATGCCGGTCAGTCGCAAACGCTGCGCTTCGTCTACGGGTATCTGCCCAAGGGTTTTTCGGCCCCAGAGCTCATCGCAAAATATCGTGTCTCGGCGCCGACCCTGTTCACGAAGAGCAGTGCCGCGTGGAAAGAGGAAGGCATTCAGTTTGCCGTCGGCCAGGATGCGTGGGTCGAGCGCGAGGTCTGCTGGCATAGTTACTACCTCCGCAGCGGCTTCACCTACGACGACTTCTTTGCCGAACACATCATCTCCCAGGGCGCGGTCTATCAATATTGTTTTGGATTTCAAGGAGCGGCTCGCGACCCGCTCCAGCACGCGCTGCCGTTGATCTTCGGCGAATCGCGCCTGGCAAAGGAAGTCCTTCGCTACACAC
>CAWGZE010000017.1:0-33386 GCA_963826855.1 uncultured Acidobacteriaceae bacterium
TCGTGGCCGACATCTGTGCGAACCCCGAGAAGCCGAACGCGGCCAGGAACGCTCCGGCAAGAAGGAAGTGTGCCGCTTTCGACATCATCTCAGTCCGCATAGATTCAATATCCCTTCGGAATTGAGGCGATAGTAAATGGCCAGTTCGATAAAGTAAACGTATCCTCTGGTAGTGGAGTCACATTCCAACTCTCTGGAGGAACCGAGTTGAATCGTCGGCAATTTCTGGGCACGTCAGCGGCTGCTATTGCATCAGGTCCACTCTCGCCTTCGATCTCGGCGTTAGGCCAGTCTTCATCAAGCCCCGAGACACCTCCTGTAACACCGAAGCGAACTCTTCCTATCGGCGTCTTCAACCCTCCATTCCGCAAGCTGACGCTGGACGCGATGCTCGACCAACTCTCCAAGCTCGGCATCGAGGCCGTGGAGATTGGCGCTGGAGGATACACCGGAACGCCCCAGTGTCCTGTGCCCGACTTGTTGAAAGACCCGGCAAAGGCTCGCGAATGGAAGAAGAAGTTCGCTGACCGCGGCATTCCAATCATGGCGATCACCTGCCATGCCAACGCGATTCATCCCGACCCGGCAAAGGCAGCGAGCTTCGCCGAACAATTTCGCCAGGCGCTCCAGCTTGCCGGATTATTAGAGGTCCCGACGGTCGTAGGCTTTTCAGGTTGCCCCGGCGCCTCGCCGACCGACACGATACCCAACTGGATCACGTACGGCTGGCCGGAACGCTCCGCCCCGCTCGAATGGCAGTGGAACGAGCGTGTAATCCCCTACTGGCGAGAAACTGCAAAGTTCGCGCGCGAACAAGGAGTTCATCGTATCGCGCTGGAAATGCATCCGAACTTCGTTGTGTATAACCCAAGGACACTCATGCGCCTGCGTGACGCGGTCGGTCCTGAGATTGGAGCCAACTGCGATCTCAGCCATCTTTTCTGGCAGCAATGCGACGCCGTGGAAGTGATTCGTTATCTCGGCAAACAGAACGCGCTCTATCACGCGCATATGAAAGACACGGCATTTTTTCCGCAAAACGTAGCTCGCTACGGAGTCCTGAACTTCGCCTCTTCTAAGAATGACCTTGAGGGGTCAGAATTTTTTCGCGCCGTCGGTTATGGACATGGCGCGAGCCTCTGGAAAGACGTGATCGCGGCTTACATGGAAGTTGGCTACAACGGAATGCTCAGTATCGAAAATGAAGACCCGATCCTCAGCGGAGAGGTCGGAGTCCAGCGATCCTTTGCCACCCTCAGGAACGTGCGCGACGAAATAATGGCAAATGAACCTAACCCCTAACGGATAGCCCGGGCGGCCGATGCAGAATGGCCATGTCGAGAGCTTCCACGGGCGGCTCCGCGACGAGTGCCTCAACGCCAGCTGGTTCCACACATTGAACGATGTCCGAACCACCCTGGCAAAGTGGCGGCAGGAGTATAACTGGGAACGCCCACACAGTTTGCTGGGCTATCAAACGCCGGAGCAGTTCCGGCAAAGAGCAGGCTAAGCAAATGTGGAAGGCCAAGAACGCCTCCCACATTTACACAGCCACGACGGCGGCTACGGAGTAATTCCAAAGCCAAAACAAAACCAAGAATCTCCAGTTATGACTGGTTGAGAAAAACGGGGCAGGTCAGCCACTCAATCATCTAGTGACGTCGCTGATTCACCGGTTGCACGAATCAGATCCGGCGTGAATCGTCTAAAATCGGCGTAGACTCAAGGCACGAAGGTGACTGTGTCGATGTTGGCGAGCCAAAATCTACTTGGGCTTGTTTTGGGTAGCTAATTTGTCCGCTGCTAGTTTCTCTGCGGTGGTCAAGGCATCAGCGGCACTAACCTTCACATCAGGCTCAACGCCTTTTCCTTCCCAATCACCTTTCGTGACAGGGTTAATCGGTCGACCGCATGGCACACCGATGGTGAAGTGGTCGCCGGCAGGCACGCCTTGAACGGATGGGCGCCTCCGCCCGTGGTTTCGCCTACAATTGTGGCGCGTTTTTGCGTCTTCAGATCCTCACAACTTCAGATCTCGAAACAGCCAGTAAACTCAACCGAAGGAAGCCACTTGTCGAACCGCGCGATCAGCTTCGATAATCGAGGCGCGATGGTCCATGATCCCCGACAAATCGGAGTTTGCAAACGCGATGCGTCCGAAGGGCTGATGGCGCATCAGTGCAACGGGTGACGGCTTGCCGTTTGTGCCGAAGAAGAAGCCGGGCTGGGGCGCAAGATAGGCATGACCCCAGCGGTTGAGGATGATCCCGGCAATATCGCGGCGGCGGTCGAATCCCTGCTTGGCAAACATATTGACGAAAAGATCGCGAAGTTGCTTTTCGTACACGCTGAAAGGAGTCGTCAACAAGGCGTAGCGGCCGGTATTCACCTGCTCCGCCGGTGAGCGGCCTGGATTCGCAAATAGAATCTTCAGCGTTAGCACCGTCGGGGTATCAGGCGAAAGTTCAGGCGATCCACCGGCAAACGTCGCGACGCGACGTACGGCCATGTAATTGCCAATTTCACCGAACCATTGGCACTGGCTGATGCCCAGCTTGGCAAGAAAGCGCCAATTTCGCACAGCCACGTTGGCCATGAGGCAGGGGGCGCGGAAGAACTGCGCATAGGCGTGGCGATAGGCGTTTGGCAGCTCGCGAACAATGGAGTTGATCGTCCAACTGCCGTTGGCGAGAATGACTGATCGCGCGCGCACACGATGGAGCTGGCCCTCGCGGAGATAGACGATATTCACGTGCGATGACTGTGCCGGCTCGCCTTCGTGCTCGATGGAAATAACCGTCGAGCGCAAGCGAATCCGCGTTGGCTGGTGTGGCTGATCGAGTGCGGCGAAGTTCACCCGCGACTGGCAAATGCCTGCCATAGTCGCAGGTCCAGGAATTGCAGGCGGGAGCAGCGCCTTTACAATATGTCGTGCGACGCCGGTATTGCCACCTGGGAACATCTGGGGACCCATCTGCTGCTCCCACGGGAAGAGCAGATCAGGAGCGTAATCGGCATAGGCCGAAAGCACATCGGCACCGATTCCCGAACCTCCTCCGGTCACGGGAGAAAGATAGCGCCGAATTGTATCGCGGCTCAGCCCGTGGCGGGCCATCAGATCGTCTTCAAGTGTGATCGAGTCGAGCTGCCGGGCCACTGCATCGCCATGGCGGCGCGGTTTAGGGCGACGGTCCGGAATGATCCGCATTGCGAGAAGCTCACGCTTTGCCTCAGCGGGAATCGGTGCGCCCTCCAGCCTTTTTGTCCACGGATCGACCAACCACGTGCCCTCCGCATGCCCAGAGCCCGCACTGAAGAAGAATCCGAAATTACTGCCATCGTCCGTGTAAGGTGTAACGCCGGTCGCAATGCTGCTGGCATTCCGCTGGTATTGAAACTGCCGTGGATCAATGCCGACCGAATCATAGAAAAGCTGAAGAAAACTGCCCGGCATGGGCTGGAACCACATTGCCGAAGCCTGGCTCGCAATCAAACGTTGCCCATCCACGTTAAATTCGTTGCGCTTCGCCTCTCCGCCGAAAATCGGATGGTTTTCAAGTACGAGGCAGGATTTCTTCGCACTCGTGGCTTGCTGATAGAAAAGCGCAGCTGAAAGACCACTGATACCTCCGCCGACAATCACGCAGTCGTAGGTCTCGGCGGTGTCCTGGATCGCAGCCGGGTTTCTGTCGAAGACATGATCGCGAATCATGTGGCCATCGGCCATCACCTGGTGCGTGTTGCCGTTTGCATCGGCATAGTCGCCAATACCGGGTTCACCGTCCCAGTCCTCAGCGGCCATGAGTTGATACGGACATGCGGCCGAAACCAAAGCTGCTCCGGATGCCAGGAGTGTTCCGTTCAGAAAGTCGCGGCGAGTAATCTGTTCAGGATCGGCCATCTCTAATAGCAACCAGCATAAAACCCATCAGGCACGCGAGGGGAGATCGCTGATTTTGAATCTAGCCCAACAGAAGTCATGGACTGCATTTCATTCATCCCGGAGTCATTCCCACCCATGGATTTGTAGTATTTGAAGGGTTGGCTAGGCACAACCGCTAGGAGCAGATTGAGTTTCTCCCAGGTGACCGTCGGCGCAACCCCCCATCCAAACATCGGATACAAGCAGACCTTCTCAGAAGCGGTCGTCGGTCAATTTCGAAAATCACTAACAATCAACGTGCCTTAAGAACTCCAGAGTTGCCGCGTGATAATCCGGTTTATCACGTGATGGATGAGCCGTGGCCGGAACGCACGAGTACGTTAAGAACTGTTATGCATCTTGCGCTAGGTCTTGCTGACGTCAATGTAGAAGAGGTCGGTGGCCACCTTGAATTCTTCGGGCGTGAGGGGATTGGGCAACGATTGCCATTGCAGCGTGGGGTGGATGGTCTTGTAATGGGCGGGATTGCCCACCTGGACCGGCATGGCGAAGTTGGGCTCGTCGGCCTGCCATTTGTAGAGGACGGTGCGGGTGGCGGGGTCGAAGTTTAATTCGAGACAGGGGATGGCGAAATGGCGGAGGTATTGATTGAAAAAGGGAGTTAAGTCGAGGCCAGTTCGCCGATTCCACCACGCGATCACTTCTTCGGTCATGGATTGCTTGTACTTGAATGCCTCATAGAAGGCCTTGATGTCGGCGAACCATGTTTGGTCGTCTTGCGGACGGCGCGGGGCGACGATGCTGCGGAGCGTGTTGAGCATCATCGCCCCCTTAAAGTACATGTCCTGCGGTGGGGCGCCAGCGACGCCGCGCTCGGTGATGATGGGGCGCCGGTCGTGGGTAGCCACATGGGAGCGAACTCCATTCCAATGGTGCGGATTGGTCTTCGGATCGCCGCCGGGTTGCCAGTCGTGGCCGGGGATGCCGTTGAGATAAGTGAGGGCGTCGCCGGCGCCGAACTTGTACTCGACAAAGAGGGCTTCCAGATAAGTGTCCCAGCCTTCGTGGATCCACATGTCGGAGCGATCGGCGGCAGTAACGGCGTTGCCGAACCACTCGTGGCCCGACTCGTGGATGATGATGAAGTCGAATTTGGTAGAAAGGTCGTTGCCGGCCCAGTCGCCGTGGTAGCCGTTGACAAAGCCGTTTCCGTAGGAAACAGCGGTCTGGTGCTCCATGCCAGAGTAGGGAACCTGGATGAGCTTGTAGCCGTCGCGGGCGAAGGGGTATTCGCCAAAGTAGTGCTCGAAGGCATCGAGCATGTCTCTAGCCTGGGGAAACTGTGCCTGCGCTTTCGCGAGGTCTTCGGGAAGGCAGTAGTAGTCGAGCGTGAGCGGCGGATAGGCCGGGTTCTTGTACGTATCGGAAAAGTGGCTATAGGCGCCGACGTTGAGGGCGACGTCGTAGGAATTGATCGGATAGGAAACATGCCAGTTCCATTGGGTGTAGCCGTCTTGCTTGGGGGATTTTGGAGATGAAGCGGCCATTGGAGACATCAGTAAGCGCGTTGGGAACGGCGACGGAGATATCCATGCCATTTTGAGGCTCGTCGCGCCATTGGTCCTTGCAAGGCCACCAGATGGAGCATCCATCGTCTTCGTCGGCGGTAAAGATCCACGGGCGTCCGGCCGGGTCAGTCTCGTAGGACATCCCACCGAAGCGGCCCTTCGACTTCGGAGCGCCCGAGTAATAGACATCGACAGAGTACGTTCGACCGGATTTCAGCACGCGCGGGAAGTCGATAAAGACCGCACCGGAGTCCCGCGAGTACTTCAGCATCTCTTCGCCGAAGGTGATCTTATCGATTTGGAGGATGTCGGTTAAGTCGAGTTGAATTCGGGAGCCGTCCTCCAGCATCTTGAAACGGACCGTGTTGTGGCCGGCGATGGTCTTGGCCGCAGGATCGACGCGGATGTCCAGGTGGTAGTAGAGCAGGTCGTTGTTGGCGCGATAAGGGCCGTATGCCCCGCGAAGGACTTCGGCGCGTGTGGGCGGCAGCGACGAAGGAGCGTTCTGCGAAGGAACGGCTTTCTCAGGCGGAGCGGACTGCCCGAAAGCGGGGATGGCAAGGGCGAAGAGTGCGAGGGAGCGGAATACGGACATGAGGGGAATTTTACTTGGCGACGGCTTCGCCCTCCGCCGCGAACCCCAGTCGGCTCGAATCCCGAAACCATAACTACTAGACGCGCTCCGCTTGCTTGAACAAATTGGCCCAATCTATCGAACCCCGCGTTCCACGCGAAAAGTGTTGAAACAAAGTCTTTGTGGCCCAGAAAGCTCGCCATAGGGCAGACCTCTATCAGGCCAGACTATGGAGCGCCAATTTGAGTGAGGCAAAATTCATTCATAATGTCATGACGGAGACCAATACTAGGGCGGTAGCTGCGACGTTTCATCCTCTACCTGCAACGGCAGGACAAGGCACAGAGTTATAACGCGAAAATGGATTTTATCCGGCCTGATCGAACGTTCATAGGGAGTTGCGTCAGGGCGCAACTACCTCCAGGCTCATCTTTCTGCAGATGCCCTTTGTGGGCCGCCAGTGACCCAATCCAAATCAAAGACCCCGGACGGCGGTAGAGTAGCTTTGAGGAGTTCGGTATGACCCACTGTCGATTCACCCTGCTCGCCGGTCTCTGTCTCGGCTTCGTATTCCTCCCCGCTGTCGCGCAGACGTCCCGAGCTGCACCTTCCAACGCACAGCTCGTCGACCCGCAGATCGAGCAGAAGGTCGATGCGCTGCTCAAGCAGATGACACTCGACGAGAAGATAGGCCAGTTGGTCCAGTACAGTGCGACCGAAGCGCACCCCGCAAAACCCTCCGGCCCTTCCACGGCCGCGCTCAACGTTAATCCTCCCGGCCCGGGCGGCGTGGACAGTTATGTCCTCGCACAAAAGGGTGAGTTAGGCTCCATCCTGAACACCGTCGGGCAGGACCTCACCAACCACTTTCAGCACGCCGCCGTCGACAGTACACGCCTTCACATTCCCTTGCTTTTTGGCGCCGACGTCATTCACGGCTTCCGCACCATCTTTCCCGTGCCGCTCGCCACCGCGTCCAGTTGGGATCCCGCCTTGGTCACCGACCTCGCGCATATGGCCGCCATTGAGGCCCGGACTGCCGGCGTCGACTGGTTCTATTCACCAATGGTGGATATCGCGCGCGATGCTCGCTGGGGGCGCTGCACGGAAGGTGCGGGCGAAGATCCCTACCTGGGCTCCGCCATCGCCCGCGCCTACATTCGTGGATATCAGGGCGACAGTCTTTCCGCGCCTGGCTCCGTCGCCGCCTCCGTCAAGCACTTTGCTGCTTACGGCGCAGCCGAGGCTGGTCGCGAATACAACACCACCGACATGAGCGAACTGTTGCTGCGCCAGGTCTACCTGCCGCCCTATCACGCAGCTGTTGAGGCCGGCGCCGCCACTATCATGTCCGCCTTCAACTCGCTCAACGGCGTGCCGGCGAGCGCAAACCCGTTTCTGCTGCAAACCATACTGCGCGACGAGTGGGGCTTCGACGGTCTCGTTGTCTCCGACTACACCGCCGTCATGGAGCTCACACATCATGGCATTGCGCTGGATCCCGCCATGGCCAGCGAGAAAGCTCTGAACGCCGGCGTTGACATCGACATGATGTCTCACTACTACGACGCCGAGCTGCCTGCGCTGGTTAAGTCCAGTCGGGTGCCGATGACCGTCGTTGACGAGGCCGTCCGCCGGGTTCTCCGTGTCAAGTTCGCTCTGGGTCTCTTCGATCACCCCTTCACTGAGGGTCCAGAGGTAACCGGGGCTGTCGCCGAACATCGTCCACTTGTCCGCCGGGCAGCAGAGGAGTCCTTCGTCCTGCTGCGGAACAACCCGGTAAACGGGGCCAACCTCCTGCCCCTTGCGGAGAACACGAGGAAGATTGCCCTCATCGGCCCACTTGCCGACGATTCTAGCGACATGGTCGGAGCCTGGTCGGGCGCCAACAATTTCAATGATGTGTATACGTTGCGCAAGACCATGGCCGAACGCACTCAACAAAGCGGCTCAACGCTAACTTATGCGGAAGGAACCGAAATCTCCGGCACCTCGAACTCCGGCTTCGCAGCAGCGGTTGCCGCCGCGCAAAGCTCCGACGTCGCCATCCTCGCTCTCGGCGAGTCGAGCGACATGAGCGGCGAAGCCGCATCGCGCGCGTACCTCGATCTGCCTGGCAACCAGCAGCAACTGCTTGAGGCTGTTGTTGCGACCGGCAAACCTGTCGTGCTGCTCATCTTTTCCGGCCGCCCACTGGTTCTCGACTGGGCCGCACAGCATGTCCCCGCGATCATGGAGGTCTGGTACCCCGGCGTCGAAGCTGGTCCAGCCATCGCCGACACGCTCTTCGGCATCGTCGCTCCCAGCGGCAAGCTCACCATGAGCTTCCCCCGCGCGGTGGGGCAGGAGCCGTTGTATTACAACCAGCTCCCCACAGGTCGCCCTATCCAATACGCCGATCCGGCAAATCCCGGCTATGTCGAGAAGAAGTACGTCTCGCGCTACCTCGACGTACCCAATGATGCGCTTTTTCCTTTCGGGCACGGTCTTTCCTATTCGACGTTTGGCTATTCCGGTGTTTCGCTTTCGATGCAAACCATAAGCTCAGCTGCGCTCATGCGCGATCATAAGACTCAGCCCATGATCGCGAGCGCGACGGTCACCAATACGGGGGGTCGCCGTGCCACCGAGGTCGTCCAGTGCTACGTCAATATTCGGGGCGCCAGCACCGAACAACCTGTACGCAATCTCAAGGGTTTTGCTCGCATTACTCTTGATCCAGGCCAGAGCCAGACGGTTCAATTCCCACTTGGCTTTGACGAACTTTCCTTTTACAGCGCCGGGGCCCAGCAGATCGTCGAGCCAGCCGACTATACCGTTTACATAGGTGGTAGTTCTACGGCCGCCAATGCGGCTCACTTCGCGACTACACCGTAAACCCTCGGAAGCGGCCTCTCTATTGCGGTCTGGAACCTGGTGGATCCTGACCAACAGTGTACGACGCGCCGACCCACGTCAATCACTTGGATACAGCAATAAAGCAATCTTGGTCACCTGTTGACATTCAACTGGAAGCGCGAACAAAGTATCTGTAGAGGATCAACAGGGGAAGAGATGGGCGACGGCAAGTCCGACGTTCTGCAGGGCGCTCTGGATCTGATGGTGTTGAAGACCCTTGAGTCCATGGGGCTCTGGGTGCGACTCGGTCGAAGATGTTTTTGCTGGTGATGTGACAGGTCGCCATACTGCTTGCGATCGGAGTACTGGCGGGTGGACTCGCAGCGCTCTTCGCAGCGCGCTCTATCCGCAGCTTCCTCTTCGAGGTGCAGCCAAGCAATCCTTGGGTCTTCGTGTTTTCCGCTCTAACCCTCGCAATAATCGGATTCCTTGCCGCAACTTTGCCGGCGCGACGCGCGGTATCAATCGATCCCATGCAAGCTCTCAGGACAGATTAGGGACACCTCACGAAACGGAATGCAACGTACGCCAAGGCGAATTCAGTTCACCCTAACCATTCGTAATCAGAATGATTTTAAGGAGAGGATGCGCAGTTCTTGGACAAAGCGCAATTCGTTGTCGCTGTCCGGCTAAACGATTGATAACATGACATCTATTCTCTGCAAACGTACACGAAATCCGTTTCGTGAGGTGTCCCCTAGAGCAACTACCGTGGCAGCGCATTGGCCGGAAAGGCCTGCCCGCACATGTTTAATCGTCCTCCATAGCGCGCAGCCTAGAACCCCGGCGGCCGCTCGCCTGCCACCCCGAAGGCCTTCTCCATCGCCAGCCCCGCCTGCGCCAACGTCCCTTCATCGAAAAGCCGACCGATCAGCGTGACTCCATGCGGCACGCGCCGCGGCGGAGAAAACTTCGGCAGCGGATGCTTCGGGTCCGGAGCCCAGTCACTGCGCGCCTCCGACACCTCAACAAACCCCGCGCGCAGCGTCAGCGAAGGATGTCCGGTATTGTTGCTGATCACCAGCATCTCGTCGCGCAGTGACGGCACGAGCAGCAGGTCTACGTCAGAAAAGATTCTTGCCATCTCCTGCGCCACCTTCCGCCGCATGCGGTCCGCCTGCACAAAATCGACCGCCGACAGAAAGCGCGACTGCCGGAAGCAGTTCGGCCATGCGTCCGGGACCTGCGCCTTCAGCTCGTCCACCTTGTGGCTCAGCGTCAGCTCCTCGAACGCAGCAGCGCCCTCCGCAAACAGGATCAGGTTCAGCGAGTCATACGGCCAGTCCGGCAGTGAAACCGCAACCGGCACCATGCCGAGCTTCTTCACCGTCTCCAGCGCGGCGCGATCCACGTCGGTCGCCGGAGCATCCTGCATCCACGCCGGAAAGTACCCCACGCGCAGTCCCGCGACGCTCGCCCCCGCATCGAAATCCAGCTTCGACGGAACGCTGCCCAGGTCCCCCGGATCAGGCCCGGTAATCGCATTGAGGACGAGCATCGTGTCTTCGACGCCGCGCGCCATCGGACCCAGCTTGTCCAGCGACCAGCACAGCGTCATCGCTCCGGTGCGCGGGACCCGCCCAAACGTGGGACGCAGGCCCGTGACTCCACATCTCATGGACGGGCTTATGATGCTCCCGCCGGTCTCGCTCCCGATTGCAAAGGCTACCAGGCCCGACGCGGTCGCCGCTCCCGGCCCGGCGCTCGATCCCGACGAGCCTTCTTCCAGCAACCACGGATTCATCGTCTGCCCGCCAAACCAGATATCGTTCAGCGCCAGCGCGCCCAGGCTCAGCTTGGCGACCAGCACCGCTCCTGCCGCATTCAGCCGGGCGACAACCGCCGCATCCTTCGTCGGGATGCGATCCCGGTAAGGCTCCGCGCCCCACGTCGTCGGGATGCCCGCCGTGTCCAGCAGGTCCTTCCCGCCCCATGGAATCCCGTGCAGCGGCCCGCGATACCTGCCCGCCGCAATCTCCTTGTCCGCCTGCCGCGCCTGTTCGAGGGCGTGATCCTTGGCCAGCGTGATCACGCAACGCAGCTTCGGATCGAAGCGCTGCATACGGCTGACATAAATCTCCGTCAGCCGCTCCGACGTGATCTGCCTGCCTTCGATCCAACGCGAAAGCTGCGTCACTGTGGCGAAGGCGATGTCCTCTTCGTTTCCCGGCAATTCAGCCTCCCTGCCCGGGCTGCGGACGAAAACATTCGCCGTCGGATAGCTCTTCAACCCCGGCAGCATCGGATTCCACAGCGTCGCCGGAGCCATATCCTCGCCAATTGCCAGCTTCTTCGGTCCCGTCCGCCGCTCGTACAGCGGAGCCATCTGCATCCGCCAGTTCTCCGCCGCCTCGGCGCGATCTGCGGGACTCATCTCTACCTGTACCAGCTTTTCCGCCTCGGCGAAGGTCGCGGCTGACACCTCTGGCCCCACCGGCGGAGCCGTACCGAACGCCGGCGGAGCGCCGGGTGGCGGTTCCTGTGACTGCGGCGTCTGAGCCTGAGCAGCAACCGCAACGCCGAGCAATCCCAGCGTGCTTTGGGCAAGAAAATCTCTGCGCGATCCTGACATGTCTGTCCTTAGTTCTTCGGTCTTGGGAGAAAACGGGAATGAATGAAAGATAAACGATCGCGCGTGTCATTTTGACGCGAATTTCACGGCCGTCAACATAGCATCCGGAAACCTTGTCGCGCGGTCAATGACCGCAGGGCAATGTAGGGTCAGATAACCAAATGCAACGCTGTGCCGACGCACTCACGAGCAGTCTTGACAGCCCCAAGTGCCCTTTTTCCAGCCCTCAACGTATGCGAAAGCGCAGACTTTCTGGGATTTCCCGAGTGCTCGATTAGGACCGTTTCCGTCCCGCCTCCGAACAACATGTGCTCCTCTTCCATTCGATCAAGTGCAGCGTCCAATTCAGCTACTACTGCGTCCGCTTCGGCCGCAGGAACGATGAATTCGAGATTGATCTTCTTGTAGAGCATCCAACACCTCTATTCGAATTCTATGCGCTACTCTCTGCACCAATTATGTTGTTATATTCCCAGATTGTCGCTCACAGCGATGACAATATCCTGCTCCGAACCAAGATATCGTTCCGTCGTCTGGATCGAGGAACGGCCGAGGAGAAATTTGATTTGCACCAGAGTCGACGCCATTCTTTCGGCAAAGCTTCGCGAGTGCTCGAATAGGACCGTTTCCGGCCCGCCTCCGAACAACATGTGTCCCTCTTCCATTCGATCTGTGGGGGCGCGACTTGCATCCCAGGTCTCAGGATCAAGACCTGACCACCGGCGATCGGTTTGTCATCCGTGGCCGCGGTGATGTAGAAAAGCCGTCGAAGGCCTCGCTCATAGCCGATCCCCATTCCACGGAGAATGTCCCATGATGCAGGATTTCTCGGAGTTGCACGCACCCACTGGCGCGCTGGGGCCCCTGCCCGCGCATGAACAGGACTGGCAGCAATATCGCCTCAGAGGTGAACAGGTGGCGGCGTTTCACCGCGACGGATTTCTGACCGGCGTGCAGGTGCTCGACGACCATCAGGTGGAGGCGCTTTGCGCAGAGCTGGCGGGGCTGATGGAGACATCGCATCCCTCGCACGAGCTGTTCCACGAGTACCACTCGAACGAGTCCAGCAACCCGGATACGATCCTGTTTCACGCACTGGGCGCGTGGCGGACCGGGCCGGCGTTTCACGACGTGTTGTGGAGTCCAGCGTTTCTGGTGGCGGCGTCGCAACTGCTGGAGGGGGCAGTGCGGTTCTGGCACGACCAGCTCTTCTGCAAGGCGGCACATCACGGCGGCGTGGTGGCATGGCACCAGGACTATTCGTATTGGACGCGGACGCAGCCCATGGCGCACCTGACGTGCTGGATAGCGCTGGACGACAGCACGCGCGACAATGGCTGCTTGTACTACGTTCCCAGGAGCCACAAGTGGAACCTGCTGCCGATTACGGGGCTGACGGGCGACATGAACGAGATCATGACGGTGCTGGATGAGGATCAGAAGCAGGCGTTCCGGCCAGTGCCGATCGAGCTGAAGCGCGGGCAGTGCTCGTTCCACCATCCGCTGACGGTGCATGGGTCGTATGAGAACCGCTCGGACCGGCCACGGCGTGCGACGCTGGTGAATGTGTTTCGCGACGGAGTGCGCTCTGCGAGTGACGAGCCGCTGTTGGCCGGCGTATCGGCGATTCCGAAAGGGCAGAAGATGGAGGGTCGGTTCTTTCCCCTGCTGTTTGATCCGGCGGTGATGGGGAACTGAATGAGGTCGAAATTTCAGCCAGATCGTCGTTGCGACAACTCTATCGTAGCGATATCGCAACTTATGTCGCATCACACCTCGACAAAGACCTCTTAGCCCGAGATTGTCATTCACCGCGACGACGATCTCCTGCTCGGATCGAGGTAGCGCTCCGTCGTCTGGATCGACGAATGCCCTAGCAGAAACTTGATCTGCTCGAGGTCGCCGCCAGCCTTTCGGCAGAGCTTGGCACAAGTGCGCCGAAGACAAACAGAGCCGGTGAAAGAATTCAAGGAGTTCGTTGAAGAGGGCGTTGATGATCCCGATGCCTCAATCACGGCGAGTTTCAGTTGAGTTTTCTGGCGCGTGATAATCCGGTTTATCACCTTGCGGGATGAAGCACGGCGGGCATGAAACACCCGACCGTAACACCGGAATCAGACCAGCGCGAACTAACGAACTCTTGCCACAGCCCGAAACCCCAAGCACTGCCAGGAATCGCCGCGCGGCCAATCGGTCAAGAAGCTGATCGATCTCCTCCTCGCGACCGAAGAATACCCTCCTCGTCGTCTAGATCAAAAGGGCGGAGGCCTAGATATGGGTTCATGTTGCACCCACAGCCGCACGACGAACCTTTAAAGTGAACTGCACAAGCGGCCTCCGCTAGGGGCTCTTGGTATGTCGTGCGGTCATCGAGCAGCGCAATCGAGTCGGGGGCGGCGCGAAATTGCTGTTGAGAAAGATAGTCTGCGATTCGCTCGCCCAGTTGCATGTCGCTCGAGAGAGTTGCCCACGAAAACGGAGCCGGCAAGGTGGCGAAGTTTCTGCAGAATTGGCACGATGTCGACAGCAAGCTGATTTACGGTCTCCAGCCACTCACCAGAGCTAACCGGCCAAGGCCTTTGGGCCCCCCTTCCGTAGAAGCTCTTGCGCTGCGCATCGTGAAGCGTTTGCGGAAGCTCACCTGCCGGGCGAACACCAACGCTGGCCAAACACTCAATGAACGATGCGCCGCGGGGCAGACGGTCCTGAAACCGTTCGCGCTCGCGGCTGCACCAATCCGACCTGACATAATTCGGCGACAGAAGCGCGACAAGAAGTGCGCTGTCCCGAGCGCAATAGTCCAGTTCTTCTGGATACGCCTGACCGACGCTCAGCCGGAGTTTGTCGAAAAAGACAATCCTCTCGGAAAATGGCCGCCCCAGCAATCTCGTCAGCTCGCCCGTGAGCTGGGCCTGGAAATTCTTAACCCAACCGTCGACATTGTCTTCGGACGCATAGCTTACGAATAGATCGTAGCGAAAACCAGGGACGTACGACATTCTTGTGGGAAATTAACACAATAATACGATTGCTAAGCAGAATTTCCTTTGGGTGAGCCGGATGCGCTTATTAAGACAAACCTCACGGCGCGCCAGTACGCACGATGTCAATGAACGGCGAGATTCTTACGCGGACACCCGCCGGGCAGCTCAAGTGAGTCCGTGAGGACCCCCGAAACAGCCCCGGCCATCCTTCTCGCGACCACCGGTGAGTCCAGTTGTGTGTGAAATCATAGCCTGATTTGTTTTCTTGCTTCGCCCTCCTGGTAGATTTGCGGCTGGCAGAGGGGCGGCCGAGTTGATCCGACGACTTGTGAAAGTAGCTTGCGAGTTAGCTACTGTTCGGTGTAAGAGCGAATCGCGCACGGAGAATAGGTGCACAGCCGGAGATCTACCTGCATGCGGTGGCGTAATTGAGTCATGAACACCTCCTTCGGGGTCCAGAAACTCGACGCCACTGCCACAGAAGCATCCCTCCCGCGCTAGCGGGTTAGTGCAAATCGCGAAGGCGTTCAGATTAGTGGACGTCCCCTAATTCGACTGTTCAACACGTATGCGGGCGGAACTGAGTTGCGGTGCCAATGCATCCGTCTCAAGCGCCTGCAGCCATTCGCGAATGTCGTTGCGGAGCAAAACAACGGAGATGCTCCCCGAAGCACGCAGGATAACGATCAAGCCGCCCCAGGGCGGCTCGCAATAATTGCGCAGTTCCTCTGGGATTATTACGTTGGAGGTGATAAAAAGCGGCGGTCACCTGTATCAAACCTTGCACGAACGTCTTCTCCGGCTCCTGGGCCTCTAACCACACGCTTTCCCATGCCTCATGTGCTGCAAAGAATTCCCCTTCCTGATAGCGTCGCAGGCCTTCGGCAAGAGCGCCCTGCGTCCAATCGAACTTCATCCGGTGCGCCCCCTCAGCATCAAGCTAACATCGTATGGACAAATGTTCCGGCTCGTCCCACCATGTGTCCAGTACCTTGTCGCGTGCCAATTACCGAGTCCCCGCGAATTCACATCGCTGCTGGCTGGTTCTTCATGGGGTCCGAGGTCGGTCAGGCTGTGGAAGCACCTGTTCATCGTGTGTGGATAGATTCCTTTGACATAGCTGCAACCCAGGTCACCGTTGAGGAGTACGCGCGCTTTCTCGACGCAACCGGCGGCTCGCCGCCCCCATACTGGAGTGATCCCAACTTCTCTCATCCTCAGCAACCCGTAGTGGCGGTTTCGTGGTTCGACGCGATCGCATACTGCGAGTGGCTCTCCGCGATGTCTGGCTCGCGCTTTAGGCTACCTACAGAAGCCGAGTGGGAACGGGCCGCACGAGGCGGCGCCGAGTCAATGTTGTTTCCCTGGGGTAATGATCCGCCGACATCCCGTCCCTTCTACCACGATCGGTGGAAGACCGGACCTGAGCCCGTGGGACAATCGCAGCCGAATGCTTACGGCTTATTCGACGTTTGCGAGAACGTACATGAGTGGTGTAGTGACTGGTTCGGGGCCGACTACTATACGATTTCACCAGATCGGAATCCGCAGGGACCGGAAGAAGGCAAGCGAAAAGCTTCGCGCGGAGGATCCTGGCGGCATCACATTAAAATCTCACGATGTTCGGCGCGATCCAGCATTCCGCCGGAATTCAGGTACGCAGATTATGGCTTTCGCGTCGTTTGCGGTGGGCCTTGTTGAACGCCACTCCGCCGAAATCAGGGGTGCGCATTGGTATGATGATGCATACGAACTACTGGCGGTGAACTATCACGATTCGTCGGATTCGCTGATCCTCCGGAGTGGCTATGAACGGATTCTGGGAACGAGTAGTCTTTGCATGTCGGTGTTTCCTTTCAATCCTGTTCCGCGGTGAGATCCCCCGCGACATCGCCCAGAAGCTGGTCAAGCCTGTCGGCCCGGCTTCGCCAGCGCCACCAGCAGCTGCACCCTCCGTGTCGCGTCTGAAGGAAGTTCAACCACCAGCCTCGGAAGAGTTCGATCGCGCCGTGCAGATGCTCGCTCTGCTGCAACGAGATGGGCGGCTGGTCGATTTCCTCGCGGAGAACATCTCCGCCTATCCCGACGTACAGCTTGGAGCCGCCGTCCGTACAATCCACGACACTTGTCGACAGGTGCTCGACCAATATGTGAAGCTCGAGCCGATTATGAACTCCGAAGAGGATCAACCGGTGACGGTACAAGCGGGTTTTGACCCGGCAGCCATCAAATTGATCGGCAATGTGGCGGGGGAGCCACCGGTTCGCGGCGTGTTGCGACACAAAGGCTGGCGCGTGAAAGAAGTGAGCCTGCCCCCGTTACCGCAAGCCGCCGGCCGGATGGTGATTGCCCCGGCGGAGGTCGAACTCTCGTAACGGCTGATCCACATCCACGCAACAAAAGTTTTGCTTGAAGGGAGTTCGTCGTTTGGCGGCCAAGTACATCGTTGGCATCGATCTCGGAACCACAAATTCGGCCTTGGCGCGCTGCGACGCCACTGCAGCCGAAGAGGAAAGCCGCATCGAGGTCCGCAGCATTCCGCAGTTGGTGAATCCGAACGAAATGGCGGAACGCACGTTGCTGCCGTCGTTCATCTACATCCCCGGCGAATTCGATTTTCCCAAGGGCAGCACGGCGTTGCCATGGGAACCCGAGCCGAAGCTCGTGATCGGCGAACTGGCGCGCAAGCGTGGCGCTGAGAGTCCAAACCGCCTGGTAGCCTCCGCCAAATCCTGGCTTTCTTACGCCGGGGTGGACCGTACTGCGCCGATCTTGCCCTGGCAGGCGCCCGAGGAGGTGCCCAAGCTATCGCCGGTCGAAGCCTCATCGCAGTTCCTGCAATACTTGCGCACCGTGTGGGACAGCGGTGGGGCAGAGGAGCAACGGGAACTCGCTCTTGCGGAACAGGACGTGCTGCTCACTGTGCCCGCTTCGTTCGACGAAGAAGCCCGCGAATTGACCAGGCGCGCAGCCGAACAGGCCGGCTATCAGCACGTCACGCTGCTGGAAGAGCCCCAGGCAGCTTTTTACGCGTGGCTTGGAAGCCAGGGTGATACCTGGCGCCGCCGAATCAAGGTCAACGACCTCGTTCTCGTGTGCGACATCGGCGGCGGCACAACGGATTTCAGCCTTATCATGGTCTCCGAAGAAAACGGTGACCTGACGCTCAAACGCGTCGCCGTGGGCGACCACATCCTATTGGGCGGCGACAATATGGACTTGGCGCTGGCGCACGTTCTGCGACAGCGACTAGAGTCAACGGGCTACCGCATCGATACCTGGCAGTTGCACGGTCTGTGGCATCAGTGCCGCATGGCGAAGGAAAAACTGTTCGAATCGCCAAAGATGCAGAGTCGCCCAATCACCTTGCTGGGCAAAGGAACGAAGCTCGTCGGCGGAACGATCAAGACGGAACTGGCGCGCGAAGACCTCGACACAGGTCCTGGTCGAAGGATTCTTCCCCAAAGTCGCGAGTAACGAATTACCCGCACGGCAACGCCGCGTTGGCTTTCAGGAACTGGGCCTGCCCTACGCGGCCGATCCTGCCATCACCAAACACCTCGCGCGGTTTCTGTCCGAGCAGCTTCGCAATAGTCCCGATGCGGCAGGCATCCGGCGCGGGCGCAGCGGACTCGCATGTCCCACGCACATCCTGTTCAACGGCGGAGTGATGAAAGCAGCAGTGCCTGCGGGACCGCGTGGTCGAGGTGCTGAACAACTGGTTAAGAGAAGAAGGATTCGAGGCGCTCGGCGCAGAGCAGATCCTGGACGCGCCCGACTTGGAGCACGCCGTTGCGCGTGGCGCCGCCTATTACGGAAGGGCGCGTCGCGGTCGCGGCGTGCGTATCCGCAGCGGCGCCTCGCGGACGTACTACATAGGAATTGAAAGCGCAATGCCTGCGGTGCCCGGCATGCAAGCTCCGCTCAAGGCGCTCTGTGTCGTTCCCTTTGGCATGGAGGAGGGCACCGAGGCCACGATTCCCGGGAGAGAGTTTGGTCTCGTCGTCGGCGAACCAGCCGAGTTTCGTTTCCTGAGTTCCAGCGTCCGTAAGCAGGATCACGTCGGCAGCCTGTTGGAGGATTGGGGTGCTGATATCGAGGAACTCAGCCCGCTCGAGGTCACACTCAAAATGGATGGCCAGCAGGGAGCGGTTGTACCGGTGCGGCTCGAAACTCGCGTCACCGAACTCGGCACCCTTGAGGTCTGGTGCGTATCTCGCGACGGCACGAACCGCTGGAAGCTTGAGTTGAACATTCGCGAAAAGTCCACGAGGTGAGTCATCGGTGCCTTCCCGTTATCTGATTGGCATCGATCTGGGCACGACAAACTCTGTCGTGGCGTACATCGATACCGAGAATGTCGCTGATGCGGGGTCCACTATTCATGTATTCCCCGTACCGCAATTAGCGGGACACGGAGAAGTCCGCACCCTACCCGCACTTCCTTCTTTTCTTTATTTCCCCACCGAAGATGAGTTATCTGCGGGGACCGTGAGCGCCACGTGGGACGAGGATCCACCGATGGTCACGGGGCTGCTCGCACGCGAACAAGGAGCGCTTGTTCCGAGCCGCCAAGTATCATCGGCCAAGTCGTGGCTTTCCTATCCCGGCGTGGATCGCCGCGCTAAAATACTCCCCGCCCAGGCTGAACCGGCGCAGCCGAGGATTTCCCCTGTTGAGGCTTCTGCGCGCTACCTCATGCATTTGCGCGACGCCTGGAACGGCGCGATTGGAACCGACGCAGAAACGCGTTTTGAGCATCAGGAAATTGTCCTTACGGTGCCAGCTTCGTTCGATGAGGACGCGCGCGAGCTAACGGTCGAAGCCGCCCGCAGCGCCGGACTTGACAAGCTGACTCTCCTCGAAGAACCGTTGGCTGCGTTTTATGCGTGGATCGCGTCGAATCGGCGCGCGCAGGCAGATGGCCCATCCTCGCACCCTAATCTGACACGGGATGAGAACCGTGAAGACCTCGGCGATGGCGATCTGATTCTGATCTGCGACATCGGCGGCGGCACGACCGACTTCAGCTTGGTGAGGTCTAGCCTGGTCAATGGCGAGCTGCGGTTTGAACGAACCGCCATCGGCGAGCACCTTTTGCTCGGCGGTGACAATCTCGATTTCGCCTTGGCCCGCCGCGTGGAAGAGAAGCTCAAGAACATCGAGCTCACGCTGCGGCAGCGTTATGCGTTACGTCGGGCCTGCTGTGCTGCGAAAGAGCGGCTGCTGAGTGATTCCGGTCTGGGGCACGTGCCGGTCACAATCCTGGGCAGCGGCCGTGCCGTCGTCGGACAAGCGCTCAGCGTTGACCTGACGCGCGAGGACGTGCTGCAGATTCTAATAGCCGGGTTCCTGCCAATCACTGCGCCTGGTGAGATGCCGATCGCATGGCCGACCCACAGGGTTGCGTGAACTCGGCCTGCCCTTCGCCAGCGACCCCGCAATCACCAAACACCTTGCCGCATTTTTGACGCAAGCGGCTGTCGCCATGAGCAGTTCGTCTGCAAACTACCGAATGGTTCGACCCGATGCCGTGCTATTCAATGGCGGCTTCTTTGCGCCGGCGGTGACTCGCGAGAGAATTGTCGAGGCAATTTCCGCTTGGTTTGGCGGAACCCAAAGCGGCTGGCGGCCGAGGCTCCTTAGCAACGATGCGGTAGAAAGTGCGGTTGCCCGGGGCGCTGCTTCTTACGGCCGCGTACGGCGCGGCACCGGTTTGCGTATCAGGGCCGGCAACGCGCGCTCGTACTATATCGGGTTGCCCTCGGACAACGGTCTGCAGGGCATCTGTGTCTTGCCTGCCGAGGTCGATGAGGGCACCACACTTCCGCTGCTGAACCGCGAATTCTCGGTACTGGCTAATCGCCCAGTGTCGTTCACGCTTTACAGTTCGCGTACACGTCGTGATGCGCACGGCGAAGTTGCTTCGTTGGACGAAGCGGACGTGCACCGCCATGCTCCGCTGGTGACCTTGTTGCGCTACGGCAAGAAACTACGCGAACTGTACTTGATTGTGCGTATCAGAGCCAGTTTCACCGAGGTCGGCACGCTCGAACTCTGGTGCGAAGCGCGGGACACGCCGCATCGCTGGCGGCTGCAATTCGAACTGCGCGGCGAAGAGGCACAAGCGCAGCAACTCGATACAGTGAATCCGCAACCCGTGCCAACACGTTCATCGGCGATTACGGCTTCCGATGCAACCGTCGAAACCGCTGTGCAACTGATCCGCAATGTTTTTGGCGGCTCTGCTGATGGCGATACGCTGTCGCCCGAGACTCTTGCAAGTCAAATGGAAGCGGCGCTCGGCGCGAAGAGAGACTCATGGCCCGTCCCCGCCATTCGCCGATTTGGCGAGGTGCTCATAGAGGTTGCCGCCGGACGCAAGAAGTCTCCCCGTCATGAGGTGCGTTGGCTCAATCTATCCGGCTTTTGCTTGCGGCCGGGGTTCGGGGCACCTGGCGATGATGTGCTCGTTAACGATCTGTGGACAATCGTGTCGAACGAACTCGTCTTTGCGGACGATCTGCAATGTCAGGTCGAATTGCTCGTGCTGTTGCGTCGCATCTCTGGCGGCATTAATGCCAGAGAGCAGCAGGCACTCTATCGCAAGTATGCGAGTCGTGCCGGTCGCAAGAAGAAAGGCCGCGTCAACCAGCAACTCGAGTACGAGGAGTGGCGCCTGGTTGCGAGCCTAGAGCAGCTGCTAGGTAGCACCCGTGCTTTGCTGGGCAATGAACTTGTCGCGAAGATCAAGAAAAGAAGCTGAAATGCAATTTGGCTGTGGTCGCTCGGCCGGCTGGGCGCTCGCATTCCGCTGTACGGACCGCTGCACTCTGTAGTGGCGGCTGAAATCGCCGGCGAGTGGCTGAAAGTCCTCTTGGACATATCGACGTTCACGGCGGCAACTGGTTCCGCGATTGTACTGATCGCGCGACGCACCGATGATCGCTCGCGGGACATTGATGATGCAATTCGCGAGCAGGCAATCTCCCGCTTGACGGTGCTTGGGATCGCCGAAGAGACCATCCAGCCTCTGTCAAAGTACGTCCCACCCGAACGGGCAGACGCAGTCCGCAGCTTCGGGGAATCGCTGCCGCCCGGGTTGCAGGTTGTCAGCTCTCCGAACTGCTTGCTGTCAGTACCCGCGATGCATAGCTCTGGTCCGTCTGTTTCGAAACCGGCCGAACCTCAGGCCGCCGTCCCCGATAACTAAGAGCATTCTTCCTATTGGTGGAGCGGTCGAATGCGGTGAGAATCTGGTGACAAGAATCAGCTGCCTTTGCAGGCTGCTTCTGAGTTGCCTCGCTAGGCCGTAACCCGCTACGAAAGGAAAGGCCGAAATCTCCAACCTCCTGCGGGTCAGTTTCCAGGGCGCGCGGGTCATCTACGAGATAACTTCAGACTTGACTGGTAGAGTTTGGCAGGAAAGATCAGTGGCATTCCTTGGATTTCCGCTGGGATCTGTGTGCACGCAAGATTGGTAGGCGGTGGAAGGAGCCGCCTCCAATGTCGTCCAAGAAACAGCCAAGCAAGTCTGCCAGTTGTTCGGCGAGTCTCACCGTACCAGAACTAGACCAATCGAAGACGACCGTGCTGAATACGCTGGCGTCAGCACATTCCCGTCGGAGCTACAAATACGCCATCGAAAAGTTCATTGCCTGGTATTGCTCTGAGCCTCGACTGGGGTTTAATCGATTTGAAGACGGCAGAGCTATGCCGTGAGCATGGGATCAGCGCAGCCCCCACGCCACCGAGGCGCATCTTCAAAGCACGCCTATGTCCCACCGCAACTACTACACCTACATAGTCGCCAGCCCCAGCCGCACGCTCTACATCGGAGTCACCGGCGACCTTGAAACCCGCATTCGTCAGCACAAGAGCAAAGAGTGCAAAGGCTTCTCCGCGACCTGCGGCTGCAATCGCCTTGTCTTCGTCGAAACCTACGAGATGCCAGAAGCGGCAATCAACCGCGAAAAGCAACTCAAGGGTTGGACTAGGGCAAAGAAAGTAAGCCTCATCGAAAGAACCAATTCAGATTGGATCGACCTAAGCGAAAAGTGGGGTAAACCAATTTCTGCCCGCAAAGAGCCGCAATCCTGAGCGAGGCCAAAGGCGAAGACACATAAGGCGCAAGCCAAGTAAGCCGCTCCCCTGCCTGACCACCGAGGACGGGTCATCCTGAGCAAGGCGCGAAGCGCGAGTCGAAGGACCAGCACAAAGCCTCAATCCGGAGGGGTCGTCCTCTCAACCAACCCGCACCGGGCGATCCACTTCCGCCAACGGCGCACGCAAAACGCGCACCCAAAGGCGCGCCTTTTACCTCAATATCCGAATCCGCCGCTAAGCCACATTCCGCGGCAACCGCTCCCGCAAGTTCTCCGGAATTCTGTCCTGCAACTCCCGCGCCCGCTCGATGGCCACCCCGCGCAAATAGGTCGGCGCCGGAGTCACCAGCGCCACAATCAGCCAGATCAGCAGCGATGCGAACAACCCCGCTACCGCCGCAAACTGCATGGTCAGAACCACGTCAATGTCATGAAGGTGCAGCCGGGCAATCGCAAAATGCTGCAACGGATCGATATGGTGAATCACCGCCAGAGCCAGCAGGAAGGCCGCCGTCGAAACTGTGCTCAGCAGGATCAGCGTGACGTCGATCGTCCGGTGGATGCGCTGCCGGTTGTGGCAGCAGGCGCAGTCGGCAAGGTGCCGCTCATAGTCGCCCCGCATCGCCGGAGTGATTCCGGAGATGTCGTATCTCCAACTGGAAAGTATGTCGCCGATTACCGGATCTGTACATGCACTCATCGTTTTTTGACCACTTCTTAATGGACCGCAAAAGGAACCGCGCTATGCGAAATTCTTGCTTAACAGCATTTTAACAGTTTTGGCACGCAGATTAGTCCGTATTCTAATCCCCGAACCAGAAATGTCTACAGCTAAACACCGTATTCAAAAGCAAATTGGCGTAATCGGCTCGTGTTGGCTCGCCAGAACCACCTTATTCGCCAGCAGGCTCATCCGCTCCCGCAACGCCCCTTCAGCCGCGACCCGCGCCAGCTCAGGAAGATTGTTACTTTCAGAGAGATGCGCCAAAACGACGTAAGTCGCTTGCCCATCGTAATTTTTCTCGAGAAAACCGGCCGCTGCGTCATTCGACAGGTGCCCCACCCGCGACATCACCCGCTGCTTCACCGACCAGGGATACGGTCCGTCGCGCAACATTTCTAGATCGTGATTGGACTCGATCATAAGCACGTCGCACCCCTTCAGCCGTTGCTGCACATTGGGTGGCACATAGCCAAGATCGGTCGCCAACCCGACGCGAATCCCCTCCACCTCAAAGACAAACCCCACCGGATCAGCGGCATCATGAGGAATCGTGAATGAGCTGACCGCAATGTCCCCCACCGAAAAGCAGTTGCCCGCCTGAAAATACTCGACGCCCGGCAGCCGGCAGGGATCGCTCTCCGGCTTGGCCGCTTCGCCGCCGCCGACCTCGTCATCATCAAGATCTTGCGCATTCACCTCAACCGAAACATCGGCCGCAGCCTGCTTTCTCTGCTCCAGCCAATCCGCATAAGTCATCCGCTTCTGCGGAGTCATCCAGCGCGTCCACGCCCGATGTGTCGCCTCGGTGAAATAGACCGGAATCCCAAGCTTCCGCGCCGTCACCGCAAGCCCGTGCACATGGTCCTGATGTTCATGGGTAATGAGAATGGCATTGAGTGTCGCGGGGTCCTCGTCCGCCGCCCGCATCCGCTTGAAGAGTTCGCGGCACGACAGCCCGGCATCGACCAGAATCCGGGTCCTCGAGCTCGAAACCACCAGGCAATTGCCCTTCGAGCCGCTGGCCAGCACCGTCATCCGCATCATCTTCTAAACATACGCCCGCAGCTTGTGGAAGACCTGCACTTAATTCAGTGCAACCGCGCAGCATGAACCACATTGGAAAATCCCGCTGCGCCCGCTTCAACTCGCGAGTCCCTGGTCCCTAGTCCCTAATACCGATAAAACCCCCGCCCCGACTTCCGCCCCAGCCACCCGGCATCGACCATCCGGATCAGCAGCGGACACGGCCGGTACTTCGGATCGCCCAACCCATCCTCAAGCACCCGCATGATATCAAGGCAAACATCAAGCCCGATGAAGTCGGCCAGCGTCAGCGGCCCCATCGGGTGCGCCATCCCGAGCTTGAAGATTTCGTCGACCGCTTCGGCGGTGGCCACGCCCTCCATCACCGCGAAAATCGCCTCATTGAGTAGCGGCATCAGCACCCGGTTTGAGATAAACCCTGGTGCATCGTTCACCTCCACCGGAGTCTTCCCCAGCCTCACCGCGAGGTCGCGCACTGTCTCATAACTCGCCTGCGAGGTAGCGAGGCCGCGCACCACCTCCACCAGCTTCATCATGGGCACGGGATTGAAGAAGTGCATCCCGATCACCCGGTCGGGACGCCCCGTCTGCCCAGCCAGCTTCGTGATGGAGATCGAAGAGGTATTCGAGGCCAAAATCACCTCTCCGGGCATGATGCCATCGAGCTCTCGAAAGATCTCCCGCTTGACCTCAAACTTCTCGGTCGCCGCCTCAATCACAAAATCGCATTCCGCCAGGTTTAGGCGATTGAGCGTCCCACGGATGCGCCCCATCGCCGCCGCCGCCTCGTTCGCCGTCAGCTTGGCTTTCGCGACCTCGCGGTCGAGGTTCTTTTGGATGGTCTCCACTCCGCGATCGAGAAACCGTTGCTCCACCTCGCACAACGTCACCTGCAGCCCGGCGCGCGCCATCACGTGGGCGATCCCATTGCCCATCGTTCCTGCACCCAGCACGCCGACAGTCTTTATCTGATCCACTAGTTACCCTCCGCTCAAAGGCAAACTGAGTGTATCAACGGACGGGTCCCCGCCACGGAAGGCTCGGGGTTTGTCCGGTTTTAGAGGGGATTTGTTGAGGAGAAAATAGATGAGAAGACAACGATCAGCGGGGAGATGGAAAAGAATACGGGGCGCAGGAAAACTATCTTGTTCTTCTAAAACACGAGTGGGAGGTCTAGTTGAAAGGAAGTGCAACGTGTGGCTGCCGGGCGGTCACTTTCTCCACACACTCATGTTTCTCCTCGATGGCCCGCCGCATCGAAGCGCTCAGTGGAACTCCAGCCGAACCGAGCAGATGCAGGCAATAAACACAAATCGGCCGCATCGCCGTCCCGGGAAGTTGATGAAGGTGCGAATGGTGATGAGGATAATGAGTATCCATGACGCCCTCCAGGGTTGAATGTTAAGTAAGATAGGATGCCGACTATCCGCAGTCCGATGCAGATAATCTGCGATGGGTTGCCTCTAATTTGCCAGGCGTTCCGGCGGTATCAGCCTGTTCACGGCACTAAATATATGGCTGAACAACTTCTGTATAGTCAACTTCAGCCGATTTGTCAAGGCGGGGAGCGGGAAGATGTTGCCAAAACGAAAATGAAGTCTTCCAGGCAGTGACCAGCTCACAACCGCCGCATAAGTCGGGCTCCGAGATGCACCGGTCTGCTCCCGACCCGCTTCGCAGACGAGCGGTCATCGCTGTGTATACTTAGCAGCGAAGCGAGACACACCGGCGTCTCTCGGTCGCGGTTCCTTGGTTCGCAGCCCGACCACCGCGCCATGTTGTGAGAAGCCGCTCGTGGAAGGAACGGCATGTCGTTAAGTCTGCCTAAAACACCCGTGATCCTGGTAGACGGCTCGATCGAAACCGCGATCGTGATTACTGCCAGCCCCTTCACCGTCGGTCGCGCCCCTGACCGCGACCTGGTGCTCTCCCACCCCTACGTCTCTCGCAAGCATGCAGAGATCGTCTTTGAAGAAAGCGCGTTCTTTGTCGTGGACATGGCAAGCCGCCACGGCACTTTCGTGAACGGCATCCGCGTTGACCGCCAGCGTCTTTCGACCAACGACGCTATCCATTTCGGCTCCGTCGACGGCCCGGTGCTCCGCTTCGACTCCCAGGTCGGCGCCAGCCACTCCACGATCCGCGACTTGCTCGGCCAGATCCAGTCCATCTCTTCACCCAACTCCGACCTTGAAAAGCTGCGCTGGTTCCTCGAGGCGGCGCGCAAGCTGAATACAGTCGGCGCCGTCGACCAGATCCTCGCCTCGCTGGTCGAAACCACGCTCCAACTCACCAAGGTAGAGCGCGGCTACGTCTTCCTCGTCGACGAAGCGGGAAATCTGAATCTCGCCGTCGGCCGCTCCTCCACGGGCGAGGTCCTGGCCGACGATTCCACTCTCTCCCGTACTGCCATCCAGCAGGCGACCCGGACCGCCGGTGAGTACATGATCACCGACACCCTTACCGCCGAGTCCGGCGCGCGCAGCGACAGCATGGTGGCGCAGAGTATCCGCACCGTCATCTGCATCCCGCTCCGCCGCCGCCGCGAAACCGGCCGCCAGCCCGGCGACTCCGACGGCGTCGCCTCCGGCGAAATCCTCGGCGTCCTTTATCTGGATAGCCGCCTCAATCCCGGCAAGCTCACCGAGGTCGACAACGACCTGCTCAAGACGATCGCCACCGAAGCCGCCGCTCTTATCGACAACGCCCAACTGGCTATCGCCGAAGAACACGCCCGCCGTTACCGCGAAGAACTCAACATCGCCGCCTCCATCCAGCAGAACCTGATGACGGTGAAGATCCCCGCGCTGCCCTATGCCCAGATCGCCGCGCGTTCCATCCCTTGTAAGGAAATTGGCGGAGACTTCTTCGACGTCGTCGCTGATGACAACAGCCTATCGCTGGTGCTCGCCGACGTCTCCGGCAAAGGCGTCTCAGCCGCAATCCTCGCCTCCACACTACAGGGAATGGTCTACTCGCAGCTGCTCGCCGGCCAGCCGTTGCAGTCGATCGCCGAGGTCGCCAACCACTACATCTGCGCCAAAGATGTCGGCAAGTACGCGACGATGGTGATTCTCAAGCTGAGCCGGAACGGCGTGCTCGACTACATCAACTGCGGTCATATCCACCCCCTGCTCTGCTCACCTTCCGGGGTGAAATATCTGCATACCTCCAACCTCCCGGTTGGTCTGATCGAAGAGGCTGAGTTCCGCAGCGACACCGTGCACATCGAGGCTGGCTCGCGCATCTTGTTGGTCACCGACGGCGTCACAGAAGCCGAGAACGTCACAGGTGAGTTCTTTGGCGACGCTCGTCTTGAGGAGGCCGCCGTCTGCAGCAACTCCCTCGAATCCATTTTCGAACGAGTCCAGCACTTCTGCGGACTGGCTCCGGCCAACGACGATTGCACGATGCTCGAGATCCAGTATCAAAACCACGCCTGATCCCCGTCGGCGCGGTTAAGCTTTAGACTGGAGTGCAATGGGTGTGTGGAGCATGAAGCCCTTTCGCGCGTCGGGCATCCATTATGTTGTGGCCCTGACTTTATGGCTTTGACCCATCCGCCAGTTCGGGAGACGGCCCGCGAAACTCGGACCCCAGCGCCGCATCATCATCACCGGCGGTCCTTCCAGGTAACTCTGGACAGCGCCAAGCGGACGATGGTGCTAAGCGAGATTGTTCTCCTGGCGCTCGACAGCTTCCGCGCCAGCAAGGTCCGCTTCGCGCTCACCGCGCTGGGTATGGTCATCGGGTCGGCTTCGCTGATCTTGGTCGTGACCATCGGCCTCACTGGCAAGCAATACGTGCTCAAGGCGATTCAGGGCGTCGGCACCAATATGGTCGAGCTTGAATACGCCGGCGGCGGTGTCGGTGCGATCACCGACACCCGCAACGACTTCTTGACCCATGACGACGAACTGGCGGTCATGCAGCAGGTGCCGGCCATCGCCGCCTCCTCGCCGATGCTCGAAATGCACGACCGCATCAGCTATCCCGGAGGCGTGCTGAAGGATGTACTCGTGCTCGGCGTCAGCCCCGATTACCGCCAGGTTCGCAACCTGATCGTCACCTCAGGCCGCTTCTTCGATGAGCAGGACGAAGAGACTCACCAGAAGGTCGCGGTGATCACCGAGCCCTTTGCCCGCGCCCGCTTTGGCAGCGTTGACGGCGCCATCAATCAAAGCCTTGCCTTGAGGTCCATCCCTTTCACCGTGATCGGCACCTTCAAAGAGAGCATCGACACGATGGGGTCGACCGAGATCGACACCGAGACCGTGCTCATTCCCTATTCAGTGGGTCGATACTTCAACGGCACCGACTTCGTGAAGCAGATCTTCTTCTCCGTGCGCGATCAAAACGACGTTGAGGACGCGGCCAAGGAAGTGGTTCGCGTCGTCTCGTCCCGGCACAACAAAAACTCCGTCTACAAGACCGAAACTCTGACAGGAGTGCTCGACGTCGCGAATCAGGTCACGAACGCGCTCACCATTATTTTGCTGCTGGTCTCCACCGTGACCCTGGCGGTCGGTGGCGTCGGCATCATGAACATCATGCTCGCCACGGTGCGTTCCCGCATCCGCGAGATCGGCATCCGCAAGGCGCTTGGAGCAACGGCCCGCGAGATCAAGCTTCAGTTCCTCATTGAGGCGGTTTTCATCTCGCTGACTGGGGGTGCCATCGGCGCGCTCTTCGGAATAGCCGTGCCGGTCGCTATCGACCTGCTGACCGACTACCACATCGGTTTTTCCTGGTGGTCGGTGGTCATCGCGCTGGTCACCTCGACGCTGGTCGGCGTCATCTTCGGCACCCTGCCCGCCAATCGCGCTGCCCAAATGGACCCTGTTGAGTCCCTGAAATACGAATAGCCCAGTCGCGACGCACCCATCAATCAGCGACTTACATTACGTGTGCCATCGCCTCGAGCAACGACTGCATTCTGTCTCGCGAGCCGCGGAGCACCGCCAACTCGGTGACGGCCGTGCGAATGGCCTGGGCGTCGACGCCGTATCCTCGGTCCGCCAGGAAACTTGAGACCAGCTCCGCCGCCTGCCAGGAATCGCTCCTCAATTGCATGAGCCTCACCTGCAGATCGGCAAGGTCCGTCGGCGTGAACTTCTCGATCTGTGCTGCACCAGACATGCGCCCCCTCCTTCCGCACTTGTTGGTTGCCCAAACCCACATCCATCTGCTGGGATGCAACCAATAGTTTGTGGGGAAACAAATGAAGCGATGCACAAGTAATAACTCCTTCGCGCCGCTACGGGGAGTGCTTCCTCTGGTTCAATTGCAAATGGTTGTCGATATGTTGTGACCATGGCTCTCCGGTTGAGGCCTCACCGGGCCCATCCGCCTACACTGGCGATACACTGATTTGGTTTCACACTCTGTGTCAACCGAGCCCCTAAATGCGTCGCCGCGAATTTGTAAAGTCCATCACCACCCTCGGAGCCGGCATCTTTCTTCGCCCGGGCTCGTCGTTGGCTCTGCAGGAGCCGCACCTGGCACCCACTCCGGATCCCTCCGTCAAACGCGTCCTGGTGATGTTCAAGTGTCACTTCGACGCGGGCTTCATCGATACACAAACCGCAGTCGTGCACAAATACTTCAACCAGTATTTCCCTGCTGCAATCCAGGTTGCGTCTAGCCAGAATGCAGACGGTAAGCGCCGCTACACCTGGACCACGGGCTCCTGGCTGCTCTACGAATATCTCGAGCAGGCATCCGCAGAGGACCGCAAGCGCATGGAAAGAGCCATCGCGGAAAACCAGATCGCCTGGCACGCGTTGCCCTTCACCTGGCAGACTGAAATGCTCGGCTCATCCATGATCGAAGGCAGTCTGGCCATATCGAAGTCGCTCGACGCCCGCTTTGGCCGTGTCACTACCGGCGCCAAAATGACCGACGTTCCCGGCCATACTCGCGGCCTCATCACTCCGCTTGCCAAACACGGCATCAAGTTCCTCGACATCGGCGTAAACGATGCCAGCACACCCGCAACGCTGCCCCCAATCTTTCTATGGAAAGATCCATCCGGCGAGACGCTCCCCGTCATGTATCACCACGGCTACGGCGGAACGACCCGTGTTCCGAATTCCGATCTGGCCATCAGCATCGAAGTCCGCGGAGACAACAGCGGCCCGCACACTCCAGCAGAAATCGCAGAGATCTACAACCGCCTCGCCTACAGCTACCCCAAAGCGGAAATCACCGCAGCCAGCTTGTCCGAAATTGCCAACGCCATCGATCCCTATCGCGGTTTCCTGCCCGTCGTCATAGAAGAGATCGGCGATACCTGGATCTACGGAGTCGCCAGCGACCCGCTCAAAGTCGCACGCTATCGCCAAGTTGCCCGTCTGCGCCAATCCTGGATCGGCGCCAACCAGATGCAGATTGGCGACGCAACCGATCTGGCGCTCCTGCGCCACCTGCTCCTCGAGGTCGAACATACCTGGGGCACCGACACCAAGACCTGGCTCGACTTCGACAACTACAAGCCCGCCGACCTCGCGAAGATGCTAGATACAAAGAACTACAAGGTCGTCGAATTCAGTTGGCAGGAGAAACGTCAGGACCTTCTCGATGGCATCGCAACCCTACCCACGCCGTTACAGGAGCAGGCCCAGAAGGCCATTCAGTCCCTCAAACCAGTGGTTCCTCAGCCCACCCCAGGCGCGACTCCGCGCAATTGGAAGGGCCCGCTCGAAACCACTCACTTTGTGATCGACATCGATCCACAATCCGGAGCAATCAATCGCCTCCAGAACAAGAAGACCGCCCGAGAATGGGCATCGAATAGCAACCTTCTCGGCCTCTTCTCTTACCAGACGCTCTCGCAGACAGACTACGACCGCTTCTTCGCGAGCTACATCAAGACCACTGCCGATTGGGCCTTCAAAGACTTTGGCAAACCGAACATCGACAGGTTCGGCGCACGCTCACAGGAATGGCTGCCTACGATCGTCGATCTTCATCTCGAAGAGGCACCCGAGTCCCATCGCGTCATCGCAACTCTCAAAATCAACGACCAGCAAGCGCTCGACTCCGGCCGCGCTGCTTTCCCGCGTCGAATCTACATCGAGCTGGTACTTCCCCGCGAAGAACCACTCATCCGCCTCAATGTCTATTGCTTCGACAAAGCAGCGACCCGAATGCCGGAAGCAATCTGGCTTTCGTTCAATCCAGTAGCTCCGAATAAAGGCGCGTGGCCTTCGACTTCGACTTCGACTTCCACATATTTGACACTCGATAAGTCCGGAGAAGCCATCTCGCCCTTCGAAGTCGTGGCCTCAGGCAACCGTCATATGCACGCCGTCTCCGATGGTTTCTGCTACAAAGATGGCCCGCACACCTTCACGGTTGAAACCCTCGACGCGCCTGTAGTCGCGCTCGGCGAGAAAACCCCGCTGCTCTTCGCAAACGCTCAACCCGACCTGAGCAAAGGCATCCATTCCAACCTCTTCAACAACGCCTGGGGCACCAACTACATCATGTGGTACGGCGAAGACATGCGCGTCCGTTACGTGCTGCGACCCTGAGAAGCGAGAGTAGTTCTCTATCGCCCGGCGACGCCGCGCCCTTCGTTGCCGATTTATGGTAGACTCGCCGTCCGTAAAGAACTCCTATGCCGGAGCACTCCATGAGTCCCGCTGCGCCAGGTGCCTTCCTCATCTACCGCAATGCCGACCTCGGGCTTGTGCTCAGCTATCCCTCAGCGTGGCAGAAAAACGAAGAGGCAACTCCCGTCGCTTTCGCGGCCGCCTTCCTTGCCCCCCCTGAAGGTCCTCAGAGCCCCTTCCGCGAGAATGTGCTCTTTACAGTCCAGCCGCTGCTCGCCGAAACCACTCTCGATACTTTAGTGCAATTCGGAATGCGCGGAACCCAGGGTCAATTCCAGATTGTCTCGTCGACACCCACGACTCTGAGCGGGATTCCTGCTCTACAACTGATCTACGCCGGTTCGCTTAATCCGCAGTTCATGATGCCGGGGAAAGTCTTCACGATCTTTGCTGTGCGCGCCACCCGTAGCTATATGTTTTCTTACACCGCTCGCGCAGATAGATTCGAATACTATCTACCCGCCGTGCAGCAAATGATTGCCTCGGTCAATATTCTTTGAACGAACGCGGGACCTTGATGCGAATAGATTCAAAAGGGGTCGGCCATGAGTGAGAAGGACCTCAATGCCGTAGTGAACCGTATCGCGGGCGATACCAAATTTGTCGGCCAGCTCATGGAAAACTTCCAGCAGGCGATCGAAACGAACGGCTATGTCCTCGATGACGCGGAGATCGCTGAGGCCCGGGCCTCCTTCGATAAGTCGGGTTCGCCACTGGGCCCGTCGTCACCGAACCCAAACCTTCTCCTTCCGCCAATCTTCCCGGCCACGCCACCAACGCCCATCGATCCTGACGTCAAGTCACGGCAAAAGGAGATGGGGGACTTCACTCTGAGCCTCTTGAAGGGCACACTTAACAACGCCAAGCTCACCTACCAGCTGATCACCATGATGAACGCAATCATGTTCTGCATGGGCGTGGGACTCTTCCTCTTCGCAGCCATCTACGGTGCCCGCTCCCACAACCTGACCTTCACCGCCACATTCGCAGGTCTCGGCGCTGCGAGCTCGTGGCCCTCTTCATGCTCGGCCCGATCGACAAGACCCAGGACGCGCTCTCCAATCTGATCCAGGCCGAGGTCGCCTTCATGAACTACTTCGATCAGATGTGCTTTCTCGAAGCCTGCGCCCAATGCCCTGCGCCGGGAACGAACCTCCCCTGCGTCCCCAACATCGAACGAGCCAGCGCGCTGCTTCAGCAACGCACCCAGGAGACTCTCGATCTTCTCCAAACCTATCTCGAAGACCGCCCCGCAAAAAAGGGAGCGAAGCCGGGGAACGGCGCGAAGCCAGACAGAGATCGAGCCGCGAAAGGCCGCCGCACAACTGCCGCTTCTACAGCCACTGCACGCCAGGGCGCCGAACAAGCATCATCAACAGACGCATAGCCGCACCCACGAACGCCTGCAATCGTCGGTA
>CAWGZE010000018.1:0-357422 GCA_963826855.1 uncultured Acidobacteriaceae bacterium
CTACGCAGAAGGCCTCGGGGTCCTGAAAGCTGCCAACATCGGCAAGCATGCGGGCGAGATCGACGCAGAGACCACTCCGCTGCGCGACCCCGAACACTATTTGTACGACTTCGATCTAACCGAGGTGACCGAGGTCTGGCGCCGTGGCAGCGTCATCGCCTCCTGGCTACTGGATCTGACGGCGGCTGCTTTGGCCGAGGACCCCGCACTCAAGAAGTTTGGCGGACGCGTTTCGGACTCGGGCGAAGGCCGTTGGACAATCAAGGCGGGCATCGACGAAGGCGTCCCGACCCACGTGCTGACTGCTTCGCTTTACGAGCGGTTCAGTTCCCGTGGCGAAGCCGATTACTCCAACAAGCTGCTCTCGGCAATGCGCTATGCCTTTGGCGGCCACCTGGAGAAACCTGAGAAGTAGAACGCGCTAGGACCTCATTGTGCGCACAATCCACGACCGCAGCCCAGGCTGCGGTCGTTTTTCGTTGGATTTGAGAACTTGATTCCGCCGCTAAGAAACAACCAATTTTCGGGGCTTGCCGTGCTGCGCCTGATGGGAGGCGGGACGGCCCATGCTGATGTAGGTCATACCGTGATCGAGCATCTCCTGCGGCTTATAGAGATTGCGCCCGTCAATCACAATGGGAAACCGCACCGTCTGCTTCAGGCGGGTCAGGTCTATCCGCGCAAATTCCTTCCAATCGGTCAGAATAAGCACCGCGTCGGCGTGCTTGGCGGCCTCATAAAGACTATCGGCATAGTGCATCACCGCAGAAGGCGGCAGAACCTCGATGGCACGCTCATTAGCGGCGGGATCGTAGGCGGTCACTATCGCGTCGGCTGCAAGCAGCTTGCGGATCATCTCGATCGCCGGCGACTCTCGGATGTCATCCGTGCCGCCTTTAAAGGCCAGACCAAGCGCCGCAAGCCGTTTGCCGCGAAGTGTCCACAGCGCCGCGCGTACCTTATTGAAGAAAATCTCTTTCTGGGTATCGTTAATGCGGCGGACCTCTTGGAGTAGTTGGAAATCTACGCCTTGTTGTTGAGCGACCCAGTGAAAGGCGGCGACATCCTTGGGGAAACATGACCCGCCATAGCCGATGCCGGCCCGCAGAAACTTTGGGCCGATACGGCTGTCCATCCCTATTCCGGCGGCGATGTCCTCGATATCGGCGTCGACGCTCTCAGCCAGGTTCGCAACCGCATTGATGAAGGAGATTTTGAGCGCCAGGAAGGAATTCGAGGCGTGCTTGATGATCTCCGCGCTCTGCGCCGACGTGACCAGCAGCTTCGCCGCAGAGGCCGCGTTGCACGTGCCTGGCAGGGATCCGGGTTGCTCATAATAGGCGCCTCCGGTCAGCGGGAGGTAGATGCGGCGCAGCACGTCGGCGGCGCGCTCGGAGTTGGCCCCGACCACGATACGGTCGGGATGGAGAAAGTCAGCGATCGCGGTGCCCTCGCGCAGAAACTCGGGGTTCGAGACCACATCGAAGTCCTGCTCGTCGACCCCGTAACGTTGCAGTACCCGACGGATCCACTCGTTCGTGTAGACCGGCACGGTACTCTTCTCGACTATCACCTTGTAGCCATTGATCGAGCGGGCGATCTCGGCGACCACGGCCTCCACATAGGAGAGATCAGCCGCGCCGGCGTCCCCTTGAGGGGTTCCGACCGCGATGAAGATGGCCTCGCTCGCTTCCACCGCCGCTCCCAGGTCCGAGGTGAAGTCCACGCCGCGGTTGAGGTGTTTGTCCAGCAGCTCTGCGAGGTGCTGCTCGTAGATCGGGACCCCGCCCTGGCGGAGCGTGGCCACTTTGGCTTCGTCGTTGTCGACGCAAGTTACGCGATGGCCTATTTCGGCAAAACATACCGCAGCCACCAGGCCGACATATCCGGACCCAATCACGCAAATGGAAACCGAATCTGACACTAACGGCTTACTCGTGGCACGGTCGGCGGGCATAAGAATGGCTCGATTTCCTTAGTGTGGAAGGATGAATCTGTCAGGTAACGGTTCAGCGTTTGATGCGCGATACCGCGCAAGTGCGAGGAGGATCTCCACGCGCTTCTTGATCTTACCGTAGATACTTTTTAGCCTGCTCTGATTCCTCCCGTGGCGCCTGAAGAGCAGCAGGGGCAGAGGAAGATGGATCACTTGTCCGCGAAGAAGCGCATTGCGCAATCCGATCCACTCGTCATGCAAGAAGCTGCAGTCCTTCGGAAAGGGCAGGATATGCGGCAGCAGGGTGCGCCGAATTGCCATGGTGGACCCTTGAAACCGATTTGCCAAGAGGTTGAGAAAGAACCCAGAGGCAAACGGGGGACGGTTGGAGTAAGTTTCATCCTCTGTAGTGTCGCCGTTTTCGTCGATCAGGGAGAATCCGGTTGTGACGATCGAAACACTCTGATCACTGGCGAATGCCGCCAGTACTCTTTCGACCTTGTCGGCGGCCCAGATATCGTCCTGGTCGGCGAAGAATATGATCTCTCCGTTTGCAAAACGTACGGCGTCATCGAAACTGACCATCACTCCTTCATTTGTCTTATGCTGTTTGACCCGGATGCGGGGATCGTTGAATACGGCAATCCGATCCAGGCTCGCGTCCGTCGAGCCATCATCGACGATCACTACTTCATCGTCCGGGCCGAGCTGCGGCAGGATGGAACGCATCTGCTCCGGGAAGAAATGCTCGCCGTTGTATATGGCCATGCAAACCGAGATGCGCGGTCGGACAGGTGCGGTCTGCGAAACCGGCTCGGGTTGGCTTTCCACTGCGATCTTCACTGTTTTAGTGTAGCAAGAGGCGGCTGCTCGACTGGGCCTCCCTCCACCCCCGTATCTGTACGGAAGCGGTTTGTTTTCTTCACTTTAGCGCAGGTTAGCTCGGCTAAATATTTCGTTCTGTGTGACTTGCTCACAGATACTGGCAAATAAAGGACTTACGGGAGGCGAAAACCATTCTGACGCCCTTCTTTCGGGGCGGGGGTTGAGTCCTCTTTTATTTTGACTCTCATTTCTATTCTATCGAACCGGACCCATTCACTACGCCAACCCGTCGTAGGCTGCTATCCCGTTTATTTTGATGGTGATGAGGGGTGGTATGTACTCTTTCGACACTTGACAGGTTTTGGGAGGTCGCTGCACTTAGTCTAGTAGCCGTGAAGACCTAACACCCGACGTCCTCATCGGAGGTAAAGCGCAAGTGTCGATAGCCTGCGGCTCGTCGGCCGTTAGTCGTCGCTCGACGAAGGACTCTCGATCAGGTGACGGGCAACCATGTTTCAATTGCTCGCGTCTCTACTCACTTAGCGAGGCTAAAAGAAGCCCCCCGGCTCGTCGCTTCGCGATAAGAAGTCACCTTCGGGACGCCTCCCGGCGTCCCGATTTTTGTTGTCGGGCTGAGGGCTCGATGCAGGCAGAATGACGTGCTCGAGCCAGAAGATGCGCCGCCGAGATCCGCGACAACGCCAATTCATAACCTGATCAGCAGGCAAAAGCCAATGTGAAAGCTTGCCGAGTTATCAGGGAGGGCCGTTTTTGGGCCTTGCGACATGGGACCAGGCGGGGTGAAACAACCACCCTGCTGTTGCTCACGTCTCTGTTTACACGGCGGAGCTCGATAAGCCCCTCGGCAATCGCTTCGCTAACCAAGGCAGATTGGGACGCCCCGCCCGGGCGTCCCGTTTCTTGCCGTCACGCCGAGGCGGTCGGCTTGGGACGGCGAGTTCGTGTCAAACTGGTAACAGCGAGAGTCAAGGCATTATCTACCAAAGATACAGTCGCGACTAGAATCAAACCTATTGCACAGCCTACATTTTTCACGCGGTAAATGTTACCCCTGATTCGATCCGTTGCGCTAAACAAAAAAAGTAATCTGACTCACCTATTAAGTACCCGGATAAGTAACCGCCGGAGGTTTTCCCAGGAGTATCCGCTACACTTCTCTGCGACGCTTTCCAGATTACTCAAAGGTCCAGCTGAGAATTTGCTGGTCTGCGGATTCACCACCGGTGCCGGCGGTGAATCCGACATAGGCGGTGTCGCCGCCGACAGTTGCCGGAATATCGATCAGCGAATGGGTGCGACCAGGTTGCAAGGGTCACCAGGTCAGTGATAGTGAGAGTGAGGGTCGTCCCAACATAGGTGAGGTTGGCGTCCATCTTATCGCCGCTGTGCAGGTTGATGCCTGTGCCGGTCAGGTCGATTGAGGTCGGCCCAATAGGCACCGCCCCGTCGACAAAAAGGCCGGTCGAGTTGTTCGAGGGGTCCCCGGCATTCTGGAAGAGGTCGAACTTGATTGCCACACTCTTGCCGATGCCCGCATATCCCAGCGAACCGCCGATGCCCGCCGAGTGCGGCGGGGCCTGCATTCTGAATGGTGAAGGTGAAGCCGTCGGCGGCGGGGTTCGTGAGCTGGAAGTGGAAGTCGGTGGTGAACGCCTGAATGTTCACCGGCGTCGCATAAAAAGCGCTGCCGGCCTCGGACGATTCGCGGGTGGTCAATTGAAGGGCCGTCCCGGAGACCGACGCGCTGCCGTTCATGGACAGGCTGCTTGCAGAAGAGAAACCCTTCGGGTAGTAAAGCGGTTGCCCGACTTGGTAGGTCCAGGTGAGGATTTGTTGGGTCGCGGTCTCGCCACCGGTTGCACCGGTGAAGCCGACGTACGCGGTATCGCCGCCCACAGTTGCTGGGATGTTGATCGCGAAGGGGTGCGACCAGCTCTTCCAGGTCACTGTGTCAGTAAGAGTAAGGTTGAGGGTGGTTCCGTCATAGGTGATGTGGGCGGCCATGGTGTCGCCGCTGTGCAGGTTGATGCCGCTGCCGGTCAGGTCGATCGAGGTCGGCCCAATGGGCACGGCCCCGTCGACAAAAAGGCCGGTCGAGTTGTTGGAGGGGTCCCCGGCATTTTGGTAGAGATCGAACTTGACCGCCACGCTCTGGCCGATGCCCGCATATCCCAGAGAACCGCCGTCAGCGCCGAGCGCGCCGGGGCCGACACTCTGAATCGTGAAGGTGAAGCCGTCCGCGGCTGGATTGGCTAGCTGGAAGGTGAAGTCAGTGGTAAACGACTGGACATTGACCGGCGACGGATAGAAGGCACTGCTGGCCTCATGCAATCCGCCGTTGGTCAATTCAAGGGCCGTCCCGGCAAGCGAGGTGCTGCCGTTGAACTGCAGCTCTCCCTGAGCCTGCCCAAACCCCTGGCTGAAGTCGATGGTGGGCATCGTCTGCCCAAAGCCAAAGCCGTAAATCAGCGTTGTGGTGAGCACGTTCCCACTGCCGTCGGTGATCTCAACCGAGCCATTCCGTTTGCCTGCGGCAAGAGGCGCGAAGGTCACATTGACTGTGCAGGTTGCGGCCGCCGAAAATGCGCCGGTGCAGGTGCTGCCGCTGGCCACAGTGAAGTCCAGGTTCGGCGCGCCGCCGGTGAGCACCTTCGGCGTTCCCAGGGTGCCGCTCGCCGTGACGTTGAAGTTGAGCGTCAGGGTTTCGCTGCACGGCGCCGGCGTCATCTGCCCAGCGGGGCAGATATTGACACCCCCAAAGTTGACCGATTTCGTCTGTAACTCCACTACACTACCGGGTGCATTGTTGAAGTTGTTGTTGACGACAAACACGTTCCCGTCGTTGTCCACGGCATCGCCGTAAGGGCCAGACAAACCGCTGAACGGCAGGGTCACCTGCGGCCCGTAGCCGGTCGATGTCTTCGGCAATTCCACCACACTGCTACTGCCCCAGTTGGTGACGAAGACGTCCCCTGCGCTGTCCAGGGCAACCCCCCAAGGGCAATCCAACCCGCTGAACGGCAGGGTCACCTGCGTTCCGTAGCCCGTCCCTGTCCACGGCAATTCCAACACCCGGTGATTGCCATATCGACGAGGAACACATTTATTTCGCTGTCTACGGCCATTGCTCGGAGGAATACGGAATATCTATGCTGACTCAAGCCGGTGAACGGCAGGGTCACCTGCGCTCCGTAGCCGGTCGATGTTTTAGGCAATTCCGCCGCGAGGCTCATTGGCATAATCGGCGACGAACACATCCCCTGCGCTGTCCACGGCATCTGTCTGGGGCTGCATCCAAACCGCTGAAAGGCAGGGTGATCTGCGCCCCGTAGCCCGTCCCTGTCCACGGCAATTCCACGCGCGGCCGTTAATCGTACACCGTCGGTGATGAACAAATTCCCGGCGCTGTCCAGAGCGACTCCGCCGGGGCCAGACAAACCAGCGAACGGGAGGGTTATCTGCGGTCCATAGCCGGTCGCTGTCCTCGGCAATTCCAGCACTCGGTTATTGCCAGCGTCGGTGATGAACACATCTCCGGCGCTGTCCACGGCAATTTCGGTTTGGTTCATACAAGCCGCTGAACGGCAGGGTGGTCTGCGTGCCGGAAAAGGTCACGCTCTGCGCGGTAAGAGCCGGCGGCGCACAGAAGAGCACGGCGCTCAACAGGGTGGTCCATAGTGAGGGGAAAACGGATCGGCGGGAAGGCGGGGAGGGGGGCAGCGAAGGCAGATACTTCATGGGTCACGCCCTTGTCAATTACATGGACGCAATTCTGGGCCTATTTTAATAGCCGCGTCAATGGACATTTGCGAAAGACGCGAGAATTTCGTGCAGGGAACATACGCCGGCCCGCGCGCGTCACAGCGGCTCAGGAAGCGGCAAAGCGCAAGGTTGAGCATGGGCCGGCGCTTACAGCCTAGCGTTCTCTCTCGCTGTTTATGGTGGGCAGTGAGGGACTCGAACCCCCGACATCCTGCTTGTAAGGCAGGCGCTCTAACCAGCTGAGCTAACCGCCCCCGGTGTCGAGGGAATGAGCATTGCGAGGCGGCTAAAATAGCCGACAGGCATACGCTCTCCCCGCGACGGAAGGAGGTTTTAGTTTACCATTCGGCGGAATTCCAGGGCGCGGGCCGCGCAGGCGGCGCTTGGTAAACTTACTCCAGCTTGAAGCGACTGATTATCAACGCGGACGACCTCGGCCTGACCTCGGGGATCAACCGGGCGGTGCTGGAGCTGGGCAGCGCTGGCGCGCTCACTTCGGCGACGTTGATGGCCGCGGCGCCGGCGACAAAAGAGGCGGCAGAGGCGGCCCTGCAGCAGCCGTCTTTGGGTGTTGGCTGCCATGTGGTGCTGGTCGATGGGCGGCCGGTGTTGCCGGCGGAGAGGATTCCGACTCTGATCGATCCCGGCAGCCCGAGAGACGCGCCGCGATTTCGCCCGACGCTCGGCGCGCTGGTGACCGATCTGCTGCGCGGGCGGGTGAGCGAGGCGGACATCGAGGCCGAGGCAGTGGCGCAGATTCGGCATTTGCAGCAGCTCGATCTGCAGATCACGCACGTGGACACGCACAAACATGCCCACGCCTTTCCGCGGGTGCTGCGCCCGCTGCTGCGCGCGGCGGTGCTGTGCAGCGTGGCCTGCGTTCGCAACCCTTTTGAGCTGGAGTGGAGCGCGGCCGCGGCTGCCGGCGCCGGACTCAAGCGCAGGCTGCAGGTGCGCGCACTGAATACGCAACGGGCTTATTTTGTGGAGGCGGTCGAGCATATCGGCATGGTCACGACGGATGGTTCGCTAGGGGTGCTGGCGACCGGCAGCATGACGGCGGAGACGCTGCGGCGGACGCTCGACGCGATGCCCGAGGGCACCTGGGAGCTGGTCTGCCATCCTGGGTATTGCGACGCAAGCCTGCGGGCGGCCGGGACGCGCCTGCTTGAGTCCCGCGAGATCGAGCGCGAGGCGCTGCTGGAGGTCATTCCGGAAGTTGCCGCGGCGGGGGTCTCGCTGATTCACTTTGGCCAGCTGAAGATGTCGAGCTTTGCGGCTGTCATTTAGCGGTGGCCATTGCGTATTCTGCATCTCTTCAGAGGCAGCCGCGTCCAAAGGTACTGCGGACCTCTATGAAAATCGGCATTACGTGCTATCCGACCTACGGCGGCAGCGGAGTGGTGGCGACCGAGCTGGGGATTGAACTCGCTGCGCTGGGCCACCAGGTCCACTTCATCACTTATTCGCAGCCGTTTCGGCTCACGGGTCGCGAAGAGGGGATCTTTTATCACGAGGTCCCGGTCTCGAATTATCCGCTGTTTGAATATCCGCCCTACGATCTGGCGCTGGCGACGCGTATGTCAGAGGTCGCGGAATACTACGAGCTCGACCTGCTGCATGTGCATTACGCGATTCCGCACTCGGTGAGCGCGCTGTTGGCTCGGCAGATGCTTGCGGCGCGGGGACGCCAACTGCCTTTTGTGACTACGCTGCATGGCACGGATATCACGCTGGTCGGCCTCGACCGCTCATACCTGCCGATCACCCGGTTTGCGATTGAAGAGAGCGATGGCGTGACCTCGATTTCGCAGTATCTGAAGGACAAGACGCTGACCGAGTTCCAGATCAAGAACCCGATCGAGGTGATCCCGAACTTCGTGAACTGCGATGTGTATAAGCCGCTCGATGAACGTGACGCTGCGCGCGCCCGGTATGCTGCGCCTGGCGAAAAGATCCTGATTCATCTTTCGAACTTTCGTCCGGTCAAGCGCGTGACGGACGTAGTGAAGGTGTTTGGACGGATTGTGGAGCGGGTTCCGGCGCGGCTGCTGCTGGTGGGTGACGGCCCGGACCGCTCGTCGGCGGAGTGGCTTGCGCAAGGCCTCGGGATTCAGGACCGAGTGACTTTCCTGGGCAAGCAGGAGAGCGTCAACGAGTTGCTGCCTGTGGCCGATTTGATGGTGATGCCGAGCGAGCTTGAATCTTTCGGATTGGCAGCGTTGGAAGCCATGGCCTGCCGAGTTCCGACGATTGGGACGAGGGTTGGTGGTGTTCCGGAGCTGATCGACGATGGAGTGACGGGGAGACTTTTCCCCGTCGGCGATACCGATGCGATGGCCGATGCAGCGCTCGAGCTGTTGAGCGACACGGAGCAGCTGGACGAGATGGGGCGCGCGGGACGCGCTGCTGCGCAGGCGCGTTATTGCTCCTCGCGGATTATTCCTTTGTATGAGAAGTATTACGAAGAAGTGCTTGCTCGAACGGCTGGCTGACTTCGCAGGCCCGGGGTCGCGGCCAGCATCGGGTCGCCATTTTCGTTCGTCATGACGGGGATTTCGAGGCTGACTCGTGTTCCGCGTCCAGGCCGGCTCATGACGTCGAAGCGCGCCGCTTCGCCGTAGAGCACTTCGAGGCGCTCGCGGACATTTTTCATGCCGATGCCGGTGCCTTTCCGTGGAACTCCGCCGGAGGGCGTGCGCGATTCGACCATGCCGACTCCGTCGTCCTCGACCTCGATCAACATGCTCGCTTCCCGGAGGCGGCTGCGCATGGTGATGGTGCCGCCGCTGATGCGCGGTTCGATGCCGTGCTTGATGCTGTTCTCGATCAGCGGCTGGAGAAGCATGCTGGGCACGAGCATTTCGAGGGTGGCGGGGTCGATATCTTTGACGACGTGCAGCTTGTCGCCGCCGAAACGCACAACCTCGATGCCGAGATAGTCTTCGGTGAAGTTGAGTTCCTCGCGCAGTGCGACGAAGGTGTCGTGGTCCTTGAGCAGGGCGCGGAGAATATTCGCGAGGCGGACGATCATCTCGCGGGCCATCTCGGGACGGAAGCGGACGAGTGAGGCGATGGAGTTCAGCGTGTTGAAGAGGAAATGCGGATTGATCTGGCGCTGGAGCGCGTCAAATCGCGCCTCGAGCAGCAGCCGCTTTTGTTCTTCGAGCTTGTGCTCGATGCGGATGGCGTTCCATATCTTGAGCTGGATGCCGACGACCATCGCCGAGCAAGCGTAGACCGCGAGGCGCACGGGCCAGGTCGGTGCGACCAGTGCGAAGAGGCGGTCGGGATAGGCCTCGGCGAGCGACTCGCGGCCGACTTCCATGCCCAGGATCAGCATGAGCAGCAGGATTTGACGGTCGAAGCGCGGCTTGCGCAGGTTGCGCCGCACCCAGCGGTAAATGCTGAGATCGACAAAGGGCGAGAACGACCAGACCTCTTCCGCGGTCACGAGGCGCCCGTAGATGCCGGCGATCAGAGCGACGGTGAGATTGAAGGGCAGGGTCAGGTATTCGTGATGAAGCATTGCAGGCGCTGCGAGCAGTGTCGCGCCGGCCATGGCGGAGAGCGGCCCGAGCAGGACTCCGAGAATAATCACCGTTTCAAAGGCGATGTCGGCCGCGTAGAAGTTTTGGACGATGATCCGGACCCACACCCCCAGCGTCAATGGAATGCATATCCAGGCCAACAACCCCATCGTCTGCGTGCCGCTGCGGTCTTCCTGAAAGAGAAGATTCTGGAAGCTGCGGGAACGCGCGAGGGCGCTTGCAACGGAGGCGGCCACGCCCAGTTTCACCAGCAGCGTAATCAGAATCAGCTTGGAATCGAACACACCCTTAATGTACCGCTTTCGCTTGCTTCTCCCGACTTGGCCGCCATACCCATTCGAGCCCATTCACGAATCTGACGGTTCGGCGTAACGAATTCCATGTTCAGCTCACTATTTGGCATAAGCGGTATTAGCGGAAAGAACATAGGTCATTCAATGAACTCCAATTTCCCAGATCGTTGCAAGAGTGCCGAGACCCCTCGCGATCGCGTTTTCGACGACTTGCGTCGAAGACTCGCGCAGGAAGCGCAGTGCCGGAGGCTTGCCGACCTGCTCGAGAGCGTGAATGCCATGCAGAGGGCCCGAAGCATGCCGGACGAGTTCGATCTTCGCTTCGAGGAATTCGTCTACCGCGCGGAAGATTACATGGCGGCCGTCAGACCGTTTTTTCCGTCGCTGGTGGTCTTCCTGTCCTCACACGGGTTCGCCGACCGAATGGCTCCGTGCGCATGAGAGGCCTCGACGGTGGCGGCGAGGGTGGCTTTACAGAACTAGGCGCGCGTTACTGCGATATTCAGGCGCTCGTATGGACGGGTCAGGGCCTCATCCGCTTCCCGCTCGGTAATAATGCCGCTGATTTCATCGAGCGAGACGACGGAGTAGGGTGAAGCGGCGTTCAGCTTCTCTGAGGATGCGAGCACAATGGTTTCGGCCGCAGCGTGGCTCATGGCGCGCTTCACCGCGGCCTCTTCAAAATCGCCGGTCGTTAGACCAGCCTTGGGGTGCACGCCAGTCACGCCCATAAAGTAAGTGTCGGCGTGAATGAGCGAGATGGCTTCGATGGCAGCGGCCCCTACGGCGACCACCGAATGCTTGAACATGCGGCCGCCGATAATAATGACCTCGACGTCGGGGTGGTTGACCAGTTCCAGCGCAATGGTCGGACTATGCGTGACGATCGTGGCCTTCAAATCATTCGGGAGGTGGCGGGCCACTTGCCTCGCTGTCGTTCCGCCATCGAGAATGACCACCTGCCCGGGTTGGATCATCGCCGCCGCGGCGCGGCCGATGGCGGTCTTGCCTTCCGGCGTCAGGAGTTCCCGGCCGGCAAAATCTGCCATGGCGGGCGACGCCGGCAATGCGCCCCCATGAACACGCTGCAACAGGCCTTCCTGCGCGAGCTCTCGCAGGTCGCGGCGGATGGTGTCTTCCGAGACGCCCATTGATTGGCTCACTTCTTTCGCGATGACCTGCCCGTTGCGTTTCAGGAGAGCTAGAATCTGTTGTTTCCGATGGGTAGTAAGCATGGCTCTTCCTTAATAATCATACTTGACATTGCATGATATTGCACGATAATGTCGAAATTGTTCCCCAATCCATGACTAACAAAACTGCACGAAATCTCAGGAAAGGCTCCTTAATGTCATCCCAATCACTCATGATTCTGATTGCCGGCCCTTATCGCTCCGGCACCGGCGACGACGCGCAGTTGATGGAGAAGAATCTGCGCTCGTTGGAATCCGTCGCACTCCCGCTTTACCGCGCCGGCCACATTCCGGTGATCGGGGAGTGGATCGCTCTCCCGCTGCTCCGCGAAGCCGGATCGAAACGTCCCGGAGATGCAATCTATGACGAGATTCTGTACCCGATTGCCAACCGTCTATTGAGTCGCTGCGACGCGGTGCTCAGGCTTCCGGGCGCGTCAAAAGGCGCCGATGAAGACGTTCGGCTGGCTAAGGAACACGGGCTTCCGGTCTTTCAGAGTCTTGCCGAGGTGCCGGGCTGCAGTTGAGCCTGAGCTGCGATTTCGCTCGCATCCGTATACTTAGGCATATGTCATTCGAGAGCGTACGTAAGGTAGCGGAAGCCGATTTTCCGACCCGCTGGGGTCATTTCCGCATTCTTGGCTACGAAGGGCTGCTGGTGGGCGGAAAGCCGTGCTGCGAGCATTCCATCGCGCCTCCGACGCTCAAGGAAGAACTGGTCGCCGTGGTGATGGGCGACATTCACAGCACCCCGCCGATCGTGCGCATTCATTCCCAGTGCCTGACCGGCGATGTCTTCGGCTCGCTGCGCTGCGATTGCCGGCTGCAGCTGGAGCTGGCGCTCAAGGCGATCGGCGACGCGGGCGCGGGCATTCTGCTCTATGAAGAAAAAGAAGGCCGCGGCATCGGGCTGATGGCCAAACTGAGGGCCTACGAGCTGCAGGACCAGGGCCTGGACACGGTCGAGGCGAACCTAGCTTTGGGCTTTCGCGCCGACTGCCGCGAATTTGAACTACCGGCCGAAGTCCTGAGAGACATGGGCGTCACCGCAGTGCGGTTGATGACGAACAACCCCGAGAAGGTCGAAGCGCTGGAGCTTGCGGGAATCAGTGTCGTCGAACGCATTTCGGCTGAGGTCGAACCACTCGAGTCTTTCGAGCGCTATCTGCAAACAAAGCATGAAAAGATGGGGCACATTCTCGATAGTCTTGCCGAACGCGCAGTAGGAAGTTAGCTACGGGCTCCAACTAGACGGACTTAGTTACATAGTTAGCGTGTAACTTCTCCGAATACCGTGCAACTTCTCCCGACACCTGTATTTATTGGTTTCTGCGCGCTACGGGGCAACTCTTCCCTCAGCAACAAAATCCTACATGCGGCGTTAGTAAGAGACATGCAAGCCGGCCCGGTGAAGGACTTACCGAGGCCGGCTAGAAGCCGCCCCATCCGCGTAACCCGCTGCACCTTGGCAATCTCCGGGCACCGAAGGATGGTCCGGAAAGGACATCTATGAAAATTTCTCGCTACCTTCGCACGTTGCTGCTCGCGGCTGCCGTGCTGGCTATCCCGGCCGCATCTTTTGCCGGAATCTTCATCTCGGTGGGCATCGCGCCGCCGCCGTTGCCCGTCTACGCACAGCCGGCGATTCCCGCCCCCGGCTATCTGTGGACGCCAGGCTACTGGGCGTGGGGCCCGGCCGGCTACTATTGGGTACCCGGCACGTGGGTGCAGCCTCCGCAAGTAGGCGTCCTCTGGACTCCTGGATACTGGGGCTGGGGCGGCGGCGCCTATATCTTCCACGCCGGTTACTGGGGCCCACACATCGGCTTCTATGGCGGAGTCAACTACGGCTTCGGCTACGGTGGAGTCGGTTATGAGGGCGGATACTGGAACCACGGCGTCTTTGCCTATAACAGATCGGTGAACAACATCAGCAACGTTCATATCACCAATGTCTACAACAGGACGGTAGTGAATAACGTGACGGTCAACCGCACCAGCTACAACGGCGGGACTGGCGGTGTGCGGGCCGAACCCACCGCTCAGGAGCAGGCTGCGGCCCGGGAGAACCATATCCAGCCGACCTCCGCTCAAGTACAACACGTCGACCAGGCGCGGACTAATCCTGAGTTGCGCGCATCGGAGAATGGCGGGAAACCGTCGATCGCGGCAACAGCGCGACCGAACGATTTCAAGAGCGCGGTTCCGGCTCGCGAGGCAGGCGGCCAGGTCAACACGGCGGTCTACAAAGCCGCCGCTCAGAATGGCGGCAAACTGCCTCCCAACATGAAGGACCCGGGTGGCAACAACACGGCTGCTGAACGACAGACTGTCGCGAACAATCGCGAACCGAATGCGAAGTCCGAAGCACGTCCGGCGGCAACCTCTAATTCAGAACGCCCGGCGCCTGCTGCTAATCCGAAAGCAGAAGGAGCGCGACCCGGAAACGAGCCAGCCCACCCTGCGGCGAAGCCAGAGGAGTCGAGGCCAGAAGCCCAGCCAAGGACGGAGGCCAAGCCTGAAGCCAAGCCGACGCCAGAAGCGAAGCCCGAGGAGTCGAGACCAGAGGCAAAGCCTGAATCAAAACCAAGACCAGAGGCGAAGCCCGAGGAATCTAGACCAGAGTCAAGACCCGAGGCGAAGCCTGAATCCAAACCGAAACCAGCGGCGAAGCCAGAGGGCTCAAGACCCGAGGCAAAGCCTGAATCCAAGCCCCAGTCTCATCCACAACAGCACTCTCAGCCTAAGCACGAGAACTCATCGCACGAAGAGAAGCCAAAAGGCTAGTCCCAAGCGCAATATCGAAGCCAAACGGCCCACCGAAATCCGGTGGGCGCTTTTTGCTTGAAATAGAAGATCAGCTACAGCAGCTTGCCGGCGGCCAGATCGCGGACGAGGTTGCGGTCCGCCGCGAGAAAGTCATAACTGGGCAGATCGGTCAGGTCGCACCAGCGCAGGTCGTTGAAGATGCGGTTGGTGATCTCACCATCAAATTCGCGCACTGCAAAAAACTGTAGGTCGACCGAGCTGCCGCTGCGGTAGGTGTGGCGCATACGCGTGATCCTACTGCCAATCTTCGCGACGATTCCGAGCTCTTCGTCCAGCTCCCTGGCCAAGGCCTCCTCGGCGGTCTCCCCGAGCTCCATCTTGCCGCCGGGAAACTCCCACTTCAAGGCCATCGGCTGATCGGACCGGCGCTGGCAGATGAGCACCTCGCGGCCACGCAGAATAAGAGCCACGACCACCAGCCTGACCGACTTTTCGCCGGAATCTGGCTTTTGTTCGGGTTCTGGGACAACGCTAAGCTCTGTTTTGTCTACATTTCCCACTGTCATCTAGTTTAGACGTTTCGACAACGAAAAGTAGGAACCGGGAAGGGCTGGGCTTCAGGAGGCTTCAAAGTCGGCCGAAGTGAAAAGTTCGGGATGGATCAATTTGGCGAGAACGTGGAGGCCCTCAACCAGGGTGGGCGCGGGAGTGTTGAGTAGCTCGTCAGGAATGCAGGCTGCCCGTCCGTACTTCACGGCGCGAAGCTTTTGCCAGCCACGCATCGCGATGACGCGCTGCACTGGAACACGATTCCCGGCTCCGCACCATGCCAGCGCAATCACTTCCGGATCAGCGGCTGCGATTGTCTCTGCGTTAGTGACTTTGCCGGCTTCTCCGAGAAAGGCCCCGCCTGCGGTTTCAACAAGCTCCTTGACCCATTGTTGCGAGTGGATGAGCGGCTTACCCCACTCCTCGCAATAGACGAGCGGCTTGCGATTGGATGTTGACGCGATGCGACGGACGTCGTCCATCGCATCCTGCATTTGGGCGACGACTCGGGTTGCCTTCGCAGTCTCGTTGACGATGCTGCCGATGAGCTGGATGTCGCGATAGATGTCGGCGAGACAATGCGGCGCCAAGCGCCAGAACGGGAAGACCGGCGCGCAGGATGGCTGCTAGCGATTCCTGTCGATAGGGCACCGAGGCAACTACCAGATCCGGCTTGAGCGCCACGATCTCTCCGGTCTCGCTCGACCAGGAGTCTCGGACGATAGGAAGTCCGCGCGAGCGGAGCTCGGGGACGGCGTCGAGGCAGTAGCGGGTGCAGCCGGCAAGCGTGTCGAGCCGCCCCAGGGATTGCAGAATCAGGCTGATGCTCGGCTGCAGAGAGAGGATTCTCATCTGGGATCACTTTAGCTGACAAGGCTTTGAAGCCTTTTCGAGACGAGATTCAGAAGTTAATCTCCGGGCGATTGCCACTGGTTCCTGTGGCGCTCCAGCCACCAGCAGGGCAAATCTGAATTGTGCGGGAAGAGCGACCTCACGCAGGGCTGATCGACGTTTCCAAGGTAGTCGTACTCTTCCTTCTGACCTTTCAACGGAGTGGCCAGATATTGGCTGACGTTCACGGTACCCAGTCCTGTGTGGCGCGCCAACCGGATCCCCAGCTGCGCCCAATCGGCGAAGTAGAGGACGACTGCGCCGATGAGGATGTACTTCAGGGCGCGTGCGAGGAGCTTGGTCATACTTGCTGTCCATCGTAATCCTTTCTGACGCTTTCATTGATTCGGTCGGCAGAATGGAAAATCGATCTCTTTTAGCGCGCGCAGGCCGGGTCTATACTGATCTCAGAATTTCCCTACGGCGCCAGCCGGACGGGAGGCGTGACGGTGTTTCGCGAAGTCGCCAAACTCGCTGCCCTGATCTTCACCATCCTCTCCATCTATGCACTGCTGGTAAGTGCTTTTTTTGTGCCCGGAAGCCCCTGGCATCAGCGGCTGCTAACCTCAATCGAGACGCTGGCGATGACAGGGTGCGTCTGTTTCGCCAGTGGACTGCTCTTTCAACTCACCTCGCAGTCGGCCAAGAGTCAGGAAGGGCCGCCGGTGACGCGCACTCTGCCGGTACAGCTTTTCTTTTGGTCGGTGGGAGCTACGGTGTTGATGTTCCTGCTGTCGCGGTATCTTGAGGTCTTTTACATTCCTACTATCTGGAAGAACCAGCCGTATTGATTGTTCTGAGAGCGAGTGTCTTCAATCGTCACGCGGCTCTTTCCTCGTCCTCAAAACATCTTGAAACTGACTTCGATATTCACCTGCACAGGAACCGGTCTTCCCTCATACTCCGCTGGGCTGAACCGGTACTTGGACACGGCGTTGATCGCGTTCTGGTCGAGTCCGTCGGCTGCCTTCCTGAGCTTCGGCTCTAGATCCTTGCCGATCGACTCCAGGTCTTTCGCGATCGACCTGACCACTCGAATGTTCTGAGGGTTACCTTGGGCGTCGACGACCAATCCCACCACGCAAATCCCAGATATCTTCTTCTTCCTGGCCAGGTCCGTGTATTCAGGATCCACCGAAGTTATGACGCGTGGCGGCCTGATTCCACGTCCAATGTGGTAGACGCCGTTGGCGTCGGGAGCGGCTTGCGGTGGCTCGGTCGCGCTCGACTGGCTTGATGGCTGGCCGGTGGAGCGGCTTCCCGGCGGCTGGGTCGGCTTCGCCGTGGCACAGACCGGCAGCAGGACAAGGCAAATTGCGAGACGAGCAAAGAAACTGATCCGATGAGTTCTTATATTCATCCCATCTGCCCTCCGCCGACCGCGATGCTAGCCAGCTTATCGCAGTCACCGCTCCGCCGAAAAGGATCGCCACAGCCACCCTGGCGCAACATCCAACTGATAAACTTGCCGCCAAGGAGCCAGCCATGGTTGAAGTGCTTCCATCCATCCTTTCTGCCGATTTTGCGAACCTGGGCCGGGATGTCGCTGCCGCCGAGCGGGGCGGCGCGAAGATCATCCACGTCGACGTGATGGACGGCCATTTTGTCCCTAATCTCTCGCTCGGCCTTCCGGTGCTCAGGTCGCTCCGCAAAGCGACCGCGCTCACCCTTGATTGCCACCTGATGATCGAGAACGCAGACACGTTCATTCCCGACTTCGCCGAGGCCGGAGCGAATTGGGTGAGCGTCCACTATGAGGCCTGCCGCCATCTGCACCGGACGCTTGAACATATTCGCGAGCATGGGATGGAGCCAGCGGTGGTCATCAACCCCGCGACGCGCGTGGACTTTCTGATCGACATCCTGCCCATGGTTCACCATGTGCTGGTGATGAGCGTCAATCCCGGCTTTGGTGGCCAGAAGTTTATTCCCTTCGCCCTGGGCAAGATTCGCCGGCTCAGGGAGTTGCGCGAGGAATATGAGCTGGATTTTCGCATTGAAGTCGATGGCGGGGTGGATCACGAAACGATCAAATCCGTCGTCCAAGCAGGTGCGGAACTGCTCGTCGCAGGCAATGCCGTCTTCGGTAAGGGCGACGGCGAGACCGCGACCCGCGAACTGACGCGCATGGCGCGGGAGGCCGCGGAGGAAGCAGCCGGGAAACAGCACGCCGTAGCCTAGGCCACGCGGGAATTCTCGCCACCGCATAGATGGCTTCGGGGTTATGCAATAGACTAAAGGTGCAGTCGTTTTGAGGTGCTATGCAGCGTTTTCTTCTTCGTGTCTCCAGTGCCCTGCTGCTCGCAGCATTAGCGGTTCCCGTCCATGCAGGCCCGCTCTTTGGCAAAAAGAAGTCGGGTAAGAAGCCGAATACGAGCAATCCGCTCTCTGGCCTCGACTCGAAGCAGCCTGATAAGGAGCTGTATGACAAGGCGATGGCGGCCCTCAAGAAGGGCCACTATGATGTTTGCCGCCTCGACCTGCAGACGCTGCTGAACACCTATCCCGACTCCGAATACCAGATGCGCGCCAAGCTGGGCATCGGCGATAGCTGGTTCAAAGAGGGTGGATCGGCCGCCTACACCCAGGCCGAGACCGAATACAAGGACTTCATTACCTTCTTCCCCAACGTGCCTGAGGCCGCCGAGGCGCAGATGCGCGTTGCCGACATCTATTACATGCAGATGGAGAAGCCGGACCGCGACTATACCAATGTGCAGCGCGCCGAGCAGGAATACCGGCAGATGATCAACCAGTTCCCGGATTCACCGCTTATTCCGCGTGCCCAGCAGCGTCTGCGCGACGTGCAGGAGGTGCTTGCCCAGAGGGAATACGAGATCGGCACCTTCTACGCGGCGCGTGAGAACTGGTCGGCGAGCATCGCCCGGTTGCAGACTGTCGCCGACACTTATCCGCTCTTCAGCCACAGCGATCTCACCTTGATCGCGCTTGGCGACGACTATGCCGCTGAGGCGCGCGCGGTGCAGTTGCCGACATTCCATATTCCTCCAGCGGCCAAAGAGAAGCTGGTGCAGATTTACCAGGACCAGGCGGCTGCCGCCTACTCCAAAGTAGTGACGAAGTATGCGATGGCACCTCACGTGGAAGACGCGAAAGACCGCTTGATCGCACTGGGACGCCCGGTACCGGAACCGACCAAGGAAGAGCTGGCCGAGAGCCAGGCTGAAGAAGAGAGCCGCGTCCCGGTCAAGCTGACGCAGCGCGCAGTCCTGCTCTTCTCGGGCCGGCCTTCGACGGTAGAGGCCGCCCACGTCGGTGATCCGACGATGAAAGACCCCCCGCCCACCTATGCGACTCAGGTCAGCAAGCAGACGCTGGCCGCTTATAACGTGGCGATGGGCAAGACTCAGGCTGCGGAACCAACGCCTTCCGCCGCTATTGAAAACGGGACCGCGCCGCCGCGCAGCGACCAGCCCGCTCCCGCACCCCGGCTCGAGAATGTGCCGGATAGCGGAGGCACTGGCGTGGGCGCCGAGATCGTTCAACCCTCCAGCAATGGGAGCGGCGGCACGGAGGCTACGCCGCCGGCGGCCAATCCTCCCGCAGCAAATCCACCAGCAGGTGGTGCGCCCCCCGCAGCCGCAGCTAGTACTCCGGCGACGGCTGTTCCTGACAATGGCGGCCTGAAGCCTGTCGGCCCGGCCAATGCGACGGCTCTGCCAGCAGTCGACAAGCCGGCCGAGGCGCCTACTCAGGTGAATGACGTCAAGCAGGCCCCGGCAACGGTCACCACCGGCACCACTTCTGCCGCAGCAGACAAGAGCAAGTACGACGCGAGCAAAGAGTCATCGAGCAAGCACAAGAAGAAGAAGGGTCTCGACAAGCTCAACCCCTTCTAAGCCACTGGAAAATCCTGAGCTGAAAAAGGCCGCGGATTGCGGCCTTTTTCCTGTTTTACGGCGACAAACGACAGCCAAAACCAGGATCGTTCGCTGTGCTATCGTCAAAAGTTAACTAGCAGAAAGAAGTAGAGATAATGCCACGCGAACTGCCCAAAGCTTATGACCCTGCCGCCATCGAAGACCGTTGGGCGGAGTACTGGGTCAAGGAGAGGCTCTTCGACACGAAGGCCGAGGACTCGCAGGGTTCCGCCGCGCGCCCCTTCACTATCCTGCTGCCGCCGCCCAACGTTACTGGACGGCTGCACATGGGCCATATGTTCGAGCAAACAGAGAGCGACATTCTCGTCCGCTGGCGGCGGATGTCGGGTGACCGCGCTCTCTGGGTCCCGGGCACCGACCACGCCGGCATCGCGACGCAGCTAATGGTCGAGCGTCAACTCGCCGAAGAGGGCAAGACCCGGCAGCAGATGGGCCGCGACGCCTTCCTCGACCGCGTCTGGCAGTGGAAACAGCTCTACGGCGGCGCGATCCTCGAACAGATGAAGCGGCTCGGCGCGAGCGTCGACTGGTCGCGCGAGTATTTCACCATGAGCGAGGATCTCTCGGTTGCGGTGAGAGAGGCTTTCGTCCGCCTGCATGAACAAGGGCTGATATATCGCGGCGCTTATATCGTGAACTGGTGCCCAAGCTGCCAGACGGCGATCTCCGATCTTGAGGTGGTTCACGAGGAGCAGAAGGGCAGCCTCTGGGAGATTCGCTACGCGGTGGTGGAAGAGCCGGGAAGCTTCGTCACCATTGCAACGACGCGACCCGAGACGATGCTGGGAGACACTGCGGTGTCGCCGTGCATCCGGACGATGAACGCTATCTGCACTTCACGGCAAACGCCTGCGGTTGCCTCTGGTTGGGCGGGAGATCCCTATCATCACCGATGCATGGGTGAGCCGCGACTTCGGCACCGGCGCGGTGAAAGTGACGCCGGCTCATGATCCGAATGACTTTGCTTTGGGCCAGCGCCATGGCTTGCCATCCATCAACGTAATGGACGAGACGGCCCATATCAATTCAGAAGGCGGCGCTTACGCGGGACTTGACCGTTATGAGGCACGCGCGCGCATCGTCGCCGATCTTGAGGCGCAGGGTTTCCTCGTCGCCGTGAAAGAGCACACGAACAGCGTTGGCCGCTGCGACCGCTCGAAGGATATTGTCGAGCCGCGGCTGTCGACGCAATGGTTCGTGAAGATTCAGCCGCTCGCGGACAAGGCAATCGCGGCTGTTGAGCAGGGCTACATCAAGATCGGACCGGAGCAGTATCGCAAGACGTATCTCGAGTGGATGCGGAACATCCATGACTGGTGCATCTCGCGGCAGCTCTGGTGGGGCCATCGCATTCCGGCGTGGCATTGCGCGACCTGCAAGCAGACCACCGTAGCTCGCGAGACACCCAGCGCCTGCGAGCACTGCGGGAGCGCAGAGATCACGCAGGAAACCGATGTCCTCGACACCTGGTTCTCATCGGGCCTGCTGCCTTTCACCTGCTTTGGCTGGCCCCGGATTACCGCCGACCTTGCGACCTTTTATCCGACGCAGTTGCTGGTGACGGGCTTCGACATTCTCTTCTTCTGGGTGGCGAGAATGATTATGCTCGGCTGCCACTTCATGCTGGATGCGCCGATGCCGGATGGATCGGAAAGGACGCTACAAGACGCGGTTCCCTTCCGCGAGGTGCATATCCACGCGCTGGTGCGCGACGCCGACCGGCAGAAGATGTCGAAGACGAAGGGCAACGTGATCGACCCGATCGAGATCGTGAAGCGCTTTGGCACCGACGCGGTGCGCTTCACACTCGCAGCAATGGCCTCTCCGGGCACGGATATCGCCTTCAGCGAGGCGCGTACCGAGGGTTATCGCGCCTTCGCGAACAAGATCTGGAATGCGGCCCGCTTCATCTTCATGAACATGGACCGTGCCGCCGAGGCTGGGCTCACGGTCGATCCGGCTAATCTGCTGGCTGATCCGGTGCTCGGACCGTCGAGCCCCATCGAAGCTCGCTGGATTGTCTCGCGGCTCAACTCGACTGCCGCTGAAATGAACCAATCCCTTGCTGGCTATCGCTTCGACGAAGCAGCAAATACCGTCTACCAGTTCTTCTGGGGAGATTTCTGCGATTGGTATCTCGAGATCGTGAAACTGCGACTGGATTTCAGTGAGACGGCTGACAGGAATGCTACGCAGTCTGCGCTCGCGACTTTGATCGGGGTCTTCGAGTCAGCGTTGCGGCTGCTTTCGCCGTTCATGCCGTTTATCACCGAGGAGATTTGGCATGCGCTTTACGATCAGCGTGCGCCGGCTGCGTCGATCGCGCTGACGAAATATCCGCAGCCGGTAGCTGAGCATATCGACCCCGAATTCGAGCGCAACATGACGCTGTTGCAGGAATTGATTGTGACACTTCGCGCGTTACGCAAAGACCTCGATGTTCCCGAGCGCGAGACTGTTCCCGCGTATTTTCTCTCGTCCAATGGAATTGCCCACTTCCTGAAGTCGAACGACGATATTGTGAGAAAACTCGCGCGCATCTCGTCTCTAGAGGCGGAGACCTCCTGGAGTCTCTCTTCGACGAATACAAGGACTACGGCGAGCTTTACAACGGGCCTTCTCTACAAGAAAGAGATCGACGTTGCCGCCGAACGGGAACGGCTGACCAAGGAGCTGGCGAAATATGAAAAAGAGCTCCAATCCAAGCAGGGCCAGCTCAGCAATGAGGCTTTTCTCGCGAAGGCACCGTCCAGTATTGTTGAAGGTCTGCGGGCGCGCCTGGCCGAAGTAATCGCATTGATAGCCAAGACGCGTCAGGGTCTTGACGATTTGCCTTCGGAACTGTAACAGTCACGGATACACAATGGATTGGAAGAGCAAACGCGTCACTGCACTTCTCGAACAGGCCTTGCGCGAAGACAAGGCCACCAAAGACGCGACGACCGCGATCACCATCGATCCCACCCTGCGCGCTTCGGCCACGATCATCGCCAAGCAGGAGTGCGTTCTCGCAGGAGTGGGCTGCATCCCGCGTTTTTTGGAGATCTTCGCCCAATATGACACGCACCAGTCGGGGCGCTTCGAGGTCATCAGCCATCCGGAGATCTTCGATGGGGTTCGACTCAGACCGGGGCAGGCGATCGCGGTCATTCGTCACAATGCCCGTGTCATTCTCGCCTGCGAGCGTGTGATTCTTAATCTGCTGCAGCACATGAGTGGAGTGGCGACTATGACCCGCCGGTATGTCGATGAGGTCAAGGGCACCAAGGTGAAAGTCCTGGACACTCGCAAGACGATGCCGGGCATGCGTGTGCTCGATAAATATGCGGTTCGCTGTGGCGGCGGCGAGAACCATCGGCTCGATCTCTCCGACGGCATCCTGATCAAGAACAACCATATTTCGCTCGGAGGCGGCCTCGCGAAAGTGCTGGCCGCAGCGCTCTCCAATCGCGAGCCTGGACGGAAGATTGAAGTGGAGGTTCGCACCTTCGACGAGCTTCAGGCGGCCATTGACGGCGGGGCGGAGGCGATCCTCTTCGACAACATGACGCCTGCGGAGATCAAGAAGGCGGTCAGCATTGTGCGCGATCGCGGTCTCACCATTCCGCTCGAGGCCTCGGGCGGTATCGTTCTTGAAAACATCCGCAAATACGCGCTCGCCGGTGTGGACTACATTTCAGTCGGCGCATTGACCCACTCCGCCGCGGCTGTTGATCTAAGCATGAGGATTACCGCCGAACTTTACTGAACTTTGCAAGGCCTCGATTCAAGCTCGGTCGAACGACCGTCGCGTGATCTGTATTGGTTATGAAATACTTCCTCTATCGGTCGGAGCATCACCTGCTCGAGGGTCCAACATCAGGATGAAATTTTCAAAAACTGCAGTCCTCCTCGCATTCGGCGCGTCGCTCGCAAGCTGGGCCCCCATCGCAACCGCACAAAACGTCACCGACCAGTGGCTGCTGCATCCGCCGGCTGACAGCTGGCCAGGCTATCACGGCGATTACTCGGGGCGCCGCCATAGCAGCCTGACTCAGATCACGCCGGACAATGTGAACGACCTCGGCCTGGCCTGGGCTTTTCAAACAGGTCAGAATGCCAGCATCAAGGCCACGCCCATTATGGTCGACGGCATCGTCTACTTCACGGTGCCGGACAATATTTGGGCGATCGACGCGCGATCGGCGCACCTGCTGTGGCACTACCAATATCCGCCCAACAAGGGTGACCATATCGGCCAGCGCGGCGTGGCGATCTACAAGGACTCGGTCTATTTCATGAGCCCGGATGCGCACCTGATCTGCCTGGACGCGAAAAACGGCAGCGTGCGTTGGAAGGTTGAGGTTGCGGATGTCGAAAAGGGCTATTGGGCGACCAACGCCCCGTTGATCGTGGGCAATCACGTGATTACCGGCATGGGCGGTGACCTCGACAATTTGCCCATGTACCTGAAGTCCTACGATCCCGAGACCGGAGCCTTGCAATGGACGTGGGACGTCGACCCGCCCGAGGGAACGCCGAACCGCACCACCGGCGGCACCACCTGGATCACCGGGACCTACGATCCCGACCTCAACCTGCTCTATTGGGGAACGGGCAATCCCACTCCTGTGCTTGAGGGCAAGACCCGTCCCGGCAATGATCTCTACACATGCAGCATCGTTGCGCTTAATCCCGATACTGGAAAGCTGGTCTGGGCATTTCAGATGTCTCCACACGACACGCATGACTGGGACGCGGTGGAGGTCCCGGTTTTGGTCGACGGCAACTTCAACGGCAAACCGCGCAAGATGTTGATGCAGGCCTCGCGCAATGGCTATTACTCGGTGCTCGATCGCGCGACTGGAGAAAATCTGCTAACAGTCCCCTTTGGCCCGACCAACTGGACGCTAGGCATCGATAAAGAGGGGCATCCGATTCCAAATCCCGAAAAAGAGCCCGCTCGCGACGGGCGGCTAATCGCACCGGACGAGGGTGGGATGACCAACTACCGCTCGCCTAGCTTCGATCCGAAGACAGGTCTTTTCCTGGTCGATGCGCGCTCTGCATATAGTCTCTACTTTGCCAAGCCCGCCGATGGGGACTATGGCTGGGCCGGCGCCGATTACGGGCTCTGGGGCAAGGCAGAGCTCAGGGCGATCGACTACCAGACCGGAAAGATCCGTTGGACCCATGAACTGGGCCCATACGGCGCAGGCGCAGGCGTGCTCACCACAGACTCCGGCCTCACCTTCACCGGAGACGCCCGCGGCAACATCCTCGCGCTCAACACCAGCGACGGCAAGACCCTCTGGCACGCCGGCCTCGGTTCGCAGATGCAAAGCTCGCCGATTACCTACATGCTCGACGGGCGGCAGTATGTGCTCACCGGCAGCGGTAGCGTGCTCTTTGCATGGAGATTGCCGGAGAGCGAGGGGACAGCAGCGGGAACGTCGACGGCTTCGGGGCAGTAGCAAAGAGCTCCGCTCCGCGTGCTCCTTTGGTGGTAAATTGGGACGGCTATGAATCGATGGCCTTCTCGTCGCACTCTATTCTTCTGCGCTTCGCTAGCACTCCTCGACTCTTGGGGCGTTTGCTCCTCTGCAGCGCAATCTAACGGTGCTCCACACCTGGAGACTCGCGGCGCCACGACGCAACTCATCGTCGATGGCAAGCCATTTCTTATGCTGGCGGGCGAGTTGCACAACTCGAGTTCGTCGGGCCTCGATTACATGAAGCCGATCTGGCCGGGGCTGGTGGCGATGCACTTGAACACCGTCGTCACGCCACTTTCCTGGGAACTGATCGAGCCTGAGGAGGGCAAGTACGACTTTGCGCTGGTCGATGGGCTGCTGGCGCAGGCTCGGGAAAACAACGAGCGCGTCGTGTTTCTGTGGCTGGCTTCGTGGAAGAACGGGATGTCGAGCTATCCGCCGGTCTGGGTGAAGCGCGATACCAAGCGTTTCCCTCGGGTGATGATCGACGGCAACGAAGTCAACATCCTGAGCACCTTTGGCCGCGCTACGCAAGAGGCCGATGCGCGCGCCTTCACCGCGCTCATGACGCATATTCGCCAAGTCGACCCGCAACATACGGTCTTGATGATGCAGGTTGAGAATGAGGTTGGCGTGTTGGGCGCATCGCGCGATCATTCGCCGGTGGCGGAGAAGGCCTTTGCGGGGCAAGTCCCGCCTGAGCTGACTCGATATCTTCAGGAGCATAAGGAATCGCTCTACCCCGACCTGCTCGCGCTATGGGAGCAGAACGGCGCGAAGTCGAGCGGAACGTGGGAAGAGGTCTTTGGCGCGTCCTCGCGGAGCGACGAAATCTTCATGGCCTGGAACTACGCGAGGTTTGTGCAGGCAGTCGCAGCGGCGGGTAAGGCGGCGTATCCGCTGCCGATGTACGTGAACACCTGGCTCGGCGGCGGCGACACCAAGCCCGGCGATTATCCGAGCGGAGGTCCGCAGCCGCGCGTGGTCGACGTCTGGCGCGCGGCTGGTTCGGCAATCGACATTTACTGCCCCGACCTCTACGCTCCTGACTTTGCCGGATGGACTGCACGCTACCATCGCGCCGGCAACCCGCTGTTTATCCCTGAGACCAACGGCGGCCCGGCTGGAGCCTCAGGCGCCTTCTACGCCATCGGCGAGCACCAGGCGCTTGGCATCTCGCCCTTTGCCATCGACGGCTATATCCCCGGCGGCTGGGCGGCGAAGCTCGACCCCGACAACGAACTGAGCGCAGCTTATGCGGCCTTGGGCAGTATTTCGCCGTTGCTTCTCGCAACGACGGCGCCTGGCATGATGCGCGGCTTTCAACTGGACAACAATCATCCCTCGGTCGAGCTCGAAATGAACGGCTACACGCTCGAGGTCAGCCTGGACGATATCTTTGGCCATCGCGCCGAGCGCGGCTATGGGCTCATCGTCGCTACTGGCCCGGGAGCTTTCATCGGCGCGGGCAAAGGCTTTCGTGTCGGCTTCCACGTTCGCACTCCCGGTGCGCCGCCGGTCGGTCTCGCCGCAATCGATGACGGGGAATACCGCGATGGGCAATTCGTCTTTAGTCGACGCCTAAATGGCGATGAAAACGACCAGGGGCAATACTGGCGCTTCGATACGCAGAGGATTCACATCGAGCGTGCGACGCTGTATCGGTTCGAATGACGGCCGGCTCCGAATCTCTGAACGCTGGCGCGGCGCTCGGACTCTAGAGCAGAAGTACAGTTGGTTGTCATGTGCCGAAGATTGGTTTTGTTGGCGTTTTCCTCGGGGAAAGCGCCTGCCGAACCGGCGCTCCGGATTACAGTAACTGTACTTCTGCTCTAATCGTTCCGCAGAGCCTCCATCGGCTCGACCCGCGCCGCGCGGCGTGCGGGTAGCCAGGCCGCTACTATAGAGAGTGCCGCAAACAACAACGGCACCAGCGCATAAGTAAGCGGATCGGCCGGGCTGGTCTCAAATAAAAATCCGCGCATCAGACGCGTAACCGCGGAGGCTGCCGCAATGCCGATCACCGATCCGGCGATGGTGAGCGCGAGGCTTTGGCGGATGATGAGCATCGCCACTTGCATCCGGTTCGCGCCGAGGGCGAGACGCAGGCCGAACTCGCGGGTGCGCCAGCTTACGGTGTAGGCGATCAGACTGTAGACTCCGATCGATCCGACACCGATCGCCAACACCGCAAATACGGTCAGCAGCAAGGTGAGCGATCGGGGAGCGGAGGTCGATGCGGACAATACCTCCTCCATCGTCCTGACTTTGGTGACTGGGATCGTCGGGTCGATCTCGCCGATCATGCGGCGCAGGCTGCTGGCGACTTCCCCGGTGGTGGCATTCGAGCGAACGACGATATTCATGACGGGCTTTTCGTTGCCGGGGCTCATGGGCAGGTACATCTCCCAGTCCGCGCCTTGATCGAGACTCTCATTGCGGGTGTCGCCGACCACCCCCACGACAACAGACGCGGTGTTCATGTCCCACACCGTCGGCGAAGGTTCCTTATCCACTGAGATCAGGTGCTTGCCGATCGGGTCCTGGTTGGGCCATAGATGGTTAGCCAGGGCAGAGTTGATGATGATGGCACGACTTGTCCCCGCGGCGTCGGAGGGCACGAAGTACCTTCCGCGCTCGAGATGGACGCCCATCAGCTTGAGGTAGCCGGGGGAGACGATCCGCCTGAATCCATCAATTGCGCGCTCCCGCGGGCTGCGCGGATGGTCCTGAGCGTCGAAGGTATTCCGAGGGTCGAAGCCGGTCAACGGCAGCACATCCACAAGCGCAGCGCCGGTGACGCCGGGCAGGCTCTGTGCGCGGTCAAGCAGACTTTGATAGAAGGTGGAGCAGGCGTCTGGTTTGGCGCAGGCGTTGCGGTCGAGCGAAATCTGCGCGCTGACAACGCGGTTGGTGCGGAATCCGGGGTCGGTGCTGGAGAGCCTGGACAAGCTGCGCAGCATCACGCCGGCTGCGGTGATCACCACGACAGCCAGCGCGATCTGGCCGACGACCAGCAAGCGGGAGACGCGAAAACGGCGCGCCGTCCCAAAGACATTGGTCTCGTTCAGTTTGAGCGACCCTTGCAGGTCAGGACTTGCGGCGTTCCAAGCGGGAGCAAGCCCGGACAGTATGCCGGCGAGCAAGGAAACCCCAGCGGCAAAAAGCAACACGCCGCCGTGCAACGCGATGTTCTCAAGGCGTGGAGTATCCGGCGGCAGGGCCAACTTGAGCGCCTGCAGGCCCACTGCGGCGAAGATCACGCCCATGATGCCGGAAAGCAACGCAAGCACTCCGCTTTCGGTAAGCAACTGCCGCACCAGGCGACGGGAGTCGGCGCCGAGCGCGCTGCGCAGCGCCATCTCTCGCTGGCGCGAGGCGGCGCGGGCGAGCATGAGATTAGCGACATTAGCGCAGGCGATCAGCAGCACTAAGCCCACCGCTCCCAGCAAAAGCAGCAGCTTGGGACGGGTGTCTCCGACGACCGCCTGGAGCATGGGAACGGCGGTCACGTCCGCCGCCCAGCTATCGGGCATAATCCACGGAAAAAGGGTGAGCATCTGGGCGTGAAAGGAGCGCAATTCGGCCTGGGCGAGGCTCGGCTGGACTCCATCTTTCAGGCGTCCAATAGCGCGGTAGTCAAAGTAGGCCCAGAGATCCAGGGTGTCGCCAGCCTTGAAAGGGATTGGTGTCCAAAACTGAGTTTCGGGGTCGGGAAACTGGATGCCTTTCGGGGCGACCCCAATAATCTGGCGATCCGCTCCATCGAGCAAAATATTCTTCCCCACCACATTCGGATCGCCGCCAAAGTGCTGTTGCCAGTAGCTATGACTGAGCACGACGACGCGGTCCTGGCCAAGCTCTTCTTCCTGCGGAGTAAAGAAGCGGCCGAGAGCAGGGCGCACTTCAAGAGTGTCGAACAAATTGGTGCTGACCGCGCTGCCGAATGCCCGGTCTGAGGCGCCCGCCCCGGCCACGTTGTATTCGGCATTCAGCGTATATGCAGAGATCGACGAGAAGGTCGTGGCGCGGCGCTGGTACTCACGAATCCAGCCCTTGGGGTAGGGGGATGCATCGGTCGTGCCCTCGGATATGCCCTCGATCTCCACTAACCTCTCAGCGTGGGGAAACGGCAGCGGCTGCAGCAGGATTGAGTCGATCACGCTGAAGATGGCCGTGTTCGCTCCAATGCCAAGAGCGAGGGTGAGAACTGCTACCGCGGCGAAACCGGGACTTCTGACCAGTTGTCGCAGCGCGTAGCGCACATCCTGCAATAAACTCTGCATCTTGGATAATCTCCTGTCGCCAATAAGAGTATGCATTCCCCTAACCAAAGCCGGCCACGCCGCAAGTCATTTCAAAGACGGGACTTAGACATATCGATCGCCGCGAAGCGAAGCCGATTGCGTGTCCGGAATCACGGGGTGTGTTCGGATTTGAACAGCGACCGACAGAGATGCCGCGCCAAGAACCTGACGGATCGCGGAGATGCGGCTAATCTCCTTTCTATGTGAGCCGCGGCCTTGGCAGGCCCAACGCCGCTCGCAATCCCATCAGGTAAAATGAGGAACGAATCACTCGAAACCTTTGCAGGGACTGGAGTCCACCGATTGAAGAGAGCTCTGATAACCGGCATTACGGGTCAAGATGGGGCGTATTTAGCTGAGCTTCTACTCAAGAAGGGATACGAGGTACATGGAATTAAGCGCCGTACCTCGCTGCTGAACACTCACCGCATCGACCACCTCTACCAGGACCCGCACACCGAACATCAGCGCCTCTTCCTCCACTACGGGGATCTGACCGACTCACTGAGTCTCGTGCATATCGTCCAGAAGGTGCAGCCGGACGAGATCTACAACCTTGCCGCGCAAAGCCACGTGAAAGTTTCGTTCGAGCAGCCGGAGTATACGGCTAACTCTGATGCGCTTGGAACGCTCCGACTTCTCGAAGCAATCCGGATATTGAATCTGGGTGAGAAGACGCGCTTCTATCAAGCCTCGACGTCAGAGATGTTTGGCCTCGTGCAGCAGGTGCCGCAATCGGAGACGACTCCCTTCTATCCACGATCACCATACGCTGTGGCAAAGCTATATGCTCACTGGATTACAGTGAACTACCGAGAGTCCTATGGGATCTTTGCCTGCAATGGAATTTTATTCAACCATGAATCGCCCATGCGCGGTGAAACTTTTGTGACCCGGAAGATCACTCGGGCGCTCGCCCATATCAAGCTTGGGGTTCAAGACAAGCTCTATCTCGGCAACCTCAACTCAAAACGCGACTGGGGACATGCGCGCGACTACGTAGAGATGCAATGGCTAATGCTGCAGCAGGCAAGTCCCAGGGATTACATCATTGCAACCGGGGAACAATATAGTGTGCGTGAGTTCACTACTCTAGCCGCCTCTTATCTTGGGATCGACCTCAGCTGGCAAGGGTCGGGGCTGGAGGAAAGAGGGTACGATCAACAAGGGCGCGAGATCGTAAGCGTCGATCCGCAATATTTTCGGCCGGCAGAGGTCGAGACACTCCTTGGAGACGCGGCGAAGGCGCGCAGAGAGCTGGGCTGGAAACCTAAGATATCTTTCAAGGAACTGGTTGAGGAGATGGTGATGGAGGACCTCAAGAGCGCCGAGCGCAGTGCTCTCTTAAGGCTGCACGGCTACGACGCCTACCACTTGCAGGAGACATAATTCGTACGCCCATTCACGCATCGTTCAGCGGACACTGAGCCGCGGTTGAGTTCTTCCCACACAGAGACATAATGATTGCTCCTGTTCTTGATCCAGGGAATCAGAAACACACTTGGTACGTATGGAGAAAAACAGTCGGATTTATATTGCCGGACACCGTGGCCTGGTCGGCTCTGCAGTTCACCGCGTTTTGATTCGGCAGGGCTACGAAAACCTGTTGCTGCGCTCGCATGCGGAGCTTGATCTGGCAGATCCTAAGGCGACGTTTCAGTTTTTCTCCGAAGAGCGGCCCGAATACGTCTTCCTCGCCGCTGCCAAAGTCGGCGGAATATTGGCAAACGATAGCTATCCCGCAGATTTCATTCGCGAAAACCTCCTGATTCAGACAAACGCCATAGACGCTGCCTATCGCTCCGGTGTAACACGGCTGCTTTTTCTCGGCTCCAGCTGCATTTACCCGAAGTTATGTCCGCAACCCATCAGGGAGGAATATCTGTTGAGCGGACCGCTGGAGTCGACTAATAGAGCTTATGCGATGGCAAAGATCGCTGGTATAGAAATGTGTTGGTCGTATAACCGGCAATTTGGGACGAAATATCTCGCCGTGATGCCAACCAATTTGTACGGCCCCGGGGACAACTACGACCCAGTGAGTTCGCATGTTTTGGCAGCGCTTATCCGCAAAGTAGCTGAGGCGAAGCAACAAGGGGTACGACAGATTACTCTGTGGGGCACAGGGACTCCGCGCCGGGAGCTGCTGTTTAGCGACGATATGGCAGACGCCTGCGTCTTCCTTATGGGGCTTCCCGACGAGACCTTCAACAGTCTTTTGTCTGCTGAGGAGCCGCCTTTAATCAACGTCGGCACCAACTCTGACCTTACTATCCGAGAGATCGCGGAGATGGTCTGCAAGGTGCTCGAGCATGATTGCGAATTTGTCTTTGACACATCAAAACCGGAAGGAACTCCTCGAAAATTGATGGACTCAAGCAGGATCAACCGTCTTGGTTGGCGACCGCGGACCGGGCTGGCCGAGGGTATTCGGTTGGCCTACGAACACAGCCCCTTACGTGCGTAAGATGGCTCCGCCAGTCGGGAAACGGCAGCATACGTGTCATGAACGCTAAATTCCTGAAGAAGCAGTCCCAGGTGACGGGATTCCACCCCCGCGTTTTGTTTCGGAGCCTTAAGGGATTACCAGCCTTTCTGAGAGATCTTAATAAGTACCGGCGCATGAACAATTACCCAACTTTTAAGTTCCGGCTTGCTGACGCCTTCCCGATCCTGTCGGACAAGATAGAAAGCGCAGGGTCGGCGGAAGGACATTATTTCCACCAGGACTTATGGGCCGCGAAAAAGATCTTCGCACGACGTCCGGTGAGCCATATGGACATCGGCTCACGAGTGGATGGATTCGTGGCACACCTGCTGGTGTTTATGCCAGTGACTGTGGTCGATATCCGTCCGATGGAAAGCACGCTGGGCGGTCTTACTTTTCTGCGGGACGATGCGACGGAACTAGGGCAGCTGGAGACCGACAGCGTCGACTCCATCTCCAGCCTTCATGCGGCAGAGCACTTTGGCCTCGGCCGGTACTCCGATCCAGTCGATCCGCAAGCATGTTTCACTTTCATGCGCGCCATGCGTCGAGTATTGGCCCCCGGCGGCAGGCTGTATTTCTCGGTCCCGGTGGGCCGCGAACGGGTCGAGTTTAACGCCCATCGCGTCTTTTCGCCGAAAACTGTCCTGGACACTTTTTCGGGTCTTGAGCTGGTCTCATTCTCTTTTGTCGGTGACGACGGCTGCCTGTACGAGAACGTCAACCCATTGCAGTTGCCAGAGAGCGATTTGGCCTGCGGACTTTTTGAGTTCACCAAGATAAGCGAATAACCGGGCTTGCCTCCGTTTTTACGAAGGTAATGTCCGCCGATGCCGAATTCATAATGTGAGATGTCGCCCAAAATGGTTTCAAATCGCAAGCTTCGAATCGCCCTTGAATGCAGAATCGATGATCCTCGTTCAGGCGTAGGATCTGCCATTCTGTCACTCGCTCATGCGCTGTCAGAATCGCCGATCGAAGACCAGGAATATACTTTCATCGTGTACGAGGCCTTACAGGGATGGCTGGAACCTCACATCTTTGGCCCTTGTCGCCTGGCTGCAAACGCGAAGCCCACGCCATCCAGGCTCAAGCGGGCGCTCAAAGGGGTTGGCTTTCTACGCAGGGCGTTGCGCTCCACGCGGACCAGGTTTGGCTCGCCTCCGACATCGGACGGATTCGTCGAATCGGGCGGTTTCGACCTTGTGCACTTCACTTCGCCGACCGCATATTTGACTTCGTCTCCGACGATTTATCAGCCATGGGACCTGCAGCACGCGCATTACCCGGAGTTTTTTACCAAGTCGGGTATTGCGCTGCGCGAAAAGCTTTACCGGGCGTTCTGCGAACAAGCAAGAATTGTCTGTGTACAGACAGAGTGGTGTAAGCAGGACGTGGCGCGACACTTCGGGATCGCGCCCGGCAAGATCGAGGTAGTCCGCTGGGGATCGGTTTTTGGCGCCTATCGTGAACCTGCCCCGGAAGAGATACAAGCCGCGCGCGCGAAATTCGAGCTACCAGAGCATTTTTTCTTTTATCCCGCGGTGACCTGGCCGCACAAGAATCACGAAGACATCATTCGCGCCGTACACTTGTTGAACACTAAGCACGGCTGCAGAGTGGAGGCATTCTTCACCGGCGCTGCAACGGATTTTCGCGTCCACCTGGAGGCACTTGCAAGAGGTCTGGACGTTTCCGAGCAAGTACATTATCTCGGATTTGTAACAACTCAGGAATTGCAATCTATTTTTGGCGCAGCGACGGCCATGGTCTTTCCGAGTAAATTTGAAGGTTTTGGCCTGCCAATACTGGAGGCCTTCCATGCGCGTCTCCCGGTATTGTGCTCGAATGCGAGTGTGCTTCCCGAAGTAGCGCGGGACGGCGCCCTGTATTTCAATCCCGGCTGCCCGGAGGAACTGGCAGAGTTGATGTTGAGAGTCTTGCGCGATCCGGAACTTCGCCGAAGCATGGTCGAGAAAGGGGCAGATGTTCTATCAAGCTTCTCATCGCAGGATATGGCGCGGAGCTTCCAAGATATGTATGCCCGCGTAGCGGGACGGGCCACATCGGGAGAGACGACAGAGCCGGCATCGAGCGATCTGGTAGGCAGCCGACCGAAGAGGGTGGCTGAGTGACTGGATCCAGAAGCCCTCGCGCGTTGATCTGCGGAGTCTCCGGACAGGACGGCAGTTACCTAGCTAAGCTGCTTCTGGAGCGTGGCTATGAGGTCTGGGGTGCATCCCGCGATGCGGAGATGAACGGATTTGCCAATCTTCGCTGGCTTGGTATTTATGAGTCGGTCAAGAAGGTATCGTTGAATCCTGGCGACGTCGGCGGGATCTTAGGATTGATGCGGCGAGTGCGCCCCGACGAGGTATATAGCCTAACTGGGCAGAGTTCGGTTGGATTGTCGTTTGAGCAGCCGGTGGAAACCCTGGAAAGCATTGCGTTGGGAACACTAAACCTCCTCGAAGCTATACGACTCTCCGACCTTGATGTGCGTTTCTACAATGCGGGCTCGACAGAATGCTTCGGAGATACGGGAGACGGCTGCGCCACGGAAGCGTCTCCTTTTAATCCTTGCAGCCCTTACGCAGTGGCAAAGGCCGCCGCTTACTGGATGGTGGCCAACTACCGCCAGGCATATGGCATATTCGCCTGCACCGGCATCTTATCGAACCATGACTCTCCTCTGCGCCCGCGGCGATTCGTTACTCGAAAGATCATCCATGCGGCGGCTCGTCTCGCGCTTGGCTTTGAGGTCAGGTTGGCTCTCGGAAATTTGACGGTTGAGCGGGACTGGGGCTGGGCGCCGGATTATGTCACGGCGATCGCCAAGATGCTCCAGCAGAAAACCCCGCAAGACTATATTATCGCCACCGGCAAAAGTCGCGCCTTGGTTGATTTTGTGGATGTTGCCTTTCGCGTTGCCGGTAAGAATTGGCAGGAGTTCGTCAGTGTCGATGAACAATTGCTGCGGCCGACTGACATCATCAAGAACAAGGTGGACCCGTCGAAGGCGGCGCGGCAGCTTGGGTGGAAAGCTTCATACATGATGGATGACGTGGTGGCAAAGATGCTGGAGCAGGAGATCGCCGAGCTCAAAAGGACTGGGGCAACCGAGTGAGTGAGTCCGCGCCGGATACCAGCGAGCCATCTGTAGCTTGCAAGATTTGCGAGGCGAATTCCCGCTTCTTCGGCAAGGCTTTAGTGCTGCGAAAATTCCAGGTAAGCTACTTTCGCTGCCCGGCTTGCGGTTTCATTCAGACGGAAACCCCTTATTGGCTTGACGAAGCGTATTCATCGGCGATCGCCAGGCAAGACGTTGGGATCATGCAGCGCAACCTGGTCAATCGCGAATTGACGACAGCGGTTCTCAATCTTCTCTTCCCGGAGGCGAAACGCTGTGTCGACTATGGTGCCGGTCACGGAGTCTTTGTCCGCCTGATGCGAGATCGCGGCTTCGATTTTTGCTGGTATGACCGCCACGCAAGCAACGACTATGCCCGCGGATTTGAATACGAAGCCGGTCAGTCCTGCGAATTGCTGACTGCGTTTGAAGTGCTCGAACACTTGACGGAGCCGGTCACCGACTTGGCTACCATGATGAACATCGCGGAGAATGTATTTGTCTCGACGCTGCTAGTGCCCGAGCCCGCCCCAGAGTTATCCGATTGGTGGTATTTTCTGCCGTCGACAGGCCAGCACATCGCATTCTATACGCGGAGTTCCCTTGAGTTGCTGGCGCAACGGTTTGGCCGGCATCTTCTCTCCCGCGGGCCTTATCATCTTTTTACTTCTGTGCCGAAGAGCCGGAGGAGGTTCCGGCTAGCCAGCGATTTCCGGATATCGCGGCTGTTGAACATGACTAAACGACGGCCGAGCCTCATCGGCCAGGACTTTGAGGAAGTGACCAGTTAATTATCCTCGAAGGGCAACCTGCAGATAAGTGTTGTCCTGTACGCCGTGCAATCTTATGGCCGCCGAACCAATCGTCTCAACCGGCCGTGGGCCGAGCCCAGCAGAGACGAAATATCCTGAATCGCGTCGTGGACTAGACCGCCCTCCGTTACGCTGGCTGGCCATTTGTCCGGGTTGAATGTCAAATCCGACTTGAGGTTGATGAACGGAAATCCTGCGCTGAAATGAAGACAGTAGCAATTGGTCAGTGTTCGATTGATCAAAGCTTCATATGCTGGAGGATACGTCTCTGGGCGGGGAAAGCTATGCGCGGCACGGCGTTGAAAGGCCCGGAAGCGCGCGCTCTCAACCTCACGAACCACCGCGGAGTCGACAGGCGTAAACATCTCGTAAATGAGTTGCGTGTTCCATTTGTCTTCAAGCTCGAAGAAAAGGCCGGCCCGCTGAGCGACATACGCCATCATCGCCTCTTCGTGAACCATGGGGCCAATATCGGAGAAGTACATTGCATGGAACAATTCCTGAATGCGCTGAGGTTGGCACAGCCATACGCCACCATTGATCGACACCATAGGGAAGGAATGGCTGGGGAATCCTCTGTCGGAAAAATAACTCTCGTGAGTCTCGGCAAGGATCGCGGGCTGCTTCCAGAATCGTCGAACCACATTCTCGAACTTAAAAGAACCTCTTGGATCGACCACCGCGGAGAAGGCGCCGCCATCATCCGCGGCATCGAAGATGGATGGCGCATGTTGCGAGATAAGAATGTCTATATCGAAATACGCGAGCCACTCGTATTGCCGATAGAGCGAAGGCAAGAGCATCTTCTGGCAGAGAATGTTCCGTGTCAAGCCGGGGTCGGGCGGCGCGTCGCAGACCACCAGGTCGGCATTGCAAAATGCCGCATACTCGGCAAACATTGTCCGGACTGCTTTCAAGATTTTAGTGTAGCGATCGCCGATCGCCATTAAGACAATTGCATTCATTATCGGGCCGCTCGCAAGCTCCCGCGCATCACTGCGACTGTTCGCATATTGTTAGTCTAACTGAAGGGCTATCCGTTCCGTCGTCTCCGGATTCGGCATTGGAGCAGCGTCGCGGCGGCCAGGGGAATACAAAGACTTGAATACCATGAAAACGGCCGAGCTCCCGGGCGGACTGCGGAACAGACTTACTCCGGGCATCCGTAAAGTTGCAGGGAATACCAGCTGGCTGATGGCGGATCGACTCATCCGGATGGGCCTGGGCGTTGTCGTGGGGATTTGGGTGGCTCGGTATCTAGGGCCATCGCAGTTTGGCAGTTTGAACTTCGCTATTTCTTTCGTCGCCCTCTTTGCGACCCTGACAACATTCGGGCTGGATAATGTGGTTCTGCGCGAGCTGGTAGTAGACGCCTCCAAGGCGCCTGAAGTTCTCGGAACCGCTTTTGCGTTGAGGATGGTAGGTTCGGTAGTCGCCCCTTTGGTTTCGTTGGCCATTATTAAGCTCACCCAACCAAACAATCCCGAAGCAATCCTTCTGGTGGGTTTGCTGTCCGTTGGATTGATTTTTCAAGCGTTCGATACGATCGACTGCTATTTCCAGTCGCAGGTTCAATCGAAGCTGACGGTCTGGGCGAAGAACTCAGCCTTCCTGCTGATCGCCTGCGTTCGGATATTGCTGATACATATTCGGGCGCCTCTATGGTCATTTGCGGCCGCACAACTTGCGGAGCTAGCGCTTGGAGCAACGGGGCTGTTCGTCGCCTATCAATGGACTGGCGGCCAATTCTCACTTTGGCGGCCCAGCAAAAAGAAAGCCATCGAGCTGCTCTCCCAGAGTTGGCCCCTGATTCTTTCTGGCATGGCGATCATGATTTACATGCGAATCGACATGGTGATGCTCAACATGATGCAGGGAAACAGGGCCGTCGGGATTTATGCCGCGGCGACGAGAGTCTCTGAGGTCTGGTACTTCATCCCGATGGCGATTGTCTCCTCGGTTTCTCCGGCAATCATTCGCGCCAGAGACCAGCCCAACCTTTACTACGGACGGATTGGAAAGCTCTTTTGTCTGATGACCTTTCTAGCCATACTGATCGGTTCGATCGTTGCGCTCGGCGCGCATTGGATTATTCAGGTCCTATATTCGGACGCATTTCGGGCAGCCGGGCCGATATTAGCGGTCCATGTTTGGGCGTCTGTGTTTGTGTTTCTCGGCGTTGCCCAAGGGCCTTGGGATTTTTCTGAGAAGCTATTCAAGCTCAGCTCTTACAGAACCATGGCTGGAGCGGTCGCCAATGTCCTGATCAACCTGGTTCTGATTCCCAAATACTCCGGGATGGGCGCCGCAATCGCAACCGTAGTGTCGTACGCGATTTCATCTGTGTTTGCCAACGCGTTCCATCCGGCCACTCGCCCGATATTCTTTATGCAAATGCGGTCATTGCTGCTCGCTGACTTGTGGTTGAAAGATCCAGCGCGAATCGGTCGAGTTTCCGCCGTTCGCGGCCGACCGATATAACAGGCGGAAGTGAATGCGGCGGCAGAGGCTGGAGGTTCGAATTTTAGACCATCCGGCGCACCCGCCTGACGAGACGAACCAAAGACGGTGGCGGGAAGACCAGCTTCTGGGAAAGACGATCCATGCTTCTCATCGGCACGAAGCCGGGAGGGTGGCGAAGAGGCCATTCCATGGAATGCGACGCTAAGGTCATGTTCTTGTCTGCGCCGGAGGTGTGCGTGGCATCGGCGCCGAAGCCGATATTGGTCACCATGTTGACCGCAGGTGTGACGCACAGCGCGTTGTGGATGAGGTTGGTGTAGGCCCACTGGTAGTCCCACGTATTGGGCCCTGTATCGTTGTGCATCTCGTCGAAGCGCGCGGTCCAGTATTCGACCAGCCTCGGGTCGTCGAAGATCTCTGAGAGCAGGTTGGCATGCTTGATCTCCGGCCATTGGCGGAGATGCCGATCGTATCTGGACCAGGCGCTTCTCCAGGTGGCCCATCCCCAAACATGTGTCATTCGCGAGAAGAAATAGCTGTATCCAGTCGGCAAAGACACGCCTGTGAAATTGTCGCCGGAGATCATCGCGATTCGCGAATCACCTCGGTACCTTTCCAACATTTCCTGGCAGAAGGGAAAGAAGGAAGGGTCGGGCAGGCAATCGTCCTCCAGAATGATCGCCTCCTCCACGAGGCTGAAGGCCCAATTGAGGCCCGAGATAATGCGCTCCCGGCAGCCGAGATTCGTGGCGGAGAAATTGGTGAGAACGTCGCACGGCCAGTCCACTTGTTCGGCGATTTCGCGCACTTGACGGCACAGATCTTCTTCGCCCGGACGGTCTTTTCTGGGCCCGTCGGCGACGATCAGCAATCGCGCCGGACGCGCGCGCGCGATGGCCGCAAATACGGTCCGGGTCGGGGTGGGTCGATTGAACACACAGAAGACAACGGGCACGGTGAGCGAAGTGCCGGACAAATGCGATCCTTTCTGCGATGACGACCTTGCGAACGACTACCGCCGCCGGATCCAGGATTTCCCCTGGGGGTGGAACTGGCAAAACGGGGCGGCACCGGCCAGCGGCAGGCGCGTCGTGGTCGAAGCAGCCAGCCTTCGGTATGATGGTATCGCGGATGAATTACGTCGAGTCAAGCTTAAGCGTGGAGCCCCCGGCGAACGCAACGGAGGACGTGGCGGATAGAATCGGTCTTCTCGACGTCGCCTTGGTGCTTGCCCGCCGTTGGCGGCGAATTGCTTTCGTGACACTTGGGGCTTTCATTCTGGGTGCTCTGATTTCCCTCTCACTTAGACCGACTTTCACCGCCAAAGCCGTCATCCTACCCCCCCAGCAGCAGCAATCCTCATCCTCCGCCATGATGGGGCAACTGGGAGCCCTGCTGGGTAGTGGGGGCAGCATGGGTTTGAAGAACCCTGCGGACATGTATGTTGGGTTCCTGGAAAGCCGAACCATCGCCGACAAGATAATAGCCAAGTTTGGGCTAATGTCCCTTTATAAGACCAGGAAAATGCAAGATGCCCGCACCGCCTTGGCCCAGCACGCTCAGTTCGAGCTGGGCAAGGATGGGTTGATCCACATCTCGGTGGCGGACCAAAGCGCACAGAGGGCAAGCGATATCGCGAATGCGTATATCGATGAGCTTTACGCGATGAACTCGACTTTGGCGATCTCCGAAGCCGCCCAGCGGCGACTCTTTTACGATCAGGAACTCAAGGCGGAGAAGGCCGCATTGGAAGTGGCGGAGAGTGATCTCGCGTCCACAGAGGAGCGTACTGGAATAATCCAACTCAGTGGCCAGGCGGAGTCAATTATTCGCAGCATCGCTGAGTTGCGGGCGCAGATCTCGAGCCGAGAAGTACAACTGGAGGCAATGCGCACCTTCGCCACCGAACAAAACCCCGACGTGACGATGCTGCAACAGGAGATCGCGGGGCTGCGTCAGCAGCTCGCAAAGCTTCAGGACGATCAGCAGCACCTGGCGCCTGGTGATACGCAGGTGCCGGCCGGCAAGGTCCCTGCGGAGGCTCTGGAATACGTCAGGAAGCTGCGCGAAGTGAAGTATCACGAGACGCTCTTCGATCTTCTCTCGCGTCAGTATGAGGCGGCGCGTATCGACGAAGCAAAGTCCGCTCCAATCATTCAGGTTGTCGACCGAGCAGTGCCCCCGGACAAGAAATCAGGTCCTCACGGCTCGATTATTACCCCAATTTTCGGAATCATAGGCTTCCTACTGGCCTGTCTGGTGACGTTCCTGGAACGGGCGTGGAAGCGCCTGAGCGAAGCATCTGAATCGGCCGCCAAGGTACGCGAACTGCAAGAGGCAATCCGCTGGCGGAAGTGATTCTTCGCGCCGCTCTATCGAGCTGTCGAAAAGCAGAATGAGCGCAACTGTTATGCGTGGCTGCTTTCATAAGGATCGTCATGAAATTCGAAGCGGAGGTGATTACGCACTCTAGTCGACAAGAGGGTGGGCGACGCTTTCTTTCTCCGTCATCCGAAAGGACTCCGCTCGTATCCATCATTATCGTGGTCTTCCGGGCGAAGCAGGAGCTACTCTCGCTGCTTGACAGCATTTTTGCAATCGCACAGCCCGAAGTTGAAGTGATCGTGATCGACGGCGGATCCGGAGATGACACGATACACTTGCTTCACGAGTGGAGCGACCGAGTCGAGTACTGGCTGAGTGAGCCAGATACTGGCATTTATAACGCTATGAACAAGGGCCTTACGGTCGCCACTGGTGACTATATTCTCCACCTGAATGCAGGTGACAAACTCCGTCGCATCCCAGTTGATGATTTGCACCGATCTCTCGCCGATGGGATCGATGTTGTCTCATGTCAGGTGCTGATCGACGATAGCATTACATTCTCTCCCAGAAGCGGGTTACGGCTGCGGATTGAAAATGCCTGGCATCACCAGGGCACGTTCTACCGCCGGCTCGCGCATCCTTTCTACAATGAAAACTATCGTGTCTTTGGCGACTTCGATCTGAATCAGAGACTCGTGAAGTCGGGCAAGACCGTCAGACTACTGGAGACGGTGGTCGCCGACCACCAAAACGATGGAATCTCCGTAAGTGGCCGCGCACTGCACTCTCCTGAGATGTGGCGATGTATACGGTCCAATTCCGGAGTTCTCTATGTGCCGATCGCCTTCGCCTGGTACAAGCTGTATTTTCTGCGCCAACGGTTCGCGAACTTCCGCAGGTCTATCGCGTCGAAGGTGGCTAATCCCGTGCAGTGATTCGGTACACGGAGGCCCAACCGCCACCACTATACCCGCCATACCAAATTCGACTTACTTTGGAATGGTACCCTGATTTCAGTCAAATCTATAAGGTGTGGAAATGATTTCAGTTCTGGATCAGATTAGCCGTGGTGTGATCGTATGCCCCCGGACCAGGAAACCGTTGAGGATGGAGGATGGACACCTAGCGTCAGAAGATGGCACGCAGTATGAGTTTGTTGGGGACAACGTACCAATTTTGTTGTCCGACCCCGCCAAAGCTAAGGAGTACAGCCGCGCCTCAGCAACGATGGCGCGCGACTACAGCAGCGATCCGGTAAAGACTGGCAAATCGCTGGTAAGACGCCTTAAGCGCTTTCTTGACAAAGACTATCGAACTAAGGAGTCGAGAGAAGCTTTCGACGCGGTCATCGGTGCCGCTCCACAAGATTCGCTTTGTTTGTCGATCGGTGGAGGCCCATTCCGGCAGGACCCAAAACTAACCAACTTAAACATTGGGCCTTTCCCAAACGTCGACATTGTCGCGGATGCTCATGAGCTGCCCTACCGCGATCAAAGCGTCGACAACATTTATTGCGAAGCCGTCCTCGAACATCTCGAGGATCCGCGGAAGGCTGTCGAGGAGATGTGGCGTGTGCTGAAGCCGGGCGGTAAGGTAATTGCGATCACTCCCTTCATGCAAGGTTTTCACGGGTATCCATTTCACTTTCAAAACTTCACTGTTATAGGACACGCCTTACTATTCTCTAAGGCCGGCTTTCGGGTAATTCGGAGTGGCACGTGTGTGGGGCCAACCTTCGCCGCTGTAACTCTTATTACTGTCTATATCAGTGAATACTTTCCGAAGGGTATAAGGTACCCTTTGAGACTGGCTTGGCGGCTGGCGAGTACCGCTTTAACGCCTCTCGATTTGCTGCTGGGGCGTTCGGACGCTAGCCACGTGTTAGCGGCTGCCACGTATGTCCTTGCCGACAAACCTGCCGAGTAATCCTAAAGAGCGAGGCGGGTTGCGTCTTCCTGCTGACTCCGTAGAGGCGGTTGACTCTTGCCCCTTACAGCTACGGGCGGTTAGGCATGGTTTTATGACTATCCCCTTTTCGAAGCGCGGGCATAAGCGCGGGACAGGTTCTGCAAGTGCAAGAATCTATTACTAATCCGGCGCGAATAGAGTGACGCCTCGCGATGGGACATACTTACGTCTTTCCCAGATCAGGCCGATCTATTGCTTCCTGGAGAATGGACTACCGCGGAAGGCTGGTGAGACAGTTGTTTCCTGGGTGGTGTAATGGTGAATAAATATCACAGCTAAAAACTCCAGCAGAATTGTAAGCACTGTCAAGAAATCCACAAAGAAAATGAATGCCAGGGCTCCGAGCAATACGGACGCCATGAGAAATCTGTGAACCAATCTGTCCCCTGACGACAGGTATCCAGAGATTAGTCCCCAAACGTAGTTGATCAGGAAAACCCCAAGAAACCAGAGATCCATGTAGTACATTGCAAGATATGTGTGCACTCCATCTATGATATGGTCGCTGCCCAGGTCTCGGTCCTGTAAGACGGAAGAAGGAGCCAAGAAGGCAGGAAGCAGGGTACCCAGGAAGTTGGCTGATACATGACTAAATGGATAGGAGCGAACAATCCAGCAAAGATTCGAAAGAGGAATCGCGAGATACGAGGAGACCCAGAGAAAGGCCATTGGCCAGTCTGTATACGTGCTGCGAATCCTGAAAAACACGAGCATGGTTGCTGCTGCGCGGCCGTTACCTATGGCGTTCGCTAGAAACGCCGCCATTATCAATGTGCCCAACGCAATCAAATATAGCTTTAGCTTACTGAGCTTTGTCCGCAGGGAGAAAAGAAACAATCCCTGGGCAAGCATGATCAGAAGAAAACCGCGAGAGAAATAAGCGAGGAGGGAGAGAACAGAGAAGCTGTAGAGAAAAAGTTTGCGAGGCCGCGAAGATTCAAGGCTGGCGCTCAGGAATAACGCCATGGTGGCGCCATCAAGCGGCTGTTTGAGCTTCCCATAATCATCATAGTTTAGGGTGTTGAAGCCGAAGACCCCGAAAATGGGGGGCAAACCCTGGGCGATCAGATTACCGATTAAAATCGTAGCTGCAACTGCTAGCAGCCACCATTGTACCCGTCGTAGTCGCGTCAGGTTGATGCGATAGCTTGTCACATTGCTAGGATTATTCCCTAGTGCCAAATAGGCGCTGCGGACGGTAAAGTGGCCCATCAAGAGTGAAGCCAAGGATACTCCGAAGAGAATCCAGGCCAAGGAGAAGTCCGGATAGGTATCCTGGGACAAACGGAGCTGCAAACACCCGAGCATTAGTAGCCAAATGGCTACAAATAACGCTACCGGCTTGCAATAGAACGGTAACTCAGAGGGATGACGAAGCGTGAAACTCTTCGACATTCGAGCTTGCACGAAAAGGCTCTCCCATCAGAGTGAAATCAGCCTGCGACCGGGGATGGCCGCCTGCTACATTGTACATGTGGCGTTGTATGACTCATCGTCCACGAACAGCGGTGCCGACGCCTATCCCGTCTGATAGGAGCGAAGGTTCCCCCTACGTCCTCTCCGTGTGCCAAGAACCTTCGAGGATAGGGATCTCCCGGAATCAATATTGTTGGGGGAAGGTCGCCATCGCGATCCCAGGCTCTTTTTCACGCATATCCAAGTGATCCCTTAAACAGCGACAATGTCAAAACACATGAGTTTCCGCGTCATCGTTCCTACTCTCAATGCGGCTGCGGATTGGCCCCGCTTCGCGCCGGCGCTCTTGAACTGCGTTGACCCCGAGAAGGTCTTGATTGTCGACTCAGAATCGACGGATGGGACACCGGATCTGGCGCGGCAGGCGGGCTTCGAGGTAGTATCCATCGACCGAAAAACATTCAATCATGGGGGAACCAGGCAGTTGGCTGCCGAGATGGTTCCCGATGCGGAAATCGTGGTGTTAATGACTCAGGATGCAGTCCTGGCCGATGTAAATTCGATGGCGAGACTGCTTTCCGCATTTGACGACGTGGCCGTGGCTGCGGCCTATGGGCGGCAGTTGCCCAGGCCCGAAGCCGGCCCGATCGAGGCACATGCGAGGGCGTTTAACTATCCAGCGACGTCTGAGGTGCGGGACCTCGCAAGCCGAGAACGCCTTGGCTTCAAGGCAATCTTCTTGTCAAACTCTTTTGCCGCGTACCGCCGATCGGCGCTCATGAGCGTAGGAGGATTTCCAACCGACGTGATCTTCGGCGAGGACACCGTGACCGCCGCAAGGCTGCTGGGCGCGGGCCACAAAATAGCCTATATGGCAGAGGCGTGCGCATACCATTCCCATGCTCAGTCCGAGATGCAGGATTTCAAACGCTACTTCGACATTGGCGTGCTTCACAGCCGCGAGCGCTGGCTTCTCGAAGAATTTGGGAGGACATCTGGCGAGGGCAAGAGGTTCGTCCTCTCCGAGTTGAAATACCTCCGAGAGCGAGCCCCAGCCCTGATTCCGTTTGCTTTGATGCGCACCGGTCTCAAGATTTTTGGCTATCGGCTGGGCATGATGGAAGCGCGACTCGCTCCGAAGATCAAACGGGCGCTCAGTATGCACCCGCAATTTTGGGACGAGCCAGTAGACAAAGGTCACTGATTCATACGGCCCGACGACAGTCATGGGAACGGCAGGGAACTTCTGGCGGAGCCTATTGTTCGCGGCTCATGGCCTCGCGGCGGTCGTCGCCGTGGCATTAGCATAACGAGATGGCCGTCTCCCAAACGTCGGCGCTCCCGGCGGAGCGATTCCTTTCCGCGGGGACGAAGAGACCTTTTCGAGCTCCTGGTCGGCTACGGGATGATTCTGCTGGTGATTTGGACGCCGAGTCCCTGGCAGAGGCCGCTTTACTGGTTGACGGCGGCGGTCATTTTGGTGATCTCCTGGAGATCTTTCGACGGCTGGCCGGCGATGGGTTTGGGCTCGTCGAATCTCCTGCAATCGCTCTGGATCGTGGGGCTGGGGCTGGTGGGCGCGGCGGTCGCGATCGCGATTGCTTACCGCACAGGAGTTCTGCGGCCGTGGCATGGCCCGATCGAGATCATTCGGCGCTTTTGGGGATACGCAATCTGGGCCTTTCTGCAGCAGTTTCTGTTACAGATATTCTTCCTAAGGCGCATCCTGCGCCTGGTGGCCAACAAGGTGCTGGCGGTTTTGCTGACGGCGGGCATCTTCTCGTTAGCCCACCTGCCCAACCCGATTCTGACCGTGGCGACTCTGGTCTTTGGCGTGGCCGCATGCATTCTGTTTCTCCGCTACCGCAACCTTTATCCATTGGCCATCACTCATGCGGTCCTCGGCATTTGCATCGCCATCTGTCTCCCCGGCCCGGTGACTCACAATATGCGCGTCGGCCTGGGCTACCTGGAGTACCGACCGAACCAGGGACACCATCACCGCATTCTAGCGAAGCCATAGCGACCAGATGGTGTCGACTGAGGCATGGGTGATCGACGAGGCTCCGACGCGCTGTGCCTCGCGCCAGGCGCGGCCATAGAAGATGCCTGCGAGCGCGGCCAGCAGGACATAGCGCCAGTTGAAGAGGAGGGCGCGCTTGTTGAAATGCGAAAGCCCAAAGAGGGCCGCGGTGAGGAAGAGCGCAGGATAGCGTCCTATGCGGCGTTCAAGCAGGTTTTGCAACCATCCGCGAAAGAAGAGTTCTTCGGGCACGGCAATGAAGAAGAAGGTAAAGAAAAACGCTCCGAGGAGCTGCGTTGTGCGCGGCCATCCGGGGTGAAGGTGCAGAAACCCCAAAGCCAGCCCCAGAATGAGGGCGATGGGTGTGTAGAACAAGAGTTCGCGCAGGCCGATCGCGACGTCGCGGAGTTTCAAGCGCAGGTTGAATCCGACGCCATCGAGTTGGCGGATGACGAGGAATCCGTAGATGCCGGCATCGAGCAGCAGCATCTTGTTGAAGACCGCCAAATGCGCTGGCCATGCGGGCTCGAACCAGCGCAGGTCGACGGCCAACCCGAGCGTCGCGAGCACGAGGAAATCCCGCCAGTTGCCGCGCTGGTCGGGGTCGGCTACCCTGGCGCTCCAGAGCAAGGCGGCGACGGCGACCGGTAGGAGCGCATATAAGGCGAACCATCCCCAGCGGAAGGTTCCGGCGGACCAGGTTACCAGCACATAGGGAGCCGACAGAACGACAGGGCGAAGAAGCCGGACCCAAGTCGGCAATCTGTCGGCATGACGTGCAATGTTCTCACCGAAGAACGCGGCCGCCAGGAACGGCAGCAACGTGAGGCAGGCCGCGATTATGACCGGAGGGCGCAGCATCATTGGGGGGCGTAGCATGGAGCTCCCCTCCAAAGCTTAAGACAGTTTCGATCGGCGCCGCTCCTGGCCCTGGCCCTCCAGGTTGAAAGCGGCGTTGACCAGCGCAATGTGCGAAAGAGCCTGGGGAAAATTCCCCACCAGCCGCTTTTCCTTCACGTCGTACTCCTCGGACAACAGACCAACGTCATTACGAAGCTGGAGTAGGCGGTCGAAGAGCTTCCGCGCGTCGGCTTTCCGGCCGATTCGTTGGAGTGCGCTGACAAGCCAGAAACTGCAGGCCAGAAACACACCTTCGCCCGGCGGCAAAGCATCGTCGACTTTGCCGGTATCGTAGCGCATTACAAATCCGTCGAGCATCAGATGTTTCTCTATCGCCTCCACGGTGCCAACGACGCGCCGGTCGTCGGGGGGCAAAAACCCAAGCAAGGGCAGCAGGAGCAATGAAGCGTCCAACTGCTTCGAACCGTAAACCTGCACGAAGCTGCCCAGTTTCTCGTCGAAACCTTTTGTGCAGACCTCGTTATGAATCGTGTCGCGAATCTGCGTCCATCGCTCGACTGGAGCGGCGCAGCCGAGACACTCGGCGGCATGGACTGCGCGGTCGAAGGCCACCCAGGTCATGATCTTCGAATAAGTAAACTGCTGCGCATCGCCGCGCGACTCCCACATTCCCTGGTCGGGCTTGTCCCAGATTGTTTCGAGATGCTCGACGATATTTCTGGGAAGATTGAAGCTGTCGGCGTCATCGCGATCCATCTCCAAGTGGGCATTGAGGTAGGCATCGATCAACTCTCCGTAGACATCGAGCTGAACCTGCGTCGATGCCGCGTTGCCGACGCGCACTGGCGTTGATCCCTCATATCCCGGGAGCCAGGGAATTTCCCACTCCAGCAGATTCCGCTCGCCAGCGATGCCATACATGATCTGCAGCTGATCCGGACTGCCGGCGACGGCGCGCCGCAGCCAATCCCGCCAAGCCTTCGCTTCGTCGTAGTAGCCGCCGTTCATGAGGGCGAGCAGCGTGAATGTGGCGTCGCGCAGCCAGCAATAGCGATAGTCCCAATTGCGCTGACCGCCGAGCGCCTCGGGCAGCGAAGTGGTCACGGCGGCGACGATGCCCCCGGTAGGACGGTAGGTCAAGGCCTTGAGGGTAATCAGGGACCTTTCGATGGCCCCGGCATAAGGGCCATCGCTTTTGCATTGTGCCGACCAATGGAGCCAGAAGTCTTCGGCCTCCTGGAGCGCCTTCTCTGGGTCGATCGCCCGCGGCGGCTTCTCGTATGACGCACCGTAGGTCAAGACGAAGCTCACGCTCTCACCCTCGCTAATGGTGAAGTCGGAGACGGTTTTCAGATCTTCGCCGCGGTGTTCAGCCGAGGTGCGGAAGACCGCCATATCCGGACCGGCTATCGCGAGCAGGCCGCCGTCAAAGCGCTCCACCCATGGAACGGTTCTGCCATAGTCGAAGCGCAATGCGAGGTCCATGTGGACCGCCGTCCGTCCCTTGACGCCGCGGACGATCCGCACGACATCGGAATGGCGGCCGCTTACCGGCATGAAATCGATCAACGTAAATATGCCGTCGCCGGCTTCAAAGGTCGTTTCAAGAATGAGCGTGTGGTCGCGGTACTTGCGAGTGACTTTGGGCGCGCCGGCAGCGGGAGCGATTTGCCAGCGGCCATTTTTTTCGTTGCCGAGAAGCGCGGCAAAACATGCTCCGGAAGAGAACGTCGGCCAGCAAAGCCAGTCGATCGAACCATCCTTTCCTACCAGTGCGGCAGTCTCGCAATCGCCGATGATGGCGTAATCCTCGATGCGAAGGGCCATGCGCTCTATTGCTCGTGGTAGCTGCGGGAGAGCCCGCCATCGACGGTGAAAGTGGCGCCGTTTACATAGCCTGCTTGGTCTGAAGCAAGAAATGCGACCAGGTCGGCGACATCGTCAGTCGAACCCAGACGACCCAGGGGGATATTCGCCAGCAGCGCATCGAGCTTTGGCTTGTTCTCGAGCAGGCTCTTGTTCATGGGCGTGGCTATGGCACCCGGCGCTACGTTGTTGACGGTGAATCCCTCCGGACCGAGTTCCACCGCGAGCGTGCGCATCAGCATACGCAGGCCGCCCTTGCTTGCGCAGTAGCTGGCAAATCCGGGAAAGGCGACGTCTTCGTGGACGGAGCTGATGTTGATAATGCGGCCGGCCTTCTTCTTTGCGCGTAAGCCCCGCACAAAAGCCTGGGTGAGGAAGAACGCCCCTTTCAGATTCACGCCTAGAACGTGGTCGTAGTCCTCCTCGGTGACCTCCCAGAAATCAGCCTTCTTTTCCATCCCGGCATTGTTCACGAGGATGTCGACTGAGCCAAAAACCTCCCAACCGCGGTCAATCAGACTCTGGAGATCGGCAACGTTGGAAACATCGGCCTTTACGACGATGGCTCGAGCGCCTGCAGCCTCAACCCGTTTTCGCGTTTCTTCCGCGCCTTCTGCGTGGCCGGCATAGTTGATGACAATGCTGGCGCCGACCTGGGCGAGTTTTTCGGCGATGGCCTGGCCAATGCCAGAACTAGAGCCGGTAACCACGGCAACTCGATTTTCCAGTGACTTCATATAGAACCCATGGGAGCAGCTTCATCTTTTCGCGGTCTGGAACGGCGAACAACTCGCAGGAATTTCAGAAGTTGCGTCGTTTCCTCGTGGCGGCGCTTCAGGTTGAGATGCAGATTTCGCCTGCTTCAACGGGGCATGGCAAAATCCTGCCGGCCGTTCCCAAGCTCTACAGAATCGCGGCGTCTCTCCACAACGCGACGCCGCCGAGCAAACCGTCTTCGTTGGAGACCGTCTTCACATTCCCCGGGAGCTGGAAAGTGATCTTCTTGGCGTTGCCGCCGCCGAGGTAGAGCGTGTCCCAGTTGAAGAGCTTGCAGGTGCTCTCGATCGCCTCCTTCACCAGCGAATTCCATCTCTCGGCGCCATATTTCTCGTAACCGCGCTTGCCAAGATAGTCCTCGTAGGTGCGGTCTTTCTTGCGCCAGATATGGTGCGCCAGTTCCAGGCCGGGGCAGAGATGGCCGCTGGTAAAGAGGGCGGACCCGAGGCCGGTTCCGAGGGTGAGGATTAGCTCCACATCCTTGCCCTGAACGGCCGCGTAACCCTGCACAGCAGCGTCATTGCAGACGCGGACGGGCTTCTTCCACTGCTTTTCGAGGGTCTCCTGCAGAGGAAAGCGAAGCCAGCTAGGATCGAGGTTCGCAGCGGTAAAGGTCGTACCGTGCTTAATGACGCCGGGAAATCCGACTGAGACGCGATCGAAAGCCGGCATCTGCGCCCGGAGTTTGTCAAACTCGGCGAGCACCGCCGTAGTGGTCGCAGGAGTCGGTGTGGGGACGCGGACTCGGTCCGTAAGCGACTTGCCGGTGCTGTCGAGCGCCATCATCTTGATCCCTGTGCCGCCGGTATCGATGGCCAGCGTTACTATTTCCTCGTTTTTTTCTGTCGTTTTTGTAGCCATGTGTCTGGGGACTCGCCTCGCCGGAGTTGTGTTGAATTCGCAATCCATTGTGCCTGAAACTGAAGGGTTCCTGCATCAAGAGTTATGCCGGGCTCGAACAATTTCATGCACGAAGGTGAGATGCGCCTCGCGGCCAGAGGCTATTTGCGCGCTGCGGGTTTCATGTTGCCGGCCAGCCAATGGTGGAGCTGGGCCAGCTTCAGGCGCACTCCAACGTAGAAGCTGCCAAAGAGGGCATAGATAGCACTGACCTCGTCGAAGCGCATTTCGTAGATGAGTTTCTTGAAGACGATCGGGTCATCGGCGAAGAGATCGACGCCCCACTCCCAATCGTCGAGGCCGATCGAGCCTGAGATGATTTGCTTCACCTCGTCGGCGTAACGGCGGCCGATCATCCCGTGATCGTGCATCATTCGCTGGCGATCGCGCATGGGCACGGTGTACCAGTTGACCTGCTCGCCGCGGAGGCGATTCATCGGATAAAAGCAGAGGTATTTGCTCTCCGGGATTGCCGGATGCAGGCGCGAAGCCATCGCTGCACTCTGCCGCTCCAGAATCTCCTTCACCTCGGCGTTCCACTCCGGAGAAAATGGCTCGACGCCACGCTCCGCGAACTGCGCATAATGCTTTGCCGAGGATTCGTACAAACCCAGCTCAACAACCGACAAATAGGAGTGTGTCGGCTCAAGATATTCGTAGAGATCAGTCTGCGCGAGTTCGAGTTCGAAGCGGTTCAGGTCCGCGACGGAATCGCGGAAGTGAATCATCATCAGGTCGCCCTTGTGGCCGACCATCGAATACAACGCCGACTGGTTGTGCCGCGGCGCACCGGTGCCGTGCTCGGCCGGTTCCAACAGCTCCACAGCTTCGTCGATTACGCGCTCCCGCTCGGGCAGCGAAAGAGCGCGCCACGCAATCCAGCGGAAACGGAACATCTGATGAAGGACGCTCGCACCCTCCAGCGTCAACGGCATCGGCGTCATATCGGACAAGCAAGGACCCCCTGACGGGCGAGAACCCGCCGAACCTCGATGATAGCCTTTTCATCGGCGAGTTGGCAGCGCGGATTCCGTCAGCGTGGGCCGATTCAGCCGTCTCAAAATGTATTGCTATAGTCGAATGCACGCCGCGCGCGCAGGAGTCGGCGCCGTGTACGACTGAAAGGTTTAGCGGATCGAGCGCAGGGCCAGCACGGCGTTGAGTCCGCCAAATGCGAAAGACTGGGAGAGCGCCACCTCCACGCTTGCTTCGCGCGAGTGGTTGGGAATCACGTCCAGATCGCACTCCGGATCAGGCTGAGTGAAGTTGGCGGTTGGCGGAAGAATGCCGCAATCGAGCGAGAAGGCTGCAGCCGCGACCTCGATAGCGCCGGCCGCACCGAGTGTGTGACCGTGCATCGATTTGGTGGAGCTGACGGGCAAATTGTCGGCGTGGGCGCCAAATACGGTGCGGATGGCTGCACACTCCATCTTGTCGTTGGCCTCGGTCCCCGTGCCATGGGCGTTGATGTAGCCTACTTGCTCGGGCGCGAGGCCGCCGTCCAAAAGCGCGCCGCGAATGGCGCGGGCCGCACCCTCGGCGAGCGGCTGCGTGATGTGACTGGCGTCGGAGGACATGCCGAAGCCTACAATCTCGGCGATTGGCCGCGCGCCGCGCGCCAGCGCGGCCTCGAGCGGCTCGAGCACCAGCATAGCTGCGCCTTCGCCAAGAATCATCCCGGCACGGTCGAGCGAAAAGGGGCGGCAGGTGTCCTGGCTGACCACGCGCATCGCCTCCCAGGCTTTCATGTTGCCGAAGTAGATCGGCGCATCGGCGCCCCCGGCGATCGCGAGCGGGGCCGCGCCTGAGCGGACCATCCAGAAGGCATGACCAAGGGCGTGGGCCGAAGACGAGCAGGCAGTCGAAAAGGTAAATGTGGGTCCGTGAACGCCAAACTCCATCGAGACCTGACTGGCGCCGGAGTTGGCCATACCGAGGGGTATGGTCAGCGGATGGACACGGTTCTTGTTCAGATGAAAGAGGTTCCAGTAACCCGCTTCCTCGGCGATGCGTCCCCCGATGCAGGAGCCCGTGACGATGGCGGCGCGTTCGCGCAAATCGTCGTTCCACTCGATACCGGCCTGGCTCACCGCTTCGCGCGCCGCGATCACGGAGAACTGCGCGAACCGATCCATGAACGTGATGGTTTTTTCGGGAAAGTAGTTCTCGGGCACGTAGCCGCGCACAAAGGCTGCGTTCTTAAACCGAATCGTGCCGTATTCGGGCTGTTCAAACTCGCCGATGCCGGATCTCCCCGCCACCAGCGAAGCCCAGAATTGTTCTCTGTCGAGGCCGAGCGCGGAGATCACGCCAATCCCGGTAATGGCGACGCGAGGCATTTAGGGTCGGATCCCGCCGCTGGGGCGGGCGGCGTTGCGAGCAAAAATCGGGTCAGATGAGGCGCCGACCGAAGACTTTGGTGATTCCAAAATCGAGGCCGTCAACGAAGTATGACCCGATTTTTGCCGCAACCCGAAGGGACACGGCCAATTTTCTCGATTTCGTTGTCTCTCGTCGCTAGAAGACACCCGGTATTCGTCACTCCTCGTTCCTAGAACTCGAAAAAATTGGCACCCGTCGCCGCCGTCCCAGTGGCGGGATCAGACCCTCAATTCGCTTGCGAGGCCTTTTCCTTCGCTTCTAGCAGCTTGGTCACACCGTCGATCATTTCGTGGACATACCGGATATGGCGCGCCTGCTCATCGTCGATCTCAATCTCGAACTCACTCTCCAGGTCGAAGAGAATGTTGATGCTGTCCATCGAGTCGATACCTAGCTCCTCGAATGAGCTTTGGGGCGACACCGTTTCCACCGGAATCCGCTGCGTCTTGGCAATAACCTTCAGTACTCTCTCTTCGATCGATTCAGACATATTTTTTTATACCCGGACAACCCGCCCGGTTTCCATGACGCGAGCGCCTTTCGGCTGCGATCTTCGATACTGAAACGCACGCCCATTGACGACTTCCAATCTTTCCATGGTGCGGGATGCGCATGGTCATTGCAAGCACATTCTAGAGCATTCCTTCCGTTGCCATGTACCGGGTAACACCAACCATATATGGCTATTCTCTCCTCATAAGCCATGCCAAGCCAAGCTCGTCCGTTGACCCTTCAAAGGAACGTTCGGGCCGGGCGGGGCCACTGCTGATAATACACAATTCGCGAGGGACCTTCCGGTCGGTATTCGCTGGGGCCGCGCGGATTAATGGCGTTACTATATGCTGGATTGTCCGGCCATGTGTCCGGCACAAGGGACATCTCTTGGAAACTCAGCGCGCCCGGCGAGGGCTCTTCGCCAGCGAACCCGTCCTGCTGTTGGCAACTGTGATCGCGGTGCTGTATTTTGCCCGGGCCATCCTGATTCCGGTCGCGCTGGCATTAACGCTCAACTTTCTTCTCGCACCAGCTGTTCTGTATCTGCACCGCTTTCGGCTGCGGCGTGTCCCGGCGGTCATTATCGTCGTGGTGGTCGCCGCGTCGATCCTTGGCGGAATCGGCTGGGTCATGGCCAGCCAACTGGTGCGGATCGCCGAGCAACTGCCCGATTATCGCGTGAATCTGCACGCCAAGCTGGAGACGCTACATACTCCGACCCTAGGTCCGATGGGCAGGGCAATCCGCGGCATGCGCGAGGTTGGGCAGGAGATCGCTTCGCCTACCGATACTGCGCAGCCTCCGACCGTGAATCCCGGCGGCGCTGCGAGCGCACCGCAGGTGCAGGGCGGCACCGCGCAGCGCAAAGGCCAGTCTACGGCGATGCAGCCTGGTTCGAGCCTAGCGCCGGCTCCGGCAACGCCGATCCCGGTCACGGTGGTGCCAGCAAGCCAGGGAATTTCAGAATTGCTGAGTGCGTTAGCCCCCGTCGTACAGCCGCTGGGTGAGGGCGTATTCGTGCTCGTGCTGACGGTCTACATGCTGATCAAGCGTGAAGACCTGCACAACCGATTGTTGCTGCTGGCGGGTATGGGCCGGCTGAACATCGTGACCAAAGCACTGGATGATGCCGGGAAGCGCATCACCAGTTTTCTCACCATGAATTTTCTGGTGAACGCCGGCTATGGCGTGTGCTTCGGCGTGGGACTTTTTGCCATTGGGATTCCTAATGCCACGCTTTGGGGCGTGATCGCGAGCATACTCCGTTTTGTTCCCTACATCGGCACGTCGATTGGCGTGCTGTTGCCCTTTGTCTTCGCTTTGGGCGTGTACCAACCATGGGGGCCTGCGCTGGTAGTGCTCGCTCTCTTTGCCGTGCTGGAGTTTACGTGCAGCAACATCCTCGAGCCCTGGCTCTATGGCTCCCACACCGGCATCTCCACGCTGGCGCTGCTGATTATGGCGGTTTTCTGGACGCTCCTCTGGGGCTGGCCGGGGCTTGTGCTCTCCACGCCGCTCACCGTGTGCCTGATCGTGATGGGCCTGCACATGCCGCAACTGTCGTTCTTGCATATTCTGCTCGGGGACCAGGCCCAACTTGCGCCCGAGGCCAAGTTCTACGAGCGCCTGCTGGCCATGGACCAAGCCGAGGCCCACGTCATCGCGGAGGGCTTTCTCTCCGATCATCCGCTGGCCGAACTCTATGACGTGGTATTGCTGCCGGCCTTGTCCCTGGCCGAGCGCGATCGGCATCAGGGAGCGTTGGACGAGGTTCGGGCCAACTTCGTTTTTCAATGCGCCAACGAGTTGCTGGCCGAACTCGCGGACAGCGCAGTGCTGGCGCCGGAGAACAGCCCGCCCAACGGCGCGATGGTGCGCAAGTCTTTCCCAGTCATCTGCGTTTCCACCCAGGACCAGGGCGACGAGATCGCCGCAACCATGCTTGCCCAGCTTCTCGAACAGTCAGGGAATCACACCTTGCAGCTCCCATCGAGCGCGTTGTCCGACGAAATTCTCGCCCGGCTCGCGGAAGAAAACGAGACGGTCATCTGCGTCTCCTCGCTGCCTCCGTTCGCGTTTGCCGAGACGCGCGCCCTGTGCCAGAGGATGCGGCAGCGGCTACCGCGCAATCGGATGTTGGTGGGATTGTGGGACCCGGCCCTGGACGCCGAGCGCATCCGCGAACGGCTCAGCACCTGCCGGCCCGACCGCGTGGTTACGAATCTGGCCCAAGCGGTGATGCAGGTCCGCGAATGGCAGGGGCAGATGATGACACCGGAACTCGCCTCGCGGTTCCAGCGCTAGAGCAGAAAAAAATCGTACCGGACACTCTCCGGCACATAACACCAACCGTACTTCTGCTCTAAGAGGAAGCCGTAGCGGCTTCCGACTCGTCTTCAGCATTTTTCTGCGGAACGTTCCCGTCGGTGCGCGCTCCCATATACCAGGGAATATTGATCACCAGGATGCGCTGGTTGCCGCGTATCAGCAGAAGAAGCTTGAGTACGTTGGCGCGCTGATTATGTAACAGATTTTGATACCAGCGCCGCACAATGAGCTCCGGAACCAGCACCGCGACCTGACGGTCTTCGTTCTGCCGCTCGACATCGAGCACATAATCGACGACCGGTTGAATGACGAACCGGTAGGGCGAGTGTAAGAGCACGAGTTCAGGGACGATCATGTTCGCCGCCCGCAGCGGAGCGGCTATATTCGCCTCCCACATGTCGCAGACGCTCTCTTGATCCTCCTCGCAATCGACATGGACGGCGCGAACTTCCTTGGAGAGCATCAGCGCGAAGCGGAGGCCTTTCTCGGTAATTCGGCTCCAGCGGTCTACGGGAATCACCACGATAGGTTCGGAGATGTGGCCGACTTGAATCGGGCCTTCCTTCTGTGTCTCTTTGTCGACGTGGATGTAATGACGTTTTACCGCAGCCATAATCGCGATCAAGATGGGAATGAGCAGCGCAGTGACCCATGCGCCGGCAACAAATTTTGCGACAAGCACCACCAGCAGCGTCACGCCAGTTGCGAAAGCGCCGGTCCCATTGAACAGTATCCGCACGATCCAGCCTTCGCCCCTGTGCTTCCACCAGTGGACGACCATTCCAGCCTGGGAGAGCGTAAAAGCCATGAAAGCGCCGATCGCATAAAGCGGAATCAGGCGGTCGGTGACGCCACCAAAGAGCGCCAGCAGTGACCCGGTCAGGAAGACAAGGGCATAGATTCCATGGGAGTAGAGCAGGCGTCGTCCGCGAATCAGGAAGACGTGGGGCAGATAGTCATTCAGAGCGATCGACCGGGTAAGGCGAGGGAAGTCGGCAAAGGCAGTGTTGGCCGAGAGCGACAGCACCAGCAGGATCGAGCCGATCGAGATGTAATAGAAGACTCCGCGGCCCATGACGGCGCTGATCAATTGCGACAGCACGCTCTGATACCCGCTGCCCTCTGGATCGGTCGCGCCGACACCGTAAGCGTGGCAAAGAAAGGCGATCCCAGCCAGTAGCAGAATAAGCAGGGCGATGATGATGGTCAGCGTCTTCTGCGCGTTCTTCGTAGTCGGCTCGCGAAAGGCCATTACTCCGTTGCTCACCGCCTCGACGCCGGTCATCGCGGTGCAGCCGCTGGCGAAGACCTTCAGGACCAGCCAGAGACTTATCGCCGCAGTTGCAGCAGGAAGATGCGGAGGCGCGACTACCGGGGCCGGATGGCCGTGGCTTATTAATACCCGCACGCTGCCGACGACAATGACGACGAGCAACGAGCCCACAAAGAGATATGTAGGGAGGATGAAGGCGGAGCCAGTATCGCGCACTCCACGTATGTTCACCAGCGTCAGCACGAGGAGAATGCCCAGGCACAAGGCGAGAGTATGGGCCTGGAGCGAGGGCACGGCGGAGATCAACGCTCCCACGCCGGCGGAGATGCCGACGGCCGCGGTCAGAACATAGTCGATCATGAGCGCGGCCGCTGCGAGGAGTCCGGCGCGATGGCCGAGATTCTCGCTGGCCACCGTGTAGGAGCCGCCGCCGTGAGGATAGGCCTCAATCGTCTGCCGATAGGAGAAGTAGACGATCACCAACAGCGCAATGATTGCCGCGCTGATGGGCATGATGACGTCGACGCCGACGAGTCCGAGGGGGATCAGAAGCGTCAGCGCTGCTTCCGGGCCGTAGGCCGCAGAGCTGAGCGCGTCCAGACCGAAGATGGGAATTCCCGCCGAAGGGCCAATGTGCTCGGCTCGCTCTTCGGATGTTGCCAGCGGTCGTCCGATCAGGAAATGGGTAAGACGCATCGGTAGTCCTGAGTTTGAATGACGTAAAAGAATCTGTCATTACAAATTCAAGGTTAATTCTCTTGGATGCGGCGACTTCCGGCGTTCGACGCCGACCGTGACTTTCGGAGTTTTGGGGATGAGTCCGACGGAATTTCGGAAGAACGCTCAGGGGGTGAAGATCAGCTATGGGATTGCTGACTCGCCTTTGGGGAAGGTGCTGGTGGCGATGACCGGGGCGGGGGTTTGTGCGGTTTCGTTTGGGGATCAGGAGAGTGCGCTGGAAAGACGACCTTCGTTCGCGACTTGCCATCGGGTGGTGGGGAGCGACGGGAAGCTGACCGGCTACCGCTGGGGAGTGGAGCGCAAGCGGCGGCTGCTGGAGTTGGAGCGGGCGGCGCGCGCCTCGGCGTGAAGGGCAGCCACCCCCCTCCCCCTAGGATTTCCTGGTTAAATCCTTGTTTTCAGTGGGTTGGGGAGCTTGATCCGGGCTAAGTTGTTGAATCCATTCTTCACGTTTCCGGTTCACTTCCCTCATCAGCATGTCGGCGATGCTTTCCTCTTGCTGAGGATGGGAGGTTGCGCCTTCGGGGGCGAGTTCTTCGCCCTGTTCGGTGCGGGTGAGCTCGGCGATGGATTCGCTGGAGACGATCTGATCGGCGTTTTTCGCGTTTTGGGAGGCGATCTGGAGGGCGTAGAGGAGGATGCCGGCACGCTTGGTGTCGATGCGGTGGTCGGCGACGGCCATGCCCACTTCGCTGATGGCGTGCTGGATGGCTCCGCGGTCTTCGAGGTTCTGGAAGGCGAAGGGAAGGAAGCTGGGCTGCTGGGTGGCGCGTTCGCGGAGGCGCGAATGGAAGTAGCAGTAGGGCTGGCCGCGCAGGGCAGGTGAGCCGCATTTTCCGCCTGAGGTCTTGATGTGCCGGCATTCTGGAGTCATTGTTCCCTCCTGTAAGTGGGCCAGAAATGAGAAAGGCGGCTTTCGCCGCCTTGAGTTAGTCTGCTTTTTCTTTTCTTATGCCCTATTTATAGGATATCAAGTTGACCCCTTTCACTACGCCAGCTTTTGGGATTTTTTATTTCGTTTGGAATGAATATTTTGGGGGAGTTTGGGCTTGGTTGGGGGCTTGACAGCGGCCGGAGGGTTTTGCCGCGTTGGTGCGCTTTCACGCGGGTGGCTTGCCGAGAAGGCGAGAGCGAAAAGGATGAGTGCCGATAGGGAGAGCGAAGTATAGTAGCTCTGATGATCGGCAAGGAACGCAGTGGCGTGTTTCTGTCTTATGCGCGGAAGGACGGCGAGGACTTCGCCGCGATGCTGAGGGAACGGCTGCGCGAGAAGGCCCCGGACATTGTCGTCAAGCAGGACCGTGGGTTGCTTGAGGGTGGGGTGGGCTGGTGGAAGCAGCTCACAGCGGCAATCGATTCGGTTGAATTCCTAGTCCTGGTCATGACCCCGTCGTCGATGCAATCGGAGACAGTCCGCAAGGAGTGGCGGCACGCGCGGCAACAGGGGGTATGCGTCTACCCGGTCAAGGGCGCGCCCGACTCGAAGTTGAAGTTTTCCGAGCTGCCGCGCTGGATGAGCAAAGCTCATTTCTTTGACATCGATAAGGAGTGGGACAGCTTTGTCGCCCATCTGCGGAAGGGTTGCGATACGCCGCGCGTGCCCTTCATGGCCCCCGATCTACCCGAGAATTTCACGGACCGCCCAGATGAATTCGGGCGCCTAAAGGATCTCCTGCTCAGCCCGGACCGCAAAGAGCCGGTGGCGATTACAACGGCTCTTTCCGGAGCGGGTGGGTTTGGAAAGACCACTCTTGCGGCGGCACTATGCCACGACGAAGAGATCATTCAGAACTTCGACGATGGCATCCTCTGGGTGACCCTGGGTGAGAGTCCCAATGTGATGAACAATTTAGTTGCTGTGTACGCGGCGCTCACTGGCGAGAGGACGACATTCGCAAACGAAGAAGATGCTGCGTTTCACCTCGGGCAAAAACTGGAAGAACGGACCTGCCTACTGGTCATCGACGACGTATGGGATGACTCGAACCTGCGATCCTTCCTGCGTGGAGGCGAAGGGTGCGCAAGGCTCATCACGACGCGCAAAGCAAAGATCGCCTCGAAGGCGCGGCATGTCAACGTTTATGAAATGAGCGAAGCGGAATCACTGGAGCTGCTCACTAAGGGAGTTCAGGGTCTCGACCCCATTCGGGCGCGCGAAGTATCACGCAGATTAGGCGAGTGGCCGATCGCTCTCGAGCTCGGCAGCGCGATGATGCGTGAGCGGATTGAACAAGGCGATTCCGTGGAGCATGCAGTACAGTGGCTGTCGCAGGTCCTGGACAAGAAGGGTCCCCGGGCCCTGGAGGGTGATGCTGTCGACCCGCGACATCGCACGATTGATAGCGTCCTTGAAGGCAGTCTTGAACTGCTCCCCACAGAAGATCGCGTACGGCTTGCGGAGCTGTCTATCTTTCCGGAGGACGTTTCGATCCCGCTCAGTGAAGCCGCTTCGCTTTGGGGCCTCGACGGATTTGAATCGGAAAAGACCGCGCAGAGATTAGCACGGCTTTCCTTGCTTAAGCTCGACCTCGGCCGCGGTTCCATGCGAATCCACGATGTGATGCGGAGCTGGCTGGCAGCCGGGATATCCAAGGTGTCCGGACTTCATGGCCGGTTGGTAGACGCGTGGCCGGACCGGATGCGATTGCCGGACAGCTATGCCTGGCGCTGGCTGACCTGGCATCTGGCTCAGGCCGGGCGAACGGCTGAGATTGAAAAAATCCTTTGGGACCCATTATGGCTGCAGGCCAAACTCCGTGCGACCGATATTAATGCGTTGATTGGAGACTTCGATCGACTAAAGTCACGGGAAGCCGCTTTGATCCAAGGGGCGCTCCGGCTGTCGTCTCACATCCTGGCTAAGGACCCGTCCCAGTTTGCTTCTCAGATGGTCGGCCGGCTGCTACCGCACGAAGATCGGGAGGTCATTCGGCGATTCACAAATTCGGTGGCCGAGACGGCCAGCCGTCCTTGGCTTCACCCGCTGAAGCCCGCCCTCGACCCACCGGGCACGGGACTCGTGCGCACCCTCGCCGGCCACACCGGTTGGGTCAATGGCGTGGCGATAACGCCCGACGGGCGGCGTGTGGTCTCCAGTTCCGACGACAAGACGCTCAAGGTCTGGGATTCAGAGACCGGGCAAGACCTACACACCCTCGTCGGCCACTCCGGTCCTGTTGATGGCGTGGCGGTAACACCCGATGGGCGGAGCGCCGTCTCCGCTTCCATCGACGGCACGCTCAAGCTCTGGGATCTGGAGACTGGCGGCGAATTGCGCACCCTCGCTGGCCATTCCGGTCCCGTCCGTGCCGTGGCAGTGACATCGGACGGGCAGCGCGCCGTCTCGGCTTCTTCGGACAAGACGCTCAAGGTCTGGGATCTGGAGTCCGGCAGCGAACTGCGCACCCTGGCTGGACATACCTATACGGTCAATGGAGTAGCGGTGACGCCCGACGGGCGGAGCGCCGTCTCGGCTTCCTCGGACAGGACGCTCAGACTATGGAACCTGGAGACCGGCGGCGAAATACATATTCTCGTGGGCCATTCCGGTGCGGTCAATGGCGTGGCGGTAATGTCGGACGGGCGGAGCGCCATCTCCGCCTCCAAAGACGACACGCTCAAACTGTGGAACCTGGAGGGTGGTGGCGAGATTTGCACTCTCGCTTCCCCTGCCGGTTCGATCAATGGTGTCGTGGTAACGCCCGACGGACGGAGGGTTATCTCCGCTTCCAAAGATGGCACGCTCAAGCTCTGGGATCTCGTGGAGACCAGCGAAGTGCGCATCCTCGCCGGCCACACCAGTTCGGTCTCTGACGTGGCGGTGATGCCGGACGGACGGCGGGCCATCTCCGCTTCCAAAGACAAGACGCTCAAGGTCTGGGATCTGGAGACAGGGTGCGAATTACGCACCCTCGCCGCCCATACGAGTCTGGTATATACCGTGGTGGTCATGCCGGATGGACGTCGCATGGTCTCTGCTTCCGGCGACAATACGCTCAAGGTGTGGAACCTGGAGACCGGCGCCGAATTATGCACTCTCGTCGGCCATACGAGTTTGGTATGTGCAGTGGCGGTAACGCCGGACGGGCGGCGGGCCGTCTCCGCTTCAGCGGACGCCACGCTCAAGGTATGGAACATCGAGAATGGCGGCGAACTACACACCCTTGACGGCCACTCCGGGAGGGTCAATTGCGTGGTGCTGACTCCGGACGGGCAGCGTGCGGTCTCCGCTTCCAACGACCAAACGCTCAAGGTGTGGGATCTAGAGACCGGCGCCGAACTCCACACTCTCGATGGCCACTCGGGCCCGGTTCGTGCCTTGGAGCTGACGCCGAATGGGCGGTGGGCCGTCTCCGCCTCTACGGACGGCACCCTCAAGCTCTGGGACCTAGAGTCCGGCTGCGAGCTGCGCACTCTTGTTGGCCACTCCTCTCCGATCGCGGGCATTGCGATGACGTCGGACGGCCGCCGTGTGGTCTCCGCTTCAAGTGACTACACGCTCAAGGTATGGGAACTGGAGACGGGCCGCGATCTGCACACCCTCGCCGGCCACGCCGATTGGGTATACGGAGTGGCCGTAACGCTGGACGGGCAGCTGGCGGTCTCCGCTTCCGACGACCACACGCTCAAGGTGTGGGATCTGGAGTCCGGCGCGGCCGTCGCGACTTTTGATTGCGATTCCGGTGTCAGGTGTTGCGTGTGTGTGGAGGGCAATATCATCGTCGCCGGCGACCGGGCGGGACGTGTGCATTTTCTCTCGCTGGAACTTTAGTGTTGGGTCGGGGTTCGGGTGTTTTTCCGGATCGCCAGATCCAGGTTAAGTCAGCTTGGCGTTCGTGCGGGCGGTTAGCGGGGCGTCGTGGATGCGGGAGACAAGTCCGAGCTGCTTGAAGGTCCAGATGGTGTACCAATTCAAATCGAATTCGTACCACCTCAGGCCGTGCCGGGCTGAAACCGGGTAGGCGTGATGGTTGTTGTGCCAGCCGTCTCCGAAACTTATGAGCGCCACCCACCAATTGTTGGTCGATGTATCCCGGGTGTTAAAGCGGCGCGACCCCCAAATATGCGACACCGAGTTGACGAGCCATGTCGCATGAAGCCCCACGACGGTGCGCAGGAAAGTGCCCCAGAGTACCAGCCGGAATCCGCCGATGGCGAACAACGCGAGCGCGACGACAGCCGTTGGAACGAGGTGGTACTTGGTGAGCCAGACGTGAACCTTGTCCCTGGCCAGATCGGGGACGTAGCGCTTCAGTGTTGTAACGTCCTGGCGCAATTGGTTGCCGACGAAGACCCAACCCGCATGCGCCCACCACTTGCCATCGCGCGGGGAGTGCGGATCACCGTCCTTGTCCGCGAATTGGTGATGCTTCCGATGCGTGGCGACCCACAGGAGAGGCCCGCCTTCCAAAGCCGTCACGGCGCAGATCGTGAGAAAGTACTCGAACCACTTGGGTGTCGCGAACGAGCGATGGGTGAGCAGCCGGTGAAAGCATATGCCCAGTCCCAGTCCCCCCGTGATCCAGAACAAAAAGATCGCGACGAAGAGCCTATGCCAGGAGAAGAAGAAGAGCGCGGCCACTGCGCCGACGTGAAACAACACCAGGACGGGCGTGATTTCCCAATTCAGCCGATTCTGGCCGGGCTGATTGTTCCGCTGACTGTCGAACTGCAGGGGCGCCGAAGAGATCATAGTCTTTCTATTGATAGTGAACGCCCGCTCTGAAGAAGACTGTCAAATAATGGTCATACTTTTGTCATTTCACTCTCGCTTCGACCCGGCGGAGGCGAGAGCGCCGCTTCTCCGGAACCTAAGGTTTCAAGATATGAGCTGCAAGGTATTCGGATTCCAGTTACCCGAGCATCCAAGCCAGAAGTGGGTAGTGGTCAAGTTTGAATTGACAGGCCAATGCGGGGGATTATCCCGGCGTGACCCTATATTATGGTTGTGCTCGATCGGTGAAGCTGGTTGATTGCTCTTAGACGTCCCGGGAAAGACCGTGGAGCTTGAATGGAAACACCGAACCTGAAGACTGACCGTGGCGCCTATCGCCGGCGATTCTGGCTGGCGATGTCGGGATTTGTCATGGCGCTTGCGCTGCTGCCCTTTTCCTACCATGTAGAGCGCCGCCTGGAGACAGCGGTCCACATCAAGGGCGCGGAATCCGAATACGTCGACCGGGAACTGGCGAAGCGATTCCAGTCTCCCTACGCCGACCGGTTGATTCTGGTGATCAGCGGGGTTCCGGATGTGGATTCGGCGAAGGGCGCGGATGCGTTGGGATTCCTGACCAGTTCGTTAAAGAGCGTGCCGGGAGTGGCGGGCGCGATCTCGAGCGTGGATTGGCCGGACCCTCTGTTTACCGGGAACAATGGCGGGGCGTTGATCATCGTTGGGCTGGAAGCGCGCAGTGCGAAGACCGTCGAAGCGATGGTCCCGGCGCTGAGGGCAAAAGCAGACTGGATGGAGGGTCAGCTTCGGTCGCAGTATCCCGATATCAAGCTACAGATTACCGGCGAGACGCCGCTGAACTTCGATCTTCGCAAGGTCAGCGCGGATGACGTCAGGCATGCCGAAGAACGGGCGATGCCGGTAACGCTCTTTCTGCTATTGCTGGCTTTTGGAAGTCTTATCGCCGCGCTGTTGCCGCTCGGAGTGGGAATCCTCTCGATCTCGATGGCGCTGGGCGCGGCGGCGCTGCTCTCAAGTCATCTGCATCTGTCGATCCTGGTGCAGAACCTGGCGACGATGCTCGGCCTCGGCTTGGGCATCGACTATGCGTTGCTGATGGTGAGCCGTTTTCGCGAGGCATTGGCCGAGGGATGCCCACCTGGCTGCGCTGCCGATATTGCTGCCTGGCAAGCGGGGCACACGCTGATCATCTCGGCGACGACGGTTGCCATTGGATTTTCGGCGCTGCTGACGGTGCCTATCAGCGAATTGCGCTCGATCGGGATCGCCGGCCTGCTGGTGACGGTGTTGAGCGTGATGCTGTGCACGTTCATTCTGCCCTGGATCCTTGGTCTGGTGGGGCATCGTATCAACTCCGCCAGAATGCCTCTGCCGGCGAAGCGATTCAAGACGCGGGAGAGCCTATGTGCGCCGAGTGCGCGGTGGGAGCGCTGGGGCAACATCGTGACCCACCGACCCTGGGCAGCTCTGCTTATCGCCGGGATTCCGCTGCTTGTCCTTGCATTTCAGGCGCGAAAAATCGCTCCCGGGCTTCCGGACCATGACTCGCTTCCAGAGGCGGCGGAGTCGGTGAAGGCGCTGCATACGCTTCAAGGCATGGGGCGGTCGGGGATTGTGCAGTCGCTTCGAGTGGTACTGGAGTTGCCGCCGCAGTCGGCGCCGCTCTCGCCCGCCGGCTGGCTTGCCGTCAGCAACCTCACGAAACATTTCCAGAGCGATCCCAGGGCGGACGAGGTCTTGTCTCTTCCGACGCTGACGGGAATGTCTGACACTTCGGATGCTATCGACCAGGTACCCGAGGGGATTCGCAAGAGCTTTCTGAGCAGCGATGGCCAGGCTACGTTGATCGAGTTGCTGCCCACCTCCGCCCTTACGCCCAACGAACAGATACGGTGGGTGCGAGAGGTGCGCTCGTCCGATGTAGCGGCGATAACCGGCGTGCCGGGCGCCGTATTGCGGGTCGGCGGCGTGCCTGCGCGCGACGCGGATTATGATGCGGTCGTGAAACAGCGGTTGCCGAAGGTGATCCTTGGCGTCGTATTGGGGAGCTTAGCGGCTCTGCTGATCGGGCTACGTTCTTTATTTGCTGCGATCAAGGCGATTCTGCTCAATCTGCTCTCGGTGGGCGCTTCCTTCGGCGCGTTGGTTCTCGTTTTTCAGGAAGGCCACGGCAGCAGAGTCTTTGGGCTCCACGGTCCAACCGGCAACGTATTCCCGATCGTGCCCATCCTCGCATTTGCCATCGTCTTTGGATTGAGCATGGACTATGAGGTCTTCCTCGTCGCCCGCGTGCTTGAAGAGCGGCGGGCCGGTCTATCGGAAAAAGCGGCAGTGGTCGAAGGCCTGGCGCGGACGGCGGGGCTTATCACGAGCGCTGCGGCAATCATGATTGCCGTCTTCACCGCATTCACCCTTGGAGGCTTTCTTGTCGTCCAGATGTTGGGCTTTACGCTCGCGGTGGCGGTGTTGATCGATGCTACCGTCGTGAGGATGATTGTCGGGCCTGCGCTGCTGCAACTTGCCGGCGACTGGAATTGGTGGCCGCTCGGCTTATATGGAGCGCCGGCAGCGCCGGAGAAGCAGTTCGTCCCCTGACACTAAGCCATCACCGGGATCCCAGCGACGATTCGATACTCGCAGCCGCCGTGGCGCGATCGATGGCTCTCATTGAGGCTAAGTTTATTTCGCCGATTGCGCTGGAGCGCTCGACAGCCCGATAACGAAGTCCTTGGCCGAAAGATTTGCCTTTGGCGAGCCTGCTTCAATGACCAGAAGCGAGGAGCCGGGTTTGCCCGGTAATTTCGCTTCCATTTGAGACGCTGACCAGGCGCCGCTGTTCTGGCGCAGCCCAAAGGCGGTGAACTGCTTCTGCTGTCCGGTCCCATGGAGCGTCTTCACCACCTGTACCGGGAACATAATGCTGCTGTCAATCCACGATGTCACGGAATCGTAGGACGTCTTGTCCTGAGCGCCTGCCGTGCTCTTGAGCACGAAGCAGTCGCGCGTGCCGTACTTCGTCGATGGCTGAAGCTCCTGAGTCTTCCAGAAGAACCAGTTTTCAATCATGTCTTCATACGAGAAGTTTGTTCCGAGGAGTGGGTCGTTCCAATGTTCGAACGGCACCACGCTCGCGGCCTTCTCGCCAGGCTTCATCGCCTCGATGGTGAGGCGCCCGTTCGCACTCATTCGCAGCAGAAGGCTCGTTTTATCTGAGCCAGCGCCCGAGAACTCGAAGAGCATTCGCAGACCGTCAGGAAACCAGTGGGCCTTGCCGACAAACTTGTAGTTTGTGCGCTTGCCGTCGGCGCCCACCTGCGTGAGCCGCCCGGTCGCGCGGTAGTCCAACTTCTCAATGCGCTGGCGCGAGCCAGTCAGCACAGTCTGCAGGTCAGGCGCCGCCGCGAAGGCCCGCGATGGCTGCGTCAGCGATAACAACAGGAGAAGCAGGACCAGGGACGCTTGAATCGCTCCAAATGAGCAATTCGCCCATCTGGCCTTTGGATACTGACTGGATTTGCGGATGTGAGGGAGCGTTAGGACGTGACGCAGGAAGGTCATTAGCTATGTATACATCCAAAGTGGGTAAAGCGACCGTCAGAGGGTAATACGCTTCCACTGAGTTGTGTCGTGCTATTCTTCGCGTGTGTCGGCGAGTGGCTTAGTTGCGGATGGGAAGACTCTGCGTCATGCCGCGGTTGTGCGGGTGACGCACTGGCTCACGGTCGTCTCCTTTTTTGCGTTGCTGATTAGCGGCTGCGAAATCGTGGTCTCTCACCCGCGGTTCTATTGGGGTGAGACGGGCAATGTGATGGTTCGTCCGCTGTTCACGCTGCCGATCCCGGCATCGAGGCACACAGCTCCGACGAGCTATGGTTTTGTGGCCGAAGACCAGAATGGCTGGAGCCGGTCTATGCATTTTCAGGCGGCGTGGCTGGTGGTGCTTGCGGGGCTGGTCTATGGGATATTCATCATGTGGAGCGGGCATCTTCGAGAGAACTTGTTGCCTGCGCCGGCCGATCGAAGGTGGCGGGCCTATTGGGATGTAATAGCGAAGTATCTTCGGCGCGCGCCGCCGGATGACGCGGAGGCCCACTCCTATAACGTGATGCAGCGGACGGCCTACCTGACCGTGATCTTCGTTTTGTTTCCGATGATGATCTGGACGGGCCTGGCGATGTCTCCGGCTTTTACTTCGGCGGTGCCGGCCGCGGTGACGGTCTTGGGCGGACGGCAAACCGCGCGTACGCTGCACTTCTTCCTCACCGGGGCTCTGGTGCTGTTTGTCGTGGTTCATGTGACGATGGTGGTGATGGCTGGGTTCTGGAGCCGGGTGCGAGCGATGATCACCGGTGGCGTTGTCGCACCGATAGAGTCACCTGCCGTCGGCTCCGCGACGGCGCAGGTCTCTCCCGCGGTGCAGGTCTCTCACACGGTGCAGGTCTCTCACACGGTCGAGATTGGCGAGGGCGCATGAAGGCGATTTCGCGACGCAAACTTCTGACTGGTGGGCTGGCGGCTACTGCCGGAGTCGCGAGTCTGGCAGTGGCCGATCGGCTGGCGCGGCGGTACGGGCTGATTCCACCGGATTGCGGTGGATTTTATGGGCCGGGCGAGACGCTTACTTATGCCGCGCAGCGGATTTTGACGACGCACTCGCTGGCCGTGGAGTTCCCGCGCAGCATGATTTCGAAATCGCCTTTCGCCAACTCGACCGCGCCTCCTACCGATGTCTTCAAGGAGCGTCAGGCGAAGGGATTTTCGAATTGGGGGCTGGCGGTGGATGGCTTGGTTGCGCATCCGGCGTCGTTTTCGCTGGGCGATCTGAAGAGCTTTCCGGTGCGCAGCCAGATTACCGAGGTCGCGTGCGAGGAGGGCTGGTCGTATGTCGCGGAGTGGATTGGAACGCCGCTGTTTGAGGTGCTGCACGCGGTAGGGACGTTACCGCAGGCGCGGTATGTCGTCTACTTCACCACGGACAGCGACTGGTGGGAGAGCATCGATATGGCCGATGCGCTGCACCCGCAGACGCTTTTGACGTGGGGGATGAACGACGGCGATCTTCCGGTGGCGTTTGGCGGACCGCTGCGCCTGCGGGTGCCTCGGCAGCTTGGCTACAAGAGCCTGAAGTATGTCACGCGATTGACGGTCACCGATTCGGTGAAGGGCTTCGGCAAAGGCCTTGGCTCGGCCGAGCCGGATTTTGGCTATTCGTGGTATGCGGGTATCTGAGGGTTCTAAGCGGGCTTTGCTTCGACTATTCCGACGTTTCGAACCATCAGATTGTCGCCTCCGACCGGGTATACCTTGCTCAGCGTGAAGCCCGCTGCTTCGAGAAGCTTTGTCCATTCGCGTTCGCTTCGCTCTTTGCCGCCGGTGACGGCAAGCATGTTGATGTCGCTCATCAGGTGGCCTTCGAGTTGTGGATCGGCGTGGGAGACAAGCGGAGGCAGGATGAATTCCACGATCAGCAGACTGCCGTTCTGCGGGATATCTGCTCGGCAGTTTTTGAGAATCGTGATTGCGACGTCGTCCTGACGCCCGTGGAGGACATGTTTAATCATGTAGACATCGGCGCCGGCCGGGACTGATTGCGTGAGATCTGCGGCCATGAGTTCGCATCGGGAGGAAGGATCTTCCGCCGCGAAGCGAGGTTTGGCTGCATCAATGCTTGGTTCAAGGTCCACAAGCATGCCTCGCAGATGCGGATTGAGTCTGAGCACTGCAAGAATGAACGACCCACCGCCGCCGCCGAGATCGGCGACCACCTTCGCGTGGGAAAAATCCCATGCTTCCGCGATGGGCGCGTAATCCTCGGCCGGAGCCGTACCCATCACCGCGCGAAAAATGGAAGAATTGGCTTCGGGATCCTGCGACCACCGGGAAGGTAGTTCTGGAGCGCGGACTTCACGGACCGGCTTGCCGGTTCGAATGCAATCGGTCAGCAGGGACCACTCGTCGGCGAGCAGGTCCGCCCAGAAGACGACGGACGGCCAGACGGACTGGGGCGCATCCTTCTGCAGCGGTTTGCCGAATGGAGTCAGGCGAAAGTGTTCGGGCGTCGTCTCCTCGGTCACGCCGATGCCGGCGAGAGCGCGAAGCAGGCGGTACAGCGCGTTGGCATCTGCCTGGCACTTTTCGGCGAGGAAGGCGACGCTGCGCACCTCGTCTCCGAGCGCATCGGCGATGCCGAGACGTGCGGCTGCGCAAAGCACGCGGCTGCGCGAATAGGCCATTGCCATTTCGAGGAGCTCTGTATTCGCGGTGACATTGCCGATGCCGCTGTTGGGTTGGGACATGGGACACCTCAAATCCAATTTACCTATCCAATTTACCCAGCGGGGGCGAGCCCTGCTTAAGACAACGGACAGCTTGAATGTTCACCAGACTGATCGAGACCAAGTCGATTGGTCCGAATGGCTCAACTCCGAGGGAATCATTTACTCTTACTGATTGTTGCTGCAAACGTTTACAGCGGGACGCGAAAGGTAAGAGGACACGTTATGGATCGTCGGGATTTTTTGAAGACTGGCAGTGCGGCGGCGGCGAGCGCGCTGGCTCCGGCTGGGTTTGGCGAGGTGCAAGCGCCTTCTGGTTCGGCAGCGGCGGCGGGACGAATGATTTTGCCGATCAACCGCAACTGGCGCTTTAGCCGCCCGACGGCGGCGACGGCTACCGATGCCGCGCATGGGAAGGACTTCGACGATTCGAGCTTTGACCTGGTGGTGGTACCGCATACGAACATCGTGCTGCCGTGGCACAGCTTCGATGAGAAGTCTTATGAGTTCATCTCGCTCTACCGGCGCAAATTCAAGCTGCCGGCGGAGGCGAAGGGCAAGCGGGTCTTCGTCGACTTTGAGGGCGTGATGACGGCGTCGACGGTGTGGATCAATGGGACGAAGCTGGGCGAGTACCGGGGTGGGTACACGCCGTTCTCGTTTGAGCTGACGAAGTATGTCGACTTCGATGGCGAGAATCTGCTGGCAGTGGATGTGGACTCGACTGAGCGGGCGGACATTCCTCCGTTTGGATATCAGATCGATTACCTGACCTTTGGCGGCATCTATCGCGAGGTCGCGCTGCGGATTGTGCCGCAGACGTTTATTGAAAATGTCTTTGCGCAGCCGAAGGATGTGCTGAGCGCCGCGCCGACGGTGGATGTGCATACCTATATCCAGCACGGTGAGGGCGGGCAGGCGATGACGCTGCTGGTCGAGCTGCTGGATGGCGAGAAGGTGATTGCGTCGGGGACGGCGAAGATTCCGGCTGGCGTTGCTGCTGCTACGGAGCCGATGGAACATACGGTCACGCTTGAAAAGCTTGGGCCGATCAAGCTTTGGGACATCAAGAGTCCCAACCTTTACTATGCGCGGGTGACGCTTCAGGAAGGCAAGGTCACGCTGGACCAAGACACGCGGCGGTTTGGTTTTCGCGAGGCGGTGTTCACCAAAGAGGGTTTCAAGCTTAACGGCAAAGTCGTCAAGCTGCGCGGACTTGATCGGCACCAGACCTTCCCTTATGTGGGACAGGCGATGCCGGCGCGGCCGCAGAAGCAGGACGCGAAGATCCTGCGGGAGACGCTGCGCTGCAATATTGTGCGGACCTCGCATTATCCGCAGTCGCGGCATTTTCTGGATGAGTGCGATGAGATTGGATTGCTGGTGCTCGAGGAGATTCCGGGCTGGCAGCATATTGGGCCGGTGCCGTGGCAGGACATTTCGGTCGACAACGTGAGCCGGATGATCCGGCGGGACTGGAACCATCCGTCGATCATTACGTGGGGCGTGCGGATCAACGAGTCGCAGGACGATCATGACTTTTATGTGCGGACGAATGCGATGGCGCACAAGCTGGATCCGAGCCGGCCGACTTGCGGCATTCGCTATCTTTACAACTCAGAGTTTCTGGAAGATGTGTTCACGATGAATGATTTCGGCTGGCCGCTGAAGCCGCCGAATCATGATGCTTATTTGAATACGGAGTTTGTGGGGCATACCTTTCCGACAAAGACGACCGATGCGATGGAGCGGCTGACGGAGCATACGATTCGTCATGCACGGATCCATGATCAGCTGGCTTCGAATCCGCAATATGCGGGCGGGATCGGGTGGTGCTTCTTTGACTACAACACGCATGGCGACTTCGGTTCGGGCGACCGGATGTGCTACCACGGCGTGACGGATTTCTTTCGCGAGCGGAAGGGGGCGGGAGGGTTTTATAAGTCGCAGTGCGAGCCGGAGGAGGAGGTTGTGTTGGAGCCGTCGTTCCACTGGGCGCGCAACGATGAGTCAATCACCTTTACCAAGGCGCTGGTCTCGTCGAACTGCGACAACCTGAAGTTTTATTTGAAGGACAAGCTGATCGTGGATGCGAAGCCGGACCGGGAGACTTTCAAATACCTGAAGTATCCGCCCTTTTCGCCGGATTTGAATGCGGCGTGCGATTTGTCGGCGCTTTGGGGTGATCTGCGCATTGATGGTTATATTGGCGGGAAACTTGTGATCTCGCGGAAGTTTTCGGGGCGCGGGCTGGACCAGAAGTTTGTGCTGTTGCCGGACGATACGGCGCTGGTTGCGGATGGGGCAGATACGACGCGGGTGGTGTTACGGGTGATGGATGAGTTCGACAATATTCGGCCTTATGCGGGGGATCCGATTACGCTGACGTTGGAGGGACCGGCGGAGTTGATTGGGGATAATCCGTTTGGTTTGGTCGGCGGGACGGGTGCGATTTGGGTTCGGGCGAAGCAGGAGGCGGGGACGGTGGTGTTGACGGCGAAGCATCCGCGGCTGGGTGAGCAGAAGGTGACGTTCACTTTGAGTGCGAGCGCGGCGGAGAAGGCGTAGGCGAACCGCCTATGTGGTTGCAGACTGCCGCATACTATCGTGTGATGATCGACCCGCACTTCTTCCGGATTGTTCGAGAGTTGGCGACCTGGATCGTGGCCATCGCAGTGTTCTGGTCTTTTTCGGGCAGTGCAGACAGACAAAGGAAGGCCAAGTCATTACTGGACGGAGGTATCGAATTCACTCCGAACAGGCGCTCTTACTGGGCGTGGGCTCTGGTGGTGGCTTATCTGATCTACGCGATCGTCAGACGGCTAATGCACATCAACGCAGGTTGGTTGAATCTCGACATTGCGATCACTTTTGCAGGGCTTGCAGTGATGATTGCCTTTCCGTTTCCGTCCGCAATTCACATCACAGATGGTGGTCTAGAACAGATTTCCTGGCTTTGGAAGAACAAGCGAATTCGCTGGGGGGACATCGTCGAGATCAATACTGGAGAGAAGAGCCGCACGGTGACGATCGCTGCCGCGGACGGAACGAAGATCATTCATAGCCGGCAGTTGCCTGATAGGGCTCGCCTGCTGATGGAAATTAAGCACTATTGCGGCGAGAGCTTACCGGCGGATTTCCCTCGAGAGCCGTTGCTGAGCGAATCAGAAAAATAATTAAATCTAGAGCGGCTGTTTAGCTCGATGCTCTTTCGACGGCGGCGGCGACGCAGAAGACGGTTCCTTCGGCGAAGTGTTTGCCCAGGATTTGGACCCCGATGGGCAGGCCTTCGCTAGAGTTTCCGCAGGGCACTGAGATTCCGCAGATCCCGGCGAGGCTGGCCGTTACGGTGTAGATGTCCGCCAGGTACATGGCTATGGGATCGTCGGTTTTTTCGCCGATTTTGAAGGCGGGTGTTGGGGCGACGGGTGTGACGATGGCGTCGACCTGGCTGAAGGCCTCGATGAAGTCCCGGGTGAGGAGCGTCCTGACCTGCTGGGCCTTTTTGTAATAGGCATCGTAGTAGCCCGCGCTTAAGGCGTAGGTTCCCAAGAGAATGCGCCGCTTGACCTCTGCGCCGAAGCCTCCGTCGCGGGATTTTCGGTACATGGCGGAGAGGGTGTTGGCGTCGGGGGCGCGATAGCCATAGCGGACTCCGTCGAAGCGGGCGAGGTTGGAGCTTGCCTCGGCGGTCGCGAGCACGTAGTAGGCGGGCACGGCGTATCGAGTATGCGGGAGCGAGATGGGGCGAATCTCGGCTCCGTCGGCGCGAAGCTTCTCGATGGCGGCTTCGACGGCGGCGCGGACCTCGGGATCGAGGCCTTCGGCGAAGTATTCGGCGGGAACACCGATCTTGAGACCTCTGACGGGTTTGGCGAGCTCGGCGGCGTAATCGGGGACGGGTTCAGGGGACGACGTGGCGTCGAGGGGATCGTATCCAGCGATGACCGAGAGAACCGTGGCCGCGTCGGCGACGGTGTTGGTGAGCGGGCCGATGCGGTCGAGGGACGAGGCGAAGGCGATGAGACCGGAGCGGGAGACGCGGCCGTAGGTGGGCAGAACGCCGACGACTCCGCAAAACGAGGCGGGCTGGCGGATGGAGCCGCCGGTGTCGGTGCCGAGGGTCGCGACGGCCATGCCTGCGGCGACGGCTGCGGCGGAGCCTCCGCTGGAGCCCCCGGGAACGCGATCGAGCGCGCGCGGATTGTGGACCGGGCCATAGGCGGAGTTCTCGTTGGAGGACCCCATGGCGAATTCATCGCAGTTGAGCTTGCCGAGAAGGACGGCGCCGGCGGCGTTGAGGCGTTCGATGACGGTCGCGTTGTACGGGGGGCGGTACCCGGCGAGGATCTTTGACCCTGCGGTCGCGGGAAAGCCCTGGACGGAGAGCACGTCTTTGATGCCGAATGGGACGCCGGCCAGAGCGGGCAACGGCGCTCCGTTAGCGGCAAGCTGGTCGATGTTGGCAGCCTGGGCAAGGGCGTAGTCGCGATCCAGGGCGAGCCAGGCGTGGATGAGCGGGTCATCGGCTTCAATCCGAGAAAAGTAGTTTTCGGCGAGACTGGCCGCTGAAGTCAGTCCACTCTGGATCGAGTTGCGGACGGAATCGATCGTCGAAGCGACGGCTGGTACGGATTTTTTTGTAATTTCAGCAGACATATTAGCGCTCGATCACTTTGGGCACGCGAAAGTAGACGCCGTCGGAGTCGGGAGCGCCGGCCATCACCAGCGCGCGGTCGAGACAGGGCCGCTCTTCGTCCTCGCGGATTGACGGGGATGTGAGCGCGGTTCCGGCCAATATCTCGCTGACCTGAGCCATGGCGGGAATGGAAGAGGTGTCGAGCTCGTTGAGTTGCGCGACGTGATCGAGGATCGAGTTAAGATCGCGCAGCATCGACACTTCTTCGGCCGCGGTGAGTTCCAGGTTGGCAAGCTCGGCGACACGGCGAAGATCACCGACGGTTACTCGTTCAGTCTGGGTCATTGGTCAACGTTTACAGTTCCAGTATAGCGGCTGGAATCAGTACGCGCCGTTGCGCTTGAAGACCTCGCGCGGAGTCTTCATCAAGATCCAGACGTCCCGCATCATGCTCCACTTGGAGACATAGGTCTCGTCGAGGAGCGTGCGCGCCTCGTAGGAGACATTACAGCGTCCTGAGACCTGCCAGAGCCCGGTGATCCCAGGAACGGCAGCCAGGTAATAGGGGAAGCGTTCCGCATATTTGATCGCTTCCTCATAGACGATCGGGCGGGGGCCGACGAAGCTCATATTGCCGGCGAGGACGTTGAATATCTGGGGCAGCTCATCCAAACTTGTCTTGCGCAGCACTCGACCAAGCCGGGTGATGCGGGGGTCGAAGCGCAATTTGTGGGTCTGGTTCCATTCTTCGCGGGCGGCTGGATTCCGCTTGAGGTGCTCGGCCAAGATCCAGTCAGCGCGAGGATGCATGGTGCGAAACTTCCAAATCCAGAAATCACGGCCGTGCTGACCAATCCGGAGTTGACGGAAGAAAATCGGACCGTTTGACGTCAGGGCAATGAGTGCGCCGATCACCGAGATCATCAGCGCGATGATGGGAAAAATGGCGATCGCCAGGACGACGTCGAAGACCCGTTTACCCAATTCGTACTTGCGGCCGAGCGTCGGCAGCAGATCCAGATCAGGCCAGGTATGCGAAAGATCGAGAGCCTCGGAAGTTGCGTTGTATGCAGCAAACGAACCAGCGGAAAACATCAACCGGTTTTTTGCAGCATCTTCAGAGGAAACATCGACCTCCTGCTCAAATTCCAGCAGTTCGGGGTCGATTGTCTTTGATCTAAGGGAATTAAAACCGGCACTCGATTCGGAAGGAATCGTGACGACACGTCCACCGGTATTTGAAAAGAGGATTGACGAAGCCAAATTGTTCCCCCGAGAAGTTGTCCGGAAGCAGCCATTACTCTACGCCACTCCGTCCAATCATTGTTTAAATCGACCGCCTTACCTATGAAAAAATTCAACGGTTGCTATCGTTCTAGTTGGGACCCAACTGGTTTCCCGTTCTCGGGAGACCGCTCGTTCCAATAGGTAAATTCTCCCCGGAGCTTCGGTATTATTTGAACTATACCCAGAACTATCATCCGGGCAATGACCAAATCAACCTAATTCGTAGATAATTTGTCACATATTGACGATTAGCCCACACCGATACTGCCCTGAAAGACCCAATTGTTTGCTAGAAGTTGCGTGATTCCTTCCGCATAATGAAAGTCCTGATCAGTGTTAATCGCTCGATACCTTCTTGTACAGATTCGGTTTCGGGACACCGAGATGCCCCAACCGAACAACCCCCTCGGACACTGAATCTCTACTAAGCGAAACCTGGCTGCTTAGACATTTGTATGCCTTCGGTTGTGAGCGAGGCGGTGAAATTCCCCTAGTTGTTGTGCAGCACTGCAATGGCCGCGACACCGAGCGCCAGCTGCGAGAAGACCTGCGACCAATTGATGAAGTTGCGAAGGACAGAAGTACCCAAGACCTTCTCGGGCACGACGATGGTGTCGCCGGGGTTCATTCGGGTAGCCACAAAATTGTTACCCCAGAGACCATTCGCTCGATCGCGGCTATACACGGACCCGTCGGCGCGAATGATGAACATATGGTTCTTGTCGGCGTTTCGATTGGGGCCACCGGCCAGTTGCAAATAGTCGCCTAACCGCCGGGGAGCCTTGTAGAGGAATGAGCTCTGGTCATAAACCGCGCCCACGACATTCACGGTGGCGGGTTCCGAGGGAACGGTGAAGTGGTCGTCATCCTGGAGCTGGATATCGGGAATGCTGGCGAGTCCGACGCTGTCGGGCTGGACTTCGAGGACGATCCTGCCGGTGGCCCTTAGCTGATGGAGCTTGGCGAGCAGTCCTTGCTGGTTGATGCTGGCGGCGTTGACCGCCGCGGTGTCCTGTGCCGAAACCGCCGAGGCCGCTTGATTGAGAGTCCCGCGCTGGATTTGTAACTCCAGCGTTTGCACGTATTCGTCCAGCCTTTGCTGCTGGAAGACGCGTGTGGATTCGCGAGTGAATTCGGAACCGAAGAGGTAAGCATTGGGCGTCATTCCGCCAGCGCGCTGCACGACGTCGCGCAGGGTCTCGCCGGGTCCGACGCTGTACACCCCGGCGCTGACGATCTCCCCATCGAGACGGACGAATTTGGTCTGGTCGTTCAGCGGAACGCGAATGTCGGCCTGCGAAAAGATTGTGACCACGTCACCGGGTTGCAGAACCAGATCCTGGCTGGGATCGTGATCAATGATCAGCTTGCCAAGATTGAATGACAACAGCGAAGTCTTCAGAGTATTTGGGTCGAGACGCTCGATGACCGCGTAGTCCCAATCGATCTCCGGAGCGGACATGGTCACGCCGACCTTAGGACCGGCAGTCGCAATGTTTTGGGTAATGACCTCGCTTTGTTGTCCCGCCAGCGTGCCACCGGACTCAGACTGCGCGGCGTTGGGGCGCTGAGAGTCGGGCTGGGCGGTTGGGTTGGGAGCGGCCGTCGAATTGTCAGAGTTGAGGGGTATCGATTGCACGTTGGCCGGAGGAGGCTGATCTTGCCAGCCTGGGACCATGTCAGGGGAATAGGGCAGTTGAACGTTGCTTCGCTGGCTTGCGCCGCCCACGGCAGACTGGTTCTGAGGATTCGTTCCGCCGTATTGCGTGGACCCCGATTGGTTGGGGGCAAATAACGGTGGCGGCGGGAGCTGTTTCGGGAGATAGCCCGGTGCGGTCGGTTGATAGAGCGTTCCACGGCCGCTGAGAGGCTCAAACTCGGGTCCGGGCATTCCCAGCTGAGCACGGCGCCACCAGTAGTTGCGGGTGATCAGCGACGGACGGTCGGGAATCAGATCGCTGAGCTTCATGCCCTCATGCCAGGCAAAGCGCCCGGGGTTGGCGAGATTGCCGCGCAGCGTGACGGTCTTCTGGAATCCGGGAACTATAGAGAGAACCCGAACGACATCGCCGTCGCGAAGGACGGTTGCCAGTCCGGCGGGGTCGAGTGCGACCTCGACGGTCTCGCGGTCGCGATGTTCGTCGATGCGGTCGATAGACATTCGCGAGCCTGCGGCGATCGTGGAGAGTCCCCCGGCGTCATCGATCAATTGCTGAACCGTGTTGAAGGGTTGACCGCCGGAGTTCGTGCCGGTTCCGGGACTCAACTCGTAGATCGCGGGCTTGCGGACACTGCCGGTGAGCGCGACCTGCGGACCGACCGCCGGAATGAAGATGACGTCACCGGGAAGCAGCCGCGCATCCTTCGACTTGTCTCCTCTAAGGAGCAGATCGTAAAAGTCGAAGGTCGTAATCACTTTGCCTTCGCGTTTGAGCTGAATCTGGCGCATGCTTCCCTGGATCGAAGGGCCTCCAGAGGCAAAGATGGCGTTGACCAGTGTGCTGAGCGAGCTGACGGTATAAGCGCCCGGCCGGCGTGCCTGGCCGACGACGAAGATCTGAATCGAACGCAACTGCCCAAGGTCGACGGTGAGGTCGAAGTTCCGGTAGACGCGGGAGATTTGGGTGCGAATCTGTTGGCTCAGGTCGGAAAATGCTGTGCCTGTGACATGGATGCGACCAACCTGCGGCAGATAAATGTCGCCGGAGCGATCGACCTTGACGTCGGCGTTGAAGTTTACCTGGCCCCACACGCGGATACGGACCTCATCGCCAGGCCCAACCACGTAATCGGGGGTCACGGGAACCTGGTCAACGGGCGCAAAGGTGGACGGGACGCCGCGAAATAAGTCCTGGCCGAATATCGGGAGAACCTGACCGGAGGTCGACGCCAGCATTTTCTGGAAGTCGGTCAAAAGCTCGGGGGGAATGGGCAACATCGTGGAAGAACCCTGGGTGCGGGGATTTCCTGCGTTGTCGAGATAGGTGGGCCCATTCTGCGGCCCGTTATTGAGCGTGGGCCTGCTGGGTTGTGTAGCGCCGCCCGTTCCATTTTGCTGGCTGCTGGGGTATTGGGACTGCTGGCCGGTTTGGCCGTTTGAGGATTGACAGGCCGTACTGGCTGCGTTTGCAGGATCGGTGCAGTCAATACCTTGCTGGGAGTCTGTGCCCTGACTCTCTGGGTAGGTTTGCGCGAGAGAAAAGACCGAAAGGGCAAAGAGAACAGAAAATGTCAGAAACTTGAATCGATTTGGCATACCGTCGTCAACGGGCGAACTAACGCGTGAAATCGCGCGCAGAGCCCTCCCTGGGCAACCTCTCCTTACGCCGTACGGAACGTCTCTAGTCTACAAACCTGCACCTAGAGTGTAGAGCTTTCGAGGAGCGAATCAAAACTGCATCGACAAATTGCGGAACATTACTCGACCACGTGAACCATGAACTCCATGTCGCGGTGACCGCTACCGCAGTAGTACAAGCATGCTCCATGAAAATCTCCTACCACCGTCGGGGTCACGATCACCTCGGTCGGATGACCCGGCGTAATTTGGGTCCGGATGCCGACCCCGCGCACAGCCAAGCCATGGCGAACATCGTCAGAGATCAGGATGAGCTTCACCGTCTCATCTTTTTTCAAGGTAATTGTGTTGGGTACGAACGCATATTTTCGCGCGTGAATGACGATAGTCTTAACGGGTCGCGAGCTCTGGGCGGCAGGCGCGATCTCACCGAAAACCATCGCCAACACCATAATGACCACGATCGTTGAGCAGGGTCGGCGGGATGGTTTTGTTGCTGACGGCGGCACTATTTCTAGGGTTGCATCGATGACTCGGGATGTAAAGCTGGGGCGCGATGCGCTTTGCGTACCGCGTACCGCTTCAAGCTAGTCGACGATGAGAGTCAGCGTGACGCTTTGGGTCACACCCGGACCAGTGGCGGTAATCACCGGGGAGTACGTGGCCGACGTTGTGCCGGTGCTGGTGGTTGGGGTGGACCCTGATGAGCCGGCAGTGGTCGTGACTCCGCAACCGAGCGAGACGAGGACAAGGAGGAGCAAGGCGGCGACCGGCAGTCTTCTGCGGCGAATTGGTCGAGTGAGAAGCAGGAATCCGAAGGGCAAGCATCCGGCGACGAAAAACGACGGCCCACCGAGCCTTGGTTCTCTGTTGATTTTGGCAGCAGCGATGGTCGTGATTGTTACGGTGACCGAGGAGGTGACTCCGCTGGTGAGTTGGACCGATGTCGGGTTGACGGTGCAGGTCGAGTCTTTCGGCGAGCCGCCACAGCTGAACGCCACCGGCCCGGTCGAGCCGGTGGCCGGAGTGAGCTGCAGCATGTAGGTGGCGGTTTGTCCGCTGGCGATGGTGATGCTGGATGCGCCCTGGGCGGCAAAGGTATAGGAAAAGCCGTTGCCGCTGAGCGCAATCTGGAAGGGCGGCGTTGGGGAGGAACTGGCGATGGTCAACGTACCGGTGCGGGGGCCGGGCTGGGTTGGCGAAAAGGCGACCTGGACCGTGCAGCTTGCGCCTGCGGCGAGTGTGTTGGTGGAGGGGTTGAGCGGACAGGTCGTGGCGGAGGTCGTGGCAAAGTCGCCGGTTGTGCCGAGGGTAAATGCGCCGAGGGCGACTCCTCCGCTGTTGGTGATCGTCACCGCCTGAGTTGGACTGGCGCTGGAAAGACCCCAAGGACCGAAGTTGATCGCCGTCGGAAGCGCCGAAATGCCTGCCGGAGCCAATCCGGAGCCGGTCAAGGCGACCGTCTGGGGGCGGCCGTACATATCGTCGATGCTGACGGCACCGATCTCGGGACCGACCTTGGTTGGCACGTAAATCACGGTGATGGAGCAGTTTGCGTGGTCGACGAGGGAGTTGCCGCAGGAGTTCACCGCCTGGAAATCGCCCTGAATCGAGACGGAGATCGAGGTGAGCGGGGAATCACCCGAATTGGTGAGCGTGACGGCCTGGCCTGCGCCCGCGATGCCGACAACCTGGGCCGGAAAAGACAGCGCGTTGGGGCTGACGGTATCGGTCGCTGGAGCAAGTCCGATGCCGGTGAGGGTTGCGGTCTGCGTGCCGGTATCGTCGGTGATGGAGAAGATTCCGTAGCGTTGGCCGGAGGTCGTGGGGGTGAAAGCCAGCGCCACGGTGCAGCCAAAGTTCGGCGCGAGGCTGGCGGCGCAGGTGTTTGCGACGATCGAAAAGTCGCCGGTCGCGGCCGGGACTTGCAGATTCACGGCGACGCCGCCCGTGTTGGAGATGGTCACGTTTTGCGGCGGCGTGGCGGTTACACCGATCTGGCTGGATCCGAAGTTCATGGAGGCCGGCAACAGGACGATCGCCCCGCCGGGTATGCCGGTTCCAGTGAGCGGGAGGGCGACCTGTCCGCCCGCAACATTGAGATAGATGGTCAAGGTTGCCGAGCGAGTTCCGGTGGCCGTCGGGGTGAAGGTTACATCGACCGTGCAGCTTGCGCCCACAGCGACAGGCGCGCCACAGTTGTTCACCGCGGCGAAGTCGCCGCCGACAGAGACTTGCCTGACAAGCATAGCGATCGTTCCAGTGTTGGTGAGGGTGACGGATTGCGCGGAGCTGACGGTCTGCACCTGTTGAGCGGGGAAGGTCAGCGAGGTGAGTGAGACTGTCGTAGTAGTGACGGTGGCCGCCGCAGTGATCAACGGAATCTGCCAGATCCCGCGGCCATAGGTTGCTGCGCGAAGGAGCGACTGGCCGCCGCTGCTGAAGGCCTCGAGCTGGACGGCGGGTGAGTTGGGCAGCCCGGTACCGTAGATGCTCCAGCAGTTCTCGGTAGAGCAAGTTGTGACTGCGGTGGTGATGTAGACGCCGGTATCGAGCGCGAGGTAGACGGTGTTCGCGTCATTGGGGTCGATGGCGATGCTGTTGGCGGGCGCTTCGGGCAGGTTGCTGGTGATGTTGGTCCAGCTGGCGCCGCGGTTGGTGGAGGCATAGACGGTTCCGGTGGGAGTCGGGAAGGTGCTGAAGCCTTCGATGGTAACGTAGAGGGTTTGTCCGGTGGCGTCGTGAGGATCGACGGTGACGCTGGAAATGGAGAAGTCCTGAGGGTTGAAACCGTTCGGCTCATTGACGACGGGCGAGAGCCAGAGGTCGGTCCAACTTGACGGAATGGGGGCCGCGTCGCTCAGCGCAGCGGAAAAGAGATGCCCGGCGTAGGCCTGGGGATCCTGGAAGCCGGTTCCCGCCATACCAGCATAGAGATATTTGGTATTTCCGGTCGGAGTGGAGACGGTTCCAGATGCGGCCAGAGATTGGATCTGGGCGTTGCCGTCGCACTCCGGGCCTTCGCCGGGGTAGAGATCGCCCAGCAGATTGGCGTCGGACCAGGAGTCGCCGTCGGCGGGACCGCGCCAGACGTGGCAGGTGCCGAGAATCAGGTTGGCGTTGCTTTGCGGGTCGAGGAGAAATGGGGCCGGTTCGGAAAAGGCATAGGCGTCGGACCCGACCTGGGCGTAACCGATGACCGGCGCGCCAAAGCTGGCGGGAGCGCAGCTGGAGCCGTTCGAGCAGAGATCGATGGCGACTCCGGAGGCGCTTTGCGCATACCAGTTTCGCGAATTGGAGGGATCGATGGCGACGTAGCTCCCGTAGCCGTCGAGTACCTGGGGCCAGACGGTTTGCCCCGAAGTCGTCGCGGCTGCGTCTCCGTTGGCCCCGAGGCCGGCCAGCAGGATGGCGCTGTTGGCGGGATCCTCAGCGAGGCCGTGAACTTCGGCGAGCGAGCCGAGTCCGGCATTGAGGTTCTGGAAGTGGTTGGCGTCATCCGGGCTGCATGGAGGTTGGTTCTGGTTGACGTTGTCGGTGGAGCGCCACAGTCCGCTATCGTTGCCGAAGTAGATCAACGAGAGGTTCGCGGCGAAGGTCGTGTCCAAGACGTGCTGGAAGGGCGCAACCTGAGCGGCCGCACAGGCCGCGGTATTGGTAGTGTTGCGAAAATTGCAACCTGCGGCGAGGCTGCAACGAAAGATGTCGGTGACGCCGACAAAGAGAAGCGTGTCTCCGGCGGCGGGGATGGCGGCGAGCGCGAGGTTGTAGTCGCCGCCTGGGATCGCGCCCGCGCCGTTGTCCAGAACGGCCGTGGACAGTTGCTGGGCGAAGGTCACGGTGCTTGAGGCGCAGGCTCCCGAGGTGGCTGCGCAGAGGTCCTGCCAGAGTCCCTGGTCGAGCAGATTGATGTCCACGGTCAGGGCGAAGAGATCGCCGGTAGCTGGCTGGACGGCGAGAGCGCCGCGAAAGATTGGGCAGGCGACCGAACCGGTGCCGTAGGGATTGGCGGGGCATTCGGTCGCGGTCAGGCCGACGCCGGGCTGGTTGGCGAGCCGGGTCCAGGTGACGCCGTCGGGGGATTCGTAGTAGCCGTGAAAGCGCACGGCGGCATAGAAGCGTTTGCGGACGGGGTTCCAGACGACGGCCGTTGCTGCGTTGCCGCCTCCGCCGATAGGAACCTGCGTGGTCTGGATGACCTGGCCGGGGCCGTCGGTGATGGTAGCCAGATACCAGGTCTGTCCGGCGTCAGTGGAGTAGTAGAGCCCCATGACGCTGAGTTGTTTCTCCCCGGCAGTTTCGGCCAGGTTGGCGGCGACATCCGCGGCCTCGGCGGATTCGGAGACCGCCGCGACGACGAGATTGGGGGTTTGGGTGCTCCAGGCAAAACCGGCGAAGGCGAGGCCGAAGAAATAGAAATTCGAGAGGCTGTTGACAGAAAAGTCGTTGGATCCCGGGATGAGGCTCCAGGTGAGGCCGCCATCGGCGGAACGCAGCAGGCCCGCGCCGTAGTAGGAGTCGAGCGCATCGTTGGGGTCCCCGGTGCCGGCAAGGATCACGCCGGTGCCGCCGGGCTGGACGGAGATGGCTCCGATGCTGAGCGAGGCGACGCTGCCACTGGTGAAGGCGGGAAGATCGTCAGTGAGCGGGGTGAATGCCGTGGAGGTGGCTGGGCCGGCGGCGTTGGTCGATTTCCAGACGCCTCCGCCGGTGGTGCCGAGGTAGACGGTGTTTCCGGTGGGATCGGAGGGGTCGGCGGTGATGCTGGTGACCCTTCCAGTAACCAGTCCGTAGGCGGTGATGGAAACCTGCGCGGGGCCGAGAGGCTGCCAGGGCTGGCTCAATAAGGCGGGTGCGTAGGCGGATTTCGCAGTGGACGAAAGCTTCATCGCCTGATGGTCACTCCGGGCTTGCGCGAGTTGACGCGCGGCGGGAGCGCCGAGGATGCTGCGGCCTTTGAGGAAACGCCGCGCCTCTTCCTGGCGGAGCCGCGCCGGCGTTGCGGTGGCGTCCGGCTGTGCCGTCGAAGGCAGCGTCACGAGCGAGATCAAGGCTAGGGAGCCAAGCCGACAGAGTACCGCGCGGTGCCGTCGGAGGTTCGCCATGCGCCTATGCTTCCAGCAGCCTCGATGCCCTCGCCGCGATCGCCCGAAGACGGCGGCGAAAAGGCAGAGAGCAGGAAACTACATGTCAAATTCCAGGAATCGGAGAGTTGGTGTGATTATGAGGCGGGGTGTGCTGGGGCGCCAGCGGATTCGGTTTGCGGGCTCGTTGCGCGCTGACGCTGCGGTTCCATTTTGGGAAAGTGTAGAGTGGCTGCGGTTTTACGTGGATCAGGTCGTTGCTGTAGTCAGTGGCGGAGGCTTGTCCATTACGTTGCGGATGTAGCGCTTCGAATCGAATTTCTTTCCGGTCGAGGCGCCGGACATATAGCGGATCGAGCCGAAGATGGGGCGGTCAAACCAGGGGCGGTCGTGAACTCCGGTGATGGCCCAGGCGATGCCCGCGTAGCCGTTGGGGTCGCGGCCGTCGAGCTCGTATTTGTTGTTAAGGAAGACGGCATTCTGGAAGGCGACGGCGGGGTTGGGCGACCATTCGAGGATTTTCTTGGCCCAGTACATGCGCATGTAGTTGTGCATCCAGCCGAAGTCGACCATTTGCATCTGCGCGGCGTTCCAGAGCTCGTCGTAGGTCTGGGCTTTTTCGAGCTGCTCGAGGGTGTAGAGGGGGTCGCGTTTGTCGGCGGCGTGTTCGCGGAGGGTCTTTAGCGCCCAGGGTTCGGCGCAGTCGATGGTGTCGTAGCCGCGAACGTGTTTTACGAAGTTGACCGCGAGTTCGCGCCAGCCGATCAGCTCGCCTACGAACGAATCGTAGGCTGTCTGCGTGACCCTCGTCGCTCTCAACGCCTTTTGCGCCGCCAGCGCGATGGTGAGCGGACTGATGTGGCCGAAATGAAGGTATGGCGAGAGCTGGCTGGTGCCGTCGTTCTCGGGGTGGTTGCGCTGCTCGGGGTAATTGGCGAGGCCGTGGTCGATGAAGTGCTTTAGACGCTTGAGGGCGGCGTGGGTGCCTCCTGTCCAGTAGTCGACTGGCTTGACACTGCGGTCGAGGTCTTTCCAACCTTGAGTCAGGTCGGTGTGGACGTCGAAGCTGGCGAAGTTTTTGGGACGCTTCCATTCGTGGATGGATTTCAACTTTGGCGTGGGGACGAGGTACTCAGGAAAATGTGCGTAGAGCCTCGGCCGAAAGTGGTGGAGCGCGAAGTAGTGTTTGTCGAAGAGATTTGACGGGACAACAACGTCAGCGTCGACAGTCCAGAACGGGATCTTTAGGCGTTTGGCGAGGACTTTGCGCCAGCGTTCGGGTTCGCGGCAGGGATTTTCATCTCCGATGACCATGGCGGCGGCGACCTCGGTGAGGAGCGCTTCGAGGGAGTTGTGCGGAGGGCGGCGGACGACGAACGGGACGCCGAGTTCGGCCAAATCGGCCTCGATATCGCGAAGTCCCTGGTTCAGGAAGTAGTAGTGGCGGAGGTTGGCGCTGGGGAAGTTGGAGATGGCGGAGAAGTAGCCGATGACCGGGAGGTTGAGTTCGTTGGCGACTTCGATGGCGATGTCGAGGGCGGGATTGTCGAGGGCGCGCTCGGCGCGCTGCATCCAGTAGACGATGCATTTGCCGTCTTTGGCGGGAATGCCGGGACGACGTACGGTGATTCTGGGATTTTCGGAGAGCTTTTGGAGAGCGGCGGGAAGGTAGTCTTCTTGATGATGAGTCATGGTTCGCGCTTGAACTAGGGTAAAGCGCGAACCGATTACGGGGAGCCAACTTTAGAAGACCGTGTTTGCGGGACTACCAAAGACCCCAGGAACGGCTCATGTAATCACTGAGCGTCATCATGATGAGCACGATGAAGGTGAAGAAGCCGGCGCCCACGGTGAGCTTCATGAGCCGCGAGCTGAAGTAGACGTGCATGAAAAAGAGGATCACGATGACCGCCTTGAAGCAGGCGATGCCGAGAGCGAGGACCGGATTGAATTCGCGGAGGTCGATGAATGCCGCGCCCGTGGTGAGACCGGTGGCGATCAACAAGGTAATCCAGACCGCGATATAAGTTTTTGGAGTGACGATGTGGTGAATCGCTTCCGGATCTTTCGGATCGAAGTTTTCTTCGTCCAGGTTGGAGTGAGTCATAGCTTCGCCCTCTCTGCGCAAATGGTTTGTGGTCAACGGCCCGGATGCCGGTTGATAAGGTAGAGCAGTGGAAAAAGGAATATCCACACAATGTCGACAAAGTGCCAATAAAGTCCAAAGTATTCAATCGGCTGCACGTAACCGTCGGTGTACGCCCCCTTTTGGGCCTGGTATAGCAGCCAGAAGAGAATGACGATGCCGATGATCATGTGCAGGGCGTGCATGCCGGTCATGGCGAAATAGAGCGAGAAATAGACCTGGGTCTTCTCGGCCATGTCAGGCGCGAGCGGGGTTTCGTGCGAAGCGGCCGAGGGATGCACGAATTGCGAAATGGAGAAATCGGCGCCGGGAACGTGGTGGAGCTCGAATTTCTCACTGTACTCGACGTACTTGATGCCAAGGAAAGCGAGCCCGAAGATGATGGTGAAGATGAGCGATATCACCAGGCCTTTTCGGCGCTTGGTTTCGGCGCACCAGACGCCCATAGCCATGGCAAAGCCGGAGGTGATCAGGATGGCCGTGTTGGCCGTGCCGAGGGCAATGCTCAGCGTGTTGCTGGCGGCGGCGAACGCCGGATAGTACCAGTTGCGGTAGATCAGATAGGCGCAGAACATGCCACCGAAGAACATGATTTCAGTGAGCAGAAAGAGCCACATGCCGAACTGCGTGGCCTCGCGTTGCTGCTCCACTGTCTCGAAGTGGTGGCGCAGGTATTGCGGGTGCGCGTGATCGTGCTCAAGTACAGGATGGTCGGCGGGGCTGGCCGCGATTGCCGGGCTATCCAACGGTCGTCACCTCGTGCTTGGTTTTGTTCGCGAGCCAATCATAGTCGTAGGCCTCGTAGTCGACGATCGGGGTCTCGACGAAGTTCTCGGTGAGCGGGGGCGACTGGGTCTGCCACTCGAGTCCGGTGGCTTGCCAGGGATTCGGCCCGGCGATCGCTCCATATTTAAGCGACCAGGTCATATAGATCATGGGCATGAGATAGCCGATGCCGAGCACGGTCGCTCCGGCGGTCGAGAAGACATTCAGCACCTGGAACTCTGGCGGGTAGGCGTGATAGCGGCGCGGCATGCCGAGGTAGCCGACGATGAATTGCGGGAAGAAGGTCAGGTTGAAGCCGATGAAGGTGACGATGGCGGCGAGCTTCGACATGGCTTCGGGATACATGCGGCCGGTCATCTTGGGCCACCAGAAGTGGACTCCGGAGAGGAAGGCCATGAGCATGCCCCCGACCATCACGAAGTGGAAGTGGGCGACGATGAAGTAGGTCTCGGTGAGGTGGATGTCCATGCCCAGCGAGCCGAGGAAGACGCCGGTGAGTCCGCCGATGGTGAAGAGGCCGATGAAGCCAAAGGCATAGAGCATCGGGGTCTCGAAGGTGATCGAACCCTTGTAAAGAGTGGCAGACCAGTTGAAGATCTTGATCGCCGAAGGGACGGCGACGAGCATGGTCAGCAGCGAGAAGACGAGCGCGGAATAGTTCGAGACGCCCATGATGAACATGTGGTGCGCCCAGACGAAGAATCCGAAGAGCGCGATGGCGACCGAGGAGAAGGCGACGGCGGTGTATCCGAAGACGCGTTTACGCGAGAAGGTGCTGATGACCTCGGAGATGACGCCCATGCCGGGCAGAATCATGATGTAGACGGCGGGATGCGAGTAGAACCAGAAGAGGTGCTGGAAGAGCAGCGGATCGCCTCCCTTGGTGGGATCGAAGACGCCGATGCCGATGGTCCGCTCGAGGACGACCAGGACGATGGCGATGGCCAGCACCGGGGTGCCGAGCACCATGAGGATGGAGGCCGCGTAGTTGGACCAGCAGAAGAGCGGGAGACGGAACCACGTCATTCCAGGCGCGCGCATGCGGTGAATGGTGACGATGAAGTTCAGGCCGGTAAAGATGGAGCTGAATCCGGCGACGAAGATGCCAAGCGCGGCTGTAACCACATGTGTATTCAGGTAGTGGGTACTGAGCGGGGTGGTGAAGGTCCAGCCGGTGTCGACTCCGCCAAGCACGAGAGCGGAGATGGTGAAGGTGCCGGCGATGATGTAGAGATACCAGCTCATCAGGTTGATCTTGGGGAAGGCGAGATCTTTCGCGCCGACCATCATCGGGATGACGAAGTTGCCGATGGTCGCCGGCACGGACGGCACCAGGAAGAGGAAGACCATGATGACGCCGTGCATGGTGAAGAGCTTGTTGTAGGTATCGGAGGCCATCAGATCGCCCTGAGGCGTGAGGAGTTCCAGGCGAATGAGTCCGGCCATCGCGCCGCCGATAAAGAAGAAGAACGTGATCGAGATCAGATAGAGGATCGCGATCCGTTTGTGGTCGCCGGTCAGCAGCCAGCTTTTGAGGCCTAGCTCCTTGTTGAGATAGGAGACCTTAGGCAGGGTTGCTGTCCTCTGGTCGGGAAGATTCAAGATTGTGCTCATTGCTTCACCATCCCTGGCGCCGACGCGTTGCTCGGCGCTGTCGATGTACTTGGTTGGGGGCCCGTCTGCGCGGGCGAAACCTGGGTGGTATTCAGCGTTTGCTGGATACGATAATTCGAGTTCAGTTTCTTTATATATTCGACCAAATCGATCAGGCCTTCCTCGCTGATCTGGCCTTGATAGGTTGGCATGATCGGCGCGAATCCTGCGGTGGTGTGCATCGATGGGTTGAGGATCGTGTCGCGCAGGAACGCGTCGTCGACGAACACAGAGCCGCCGTTGGTCAGCTGAAGTTTTGTGCCGTAGACCTCCGCGAGGTTGGGCCCGCGGGCGTCGGCCTGGCCGGAGTGGCAGGCGTTGCAGCCGAGGCTGGCGTAGAGACGCTCGCCGTTCTGGGCAAGCGAGGCGCCGCTGGTGCTGCCGGCGGTCCACGCCTGGTAATCTTCGGGCCTCATCGCGGTGATGGTTCCGATCATCTGCGAGTGGAGGGTGCCGCAGTACTGGGTGCAGAAGAGGTGATAGTTGCCCGGCTGGGTGGCCTCAAACCAGACGGTGGAGTAGCGGCCGGGAATGACTTCGCGCTTTACGCGGAAGGCGGGAATCGAGAAGCTGTGGAAGACGTCCTGCGAGATCATGGTGAGCTGGACGGCGCGGTTGATGGGAATATGCAGGGCGTCGATCTCATGCTGACCGCCGGGATGCTCGGCCTTCCACATCCACTGCTTGCCGACGATGTAGATGTTCATCGCGTTGGTCGGCGGGTTGTAGATGCGGAAGTAGAGCAGCGCGCCCCAGACGAAGGTGACCATGAAGAGGGCGAGAGGAATGATGGTCCAGGTGGCTTCGAGGATGGTGGAACCCTCGATGTGGGTGGCGACCGGGTTCTTCTCCGCACGATAAGCGATGGAGAAGCCGAAGACCAGGATGGCGACGAGCACCAGGCCGACCAGGGAGATCAGAATGAGAAAGAAATAGAGCGCGTCGGTATAAGGCGCAATGGTTGAGGCCTCCGCCGGAAAGAGCGCGAAGTTGGTCAGCCACTTGACCAAAAATTCCCAGAGTACCGGACTAATAAAGTGCATAGTTCCCTTTTATCCCGCTTTCCTGCTTCGGGCTTTCGATCTCTTGCCGAACCATCGGCTACGCCATCCGGTCATTGCCCGACCGGTTATATCTTGCTTATGTCTTTCTTGTTTCTTTCTTTATATCTTCGTCATCCTGCTTCAGGTCGCGCCTGAAGTTAACCACCATAAAACTGCCCAGGCCGATCATGGTCACGATGCCGCCGAGCTGCACGATCCTGGCGACGACCAGGCTGTGCTTGTTCAGTTCGGGATCGTAGCGATAGCAATAGGTCAAAATGTTGTCGACCGGCGAGCCGATGGTGTTGTGCGAGGCCTCGACCAGGCCAAGCTGCAGATCTTTGGGCGAATACTCGACGCCCATGTAGTATTGCGCGAGCTTGCCTTCCGGAGTGAGTATCTGGATCGAGCTGGCGTGAGCGAACTGGGAGAGACTGCCGTCAGGGCCGGGGACGCGGGCGTAGCCAAATCCCACTGCCTGAGCCAGGGCGTTGATCTGCGGCTGCTGACCGGTGAGGAAGTGCCAGCCTGCGGCGGTCTCGGGATGACCATAGCGCTTGACGTACATCGCCTTCTTTTTCGCGGCGAGCTCAGGGCCCTCGGTGGGGTCGATGCTGACGGCGACGATGTCGAAGTCCTTGCCGGGGCGGAACTTGACCATCTCGAGCGCGCCGACGAGGCCGTTCAGCTCCTCAGAGCAGAGCATGGGGCAGGCGTAATAGACGATGGCGAGAATGACCGGGCGCTTGGAGAAGTAGTCGCCGAGCTTGACGGTGGCTCCGGTTTCGTCGCGGAAGACCTGGTCGAGCGGGAGCTGCTGGTTGAGGCGCTGGTGGACGTAGACCTTGCTCAGGATTGGCGGCGTCTGGTCGGCGCGCTCGCCCATCTGCTTGTCGCCGTAGGAGGAGACCTGGGCTACAGCGGGGAGCGAGGCGGCAGAGACTGCGGCGGCAAGCAAGGCAGCGGCGACCAAGTGTCTGGCAAGCAAGGGCCTGGCAAACGAGGGCCTGGCGAATGGGCGAGTGGGCGCCACTCTTGCTCCGTTGCCGAACCGACTTGATCGCTGCATCAACATCTTGTCTTCGAACCTCTGTACTTATGTTAACCTTCGACCGCTCCGCCCCGCTGCCTGGAGGACGACGGCTTTCCCGGGATGAAATGTATCGCGGCGGCCGGCTTTTCCGGCGGCTCGCGGCGGCCCAAATATCTATCTCCTATTGATGCTTGCCAGCCTCGGCCACTTCCGGAGCCTTGCGCATCGTCGACATCTCCTGCTCGTAGCCGGTGGGTGCAAAGCCGTTGGTCAACGGAGCCGGTGGCAGGACGATGTCGCTGTTTGCCGTATCCATGGGCGCGCCCTCGGGAGTCTCGCCGTAGGTGGGCAGATGTCCGGGCTGGGCGCCGGGGATGACCGGCAGTGCGTGTTGCGTGACCAGGAGCTCCATTGCGCGCTCAATCGGGATGCGAACCTTGCCCTGGCTGCGGTCGATCCAGCTGTAATGGTCAAGCAGGAGCGATTCGCGGGCGTGCAGGTCGGCTATATCTTGGTTGCCGTCGTCGGTTTCGAGCCGCGGCGTCGGAAACTTCTGGGTCAGTTGCTGGAGTTGCTGCTGCTCAAGTGCCGGATTGGATGCCATGTTCTTGGGCACCTCAGGTCCCGAGGCGAGAGCGTTCCACTTGTTGAGAGGGCCGTCGCGCTTGATCAGCTGGTTGTTGATCACGCTGCCCATGCCCCAGCAGAAGACGAAGAAGACGACGACGAAGGCCATCAGGGATGCGAGAAAGACCGCGATCCCGGTGGCGCTGACGTCAGAGGCCTCATAACCATGCTGCGGCGTTGAGGCATCGACCGGGTCGTTGGGGTTACGCGCCTGAGAATTACGAGGGGGCGGATTATGCGTGGGCATGATCGGGCTCCAAAATCTCCGCCAAGTGCGGGTCGTTGACCGGGACCAGCGGACGCTTCTGCAACTGAGTGAAGTAGTACGCCATCCAGAAGGCGATCATCGCGGTTGGAATAAATGCGTATTCGAGGATGCCGATGCTGAAATGCAGATTGCGGCGGGCGTCGGCGAAGTTGGGCTCGATCAACCAGAACATGTCGAAGCAGCGGGCAAAGATCATCAGCCGGCAGACAATGGCCAGCCTCCGTTTATTCCGCTTCAGGTCCGCGGAGAGTAGCATGGCGAAGGGCAGCAGCCAGTGGAAGATGAAATCCAGGGTAGCGATGACGCCCCAGTTACCGCGGATGCGGTCGAGGTACCAGGGGATCTCTTCGGGCAGGTTGCCGGACCAGATGATCAGGAACGACGCAAAGGCGAGATACATGTTCAACATGACGAAGGCAAAGCACAGCTTGCCGAGGTCGTGCTGCTCGGTAGTGCGAAAAATGGTCTTTATCGGCTCGGCTTTGGAGAGACCAATGAGGGTGAGGACCACGAGGGCGAGAACTCCATAGCCCTGACCGACGAGGAACTGCAATCCGTAAACCGAGGAGTACCAGGTCGGGTCGAGCGACATCACGCAGTAGATCGCAATTGCGGTCAGGGTGATGGCGTAGACGACGACGCCGAAACCGCTGATGTTTTCGAAGCGCTTCTGCCAGAACGGGACGTTATTGGCGCTCTCGCGCGGAATCTCAAGGCCGACCTCCTGGTCACGCTGCAGCGACCATTTGTTCAACGCCCAAGTGTAGAAGGCCCAGATTGCAAAGCATATCAACGAGACGACCCAGAACGAGGTAACGTTCAGCATCGGCTTCTTGTAGCTGATGGCGTGGGCCTGGATGGAGTTGATAAGGCCCTTCTTGAGGGCGTCTTCGGCGTCCGGGTACATCGCCCAGAGATAGAGCTGCTTCACAAAGATTCCGACAGGCAGGAAATATAGGAAGGCCACCGGCAGCGACCGCGACATAGCTTCGAGCGGACGGCGGACGAGCAGTCCCCATTTACCGCCGGAGAGATACTGCACCATCAACAGCGCCATGCCGCCGATCGAGAAGCCGAGGGTGATCATGAAGCCCAGCAGCCAGGAGCGTAGCAGGTGCTGGAAGTGGTCGCCGGCGAGGAACGCCAGAATGAGGCCAATGACGCCGAAGACGGCGCCGATGGTCAGCGCCCGGGTGCGCCAAGCGCTCACGAACGCCGGCGCGCTGAGGTCGGCGGGCAGTGTCTTCAGGTGTGTTGCGTGTGCCATATCGTTCCTAATCCTGCGTTTCCATTCCTGAGTATCTGGCCAATCCTTGCATCAGTTGCCGCCGGGGGCGGGTGTCTTGGTTGCGTTCGCATCGGGCGTTTTCGTTGCCGGATGACTTTGGGGCTTGGGACTCGCCGGTTGCGCCGCCGGTCCGATTGCTGGAGCTTGTCCGGGCTGAAGGGCCTGAACGTTGGTTTCCTGCGGCAATACCCATGGACCGGAAAAGCTGGGGTCGAGGCCCTCGCTGACGGCGATGTCGGCGAGATTGTCCACTTTGACGCCCGAGGGTACGGCAGCGATGCTGGCGCTCTGGCTGTATTGCAGGGCGCGGATGTAAGCCGCAACCGCCCAGCGATCCTCGGGAGCGAGCTGCGCCGAGTAGTCGGGCATTGCGCCGTAGCCGTTGGTCATCACATAGAAATAGTGGCTCAGCGGCTCGGCGAGGCGCTTCGCATCATGGAAGTTGCCGGCCGTCTTGTAGCCGCGCTGCACGATCATTCCTTCGCCATTGCCCACGCGTGAATGGCAGGGCGTGCAATAGATGTTGAAGCGCTCCTGGCCGCGGGCCATGACCGTGGCGTTTACGGGAAAGGGCATGGCGTCCTGCTCCTTGCTGTTGAGCAGACCGGTATGGAAGTAGTCGTCCACATCGACTTCATTGCGAGCTACAGTGTGCTCGACCTGGGGACGAACGGAGCGGCCATCGGCGAAGAAGTGGGTGCCCCGCTGGGGAACGAACTTGGGCTGGTCCTGCATGTCCTGACGGCAGCCGGCGATCAACGAGAGAGCTGCGATTCCCGCGATGGGCAGGAACGTGCGCAGAGCACTGGTGACTATCGGTCGCCGAGCGGAGATCGCTTTGGGGGTATTAATGATCCACCTCCACGACCGAGACGGGATGATGCTGTTCGAGAAACACTCGGGTCTCGGTGAGCGAGAATTTTGGGTCGGTGGCTTCGAGGCAGAGAAAGAACTTGTCGGTGGTTGCGCCATTCCGGAAATTCGGTGCATTGAAGAGCGGGTGATACAAGGTCGGAAGTCCGTTCATCGCCAGCATGCCAAAGGCTGCAGAAAGACCGGCCCAGAGAATGGTCCATTCGTAGGCGGGAACCACGAAAGCTGGCCATGAGTAATAGGGACGCCCGGCGACGTTGAGCGGATAGCCCCAAACCGAGATCCAGGTCTCCATGCCAAACATGGCGCAGCAGCCCAGGATGCCCCCCACAAGGCAGATCAGGGGCACGTAATTGCGATGAAAGCCGATCGCCGCGGCTGCCTCTTCGACCGGGTAGGGCGTGTAACAATCCATGCGGCGGTAGCCGGCCGCATAGGCCGCCTCGGCGGCACGCACCAGTTCGGTGGGCGTGTCGAACTCAGCCAGCAATCCGTAGGTTCCTTCTTTTATCGGCATCAGTCACCTGCCTCGTGCACGGCTTCGGACTCAGGCTTAACCTTCGCCTGAGGGAGCATCATGCGGATTTCAGACATCGGGATCATGGGCAGCAAACGGATGAAGAGGAAAAACAAAGTGGTAAAGAGGCCCAACGTTCCGATGAATGTTGCATAGTCCCAGCGGGTCGCTTTGTACGTGCCCCAGGACGAGGGAAGAAAGTCGCGGGTCAGGCTGGTGACGACGATGACGAAACGCTCGAACCACATGCCGGTGTTCACGATGAACGACATGATGAACATTTTTCCCGGGCTGGTTCGCACCGAACGCAACCACAACAATTGCGGAATCGCGATGTTGCAGGTGACGAGCACCCAGTAGGACCAGCCCATGATCCCGAACATGCGGTTCCACATCATGAAGAATTCCCAATGGCTGGCCGAATACCAGGCCATGAAGACTTCCATCCCGTAGCCGTAGGCGACGATCAGTCCGGTGGTCAACATGACCTTCCCCATGTTGTCGATGTGGCGGATGGTGATCATGTCTTCGAGGTGGTAGAACTTCCGAATCGGCACGGCCAGGGTGATGACCATGGCGAAGCCGGAATAGACGGCGCCGGCGACGAAGTAGGGCGGGAAGATGGTCGTATGCCATCCCGGCAACACCGCCACCGCAAAATCGAAGCTGATGACTGAGTGCACAGAGAGCACCAGCGGCGTGGCCAGGCCCGACAATAGCAGCGAGGCGGTCTCGTAGCGCATCCAGTGGCGCGCCGAACCGCGCCAGCCGAGCGACATGATGCCGTAGAAATACTGCGCAAACTCCGACTTCGCGCGATCGCGGAGGGTGCCGAAATCGGGGACCATGCCGATGTACCAGAAGACGACGGAGATGGTCGCGTAGGTAGAGACGGCGAAGACGTCCCAAAGCAGCGGAGAACGGAACTGCGGCCAGACGTTCATCGAGTTTGGATAGGGGAAGAGCCAGTACCCGAGCCATGGACGGCCGACGTGGATGAGCGGGAAAAGGCCGGCGCAGACGACGGCGAAGATGGTCATCGCCTCGGCGAAGCGGTTAATCGAGTTACGCCATTGCTGCTTGAAGAGGAGCAGGATGGCAGAGATCAGGGTGCCGGCGTGGCCGATACCGATCCACCAGACGAAGTTGATAATCGCGAAGCCCCACGCCACCGGCTGGGTGATGCCCCAGATGCCAACGCCCTTAAGGAAGAGCCAGGTCACCGCGATCATCAACAGCGTCGCCACGCTCGAGGCCATCAGAAAGCCGCCGAACCAGCCGAGAGGGGTGTGCGAGGTGAGGACGATCCGGGAGATCTTCTCGGTCACCGACTTGAAGGTGTGACCGGGCGCGAGAACCCGTACCTCTCCGGTGATCGGGTCGAGCATCGGGTCCTTGACCTTTACATCTTTAGTCGCCATGCGCGCTTCCGCCCATTATTGTTGCCTTGATAACGCCGCCACTCCGCCGGCAAAGCCAGCGGCCGAAAATGACCTGCGCCTTACCCATGCGTCTCGCTCTTGGCGGGCTCGGGTTGATGCTCGACCCGGGCCTGCTCAAATTCCTGATTGAAGTTGAAAACTTCGGCGACGTATGTCGTCCGCGGCCGCGTGTTCAGGTCGGCCAGCACGCCGTAGGTGCGCGATTGCTTCTTGAGCTGCGCGACCTTGCTGCCGGGATCGTTGATGTTGCCGAAGGTGATGGCCTCGGTCGGACAGGCCTGCTGGCAAGCGGTGATGATTTCCCCGTCGCGAACCTCGCGGTTCTCCTTGTCGGCATGGATCTTGGCCGCGCTGATGCGTTGGAGGCAGTAGGAGCACTTCTCCATGACCCCGCGGCTGCGCACCGAAACATCGGGATTGCGGCCGAGCTTGTAGCTCTCCGTCTCGTAATCGGAGAAGAGCAGGAAGTTGAAGCGCCGCACCTTGTAGGGGCAGTTGTTGGAGCAATATCGGGTACCCACGCAGCGGTTATAGACCATCATGTTGAGGCCTTCCGGGCTATGCGTGGTGGCGCCGACGGGGCAGACCTGCTCGCAGGGGGCGTTCTCGCAGTGCTGACAGGTCATGGGCTGGAAGTGCGCCCGCGGAGCAGCAAGATCGCCCTCGAAATAAGTGTCGATGCGCAGCCACTGCATGTTGCGGCCGATCTTGACCTGCTGCTTGCCGACGACGGCAATATTGTTCTCCGCATAGCAGGAGACGATGCAAGCGTTGCAGCCGACGCAGGAGTTCATATCGATCGACATGCCCCAGGCGTTCTTGTCGTAGACGTAGGCCGGGAACATGCTCTCGTCGGCCTCGGGATCTTCGTGGCCCTCGCCTTCGTGGGCAAATCCGGGATTCTGCTTGAACTCTTCGAGCGAGGCGTAGCGAATGATGCCGCGGGTGTCGGCTTCGTTGGCTTCGAGCGAGTTCTTACCGCCGCCTATGCCGCCGGCCAACTTGCCGCGATCGTCGTGATAGTGGCTCTTGGTGACGGCGAACTCGTAGGTATCTCCGGTCTTGGTGATAGTCGCGCCGGTGGCGATGAGCGGCGATGCGGAGGAACGAATCGCGTAGGCATCGAAGCCCGTTCCGGTGCCGACGCGGCCGGCCTTGCGGCGCCCCTGGCCGAGATAGACGGTGACGCTGTTGTCGGGATGCCCCGGGACGACGAGAACTGCGGCTTTGACCTTGAGCCCGTTCACGGCGATCACGATGACATCGGACTCTTCGAGCTTGTACTTGATGAGAGTCGAGTTCGAGATCAGCGCGGCGTTGTCCCAGGAGAGATTGGTGATGGGCTTGGGCAGCTCCTGGAGCCAGCCGACGTTGGCGTAGCGTCCGTCGTAGAGCGATGGGTCGGGGCGGAAGATGACTTCGACCGAGTCGGCGGAGACGGCCGCCGGGGCCTGGAGGATGCCGCTCCTGGGGCTAATGGTCTTCGGCTCGAAGGCGGTGCCGTCGATGAAGCCATCGTGGAGCGCCTTGCGCCAGTTCTGCTCGAAGTCGCCCTTGGCGGAAAGCTGCTCTTTCCAGGTGGCGCGAACGGCATCGTAGGGCGAGACAAGCGGTTCGTCGACCATCATCGCCTGGATCACTTCATGAGCGCTCTTGCCCCCGTAAAGCGGATCGATCATCGGCTGGACGACAGATAAGGTGCCGTCGTAGGCACGGGCGTCGGACCAGGATTCGAGATAGTGGGCGCTGTTGATGTGCCACTCTGAGACTTCGCCGGTCTCGTCGTAGTGTGAACCGAGATGAACGAGGGTTCCGACCTTGTTTAAGGCGCTCGAGAAATCGAGATCGGCGGGCGCGGAGTAAACCGGGTTGCCCTCGAGGACGAGCAGCCAGTCGACCTTGCCGGCGTTCATGTCGGCGACGAGCGATTTGAAGTCGGCGTTCTGCTGCGATGGGAGCGGGTTGACGGTCTCGGTATAGATGACGGTCTTGGCGATGTTCCCCAGCGCCTCGTTGATGGCAATCGCGGCGAGATGCACTTCCATCGGCTGCTGCTCGCCGGGGATGACGGCGGATTCGCCGGCATTGGCCTTGAGGTCCTTGACCACGGCGGCGAGAAACTGCTGCTGCTCGGGCGTCCAGGTGTAGCCGGTGGGGGCTGGAGTTCCGGCGATCTCGGCCGCCAGGGTAGCGGCGAAGCCGGCGACGTCGCTGGCGCGGAGTCCGAGACGGTGTTCGGCCTTCATGCCGGTCGTGGTCACCGCGCTCTCGACCGCGTAGAGGCGGTTCATGTCGATCTTGTCGCCATCGAGCTTGCGGCGGCGCGAATAATCGTTGGCCAGCTTATTGAATCCGGGATGGGTGATGCCGGAGAGGAAATCGGCGTCGAGCGAAACGATGACGTCGGCGCCCTCGAGCCAGTATTGCGTGTCGACCGGCGTCCCGAAGGCGGCCGCTGTCGCAGCATAAGCGGAGTCGCGATTGATCGGATCGTATTGCAGGAATTTCGTGTTCGGCCACGCCGCTTGCGCTTTTTTGATTTGCGCGGCGAGGGTCGGCGAGGTGACGGTGTTGGTGAGAATGTAGACGCCTGTGCCGCCGTCGGCCTTCTTGACCGCGAGATGAGTCTGGAAGGCCTGGAGGAACTCCGCCCATTCGCGGTTTTCGCCACGATAGCGGACGTGCTGAGACCGGTCAGGATCATAGAGCGCGAGCAGCGAGCCCTGAGTCAGGGGATCGGAGCTGCCGCGGTTGATTGGGTGGTCCGGGTTGCCGTCGACCTTGATCGGGCGGTAGGCGTCGCTCTTAACGAGGACCGGGACCGCTCCGGTATTGAAGGGATGGGCACTCGCGAAGTAATTGGGCTTGCCGAGGATCAGGTCTTCGGGCTGCTTAATGTAGGGGTAGATCGGCTCGTCGGGCTGCTTGGTGCATCCAGAGAGGCCGGCCAGCGCCATCGAGGCGCCCATGATCTTGAGGAATCCGCGCCGCGAGACGGGGTCGATCCATTCCGAAGCCTGGCGGGGAAACTCGCGGTGCAGCATCTCGTCGAATCCGGGCGCGTCGGCAAGCTCTTCGAGGCTGCGCCAGTAGCGTTTGCCGCCCTTGCCGGTTAGCCGGGCTCGCGCCTCTTCCAGAGTCAGGCCCTTGGCGGGTTCCGGTTCCAGCACAACGAACTCGGTATTCTCTTTTGCCATTCCAGCTTTATCCATTGCCCAGAGTCTTTTCTCGATTTGGTCCAAGCCTTGCGCCTTTGGACCATCCGTCATTGCGCTGTTTGCTGCGTTGTTCACCGTTTCCTTCATCGATGGCAAACCTCGCAGCTGCTTAGCTCATGCCCACTGCGGATGTGGTACTGCTCGGCCAGGAAGTGGCCCAGCTTGTCTTGATCGGTGAACTTCACGTAACTGACCGGTGTGGGCGGCAGAGATGTCGCGCCGGCGTCGCTGACTGGCGCGGACGGAGTCGCGGCACCGGCTTCCGGCGCCTGCAATGCGGCCACATTCACGCCCTCGGCTGGGTTGCTGGTCGTGCAGCTCACGGTTTGCGCGGTCGGCACGCCGGTCTTCATCCCGCTTGTTCCGCACCAGACCGGATTGTCGGTCGACGGGTTGGTCCACGCCATGTTGTAGATTTCGCTGGTCGGACGAAGGTTTTTCGACGGGTTGCGATGGCAGTTCAGGCACCACTCCATCTGCAGGGTGTTTTGCATGTACATGATCGGCATCTGGTCGACGCGACCGTGGCAGCTCGAACAGCCAATTCCTTTGTTGACGTGGATCTCGTGATTGAAATAGACGAAATCGGGGAGATCGTGGACCTTGGTCCAGGTGATTGACTCGCCTGTCGCCCAGCTGTGCCGCACCGGCTCCAGCAACCCGGCGTTGGTCCAGATCTGGGAGTGGCAATTCATGCAAGTCTTGGTGGGGGGGATGCCGGCGTAGCTCGATTTCTCGACCGTGGTGTGACAGTACTGGCACTGCAGGCCGAGACCCATGACATGATGCTTGTGGCTGAACGGGACGGGCTGATCGGCGCGCTGGCCCTGGCGGGTGACCCACGGCGATCTTTGCAGAGAATTCAGCGTAAATCCAAGAGCGATGACGATCAGTCCCGTCAAAACCAGGCTCGCCCGTGCCAACGCGTTCGAGCTTCGGTCAAAAATCTGCGCCATGAATGCGTTCCTGCTTCCTCAAGTTACACAAGCAAAAGAAATTCGACGCCCGTGCGCGGGAGGTCTCGGCGCAATTTTTCGAGACCGGCGTTCGCCACGGGATTCGTACAGGGTGAAAGATGAATATAGCAGCAGAAGAGGCCTTTGCAACGGGCGCTGGATGCTCCCACGGAAAAAATCGCCGGGTTTATTTCTGTGCGGAAACCGCTGATAAATATGGGACAAAATCGGTCGTAATTATGGATCGCCTTTGCCCATGCGGGTCGCGCGGAGGTGACGTTACGCTAACTGGGACGCACACAAAACGGTCTCGAAGAGGAGTGACAATCCGGACTCTGAGATGACGGCCGCGGCTCGCCAGCCAATGGCACCGCTTCTCGGTCAGGATTCATTTAGACTTGCGGCACAATGACCGATGGACGCCGCGCTGTTCGTTATGACGCTGACCTCGCTTGCAGCGAGCTGAGTGAAGCCGATCCGAAGCTAGGCCGACTGATTGCGGCCGCCGGACCTTTTACGATGCGGCTGAAGAGTTCTCATTCTCCCTTTGAGGCGCTGCTTGAGGCGATCATCTACCAGCAGCTCAACGGACGAGCCGCGGCCACGATTCTCTCCCGACTGCTCGGTATCTTTGGCGATTTTCATCCGACTCCTGAGATGATTATCGCAACCCAGGATGAGCTCTTCCGCGCCGCCGGGGTCTCCCGCGGGAAAACGCTCGCCTTGCGCGATCTCGCGGCAAAGACGCTAGATGGCACTGTGCCGACATTGGCGAAGATTCGCCGCATGAGCGACGAAGACATCATCGAGCACCTCACCCAGGTACGCGGCATTGGGCCGTGGACGGTGGAGATGCTGCTGATCTTTAGGCTGGGGCGACCCGACATACTGCCGGTGAGCGACTATGGAGTGCGCAAGGGCTATGCGCTGACGTATGCGCGCATCGCGAAGAACAAGCCGTTTACCAATGACCTGCTGCCCAAGCCCGAGGAGATGCTGCGGCGAGCGGAGAAATGGCGTCCGTGGCGGTCGGTGGCGAGCTGGTATTTTTGGCGGGCCTGCGACCTGGCGGGTAAGGCTTCGCCGCCGCCTGATTAGAAGAAAGAATTGAGGACGATCTGCGCGCCGGGACTAAAGACTGGCTTAGCCGTCGTGCGATGATCATCATCGCTGATACCTCTCGGAAACCTCATTTTTCCTGGAAGAGCTTCGCCGGGCGCGTCTAACCTGAGGCAGAGCCATCCTGCTAATTTTTGCGATACTTGGGTTCGACGCTCCTGGAGTGCAACATGCCTGACCCTACACCCGCCCCTGCGCCATCGACACCACCACCCGCGCAGGCGCGCTACATTACGATTCACGGACACTTCTATCAGCCGCCGCGTGAAAATCCGTGGCTGGAGACCGTGGAGACGCAGGACTCGGCCGCTCCGTATCACGACTGGAACGAACGCATCACCGCGGAGTGTTATGCGCCGAACGGCGCAGCGCGCATCGTCAATGCGCAGAACCAGATCATCCGTATCATCAACAACTATTCGCGGATCAGCTTCAATTTCGGCCCGACGCTGCTCTCGTGGCTCGATGAAAACGCATCGCGCGCGTACAAGCACATTCTGGAGGCCGACCGGCGGAGCCGACTTCGTTTCGGAGGCCATGGCTCGGCGATGGCGCAGGTCTACAACCACATCATCATGCCGCTGGCCAACACGCGCGACCGGGTAACGCAGATCCGCTGGGGCATCGCCGATTTCGAGTCGCGCTTTCATCGCAAGCCGGAGGGGATGTGGCTGGCGGAGACCGCGGTGGACAGCGAAACGCTTGAGTTGCTCGCCGACAACGGTATTCTCTTCACCGTGCTGGCGCCGAGCCAGTGCGCTCGTGTTCGTCCGCTGCAGGAGCAGCCGAAGCGGAAGGCCAAGCCGCAAAAGGACCCGACCGAGGCGGCCAAGGCCACAGCTGCGGCTGCCTGGCAGGAGACGCCGCATGCGAGCGTTGACACAACGCGTGCTTACCTTGTCCGGCTCAAGTCGGGGCGCAGTATCGCGATCTTCTTCTACGATGGCCCGCGCTCCCGGGCGATCGCGTTCGATGGCCTGCTGAACAGCGGGGACGAGTTCGCTAACCGGCTCATGGCGGGATTTCGCTCCGAGACTCCGCAGGCCGACGGAAAGACGCGGGCGCAATTGGTGCATGTGGCGACGGACGGCGAAAGCTACGGCCATCATCATCGCTACGGCGAAATGGCGCTGTCGTGGGCGCTGAAGCAGATTGAGAGTCGAGGAGATGCCACGCTCACCAACTATGGCGAGTTCCTGAGCAAGTTCCCGCCGCAGTATGAAGCAGAGATCTATGAAAATACCTCGTGGAGCTGCTTCCACGGGGTCGAGCGATGGCGCTCGGACTGCGGCTGCAACGGAGGCAAAGCTGGATGGAACCAGAAGTGGCGGGCTCCGTTGCGGGCGGCGCTGGACTGGCTGCGCGACGCGGTCGCCGAGATGAGCGAGAAGGCTGCGCAAGCGATCTTCACCGACCTGTGGAAGGCGCGCGACGCTTACATCGAGGTAGTGCTTGCGCGAGGCGAGGTTGCCGCGGGCCGCGCCTTGCCCCAAGTGGCCAGCGCCGACAGGTTTCTGGATGCGCACGCGACCCATCAGCTCGACAGCGGTGAACGGACCGCTGCGCTGAAGCTGCTCGAGATGCAGCGCCACGCGCTGCTGATGTACACGAGCTGTGGCTGGTTTTTCGACGACATCTCCGGGATTGAGACGGTGCAGATCATCGCGTATGCGGGCCGGGTGGTGCAGCTGGCCAACGAAGTTTTTGGCAGCGAGGCAGCAGGTTTAGAGGCCGAATTCGTCGAGCGGTTGCGTGCCGCCAAGAGCAACGACTCCGAGCAGAAAGACGGCGGAGAGATCTATCTTCGCCAAGTCAAGAAGCAGGAGGTTGGCCTGGAAGAGGTGGCTGCTCACTACGCGATCAGTTCGGTCTTTACCAACTATCCGGACGAGACGCGGCTCTTTGGCTATTCAGTGCAGCGGCTCGACGCCGAATCACTGACCACCGGTCGAGCGCAGCTGGTGATCGGCCGCGCGATGATCTTTTCGCTGATCACCGGTGAACTGGAGCCTGTCTCCTACGCAGTGCTGCATTTTGGCGATCAGAACATCAGCGCGGCGGTGAAGCGTGCCCCGGACAGTCTTAGCGAGGCTGAAGGCAGGCTTGAACGGGAGAAGCATGAGGAGTTGCTAACCGCAGTGCGCGGGGCGGTGGAGCGGGCGGACATCCCGGCGGTGGTTCGGCTCTTTGACCGGTATTTCGGCGAGTGCGCTTACTCGCTGACTTCGCTCTTCAACGACGAGGAGCGGCGCATTTTGAAGATCATCCTCGAACCGACCCTGCATGAGATCGAGAGCACTTTCAGCGCGATCTATGAGCGCCACTCGTCGCTGCTCAATTTCCTGAGCCAGGCGCGGGTGCCGAAGCCGCCAGAACTGACCCTGGCAGCCGGGTATTCCATTAACGCCGGTCTGGGCCGCGCGCTGGAGGAGCATCCCATCGACGCGGGCCGGATTCATTTCCTGCTCGATCGGGCCAGGGAGATTCAGATCGCGCTGGACGGTCCACAGCTCGGCTACATCGCCAGCGAGCACATGAAGAAGGCGATGATCTCGCTGCACAACCGGCGCGAGCGACTGGCGAGTCTCGACCAGGCTGCCGAGATGGCTGAGGTTGTCAGCTCTCTTCCGTTCGAGGTCCGGCTGTGGCATTCGCAAAATATCTGGTATGAGATACACGAAGGCCACCTGCACCAGACTTTGTCGCTATCGTTGACCGATGCCGAGAGTTGGGATTCGCGCTTCAAGACACTCGGCCGTCGACTGGGAATCGCCGTCGACGATCTGGTGCTGGAAGATGATGGCGCCTCTGTGGAGAGCCCGGGGCAGCTCCTAAGCCGCTAGGGTTTGCCCGCCAGATCGAGACCGAAGAGTCCGGCGGGATCGAGATAGGCGCCTTGCCAGCGGGCGGCGAAATGGAGGTGTGGGCCGGTGACGCGGCCGGTCGCTCCGCTAAGTCCCAGAGGCTCGCCTCTGCGGACTTGCTGGCCTGCAGCGACATCGATGCGGGACAGATGCATGTAGATGGTCCAGAATCCCAAGCCGTGGTCAATCACGACGCAGTTGCCCTCGTAGAAGAGCTTCTGCGCGAGCACGACGGTGCCGGAGTTGGCGGCGGCTACGGGCGTGCCGGAAGGAGCGCGAAAATCCATGCCGCGATGGATGCTGGCGAGCTTGCCGTTAAACGTGCGGCGAGTGCCGAAGGAATCGGTTGCCGGGGCTTGCACAGGCTTTGCGAAATCTCCTGACCATTCGGGCGCGTCGGCGCTGTGGGCGAAGATGCGATCTTTGATTTCCTTGTCTACGGCGATCTCTTTCTGGGTCGCGGCATCGGGCTCGACGAAGTTGGGGGCGACGGTGAGCGTACCGGTGCGGTACTTCGCTGCTCCGACGGGAATCTGAATCGCTGCATGAAGCGGCTTGCCATCCGCCGTGGTCGCATCGACTGTGAGCGGATAGGCGCCAGGCGTGGTTTCCACGTCGATACCGGTGAGGGCATACCAGACTTCACTGCCTTGCTGCGATTTTCCCTGGAAGAACAATATGTCTTTGCCCATCCAGTTGCCTTTGAGCGCCGAGACTCTCACTGATGGTGAGACGGTGAGGAGAAATGGAGAGCCATTCGAGAGCTCGGCGGGCGTGGTTGCGATGATGCGAAAGCCAGGAGCGTCTGCCGCGAACGCGAGATGAGCGGCGAGCAAGGCGATCATGCAAGATGCCAACGGCGCGCGCGGCCTGCGGCGGATTGAGCGGGTTACAGACATGAACCCAGCATCGCCTGTAGGCAGACTTTGTACAACCGAAGTGCGCAAAAGGCTGCATTCTGGGCGACAAGTCCGCGTCAGGCTGGCGGGGCCTTCTGGTATTCTCAGCTTTCCCGTTAATTCTGGAGGAACTGCCTGCCCATGTCTTTCCGCATTCGTCGCCCGCTTTGCGGGCTGCTACTGACCAGCCTTTATTTCGTCACGATCTCTTCCCACGCCGCCGACAAGCCAAAGGCGACGTCTGCGGCCGACACTCGGGCGTGGGAGCAGCCGCAGCCGGCGGTTGAGAAGATCGACCTGAACACGTACATGCGGATTCGCGAGGAAGGCCTGCAACACTCGCACATCATGGAGTATGCTTCGGCGCTGGCGGATGGAATTGGCCCGCGGCTGACTGGGTCGCCCAATCTGGCGAAGGCCAATGCATGGACGCGCGACCAGCTCACGGCGATGGGCTGTGTCAATGCGCATCTCGACGATTGGGGCGAGTTCGGAATGGGCTGGGTACAGCTGAACGCCTGGGTGCGCATGACCTCGCCTGACACTGCGATCTTCAATGCGCAGGCGACGCCGTGGTCTCCGGCAACGAATGGCCCGGTGAGCGGCCCGGCAGTTTGGGTGAATATCCAGAGTGAGAAGGACTTCGATCAATATAAGGGCAAGTTGGCGGGCAAGATCGTCTTTCTCGGAGAGATGCGGCCGGTGCCGGTGCCTGACAAGCCGTTCTTCACCCGCTATACCGACAAAGAGCTGGAAGAGATGGCGAATGACTCCGGCGCCGGTGGCCGCGACCCGAACAGCCCCGAGTACCAGGCGCGGCTGAAGGCCTACATGCAGCGGATGACGCTGGCGGACAAGATTCCGCAGTTCCTGGCCGATGAGAAGGCACTGGCGGTGATTCGCCCGGCGCGCGACAGCGAGAATGGCGGCGGGACTGGGATCATCTTCGATGACAACGGCGCGGCGCTTGGGCGCAAACCGTATACGCGTGATGGCGCGGTGAAGATTCCGGTGATTGTGGCGCAGATCGAGAGCTGGGGCCGAGTCTACCGGCTGCTGCAGGCGCATGTGCCGGTGACGATTGAGACGGACGTCGAGACGAAGTTCACCGGCGATCATGAGCATGGTTTTGATACGATTGCCGAAATTCCCGGCACCGATCCCGAGCTGAAAGAGCAGGTCGTGATGGTCGGCGGGCACCTTGACAGCTGGATCGCCGGCACCGGCGCGACCGATAACGGCGCCGGCACGGTGGTGGCGATGGAGGTGATGCGAATTCTGAAGGCGCTCGATGTGCATCCGCGGCGGACGATTCGCATCGCGTTGTGGACGGGCGAGGAAGAGGGATTGTTCGGTTCGGTGGGATACGCGAAGGAGCACTTCGGCTCTGCGCCGGAGACGACCGATCCGGAGCAGCTGAAACTGCCTTCATTTATGCGCGCGCCGGGAGGACCGCTCGAGCTGAAGCCGGAACAGAAGCTGATCTCGGGCTACTTCAATATCGACAACGGGACGGGTAAGGTGCGCGGCATCTACCTGCAGCAGAACCTGGCGATGCGGCCGATCTTCGAGCAGTGGATCGCTCCGCTTAAAGACCTCGGCGTCTCGACCATCACGGCACAGAATACCGGCGGCACCGACCACTTGTCGTTCGATGCGGTGGGAATCCCCGGCTTTCAGTTTATTCAGGACCCGATGGATTACGAGACGCGGACGCACCACTCCAACATGGATACGTTTGAGCGGCTGCAGGCGGCCGACCTGAAGCAAGCCGCGACGGTCGAGGCGATCTTCGTCTATAACACCGCAATGCGCGACCAGATGTTGCCGCGCAAGCCGCTGCCACACCGGGAACTGGACAAGCAGAGGAATGCGCCCTTGCCGAACTTGTTCCCCGGAGCGGAGCCGCCGGCGAACTGAGGATCGATCGTGAGCTACGGAGGCTGGGCGGATATGTGCCATCCCACCCCTTGCGCGATAAGGCCGCGCAAGGGGTGGGGCGTCCGAGGTAGGTTAGTTCAGTCGCCAGATAGCGAAGTTGAGCACGCTGGCGAAGCTGACCCAGGCAAGATAGGGAACGAACAGCCAGGCTGCCGATTTGCTGAGACGGAAGAAGAGTGCCGTCGTGCCTGCGATGGCGAGCCAGAGAAAAACAACTTCGACCAGGGCAATTCCGATCCGGTGGTAGCGAAAGAAGATGACGCTCCAGAGGAAGTTGATGGCGAGCTGGATGCCGAACCAGAAGAGCGCTAGTCGCCGGACGCTGAAGCCTCCGCCTTGCCGCAATTGGGAGTCGGGAAGCCTCCAGACGAGCCATGCGGCGATAGCCATCAGGGTATAGAGCAGGGTCCAGACCGGGCCAAAGATCCAGTTGGGCGGATTGAAGCTGGGCTTAGCGAGAGTGGGATACCAGGTGGAGATTTCGCTGACGGTGAGGGCACTCGAAACTCCGGCGACGAGGTAGGTCGCGGCGAGGAAAACGAAAAGCATTGGCCATTGCCGGAGGCGCCGTTCAACGGTAGTTGGCATGTCACGAATTTTATTGCACCGGCGGATGCAGGACCGGGCCGAATGCAATGCATTCGGCCCGCGATGGTTGTGCCATGTTGCGCAACAGCCGAATTACTTGATCGTTCCGTTTAACCCATTGGGGAAGAATGCGCCGCCGGCTGAGCCTCCGCCGTAGACGACGCTGAGCACCTGGGTAGTGGTGCGGCTGAAGGCGATGGCGTTGGAGTCGGCGTTGACGATGGTGGCGGCTCCGTTGGCGTCGGTTCCCACGCCGATGTCGTCGTTGCCGGTGCCGTCGAGCTTGGCGCGGGTGTTGGCGATCGCGGTGGACGCTTGCTGCACCGCAGTTTCGGCGGCGTAGATGCGGGTGCGGATGCTGCCGGCGTGGTAGGCCTCGACGGCGAGGATTCCGGCCGCGGCATCGAGATATGCGGGCGTGGAGATCAGGCCGGCTGCGCCGTGGTAGGCGGTGACGCCCACGTCCTCGAAGATGAAGGCGCCGAGGAGGAAGTTGGTTTCACTGGCGAAGGGATCGAAGGACGAGCCGAGTCCGGCGGCCGAGGCGAGCGCGTTAAAGCTGTTGAGCAGATCGATGTTGGGCATGGCCACGGCTGAGGCTGCCAATGCCGTCCGCAGGAAGCTGACGTGGTTGCGTTCTTCGAGGGCGGTTTCCATCGCGTACTGCTGCAATAGAGGAGTGGTGAAGGGCACAACCCTGCTGGTTGGCTTGACGGTGACGGTGCCTCCGGGCGCGCCACCGCCGCTGGTGATGCCGATGCCGAGCGTATCGATGGTGACGCCCTGCGTGGCCAGGGTGTAGAACTGCGCCTCAAGGTATTCGAGGTTGAGGGCGAAGTTGAGGATGTCTGGATCTGTGACGGTGGCTTGCGCGAAGGCGCGGCGGGGACGCGAGAGCGCCAGGCCGGCGAGCGCCGCTCCACCGAGCGCCAGTGCGGCGCGGCGGCTGGAGAACGGGTTACGGCCTGCGTCGAGAATTGCGGCGGGGGTTTCGATGTTTGCGGTTTCCATGTTTGCCAATCTCCTTAGCTCGCCGTAGCGGTGATGGTGCCGTTCATGCCGTTGGGAAAAAAGCCGCCTTTGCCGACGACTCCAGCGCCCGCCGCATAGACGATGTGCAGGACCTCGTTGGTCGTGCGGTCGTAGGCGATCGAGTTTTTGTCCGCGGGCACGATGGTGCTGCCGGACACCGGTGTTTCAGCACCGCCGCCCAGAGTGGCGCGGAGAGCGGAAATCTGGTTGGCGTAGGTGAGGTAGGGCGCGCCGAGATAAGCGAGAAGGGTGCGGATCTCAGCGGCGTGATAGGCCTCGGTGGCCATGATGCCGGCGGCTGCGCCGAGGTAGGTTTTGTTGACGATCAGGCTGGCCGCGCCGTGATAGGCGGTGACGCCAACATCTTCAAAGATAAACGCCCCGACGATGAAGCTGTTCTCATCGGCGAAGGGATTGAAGGACGGGCCGATACCGGCCGCCGACGCCGCAGCGTTGAAACTGTTCAGCAGGTCGATGGCGGGGCGATCGACGGCCGCCGAGCCGAGCGCGCTGCGGAGGAACTCCACGTGAAGCATTTCATCATTGGCTATCTCAAGGGCGTAAGCCTTAATGGCGGGATTGGTGAAGGTGACCTGGCTGCCGCCGGTGACCGCGCCGGGGTTGGCGCCGATATCCGCGCTCGACAGACCGGAGCCAGTGGTGGCGCGAAGATAGAACTCAGCTTCGAGGTATTCGAGATTTAGGGCGAAATTAAGAATGTCTTCATCGCTCGACCCTGAAGGCGGAGTGGTGGGAGTTGTGGTGGTGACTGGGCTGGAACCGCAGCCTGACGCCAGGGTGGCAACTGCGGCCGTCCCGGCGCTTTCGCCCAGGGCGGCAAGGAAGTTCCGGCGCGAAAGCCGGGACCTTAACCGTTCTTCGATTTTCATTGACTAGCCCTCTTTGGGTCTCTGTTGTTGAGGCTTGCTGCGCAACCGGAGTGTGTTGCCTTAACGCTGTGGAGAGTACGGGCGCGAGGTGCGGATTGGATTCAAGAAATCTTTTGAGGCCGCGACGAGTAGAGCGTCGCAAGGCTGAGTCCGCAAGAAATCCCTTAGAATAAGGCGAAGGTTCGTGCCCATAATGAATTCGTCGGAATCAGCAGTCATCAGCAAACCAGTGGTTTCTAAAATTCAAGTCAAGCTCCCGGACGGCAGCTTCCGGGACTTTCCCTCCGGGACGACAGCGCTGGACGTTGCCAACAGCATCTCTCCCCGCCTGGCGGCGGCCTCGGTGGTTGCGAAGATCAAGCCGCTTGGCGCTTCCGCAACCGCGCAAGAGTCGAAGGACAGCGCCGATACTCCGGCGGAAGCCGAGATGTACAGCACGGCAGACGCTTCGATCGAGCGGCTCGTTGATCTGAGCGCGCCTATCAGAGAAGACATCGAGCTACAGCTCTTGCGAGAGAACGATGCCGAGTCGTTGAAGGTAGTGAGGCATTCTGCGGCGCACGTGATGGCTACGGCGGTGCTCGAGCTTTTTCCTGAGACAAAGTTGGGCCACGGCCCGGCGACGGATGCAGGATTCTTCTACGACTTTTACCGGCCGACTCCATTTACTCCCGACGACCTCAAAACGATCGAGGCGAAGATGGCCGAGGTGGTGGGGCGCGACGAAAGGTTTATTCGCGAATACGAGAACCGCGACGAAGCGCTGGAGGCGTTTGCGGACTCGGGCGACTTCATGAAGGCGCACTTCGTTGAGCGCTTTACCAAGCTTGACGAGATGATCTCGCTCTATCGCAACGGGAAATTCATTGACTTCTGCCGCGGGCCGCATGTGCCGTCGACCGGGCGGGTGAAGGCATTCAAGCTGCTGAGCCTGGCGGGCGCGTATTGGCTCGGTGATGAGAAGAACCCGCAGCTGCAGCGTATTTATGGGACCGCGTTCTTCACGCAGAAAGAGATGGACGCGCATTTTGCGCGGCTGGAAGAGATGGCCAAACGCGACCATCGCCTGCTGGGCAAACAGCTTGACCTGTTTTCGATTCAGGAAGTGGCCGGCGCGGGGCTCATCTTCTGGCATCCCAAGGGCGGAATCATTCGCAAAGCGATGGAAGACTGGATGCGCGAAGAATGTATCCGTCGCGGTTACTCAATGGTCTTTACGCCGCATGTGATGCGCCGGGAGCTGTGGAAGATCAGCGGCCACGAGGGCCATTATGCGCAGAACATGTACACGCCAATGGAGCTCGACGACGCCGAGTACCGGCTGAAGCCGATGAATTGTCCGGGGCACATCTTGATCTACAAAAACTCGCCGAAGAGTTATCGCGATCTGCCGGTGCGGCTGGCCGAGCTTGGCAACGTCTACCGTTATGAGCGTTCGGGGACGATGCATGGCTTGCTGCGGGTGCGCGGCTTTACTCAGGATGATGCGCATATCTTCTGCACTCCGGAGCAGGTTGAAGATGAGATGGCCGGATGTGTCGACTTTGCGCAGGCGGTGCTGACGACGTTTGGCTTCCAGGAGTTCCAAGTAGAGCTTTCGACGTGGGACCCGAAGGACGCCAAGAGTTACGACGGCGATCCGGAACGATGGGAGTTGGCGACCAAGGCGCTCGAAAATGTTCTCCAGCGCGAAGGCATTCCGTATAAGACTATCCTTGGCGAAGGCGCGTTTTATGGCCCGAAGATCGACATCAAGCTGGTCGATGTACTGGGACGGTTGTGGCAGCTTTCGACGGTGCAGTTCGATTTCAACCTTCCTAAGCGCTTTGAGCTCGAGTACGTCGGCGAGGACGGCGAGCGGCACCAGCCGGTGATGGTGCATCGCGCGCTCTTTGGTTCGATTGAGAGATTTTTTGGCGTGCTGATCGAGCATTATGCGGGCGCTTTCCCGCTTTGGCTCGCTCCTGTGCAGATTGGATTGGTGCCGATCAGCGAGCGTCATCACGCTTATGCGGAAAAGATACAGCAGCAGTTACAAAAGCATGGTTTCCGCGTGGAGCTCGATGCGCGCAACGAAAAGATGAATGGGAAGATCCGCGATTTCACCATGCAGAAGGTGCCATTTGTGCTGGTGATGGGCGACAAGGAAGCTGAGTCCGGCGCGGTGGGCGTGCGTGCGCGAGGCAAGGGCGATGAGGGGTCGGTTGCCTTTGAGGATTTCGTGACGCGGATTCAAGGGTTGGTGGAGAGCAAGTCTACGGAGCTGTAGCCTGGGCCGGCAGATGAGGGGCCCGCGCTTGAACGCAGCCAGAGTTCGACGGCGAGCGTGTTGACGGAGAATCCGATCCAGAAGGCGAAGCCGAAGAATTGATTCGGCGTGAGATGCGGGCTGGTCGCGAAGAATACGCCCATCACGGGGCGCGTAGTCGCAATTCCGAGCAGCACGACGATCGCCCGCAGCATCCACCTTCTTTCCAGCTGAGAGTCGCCGCGCAGCATAGATCGCCAGGCGCGAAAGAGCGAGAACAGAAAGAGGCTGTTAAAGAACAATACAGCCGAGCGCTCTACCCATCCGCCGACCGGGAAGATGCTCATCGCGTACGCGGTCAGTCCGACGACCCCTCCGACGGGAAAGATCAGGCGCTCGGGCCAGACAGCATTTGCGGGTCTGCGAAAGATAACCAGGGGTGCGATCAAGACAAAGAGCAGTGCGGGCACAATGTGGGCCAGGGTGAGAGCGGCATGCGATGCGAAGAGCGCGTCAAGAGCGGCGAGTTGGGGAGGCGCGGAGCGTGGGGGATCAGCGAGCGCAAGTATCCGCCGAATGACCACCGCTATGGCGATCGCTGTGCACGCCCAGAAGCCGATGCGGAGCGCGAGCGCGGGCTGCGGTTGTTCCTTCAGGCGAGCGGACTGGGTGTTCTTCAAGTCAGCCATAGGTTGTCAGCTCCCAACCTAAGGTACGTATCTCGCTCGCGGAATGTTCGGCGGGTGTCGATTCAAGACTTGGCCGGCTTCACTCCATGTTTCGATTTGAGCAGCGCCTGCCAATCCTTGTGGGTTTGTTCGGCGTAGGCTTCGGCGAACTCGAGAATTGCTTCATCGAAGCGCTTGCCGTTGCCAATGTAGCCTGCGATGACGCAGGCGTCGGCGGAGCGGGCGTGGCCTCGGGCGAGGAGTTCGCCGCAGACCTGGCCGTATTCAATGAGACCCTGGCCCTTCAGCTCGGTTAGGTCGAGCGATCCCTTGTAATCGTTCAACTGGCGGACGAGATAATCGCGATTGCCGATGGTCGTCCAGCCGAGGAACGGATCGGACTGCAACTGCATGGCGCGCTGCCCTTCGGCGACGCGCTGGCCCTGGTGACGGGGACCGATGAATCCAAGATAGGGCTCGTAGGCGGACCTAGCTTCCTCCTTGATCTGCAGGAAAAGCGGGTCGCCGGGGCCGTTGCCCTGGAAGTAGATCACGTAGTCGCGGAGGCCGACGCTGCCGGTGCCGACGACCTTGAACGCCACATCCATGGGCTGATAGAAGTCGAGAAAGTGGCGCCGCTCGGGGAGGAGCGATTCGCTGTACTCCTTGAGCGAGGCCAGTACTTCGCGGGCCTTGGCGCCAGTGACGCGGGTGAGCATCGGCTTGTTTTCTTTGAAGATGCGGTCGCCGGCGAGCGGCTTCTCGGACTTGGCGTCTGTCTTCGCATCGGTGACCGGCACGGTCAGGCTTTCGAGGGTGTGCTGCGGAGTGGCGCGCTCGGCCTTGAGCAAAACTTTGGAGACCGGGTTGACACGGTGCAGGCCGTGGACCAAGTAACGGGCGGCCATGATGACCGGCATTTTGGCGAGTGTAGCGATCATCTTGCGATAGGTATCGGCGGCGGCGAGGACGGCGGGTTCGCGTTGCGAGGCTTTGCTGCCGATCTCGATTCCGGCGAGGACGAGACTGGTCGCGAGACGCTTTACGTCCCATTCGAAGGGACCACGGGTGGTTTCATCGAAGTCGTTGATGTCGAAGACGAGGCGGCCGTCGGGTGAGGCGAATGCTCCGAAATTGCGCACGTGTGCGTCGCCGCAGAGCTGGGCGGTGATGCCGGTGTTGGGCAGGGTGGAGAGATCGTAGGCCATGATCGGCGCCGCGCCGCGGAAGAAGCCGAAGGCCGAGGCGGACATGAGGTGGTATTTGAGGGCGACGAGTGACGGAACGCGTCCGCGCGAGGAAGCTTCCAGTAAGGCGATGGGATCGCGGCGCGAAATCTTGATGTTGCCGTGGTCCTGACGCGGCATCTGCTTGCGCCGAAGCTGGCCTTCTTCGCGGCGTTCTTCTGGTGTGGCGAAACTTGGCATTTGTTCCTCTATCCGCAATCTCTGGCGACGATACACGGACGGCAAGGTCGCCGCAAATGCCGCCAAAGAGTGTTGGACAGCTTCGCTTGGCCCAGGAATCCCGAAATGGGAGACTCCGCACAATCCTAGCTTATGGAGCCTGCTTTCAGGCCTGACTATGGGCAGCCGCGACTGTTATTCTGAAGCACATGGCAGACGACAACGGAAACCAGGCGGCGACGAAAGCAGACGTTGCGGGCCTCAAGGCGGACATCGAGAGTTTGAGGGCTGGGACCAAGGCGGACATCGAGGGTTTCAGGACGGACATGGATAGCTTGAGGACCGAAACCATCGGTCGTATCGAGAGGGCCAAAATGGAAACGTTTGAGCGGATTGAGCGCTCCGAAACTACTCTGCTCAAAGAGTTCCGCAAGTGGTCGGGCCGCAACGACGCGAAGCTTAAGGTCCATGACGCACGGGATAGCTCCTACGATCAGCGTTTGTCGATGCTCGAAGAGCGCGTTGCCGAACTCGAAGAGCATCGGTAAACGGTGCTCAAACCCGCACAGCCGCAATCGCCCGATTGATTTCATCGCGTTTTTCATTCGAGAGCGCGGGCATGCCGCCGGCCTGGGAGGCGACCCAGGATCCCCAACGATTTCCGGCTTCATTGAGCGCCGGCAGCGGCGCACCTTGCAGGTAATAGCTGGTCAGGGCGGCGGTAAAGGCGTCGCCTGCGCCGATCGTATCGACCACCTCAATCGGGATTCCCGGATGCTGATCGAATATCTCCGGCGTCACAAGAAGGCTGCCACTGCCGCCCATGGTGATGCATACCAGCTTTAGAGGAAACTCGGCCAGCAGCACTTGCGCTCCTTTGCGAAGCGTCGCTGGGTCGAGTGCTGGGCCCGCGGCGGCCTCCTTGAGCTTGAGCAGCTTGAGGACCTCGGGCATTTCGGCGTCATTGAGCTTGAGGATCGTGGCTCTGCCGAGGGAGTCTTCGAGGACGCCGCGTGTGTAGAAAGGCTTGCGCAGGTTGACATCGAAGACGCGAACGCACTCCCGGCGGGTCGCGGCGAGAAAGGCGTGGATGGTCTTGCGCGAGACCGGCTCTCTTTGGGCGAGGGTTCCGAAACAGACGGCATCTGCCTCCGTGGCAAGCTTCCTCCACTCCGGCGTGAACTCGAGAAAGTCCCAGGCGACCGGTTCGTGAATGACGTATTCCGCCTGACCGGCGGTTAGGGTCACGCCTACTGAGCCGGTGGGATGCTTTGGATCCACCTGGATGGAGCCGAGATCGGCGGGGAGTGGGGCGAGATATTGGCGCGCTTCGCGACCGAGGGAGTCGTTGCCGATGCGGCTGGCGATGACGGCGCGATTGCCGAGACGCGCGGACATGACCGAGAAATTGGCTGGTGCGCCGCCGAGCTGCTTTCCTTCGGACAGCATGTCCCATAGCAGCTCGCCCAGGCCGACGATCACTCTTGGCTGGTAGCTCATTTCGCTGCCGACTTTCCGCCGCTGGCAATGACGTCCTGCATCTTCAGATAGACCGCGTTGGTCCAGCCGAAGCCGACGACGTTCATCTTGTAGCCGGTCGCGACATCGACCTTGGCGTCGCCGCTGACGACGTTGTATTTCTCCCGGATCGTCCCATCATGAGCAAAGCCTTCCTGAATGGTCTTGCTGAACTCCTGGGAGGTGCGGACGGCGTCAGGCGAGTCGCCAACCAGGACCATTCCGTCGATGGCTATCCAGGAGGCGGGAGCCCAGCCGAAGGGCAGGTCCCATTGGACGCCGGAGTCGTAGTCGCTCATCGCGATGCCACCGGGCCGCTCGATGAGCTTGAGGTTCTTCTCGACGCCAGCGATCTGTTCTTCATTTGCTGCACCAGCCCACAGAGGATAAAACGTGGTGATGTAGTCGTAGGTCGACTGCTCGCCCTTCTCGAAGTCGTAGTCAAAATACATCCCTTTTGCCGGATTCCAGAGATATTTGTCGATCGCCGCTCTGCGTGCATCTGCTTCGGAATTCCATTTGGCTGCCTCGGCTGGCTTATGGAGTTCCGTCGCCATCCATGCAAGGTCTCGCTCGTATTTATACAGCAGACTGTTGAGACACACGGGGGCGTAATGGTGGGTCGATCCGTCAAAAGGCCCAAAGCGGAACGACGGGTCGAATCCGGACTCGCGCATGGCGCGATCGCCTTTGTAGAAGTCCGCCGTGAGCCAGTGGCCATCGACGTGGGCGCGGGCGCAGACATGCGAGAAGCGCGGATCGCAGCTCAGGTTGGCGAGCATCGACTGTTCTTTCGGGTTGGGGTCGTCGGGCGCTTCGATCAGATAGTCCGTCTTCACCTCGGGATGGGCAAGCAACCAGCGAATCACGTCGGGATAATAGCTGCTGTCGTCCTCCTGCTCGGGGACCGGGCCTTTGCCGATGTCGTAGTAACGCGCTAGGCCAGTTTCGCCTGCGGCATGGATAGGGCTGGTCCAAAGCGCGTGGTCTTGTTGAGCGTAGTCGTAGGCGCGCTCGAGCCAGACCCTTGCTTTGGCCTTCTGCGCAGGATTGGAGTTGGAGGCCTCGTAGACGTCGCGGATCATCGAGCTGAGGAATGGCGGCTGGGAACGGGTGAAATAGTAGGTACGGTTGGCGTTGAGGATGCCTCCGTAGTGCTCGATCTCATAGAAAAAGTTCTCGACCATGCCCTGTGCCAGGCCGAGCTTTCCTTCGCGGAGCAGGCCGAGGATGATGAAGTAGCTGTCCCAACCGTACATTTCGTTGAAGCGGCCACCGGGCACTACGTACTTGTTCGGCAGATAGAGGAGGCCTGGTTTGGGAATGTCACTGAGCTTCAGTTCGCCGAAGACGGCGACGACTTTGGGCAGATGCTCGATGTCGACGTTGCATTGCGTTCTTAACGCCGCCACGTTGGGGGGGATGGACACATCAGCGGGCAGGTAGAGCACCGACGGGGCGCCGTTGAGCTTGGGATCGACGAGCGAATGGCAGTCGGTCATCGAACGGGAGAGCGTATTCCAGCTGGCATTGATGTAGCTGAGGATCGAGGGGGACGCAGGCGCATTTTGGGTGAAGACAAAACCGGGGTGCGACAGGGTTGCGGCAAGAAGAAGTACAAGAGGATACCCTCGGCGTCCGGTCTTGCGCGAGGAGTGAGATCTGGAATTCATCGTCGGTCAGTTATCCTAACGCATTTCTCTTTTGGCTGTGGGCTTGGGAAGAATGACGACGAGCGGATTTTCTCGGAGGAAAACCACGCAACCATTCATTCCTGCGTCTACACCTATAGAAGAAACGCTGTAAGCGGAGTGAACTGAAGTGGAGCACCTTGGTTCCGAGAAATGGTAAATGCCGGGTCTTTGGCGTCCAACAGTGAAGTATTGTCGCTGAGAGCGGGTTTGTCTATGTGGGAGAAGTAATGGAAACGATCGAAGCCCCGGCGAGTGGGGGAAAGTCTCGCGGGAAAAAGCGGCGCGGAGGCCGAATCATGCTGTGGGTTCTGGGCGTCGTGCTGCTAGTGCTGGTCGGCCTGGGAATCGCGGCCCAGATTGCGCTCGACCGCGCGGAGCCGGTCTTGCGCGCCCGCGTCCTCGATACGCTCTCGGCCCGTTACGACAGCCGGATCGAACTGGACCAGTTTCATGTATCGGTCATACGGGGATTTGAGGCTGAGGGAGATGGCTTGCGCCTCTACCCGAATCGGTTCCTCACCAATCAGCCGTTTATTGCGATCACGAAGTTCTATTTCCGTGTGTCGTGGACGAGCATGCTGCATACACCGATGCATGTGGGACAGGTCACGGTTGAGGGGATGGCGCTCAACATTCCTCCGAAGGAGGAGCGTGGGCAGACAAAGACTCCCGCGCCAACATCTCCGGCGCAAGCGGTCCCGGCAGCAGCGCCCGCGGCGACAATATCCCCGGAAACACGAAACCAAGCCGCGACGACGACCAGTCCGAAGCCCGGTCCGCAGCCGGGGATCAAAATGTACGTTGACGAGGTCGTCATCCGGAACCTTCGCATTCTTATCGGTAACGGCAAGCCGGGAAAGCTCCCGCTCGACTTTGAGGTCAGCCGGATCGCTCTGCATTCGATCGGGCCGGGGAAGCCGATGCAGTTTGAAGCGACGCTGGTAAATCCCAAGCCGATAGGAGACATCCAGTCGCAGGGATATTTTGGCCCCTTTAATCAGGAGAGTCCGGGAGATTCGCCGGTCTGGGGATCGTATTCGTTTACTCATGCCAACCTCGCTACGTTCAAGGGGATTGGCGGGATCCTTGCCTCGACGGGGAAATACCAGGGGCCGCTCAATCATCTGAGCGTCGACGGCGAGGCGACGGTGCCGGATTTCCGCCTCGACACTGGTAGCCACCCAATGCCTTTGCATACGACCTATCACGCTATTGTGGACGGCATGACGGGCGATACTTATCTGCAGCCGGTGCAGGCGCAGCTCGGGCGCTCACCCTTTACCGTGGCTGGATCGATCGTCAAGGTGCGAGGCGGCGACGGCCAGCTCCACGGCCACGACATCACCCTGGATGTGGAGATGGACCGGGCCAGAATCGAGGACTTTCTCAAGCTGGCCGTCCGTACTGATCCGCCGGTGATGAATGGGAATCTGCGCATGAAAGCGCGAATATTCATCCCGCCGGGTAACGTTCCGGTGAGCCAGAAACTTCACCTCAACGGAAACTTCGACGTAAGTGGGGCGTATTTCAGCAGCGATAAGATCCAGGACAAGATCGATCTGTTGAGCCGCCTAGGGCAGGGCCATCCTAAAGACCCCGATCTGCATGTGACCCCGCCGCAGCCGGAGGTGAAGTCGCCGGCCGATATGCAGGGCAACTTCATTCTGGCAAACGGGAGCATGACTTTTTCCGATCTGAACTTCAGCGTCCCGGGCGCGCTGATCGATATGGCCGGGGTCTACACTCTCGACGGCAACAAATTTGACTTTCACGGCCAGGCGAAACTTCACGCTCATATCTCGCAAATGACGACCGGATGGAAGTCGGCGCTGCTTACGATGGCCGACCCGTTCTTTGCCAAGCAGGGATATGGGACGGTTGTCCCAATCGAGGTCCACGGCACCAAGTCGGATCCCCATTTTGGGCTGGATTTCGGGCATGACAAGTCAAAAGAAAAGCAACCGCCCCAGAACCCTTAGCCTCAAAGCGCCGAGTAGAGTAGGCTATTCGGTGGTTTATACCTCGACCTCACGATGAAGGCTCTAACCTGCGGGGAGACAAGGCCATGAAACTGAACTTCAACAAGAAAGAGCTCGCCGCCGCGATCATCGGCGCAAGTTTGTTCACATCGTGTTTTGCCGCGCCTGTTGCCGGCGCGCAAACCCACACGACCTCCACAAAGGCCTCCACGACCGACACTGATTGGTGGAAGGGCGCGGTTGTCTATGAGATTTATCCGCGCAGCTTTCAGGATTCGAACGGTGACGGCATTGGAGATCTGAACGGCATCACCTCGCGGCTCGACTATCTCAAGGTGCTCGGCGTCGACGCCATCTGGCTCTCGCCGATCTACCCTTCGCCTCAAGTCGACTTCGGCTACGACATCTCCGACTACGAGAACATCGATCCCGCCTACGGGACGCTGGCCGACTTCGACCGCCTGGTCGCCGAAGCCAAGAAGCGCGACATCAAGATCATCATGGACATGGTGATGAACCACACCTCCGACAAGCACAAGTGGTTTATCGAGTCGGAGAGCTCAAAGACGAATCCGAAGCGCGATTGGTATGTATGGAAGGACGGCAAGGGGCCGGGCCAACCGCCAAACAACTGGATCTCTGATTTCGGCCACTCCGCCTGGCAGTTCGACCCCAAGACGAATCAGTACTACTACCACAAGTTCTATATCCAGCAGCCCGATCTCAACTGGGACAATCCGCAGGTCCGAAAAGCCATGTACGACACCTGCCGCTTCTGGATGAAGCGTGGTGTCTACGGTTTCCGTCTCGACGCGATTCCCACGCTCTTTGAGGATCCGCAATTACGCGACGAGAAACCGGTCCTCGACGCCAACGGCAAACCGGTTATCGACGCCTTCGGTGAGCAGTCGCTCGTCACCGAGGGGATGACCGACAACCTGCCCAGAGTCCACGATGTAGAGAAAGAGCTGCGCAAAGTAATCGAAGAATTCCCCGGGCGAGTGCTGATCGGCGAGACCTACTTTTCCAATATCGCCGACCTCCGCCGTACTTATGGCATTAACAACGACGAGATCCAGCTGCCCATGGACTTTCAGGTGGGTACGATCAATAAGCTCGACATTGGGAAATTCCGCCAGAACATCAACGAGGTCGAGACCAAGATAGACAACAACGAGCCGCTGCTGGTCTTTGATAACCACGACAATCCACGCATCGACGCACGCTATGGCGACGGGGTCCACGATGTCGATGTCCAGCGGATGCTGTCTACGATCCTCTTTGCAAGCCGGGACACTTCGCTCTTCTACTACGGGGATGAGATTGGGATGAAGACCACGCCCCCGACGCGAGTCGAGGATGTGAGGGACCCAGTTGGGCGGAGTGGCTGGCCGAAAGAAAAAGGCCGTGATGGCGAGCGGACTCCGATGCAGTGGACGCCCGGACCGAATGCCGGATTCACCACGGGGACGCCGTGGCTGCCTATCCCTCCGAGCTATGTCAAGGTCAATGTCGAAACCGAGGTCTCAGACTTCGACTCGCTGCTGAACTGGTACAAGCAGCTCATCGATCTGCGCCGCGCGAATCCGGTAGTAAAGAGCGGCAAGAACGTGATGCTGAATACCGGCGACGCCAACGTGCTCGCCTGGGCGCGGCAAATCGACGGCCAGCCGACGGTGGTGGTCGCATGCAACTTCACCGCCGCGCCGCAGAAGTTCGCCTTCGATCTCTCCGGAACGGGTGTGACGAGCAAGCAGGCCAAGACGCTGATGAAGACTCCGGGCAGCAGCGATCCGACATCGCTGGATGAGGTGAATCTGCTGCCTTATGGGGTTTATGTCGGGCAGGTGCAGTAGGGAGCTTCGTCGCCTTGACTCTCGCTTGAGGCCGCCGATAGGTGTAGCATACTTGTAGCTTCAGCCGGGGGACTCGAACCCCGGCTGAGAGCTGATCTACTTATTAAAGAAGTAGATCAGCGCGGCAATCCAGGCCCTCACAGGCGCCTGAATTGCGATGCTGAGTCGCATACAGAAGCGCATGCAACATCACCACCTTCCGTACCAGAGTGACGACAAAGGCCCCGGTGCAATCGGGGCCTTGTTGCTTTGGCAAGCAACACTGGTTCACCCCATTGACTAGGCCTGCCCAAGCGCACTTCGAGTGATACGGAGACGTGCTTCGGAGTATACGACTCAGGAATGCAAGATGCTCTCATCGCGAAAGAACATGAGTCTGGTTTCTCTTTGGGAGATCACCATCAAGATCAGCAAGGGCGGACTGCCTCAGCTCGGAGCGTCGATCCAATATCTACTCGATGAAGTCCGAGAACAGCGGTTTGACTTACTTCATCTTCGGCCCTAGCATCTGCTTGCCCTTGGTAGACTCGAGCGGCATCATCGCGATCCTTTCGACCGGCTGATTGTCGCGCAAGGGATTGCGGAGCGGCTGCCAGTGGCGACCAATGACCCGAGCTTCAGCAAATATCCTGTTGAGGTGTTCTGGTAAGAGCTACAGCGTGGCCCTAACTGGCGCGGTTTTTAGCGCGGTCACCAGGCCCGAGTCGTAAGCTGCGTAGACCCCTTCGAAGACTGCGTCCCATGAGGCGCTCAAGGCATACTGGCGTGCAGCTACGCGCATACTGGCGTGGCGCTGGGGGTCGCGGAGGACCGAGGCGATCGCGTCGGCGAAGTTCTTGTCCTGGGCGATGATTCCGGTCTCGCCGTCGCGGACGATGTGGCGCGGTCCGCCGTCGGGGGTGACGATGGCTGGAACGCCAGAAGCCAGGGCCTCGAGGACTACGTTGCCGAATGTGTCGGTGTGCGACGGGAAGACGAAGAGGTCCATGTTGGCGTAGGCGCGAGCGAGCTCTTCGCCGCGCAGCACGCCGGGGAGATCGGCCTTGGGCAAATTCTCGCGCAGCCAAGCCTCTTCAGCGCCGTGGCCGATGATGAGGAAGCGATAATTTGTCAGACCTGCGGCATCGAGCTGTTCGCCAACCTGTTTGAGCAGGGTCACATTCTTCTCGACCGAGAGACGACCGACAAAGCCGAGGACGAACTGGTCGTCGTTCGGCTTCCATTCGCGACGTGGGGGCGAAAAGAGTTGGGTGTCGACGCCGCGCGGCATGAGGCGACAAGGCCGACCGGTCCTGCGCTCGAGCAGCTTGCACAACTGAGCGTTGGGGGCAAAGAGTACCCTCGCTCTCTTGTAGAAGCGAGCAGTTGCCGCCAGGGTGATCTGCTTGATGTGCATCGCGGCGGTCGTCGACTGGCCGGGCGGCAGAAAGCGCAGAAACCAGGAGGAGCGTTTGGCGGCGTATTCGTGCACGTTGGTATGCCATGAGGCGACGAGCGGAATGCCGAGCCGCAGGGAGAGGAATGCGCCGATGAATCCCAGTTCGCTCGGGCCAGTGATATGGATGACGTCGGGTTTGAATTCCCGTACGGTACGGGTGATCAGCGGAAGATGGCGAAGGAATCCAAGGTCGAAGCGGAGATCCTTCTCAAGGGCGAATGATAGAAATCCGCGCTTCAGCTCGAGACTGGCGATGCGGGAGTTGCGGACGTATGGCTGCGACCTGTCTCCAGCGCGCACGGAGAGAAATGGAAGATCGCGACGCTGCGCAAATGCCTCAAACTGCCGGCTGGTGTGGGCAACTCCATTCACTTCGTGAAACGAGTCGGGAAAATAAGCGACGCGCATAGCTTGAGTTTAGATGCTTTGACGCATACCACCTTTAAGACCGCGTGAACTAAAACGCTGACCTTCAAGCGTGTTCTTCGTTCGTTATGATCAATTGCTTGATTGATTTATCGCTTGAATGATAATCTTGACAACATGAAGTCAGCTACAGCTGAAACACTCATTCCCGCACTCACTGAACAGGTCGACCGGCGCAGGAGCCTGCTTCAGGCTGCTTTCGATGTGATTGCGACGTCGGGATTTGAGGGATTGCGAACACGAGCGGTGGCACAGCGGGCGGGGGTTAACATCGCTACGCTGCATTATTACTTTCCGACCAAGCAGGCCTTGATCGAGGGTCTTGCTCAGTTTCTCTCGGGAATTTTCGCTACCCTTCATGCGCCGTCGCCGGCGACGACCGGCCGGCCGGCGCTCGATCATCTTCGTCAGGAGTTTATCGACGCGCAGTTTTATCACGAACAATATCCGGAGTTAGGGGTGGTGCTCCAGGAGCTGACCCTGAGAGCACATCGCGATCCGGCGATCAGATTGGCCCTCGCTTCACTGGTGTCGTCATGGCGTTCGTGGGTTGAGTCCATAGTCAGGGAGGGCGTTGCGGATGGGACCTTCCGCCAAGACCTCGATCTTCAAGCGACAATCCCGATGCTGATGGCGGTCTTCGCGGGGGACAGCTCGGTAGGCGTTGAAGAACTCAAAAACATTCAGCGCGGGGTCGAGGAGTGGCTGCTCGCACCCAAAATCAAAGAGGAACTACGAGGAGTGAAACGATGACCAACGATTTGCATGTGCTCGTGATTGGCGGCGGCATTGGTGGACTTTGCCTCGCCCAGGGACTGAAGAAGGCCGGAATCTGGGTCGACGTCTTCGAACGCGACCCCTCGCCAACCGCTCGCCTGCAGGGTTTTCGCATTCACATCGATCCCGATGGAAGCACCGCGCTTCACGAATGCCTTCCCGAGAGTCTCTGGGAGATCTTCGACTCGACCGGCGGTGACTTCTCGCGTGGATTCACGATGCTCAATGAAAGGCTGGAGGAGCTGATGAAGTTCCGCCAACATCCGGCGACGGAGGATCTGATCGCAAGACACCGCTCGGTGAGCCGCATGAGTCTGCGTCAGATTTTGCTTGCAGGCCTGGGCGACGCGGTCCATTTCGACAAGCGGTTCGAGCGCTATGAGCGAGCTGCGGACGGACGCATTGTCGCCTTTTTTGAGGACGGCTCGACTGCGGAAGGGAACGTGTTGGTTGCCGCAGACGGAGTGAATTCCCGCGTTCGCCAGCAGTATCTTCCCGGCAACGACCCTATCGACACCGGGACGATCAGTCTGGGCGGCAAGATTCCGCTGACTGACGGGGTCATGGCGATGATTCCCCCGTGCCTGCTGGATGGGCCGGCAATGGTACTACCGCCTTCTCCGGCGAACCTTTTCCTCGCAGCATGGAAGAGGTCGGCCGAGGCCAACGAGCGAGTGAGGGCCCTGACTTCGTCTCCCGCTAGCGGCGACTTGGCGGTCGAAGATGAGGGCGGTTACCTGGTTCTTGCATTGGGCGCCAAGCGTGAATTCTTTGGCCTCACGAAGGACCCCGAGACCATGACCGCTGGGGAGATGCGCGCGGTGTTGCGGAGCAAGATGTCAGACTGGCACCCTAACCTGCGCAAGCTGGCGGAGATGACCACTGACGATCTGGGCTTTCTGCGCATTCGCACGTCGCAGCCTGTTGCGCCGTGGACGCCTTCGAGTGTGACTCTGCTCGGCGACGCCATTCACAATATGACTCCGTATCGCGGCATTGGGGCAAATGTCGCGCTTCGCGACGCGGCGCTGTTGTGCGGGAAACTCATGGAGGCGCAAAGATCCGGATCTGCCCTGGCCGAAAAGATTGGAGAGTATGAGGCAGAGATGCGGCGCTATGGCTTTGCGGCGGTCGGCGCGTCGCAAAAGTCGCTCCAACAAGCAGTGGCGCCGAAGAAGCTTGGATTCAGGCTGGCGATGTCGGCGATGCGCGCTGCCAACAAGGTTCCAGCATTACGGCGGCGCATTATGGAGGAACGCGTGACTCGTCCGAGCAAGACTCTGGCGCAAGCGTCCTGAGAGGCGGCTTATTCTCCGAGCGCAAAGCCCAGTTCGCAGGATTCGTCCCAGGCCCGGCGCAGGCTGCCGGAGATAACGCCACTCCCCATCAAGCGTACGGCCTTGATCACGAACGTCAGGTAGGAAGGCGCTTCGCCACTCTCCCACAGTTCGCAGACCGGGCGAACCACACCTTTCAGGTCGGGGTGGTAGACGCGTTCGTCCCAGCGGCGCGAACCCTGAGGGAATTCCGGGTAGTCGCGGATGGCGTCGAGGGTCGATTGCAGGATGCGGTGCTTCCACGGCTCGGCGTATTGCGGCATGAAGAGCACGTTGCTGATTCCCTCGTAGCGCACTTCGTGCACGAACTCAGTGAAGCTGGTCGCATTGGAGAGGTTGACGTTGGCGTTGGGTTCAACGCCATGGCGGTCTCCGCCCGAGATAAGCAGCTTGCCATGCTGCGCCGCCAGCCGCTTGACCGCCCGGTTCTCTTCCCAAATCCTGAGGCCGTTCAGCTCCAGCGCATGCATGAATTCGCCGTTCTGCGCTATGAATTCATCGACATAGAGGCGGTGCTTCTGGTCGCCAATCAGATAGAGGTCCCACAACGGATGGTTGAAGATAATCAGGACGTTGGGCAGCGCGTGAAGCGCAGAGAGGATTTCGGTCAGGCGCAGGTTGGAAGGGTTCGCGGTGTACTCCTCAAGGGTGCGCATCCACTCCGCGCCGGTGTCGCTGGGCAGGTTGTGGATGCCGAGATGGAAGGACTGCTCGCAGCCGCCATCAGGGCCGAAGAACGGAGCGCTCCATTCCACCGAGACGGGAATGTGTCGCGCGGCGGCGACGGTGCGCAGCAGCATCGGTGCGGTAATGTTGTCGTGATCAGAGATGGAAACCAGGGGAGAGACGTTAAGCTTTTCAATCTGCTTGCTTTCGAGATCGAAGGCCAGACGTGGGGTTAAGGGAGGGGTCCAGTAACCGGCGGCGTAATCGACCTTGAATCCGTACCGTTGCATCGCGCGCTCTTCGCAAAAGCGGAGCAACTTTCGAATCAAGTGAGACCGATTGCCGAGATTTGCCAGGAAATCCAGGGTCTCTTTCGATTGGCTGGTGTGGCTGTGAAGGGAAACACCCGAAGCGAATCCTTCGGCTGCGTGGGGGTTGCTCCAGAGGTACGAGATTTGTGATCCGGCCATGACCCAGCTCCCTAATGCTCGTGGTGTACTCACCCTTCATGCTGAGTATGTTCTTGCACCATGAATGCGACATTACGGCCATAAAAAACCACATTCACATTCCTCCGGGTACCCAAAGTGGCACTGCGCGGTGTTTTCTAGCGCGGGGAGGCGTCCTGTGGTCAGCCATACGTGTAGAAATGGCCTGCCCCTATCTGCATATCGTGATAGGTTGAATGCATGTCCGGCGGGACCTCTGACTTCGTGTTCCTGAAATCTGGCTTTGAGTTGAACGCATGCAGAAGATAATCGGGCCCTACGAGGTGCTCGAACAGCTGGGCAGTGGCGGGATGGGCGTGGTGTACCGGGCGCGCGATACACGCCTCCACCGCGAGGTCGCGATCAAAGTCCTCTCCGAAACCTATCTGGGCCCTGGTACGCCCGGTCAGGCAACGCACGAGCGTTTTCTGCGGGAGGCGCGCTCGGCGTCTTCGCTGAACCACCCGAATATCTGCACTATCTACGATGTCGGCGAGCAGGACGGCAAGCCTTATCTGGTGATGGAGCTGCTGCAAGGCCGCACCTTGAAGGAGATGCTGCGAGGCAATCCGCTGCCGTTGCCGGAGGCGCTCGAGTTCTCCATCCAGATTGCCCGGGGCCTCGAAGAAGCGCATGAGGCGGGGATCATTCACCGCGACATCAAGCCGGCCAACATCTTTATCGTTCGCAAGCAGCAGGGCTCACAGCAGGCCAAGATTCTCGATTTCGGGCTGGCAAAACAGACCAGGCAATCCGCTAACGGCGTTTCAGATGCGACCTCCGATTCCACCGGAGTCGCCGATACCGCCGCAGGCAACTCGCTCACCCTCCCCGGCTCGACGGTCGGCACCGTTGCCTATATGTCGCCGGAGCAGGCGCGAGGCGAGCCGCTCGATGCCCGCAGCGATCTCTTTTCTCTCGGCTCCGTGATCTACGAAATGGCGACCGGCAGGCTGCCTTTCCCTGGAACAGCAACCGCCGATGTCTTCGCCGCGCTCTTAATGCGGGAACCGGAACCGCCCCGGAAGCTAAATCCCGCAGTCTCCAAAGAAGGCGAACGAATCATCCTCAAGCTGCTCGCCAAGGACAAGACCCAGCGCTACCAAACGGCAACCGAGCTTCGAATGGACCTTGAGCAGTTGTCGGCGCGCTCAGGCTCGGCGCGCACGGCAACGGCCCCGACGGGATTACAGGCACCACCTCGCCGTCCGTTCCCCGTTATACCCGTTGCAGGGGGCGTTCTCGCGATCGCTCTAGGAGTCGGCGGCTACCTCTGGTGGCACGGGCATCAGAGCGTCTCGAATTTTGAGAAGGCAGGCTCCGCCGGCGCTTCCGTCATCCACGAACGAGATTCCGTTATCCTCTCGGACTTCACTAACGAGACCGGTGATCCGGTCTTCGACACCACCCTCACCCAGGCCCTCGAGATCCAGCTTGAGCAGTCGCCCTTTCTCACCATCGTCAGCCAGCAACACCTTCGTCAGAGCCTGCAATATCTGGGCAAACCGCCCGACACCAAAATCACTCCGGAGATCGCTCGCGAGATCGGCATCCGCGAAGGCATCAAGGCGATCATCAATGGGAGCATCTCCCGGCTCGGTAACCAATACGTCATTTCTTTAGAGGCCCAGTCCACCGCCAACGGAGACTCCATTGCCAGCGAACAGGCCCAGGCCGCCGACAAGGATCATGTCCTCACCGCCCTCGACCAGGCGACGACTGCCCTGCGCGGAAGGCTCGGCGAATCGCTGAGTTCCATTCAGAAGCTTGACACTCCTCTCGGCCAGGCTACCACCACGTCGCTTGAGGCCTTTCGAGCCTATGCGCTTGGCGACGTCGAGCATTTTGAGGGGAAAGATATTCCCGAGGCCGAGGGCCATTACAAGCGCGCCGTTGAATTGGACCCGAACTTCGCCATGGCCTGGGCCAGGTTGGGTGTTGTCTACGGCAACTCCGGGGCAACTGGGAAGGCAGTGCAATATTTCCAAAAGGCCTATGATCTCTCCGCCAATGTCAGCGAACGCGAAAAAATGTACATCGCCGGACATTACTATTCGAATGTTACCGGCGACCTGACAAAGGTGATTGAAACCCTGGAGCTGGCGACCCGGACCTATCCGCAAAACTTAGATACCTGGGTCAATCTGGGAGCAGCTTATTCGGGCATCGGCGACTTTGAGAAGGCGCTCGCGGCCACTCAGCGAGCGATCGACCTGCAGGCCGATGACGCCATTGCGCGCGAAAATGCGGTCGCCAATGAAATTGCGCTGAATGACCTTGCCAAAGCGAAAGAGACAGCCCTAGACGATCTTCAGTCCGGAACGGCAAACACGGCTGAATATCGCCAATACCTGGTGCCTCTCTTTTTCCTTCTAGGCGACCAGGCTTCCTTGCAGCAGCAGATCGACTGGGTCGCTGGAAAGCCCCAGGAGTATCTCATCGTCGAATTTGCCGCCTTTACAAAGGAATTCGAGGGTCGCTATCACGAAGCAGACGCCCTCTACCAGAAGGCCTTCGATCAGGTGGAACAGCAGAAACTTCCCGACGTGGCCGCATCCATCCTATTGGCAAAGGCCCAGGGCAAGGCTATCGCCGGCATGTGCAATGATGTTCCCGCGCTGGTGAAGCAGGCACTCAGTCTGGACAAATCCAAGGGCACTCTCCGCGCCGCTGGCCTGCCCGCCGCGCTTTGCGGAGAAGCCAAACTAGCGCTGCCTCTGCTGGAAGATTTGGCAAAGAAGTTGCCGCAGGACACCATCACTAATACCATTTCCCTGCCCTTGGCTCGCGCCGCCGACGACCTGGCCCACAACCGTCCCGATCAGGCCTTGCGCGACCTCGAGCCGATGGGCAACTATAACCTGGTCAGCCAGCAGGAGTATCTCCGCGGCCTGGCCTACCTCGACCTCAAGAACGGCGCCGCAGCCGCTGAAGCCTTCCGTAAAGTCATCTCCGCGAAGGGTGCACATCTCAGTCAGTCCCTCCAGGATTATCCTCAGGCCCAGCTCGGCCTCGCCCGCGCCCTCGCCATGCAGGGCGACACCGCCGGAGCCAAACAGGCCTACCACGACTTCTTCAACACCTGGAAAGACGCCGACCCGACGTTGCCACAGCTTGCCCAAGCGAAGGCTGAGTTTTCTGCGCTGAAGTAAACGTCGCAGCTCTGGTTGATAATCAAACCTTCCCTATGTCTTCCCTCCTCGAAATCAGCGGTCTTTCCATTTGGTTTCGCTCGCGTGGCATGGAGCGGCTGGTCGTCTCGGATTTGAGCCTTTCGATCTCGGCCGGTGAGGTGCTCGGACTGGTTGGAGAATCGGGTTCGGGAAAGTCGGTGACGGCGCTGGCCATTCTTCGCCTGCTCGATGCGGCAGCGCGTGTGGAGGGATCGATCCTGTTCGACGGCGTGGAGCTGCTCGCGCTGCCGAACGAGGAGATGCGCAGGCGACGGGGGCGCGAGATTGCGATGATTTTTCAGGAGCCAATGACGGCGCTGAATCCGGTGATGACCATTGGCGAGCAGGTTGCCGAGGCGATCCGCGCTCACCAGACGGGGCTCTCGCGGAAGCAGGTGCAGCAGATGGTGGTTGAGGCACTCGATGCGGTTGCAATTCCTGAGGCGGGGAGCCGGTATGGACATTATCCGCACCAGTTCTCGGGCGGGCAGCGGCAGCGGATTCTGATTGCAATGGCGATTGCGAACCGGCCCAAGCTGCTCATAGCCGACGAGCCCACGACGGCGCTGGATGTGACCGTTCAGGCGCAAATCCTTGAGCTGCTTGCCGACCTTCGCCGCCGGTTTGGCTTGGCGATGCTGTTCATCTCTCACGACTTGGCGGTGGTTTCGCAGGTGGCCGACCGGGTGATGGTGATGCGGCAGGGGAGATCGCTTGAGAGCGGTCCGGCGCGCGAGGTCTTTCATCATCCGTTGCATCCTTATACGGTCAGCTTATTGGGGGCGGTGCCGACGATGACGACGGACAGAAACGCCCCGCTGGCAACGCTGCCGGCCGAAGTTGACGCCGCGAGCGGGGCGCTGGTCGAGATAGCTCCCGGGCACTGGGTACGGCAGGCGCAGATGACGGACTCGGGGCGGTGAGACTGCGCGGCGAAGCCTGCAAGGCAGCGAAGCAATCCTGTAACATTGCTGAGAACGGGTCTCGTAAGTGGCAGGCGCTCTCTATACGGCTTCATACGACCCACTTCGATGGCGGGCCGCATCCGTGCAACAAGGTTCATTTGCCCGTCTATGAGACCAGTTCTAGTCGCCGATTTCGGATTTTCCTCACCATGCGCGTCCTGATTCTTTCCGACATTCATGCCAACATCGACGCGCTCGAGGCAGTGCTGGAGGCTGCTCCCGCCCACGACACTGTATGGAACCTGGGAGACACTGTCGGTTATGGGGCGAGCCCGAACGAGTCGATTGAGATGTCGCGCAGCCTCGGTGCGGTTTTCGTGCGGGGCAACCATGACCGCGCATGTTGCGGGCTGATGTCGCTTGAGGATTTTAACCCGATCGCGAGCCGCGCGGCGCAATGGACTCAGATGACGCTAAACCAAGATCACACGGCGTGGTTGCAGGCGCTGGCGCATGGACCGCTCGATCCCAACGAAAAGACGACCAACGGCTCGAACGGACACGGCAGCAGCGGGTCGGCGGTGAGCGTGATGCACGGTTCGCCGTTGGATGAAGACGAGTACATCCTGTCGATGCGCGATGCGTGGGACCCGCTACAGGTGACCTCGGCGCGGATCAACTTCTTTGGGCATACGCATCTGCAGGGCGGATTTGCCACCGACGGCGAGACGATGTTCAAGCTGAATCCGCATTACGCGACGCGCAATGGAGCTGAGGAGTGCGAGATCGAACTGCGCGAGAGCGCACGATACCTGATTAACCCCGGCTCGGTGGGTCAGCCGCGCGACCACGACTGGCGAGCCGCATGCGGCCTCTTTGACGATGAGCGGATGACGATGAGCTTTCTGCGCATACCCTACGATGTGCGCGCGGCGCAGGTGAAGATTATCCGCGCCGGACTACCCGAACGCCTGGCGTATCGGCTGCGCGAAGGACGATAACGGGGACTTACGAGACCAGTGTGGGCATGACGGTTGGCATGACCTGCGCTGCGAAGCGTTCCATCTCTTCCAGCTGCGGGCTGGATTGGAGCAGGACGAGGTCGACTCCGGCGGCGGTGAACTCTTCGAGGCGAGCGCGGATCTGCTCTGGCGTTCCGACGAGGCCGCTGCGAAGGCCGCGATTGGAGACGGAGTAGTCTTCGAGCGAGATCTTCTGCTCGAGGTTCGATCCAGTGATCCACTGTTGGTAGTTCGCATAGCCGCGCGCCGACTGGCGGACATCGGTGATGCGGGCCAGTTCTCTTTGCGCTTCGGCTTCGCTGTCGCGAACGATCGCATAGGCGGCGACACCGAACTTAAGCCGCGGCAATTCACGCTGTTCGCGACGGCTGCGCATATCTGTAACTTTGGCTGCGACAATATCTGGCGGATCGCCGTGCATGAGGTAGGCGTCACACTTTGCGGCGATGAGCTGTTTGGCGGTTTCGGACTCTCCACCGGCGTAGAGGGTTGGCCTCGGCTGTGCGACTGGCTTGGGCGAAAGGATATTGTCACAGACACTGTGATATTTTCCGGAATATGAAAAATGCTGCTGTGACCAGCAGCCGTTGACGACATCGAGCCACTCCGAGGTGCGCGCGTAACGGTCGTCATGCTGCTCGAAGTGGACTCCGTACTTGGTGGCTTCGTCGGCCCACCAGCTGGAGACGACGTTAAGCGTGAGGCGGCCGTTGGCGATGTGGTCGATGTTCGCGGCCTGCTTGGCGAGCAGCGCGGGATTGTGAAAGGTGGGCCTCACCGCGACCATCAGCTCGAGCTTACTGGTTACGGCGGCCAGTGCGGCGGCGGTTGACCAGGCATCGAGGGATGGCGCTTCGACTCCCTTGATATCGTTAAGGTTCAGCTCGGCGATGAGGGTGAGGTCGTAGCCGATCTCTTCGGCGCGCTGGGTCAGGCGGCGGGCGTAGTCCCAGGTTGGCTGCATCTGCTCTTCGTCAACATTGCGCAGCCATCCGCCGAAGACGGGGAGCCAAAATCCGTAGCGCATTATCTGGCCTCTTGAGCGACCAGCTGCCGGCCGGTCACCTTGGAGGCTTCGCCTTCGAGCCAATCGACGAGCTTCGCGAAGGGATCGAAGCCGATGACGCGCGGGCCATCGGCGACGAAGTTGGAGAGCGCGTTGACGTCGTAGTAGTAGCGCTGGCCGTCGCGTTCGTCGGTCATGTATTCGACGCCACCGAGCTCGATGCCGGCGTGATGCATGATGCGTTCGACATCGGCGATGACCTCGGCGGGTGGATCGTAAGCTTCGACGCGAATTCCGCTCTTGGGCGCATCGATGGCGCAGGCTCCGCGGTTGAGATCGACACCGTCGGCGGTGCGGCATATGTCCGCGGGGCAGAGATCAAAGGTCTCGCCGGTGATGTGGACCTTGATTGCGTAGAGATAGCGTCCGTTGAGCACCTCGACGCGAACAATGTGAGCATCACGCGCGGGGATGAATTCCTGGACGAGCGCGGTTGAGTCCATGCCAAGGGTGAGAGCGCCTTCAGATAGGCCGAGGGTAAGGCCCCGGGGCGTGTCGAAGCGCTTGACTCCGGCTCCGCTGCCGCCGATATTCGGCTTTACGACGATTGGCCAGCGAAGACCTTCAGCAGCAGCGAGCGCCTGGCTGGCGCGATGAATCACGCGAGCTTTGGGACCGGGAAGGTCAAGGCTGTCGAGCAGCGAGAGCTGCGCCGCCTTGGAGAGTTCGGTGCGGAAGGCCTTGAGGCCGTTAATGACACGCACTCCGCGGCGCTTGAGGTGTTCGAGGTAGCCGAGGGTGTAGAAGATGGCGTCGCCGTGATCGCGGTTCCACGCAGACGGGCTCATGCGGTTGACGACGAGTGAATATTCTTCTTCGGGATGGTCTTCGGCGGAGTAGGAGTGCTCGACGGCGTCAAGGCGGACGTAGTTCGTGCCGCGACGATCGAGTTCTGCGAAGAGAGGTTTGAACCAGTGCTGCTGTTCGTAGTAAATCGCGAGGGGCTTGTCGTAAGGCGCGGCCATAGCTTAATTCTAAGCTGAGAGGGCGTACACAGATTTCACCGCGTCCACATCTACCGGCCAATGGCCGGCAGATGCGCGGCGGGAATGCCTAGACCTCTTCGGCCTGAACAACGACCTTGATGTGCGCGGTGACTTCGCGGTGCAGGCGAACCGGCACCAGGAAATCGCCGAGCGACTTGAGCGGCTCGTCGAGGTGGATCTTGCGGCGGTCGATGGTGAAGCCCTCCTCTTCGAGCTGCTGCGCGATGTCGGACGAGGTGACCGAACCGAAGAGGTGGTCGTTCTCGCCGGTCTTGCGGGCAAAGGTGAGGGCGACGGCGTCGAGCTGCGCGACGAGCGCTTCGGCCTCGGTCTTCTCCTTGGCCGACTTGCGGACCGCCGAGTTCTTCATCTGCTCGATGACTGCCTTGTTGTTGGCGTTCGCTTCCATCGCCAAATTCTGCGGCAGCAGGTAGTTGCGGCCGTAGCCGGCGGCGACCTTGACCACGTCGCCGCGATGGCCGAGGTTGTTGACGTCTTCTTTCAGAATGACTTCCATAACGAATCTCCTAAGTCTTACGGCCGGGGCGCTGCCCCCGTTCCTCTACCGCTACTGGAACCGCAGGTCCCTCGACTCCGCACTTCGTGCTTCGCTCGGGATGACAACTTGTTGGGTGTGGCAGGTTCGCTTCGCGAACCTGCCACACCGGGATCTCGCCTTCGACTTTGCTCACAGTCCGATCGAGTTGACGAACCGATGAGCGATCTGCCAACTAGAAGCGGGCGGCGAAGGGCAGCAGGGCGATGTTGCGGGCCTGCTTGATGGCGCGCGTCAGCTTGCGCTGGTGCGTCGTGCAGACACCGGTCAGGCGGCGCGGGACAATCTTGCCGCGCTCGGCGACGAACTGCTGCAGCAGGCGAACCTCGCGGTACGGGATCGCGTCGATCTTCTCGGTGCAGAACTTGCAAACCTTCTTGCGGCGGAAGAACTTGCGTCCGCCGCCGGGGCCACCGGGGCCGGAGGGCCGACCGCCGCCGGGACCGCCGGGGCGTGGGCCGGAGCTGTGTCCTTGGTAGCCTGAGCCGGAGTGGCCGGAGTTTGACGGGCCGGAATGTTCGCTCCGCGCGGGGGCGTCAGTTCTTGGTGCTGGTGCTGGGGTTTCGTCAGCCATAATTTCCTCATTCCTTCTTTGGTCGAGCAGCCTCGCGGAACTCGACGAAGTTCATTAGCAGTGCTTTCTCTCCGAAACGGCCTGGAGAAAGCCCACTGACAATCCTTAGACAGCCGCGGCGGCGGTCTCCCCCACAGGCTCAGCAACCGTCTCGGCGGCCGGAGCGGCCTCGGCGACTGGCGCAGGTGCGACGGGCTGGGCGCTGAGCTTCTTGCGGCTGGCGCGGATGGCCTTGACCTTATCGAGCCGCTTGGTCTCTTCGTCCATGCGAACGGTGATGTACTTGATCACTTGCTCGATGACACGCAGACGGCGCTCGACCTCGGCGATGAGCTTGCCATCAGCGTCAACGGTGAGCAGAACGTAGTTGCCGTCGTTGAATTTGCGGACGGTATACGCGAGCTTGCGACGACCGAGCTTCTCGACCGAGCGGATCGCGCCTCCGCCAGAGGTGATCGTGGTTTCAATTCCGGCGATCAGCTTGTCGAGGTCCTCATCGAGCACGTCGGGACGGACGATGAACATCACTTCGTAAAAACGTTGCACCATTTCGCTTCTCTTTTCTCGCCGTTGCGTATTCGCCACGGTGACAGTTACATTTCCTGCTTACCGCTGTTTCTATTAAGCGGAGCTGTTTTGCTCCCGCTTATTAAACTCATTCATCGCGGCGCCCACGCCTTGCGCCAGAATCATCTCTACTGCCTTCGACACCTTATCGAGCATGCCGTCCAATACTTCCAGCTGCGCTCTGCGAAACGGCGTCAGAACATATTCCTTGCGCTGGCGGCGGGCTGAATCTGCAGCTGCCGGCAGCTCGGGAGCAACGCCGATCCGGATGCGAATCCACTCTTCGCTGCGCAGCGCGCCGGAGATCGACTTCACTCCGTTGTGACCTCCGGAACTGCCTCGTTCGCGGATGCGCAGTGTTCCCAGCGAAAACTCGACTTCGTCGTACAGCACGATGAGGTTCCGTTGAGGATCGACCTCGTATTCCCTTACGAGTGCCTGGACGGCCGTGCCGCTCAGGTTCATAAACGTCTCGGGTTTGGCCAGAACCACGTCTCTACTCGCGATCCTGACCGCCGCCGTTAATGACCGGCAATGCCGGTTTGCTACCACCGCGCCGTGCTCGCCCGCGATTCTGTCTATCGCGAGAAAGCCAGCATTGTGCGGTGTGAACTGATACTCAATGCCCGGATTCCCCAAACCAACCACCAGCACTTTTCCCGACCGACTACCGGGTTCGGTATCGGAGGTCTGAGCTGGCTGGCTGATCTGTTCCGGAGAATCCGCCAAGGTTTACTTCTTCGCCGCCTTCTTCTCGCCGGCGGGAGCAGCCGCCGCGGCATCCGCGTCCTGCTTGCCCTTCTTGACGACTTCCGGCTCGGCCGGGGCAGCGACTGCAACCGCATCGGCCGTCGGTTCGACTTCAGCCTTGATCGAAACCACGTGAGCGATGGTCGCGTTCTCGTCATCGAGGAACTTGAGCTTGCCGGCGTGGGGAAGATCGGAGACGCGCAGCACATCGCCGAAGGCCAGGTTAGTGACATCGACGTTGATATGGCTGGGAATGTCCGCGGGCAGGCACTCGATCTCGACCTCGCGCAGCACCTGATCGAGAATGCCGCCACCCATCTTGACGCCGACGGGAATGCCGTCCAGCATGACCGGAACCTGAACCTTCATCACCCTGTCCATGGCGATCCGTTTCAGATCGATGTGGATCAGGCGGTCCTTGATCGGCTCATACTGCCAGTCGACGATCATCACCTTGGTTTTTATGGATGATCCGGCGACTTCCAAATCGAAGATCGAGTTGTGACCTGACTCGGAGTGCAGGATGCGGAGCATCTGCTTGGGATCGAGTTCGATGGCCTGTGCGGGTTCTTTCGCGCCATACACCACGGCCGGGATTTTGCCCTGGACGCGAACGCGGCGCGCGGCGTTCTTGTTGAATTTTCCCTCTCGAGGAGTGGCTGCTACTACTTCTGAGATCGACGGCATAATTTCCTTTCGGGCACGGCTGAAGGCTGAACAGTTCAGTTGTCAGTCTTCAGTTATCAGTCCTCAGGCTTGAGGACTCACCGCTCCCTTTCTGTTTCGTTTACTACCGGGCTGCCGACCCTCGCTCGCCGAGGAAGCTGGCGGCGAAGGGCTGACAACTGACAACTAAGAAACTGACTACTGATAACTAGCTGAACAGCGTGCTGACGCTGGTTTCCATATGGATGCTTTCGATGGTTGCGGCGAGTAAGCCGGCTATCGAGAGCACCTTGATCTTCTCCACCTTCTGCGCTTCTTCGCGCAGCGGGATGGAGTTGGTGACCACCAGCTCTTCGAGCCTGGAGTCTGCGATGCGCTTGATCGCCGGCCCGGAGAGCACCGGATGCGAAGCGCAGGCGTACACCTTGGTGGCACCGCTTTCGAGCAGGGCATCGGCGGTTTTCACCAGCGTGCCTGCCGTATCCACAATGTCGTCGATGATGAGGCAAGTCTTGCCGTACACATCGCCGATCACGTTCATCACTTCGGTGACGTTGATGTCAGTCCGCCGCTTATCGACAATGGCCAGCGGAGCCCCCATCTTCGTCGCAAAAAACCGTGCGCGTTCCACACCGCCCGCATCCGGTGAAACCACAGTCAAATTGGGCAGATCCAGCTTCCGGAAGTAGCTCACCATCACAGGGCTGGCGAACATATGGTCAACCGGAATATTGAAAAAGCCTTGTATCTGCGCCGCGTGCAGGTCCATAAACAGCGCCCGATTCGCGCCGGCGGTGGTAATCAGATCGGCGACCAGCTTCGACGAAATCGCGACTCTGGGACGATCCTTTCGGTCCTGCCTGGCATAGCCGTAATAGGGCACGACCACGGTGATCCTTCCGGCCGAGGCCCGCTTGAGCGCGTCGATCATGATCAGCAATTCCACCAAATGCTGATCGACCGGATTACAGGTCGGCTGCACGACGAAAACGTCGACACCGCGGACGTTCTCGAGCAGCTGAAAGTAAATCTCTCCATCGGCAAAGCGCTGGACCTTGGTTTCGCCCAGCGGCAGCCCGATGATCTCGCAAATTTCAGCGGTCAGCTTGCGATTCGCCGATCCGGAAAATATCTTGAAGCGCTTATCTTCACTTTGCCGCGAGGGGCGCTTCTTTTCGGCTGGTTTGTTGTCAGCCTGTTTGCTGCGTTGAGCCGATAACTCTTGTGCACCCGCGACTTCAGGGGCAATCTCGAACAGTTCCGCCGTTTCCGTCTTCACTAGAACCTCCCAAGCTGGTTTGCGTTGGTTGTCCTGCCGCTCAAGTTTTACCCGGCCCTTTAGTGCCGGATTCCTGCAATTGCGAGAAAACTTCTACTGCCGAATGTCCGAAGCCTTGAAACTCTGGCTGGGCGACTAGGATTCGAACCTAGACGAAGTGCTCCAAAGGCACTTGACCTACCATTAGTCTATCGCCCAGTGTCTACCACACCTAGTGTAAACCGGAGCGACCCCGACCCTCGCCAAACTAATCCAATCGCATGTCGCGCCAATACTCCGCTCGCGGCAACGTTCGGGTGCGGTGGGTGGTTATGCCCAGCTTGCCCAAGCGCTGTTGCGCCGCTTTCGCTGCTCCCGTGGTTGCGTAAAGCCCGAAAACGGCTGAACCCGAACCTGAGAGAGCCGCATAGAGAGCCGACTGCTCCGGTGCTTCTGGATCAGGAACCGCAAGAATGCGCTTGATGTTTCCGAGAAGGGGGTATTGAGGAAAGACGACTCTTTCGAAGTCGTTTTCAATCCCGGTTCGGACAAGCGCGAGAAGCGGATTCTCGGCCAGGTCTCCCCGTTGGGGCGAGACACCGGAGGAGTGCGGCATGCTCCATGCAGAAACAAGAGACCGACTCAACATTTTAAGAATATCGGAGTTCGGGGCCGGGGTCAAGCCGGCGGCCAATTCGGCGCGGGCTGGAACCCGCTCGTCCCAGTCGCGAAAGGCCTGCGGTGTGGAGACGCTGATGTCCGGAGTGGCGATGACGCATTCACACGGTGGGATGTCGGGCAGCGGATAGACCTCCTCGCCGCGGCCGAGGCCGAGCACTGTACCTCCGATGAGGAAGAGCGGTACATCAGAGCCGATTTCGGCGGCGAGCGAGAGGCGGTCCGGGCCGGATAACTGGAGACCGAGCTCGTGTTCCAGCCCGATCATGGTGGCTACGGCGTTGGCCGAGCCGGCACCGAGACCTCCCTGTACTGGCAGCCGTTTGTCGATGTCAATGTGGACTTCAGAGGCGACGCCGAGTTTGGCGAGGGCCTTCTCGATCACCCGCCAGGCGGTGTTGCGGGCGTCGGTGGGAACTCCGGGATGGTTGGAGGTGAGCCGGATGCTGGTTGGCTTTGCTGAATCCAGGAGGGTTGCGCTCACGGTGACGAGATCGTGGAGTTCGAGGGTCTGATAGAGGGTGGTGAGTGCGTGGAAGCCGTCCGAGCGTGGCGGGCCAATGGCGAGGCCGAGATTGATTTTTGAGTATGAGCGGACTCGGGTTGACATGCGCCCTCGATTGTAACGATTCCGTCCGGCTGTGAGCCCCGTGATTTGTCGAACAGAATTTGCTTGTTGTGCGCACGTCCGGACTTACGATGAGCTATGGGCAATCTGAGCCGTAGGAATTTTGTCGCTCTAGCAGGCGCTGCCGGTTTGGCCGCATCTTTCCCCGGCCGCTTGTCGGCGGTGCTCCCCAAACTGAAGCCGGTCGAAGACTTCACCTTCCTCTTCATTACCGACACGCACATCCAGCCGGAGTTGAATGCCGCTCAGGGGTGCGACCAATGCTTCAAGAAGGCGCGAGCGATCAAGAGCGACTTCGTTATCCACGGCGGGGATCACGTCTTTGACTCGCTGGGAGTGGGTCGTGAGCGGGTATCGGGCCTGTTCGATCTTTATGGAAAGACCGAGCAGGACCTGGGGATGAAAATCTACCACACCCTCGGCAATCACGACTGCTTCGGCGTCTATCCGGCGAGCGGCGTTTCTCCGACCGACCCTCTTTACGGGAAGAAGATATTTGAGGACCGATTCGGCAAAGCGTATTACTCGTTCGACCATAAGGGTGTGCATTTCATCGTGCTCGATTCGATTGGAATTACTGACGACCGCGCCTACGAGGGGAGGGTCGATGCGGCGCAACTGGCGTGGCTCGTTGCGGACTTGAAGGCATTGGCGGCGTCTACGCCGATTGTGGTGTCGGTGCATATTCCGCTGGTTACAGCTTTTGACTCTTACGTGCCCGTGCCCGCGACGCCTCCGAAACACCACGGCCTGAGCGTGGCGAATGCTTATGAAGTGATTGCCTTGTTTGAAGGGCATAACGTGCTTGGTGTGCTGCAGGGGCATACCCATATCAACGAGACAGTGGTATGGAAGAGCGTGCCGTACATCACGAGCGGGGCGGTGAGCGGGAATTGGTGGCACGGAACCAGGATGGGGACGCCGGAGGGATTCACTGTGGTGCGGATCGAAAACGGCAAGCTCTCGACGCGGTATGAGACCTACGGGTTTCAGAGCGTCGATCCGCAAAATACCTGAGTCGGCGATTCATCTCGGGTTACAATCCCTGCTACGATGCCCGTCTCGTTAGCTTTTCGAAATATCCTTGTCTGCGGCCTTTCGCTGACGTTGAGCGCAACCGGCGGCGCAGCCCAGACGCCCCCCCGCGATTACCTCAAAGAGCAGCCAGTCCGCGCGCAACATGCGATGGTGGTGAGCGTTCATCACTTGGCGGCCGATGCCGGCGTGGAGATCATGCGTGAGGGTGGCAATGCTATCGATGCCGCGGTGGCGACCGGCTTTGCGCTGGCCGTGGTGCATCCTGCGGCGGGAAATATTGGCGGTGGCGGGTTCATGCTCATTCGCCTGCATGACGGGAAGTCGACCTTTATCGACTATCGGGAAAAGGCGCCTCTGGCAGCGACCGCAAACATGTATCTCGACGCGAAGGGCGACGTCATTCCCGAGGCGAGCATCGTGGGCTACAAGGCGATCGGCGTTCCTGGTTCGGTAGCCGGGATGGTGTACGCGGAGAAGAAGTATGGCCGGCTTGATCTGAAGCGAGTGATGCAGCCGGCGCTTCGGTTGGCGCGCGATGGCTTCGTGCTCAGCATCGAGGAGGCCGATGATCTGCACGATAAGGAGCTCTCGCTCTTTCCGGAGTCTAAGCGGATCTTTCAGCGCGACGGCAACTACTATAAGCCCGGCGAGTTCTTTCGCCAGCCGGAGCTGGCGCGGACGCTCCAACGTGTCGCCGAAAATCCCGACAGCTTTTATCACGGCGACCTGGCGAAGGAGATAGCTGCGGCCGTTCGTAAAGGGGGAGGGTTGGTGAGCGAGCGCGACTTGGCGATTTACCAAGTGAAAGAGCGCGAGCCGCTCACCGGCACTTACCACGACTACACGGTCATCAGCGCGCCTCCGCCATCGTCGGGCGGCATCGCGTTGATTGAGGCGCTTAATATCCTTGAGGGCTATAACTTGTCGCGGCTGGGTGACCGTACCCCGGCAGAGATGCACCTGATCATCGAAGCTTACCGGCGCGCTTATATGGACCGCGGAGATTATCTTGGCGATCCGGATTTTTCGACCATTCCCGTACAGCAGATGATCGATAAGAAATATGCGGCGGCCTGGCGCAGGGGCATTGAGGAAGATCAGGCGACTCCTTCGACAAGCCTCATGCGACCGGCGGGATTTTTGCCGCCTCCACCGAAGACCGCGGGCAAGATTCCGGACCGCGTGAACACGACCCATTACTCGGTTGTCGACTCAGACGGAAACGCAGTCTCTGTGACCACGACGCTGAATAACTGGTTCGGCTCGGGGGCGACCGCAGAGGGATTGGGCTTCGTGCTGAACGACGAGATGGACGATTTCGCCGCGAAGCAGGGAGCGCCGAATATGTATGGCCTGATCCAGGGACCGGCGAATGGGATCGCGCCGGGCAAACGCCCGCTGTCGAGCATGACTCCGACGATCGTGCTCAAAGATGGCAAGCTGCGGTTTGTGCTGGGATCTCCGGGTGGTTCGCGCATTATCACCACGGTCGCGAATATCTTTCTGAGCGCGGCGGAGGAGAACCTCAACATCCAGCAAGCGGTCGACGCGCCTCGCTTCCATCACCAATATCTGCCAGACAAGCTCTATCTGGAACCGGGCTTCTCGGACGCAACGATGGCGGGGTTGCAGGCTCTGGGTTACAAGCTCGACGGCGGCGAGCCGGACGATCGAACCTGGAGCGACGGCGAGTGCATTGCGGTGAATCCTCGTACCGGCATGCTGGAGGGCGGGCACGACAACCGGCACAGTTACGGAAAGGCGGCCGGTTACTAAGTCACAGGGTGTGCCGAAACGGGGCAAGATACCTGCGGGATGAGAAAATAGCTTTATAGACAAAATACGGCAGACCGATCGAGCCACCCCTTATGCTGAAAGCCATTTCTTCCCATGTACTTCTTCGCCATCGTCTGCACCCGGGGCTGCTGGATACACTCGCCAGGAGCGGCGCCGAAGCGATCGAGATCTTTGCGGCGAGGCAACATTTCGACTACACCAGCCGTACGCATATCCAGGAGCTGGCCGATTGGTTCCGGTCGAGTCCGGTGCTGCCTTTTTCGATACACGCCCCGCTTTACTCCGACGATGATATGGGCCGCGACGGCGCCCCGGGCGTGAATGTGGTACATCCGGAGAAATCGCGCCGCATTGATGCGATGGACGAGATCAAGCGGGCGATTGAAGTCGCCGAGAAGATTCCGGTGAAGTACATGGTGATCCATCTGGGCGAACGCCACGATAGCTGGAACCTGCGCACGCTGGAGCATTCGATAACCGCGCTCGAGCATCTACGCGCGTTTGCCAGCCCGCTGGGAGTGAAGCTGAATGTGGAGAATATTCTGAACGAGGTCACGGAACCTGCGCATCTGCTGGAGATCCTGACGACGGGCCATTTCCGCGACATCGGCTTCTGCTTCGATAGCGGTCATGCCAACATCAGCGGCAGCGTGGCGACGGTTCTGAGTGAGCTGAAAAATCATATTCGATCGACCCATCTGCATGACAATCATGGCGAGAAAGACGAGCACCTCTGGCCGGGGGAGGGGACCATCGACTGGAAGACGACGATGACCGAATTAAAAACGGCGCCGAAGGTCGAGGCGGGCTTGCTGGAGATCCACTATGCCACTGAAGACTCCGTTGAGGTCGTGGCAGAAAAAGCCCGGAAGGCCTTTGAGCGGCTGGAGATTTGAGCGTAGCGAAACCCCGCCGTGGCACGCATCGCTGAAAACGCAGCTTTCTCTCCTGCGCTGTGCGTTCCGGTCGAAATAACAAGCGTTGAAAGAAGATCATGGCAGACGAAACAATTTCTCAATCAGTAACAGCGGCTGCGACAAATGCAGTACCGGCCACGATTGGTAGTATCGGCAAGCATGAGGGGCAGTCGGTCGTTCTTCGCGGCTGGCTTTATGCGCTGCGCGAGAGCGGCAAGCTACTCTTCCCGATCTTCCGCGATGGCACGGGGACGATCCAGGGGATTGTGCCCAAGGCAGCGGTGACCCCGGAGACATTTGAGACCATCCGGCAGCTCACTCAGGAATCAAGCGTAATTGCCACCGGCAAGGTCCGCGCCGACAAGCGCGCACCCGGCGGATACGAGCTGGACGTGGAAGCCGTCGAGGTGGTGCAGCGCGTTCCAGACGACGATCCGTTCCCCATCACGCGCAAGGAACATGGGGTCGATTTCCTCATGGAGCATCGCCATCTGTGGATTCGCACGCCGAGGCAGTCGGCGATCCTGCGGATTCGCGCCGAGATCATCAAAGCGGCGCGCGATTATCTGGATGACAACGGCTTTACGTTGACCGATCCGCCGATTCTCACGCCGGCGGCGTGCGAGGGCACGAGCACGCTGTTTCCCGTCGACTATTTTGGCGACGAGGCCTTCCTTACACAGAGCGGGCAGCTTTATATCGAGAGCACGGCACTAGCGCTGGGCAAGGTTTATTCGTTTGGGCCGACCTTTCGCGCGGAGAAATCGAAGACCCGGCGGCATCTGACCGAGTTCTGGATGGTCGAGCCGGAATGGGCCTATGCCGGTCTCGACGACCTCATGGAGTTGGCTGAAAATTTCCTCAGCTTCATTGTTGAGCGCGTGCTGACGCGTCGCGCTGCGGACATCGCGGTGATTGGGCGCGACATCACGAAACTGCAGGCGATTCACGCGCCTTTTCCGCGTATCCGTTACGACGAAGCGGTCGAGATGTTGCGCGAGGCGTTCGCGAAGGGGCTGGTCGAGAACGAATTCGAGTACGGCAACGACTTTGGTTCGCCGGATGAGACTTATCTGTCGTCGCAATTCGATCGGCCGCTGATGGTACATAGGTATCCGGCGGCGGTGAAGGCGTTCTATATGGAGCCCGATCCGCAAGACCCGAAGTATGCGCTCTGCGTCGATGTGCTCGCGCCGGAGGGTTACGGCGAGGTCATCGGCGGCTCGCAGCGTTTGGCGTCGTATGAATTGCTGAAGAAGCGCATTGAAGAGCACAACCTGCCGATCGATGCCTTCCAGTGGTATCTTGATCTGCGGCGGTATGGATCGGTGCCACACTCCGGCTTTGGTATGGGGATTGAGCGGGCGGTGGCGTGGATCTGCGGCCTGGAGCATGTTCGGGAGACGATTCCCTTCGCGCGCACACTGAACCGGATTTATCCGTAGCTTCAGCGATCGAACAAGATTGGCAGGGTTGGATGGCAAGGTCAACGGTAGCTCTAGTAGACCAGAATGCCGACGCGGGGCATCGCGCCGGAAGAGAAGAGTTCCAGGGTGGAGTGGTCGTTCAGGCGGCGCCGATTCGGCAGATTCGCATCCTTGGCGTACCGCTGGATCTTGGCCAGTCTCGCCGTGGTGTAGATATGGGTCCCTCGGCGATGCGCGTCGCCGGACTTGCCTCCCGGCTTGAAGCGCTTGGCCACACTGTGACCGATGGCGGCAATATCGCCGTTGCGATTGCCGAAACAAAGAGTTTCGGGGAGACGAACGCGCGCTATCTGCATGAGATCACTGACACTTGCACCAAGGCTGCGGAGGCGGTCGTCAAGGCCCTTGAGCAAGGTGTGACTCCGGTTGTGCTGGGCGGCGACCATTCGGTGGCTGCGGGAACGGTCTCTGGAGTCTCTCAGTTTTACCGGCAGCAGGAGCAGCGGATCGGTCTGATCTGGATCGACGCCCACTCCGACATCAACACACCTGACACCTCGCCGAGCGGCAACGTTCACGGCATGCCCCTGGCGGCGCTGCTTGGGCTTGGGCCGGAGCCGTTGAGCAATATCCTCGGATTTTCACCGAAGGTCCTGCCGGAAAATACGGTGATCATCGGCGTACGCGATATCGACGGCGCGGAGAAGGAAAATATCCGCCGCGCAGGAGTTACCGAGGTCTATACGATGCGCGATATCGACGAACGCGGAATGCGCAGCGTGATGGAGTCCGCGCTGAAAGCCGCGAGGCGCGGGACGGCGGGGTATCACGTCTCGCTCGACATGGACTGGATCGATCCTGAGGACGCTCCCGGGGTTGGGACGCCAGTGCGCGGCGGCGCGACCTACCGCGAGGCGCACCTGGCGATGGAGATCATGGCCGACCATGGCGGCATGCTCAGCTTCGAGATCGTCGAGGTCAATCCGGTAATCGACGAACGCAACCGCACGGCGGAGCTGGCAGTCCAGCTGACCGCGTCGGCGTTTGGGAAGAAGATTCTCTAACCCTCAATACAAAACCTGACTTTGGATGAACTCCTCCGGCGTTCCGTCTTTGGGATTGACGAAGATGACGTCTTTGGGGTCGCGGCGTGGGGCGTCGACGGAAAAGACGACAAATGGCTCCTCGAGGAGTTCGCTGGTTCCATGAACAGTGCCCTTCTTGAAGAAGACGAGCTGGCCTGGGCCGAGTTCGAATGGCGGCTCGTCGGCGAAAAAGAACCGCGCACGTCCGGAGATCACAAGAAGATACTCGTCGCAGGTGGCGTGATAGTGCGCCGGGACGAGCTTGTAGACGCGAAAGACGCGGGCGCTGGCCTCCGGCTCGTTGGTGAGCCGAGTGTCGATGAGCATGGTGCTAGCCTCGGTGGGGAAGGCCTTGGCAATGGCGTTGATATCGAAGATTGCTGATTTCTTAGCCTGAATTTCGTTTTTCTGAGAAGCCATAGGAGAACCTCGCACAGTCATCATAAGCAGATAATTGCGTGTCGAGTGTGCGCCATTTGGCGCTATAATAGAAGACATAATGGTTGGAGAGCTGAATGCGGTAGTGCGGGGACTTGGCGGTAGGGCGGGTGTCGGACGCATCGTCCGAAACGACAACGATCTGCGCGCTGCCATTCGCGAGGGACTGCCGCACGCTGCCGTCGAGGAACTGATGCAGGTTGCCAACCTTTCCCTGCGAGAGTTGGCCGCGAGCCTCGACCTCTCGGTTCGCAGCCTGCAGAGGCGGAAGCGGAACGGGCGGCTCGCCCGCTATGAGTCCGACCGTATCTATCGCTTGGCGCGCATCGTCGCGCTTGCCGAACACTTTCTCGGCAACCGCAAGCGAGCCACGGACTGGTTGAAGAGGCCCAACCGCGCGCTTGGAGGAGTCCCTCCGCTGGAAGCCATTGACACAGAACTGGGAGCCCGCGAGGTCGAAAATGTGCTCGGGCGGATCGGCTACGGCGGGATTAGTTGACGACCGTATACCGGCTGATACGTTCCCTCTATGCCGACAATCCCTTCGACGGCGAAGGCGCTTACCGTTACGGCGGACGGTGGTCGAGCGTGGGCACCCGAGTCGCCTATACATCCCAGCACCAGTCGCTGGCGATGCTGGAATATTTTGTCCATCTTGACCGCGACAATCCGCCGACCGACCTTGTGTTGGCGAGAGCAATAGTGCCTGACCGCCTGAGTCGAATTCAGGTCGCAGTGGAAGATCTTCCACTCGACTGGCGCAGCAGCCCAGCACCTTCAGTCCTCGCGGCGATCGGCGATGATTTCGTCGCCGGGCGCAAGGCCGCGATCCTGATCGTCCCGTCCGCGTTGGCGCCCCCCGAAAACAATTGGCTGTTGAACCCTTATCACCCGGAATTCGCGAAGATTGAAGTCCAACCTGTCGAGGCCTTCGAGCACGACGAGCGACTCTTCGCCTGAAGAAGCCTTGACTTACTCCCCTTCCAGAAATGGCGTTGCGGTTCGTCTAGCGTACCAGTGACAGGCCAATAGAAACACAGCCCCACCAGCGTAGCTCCAGGCAAAGGCGGGTGCGGCGAAGAGGCCGATCTTGTTGTGCACGCCATTTGGGGTGAGGGTGTAGGCGTGGATGAAGCCGAGGCAGGAAAAGCCCGCGGCGGCGGCCATCCATAGGGCGGCTTTGTGGAACTGGCGATCGATGGTCATAGCCAGGGATGCCGCCCAGATCATTGAGACCAGCAGCGCTCCCTGACTGATTGCGATCAGGCCATAGATGGAAAGTTCGCCGCCAAAGGCCGGTGCGGTGGCAAAGAGCGTTGAGCCTGCCTTACGAATGGCGAGATCAATGAGCTGGAGCGTCCACGAGGCGAGCATTGGCACAAGGCCAAGAGCGACGGCGACGGCATGGGCTCGGGGCACATCGCGAAAGCTCTGGCCAACCATCACCAAGCCCACCCACACGACGACGATGGAGACGGCTTCCAGTGGGACGATGTGGAGCACCATCGGGACGAGCCCAGTGAGGCAGATCAGCATGGTCACCGCTCCGCTGAGCGTCGAGTAGCCGGAGCGCGCGCCCAGCGCTTTATAGGCGGAGTGGCCGAGATAGAGAGTGGTCGGGAATGGGCTTCCGAAGGCCGCCGCCGCGATGGTGGCGAGTCCATTGACGAGCAGCGAGGGGCGAGTGGGGTAATCGTCGCCGGCAACTTTGACGCTCTCTAGGATCTGCAGCGAAACGAGCGTATCGAGGATGCTCATGGGCAGGATGATCGAGAGATACTTCCATCCCTCGGCCTGACGTAGAAACGTAAAGACGTTCATTGGGCGCGGAAGGTGAAGACCGAGGCTGGTGAGCGGTGGCGCCTGAACGGTGTAGAGATGTAGCGCCCGCAGGATTGCCACCAGGACGGCGGCGACGATCAGGCACAATAGTCCGCCCGGGACTCGTAATGGCAGCCGCAGGCGAGAGGAGTAGATGGCCAGCAGAAGAATCGCGGGAAAGAGCGCCACCGCGGGGGTCTGAAAGATTCCGAAGATGAAGCCGAGGCAGAGGAAGGACAAAGCGATTCCGGCGAGCGGGGTGAGCAGTGCTGCGCGCGGAATCGCTTGGCGCATCCAGTCGGTGCAGAGGGCGCCTGCGGTCTGCACGGCGCCGCTGAGAAAGCTGGCAAGGACGCCGACCTGCCAGGTGAGGCTGGCGTCGTGAGTGCTCTGGTAGACCGGCACCATGATGAGGAAGATGTAGGCGAAGATGGTGGGCGTGTTCACTCCAAAGGGAATCGCCGTAACGTCGGTGCGGCCGGTCCGTTGCGCCAGCTGGTGGGCCTGCCAGGCGTAAAAGAGGTTCCCGGCGAAGATTGAGATTGCTACGCCGGGCAGGATGCGAGTGAGCACGAGTTCTGCCGGAAAACCGCAGAGCGGAGCGAGTCCGGCGATGAGCAGGAGGTCGGGCAGGCCGCTGAAGAAGAGGCCGAAGCAACCGTCGAGATCGCCGGGAACGAACCAGCGGGGTTGGTCTTTCGATGGCGCACGGGCGGTTGTCGCGATTGTTGACCTCTCCTTAAGTTGTCAGTTTTCAGTCCTCACGCCGTTCCGTATTCCATCCCGAGTTCTTTGAGCCAGCGGCGGTAGGCGATGGCCATGCGGTCGGAGCGCAGGTGCAGTTCAGCCTGCAAGTCGAGCGGCAGCAGTTCGGGGCGCTGCGATTCGACGATGGCTTTGTCCTGCAGGCTGACTCGGTCTTGAAAGCTGCGCAGGTCTTCGTCGGTGGCATCGTCGGCGTAATTGAGAGCAAGCACCACCCAGGCGAGGCTTTCGTCTTCCCCGCTCTTCCCATTCCCGACCGGCGTGACCGTATCCAGCATCGTGAAGCATTTGTCTTGCTGCCGTTTGCGAAAGGAGGCGGTGAGTGGGCGTTCCACTGTGTAGTCGTAGAAGACCTGGGCGGGATTTCCGGTGCCGTCGGGATCGGGTTGCCAGATTTTGATCTCGCGAGCCGTCACGCCGTTGGGGGTGGTCTCGACTTCGTAGTCCTCAATCCGGGCGCGGCTCGGGTCGCCGAGCAGCCCGGCGTGGACGAAGGGCAGGTGGGCGACATCTAGGAAGTTCTCGATGATGCGTGGGCCTTTGGCGCGGAAGCGATAGGGCCCGGCGAGCACCTTGCGGAAGGACGCGTCTTCGCCCTCGGGAAAAGATGGAACTTCATGGGACGGCGTGTCGAGCGCGACCCAGATGATGTCGTATTTCTCTTGCGCGTGAAAGACGTTGGCGCGAGCTTTGAGCGGAGGCGATTGATCGGGATGCGAGGGAATGAAGACGCATTTGCCCGAGGCGTCGTAGGTCCAGTGGTGATAAGGGCAGACCACGCAGCCGTTGCGCACCTGACCCAGTGAGAGTTTGGCACCGCGATGAATACAGAGGTCTTCTCAGGCGTGAATGCCGCTTGGATCGCGCCAGAGCACCACGTCGCGGCCGAGTAGACGTACAGGCGTGAGCTCTTCGGTTTTTACGCTGGCAGACCAGCCAACAGCGAGCCACTCGTGGCGGAGGAGTGCGTCTTCCGACATGGTTGGGGATGTCATTTAGGCGCGTGCAACGATACCCGAGTATAAACAGGCCCGCTTTTCGTTCCGGACTCGCGCTTCGTGCCAGACTACAGAGACAACGAGGAGTGGCAGTGGCGAAGAGCGGAAGGCGGCAGATGCTGCCTGGTTTGCGGGTGAAGGATGGATTTATGCGCCATCCTTTCGATATCGAGTTTGGAGTGCAAACCAGCGGCCTGGTGAGCGGGCGGCATCTGAAAGCCGGGCATGTTCATGATCGCCACAACACTGCCTACTATGGCGTGTCGCCTTCGATCTTTCGCGATATCGTCGCACGGTGGCGCAAGAGTCCGCCGGCGTTTCCCCAGGAAAGCTACAGCTTTATTGACCTGGGCGCGGGGATGGGGCGAGGCTTGCTGCTGGCGGCGGAGATGCCGTTTCGCGAGGTGGTCGGCGTGGAGCTGAATCCTGAGCTTGCGCGCATCGCCGAGAAGAACGTGGCTACTTGGAAGGCCGGTCGGCGGGCGTGCGGCCCGATGCGCGTTCTCGTTCAAGATGCGACCGAGTTTGAGTTGCCGGACAATCCCTGTGTCGTCTTTCTCTTCAACCCCTTCGGCGCGACGGTGCTTCGCCGGTTGATCAAGAAGGTTGAGAGCGCCTTCCGCGATCGTCCCGAAGAGATCGATCTGCTCTATGTGAATCATGAGCAGGAAAAGACTTTGGCCGGGCATTCGGGATTCCAGCGGATCTTTAGCGACAATATCTATAAGTCGCCGGAAGATGAGGAAGCCGACAGAAAGATACTGCTCAATCAACCCGAGGGCGAGTACGCGTCGAGCGAATATGAGTCCTGCTCGATCTGGCGATGGAGTGGATCGGATGGAACGACGACGGGTACATCGTCAGCCACTAGCAGCACACCGCGAAGATCGGGCCGCGGCTCGTACAATCAAGGTCGCATGTCAAAAAAGTTACGCGTAGGAATTTTGTTTGGCGGGCGCAGCGGCGAGCATGAGGTCTCGCTGCTCTCGGCCGCTTCGATTTTGAAAGCTATCGATGCGAAGAAGTATGAGGTGGTCCCGGTCGGCATAACTAAGGAAGGCCGGTGGGTCACCTCTTTTGGCGCAGAGGCGCTGTTGTCGGGCACCGCTACTGCTGCCCTTGGAGAGGGTTCGGTTGGCAGCGACGAGGCATTGGCACCTTCGACTGCCGGAACTGGAATCCAACCGACGGCTTTGGGCGAATCGTTGAAGGTCGATGTGATCTTTCCGGTGCTGCATGGCACATTTGGTGAGGATGGCACGATTCAGGGGCTTTTCGAGTTGGCGGACATCGCGTATGTCGGCTCGGGAGTGCTAGGCTCGGCCGCGGCGATGGATAAGGACATTATGAAGCGGCTCTTTGCCGCGGCTGGATTGCCGACTCCGAAGCATGTGAGCTTCCTTCGCCGCGATTGGCGATCGTCGCCGAAGAAGATCGTGAAGCGGGCTGAGGAGGTTCTCAAATATCCAATGTTTGTGAAGCCGGCGAACCTGGGCTCCTCAGTCGGCATCAGCAAGGCGCACGACCGCAAGGAGCTTGGCCCGGCTATCGATCTCGCGGCCAACTACGACCGCAAGATTGTGATCGAGCAGGGCGTTGGCGGATCGAAGAGGAACCCGACAGGTAAGGCGCGGGAGTTGGAGGTCGCAGTGCTGGGCAATGAATCGCCAGAGGCTTCTGTCGTTGGGGAGATCGTTCCCGGCAAGGAGTTTTACGACTACGAAGCCAAGTATCTGAGCCATTCGTCGGTGCCGATTATTCCCGCCAAGATCACGCGGGCGCAATCGAAACGGATTCGGGAGATGGCGATTGCGGCCTTTCGTGCCTGCGACTGCTCGGGGCTGGCGCGGGTCGACTTCCTGATGGAGCCAGAGTCAAAGAAGGGAAGGCCGCCGCAGATTTATGTGAACGAGGTGAATACACTGCCGGGATTTACCAAGATCAGCATGTATCCCAAGCTTTGGGAGGCGACGGGGCTGCCTTATTCGCCGTTGATCGACCGGTTGATCGAGCTGGCGCTGGAGCGGCGGGCTGAGCGGGATGAGACGAGCTTCAGCCGGTAAGCTCCGGGGAACTGGGCAGCCGTTTGCGGTGTCATAGTAGAGTGGAAGTGTTCTGAGCACGAGGGGTTTGAATCGCATCAGAAGTCACTAGAGGAAGTTCAAAACGATGACCCTGCTGGATGCACCCAAATTTGACGAGAAGGCGGCCAGGCGGAACCGCTGGATCGGTATCGGCGTATTGATCGCTTTTGGCGTCGTGATCCTCGTCTATGTGGTTCTCTGGAATACGGTCTTTCACAGCTTCGAGTTTTGGGCGTGGCCAGCCGAGCATCGGCTCAGTTCTTTTATGAAGACGGTCGAGGCTGGGGATTTCAATCAGGCTTATGCGATGTGGAACCACGATCCGGACTGGCAGGAGCATAAGGAAAAATACTCAACCTATGACTTTGACCAGTTCAACAAGGACTGGGGGCCCATGAGCGACTACGGCAAGATCCGCAGCCACCAGATTGTGATGGCGAAGTCCTACGGCAACGGGGTTGTGATCGGGATCTATATCAATGGCGGGAAGACGCCTTTGTTTATGCGCGTCGACGATAAGACGAAACAGATCGGATTTTCGCCGGTTGAGCTTTATGTTGGGCCATGAGGGAAGTGTTTGGTGTCAGTATTCAGCATCGATGGGTGGAGTCGCTTTTTACTGAAGACTGACCACTAGGAACTGACAACTTCCGTTGAGTTCAATTGTTCCAACGCGTGTTCGAGCGTGGCGCCGTCCTGGACGTGCGCGTGTTTCTGCTCACGGTCGATCTGGCGCAACAATCCGCTGAGCACCTTGCCGGGACCGACCTCAAGGAAGAAATCCGGCTTTTCAGCGATCAAGAGCTGCATCGATTCCACCCAGCGGACGGTTCCGGTGACTTGGCGGATGAGAGCGTCACGCAGGGTTTCCGCATCGGTGGTCATTTTTGCGTCGACATTGACGACAACCGAGACGGCGGCGTCTGCGAAGGGTAGCGCCTTGAGGAGCTCGGCGAGACGGTCCTGCGCGGGCTGCATGAGCGGGCAATGGAATGGTGCGCTGACGTGAAGCATCACCGCTTTCTTTGCACCGCGCTCTTTGGCGAGGGCGACAGCGCGTTCGACGGCGGCGGTTGCTCCGGAGACTGCGATCTGTGATGGCGAATTGATATTCGCGGCGGCGACGACGGCTCCGGTTTCGGCTGCGGCATCCTCGCAAGCCTTGATGACCTCGGCGGCGGCCATACCTAGAATCGCCGCCATTGCGCCTTCTCCTGAGGGTACGGCTTCCTGCATGTATTGGCCGCGGCTGCGCACGGTGCGGACCGCGTCGGCGAAGCTTAGGGTTCCGGCGGCGACGTTGGCGGAGTATTCGCCGAGGGAATGTCCGGCGACATAGCTGCGTGTGACGCCGCGCCCGGCCAGCACCCGCTGCGCGGCGATCGAGGCGGTGAAGATTGCCGGCTGCGTGTTCTCGGTGAGGCGAAGCTGCTCTTCGGGGCCATCGAAGCAGAGCGTCGAGAGCGAGAAGCCGAGAGCTTCGTCGGCTTCCTCAAAGGTCTGGCGGGCGATGGGGGAGTTGTCGTAGAAATCGCGGCCCATGCCGACGTATTGCGACCCCTGGCCGGGGAAGAGGAAGACTACTTTCTTATCGTTCATGTCAGTGAGTATTGGAACGGAGATTGGACTGGGATGCAAGCGAGAGCCGATCCTCCCACCCTTTCGCGATAAAACCGCGAAAGGATGGGGCACCCACAGCGATGCTACTTCTGCAGGAGGCTGATGGCGACCGAGGTCATGGCGATGACTCCGGTGTGGAGGGTTGGTTCGGGGTCGGGTTGGAAATGACTGTTGTGCGGGCCAGGCAGGACGGTTCCGGCGGCTTCTGCGGCCGCGAACTTGGTTGGCTCCATCGCCCCGAGACGGAACATCACCGTGGGTATCTTGTGATCGGGAAGGCCGAAGACGCCGAAGTCCTCGCTGCCCATGATCGGCGGCTCGTCGAAGACGTTCTTCTGACCGAGCGCCTGCACAAGTGCTGCTTTCACGCGCACGGTTAGCGCGGGATTGTTGTACATCACCGGCGTGGACTCGTCGTCGAGGACCGTAACGATGGGGAACAGATTGTCAGGAACTCCGGCAGAGACGGCTACTCCTTGGGCGGTGTGCCGGATTCCGTCAAGAATCACTTGCCGCGCGTGATCGCTGAAGGCGCGAGTGGTCAGTTCCAGTTTGACCTCGTTGGGGATGATGTTGCGCTTGGTGCCCCCATAAATGTGGCCCACTGTGACCAGTGCGGGATCGAGCGGCGATTCCTGGCGGCTGACGATGGTTTGTAGCTGGACGATAAACTCGGCCGCCATGACGACCGGGTCTTTGGTGAGCTGCGGAGCTGCACCGTGGCCGCCGATGCCCCGGATGGTAACGTCAACGGAAGTGGAACTTGCCTGCGCCGCACCGCTGGTCACCGAGACAGTTCCCGCCGCACGGGTGTTGGTGTCGTGCAGGGCGAGCGCCATATCGGGAGTGCCGAAGCGTTCGTAGAGGTGGTCGGCGAGCATGGCTTTCGCGCCGTCGATCGTCTCCTCTGAGGGCTGGCCGATCAGCATGACTGTCCCGTGCCAGCTGCTTTTCTCGGCGGCGAGGGCGCGGGCGACTCCGATCATCGTTGTGATGTGGATGTCGTGTCCGCAGGCGTGCATGACGCCAACCTCCTGGCCGGCGGGGTTCTTGGTCTTGACGGTGCTGGCGTAGGGAACTCCGGTTTCTTCAACGACGGGCAGAGCGTCGAGGTCGGTGCGGATGAGCAGCGTGGGGCCGTCGCCGTTCTTGAGGAGGGCGACGACTCCATAAGCCTGGCTGCCGTCGGGATATTTGCCGACGTGTTCGGTGACGGTGTATCCGGCTTTGCGCAACTCCGCGGCGAGCAGGGCGGAGGTTTGCTCCTCCTGATGCGAAAGCTCGGGGTGGGCGTGGAGTCCCTTGTAGGTGTCGACCAGGCTGGGCAGTTCGCTGTTGACGAAGGTGGGAAGGTCTTGCGCGAGCAAGGACATCGCGGCGAGGCCGAGGAGCGGCAGGGCAAAGGCGGACGCTTTCATGGAATCTCCTGCTGAAGTGCTCCGAGTATACAAGCGGCCGGCACGGTTCTCTCACCCGGTGCCGGAATGACGTTTGTCATCCCCACTTGCTGACAAACAGCCCTACCCGCGCCGTCCTGGCGCAGCCATACTTGGTTTCAGGTTGGTGGCAGACCGTGGGAGGCGAGGCCATGATGCAATCTCTCAAAACGACACAGGTAAATGCAGCCATGCAGGTGACCAAGATGGCGGAGGCCGTTTCTGGTCGGGCGACGGGCGCTCTCTTCTTCGCGGGCTTTGGCTCGCTTTGGCTGTACAACGGAATCTCGGCGATGCATCGTCTCAACCCGATCAGTATCGCTGCGATTGGCGTGATCTTTGTCGCCCTTTGCGTTCCGGCGGCGCTGCTGCTGAGGGCAACGTCAAAGGCGGCGCATGAGAGCGGAGGCGGTCCGCTGGACTCTCCTAAAGTGAAGCGGGCCTTTTTTCGAGTGAACATGATGCAGTGGGTGGCGATCGTCGCCGCCGTTGTGCTCTTCAACGGCATCCAGAAACTGGAGTTCCTGGCGACGGTGATCACATTTATCGTTGGAGCTCACCTCATTCCTCTGGCGAGGCTGTTTCACTATTCCGCGCATTACGTCACTGGAGCGCTGCTAATGGCGTGGGCCACGGTAATTGCTATCGCCTTTCCAGGCGAAATGATGCCGACGGTGGGTGTGCTGGGAACAGCGGCGATTCTGCTAGGGAGCGCGACTTACACGCTAACCTCAGCTGGTCGGGTGGCGAAGTCTGGGTTTGTGTCGAACGGGCTTTCAGCCCACGGAGTGTGACGAGACTCGATTGCGTGGCTACTGCACGAGGAGGCCGATTCCGGAGGCGGACGGCGGGGCAACGGGCCGCTGGGCGAATTCTTGCTCGATGCGGTCGTTGATGCCGGCCTGGGCGAACTCGGCGGCGACGCGGATGCCGTTCATGATGGCGCGGTCATTGGAGGAGCCGTGGGCAACGATGCAGACGCCGCGGACGCCGAGCAGCGGAGCGCCTCCGTATTCGCGGTAGTCGAGGCGCTTCTTGAACTCCTTGAGCGCCTTACGGGAGAGCAGCGCTCCAGCCTGGGCGGTCACGGTGCGAGTCAGGGACTCGCGGAGCATCTCGCTGATCAACTTACCAAGCCCCTCGGAGGTCTTGAGCGCGACGTTGCCTACGAATCCATCGCATACGACTACGTCAGCGTTGCCGTTGTAGATGTCCCGGCCCTCAACGTTGCCAATGAAGTTGATCGGAAGCTGCTTGAGGAGGCCGTAGGACTCGCGGGTGAGCTCGTTGCCCTTGCTTTCTTCCTCACCTATCGAGAGCAGGCCGACGCGAGGGCGGGCGATCTTGAGCACGCTGCGCGAGTACATCTCGCCCATGACGGCGAACTGTTCAAGATTGTGTGCCTTGCACTCGACATTCGCGCCGACGTCGAGCAGGACGCAGGGCGAACCGGACGAGGTCGGGAGGATTGCGGTGAGGGCGGGGCGGTCGACTCCGGGCAGTGCGCGGAGCACCATTTTGGCGGTCGCCATGGCTGCGCCCGTGTTGCCGGCGGTCAGGAAACCGTGGGCGCGCTTTTCGCGGACGAGCTTGAGTCCGACCCGCATCGAGCTGTCGAGCTTGTTGCGGACGGCGACGGCGGCCTTTTCGTCCATGCCGATGCGTTCGGTGGCATTGACGATCTCGATGGGCAGACGCTCCCCCTGCAGATGCTCGTAGAGTAGCTGGCGAAGCCTAGCTTCGGGGCCGACCAGATGCACCCGTACCGGATACTCGCGGCAGGCGAGGATCGCGCCGCGAATCTCAGGCTCCGGGGCCTTGTCCGAACCCATGGCGTCGAGAACGATTTCGGTCAATTGTTTCTGGCCGTTCTGAGGTGACGCGTGATGGGGAATCGGGGAGGGTCGCAGCATGATGCGCGGTCGAGCTAGCTTGCTTCCTTGACTTCCAGGACGTCGCGGCCCTTGTAGGTGCCGCATTTCGGGCAGGCGCGATGAGGCTGCTTGCGCTCGTGACAGTTCGGGCACTCGGAGAGGCCGACCGCGGTCAGGCCGTCGTGGGCGCGGCGCTTGGAGGTGCGGGCCTTGGAGTGGCGCCGCTTTGGATTTGCCATTACAAATTTCCTTTCCTACACGCTTCCCGGGCGGCATCTCGCGCGCCCGCGGGTCGCGGAACTACTGAAATTCACTCGTTCTTCCAGAATTCTCGTCTAGTGTCTGACCCGGCCGCGCAAGCTCTCCAGGGCCGACCATCGTGGATCGGGCACCGTCTCGCTGCAATCGCATGTTTCGGAGTTCAAATGCTTTCCGCAATGTGGGCAAAGCCCTTTGCAGTCTTCGCGGCACAGGGTCTTCGCTGGCAGAGACAACAGCACCTGCTCGCGCAGGACGTCCTCCAGAAGAACACCGTCTCTTAAATAGTACCCGATTTCGGTCTCTGAAGTCGTAATGGAATGCTCCGAAGCGTCGCCATCGGCACCGGTTGGGCGAAAAAGCAGGTCGAAGTGCCCGTCGAGGGGATGTTCGACCGGGTCGAGGCAACGGGCGCAGAGAACCTCGAAGCGGCCTTTATAGCTCGCCCGGACGCGAATGTCGTCGATCGTCTCATTGGGGCCGCGATGCTCGACGATCAGGTCAGCGCGGCCGTTGACGGCCAGTGGATCGAGCTGGCGGATGTCGAAGCCGTATTCAATGCTGCCGGGTTCGTAGGCGAGATCGAACTCGAGGGGCTCCCGTTCCAGGTCTACAACCGTAATCAGCATGGCAACGTTCACCGGGGTGGAGTGCGGAGGAGGATGGTCTCTCCTATGAATCTGGAGCTAGATTATCACCTGAATGGCGGCGAGCAGGCGGTGACATCGCGAGAGGCGCGGCGGTTCGGCAACTTGCGTTTAGGATAAGGCCATCCATCAAGAGGCGTATTTGCCGAATTCAAAGCAGCTATTGGCGAAGTCCGGCCCTGATCGTTTGCTCTTTGCGGCGGACATTGCGGGCACCCTGGTCTTCGCGATCGAAGGCGCGATGGCTGCGGTCAATGGCAATCTCGACCTTATTGGCATCGTGGTGCTGGCGTTCTGTACGGCATTGGGTGGAGGGCTGGTCCGCGACATTCTGCTCGGCGCGCTTCCGCCTGCCGCCTTGCGTGACTGGCGCTATCCGACGATCCCCATCGTTGCAGCGGTGCTGGTCTTCTTTCTGCACCGCTATGTGCGGGCGATCCCGGCGGCGATTCAGGTGCTCGACGCCGCCGGACTCGCGCTCTTTGCCGTGGCGGGGACGGTCAAGGCGAGGCTGCACAAGATGAATGCCCTGGTCGCGATCATGCTGGGCACGATCACCGCTGTCGGCGGGGGCACCATCCGAGACGTTTTGCTAAACCAGGTGCCCAACGTCCTGCGCATTGAGGTCTACGCCTCTGCCGCTCTGGTGGGCTCGGCGTGCATGATCGCGGCGCGAAAGCTGAGGTTGCCATCGAATGCCGCAGCGGCGATTGGCGCGGTGGTCTGTTTCTTGCTGCGGATGCTAGGGCTGTGGCGGCACTGGAACCTGCCGAGAGCGCTGGGGCAGTAGGCGCTGCCAGTCGTGGCCCTCGCCGGAATTCAGGAATAGACGGATGGCAGCGATACCCGCGGCTCCGGCGGCTACGCATTCGGCCGCGTTTTCGAGAGTGACGCCGCCGAGGGCGAGAACGGGAAGCTCAGGTTGGGGCGCGGCTTGGCGGGCGGCGTGACAGCCCCTGGCGAGAGATTCGAGTCCCTGTCCACCAAGGGCCCTGGCGCCGGGCAACGCCTTTTCAAAGACTGGGGCGAATAGAGCGAGTGAGGCTCCGGCGACGCGGGCAGCGAGGATGTCCGCGACCGTGTGACAGGAGACGCTGACGATCGGGGCGGCGGTGGGTTTGTGGTGAGATTGCCAGTCCTTTCGGATTTGCGCCACGGCTTCCGCAAGCTGCTCGGGGGTGAGTCCACCGGGAAGATGAACGCCGTCGGCACCCACATGCAGCGCGATCGCACTGGCACTAGCCGGACTGCAGTTGATGAGCACGCTGGTCGGAATCCCGGAGCGACGAACGGCTTGAACGATTCGAGTGGAAAGCTGGAGTAGTTCCGCATCGGCGAGGTCTCGTTCGCGAATCTGGATGAAATCCAGCCCGGCAGCCGCCCATTGAGCGGCGAGCGCGACGAGTCCTTCGGCGCGTTCGGCCTCGGTGTCGGAGAGGAGGATGCGGCTGGTGATGGCGTAGAGGAGCACTAGGGGCGAGTCTAAAAGCGGAGTGGGTCGATTGAACAGATATTCCGAATTCGGCCAACCAGCTCAAGACTTTACGAATATTCACGCGGTAGGAAGAAGTCGGAGCTGTAAGATGGCCCCATTGCGCTTATATTTCCATGTGGCGCTGGGAAGGGCCCTGATTTCGTCTGTTTCGGGCAATGGGATGGTCGATAATCGGTACGGAGCTGGGTAACGCGATCCTGATCACCCTGTATCGCGGTTGCATAAGGTGAGTGGAGATTTTGGTCCTGCTATGAACGAATACGATTTGTTGGTGATCGGCTCCGGGCCTTCCGGGCAGCGGGCGGCGGTAGCGGCGGTAAAGCGCGGCAAACGAGTCGCCCTGATCGAGATGCGGGACGTCGTCGGCGGCGTGTGTATCAACACGGGCACCATTCCCAGTAAGACCATGCGCGAGGCGGTGCTGCACCTCTCCGGCTACAACTACCGATCGGTCTACGGGATGAATTACCGGGTCAAGGAAAAGATCACCATGGCCGACCTGGCTTTCCGGGTGCAGCATGTGATCAAGACCGAGGTAGACGTCACCGAGGCGCAGCTCTCGCGCAACGGCGTCGAAGTGGTGGTCGGGGTAGCGAGCTTCGAGGACTCGAAGCATGTTCGAGTGAGCGGTTCTCGAGGCTCAAGCGTCTACGGGGCGGAGAATATCCTGATCGCGGTCGGCACAACTCCTGCTTCCTCAAGCAAAGTCCCGATCAATGGTCGCACGATCATCAACAGCGATCAGGTCCTGGATCTTCCCGAGCTGCCGAAGACCATGATCATCGTTGGCGGCGGCGTGATCGGGGTCGAGTACACCTGCATGTTCTCTGCGCTTGGAGTGCGGGTAACGCTGATTGAAAAGCGGCCGCGGCTGCTGGAGTTCGCCGACCAGGAGATTATCGAGGCGTTGAGCTACCACCTTCGCGACACCCGGGTCACGATGCGCACGGGCGAAGAAGTGGAGAGCGTCGAGGAGTTGCCCGACGGCAGCGTCGTCGCCAATCTCGAGAGCAAGAAGCGGATTGGTGGCGGCGCGCTGCTCTTCGCGGTCGGCAGGCAAGGCAATGTGGCCGAATTAAACTTGGCCGCAGCTGGTATCGAAGCGGACAGCCGCGGACGCATTCCGGTCGACAAGGATTTTCGAACCAAGCAGCAAAATATCTTCGCGGTAGGCGATGTGATCGGCTTTCCGAGCCTGGCTTCGGTGTCGATGGAGCAGGGACGGATCGCCGTTGCGCGTATGTTCCATGACGACACGGTGCATACCAATCCGAGTGTGTATCCCTACGGGATTTACACGATCCCGGAGATCTCATTTATCGGCAAGACCGAAGAGCAGCTAACCGACGAAGATGTTCCGTACGAAGTGGGCGTGGCCTATTATCGCGAGATTGCTCGCGGCCAGATTCGCGGCGATACTACGGGTCGCCTCAAGCTGATCTTCCACCGCGAGAACCGGACGATCCTCGGCGTGCATATCATTGGCGAGGGTGCGGCGGAGCTGGTGCACATCGGCCAGGCGGTGATGACTTTGAACGGCACAGTGGATTACTTCATCGAGACTGTGTTTAACTACCCAACGCTGGCCGAATGCTATAAGGCCGCCGCGTTCAACGGAATCAATCGCCTGTCGAGATAAGAGCACAGGCAAAGCCGGCAGACTGCCGGGCGGCGAAGAGAGGTGCACTATGGCGAAAACCGTCGGAGTAGTGATGGCCGAACGAGTGATCGTGGGCCTGATTGACGGTCATAAGGTTTCCGCAGTCCGGGAGTACCCGGAAGACACGGCCGAGTTCAACGGGCTGGTTGAGATCCCCTCAGAAGACCTGTGCGACATCATCTGCAATCAGATCGTTGCGCTGGTTCCAGAAGGCGAGACGATCGAAGCAGTGGGCGTGGCGTTGCCGGGCATCGTTCGCAACGGAGTGGTAGAAGACTCGCCCAACCTGGGGCAACTCAAGGGCGCCAAGATCGGCGATTGGATCGAGGAGACGCTCCAGGAGCAGGGACGGCAATACTATGTGGACGTCTTTAACGACGCGGACGCGATCGCCGCTGGGCTTGCCGCGGTCAAGGGACAACTGGACCGCCTCACAAGAGTCTGGACGATCGGCAATGGCATCGGTTTCGGGCGCTTCCCATATGCTGAAGGCCCTTGGGAGGGCGGCCACACCGTGATCTCGCTCGACCCTAAGGAGAACTTCTGCGGATGCGGCGGGCGCGGTCACATGGAGGGCATCATGGGCCACCGCGCGATGCGTTTGCGCTTCATGGACATGGAGCCGGACGAGGTCTTCGCGGCAGCGAAGAAGGGCGATAAGCGCTGCGTCCAGTTCGTCGAGTTATGGCACCGTGCGCTGGCGGCGGCCACGGCGACCCAGATTCATCTAGAGGGCCCTGGGCGCTTCTACTTCACTGGACGCGACATCAACCGCCTCGATCTGAGTCTATTGAAGGAGTATCTCTGGGAGATGGTCAAGATGAGTCCTCTGCAGAGCTACACGCTGGAAGTGGTGCAGGAAGACTCCGAGATCGCCATTATTGGAGCAGCCGCGGCGGCAGCCCATGGCCGCGAGAACCCATAAGCGGTAGCGCGGCTGCGTTGGATCCCCCTAGCGATAGCTGCGCTGGTAAGTCCGGCTGATGCGGTCGTGCCATCCGAGCCGATCGTCGTCGAAGAACGCCCATAGAATGCCCAGGCCAAAGGGAATCACTGAGAGCAGCAATGCCGCGAGGCGACGGCGCATGGCCTTCCGCGTTGGGTTCTCGTCGTCGAAGGTGCAAAGGGCAATTTTGGCGTAACGCATGCCCGGCGTGTCGGTGCCGAAGTTGAAGAAGAGCAGCAAATAAATTGCCGCAAAGGCGCAGAGTGCTACTCCGGCGGCAATTCCCGCTGGCTTGCCGACCGGTGGATGCACAGTGCAGGCGACAAAGACCAGAACAAAGACGAGGAAGCCGCCGACGATCAGGGCCGCATCGACCAGTCCGGCCATAAGGCGATCCTCAAGCGACGCTGTCTGGAGCGGCAGTTCGAGGCAGGAAGCGGGGGCGCGAACGGTTGCGGAGTCTTCCGTGTGCCGTCTGATCCAGTCGTGAACGGGTAATGTTGGCGATGTATCTAAGCGAATCGGGGACCACTCGGGCTGGACGGGCTCCACGGCCGGCGAGGTTGAGATGGTCTCCTGCTCGACCTCAAAGATACGCAATTGCGAGCCCGAATCGCGGTCGTATTCCTCGCGGAGCGGGCCTTCGACCAGCCGTGGACGGGCTTTGCGCGCGGCCACGAGCTCGCGGGGGAACTCGATCAGCTTGGCAGGCAATGGCTGGACGGGGGCGATCGGTTCTTCCTCGTCGAAAATATCGTCGTCTTCGTCGGCGGCCTCAGTAATGAGATAGCCCCCTCGTGCCCGCGAGCTTGTTTCGGAGCTGCGAGGCGCGTCGTCCGACACCCGAGACGCGACAGACGGCTCGTGCGACTGAGATGTCTCGGGCTCGGCATAATCCTCGCCCTCGCGATCGACATCGAGGCCGACCAGAATGGCCTGGGCCGCATCGCGTGCTTCGCCTGCCGCAACCGCGGCGGCCTCGGCGGCGCGGGCAACATTGCGCGCCTCGTTGGCGAGCATTTCGCTGTAGGTCGGAGCTTTGGCGTAGCGGGCGGCGACGCGATCCGCGACGCTCTTGTTCTTTGGGGGGGATGGATACTGTTCGCGCTCGACCGCGTCTTCCATGCCTGGGAGGGCGCTTTGGAAGGTAGCACGATCATTGCGCCGGGCGCGATGGATTGCGAGGCGCCGGTTGGCCTCGCGTTTCCATTCAGGCGACGGCTGCTCGGGCGATTGGATGGTTGAATCCAGTTCGGCGCCGGCTGATGATGCTCTCAATTCAAATCCTCTACCTTATTCAACTTCCAGCCTACCCGTTATTTCCGATGAGGCTTTGCTATTCTGAAGTCGCTCGGGAGCATGTTCTCAGCACGATCAAGCTCCGGCAGCGGCCAGCCGCCAGTCAGTTGCGTCAAGAAGAGAGCTGCACCAAGACAATGCCGGACTCTAGTAATCGTGCAGTTGCTCTGATGAGAATGACGACCCGCTTGTTTTGGTGTATCACGCTGTACTGGCTTTTTCACCAACAGGTTACAGCGCAGACGTTGACCAACCAGTTTCCCCCCGGTGGAAATGGCCCTCAAAGCGCTCTACAGAGCGATGGCACGCAGGCCGAAGCCGGCTCGCAAGACCAGATTCCAGTGGCCCAGGTAGTTCCGCCGGTCGACCAAGGCGTTCCGGTCAAGATCACTGCCCGGGAGCAGGGCAAGCGCGACGATGTGTGGACGCTTACCGGCGAAGTCGAGATCGATTACCGCGATTACATCGTCCGAGCCGACAAGATCACTTACAACGAGGCGACGAGCGAGGTCGAGGCCACCGGTCATCTGCACCTCGAAGGCGGCCGCGACGATGAGTTGATCAACGCCAGCCACGGAACGATGAACCTGGATCAAGAGACGGGACATTTTTTCGATGTAACAGGCTCAGTTGGCGCGCGTCAGGCTCCGGCCGCCGTTACCAGCATGCCGACGACGTTCAGCAACACGCCACCGGCCTATAGGGGTTACATCTCCAACAACCCGCTGTTGTTTACGGGGCGGGAACTCTACAAAGACGGCCCGGAGCGTTATCGGGTGATCGATGGGACCATGACTTCTTGCCGGCTACCCGATCCGGACTGGATACTGCTCTCGTCGAAGATCAGTGTTGCCGACGGCACGGCGCGCGCGCGGAATTCGTGGTTCAAGCTGCTGCATGTACCGCTCTTCTTTCTTCCCTACGTCAATCATCCGGTGAATTCCGAGAGCCGCGAGAGCGGCTTCCTGATTCCGACGATCGGCACCTCCTCGACGAAGGGTCTGGTCCTGGGCGAACAAATCTACTGGGTCATTAACCGAAGCGCCGATCTGACCTTTGGCTCGGAATACTACTCGAAGCGCGGCTTCGCGCCGAGTGCCGAGTTTCGCTATCGCGGCCAGGGCACTGAGTTTCTGACCTTGACATACCATCAGCTGCTTGACCGCGGCCTTCCGTCTGGCGAGCCGGGCGTGCCACCCACCAACCAGGGTGGCGAAGATGTGATCTTGAATGGCAGGCACGATTTCAGCCCCGAGACCCGTGCCGTTGCCAACATCGAATACCTGAGCTCATACGTCTATCGCCAGGCATTTGCGGAGAACTTCTCCATTGCTACCAGTTCGGAGGTCAAGTCGGACGCTTTCCTGCAGCACCAGGACCGGGGCCTTGCGGAAAGCGTCTACTTCGGGCGCTACCAAAGCTTTCAAAGCGATACGCCGGGGGATGAAATCCGCATCCTGCATTTGCCTGCCCTGGAGGCGGAGGCGGTCGATCATCCCTTAAAGGGCACACCTCTGCTATGGGGATTCCAGAGCTCGATGGACATATTGACCCGTTCCGAACCCATGTTTCATGCGAGGAATGCCTTCCGCCTTGATTTGTATCCGCACCTCACGATGCCGCTATCTCTGGGCGGCTGGAATTTCCGCCCCGAGATAGCTGTACGGGAGACGTTTTATTCCAAGTCAGAACAGTTGCCTACTCTGCTGTCTGGCGGCATCTCGCCAACGCTGGAGGGAGCGAGTCTCAATCGTTCGGATTTCGAGGCGGGTGTTGACATTCGCCCGCCGGCCGTTCAGCGTGATTTCTCTGCTCCGTGGGTGGAGAAGTTGCTGGGCGGCGATGTGCGGCACACTATCGAGCCCGACATCCATTACCAATATGTGACCGGGATCAACAACTTCAACTCGGTGCTGCGTTTCGACGAGATTGACGTTGCCAGCAATACGAATGAGCTCGAGTACGGTCTGACGCAGCGGCTGTTTGTGCGGCATAAGAAGCTGCATCCCTGTCGCGACGATGAAGCGCAGACGCCCGATGGCCTGTGCGGCGAGGGAACGATCGAGTGGCTGACATGGAGGGTGGCGCAGAAGTATTTCTTCAATCCGAACTTTGGCGGCGCGGTGCTGCCGGACGAGCGCAATGTGCTGACGACAACGCTCAATTTCACCGGCACGGCTTTTCTCGACGGGCCACGCGATTATTCTCCCGTCATTTCGAGATTGCGGCTGCGGACGACTTCGGCGACCGATTTTGAATGGGACCTCGATTACGACACCAAGACGGGACGGATCAATTCGAGCAATGTCTTCGCGGGGTATCGGCATGCGAACTGGTACGTGGGCATCGGCGACTTCAAGCTCAATGTGTTGCCGGGCCCGACCTTGGTCGAGAATGTGACGGCGGCGGTGACGAATTACAACCAAATGCGTTTTCTCTTTACCTACGGCAACCCGACGCGTAAAGGACTCAGCTTTGGCACCAACGCGGGCTACGACTTCGTGCAGAGCGCGGTGCAGTTTGGCGGCGTCGAGGCGAACTATAACTGGGACTGCTGCGGTTTCAGCGCGGAGTACCGCCGCTATGCACTAGGTTCGGTGCGCAATGAGAACCAATACCTCTTTAGCTTCAGCCTGGCCGGGGTGGGAACGGCGGGCAATCTGCGTCGAGCGGTCAGGATTTTCTGATTGCCTTGGCGGGCGCGGCGGCGAGCGCTGAAATGAGATAATCGAAGATGCGCCTTTTGGGGCGCCCGTGAAAGGTGGTCCGCGTGTTCCGTACTCGACTTCTGCTTTGCTGTCTGCTGGTCCTGGCGGGTTCGGGCTGCCACGCCCAGAGTCCCACACCCGCGACTGGGAACGATGCCAAGCTGGACCGGCGGATCGAACTGCTAGTCCGCGCGCAGCTGCAGGTGCCGCCGGAGTATGACGTGAAGATTGGCGCGAAGACCAAGAGCGCCTTCCCCGGTTACAGTATGCTGCCGATTACGTTTTCGCTTTCATCGAAGCCCAACGCCAAGCCCGCCGTGGTCGACTTTCTGCTTTCGGACGATGAGCAGACCCTGGTCCGCCTGATGAAGTTTGACCTGACGAAGGACCCGGCCAACGTTGCGCAGCTGGCGAATCGGCCGGTCCGCGGCACGGAAACCGCTAAGGTAACGATCGTCAATTTTGACGATCTGGAATGTCCCTACTGCGCGCGCATGCACCAGCAGCTTTTTCCGCAGACGCTTGATCATTACAAGGGTCTAATCAAGGTGGTTTATAAAGATGATCCCTTGGTCGAGATTCATCCGTGGGCGATGCATGCGTCTATCGATGCAAATTGCCTCGCCGACCAGAGTGGCACAGCCTACTGGTCGTTTGTGGACTACGTGCATGGCCACGGCGATGAGATCAGCGGACCGGACCGCGACGTAGCCAAGGCAAGCGCAACTCTCGATAGGCTTGCCCGGGAGCAGGGCGCGAAGGATAAAGTCGACGCCCCCAAGCTTGATGCCTGCCTGAAGAAGCAGGACAACGGCGCGGTGCTCGCGTCGATGCAGGAAGCCGATCATTTGAACATCGATGGCACTCCCACGCTCTTCGTCAACGGCGAACGGATCTCCGGCGCCCAGCCGATCGACCAGGTATGGAAAGCCATCGATCGCGCGCTGGAGGCCGAGGGCGAAAAGCCGCCGGTGGCGAGCCCGGGCCCTGCGCCGGCCGCATCCCCAGGGGCAAAATCCCCGAGCGGAAATTAGGCGCGCCATCAGATTCCCCAGGAGAATGCTTTTGCACGATCAATTCGTAGTAAACGGCTGGCGCGTGGTGAGCGGCCGAAGAGTTCAGCCGGCGGCCAGAGTTTTTGCGAAGAGCAATGTAGGCATCGCCGCCCTGCTGGGCCTGATGGCCATCGCCGCAGGAGTAGCGGGTTGTACGAAGGAACATGGTCCGGACGTGGTTGCCATGGTCAACGGCAAGCCGATCATGCGCGCCGACATGGAGAGGCTGTACAAGACCAATCTGGGAGAATCCAAACAGGAGCCGCCCAAAGACCAGGCAGACAACGTGCGTTTGAACATCGTTCGCGAGCAGATCGATGAGGAGATCGTGGACCAGCGCGCGGCCAAGCTCAACCTGACGGCGACCGACGATGAGGTAGAGACCAAGCTGGCCGAGATGAAGGCTCCTTACACCCAGGAGGAGTTTGAGCAGCGGCTCAAAAGCGAGAACCTGACGCTCGACGACCTGAAGAAAGAGATCCGCAGGAGCCGCACTGAAGAGAAGCTCTTCAATAAAGAAATCAACTCGAAGATCAACATTACCGACGCCGACATCGCCAACTACTACAACACCCACAAGGCGGACTTTGACCTGGTCGAGCCGCGCTACCATTTGGCGGCGATCGCAGTGACGCCGCAGCCTGCTCCAGCGCAGCAACAGCAGCCGATCAACATGCAGAACAGCAAGGCGACCAACGACGCCGAAGCGAAGAAGAAGATCGAGGGGCTGCACAGCCGTCTGGAGAGTGGCGAGGATTTCGCCACGCTAGCGGCTAATTTTTCCGAAGACCCGAGTACCGCCAGCAATGGGGGGGACATGGGGGGCATCGTGGAGTCGGCGTTGCGCAGGCAACCGGAGGTCTTCGATGCGATCAGTAAGCTGAAGCCAAACCAGATCACTCCGGTGCTGGCGATTCCGGCTGGACCTGGGTCGAATAAGGTTGGGATTTACTACATCTTCAAGCTGATCGACCGCGAGGAGGCGGGTCAGCGGCTGATCAACGATCCGCGCGTGCAGCAGACGATTCGGGCCGAGCTGCGGCAGGAGCGTTCGACGCTGCTCAAAAACGCATACATCGAGATGTTGCGCGACCAGGCGCACGTCGAGAACTACTTCGCCGAAGAGATCTTCAAGAACGGCGCCCAGTAACCCTCCAGCCAGAATATTGGGAGACCCTCGATGGTTCGCTACGGAATCCTTGGCTTCGGCCATCATGCGGCAAAGCGTTTAGTTCCGGCATTTGCCGCGACTCGGCATTCGAGTCTGGCTGGGTTGTGGCGGCGGGACTTTTCTAAGTCGCAGGCGAATGCCAGGGATTTCAAGATCGCATATGCTTTTGAGACGGCGGAGGCACTTTGCTCCTCTCCGGAGGTCGATGCCGTCTTCGTCGCTTCGCCGGATGCTCTGCACCTGCGTGATGTTCTGCTGGCACTGAAGCATGGCAAGCCGGTCCTTTGCGAAAAGCCCCTGGCGATCAACGCGGCGGAGGTCGAGGCGATGCTCTCCGCGCAGACGAAGGCCGGGGTTGCCTTCGGAGTGGCGCAGAATATGCGCAATAACGCCAGCACGGAGCTGATGCGGCAATGGATCGCTGAGGGACGGATCGGGAAACCGGTGCTGGCTCATGCGCAGTTCTGTTATGCGGCGGATCGGAGTCCGCGGCAATGGATTTACGATCCGACGCTGGCGTTAGGTGGGCCGATCGGGGATGTGGCTATTCACTGCGTCGACGCTATTCGGTTTCTTCTGCGCGGCGTGCTTGTGACTGAGGTGAGTACGCTGGCGCATACTGACGCTGGTTCGGGTGCGGTTGAATCTCATGCTGTCGTCGCACTGGATTTTGCGAACGGCGCGATGGGTTCGGTTACGGTGACGACTCGCGGCGAATATCGCTCTGTGATCGAAGTAACGGGCGAGAGCGGCGTGATCGTCTGCGAAAACGGTATGACTGTGGACCACGACGTTGAAGTGGTGCGGTATCGCGAGGGCGAGGTCGTTGATCGGGTCACCGTTTCGAATGCCGACGCTTATACGAAGATGTTCGATTCGTTTTCGGCTGAGATCGAGGGGACCGGGACGTACCTGGCTTCGGGGAATGATGGCTTGCATAACCAGCGGATTTTGGATGCGGCTTATGCGAGCTGGCGGAGCGGGACGAAGCAATCTGTGCGGCAAAGCGCCTAACTTTACGACCCATAGATCAATTTCTACAAGTGGATTTTAACCAGTTCCGGAGCTGCTTCAGCCGCGCCCGGCGTGATCTGTCTCGTCTGCGGGGCGCGCCAGTGGTCGATGTAGGAGATCTGGTGGACGCAGGAGATGGTGCAGTTGGGGGCGCAGGATTTTTCGGTGAGGAACTCGCGCTTGAGGTCTTCGCGGGTGTATTCGGCTAGCGGGACGCCGGGATATCCGCGCTGCTGCGAGCAGTAGTGGACCAGCCCGTTTTCGCAGATGTAGAGATACCGGGATCCGGCGCGGCAGCGCCAGTCGTTGGGCTCTCCGTTGGCGATCGCTTCCTGGAAGTGGTTGAAACGGGAGTAGTTCTTCTTCTTGAAGCCGCGCATCTCGGACCAGACTCGACGCTCTTCCGAGCCCAGCGGTTTGAGCTGGCCGTCGCCGTCGTGGATGATGCCGATGGTCGATGTGAACCCCAAACTTAGCGCGCGATTACCTACCGTGAGCGCGTCCTGCGGGTTCTTGATGCCTCCGCCGACGACGGAGTTGATGTTGACGTGGAAGTCAGCGTATTGCGAGAGGAATTCGAGTTTCTTGTCGAGGACCTTGAGGCTTTTCTTGGAGATTTCGTCGGGTTGGACGTTATCGATCGAGATCTGCATGTGATCGAGGCCAGCCTTGTTGAGGCGCTCGATGCGGTCCGGCATGAGGAAGTAGCCGTTGGTGATCATGCCGGCGATGCGGCCGTGGTGGCGGATGCGGGCGATAATCTGATCGAGATCGGGGTGGGTCAGCGGCTCGCCGCCGGAGATAGTGATGATGCTCGTTCCCAAGCGCGCTAAGTGGTCAATGCGACGGAGCATCTCGTCAACGGGGACGGGCTCGGAGACCTTGTCGTATTCATTGCAATAGGCGCAGGAGAGATTGCAGAAACGCATGGGCACGATCTGCGCCATCACGACGTGGTCGGTCGAGGCCAGGGCATGGCCGACGGTCGCGACTTCGCGAACCTTGCGGGTGGCCGCGCGTAGGCGGCGCGAGAGCGTTTGTTTGCGTGCAACTGCCATGCTCTCACTATTCAATCACAGCGCTATCGCTGGCTGCGAGTCGGGGCGGGGGAGTTGCGTCTATTGAGGGCTGGATGGCGTGAGATGTTAGTCCATCTGCTGAAACTGCAGGGACTTGAGGGAGTCACGCAGGTTTTGCATCTGCTGCTGGAGCTGCTGGCTGTTCTGTTTCAGAAACTCCTGGCTCCGCTCCATCTCTTTCTCGATTTCGTTGGCATCGATGAGCGTGTCGCCGGACTTCCTGGCCTGATCCAGAAGCGCCTCCGCGTCGAGGCCTTTCATCGACTGCCGAATTTGGTTGGCCAATCCGGCGGAGTCGAAGCCTTCGAGGCCGCCCCGTAGCTCAGCAGTCGTCTGCGCGTCCGGCTGATCCATCTCCGGGCTTTCCAGTTCGCTCGTGCCCTTGGTGACGCCGGCGATCATGCTGAGCGTCAGCTCTCGCCTGTCGCGGATGATGGTCACCTGCACCCGTTTGCCACGGTTTGCGTGTATGGCTTTCTCCCAGTCAGAGAGAGTCACGATAGGCTGGCCGTTGACCTTTTGAATCACATCCGCTGGTTTCAGTCCGGCTGCGGACGCCGGGCTGTTGGAGAAGACATTCCCGACCAAAACTCCGTTCCTAGCGCCGAAGTAGTCGGCCAGGCCGGTCGGCAACGGCTGAATATCGACTCCGACGTAATAGCGATTGTGGGTCAGACTCCCAAAGAAGCCATTGGAGTGCGATCCGCTGGGAAGCACAATGACTGGCGTTGGCTCGTCGGCGCCGGAGGCTGGCGGCGGGTCGGTTTCCAAATCTCCAATAATCTGCGTCGCGAGTTGGGTCCGGTCCGCGAGCTGGACGCTGAAATTCTGAGGCTGTCCCTCGCGCATCGCCAGGAGCGTAATGGTGCGGCCAGACGGGGTTTCATGCAACATGCGGCGGAACTGTTCGATTCCCTCGACGCGCTGGCCATTCATCTGGACGACGACATCGTGAAGCCTTAGTCCCGATTTGAAGGCGGGCGCGTCCTGGTCGATGCTGGTGATTTCAGCGCCGTGCGGGTCTTTGAGCTTTAAAGCGGCGGCCCGGTCGTTGTCGACGTCGTGGATGCCCACGCCGAGATAACCTTGGGAAGAGTTGGAGAGCAACCACTGGGTGGTATTGGAGGCCGGGCGAAGGTCAGCCCCGGCGGCGCTGGCAAGCGGCACGAGCAGCGCTCCGCCCGCGATCATGGTCAGCGTTCCTAGCCTCGAAAAGTGCTTCATGGTAGTTCTCCGACTCTATTTTCAATCTCAGACCTGTCGCGGTCTATGAAAAACATCGTGAAGCTACTGGATCTCGGGTAGCCCATTCAACATCTGCCGGGAGACTGTCCGCAGGTACGGATTCTGGTCGCTATCGGCGACGTTGTGCAGCGCCTGGCGCACGCTGCTGTCGCTGTCGACCGGTTGCAGAAGGTCGACCGCTCTCATCCGGACGTTGGAATCGGAATCTTTCAACAGCGCATGCAGCACAACATTGCGCACATTGGTGTCTTCGGCGACGTAGGGCTTCAGTCCGTCGAGGGCCTTAAGGCGGACGCTGGGGTCCTTGTCACGGCGGACGGTGAGCATGAGCGCATCGCGAACCGGCCCGTCGTCGCACTGATGGCCGGCGAGGCATTCGCCAGCCAGCAGATCAACTGAGTTGGCACGAACGTCCGGGTCGACACGGCTCTCAGCGCCCTTTAGCAGCAACTCCCGAATCTCAGGATTGTCGAGCGATCCGGTCATTGTCTCGGGAACGAGACGCTGATAGTCGATCTGGACATTTTCTGATCCCGGCTTGTCCTTTAAGACCTGGATGCTTTGAATGTTGCCAACCTGAATTCCACCCTGACTACCATCCTGACCCTCGGAAATCTGTACCGGCGGAGTGGGCGGCGGCACAGAATTATGCCCCATGCGGAATCCGGCGAAGCCGCCGGCGCTCAGTCCGAAAATTAAGAAAAAAGAGGCCATCGCCGGAGCGGACTGGACGCGGGCGATGCCGTTAAAAAGCTTGTCGACGATCCTAGTCATCCAACCGCTGCGCGGCACCGCGTCCAGCGCCTCTTCCAGATGGAGCCGGGTGCGGGTGAGCAGGTTCGGCGAGGGATCGAGCATGGGGTAGAGCGACATTGCCTGGCGCAGGCCCTGGACGGCCTCCAGCTCCTGACGGCAGCGGCCGCATTCGGCCAAATGGTGCTCTAAGCGATGATTCGCGTCATCCGGGAGGTCTCCGTAGACGGCCAGCGCGATGTCGCGTTGCGCGGCCTCACACTGCCGGGATGCGAGTTTGTCCGGCTCGCGACTTCCCAACTGATAATTTCCGATATTCATTTGCATCCTGCCTCAACGTAAAGTCGCCAGATTTGCTCTTAGTTTTTTTGTCGCACGGAAGAGCGTATTCTTGGCGGTCTCTTCCGTGGTGTTCAGCATTTCGCCGATGGTCCTTAACTTTAGACCCTGGTAGTGTTTGAGTTCAAAAACCATGCGTTCGCGTGGGGTAAGAGTGTCGAGCGCGGCCTTGATCTTTTCGCCGAGAAACTTACGTTCGAGCTCGCGGTCGGGGTTGGCCATGGCGCGGTCGTCGGACACGTTGCTCAACATGTCGATCTGCTCGCCGGAGGCGTCGATCATCACTGCCTGGTCTTCGCGGCGAGACTTGCGGCGACGCAGATGATCGAGGCAGAGATTAGTCACAATGCGGTAGAGCCAGGTGTAGAAGGAGCATTCGAAACGGAAGTTGCCGATATAACGGTATGCCTTGAGGAAGGCCTCCTGGTGGACGTCCTGTGCGTCCTGTTCGGAGCCGGTAAGGTGCAGCGCTAAGCGCAGCACAGCCTGGTCGTACTGCCTGACGAGGGAGTCAAACGCGGTCCGCGAACCTTGCTGCGCTTCGCGAATCAGGTCATGTTCGTTCTCGCGCGCCCGGCTGTCCGTCGCCATGCTTGAAGAGGATTGTATCTTCCGCGGCTTGGTTGCCACCTGGGAGGGAAGCCGAAGAGTGCCCAGTGTCTGTGCGTTGGCGGACATGCGATCGCGCTCCTGTTTGCTTGTGGGACGGGTTCGTGACGAGTTGGTGAGCATGAACGGGTCGAAATTTCTGGAGATAGTTAGATAAGAACCCAAATTGCACCAAAAAGTTACAGTGGTTAGTTGACAGCGGCCCTGATTGGCTAGTTGTCGACGCTCAGGTCGTGCGGACTGCCGAGGGCGCGAGGCTCAAGGCTGTGAACCGAAAACTTAAGAGCTTTCGTTCTAAACTCGGGGGATGGTTCAACATCGAAACGAAGAGAGTGCGGGCGGCCTTTTCGGCTCGGCTCCCGCGGAGACGGCCTCATCCGACGGGTGGATAACGGCTTTTTGTGACGGGGGGTCGCGGGGAAATCCGGGGCCCTCGGGATTTGGCGTCTATATCCAGGACGAAAGCGGCAAGGCGGCGGCCGAATTGAGCGAATTCCTGGGGACGCGCACGAACAACTATGCCGAATATTCGGGCCTGTTGGCGGCCCTCAGCTTTGCACTGGAAAATGGGCATCCTAAGCTTCGGGTGGTGTCGGATTCGGAGTTGATGGTCAAGCAGATCAAGGGTCAGTACCGGGTCAACAGTCCGGAGCTGCGTCCGCTTTATGAGGAGGCGAAGCGGCGAATTGCGCGGCTGCAGCAGTTCAGGATTGAGCATGTGTTGCGGGGGAAAAACCAGCAGGCCGACCGGCTGGCTAATCTGGCCATGGACCGGGGTACGGGACGGCCAGCGGGGGATTTTCGCGCGGCGGTGAAGGCGGTTTCGGGGTCGGCTGATCCGGCGGCGAAGCCGGCCGCTCCGGCCGCCAAAACATTGCGGGGGCTGGTCAAAGGCGGGGCGATTCACCTGCTTGAGGGTGAGCTTCCGGAAGGGGTTTTTGTCAGGGTGACGCCGGAGGCGAAGTAGCTATTTCGCCAGCCGCGCCTTGACGGCCTCGCTGACCATCTTGCCGTCGGCGCGAATTCCGGCTTCCTTGATCCGCTCCTGGACGGCTTTCATGACCACGCCCATGTCTTTGGGACCGGGCTGGAAGCCGCTGCAAGCCAGATCGTCGATGGCGAGCATGACGAGATGAGCGATCTGCTCTTCGCTGGCTGCCTTGGGCATGTACGCCTCGATGATGGCGATCTCGGCGGCCTCTTTGGCGGCGAGTTCGGGGCGGTTGCCCTTGGTGAACTGCTCGATCGCGTCGCGGCGCTGCTTGATCATCGTGGTCAGCACCTGATAGGCCTCGGTGTCGGTGATCGCCTCGCGCTTCTCGATCTCCTTGTTTTTGAAAGCGGATTTCATCATGCGGATGGTCAAGAGGCGCTCAGCGTCTTTGGCCTTCATTGCTGCGATCATGTCCTGGTCTACTTGCTTGACTACGCTCACGACTGCTCCGTTCCTTGTACGTCTCGTTCCAGTACAAGCCCTAAGCAGCCTGGGGGTCAACTCTGTAACCCGTGGCGAGGTCGCCCGACATTCCGGGGTTGCGGCCGGCGGCGAGCGCGTGCAATTGCTCTCGAAGCCGCTGGTTCTTCTCCAGAAGCTCGACGACCAATCGGCGCAGGTTGGCGTTCTCCATTTCGAGCAGGAAGAGTGCCGAGAGATTGGCGGGGCTTCCTGGATCCGGTTCGGGAGGTTTCTCTTCTAGATTCATAAAGCTCCAGTTCGTTGCAGGGTGATCGCGCTTTCGGGGCAGGCGGTGATGCAAAGGCCGCAGGCCTGGCAATCGTTGGCTCGAACCCCAAACGCCTGCCGGTTTCCGTGGACCCTGGCTTTGAAACGGGAGAAGAACGGCATCGCTCTTTTGTCCTCTTCGCTCAGGGTCTGCATTTCGAAGACGTCGCAAGGGCAGGCCGTTACGCAATCCTCTTTGCCCTCGCAGCGGTCTCGGTTGATGACCGGGACGCATCTCCCCGCAGGTTGAGGGCAGTCTTGCGCATTTTGCGACGCGACTTTCATCTCAAGACTCTGCTTTCCCGGTATCAGGCCAGCATCCATGACGGCCAAAGCGACCGCCCATGCCGCGGCTGAATTTCTCCCGCTCTTCGGGAGTCATCTGCGCCCATTTTTCTTTCCAGCGGCCGCGCCAGTGCATGCCGCGGCCGGGACCTCCGCGAAACCCGCCGAAGAGGATTTTGCAGAGCACCAGTAGTCCAACGGCCTGCCAAAAGGTGATCGCATGCCAGCCAAAGACCGCAGGCATGAGCCAGTTCCACAGGCCCTTGACCAGGAAACCGAAGACCGCGACGGCGACGATCGCGATCAAGATGACTTTGATAATCTTCTGAATCTTTCTTTGGACCATATCTTGGGTTCTCATTTGTTTTTCTTCACCTCATTTCTTTCCGAATTCTTCGTAGATCGATTGCAGACGGTCGCGGAGATGAAGAACCGCATAGCGTTTGCGCGAGAGCAGGGTGTTGACCCCCACGCCGGTCTCCGCGGCAAGTTCTTTGAAACTCATGCCTTCCAACTCGTGGGCGACAAAGACTGCCCGCTGTTCTTCCGGAAGCTCCTCGAGCGCTTCTTCGAGCTCCTCGAGCAGGACTGCTCTGGCGTAAGCTGCTTCCGGACCTTCGTCTGGCGAGGGCAGCAGGTCCTCGAGGGGCACCGATTCTCTATCCTCCTGGCCGTAGACCTGGTCGCTTAGCGATTCAGTCTTGGAAGCGGTCTGGCGCCGGCGAAAGAGATCGACGATCCGGTTCCTGGCAACGCGGAACATCCACGCGCCCACCTGCTCGATCGGCTTCATCAGCCGATACGCCTCGATGAGTTCGCAGAAGACCTCCTGCAGGATGTCTTCGGTCAGGCTGCGATCGGCGATGTGATTCCGAATGAAGCTGCGAAGGCGTGGTTCCTCTTTCTCCATCGCCAGGGCGATGAGCTGGTCCTGGTCCGCAATCGTCTGGCTGGTCTCGGACATTTCTGATCGCTTGAGTATGTAGACGGCTGAGCGGCGGGAATATTGTAAGGATTCTGAGACCAGCCTGCGCCGCAGCGCCTTGGAGTCTTGGAAGACTCCGTATTCGGTAGAATGAAGCTAGAGGAATCCTACCTACGATGATTCGTAAAACGAGACTCTTTACTCCTGGCCCGACCCCTCTTCTTCCTGCCGCTCAGTTTGCGATGGCCGCCGCCGACATTCATCACCGGACGGCGGAGTTCATCGCTTTGAACAAGAAAGTGCTCGCGCAGCTGAAGGAGTTTGTCGGCACAAAAAACGATGTGATCCTTATGGCAGCCTCCGGAACCGGGGCGATGGAAGCCTCAGTGTCGAATCTGACCTCACCCGGAGACCGGGTGCTGGTGCTCACCGCTGGGAAGTTTGGCGAGCGTTGGACCTCGCTGGTGAAGGCTTTTGGTTGTGAAGCGGACCTAGTGAGCGCGGAGTATGGCAAGACATTCGATTTAGACAAGGTCCGCCAGGCACTGAAATCCGACACTCGCGTGGTATTTATGCAGGGAACCGAGTCTTCGACTGGCGTGCGGCATTGCGTGCAGGGAGTAGCGGAGCTGATCAAGGTCGCGGGGAGCGATGCCCTATTAGTGGTCGATGGCATTACCGGCCTGGGCACCACGCATCTCGACATGGACGGCTGGGGTGTAGACGTGCTCATCGGCGGCTCGCAGAAGGCCGTGATGATTCCTCCGGGACTTGCTTATCTGGCGGTCAGCGAGAAAGCATTTTCGCGGATGGCCAGTGCGAAGAATCCACGCTACTACTTCGACCTGCTGAAGGAGCGCAAAAGCGCCCAGAAGGGAGACACCTCCTACACGCCGTCAGTGGCACTCATCGCGGGACTCGGCGCGGCGCTCGACTACATCGCGGCACAGGGTGGGAGCGATCTCGCCGAAGGCCGTAAGAAACTGATCGAGAACGCGGAGACCTGCGCGGCGATGACCCGGGCGGGCGTAGAGGCTTTGGGGCTGCAGTTGTTTGCTCCGGATGCTCCGGCAGCAGCAGCAACGGCGGTGCTGGCTCCAGAAGGCGTCGATTCGGGAGTGGTCGTGAAGGAGCTGAAAGCCCGTTTTGCCGCGATCATCACCAACGGCCAGGGCGAGATGCAGGGCAAGCTCTTCCGCATTGCGCACATCGGATATTTCGACTACATGGACACGATCGCAATTGTCGGCGCGCTCGAACTGGTTGCGATCGAGACGCTCAAGCTGCCGGGCGTAAATTATGGGGATGCGTTGGCTGCTGCGCAGAAGGTCTTCGCGACGCGTAGGCCGGATGAGGCGGCGCGGATGGAATGTTCCTGCGGACAGAAGGAAGGGCATCGAGCTCTGGTTGAAGCCGCAGCACGCTGAATCGGCGAATCGATGGTGGATGAGGGATATGCGATAAGCGCAAATCCCCGCACTCCGATCCGCGTAATGTCTTCAAGTTTCGTGCAGCACAGAGATTTTGTAAGGGAGCAGGATGAAGATCGTATTGGCGGAGAAGATTTCTCCCGCAACGTTGGCGGTGTTTCAGCAGGAGCTTGGCTGGGACATCGTCACCCATGATCAGATCAAGAACGGATTGGCCGCCGAGCTGGCCAACGCCGACGCGTTGGTTGTGCGCTCGGCGGTGCAGGTCGACGATGCATTGCTCGAATCAGCGCCGAAACTTCGAGTGATCGGGCGGGCGGGCGTTGGCGTGGACAATATCGACGCTGACGCGGCAACCCGCCGGGGCATGGTGGTGATGAACACCCCCGGCGCGAACGCGGTCGCCGTCGCCGAGTTGACAATCGGGTTGATGCTGGCGCTGGGAAGGCAGTTGCCGAAGGCCAACATCGGCATGCATGCAGGCAAGTGGGAGAAGAAAGCACTCAACGGGTCTGAGTTGCGCGACAAGACGCTGGGGATTCTCGGTCTCGGCCGGGTTGGTCTGGAGGTTGCCAAGCGGGCGCGGGCCTTTGGCATGACGCTGATTGGGCATGACCCGTTTGTCTCGGCGGCGATCGCGCGCGAGGCCAACATTCGGCTGGTCTCGGTCGAGGAGCTTTTCAAGGAGTCGAATTATCTGACGCTGCATGTAGGGCTGACTCCGCAGACGGCGGGGATCATTAATGAGGCCTCAATCGCTTCGATGAAGATGGGGGTGAAGATCGTCAACTGCGCTCGTGGCGAGTTGATCATTGATGAGGCGTTGGTGGTGGGGTTGAAGAGCGGCCATGTCGGCGGAGCGGCTCTTGACGTTTTTCGCGAAGAGCCGCCGAAGAATTCTCCTTATACGGAGTTTGAGAATGTCGTTCTGACTCCGCATATTGCCGGCTCGACCGCCGAAGCTCAGGAAGCCGTCGGCGTGCAGATTGCGATGCAGGTTCGGGAATATCTGAAGCATGGTGTGGTGCAGAACGCCGTCAACCTGCCTTCGCTCTCGCATGAGGAGTATCAGCAGGTTGCGCCTTATCTCGATATGGCGCAGCGCCTCGGTGTCTTCCTTGGCCACTCGCTTCGAGGGAACATTGAGAGCATCCATCTGACTTACAGCGGGCGACTTGCGGAGACGAAGACGGAACTCGTGCGCAACGCGGCGATCCAGGGCGTGCTGGCGCACTCCGAGGTGGTCAACCGCATCAATGCGGCGTCTCTCGCAAATGAGCGAGGCATTCGGATTCACGAGGAGAAGAACAACGCGGCAATTGGCGGCGCGGGCAGCGTGCTCAAGATTTCGCTGCATACCAACACTGCCGAAGCGACCGGCAGCGCAACTGTGCTGCACGGCAACTCTCCGCGCTTGCTGAACCTGGACGGGATCGACATCGAAGCGCCGCTGCAAGGCACCCTAATCTCGCTACGGAACAAGGACGTTCCGGGCGTGATCGGGCGCATCGGTACCATTCTTGGCGAGCATAACGTGAACATCGCGAATTTCGCACTTGGCCGCCCGACGCGGCGCGGGCATGGCACCCACGGCTCGGCACTGGCGGTGGTGCAGGTGGATGGCGAGGTCACGGCCAAGGTGCTCGATGCGCTGCGCGCGGCCGAGGGAATTCTTGAGGCTGGCGTTGTCAGTCTGAATGGCATGTGAGTTTTCAGAATTCGCCACAGTAACAGCTACAGAATCAGGAGCAAGGCAGAATGCCCCTTTACGAGTACCGCTGCAAAGCGTGCGGCCACCGTTTTGAAAAGATACAGAGCTTCAGTGCCCCGGATGAAAAAGAGTGCCCGGTCTGCAAGGGTGAGGTCGAGCGCTTGATTTCGGCACCAGCGGTGCACTTTAGCGGGTCGGGATTCTATTCGACCGATTACCCATCGAAATCGTCATCGGCTCCGAAGTCGGAAGGGGGATCGAAGGACGGCTCCGCAGGTTCGAGCGAAGGCAGCAAGGATTCCTCATCGGGTTCCTCCACCGATGGCGGTGCGAAGCCGAGTTCAGGATCGGAGAGTTCTTCGTCTGCGCCGGCGACGGCCTCGACGCCTGCGTCTTCCGGGAACGCGGCGTCTTCTTCTTCTGCCAAGAGCTAGCTGGCAGAAGACTCCTTCGGCGGAGGAGGCATCTTTGCTCCTGACTTGCGCGCCTCAGACAAGCCGATCGCGATCGCCTGCTTCGGATTTGTGACCTTTTGGCCGTTCCCCGATTTCAACTTGCCTTCTTTCATTGCACGTATTTCGCGCTCGACTGACTTCGACGCTTTTGGGTCGTACTTGCTTCCGCTGCCTTTCTTTGCGGCTTTCCTTGTCGCGGACGACTTCTTTGCAGTGCTGTTTTTTTTCGCTGCGGGCATTAGTACCCTCCAGCGATTTGGGAAGCATTTATCCAGCGCGAGGTTGTAAGGGTCTGGACTTAGCGAACGCCGGCGACCGCGGGCAGAATTTCTTCGACATCGACCCATTGGGTGGGATAGATGCCGGTATAGCAGGCGGTGCAGTACTGATTGTTCTCGACGCCGTGGCAGGCTTCCTTCAGGCCATCGAGCGAGAGATAGGCGAGGGTATCAGCCTCAATAAACTGGCGGATTTCTTCGATAGAGTTGTTGGCGGCGATGAGCTCCTGCTTGCGCGGAGTATCGACTCCGTAGAAACAGGGTGAGATGGTCGGCGGGCAGCTGATGCGTAAGTGGACTTCAACAGCGCCCGCTGCGCGCACCATGCGCACGATCTTGCGGCTGGTGGTTCCGCGGATGATCGAGTCATCGATGAGGATTATTCGCTTGCCCTCGAGCAGATTGCGGACGGGGTTGAGTTTGAGCTTGACGCCGAAGTCGCGGACGCGTTGTTCTGGCTCGATAAAGGTGCGGCCGACGTAGTGGTTTCGGATGAGGCCGAAGTTGAAGGGAATGCCGCTCTCGGCGGCGTAGCCCAGCGCTGCGGTCACTCCAGAGTCGGGCACGGGAACGACGAGGTCAGCGTCGACGTGAGATTCGCGGGCGAGCTGGCGGCCCATCTGGTCGCGGCTCTCCTGCACCCAACGGCCGAAAATACGGCTGTCGGGGCGCGCGAAATAGACGTGTTCGAAGATGCAGCTGGACTGTGGAACTCCGGTCGAATATTGGCGCGAGGTGACGCCGTCCCGGGTGACCATGACGAGTTCGCCGGGTGCGACGTCGCGCTCGTATTTTGCTCGCAACAGATCGAAGGCGCAGGTTTCGGAGGCGAAGACGATGGTGTCGGGGCCATCGGGATTGGCGATGCGGCCCATCGAGAGCGGACGGAAGCCTTGCGGATCGCGGGCGGCGAAGATGCGGTCGCGGGTCATCATGACGATGGAGAAAGCTCCGTCAACCTGGGAGAGCGAGTCGGCGATGGCATCGACGAGCGTTCCGGCGTGGGAATGGGCGATGAGCTGGACGATGATCTCGGAGTCGCTGGTGGTCTGGAAGAATGCGCCTTCGCGTTCGAGGCGGGTGCGGACATTGCCCAGGTTCACCAGGTTGCCGTTGTGGGCGATGGCGATGAGGCCCTTGGTGGAATCGACGCGGATCGGCTGAGCGTTGAGCAGTGCCGAATCGCCGGTGGTCGAGTAGCGGGTATGGCCGATGGCCATTTCGCCGGGAAGCCGGGCGAGGACTTCGTCGGTGAAGATGTCGGCGACGAGGCCCATGCCTTTGATGTTGGAGAGATTGGTGTAGTCGGCGGTAGCGATGCCGGCGGATTCCTGTCCGCGATGCTGCAGCGCGTAGAGCGCGAGATAGGCTTGTCGCGCGGCGTCGGGATGGCCGTGGATGGCTACGACTCCGCACTCTTCGTGGAGGGTGTCGTCTTCGGTGCTTCGCGCACGGCGGTCTGCGGCTTCGCCGCCTTCTATGATTTGGGATGGCGCAGTGTCGGAATGACCGGGGACGCCCTGGAACATGAGGCGCGGGGTGTTCACGCGTGGACCTCGGCGGTTAACTGGCGCTCCAGTGAAGAGAAGAACAGACTCTTGATCTCGTCCAGATCAATCTCTACCGCTAACTCCAACGCATCATCTTTGGCCCAAGGATTTTGATTCGAAATGGTTAGCTCGTTCGAATCGGGAGTGATTGTGCCTCCCGGATAAGTCGGGAGTCCCACTTTTTGCGCTTCAAGGATAACCTCGCCGATATCTCTGACACGTCCGCTCACTAACACCATGGAGCCGTGCTCCCCGAAAAGAGCGCACTCCGTCGCGATTCCGTCGGACGGGACGTCAGCGACATCTGATGGTCCTTGGCTTGCCCACTTCCAACCCGAAAGGTTGGTGTGTATACCGACGTCACGCGATAAGCATAGCTTCGCGAGAGCAACAGCGATGCCGCCGTCGGAGACATCTACTGCCGCACTAATGAGGCCTAAGTGGGAGATTTCTTGGAGGAAGACTTGAAGGCTCGCCTCTTTCTTGAGATCCAAAGACGGCGGCTTTCCCCAAACTTGATTCAACACATTTGAAGCAAAACGAGAGGAACCTAATTCACGTCGTAGCTCCTCATCATTGCGGCTTGATGGTTCGCCAATAATCAGGACTAGTTGGTCATCGCTCTGGATAGACGCTGACACGGCCTTCGTCACATCTTCAATAATCCCAACAATCCCAATTACTGGAGTCGGATAAATCCCTTCACCGCGGGTTTCGTTGTAGAGCGAGACGTTGCCGCCGGTGATGGGGGTTCCGAGGGCGGTGCAGGCTTCGCCGATGCCGTCGATGGCGGCGGAGAGTTGGGCCATGATCTCTGGCTTTTCGGGATTACCGAAATTGAGGCAGTTGGTTGCGGCGACTGGGAGTGGCTCCGGTGCAGGCGACTTTGCGGGCCGCTTCGGCGACGGCGTGCATGGCTCCGAGCTTGGGGTCGAGATAACACCAGCGGCTGTTGCCGTCGAGGGCCATGGCGAGGCCGCGTTCATGGCCGGGGGTGCCTGATCCCTTGATGCGCATGACTCCGGCTTCGCCGCCGGGCCCTTGTACGGTGTTGGTCTGCACCATGGAGTCGTATTGCTCGAAGACCCAGCGCTTGGAGCAGATGTTCGATGAAGCGAGCAGCTTCTTGAGGTCGGCGGTGTAGTCGCGCGGCTTGCTCAGTTCGGCGAGAACCTCGGCAGGCGGATCGAGCGGGACGGGCGCCTTCCAGGTCCCGACGGGGCGATGATAGAGCGGCGCGTCGTCGGTGAGGGATTCGTTGGGGATGTCGGCGACGAGTTCGCCGTGTTGCCAGACCCTCATGCGATTCTCGGCGATGACCTGGCCGGCGATGGTGGCGTCGAGTCCCCATTTGGAAAAAACATCTAGAACTTCTTTTTCCCGGCCTTTTTCGGCGACGAGCAGCATGCGCTCCTGCGATTCGGAGAGCATGATCTCGTAAGAGCTCATGCCGGTTTCGCGCTGGGGGATGTGGTCGAGCTCGATCTCGACACCGACTCCGCCGCGCGCGCCCATCTCGCAGGTGGAGCAGGTGAGGCCGGCCGCACCCATGTCCTGAATGCCGAGGACGGCTCCGGTCTTCATGGCTTCGAGGCAGGCCTCGAGGAGGAGCTTTTCCATGAAGGGGTCGCCCATCTGCACGTTGGGGCGCTTCTGCTCGGAGCCTTCCTTGAACTCTTCGCTGGCCATGGTCGCGCCGTGGATGCCGTCGCGCCCGGTCTTGGCTCCGACGTAGATGACCGGGTTGCCGACGCCAGTGGCCCTGGCGTAGAAGATCTCGTCGAGGCGGACGAGGCCGAGAGCGAAGGCGTTGACCAGCGGATTGCCGGAATAGCAAGGTTCGAAGCGGGTTTCGCCGCCGAGGTTGGGCACGCCAAAGCAGTTGCCGTAGCCGGCGATACCGCTGACAACGCCTTCCATGATGGAGTGATTCTTGTGGATCAGCTCGGGCGGAGTTTCCGGCGATTCTTCAGCGGAGATCGGGCCGAAGCGCAGCGAATCCATCACTGCCAGCGGGCGCGCGTTCATGGTGAAGATGTCGCGGAGAATGCCGCCGACTCCGGTAGCCGCGCCTTGAAATGGCTCGATGTACGAGGGATGATTGTGCGACTCGATCTTGAAGGCGCAGCCCCAGCCGTCGCCGACGTCGATGATGCCGGCGTTTTCGCCGGGTCCCTGCACGACGCGATCGCTCTTGGTCGGCAATCGCCGCAGGTGGACGCGCGAAGATTTGTAGGAGCAGTGCTCGCTCCACATGACAGAGTAGATGCCTAGCTCGGTGAGGCTTGGCACGCGGCCGAGGGCGGAGAGGATGCTCTGGTATTCGTCCGGCGTGATGCTGTGTTGCGCCAGCAGCTCCGGGGTGACCTGAGTGGGCGCGGGGGCCGCAAGCTGAGAAGTGACGACTGGCGAAGTGACGAGGGACGAAGTCACGGTCGGCGACTCTGAATTCATAGCGGTTTCTTTATTGTCGCATGGCTAACTAAGGAATAGGGACTGGCGACCAGGGACTAGGAAGCATCGAAAACTGCGCCGATTACCTTGACGTGCTCCGGGCCGGTGCGGCAGCAGCCGCCGATGATTTGGGCTCCGGCTTTGCGCCACTCCTGGGCTGACTCGGCAAAGCCGGCGGGGTCGGATTTGCCCGTCCAGGAGCGTGTTTTGGCGTTCCATCCCTCGCCGGAATTCGGGTAGACGACGATCGGTTTGGTTGTTGAGGCCTTCAGCGCCCGAATCAGCGGCGTAACAAAGGCCGGGGCAGTGCAATTGATTCCAACAGCGACGATCCGCGGTACGGAGTCGAGAAAGCTGCCGCACTCGGAGATCGGTTCGCCGTGGGCGGTGTGAGACTCATCGCGACAAGTGAAGCTGACCCAGGCGGAAATCTCAGGAAATTGCTCCAGGGCAGCGACGATGGCGCGGGCCTCTTCGAGTGACGGGACGGTCTCGAAGGCGACGATATCAGCGTTGGTGTCGGCGAGAACGGCGAGGCGGCGGGCGTGGAAGCTGACTAGCTGGTCGAAGGAGATGTTGTAGTTGCCGTGATATTCCGCGCCGTTGTGCAGGGCAGCTCCATAGGGGCCGAGCGAAGCGGCGATGAGGACCGTTCGAGACGACGACCGGGAGAAATCCGTGCGCACAGCTTGTGCGATGCGGACCGACTCGCGGAGGCTAGCGGCGGCATCTTCGGGGGTCAGGCCTATCTCGGCATAAGCTTCCGCGGAGACCTGGTAGCTGGCGGTGAGGATGCAGTCCGCTCCGGCTGCGAGATAGCTAGCGTGAACCCCGGCGATCATCTCCGGCCGTTCGCGCAGGACGTGCGCCGACCAGAGCGGGCCGGAGAGATCGCAACCCAGCTTTTCCAGTTCAGTGGCCATGCCTCCGTCGAGAACGCGGATGTTGGCGAGGTCGAGTTTGCTTGCGGGAGTCACGGATTTCGGCGAACTTTCCTCTATTTTGATTGTGACAGAGCGGCATATTTGCGCGCCCCAGTCGGAGGAGCCCGGCTCGTTTGGAGGGCTGTCTTTCTGCTACACTTAAAGCTGCTTGTGGCAGTTGAAGGGCCTTCCAGGAACCCGGTGCTCGAGCATCCTTTCAACATGTTCGGGGAGTGGCGCAGCCTGGTAGCGCACCTGCTTCGGGAGCAGGGGGCCGGAGGTTCAAATCCTCTCTCCCCGACCAATTCATGCCTATCGGCAAATCCTTTACATTCAGGTGGCTGACACGGCCTATGACTAGCTCCAAGTGGTGCAGTTCTCTGCCCGGAATGGACGGCTAGGCGATGAACGTAGTCCTCTTCGGCGCGACCGGAATGGTGGGGCAGGGCGTCTTGCGCGAATGCCTGCTCGATAATGATGTGCGGCGCGTTGTTTCGGTCGTGAGGAGCCCGTCCGGACAGCAGCATGAGAAGCTACAGGAGCTTATTGCCGTCAACTTCCTCGATTTGTCTCCCATCGCGCCAGAACTGACCGATCTGGATGCCTGCATCTATTGCCTTGGCGTATCGTCCGCCGGGATGACCGAAGAGCAATACACCACAATCACGTACGAGTACACGATGGAAGCAGCGCGGACGTTGTTGAAGGCCAATCCCGGGATGACCTTCCTCTACGTCTCTGGTAGCGGCACGGACAGCAGCGAACGGGGCCGAGTCATGTGGGCGCGAGTGAAGGGCAAGACCGAGAACGCGCTGCTCCACTCGGGCTTCAAAGCGGCGTACATGTTCCGTCCGGGGTTCATTCAGCCGTTGCACGGCATCAAGTCGAAGACCAGGCTCTATCGCGCGATCTATGCGGTATCGACACCGATGTTTCCCGTGCTGAGGGCGCTCTTCCCGAAGTATGTGACGACGACCGAGCAGCTCGGGCGCGCGATGCTGGCAGTGGCGAAAAACGGGTACGGGAAACCCGTCCTCGATATGAGGGAGATCGGCGAATTCTGAAGCTGACGGCTGGGGTTTGAGAGCTTACCAGCTTCGTGCGATTAAGATTAAGCCGACACCGAGGCTCTACATCCCATGAATCGATCGTCGTCCGACTCGCCACATTCTCACGCACCACTGACTAGGCGGGCGTTTCTAGAACGCGCAACTGCTGCGAGCGCAGGCGCCGTGGCATTGCCGTTGGCTGCGGGCGGCCAGGCGAGGCGACCGCACTCTGACCGATCGTCCTACCTGGACTTGCTTCGCGTTCCCGACCGGATCACGGCCTATTGCGGACTCGAAGATTCTTTCTCACTCGTTCGCAGCGGTGAACGCTGGACGGGGCGAAGTGTTGAGCTGACAACCTCTCCCACACACGATGAGCTGGCGATCGGCCTCTCCGCTCCCAAGGATGCTTTAACGCATCTTCATCTGCGCTGGAGTTTGGCGGTTTCGAATTCTCTCCTTTGCCTGGGCGACGCTTGGGAGCGCAGCTATGGCGATTTGGCATGGCGCAGCCTGGTTCCGGAGCGGCCAATGCCGTGGTATTTCGCGACATTCGATGGCGCCGCGACTCACTGCTATGGCGTGAAAACTGGAGCGCGAGCCTTTTGCTTCTGGCAGGTCGACCCCGAGGGCGTTTCGCTGTGGATGGATGTCAGCAATGGCGGCAGTGGAGTCATGCTTGGCGAACGTACTCTGGCCGCGGCAACGGTGGTTGCGAGACGGGGTGAGGCGGGTGAAGGGTCAATTCATGCGGTGAACGAGTTCTGCCGGCAGATGTGCGTCAAGCCGAGGCCGTCGCCGGGGCCGTTTTATGGTTCAAATGATTGGTATTACGCCTACGGCAACAGCTCGCAGGAGGCGATCCTCCGCGACGCCGACCTGATGGCGTCGCTGCGTCCGGCGAACGGGCCGAAGCCGTTCACGGTCATCGACGAGGGCTGGGCAAATCGGGAGAAGTTTCCCGATATGACCCAGCTCGCTGCGGAGATTCAGAGCCGCGGCGTCCGCCCCGGCATCTGGGAGCGGCCGCTTCGCGCGCCACAGGGGACTGACATCCGGTTGCTGATGACCTCGGCGCGATTTGGCGAGCGAGCCGGCCGCGCCGCTGAACTGGCCTATGATCCGACGGTTCCCGACGCGTTGCATCTTGTGACCGAGAAAGTGCGGGCGATTCGTTCGTGGGGTTATGAGCTGCTGAAGCACGATTTCACGACCTACGACCTGCTTGGGCAGTGGGGCTTTGAGATGGGTGCGCGGCCCACTCTGCCCGGATGGTCGTTTCATGATCGCAGCAGGACGAATGCCGAGATCATTCTCGATCTCTATCAGGCGGTTCGCACTGTGGCTGGCGACGAGATGCTGATCCTCAGCTGCAACGTGGTTGGGCATCTGGGAGCAGGCATCTTTGACATGCAGCGGGCTGGGGACGATACGAGTGGCAAGATATGGGAGCGCACGCGGCGGATGGGCGTGAACACCCTCGCGTTTCGGATGCCGCAGCACGGGAGTTTCTTCGTCATCGATGCCGACTGCGTGGCGATTACCCAAGCGGTCTCTTGGCAGCAAACGCGGCAGTGGCTGGAGCTGGTAGCGGGGAGTGGCACGGCACTGTTGGTTTCACCCGAAGCTGCGGCGACGGGGAGTGAGCAAAAGAAGGCGCTTGCGGAGGCGTTCGCGATCGTAACCGCGCCGGGGACTTCGAGTGCGGCAGCGGATTGGTTTCGCAGCACCACACCGGAGGTCTGGCGGGAGGGCGCGGGCAAGACGGAGAAGCGATACGAATGGTGCGCTCCGGATGGGGCTTATCCATTTGGCGTTTAGTCCAGCTGATGAGTGACGATGGTCGAAATCGCTATTTATTTACAAGCTTTGTTACTGGATTGAGCATGCAATCATGCGGTCAGAAGGAAAGTAAATGACGGCGCTAGAAATCCTTGAGAAGCGCACCGGGTCAAATTGGGAGCAGCTGCGGTTGGCTCGCCAGACGAGCATCCGCGAACGCGAGGAGGTCACAGCGGCGCTCGAGGCATTTCCGAGCGCTGACCTCAGTATCGTGGTGGTTGGCTCCTTGGCGCGGGAGGAGTTTACTCCGGGAAGTGACATCGATTGGAGTCTTCTCTTGGACGGTGTATCCCGCCCCCAAGACGAAAAGCTCGCTCAAGGTATCCGCCAAATCTTGGATGACATGAACAAGAAACAGCCCGGCCCTGAGGGTGTCTTCGGAAAGTTAGTGTCGAGCCATGATCTGATTCACCGCATCGGTGGTGAAACCGATACTAATGCGAACACGACAAGACGGATTCTACTCTTGCTTGAGTCCATTACAATTGGCAGGCCGGATGCCCACAATCGTGTTTTGAACAACATTCTTTATCGTTACCTCGACGAAGACCGGGGCCTGTGGTTCGGCTCAAGTCCCTCAAAAGTTCCCCGATTTTTATTCAACGACGTAGCCCGATATTGGCGAACCATGGCTGTGGATTTTGCATATAAACAGCGAACCCGGCCAGCTGGTGGCTTTCCACTTCGCAATACGAAACTGCGTATGTCCCGTAAGCTGCTCTTCCTGGCGGGAATTTTGATTTGTTTTGACTGTCATACGCGATTTGAAGACCCAAAAGAGCGGGTTGAATTTTACAGGGGTAAGCCAGTCGAAGCTGTCATCTCTCAGCTGCGATCTGTTCTGGCAAGAACGCCGCTCGAAATTCTGGCATCATCCTTGCTGCCCCACGAATCATTCGATGCATCGATCGCCAAACTCTTTACGGCATATGATGAATTCGTTGGAATGCTTGCGGATGAGTCTCGCTTGCCGAATGGATTAACGAAACGGGATCACCTCGACAAGTTACCTGTCGATCAGATTGAGGGCGACCAAGTAGCTAAGAAAGCTCATGAGATAAGCCACCGTTTTCGCGATGCCATCTCGGAGCTGTTTCTCACGAAAGACACTGAACTGGGCAGGCTCACCATTGAATACGGAGTTTTCTAATGAGAAAGGTTGGATTCTCTAGTGGAGCGATCGCGTATGGCGATTTTTTTGGTGCCCTCGCCACCCTTCACAATAGACAGTTCCCTTGTTTGGAACTCTCCGCACTGAGAATCGCCGAATTGCGACCCTTGATCGCAGCTTTGCCCCACCTCGACCTCTCAGCCTATTCCTATGTATCGTTTCATGCTCCTAGCAGCTTCCCCAAACAGGATGAGGCCTGGGTTGCGGAAATGCTTTATGTGGGCGTGCCAGAGATGTGGCCGATCATTATTCACCCAGATGCAATCTTTGAATTCAAGCATTGGAAGCGATTCGGGAAACGCCTCGCTATCGAGAACATGGACCGCAGAAAGTCGGTCGGGCGGACAGCCTGTGAACTCAAGGACATTTTCGTACTACTTCCGAACGCTTCGCTGTGTTTTGATGTCGGCCATGCGAGACAATGCGATGCTTCGATGACAGAAGCATTCCTAATATTGTCGAACTTTGCGCAAAGACTAGTTCAAGTTCACATCAGCGAGGTCAACAGCGCTAGCCAGCATGATTCGATTTCACACGGCGCGCAGCTCGCATTTCAACAGATTGCGCACATGATTCCAGAATCTGTTCCTGTGATTGTCGAAAGCAGAGTTTCCGAAGCGGAAATCTCCATCGAAGCGGAGCGAGCAATCGAGGCCTTGATGCCACGCCACGATTACGGAGCGATGAAAGTGTCGCCGAGGAGAGCAGCTTTTCAGGCGCGACACGCGCCCGCTCGAAGCGCTAGCATGTTTGCAGGAGGGGCTCCGATGTTCGGATTAGGAAAGAAGGAAACAGAGGCGGAGAAAGAAGCTGACAAGGAAGCTAAGGAGCTAGCGAACAAGCTGGCCGACGAGACGCCGCCAGACGAGCAAGTTGATCTTTATGCGCAGACACCCGAGCTCGGACCGTTCGGAGCGATACCGTCTTCGACGGGCGCTGGCGCTTCGTTCGTCGACCGCAAGGATAAAGCGTGATCCAGGCGGGATCGCGTCGGTTTACAGCCCGAGCAGCTTGCGGTTGAAGGCGGCGTCGGTGGCAGCTCCGGCGAAGTCGTCGAAGGCACGGTCGGAGACTCGAATCAGGTGCTTCTCGATGAAGATCGCGCCTTCTTTGGCACCGTCTTCGGAGTTCTTGATGCAGTCCTCCCATTCGAGAACGGCCCAGCCGGGGTAGTCGTATTGGGCGAACTTGCTGAAGACGGCGCCGAAATCGACCTGTCCGTCGCCAAGCGAACGGAAGCGGCCGGGACGGTCGATCCAATCCTGATAACCGGCATAGACTCCGGAGCGGCCGTTGGGCCGGTACTCGGCGTCTTTGACGTGGAAGGCGCGGATGTAGGGGTGGTAAATATCGATGAACTGCAGGTAGTCCAGTTGCTGCAGGATGAAGTGGCTTGGGTCGTAGAGGATCCGCGCTCGGGCGTGGTTGCCGGTGGCTTCGAGGAAGCGCTCGAAGGTGACGCCGTCGTGCAGGTCTTCGCCCGGATGGAGCTCATAGCAAAGATCCACTCCGCCTTCGTCGAAGGCGTTGAGGATCGGGACCCAGCGCTTGGCGAGTTCGGCGAAGGCCTCTTCGATCAGCCCCTTTGGCCGCTGCGGCCATGGGTAGAAAAACGGCCACGCCAGAGCGCCGGAAAATGTGGCGTGCGCGGTCAGGCCAAGGTTTTGGCTGGCGTGGGCGGCGGCAATTAGCTGCTCTTCGGCCCACTTGCGGCGGGCCGGTTCGTTGCCGCGGACTCCGGCCGGCGCAAAGTCGTCAAACTGGGCGTCAAAGGCGGGATGCGAAGCGATGAGTTGTCCCTGCAGGTGGGTGGAGAGCTCGGAGATTTCTAGACCATACTCCGTGGCGACGCCGACAATCTCGTCACAGTAGGTTTTGCTCTCGGCTGCCGTGAGGAGGTCGAAGAGGCGGCCGTCCCATGAAGGTATTTGGATGGCCTTGAAGCCCAGGCCAGCGGCCCATTGCGCCATGGCCGGCAAGCTGTTGAACGGCGCGGCGTCTCCCGCAAACTGCGCTAGAAAAATCCCGGGTCCCTTGATCGTTTTCATGCCACGACTATCGTACCCAAGGAAAGCTAGTCATACCAGGCGGGTGAGAGTTCGGTGGTGGCCGCAGAATGCTCCGGGCCGAGAAAGAGCTGGTTTCGGTCGCCTGGGAAAAAACCCTTCATCGTCTCGCGAACCGAGCGGCGCTCCATGAGCGAAGCTGCGCCGAACAATTTTCTAAAAAACTTTGGCGTGTCGTTCGGCCAGAGCTTACACACCGGGACCATCTCCCCTGTCTGGCTTGGGTGATAGGTGCGCTCGTCCCATTTGCGCCGCCCCTCGGCAAACTCGGGAAATTCGCGGACGATATCGAGGAAGTTCTGATACAAGCGGAGTCCCATTGCCTCTTCGTACTGGGGCATGAAGAGCACAGTGCTGCGCCGTTCATTGCGGATCTCGGAGATGAATTCCTCGAAATCCTCGGCGCGGGTGAGGTTGAGGTTGGCGTTGGGCTCACAGGCATGACGGTCGCCGCCGGAGATGAGCACCTGGTTCCATTTTGCCGCCAGATCCGCGACGCGCTGGTTTTCTTCGCGTCCGCGCAGGCCGTTGAGTTCTAGAGCGTGCAGGAAGATGCCAGCATCGGTCAGCAACCGATCCAGCTCCGATTGAAAGACGGGAGCGGGCAATCCATACAGGTTCCAAAGGGGGTGATTGAGCACGATCAGAACTGATGGCAGGCTGTTCAGTTCTCCCAGCATCTCGTGGACGGCGCGGTCTTCGCGTTTGGCGGTACAAGCCCGCAGGCGACCCATCCAGGCTTCGGCCTGACGGCCGGGAATATTGTGGATTCCGATGTGAAACTTCGATTGGCCGAAGGGAGCGGTCCACTCGACAGAAACGGGAACGTCGGTGTTTTCGGGCGTCTCTCGCAACGCTATGGCCGCTTCGATGTTGTCGTGATCGGACAAAGAAACGATGGGGCGTAATCCGATGAGCTCGATCTGCCGCCGTTCCAGCCCCAAGGCAAGCGGGCCGTCGAGCGGAGGAGTCCAGTAGGCGTGGTTCAAATCCATGACCAGGCCAGTCGTGTGCTTGCAATGCACCTCGCGGCGCTCCAGCCACTCTCGCACGAAGCGCTTCCGGCGGAGGATTGCGGCGACGAAACTCAGGCTTTCGCGGGAGTGGCAGGTGTGGCTATGTAGCGAAACCGCAGAACGAAAGGCCGCAGCTATGCCGCGATCCCTCGATAGATATACAAGTTGACTTCGCAATAAGCCTCCGAGCGTTCTCGACGGCAAGGTTCGAACGCCAACCTACACCTGGCGGAGACGCCCACTTGTCACAACGCTAGTTTCATCCATTATAGAGTGCAAAGTGAAGGGAAATAACAAGTGCTGTTCGCACGAAGTTCCGCCGCACCTGGGAAACCTGCTGGTTGGCAGATTTTCCGGGCTTGGCAGATCACCTCGGCAACCCTTCAGTACCGTTGACGTGGAAATGGGCCTCGAGGACGCCCCCGAGCCCTCCGGGCTGGGAACCTCCGACCGATAGAGCATAATTCCCGGGGAGAACGGCGCGGCTCCCGTCCGAGCGAACCGAGCTCAGATCGCGTGGAGACAGCGAGAACTGAACCTGGGTGGAAGCGCCAGGATCGAGCGAAATACGCTTGAATCCCTTGAGGGCGCGGATGGGGCCTTCGGCTCCGGCAGGGAGATTCAGATACAGCTCGACGACCTCGTCTCCCTTCGCACTGCCGGAATTTGTCACGGTGACGCTTACATTGACCGGCGCGCCAGCCTTTGATGATTCGGGGCTCACCTTCAGGCGGCTGTAGGCAAAGGTGGTGTAACTGAGGCCATGGCCAAAGGGAAAGAGCGGTTTTCCCTGGTAGTAGCGGTAGGTCCGGTTTTTCATCGAGTATTCGTCGAATGGAGGAAGGTCTTTGACCGAGGCGTAAAAGGTGATGGGCAGACGGCCAGCGGGATTGTTCTCTCCTGCCAGGGTTTGGGCGATGGCCGTGCCGCCCTCTTCGCCCGGATACCATGCCTCAAGGATCGCCGCCGCGTGCTCTTGCGCCCAGTCGATGGCGAGAGCGCTGCCATTCATAAGCACCACTACGAGCGGCTTGCCGGTAGCGGCGAGCGCTTCGAGTAGCTGACGCTGGACGGCGGGCAGGGCGATGTCGGTGCGGTCGCCTCCGCTGAAGCCCTCGACGTGTACCGGCATTTCTTCGCCCTCGAGATCGGGCGAGAGGCCGACGAAGGCAACGACGACATCCGCTTGTTTGGCCACGGAGACGGCTTCGTCACGGAGAGCGTCGGAATTGGGCTGCCACTCGAGGCGAACTCCGCCGCCGCGGCGTGGGCTATCGTGTGCATATTCGATACGCACTTCATGAGTTTGGCCGGCATCGAAGTGAACCGTGAAGGAACCGCCTCGGCTTTGGCCTCCCTTTTGGCCAAGATCGAGCGCCTGCTTGCCGTCGACGAAAGCGCGGTAGACGTTGCTGCCTGAGCAGGGATAGCAGTCGGAGTTATGGAAGGAAAACTTGTAGTCGCCGGGGCCGGGCGCCTGGATGGTGCCCGTCCAGCGGACCGAGTATTCGGTTGAAGACAGTCCTGGAACCGGCGAGGCGCTCTGCCAGTCGAAGTCGAGGTTCTGCTCGGTCCGGGTGACGACGGGAGTTCCGGAGAGATCGGCAGTGCTGAAGTACTCGCCCTTCAATCCTGCCCCGAAGAGAGTGCGAGGGACGACCGCCGAGAGCTCGGAGGTGAAGACCGAGCCTTGCGCGTAGACGATTTTGGCTTTTCCGGCGAAATAGCTCTCCATGCCTTTTAGCGGTACTACGGGCGCAGAAGGAATTCCGTTGTAGTTGCCCTCGATCGAGGCGAGGTTGGCAGCGTTCGGACCGATCACAGCGATGGTTCCGATGCTCGAAGCCAGCGGCAGGGTGTGGTTGTCGTTCTTGAGCAGGACGATGGATTTCCTGGCTGCTTCGAGCGCGGCTTGTCGATGCTCCGGGGTGTTGTTTTCGGAGAACGGAATCTTCGCATACGGCACGCTGTCGGGCGGATCGAACATGCCCAGCTTAAAGCGCGCGGTGAAGAGGCGCTTGACCGCCGTATCAATCTCGGCCTCAGTGATCTTTCCGTCTTTGACGGCCTGGACGAGGGTGGGATATTCGGGATGGCCCAAGCCGCAGGTTGTGTCGGTTCCAGCCTTCACGGCCAGGACGGAAGCGGCCGTCTGGTCGGGCGCGAACTTGTGGCCGCCGGAGATGTCGGCGATGGCTCCGCAGTCGGAGGTGACGTAGCCAGAGAACTTCCAATCCTTGCGGAGTATGTCTTTTAGCAGCATGGTGTTGGCGCAAGCCGGCTCGCCATCGATGGAGTTATAGGCGCACATGATGGAATAGGCGTGGGCTTCGGTGATGGTGGCGCGGAAGGCCGGCAGATAGGTGTCGTTGAGATCGTAGGGTGAGACCTCGACGTTGGCTGTATGGCGCGTCGATTCCGGGCCGCTGTGCACTGCGTAGTGCTTGGGCGTGGCGATCACCTTGTAGTACCTGGGGTCGTTGCCCTGCATGGATTCGACAAAGGCGACGCCCAGGCGGCTGGTGAGATAGGGGTCTTCGCCGTAGGTCTCCTGGCCGCGGCCCCAGCGAGGATCGCGAAAGATATTGATGTTCGGCGACCAGAAATCGAGACCGTAGTAGATGCCGTGGTTATCGTGGGCGATGGCGTCGCCATACTTCGCACGGGCCTCGGTCGAGATTACGTCGGCTTCATGATGGATGAGGTCGGTGTCCCAGGTAGCGGCCATGCCAATCGCCTGGGGGAAGACGGTGGCGTATCCCGAACGCGCGACGCCGTGCAGGGCTTCGTTCCACCAGTCGTAAGCTGGTATGCCCAGCCTCGGGATGGCGGGCGCGTTGTTTTGCATCTGTGAGACTTTCTCTTCGAGGGTCATCTGCGAGACCAAGTCTGCGACCCGCTGATCGGTGGGAAGAGCGGGATTCTGCCAGGCTTGAGTCGTCTGCGCCAGCGCGCTCGGGAAAACCCAGATGCCGGCAGACAATAAGACAGGGATAAATGCTTTTACTAAAGGAGATTTCCGCACGCTCACCTCGCCAATATTGCTACGCAAGCATCTTTCTACGAGACGGCGGATGAGTCAACTAGGGTGAGAGATCGACTTGGCTATCGACAGATGGTGCGAGCCATACAATTGAATGGCCGCTGGGGAGTAAACTTGGCGCGGGGGCTCGATATGAGATACCGTCGAATGCTACTCGGCACGGCGGTCTTGGTGGTGATGATTTTCGCCCAGAAGTTGAGTGCCCAGATTCAGCAGGGACCTCCCGATACGCCGACGATTCGAGTGACCTCGCGCCTGGTCTTTCTCGACGTGACCGTTCTCGATAAGAAAGGCCGCCCGGTGGTGAGCGGACTCACCAAAGATGACTTCACCATCACCGAAGACAAGAGGCCGCAGCCTATCTTTTCGTTTGAGGCTCCGCAGACGCACATCGTCGATGCGATTGCCGGCGACGACAATCCGGACGGCAAAGCCCCCGTGACCATCTTCGTGCTCGACCTCCTGAATTCGAGCTTTGAAGATTTTGCGTTCATTCGTTATTCGGTACACCAGTATCTTGCTTCGCAACCGCCGCTGCTGGCTGCGCCGACCGAAATGATGGTCATTGGCAACGAGTCATTGGAGTTGCTGCAGGGGCCGATGCGAAACAAAGAAGACCTGCTCTCCGCGCTCGATCATCTTCCGCCTGCCATTCCATACAAGTGGGCGAGCGATAGTTTCATCGAGGAGCGCTTTGATCAATCGGTCGATGCACTGCAACAAATTGCGCTGGAGAACAAGGGCGTGCCGGGACGAAAGAACATCATCTGGGTTGGCATGGGGAGCCCAAGCTTCTCCACAAAGAATTTAACCCAACCTGTTGTTCATGAACTTCACCAATATATGCACGCCACGACCAACATGCTGGTGGATTCGCGGACTAGCCTGTTTGTTATTTATCCGGGGCTGAAGATTGGACATTTCGTAAACCTTGCGGGACAGTCACCAGTGCCGACGAGTGTCGGGGACTCAATGGCCGATATGAACAGTAAGAATCCGTTCGCAGAAGACATCAATTTCGGCGTGTTCGTGAATGAGACCGGTGGCAAGCTTTTCTACGACCGCAACGACGTTGACGCGGAGATCCAGCGCTCCGAGCAGCTCGGATCGGAATATTACACCCTGACTTACCAGCCTCACGGCCGCAACGAAGACGGGAAGTTCCGGCAGATTCACGTGACTCTGCGCGACCCTAACCTGCGAGCGGTGACTAAGACCGGCTATTACTCGCCAGACAAGAGCGCGCCCATCGATCCTCGTCAGCAGACGATGATCAATCTCTCCGAGGCCGCGCATTCTACTATTCCCCTCAGCGCATTGGATATGCACGTCTCCAGCATCGTTCGGCATCCGGATACGCACACGGCGGACGTGACTGTACTGCTGAAATCGAAAGGCCTGGATTGGGAGCCTGTCGACAATGGGAAGAGCACCGCCAATATCACCGTCGCCGTTGCAAGCCTGACCAGCAACCAGGAAGTACTGGCTTCCAAAATAGAAAGACTGGTTCTTCGTGCACCCACGCAAGACCCGACTCACCTGGCAACCCTGGTGACGCCTTTGCAACTTACCGTGAGGGTCCCGCGCAAGACGCAAAGTATTCGCGTAGTGACAGAGACTGGCACCGGGGGCCGCGTCGGCGCTGCAAACCTCGACCGCAAAGCCATCGACGGCGCGCCTGTGACGCCGACTCCCGAACCGCAGTTGGTTCGAGCGCAGCCTTTTTCGGGACAACCTATTGGTCCTATGGTGCGATGAGCTGGGCTCGCGATCATAGCTGCGACGCGGGGACCCTGCTTGTCGCAATCCTGGCATTGTCGTCGTCGTGCCTCGCGCAGGAGCCATCGGCAAGCCTCAGGCAGGCGGACACCGACTATCGCGCGGGTGTGGCCGCTCTGAACCATAACGATCTAAACGGCGCGTTGGCGGATTTCGAAAAAGTCGTCCAGCTAGCGCCGACGGTGGAGCAGGGGCATAGCGCGCTGGGCGCGGTCCTGGTGCAAATGGGCCGTACGGAGGAGGGAATTCGTGAGCTGGAAAAGGCGCTGTCGATCCAGCCCACGGACAGTACCGCCCAGACCAACTTGGCGATGGCCTATGTGCAGAGCGGACGAGCAGCCAAGGCGCTGCCGTGGTTTGCGAAGCTTGAGGTGGGCGCGCGCGCCCAGAATCGAAGCCTGCCGGCATCAGTCCTCGCCGCTTATGCCCGCGCTCTGGCGGCAAATCGGCAATTCCCCGCTGCCGTGACGCAGATGAAAGAGGCGATCGCGGCCGGCCCAAAGAATGCTGAGTGGCACGACGAGTTGGGCTCACTCTACGCCCAGCAACAGGACTGGACCGATGCGCGAAATGCGTTTTCGGCGGCGATTGAACTCGATCCCGGTATGGCGATGGCGCACATGCACCTTGGCGTCGTGCTGAAGTCGCAACAGCAGCCGGGCGCGCTCGATGAGCTTGCGAAGGCATATCAGCTGGCGCCGCAGAATCCTGTCGTCGCCGCCGAGTACGGCGGAGCCCTGGGCGGCGCGGGTCAGGATGAGCAGGCGATCCCGGTGCTTCAACATGCTTTGGAGCTGAGTCCGAATGCTCCCGGCGCGGTTTACCAGCTTGGATTGGCCCTGCAACGCAGCGGGCGTGTGCAGGATGCGATTCCGCTGTTTCACAAAGCGGCGGCGGCGGAGCCGAAGAATGCGGAGATTCTGACGAACCTGGGCATGGCGCTGTGCCAAGTGCAACAGGCCAAAGATGCGGTGCCGGTTCTGCAACACGCCGTCGCACTCACTCCCGACAATGCGACAGCCCACCAAAACCTGGCGGCAGCATACATCCAGTTGAGTCAGTTTGATGACGCGATCACGCAGCTGCGCGCCGCGCTGAAGCTCTCGCCCAATGCACCGCAGCTGCATTACGACCTGGGACTGGCCCTGAAGAACCTGGACGATGCCGCGGCGGCGATCCCTGAACTTGAGATGGCCGAGAAGCTGGATCCGTCGCAGCCTGAGTCTCCGTATCTGTTGGGGGTTTTGTATCTACAGGCCGGGCGCTACGACGACGCGGCGCGGGAGTTGAACCTCTCGCTAAAGCTGCGGCCCGAGAATGGCGACGGATGGGCGACCCTAGGCAGCGTAGATAATAATCTGAACAAGCTGCCGGAGGCTGAGGCCGCCCTGCGCGAGGCGATCAAGCAACTGCCGCAACAGCCCGACCCGCACCTTACCCTGGCGGCCGTGCTGGCTAAGCAAAACCAGCCCGCCGAGGCTACGGGGGAACGCAAAAAGGCCGCGGACCTAATGCGCCTGAACATGAACCGTCAGCGCGCCGAGGTATCGACCAAGTCGGCTAACTCTTTGCTCAAGGCCGGGAAGGTCGACGATGCGATCACGGATTTTCGAGAGGCGTTGAGCTTCGACCCAGATTATGCCGAGGCGCATCACGGTTTAGCGGACGCTCTTGAGCAACAAGGCAAGAATGCCGAGGCGGCGGCGGAACGGCACAAGGCGGAAGCCCTTCAAAACGCTCCACAATGAGTACGACGCGACTTGCGATCAGCGCAAATCGAGTTGGCGTTGTGCTTGACGCGAGATATACAGGCATTGATTGGGTTCGTTATAGTTCAGGGGAAGGATACTGTGGCTTCTTGGAAGTAAATCTCCTTGAGTACTCTGTATTTTCGAGGGGGGCCCGGGTTCCTTTCGTCTTTCCGCTTATGTCGAACCTTGCCCGGCGCGTGCTCGTTCTCCTCATTGTATTGTCCGGAATTTCCGTGCTGTGTTTCAAAGCCATTCATGGGGCCGAGGACAAGATCGCTGAAGAGGCGAGCGTTCGCAAGGCCTATGCTGACAAGATTCGACAAACCTATAGTTTCCCTTTTGGCAAAGACAAGCTTTCTATGCCGGGCAATGCCGCGGCCGTTGGTGGCGACTTTCTCGAGGCCAGCGCCTTTCCCGATGCGGCTTACTGCGGCCACTGCCATCAGGAGGCGTACCACGAGTGGCGCCAGGCGCTGCATTCCAATTCCTTCCGGACGCCGTTCTATCGCACCAGCGTGAACATCGTTATGCGGACGAAGGGGGTCGAGTTCGCGCGGCATTGCGACAGCTGCCATAACCCAATCGCCGTTCTGGCAGGAGGACTAAATCCGAACGCTACGATTAACCGGTCTTTCGATCGCGACGGTCTGACCTGCACGACCTGCCATTCCATTCAGAGCGTGCAGACCAAGCTCGGTAATGGGAGCTTCGTGATGGGAGTACCAGCGGTGATGGTGGATGAACAGGGCAACCGCATCCCGGGCATCGTGCCCGACGCCGAGATAATGGCGAATCTGGACCGGCACGCCGAGGCCGTAATGAAGGACATCTACAAGACGCCGGAGTTTTGCTCGGCGTGCCATAAGGCGAACCTGCCGCCGGCGCTTAATGGCTATAAGTGGATTCGTGCATTTACGGCGTATGACGAATGGCAGGGGTCGAAGTTTTCGCAACGCAACCCGCTTACTTTCTACAACGCGGACTTCACTACCTGCCAGAACTGCCACATGAAGCCGACCCCAATCACCTTGCCCGACTATGGCGCCAAGGATGGCAAGCTGGCTTCGCATCGCTGGCTCGCTGGCAACACGGCGGTTCCCTTTTATTACGGCTTTGATGAGCAACTCTCCAAGACGATCGACTTCCTCAAGAGCGGTAACTTCCTCAACGTCGACATCTTTGCCCTGAAGACGATGGATGATGGGCAGATGATCGCGCCGCTGGGCACCGCTCCGTTCACGCTCAAGCCGGACCAGACGGTGCAAGCCTACGTTGTGATTCAGAACAAGAACATTGGCCACTCGCTTATTCCAGAAGTCCGCGACCTTTACGAAGCGTGGGTACAGTTCACGGCAAAGGATGCGACCGGTGCTGTGATCTATGACAGTGGCTTCCTCAAACCCGACGGGATGCTCGAGGCCGGCGCGCATAGCTTCACCAACCGGCCGGTCGATGTGATCGGCGACTTTGTCGACAACCATCGCGTCTGGGCGATTCATTCGGTCGCCTATGACAATACAGTCCAGGCGGGACGGTCGGCGCTGATCCGCTATCAGTTCCATCTGCCTGCCGATATCGAGGGCCCTCTGACCATCACCGCCAAGGTGAATTATCGACACTTCCGCCAGAGCTATCTGAACAATGTCTTCGGCCAAGACCATCCCGCATATCCTGTCGTGGAGATCGCTGCGCGCAGCCGCACGCTGAATATTGGCGTCAACCCCGTGACTGCGCCGATGGCGACCGACAATCCGGAGTGGATGCGGTGGAACAATGTCGGTATCGGATACCTCGACCAATTGCAATACGAAGATGCGATCAACGCATTTGAACAGGTCGTCGGTCTGCGCCCGGACTATAAGGACGGCTATGTTAACGTCGGACTCACGTATATCGAGTGGGAGAAATATTCCGAGGCGAGAGCGCCGCTTGAGAAAGCTCTTACGCTTCACCCTGACGATGCCCGCGCGCTTTACTATCTGGCGCTGGTCGAGCGCCGCCAGCGGCACTCGGAGGCTGAGATCGCCGATCTGCAGAGAGTGGTGGCGCAATATCCGCAATCACGGGATGCGCGGCGCGAACTAGGGATCTCCTTTTACCAGCAGCACCGCGCCGATGAGGCGATGGAGCAGTTCAAGGCACTTCAGGAAATCGACCCGGACGATCTTGCCGCGCACTATAATTTGGCAGTTCTCTATCGGCGAATGGGCATGAAGAAAGAAGCTGCGGAGCAGTCGGCTCTCTATACCGCAAAGAGAATCGATCCTGGCGCGCCGACGTATTCGCTAGAGTATTTGCGCAAGCATCCTGAGATCTCAACCGAGAGCGTGCCGTGGCATGTGCATATGGAAACGATGCACGCCACCGCCAGCGCCGTAGGACAGCCATAATTGATGAAAGATGGTGTTTGATTGGACCGCCGCAATTTTCTACGTTCTCTGAGCCGCACATCCCTGGTCCTGCCGTTTGCCGACATTCTCGCGCTGGCTTCGCCGTGGCAACAGGCCGAAGCGCCGCAGAAACTTGGGCCGCAGGAGCGCACCTATGACGCGAAGCCTGCGCCGCCGCCTCCGGGGCCGAAGTCGCCCATCGAGGGCACGCCGCTAGGCGTTAGCTTCGTCGACGTGGTGAAAGAGTCTGGCCTTAACGTCAAGACCGTCTATGGTGGCGAAAACACCAACACATATTTGCTCGAGACCACTGGCTGCGGACTCGCTTTCTACGATTATGACGACGATGGCTGGCTCGATCTGTTTCTGGTGAATGGGTGGCGGCTTGAGGGCTTTCCCGCCGGGCAGGAACCGCATTGCCACCTCTTTAAGAACAACCGCGACGGCACCTTCACAGACGTCACGATGGGATCGGGTCTCGAGCATAAGACAGGATGGGGGCAAGCCTGTTGTGTCGGCGATTACAACAATGACGGTCACGACGATCTGTTCGTTACTTACTATGGGCAAAATGCACTTTACCGGAATAACGGCAACGGGACCTTCACCGATGTCACGCAGCAGGCGGGGTTAATTCAGCCGGGGCCGAAGACACGTTGGAATACCGGCTGCACGTTCGTTGACTATGACCGCGATGGTCACCTCGACCTCTTTGTGGCGAACTATGTCGACTTCGATCTGAAAACCGCTCCCGTGCCCAAAGATGGGCCCTGCACTTACAAGGGAATTCTGGTTGCGTGCGGACCGCCGGGCTTGCCGGGCGGGCGCAATATTCTGTATCACAACAACGGCGACGGAACCTTCAGTGACGTCAGCGAGAAATCCGGGATGTGGACGGCGGTGGGCACCTATGGCCTGAGCGTGGCTGCTTCGGACCTCGACAACGACGGCTGGCCCGATATCTATGTCGCCAACGATTCTGCTCCGGCGACCCTCTATCTCAACCAGAAAGATGGGACCTTTCGTGACATAGCGATCGAGGCAGGGGCGGCGCTATCGGCGGAGGCGAAGCCGCAGGCGGGCATGGGGGTTTCGATCGGCGACTACAACCGCGATGGGAATCTCGACGTGGTGAAGACCAACTTCGCCGGCGACACCGACTCGCTCTACACCAACCTTGGCGACGCATCCTTTGAAGACCGTACCTACCCCGGGGGACTTGGTGTCAATACTCGTCTGCTGGGTTGGGGCGTGGGTTTCTTTGACATGGACAACGATGGCTGGCTCGACATCCTGATGTCCAACGGCCATGTGTATCCGGAAGTCGATAAGTCCAAGGCCGACCTGAAATATGCCGAGCACAAGTATCTCTATCGCAATCTGCGCAATGGGAGATTCGAGGAGGTGACGAACCAGGGCGGCCCGGGAATTCTGGAAAATGCTCCCGCACGCGGTTGCGCCTTCGGCGACTACAACAATGACGGATGTCTCGACATTGCGGTGAACTGCATCAACGCAGAGCCGCAGTTGCTGCGGTGCGATTCGACGTTGCATCGCAACTGGATCAAGATCAAGCTTGTGGGCGTCAAATCGAATCGCTCGGGGATCGGCAGCCGGGTGGTCGTAACGGCGAAGACACTTCCGGGCGCGGACAAGCCTCTGGTGCAAATGGACGAGCTGCGTAGCGGCGGCAGCTATTTCTCACAGAACGATCTGCGCATGCATTTTGGGCTTGATCAGGCGAAGAAGGTCGATGCGGTTGAGATCAAGTGGCTGAGCGGACAGATCGACGAACTGCAGGACCTTGAAGTGAACCGCTTGTACGTGATCCAGGAGGGCGGCAAGATTTTGAAGTCTGACCCGCTCTCGCCGGCAAAGGGCAAAGCTTAGCGGACGCCATGCTCAAGCGCCTTCTGCTATGCCTGCTCGCGTTGTTCAGCTTTTCGATGGCGGCATTAGGCCAGTACACCGCCCCTCCCGCGCCACAGACTTCCCCGGCAAATGCTTCGCAGGCGAAGCCTCCCGTCGTCTGTCCATGGCTCACGGTGGGCACGGCGGCCAAGATGCTCGGAGGCGATGTCTCCGTCGCTGTCAATGTCTCCGACTCGGGCGAGGGTAGCTGCAAATTTAATCGTGAACAAGGTTCGCCTGACACTCTCGAAATTGTGGTGAGTAAGGGCACGCTGGCTGGTTGTCCGGTAGATAGCATTCCGCTGCGTGCCATCGGCAATGAGGCAGTCCTTTGCAGACACGTCGATCCGCGGGGTGAAGCGGTGCAGATGATCAGCAGCCGAGTTCGAGACCAGCATTTCACGTTGACCATAACCACTCGCGGACATGAAAAGGGAGTGAAGACGCAAGACCCGCAGGATGAACCAATAGCGAGAATTGCCGAACAAGTGGCGGGGAGTCTCTTTTGAAAAGAGGCAGAGCCGCGACGGGAAACGGCTGCTGCGACGTGAAACATCGACTAGTATTGGGCTGAAGCTGTCCGAAAGAAAACATTGCGGATGCTCTATCGAACCCTGACCAGCTACCGGCATCGACGCGCATTTCTATTCGTTTGGCTCGCTCTCTCGACCGGCCTTGGACTCTGCCTCGATCCACAAAAGAACTTGCGCCAATACGGTCACCGCTCGTGGCAAACGGATAGTGGTCTTCCGCAGAACACTGTCCACGCCATTATTCAGACCAGGGACGGTTACATTTGGCTTGGCACCGAGGGCGGGCTGGTTCGCTTCGACGGAGTGCAGTTCGTGGTGTACGACAAACAGGCTCCGGCACATCTGCCGAGCACGACGATCAACAGCCTCTTTGAAGACAGCGACGGCAATCTCTGGATCGGGACTGATGACGGCCTAGTGCGTCGGAGTGGCTCGCAGTTCGTTACTTTGAACACGGCCAACGGGCTGCCTTCGAACACTATCTGGTCAACGTTTCAGGATCGAGACGGAGAGCTGTGGGTCGTCACTCCCGATGGAGTTGCACGCTATCGCAAGGGCAGCTTTGAAGCGTTTCTTGTCGCACAAGGAATTGCGAATGCAAAGAGCGTCGTCGAAGCGGCGGATGGTTTGTGGATTGGCACCAACTCCGGTCTCGAACAGCTCAGAGACGGGAAGATCGAGGGCGCAGCGCTGTTGCCAAATATCGGAATTCGGGCGGTCGCTGCCGCCAGCGACGGGCGCATTTGGGCGGCTACGCCGACTGGACTGTATTCCATTGGCGCGGACGGAGGAAGCATCGCGGGCCCGGTGCCGGGACTGCCTTCCAATGAGATCACCGCATTGGCGACGGAAAAACACGGCGGCATTTGGATCGGCACAGCCAAGGGCCTGGCGCATTTGAACGGTGGCGCGCTGACCAGTTACACCACGCAGAATGGTCTCCCCGCGGAGCGAGTGGAATCGATATTCCGCGACCGGGAAGGCGCCATCTGGGTGGCAACGAGCCGTGGTTTGGCCCGCGTCGTTGAGGAAAGAATGGAACAAGGGCAGATCGGACGTGGGAAGATCGAGGCGTTTGCAGCTCCAGAAGAGCTCTCTACTGAATTAGTCCTGTCCATCTTCGAAGACCAGGAAGGCAGCTTGTGGCTTGGGACCGAATCAGGCGGTCTGGAGATGCTGCACGATCAGAAGTTCTCGAGTTACACAACCGCCGATGGCCTCTCCGATGACCTCGTCCGCTCCGTGTTTCAAGACCGCAACGGCGCGGTCTGGGTTGGCACCGGAGGCGGCGGGGTGAACCGCTTCGAGGATGGGAAGTTTATCCACCTGACAACCGCAAATGGATTGTCGAGCAACATCGTGCTGGCGCTTGGCGGCGATGCTTCTAGCGATCTTTGGGTGGGGACGCCGGATGGCCTGAACAAAATCCAGAATGGTCGTGTATTTGTCTACACCTCCGCCGACGGGCTCGCCGACGACTTTGTGCGCTCACTCTATGCGGCCTCAGATGGGTCGCTGTGGATCGGGACGCGGCGGGGGCTCTCGCACCTGCAGAACGGCCGCTTCACGAGTTATTCGAGCATGGATGGCCTTGGCAACGACCTTGTGGGCGCGGTCGTTGAGCAGAGAGACGAAGGCGGTTCTCAGGCATTGTGGATCGCCACGCTGGGCGGCTTGACTCGCTATGCTCATGGGAAATTCTCGACTCTGACCACTCACGATGGACTCACCAGCAATGTGATCACGGCGCTCTATCCCGATCATGATGGCAATCTCTGGATCGGGACGAACCAGGGTGGACTCAATCGCCTGCGTAAGGGCAAGATCACCGCGTATCCGCCGGAGAAGAGCGGCCTGCCCGAGAGCATCTACGCGATACTCGAAGACGCGCACGGCGATCTATGGCTGAGCTCGAAGACTGGGATCTACAGCGTGGCGAAGCACCAATTGGATGATTTTGCCGCAGATTCCTCGTCGCACATAATGGCAACCGCCTATGGCACCGCCGACGGTATGAGGATCAGCGAGTGCAGCAGCGGAGGCCATCCGGCGGCATGGAAGCTTATTGACGGCGCGATGTGGTTCGCCACGCTGAAAGGGATTGCGGCAGTCGATCCGGAGCACCTCAGCCGCAACATTGTTCCGCCGCCGGTTGGGATTGATGAAGTCTTAATCGACGATCAGCCGGTCGGCGACCTAGGAGATGGGCCTCTGATCGTCGCACCCGGTATGCGGCGATTTGAGTTTCGCTACGCGGGCATGAGCTTCATCGCTCCACAGAAGGTCCGCTTTCGCTACATACTGGATGGCTTTGATCGCGACTGGGTGGATGCAGGAACCCGCCGCACGGCTTATTACACCAACTTGCCGCCTGGAAGCTACAGATTCCATGTGCTGGCCAGCAACAATGATGGCGTGTGGAACGAGACTGGGGCCAGTCTCGATTTCCGGCTGAGGCCACACTTTTACCAGACACTCTGGTTCTACCTGTCACTGATTCTGGCATTGTCATTGCTGGTCTATGTGCTCTACCGCTGGCGATTGCGAGAAGTGGAGCTGCGCTACGACGCTGTACTCTCAGAACGCGGACGCATCGCTCGCGAGATTCATGACACGCTTGCGCAGGGTTTGGTTGGCATTTCCGTTCAGCTGGAGCTGGTCAATCGGCTGCTTGCATCCTCGGTTGAAAGTGCACGCACCCAACTGGACCATGCGCGGAATCTGGTGCGCGCTAGCCTGACCGAGGCGAGGAGTTCCATCTGGGACCTGCGTTCTCAGGCGGCGGAGACCGAAGACTTCGCAACCCGGCTTGGCCGAATGGCCGCGACCGCGACCGAAAATTCCGTGCCGAAGATCCGCGTGAAGTCAAGGGTGTCAGGCACATATCGCCCTCTCGCACTGAAGACCGAGGCTGAGTTGCTCAGGATCGCGCAAGAGGCGGTGACCAACGCTGTACGCCATGCGAAGCCGTCACAGATCGCGCTCGAGTTGCGCTTCGGCACGCGCGATCTGGAGATGACGATTCAGGATGATGGCTGCGGATTTGACGGGCAACCGCATCCGCAATCGACGGGCCCCGAGGGCCACTTCGGGCTGACTGGCATGCGCGAGCGCGCCGCGGAGATAGGCGGCACGCTGGCGATCCACAGCGCAGAGGGCAAGGGCACCCGGGTAACGGCAAGCGTGCCATTGGAGAGTTAGCTTCGAACAGCAAGGTGGCTTCTCCACCTTTTGATGGAGGCCCGTTTCCACACTAGGGTCTAACATTGGGGGTTTAGGATTGACTCGCCAAGATATGATCGAAGCTATCCGCATCATGGTGGTAGAAGACCACCACATTGTCCGCCAGGGGCTAATCGCGCTGATCCGGAGTGTTCCGGGGCTCGAGGTCGCCGCCGAGGCGTCGGATGGCAACGAGGCCATTCGCCAGTTTCGCCAGCACCAGCCGGACATTACCTTAATGGACCTGCGTCTGCCGAACCTCGGTGGTGTGGATGCAATCACGGCGATCCGCAGCGAGTTCCCCGCTGCCCGCATTATCGTGCTCACCACATTTGACGGCGACGAAGATATCTACCGCGCGCTACAGGCGGGCGCCCGCGGCTACCTGCTTAAGGGCATGGACGCCGAGGAGCTGATCGACGCGATCCGCACGGTGCATGCGGGAAAGACACGCATCCCGGCGCCGGTCGCACAGAGGCTCGCTGGGCGTATGGGCGGCCATGAGCTTACTGCCCGCGAGACCGAAGTACTCAAACAGATCGTCGCGGGCAAGAGCAACAAAGAGATTGGCGCCGTGCTCTTTATCTCAGAAGCCACGGTGAAAACCCATATCAACAGCCTGCTCGGCAAACTGGGCGTCACCGACCGCACCCAGGCCGCGACGACCGCACTACAGCGGGGGATTGTTCATCTTGACTGACCTTTCTTCACTCACGCGACGCAGTAGTCGCGGAATTAGGACGCTCAGTTTCTCTGTGCTCTTTGCGCTCGGGCTGATGAGCCTTTCCGCTCAGGAAAAACCCTCCTGGCACCCCGCTTCCGAACCCGAATTGAAGGCTCTGATCCCGGCGCGGGCACCGGTCGAGAAGGAACGCATTGAAACCGAATTTCGGACAGCCTCGGGCATTACCGATGGGCAGCATCGTTTCATTGCGGGGGTCGTGCTCATCACCGCCGGGTACTCTGCAGAGGGAAAATACTCGCACTTCCTGATCGTGCAAGCGCCGATCAAGGTCGGCGAGATCGCTCTAGCTCCTGGCCAGTACGTCTTCGGCTGGACGCGCAATGAGGATTCGTTGACGGTGAAGCTTTACGAAGCAGCATCAGGCAAGCCGCTGGGATCGGTCGAAGCCACGCTCAATCCGTCGATCAAAAGCGTGGCGTCGTTTCGCGTCTGGCCGCCAAACGACAAATCCGTGATGCAGGTCGGGCGATTTACCTTCCCCTATCAGCTTGCGCAGTAGCGCCGGGCTCTATTGCGGCATCTTTGCGTAGTAGTCCTGAAGCACGAAGAACGCCTTCTTCTTGATGCCCTTGTTTGAGATCAGGCCTTTGCGGTTGTAATAGTCCTGGATGTTTGGCAGCAGCCGTACCGGAGAGCGGAAGTCCATGAGTAGCCACGGCGTAGTGCCGGCGAGAAACGGGATCCTGCTGAGCATGATGAGTTGTTGCTTGTAGATCTCCGCCTGCATCTCTTCGGTAAAGTGCGCGTTGATATCGCCGTGCAGGCCGGACTTTGCGCCGCCACCCCATTCACTCATAATCAGAGGCTTGTTGTAGGGATTTTGCCAGGTATAGAGCGGCGCGGTGTCGGGCTTGCCGCCGTACCAGCCGATGTACTCGTTCGACCCGAGCACGTCGAGGTATTGGCCGAGGGGATCGTCGAGGATGCCGGTCTTGCCGTCCATGTGGGTGAGCAGCGCGGAGGTCACGAGCCGCGTCGGGTCTTGGTTGTGTGCTTCGTCGATGAGGGCTTTCAAAAAGATCAGCCGCTCTTCGCTCTTCGGGGTTTCGTTCGAGACCGACCAGAGAATCACCGATGCTTTGTTGTGGTCGCGGCGAATATTTTCGTGGAGCTGCTGTTTCGCCGACTCGAGCGCGTGCGCGCCCTTCCAGTCGATCGACCAGTAAGTTGGTATCTCCGACCAGACCATGATGCCGAGCTTGTCGGCTTCGCGGGTCATGTGTTCGTCATGGGGATAATGCGCGAGCCGCACAAAGTTGCAGTGCAGCTCGTGCGCCCAGCCGAGGAGCGTAGCCGCGTCCTGCTGCGACCAGGCGCGGCCGCCGCGATAGGGCGCTTCGGCATGGAGGTTGATGCCACGCAGAAAGATCGGCTTGCCGTTGAGCAGGATTTTATCGCCCTGCACTTCTATCGTGCGGAAGCCGATGTCGTCGTCGAGACTGTCCTCTAGCGGGCTTGGGCCGGCTTTCATCTGAATGCGGTAGAGCTTCGGATGCTCGGGAGACCAGCGAACCAGATTCTGCGGAGATAAAGAGAACTTCGCGTTCCCATCGCCATCGGTCGCGGCCTGCTTTGCGATATTCAGCTCGGGAATACGCAGCGAGACAGTGGTTCCGGCGCCTGCGCCGACCACATGCACGTAGCCTTCGATCTGGTCGCCGGATCCACGCTTGAGTTGTAGGGAGTAGTCGTCGATGTAGCTCTGGGGCACATCGACGAGATAGACCTGGCGGGTGAGTCCGCCGTAGTTCCACCAGTCGGTCTTGAACGCGGGGACGGTGTCGGTGCGGCGAGCGTCGTCGACGGCGACAACAACGTAGTTCTTGCCATCTGGTTGCAGCACCGAGGTCACATCGCAATCGAAGGGCGTGAATCCGCCCTCATGGTCGCACACATGAATGTCATTCACGAAGACGGAGGCGCGATGGTTGGCCGCGCCAAAGTGCATGAAGGTGCGCATCTCGGGCCTGGGCTGGTAGGTGAAGTCTTTCTGGTACCAGAGCAGGCCTTCGTAAAAAAGGAGGTTTTCCTTCTGCGAGTTCCAATCGCTGGGCACCTGCAAGACGGGAGATGTCGTGAAGTCGTATTCGAGCAAGTCGGTGCCGTTGAAGTGGGCGTTCTTTGCGAATCCATTCAGATTGGGCTTGTCAGGATCGTTGCCCCATCCGTTGCGATAGGGGTCGACGATGTAATGCCATGCGCCATCGAGGCTCACCGACGGGCGATGGTCAATGTCCACTAGCAGCGTCGTAGACGACGCGGCAGCTTGGGCGCTGGCTGCGGATGAGAACATCGCCGTTCCGAGAGCCAGTGCAAACGGATACACGAATCGACCTGTGGCAGGGAGGGACATGTTCACCTTGAGCATGATGTTTTCGTGAGCGGATTTCAATCGCCGGTTGGGATGATACCGGCGTTCTCGACCATCAGGATTACGGTACGTTGCGGAGCACGAGTGCGGTGCAGGACGCCTTTTGGCACGACGAAACCCTGCCGAGGCGATAGCTCCACCGTGCGACCCTCGAGGTCGATCAGCAGTTGGCCTTCGACGACGTAGAAGAATTCGTCGTCCTCGTTGTGCTTGTGCCAGTGATATTCACCCTCGATGATGGCGACGCGCACGACCGATTCATTGACCTTGCAGAGCGTTTGATTGAACCACTTGAATTCGCAGGCGTCAGAGAGCGCCTTCTCGTCGATGATTTCCAGCGGTTGATACAGGATGTTGAGGCGGGTTTCGTAGGGAAATGTGGCGACGGAATCAGGCATGTGAATCTCCGATTTGCTTGCGATCACAGGATACATCCGGTGTTCGCGCTACACAGTCGCTGAGGTTCCGGGGACATCCTGGGAAGTCGGTTCAACTGGGGCGCGACCAGTTCGCGCGGAAGGCGTTGGCCAGTTCGAATTCCTCGCGCAATTCAGGCGTTTTCAGGTGTTCGCGAAGATGAGTCAGGCGCTGTTCCAGCGCGAGCAGGGTTTCGGCGATGGCCTCGGTGTTGGTATGGGCGACGTCGCGCCACATGGAGTAGGGGCTTGCACCGAGCCGCGTCATCTCCCGGAGCGCGCGGCCGCCGATGGCGCGCATATCTTCATCGCCGGCGAATTTGTCCTCGAGCATCGCGCTCATCGCCGTCGAGAGGAACTGCGGTAGATGGCTCACCCAGGCGCAGAGTTCGTCGTGGCGCTTCGCATCGAGGTCGAGGGTGCGGCAGCCGAACTTCGTGACCCAATCGCGCCATTCGACCTCTAAATCTATTGGGGCCGAGTCAGACGCGAGTAGGGTGAAGAGCCAGACCGCGCCGCGAAAGAGTGCGGCCTCCGCGTGTTCGGCGCCGTGGACCTCTTTACCGGCCATGGGATGTCCGGGAAGAAACCTGGCCTGACCCGCGCCACCAAATGAGCGCGCGGCGTGCTCGCTCACCGCAGCTTTGACGCTGCCGACGTCGGTGACCAGCTGATGTGGACCGAGCAAAGGACCCAGCTGGTCGGTCCACTCCAGAATGCTAAAGACCGGGCCGCCAAGCAGAACCACGTCGCTGCGCGTCGCTGCTGTAACAGGGTCTTCGACCGCGTGATCGATGGCTCCGCGAATGAGAGCGATGGCGAGTTCAGAGGGGTTCTTGTCCCAACCGAGAATCTCTCCGCCGAAGTTCTGCTCACGCAGCGCGAGGCCTATCGATGCACCGATCAGCCCCGTGCCGAGAATCGTGATGCGGTCGATGCGGAACGACTCGCTCATGGTTTGGGCCACACTCTAGACAGAGACCTGCTCGGCAACGAGCATCGATGCCGAGACCGGCGCAGCGATCTTTCTGCCGACCGCTGGAGCGATGATGCGCAGTTCCTCGACCAGCTTTTCGAACTGATCGGGGAAGAGCGACTGCGCTCCGTCGGAGATTGCCTTGTCGGGGTTGGGATGCATTTCCATCAGCAAGCCATCGGCGCCCGCAGCCAGCGCGGCCTTGGCCATCGGAGGGACAGTGTCGCGCCGGCCGACTCCGTGCGAGGGATCGCCCAGTATCGGAAGATGCGAGAGCTTGTGGATGACGGGAATCGCGGAGATGTCCATCGTGTTGCGGGTGTAGGTCTCGAAGGTGCGAATGCCGCGCTCGCAGAGCATGAGGTCGTAGTTACCTCCCGCCAGGATGTACTCGGCGGAGAGTAGCAGTTCCTCGATGGTCGCTGACATTCCGCGCTTGAGCACCACCGCCTTGCGGACATGGCCGAGCTCGCGCAGCAGGTTGAAGTTCTGCATGTTGCGCGCGCCGACCTGAAAGACGTCCACGTAGGGCAGCATCAGCTCGATCTGAGAAATCTCCATGACCTCGCTTATGATCAGCAGCCCGGTAGCATCGCCGACCTCGCGCAGCAGCTTGAGGCCTTCGAGTCCCATGCCCTGGAACGAGTAGGGCGAGCTGCGCGGCTTGAAGGCTCCGCCGCGCAGGAACTGGCCGCCGGCCGCTTTGACGATTGCACCGCTCAAGAAGATCTGCTCGCGCGACTCGACCGAGCAGGGGCCCCCCATGACGACGACTTCACTGCCGCCCACGGTGACGCCGTTGGCGAATTTCACGATTGTGCCCTCGGGACGAAATCCGCGCCCGGCGAGCTTGTAGGGTGACGAGATGCGATAAGCTTCGGCGACTCCGGCCAGCAACCCGAAGTCTTTTACATCAAAGACGGCGGGCGTACCGACCCCGGCGAGGATCGTCTGGACTGCCCCCGTGGTTCGATGCACGTTGAAACCGAGATCGGTCATCCGGGAGACGATCTCTGCAATCTGTTCTTCGGTAGCGTGTTCCTGCATTGCGACAATCATGCTTTTATCTCCGTCTCGATCGTGGCTTCGGCGGCGCCAGGTTGGCCCTGGCCGGCCGGCCTCTGCGAGGCCAGTTCATTCCTTTGCATCGCCCGCATCACGTCGATGATTCGTTCGTAGATGTGAGTCAGTTCGATATCCGGCAGCGGTCCATGGTTCGCCGAACGCACGTTCTGAAAGATCACTTTTTCGCGGTTGGGCTCATAGATCGGGAGCGCGTCCGACTGTTTCAGCAGCCCGATCGCCTGCGCCGCCCGGGCGCGTTCGCTTATCAGCGCAACGATCTGGCGGTCGAGCTCATCGATTTTCTTTCGCCAATCTTCAATGTTCACGAGGACCTCTTTTGGGGATGCCGCTCCCGCCTGCGCATAAACGGCGCGGGCAGAACAGCCACCGGTTCAGACTTGATTCGTCGTGATTTAGGATACGCGGCTATTTACCCGCGAGAAAGGGAGGCTAACGGGTCAACACAGCGGTCTCAGCGAGGACCGGGCCCTCGCGCAGGCCGCCAAGCAGACCCTTGATAAATCGCGCGATGGAGCTGGGCGCTTCTTCGCGGGAGGATTTCTCAATGATGGCGACCAGCGCGCTGCCAACTACTGCGGCATCGGCGAATGCGCCGAGCGCGGCGACATGCTCTGGGGTGGAGACGCCGAAACCTACGGCAATCGGCAGCTTTGTATACCGGCGCAAACGCTGGACTAATAGTTCCGCATCGTTGGTCAGGTCTTTTTGCGCTCCAGTAGTCCCGGTGCGGGAGACGGCGTAGACAAAGCCCTGCGTGACCTGTGCAATCTTGCGCAGACGCTCGTCGGGGCTGGTCGGCGCGGCGAGAAAGATCGGCGCAATACCATGTTTACGCAGATGGACGAGGTAATCGTCCGCCTCTTCGACGATCATGTCGATGATAAGCACGCCATCAACTCCGGCGTTTTCTGCGGCCTTACAGAACTTCTCGACACCGAAGCGCAGCACCGGGTTGAAGTAGGAAAAGATCACCAGTCCGGCGTCTGGTCGCGCCGCATGCAACTCGGCTGCCAGCCCGAGCACATCGACGAGCCGGGTGCCGCCTGCAACTGCGCGTTCACTGGCCCGTTGAATGACCGGCCCGTCGGCCAGCGGATCGCTGAAGGGCACGCCGAGCTCGATGACGTCCGCGCCAGCGTCAATCGCAGCCAGGGCGATCTCGCGGGTGGTCGCGAGGTCGGGGTCGCCAGCTGTGAGGTAGGCGACGAGTCCGGGTCTGGTGGCGAAGCGGATCGGCATGACTTTCAATTCCGGCCTTTCGGCTGATTCTTTTTTAGGCCCCTTGCAGCTTCAGCTCGCGCGACAGAATGCCAATGTCCTTGTCTCCGCGGCCTGAAAGGTTGATCACCAGTATTTCATGGCGCGCCATCTTCGGCGCGATGCGAATCGCTCCGGCGACCGCGTGCGCGCTTTCGAGCGCGGGGATGATTCCTTCGGTCCGCGCCAGGCGCACGGTTGCGTCGAGGGCCTCGGCGTCTGAGGCGGAGATGTATTCCGCACGACCCGAATCGTAAAGCGCGGCGTGTTCAGGCCCGACGGAAGCGTAGTCGAGGCCGGCAGACACGGAATGGGTGAGGGCGATCTGGCCGGAATCATCCTGGAGCACGTAGGAAAACGTTCCCTGCAAGACCCCCGGCGAACCACCGCCGTTGAAGCGCACCGCATGGTCGCCCAGAGTCATGCCGCGTCCGCCGGCTTCGACGCCGATGAGGCGAACGTTCTTGTCTTTGAGGAACTCATAAAATGCGCCGATGGCGTTCGAGCCGCCGCCGACACAGGCAATGACGGCGCTGGGCAGACGGCGTTCTTTTTCGAGGATCTGTCCACGCAGCTCTTTGCTGATTACGCGATGGAAGTCGCGCACCATGGTCGGATACGGATGTGCACCGAGCACGCTCCCGAGCAGATAATGCGTTGTGCGGACGTTGGTCACCCAGTCGCGCATAGCCTCGTTGATGGCATCTTTGAGGGTCTTCGAGCCGGAGCTGACACCGCGTACCTCAGCGCCGAGCAGTCTCATGCGGTAGACATTCAGTTCCTGACGCCGCATGTCTTCCTCGCCCATGTAGATGACGCACTCCATGCCGAAGAGGGCACAGACGGTGGCAGTCGCCACGCCGTGCTGGCCGGCTCCAGTCTCGGCGATGATGCGGTGCTTGCCCATGCGGCGGGCGAGGAGTCCCTGGCCGATGCAGTTGTTGATCTTGTGCGCGCCGGTGTGAAGCAGGTCTTCGCGCTTAAGGTATATCTTGGCTCCGCTCAGCTCTTCGGTGAGGCGCGAGGCGAAATAAAGCGGGGTTGGGCGTCCGGCGAAGTCCTTGAGCAGCGAGTCGAGCTCAAGGTGAAAGGCGGGATCGGCTTGCGCGGCCGCGTAGGCGACTTCCAGCTCTTCGAGGGCGGCCATCAGAGTTTCGGGCACGTAGCGGCCGCCATAGGCGCCGAAGCGTCCGGCGATTTGCTTGGTTTGGCTCGGTAGGGTCGCTGTACTCATGGCTGCTCCTGAACTCTAAGAATAACGCTTCTCGCATCCGGCAGTATCGTCTGGGAATCTGCGAGAGGTCTTCAGTTGTCAGTCTTCAGTAGGTCTGCCAGATAAGAGATCTCTGACAGCTGACATCAGGAGACTGACGACTGCTTTTACGCTTCGGTCGGCTGCTTTGCTTTTTCGATCTCAGCCGCAGCGCGGCGGACTGCGCTTACAAATGCTTTGAGCTTTGCGGGATCTTTTCGGCCCGGAGCAGCTTCGACTCCGCTGGCGACATCGACCCCCCAGGGTTGCAAGGTGTAAATAGCGTCGGCGACATTTTCCGGGCGCAAGCCGCCGGCGACGATCAGCCGCAGACGCGGGGCACTTCGGATAAAACTCGTCTGCGCCGCGCGCCAGTCGAAGGCGATGCCGGTGCCGCCGACGGCCTTGGCGGTGCGTGAATCGATGAGCACGGCATCGGCTGCGTGGTCCTGTTGAAGCTTCTGCAGCTGGGTGTCGAAATCGGCGGCGTAGTGCATCACGCGCAGGATGCCTAACCGCTCACCCGCTGGAATCGCGGCGAAGTGCTTGCGGAGACGCGAGGCCAAGCTGGGGTCGGAAGTGGTGTGCAGCTGCACTCCGCTGAGGCCGCATTCGATCACGGTCGCTAAGATTTCCTCGAAGCTCGAATCGACAAAAACGCCGTACCTCCCGATTGCCTTCGGCAATAGCGGCGCGATTTCCTTTACTTGCGAACGCGTGACTTGCCGGGGGCTTTCGGCGAATACGAAACCGATCGCGTTCGCTCCGGCGCTCACCGCGAGCTGGGCATCTTCGAGGCTGGTGTTGGCGCAGATTTTAATCCACATGGGGCTAGCCTCGACCCGCAAGTGACGAGGTTGCCTCATCGCTCACGGCGAGCAGCCGCTCCAATGCTACGCCCGGATCGGGTTGTCGCATGAGCGATTCTCCGACCAAGAATGCATCGAAGCCGGCGCTGCGCAGGCGATTCAGATCCTCCGCGGCATGAATGCCGCTCTCGGCGACGTGGACAGCGCCTTTGGGCAGCTTTCCGGCCAGTTCCAACGACACTTCGAGCCGGACTTCGAAGGAATGGAGATCGCGGTTGTTCACTCCGTAGGCGTCGCAACCGATTCCAGCAACGCGTTCCAGTTCCGCTGCGGTGTGGACTTCGCACAGAACATCAAGGCCAAGTCTATGGGCTTCCTCGGTGAAACTGCGCAATTCGCGATCGTTTAATACTGCAGCGATAAGCAGGATCGCGTCGGCCCGATGCGCTCGGGCCTCGAGGATCTGGAATTCGTCGACGATGAAGTCTTTGCGCAGGCAGGGAATTCGCGTGGCTGTCGATGCGGATTCGAGATTGTGCAGGCTCCCAAGAAAGAACTTCTCTTCGGTAAGCACTGAGAGACAGCTTGCACCCCCGCGTTCGAGCGTTTTCGCCAGAGACGACACGTCAAACTCAGGCCGGATGAGCCCCTTGGAAGGCGAAGCTTTTTTTAGTTCGGCGATTATTGCCGGGGCCGACTGCGACCTCTGGCGTAGAGCCTCCGCGAAACCGCGCGGAGTGTGCGCAGTGGCCAGAGCATCGAGTGAGCCGCGGTGCGAGGCCCGCTTGCGCGCTTCGACTGCTCTTCGAGTTTCCGCAAGAATCGGTTCCAGATGCATATCTGTCGCGGCTGCCGCGTTTTTTCAGTATATCGGCCAACGGTCGCAGGGTGGCCGGAGGCGACAAGTCTCCCGCAATTCTTTCGCTCGCATTTATGATCATGCGAACGTTCCCTGCGAGCTCAAACCCCGCCAGGTCTGTGTCGGAGAAGATTCCATGTCTGTTATCCGAGGTACTGCTCTTGCCTTGCTGCCGCTGCTGGTGGCGTCCACTGTTCCCGGTTTCGCCCAGGAGTCCGCGAGCAAAACCGAGACCACTCCCCTGGCTGGTTATTCAGCGAGCGCTTCGGCGACCGAGCGCGACTGGGAGGCGAAGTTCCGCGCCCTGCCGTCGCCTGACAACCTGCGCGAATATATGCGCCACTTGACCGCGCATCCACATCATGTCGGCTCGCCGTATGACAAAGAAAATGCCGAGTGGATTCTATCTCAGTTCAAGAGCTGGGGGCTGGACGCTGAGATTGAGACCTTCTATGTGCTCTTTCCTACGCCTAAAGACCGCGAACTGGAGCTGGTCGAGCCGACGACCTTCAAGGCGAAGTTGCAGGAGCCACCGGTTCCGGAAGACCCCACGTCGAACCAGCAGGCCGAGCAGCTGCCCACCTACAACGCCTACTCGACCGACGGCGATGTGACCGCTCCGCTGGTGTATGTGAATCAGGGCGTCCGCGAGGACTATGAACAGCTCGACCGGATGGGCATCTCGGTGAAAGGCGCGATCGTGATCGCGCGTTACGGCGGGGCGTGGCGCGGCATTAAGCCCAAGGTGGCCGCCGAGCATGGCGCTGTCGGTTGCATCATCTACTCCGATCCGAAGGACGACGGTTACGCACCCGGCGATGTCTTCCCGAAAGGGGCATTTCGCCCTGAGGAAGGGGTACAACGCGGCGGCGTGAATGACACGTTCTACAGCGGCGACCCGCTCACTCCGGGCTATGCCGCGACCAAAGACGCCAAGCGGCTGCCGATCAAAGACAACCCGGAGATCACCAAGATTCCGGTGATGCCGATCTCCTATGGAGACGCTCAGCCGCTGCTTGCGGCGATCGGCGGCCAGACCGTGCCTCGCGAATGGCGCGGCAATTTGCCGCTCACCTACCATGTCGGGCCGGGGCCAGCAAAGGTGCATCTGAAGGTCACGTCCAACTGGGACATTAAACCGGTGTATGACGTGATCGGCCGCATTCCAGGCTCGCAGTTTCCCGACCAGTGGGTCATTCGCGGCAATCATCACGATGCCTGGGTGAATGGCGCCGAGGACCCGATCTCCGGGCAGGTCGCGTTGATGGAAGAGGCGCGCTCGATGGGTGAGTTGGTCAAGCAGGGTTGGAAGCCGAAGCGCACGATCATCTTTTGCGCTTGGGACGGCGAAGAGCCGGGGCTGCTCGGGTCGACGGAGTGGGTCGAGATGCATCAGGACGAGCTGCGCAAGAAGGCCGTGATGTATGTCAACTCCGACAGCAACGGCCGCGGATTTCTCGGCATCGACGGATCGCACACGCTGGAACACTTCATCAACAGCGTCGAACGCGACATTCCCGATCCCGAAACCAACCTGACCGTCTGGAAGCGCGCGCAGCTTTATGAGATCGCCCATCCGGAAGGTGAAGGGGGCAGGCAGGAGGCTCGCAATAGGGCCGATCTGCGCATTGGAGCTTTGGGTGACGGCTCCGATTATGTGCCCTTCGTCCACTTCATCGGCATCGCCTCCCTCGACCTCGGATTTGGCGGCGAGTCACCCGGCGGCGTTTATCACTCGATCTATGACGATTTCTACTGGTATACGCACTTTGCGGATACCGATTTCGTCTACGGCCGCGCCCTGTCGCAGACGGCAGGGACGGCGCTGATGCGCATGGCCGACGCCGAGCTGCTGCCTTTCGACTTTCACGATTTCGCCGACACCGTGCATATGTACGTCGGCGAGGTAAAGAAGCTGCTCGCAGACGAACAGGCGCAGATCGAAGAGACCAACCGGGAACTAGACGAAGGCGTCTTCACCGCGAACGCCGACCCGAAGAAGCCTTATGTTCCTCCGGCGCGCAAGACGGCGCCTCCCTATCTCAACTTCGCACCACTCGAAAACGCCGATGCCATGCTCACCCGCAGCGCCGACCACTTCACCAAGGTCCTGACGGCGGCGCGGGCGAAGGGCGATTTGACCATCGATCCGCAAACTCTGGCCGAGATCAACGAGCTGCTCATGCAGAGCGAGCGAAAGCTCATTCTGCCGTCGGGTCTCCCCGGGCGGCCGTGGTACAAGAACCAGATTTATGCTCCGGGCGCATATACCGGCTACGGGGTGAAAACTCTGCCGGGAGTCCGCGAGGCCATGGACCAGGATGACTGGAAACAAGCCGAGGAGCAAATTCCGGTCGTTGCTAAGGTGATCGAAGATGAGGCAACGTTAGTTGATAACGTGAGTGGATTGCTGGGAGGTGCGGCGGCAACATCGAAGGGAGAGTGATTCGGCGGGAAAGTGATTCGCAACCGAGTTTGTCTAGAATAGGAGAAGCTTTCAGGAGCTTGCATGAAGTGTCTTCTCCGCATTGCGCCACTTCCCTTCACCCTTGTCGTCGGCCTTGCCAGCGTCAGTGCACAACAAGCGACTGTACCGTCGATCCCTGGAATTCCGTCCGCCGTACAGCAGGCCGCCGAAAGCATTGATCCGGAGAAGATTCGCGCTCATGTGAAGTTCCTCTCTGACGATCTGCTGGAGGGACGCGGCCCGGGCAAACGCGGCGCGGAGATTGCCGCGAAATATATCGCTACACAGTTCTCCGTGAATGGATTAAAGCCCGCGGGCGACAACGGCACCTATTTCCAGAAAGTCCCGCTCTATGCGGTGCACACCGTGGAAGACCAAACCACTTTCAGCTTTGTGCCAAATTCTGGAGCGCCGATCAGTCTGAAATACAGCGACGATATCGTAGCGAAAGACACGACCGGCGAGGACTCCGCTGACATCGACGCGCCGATCGTCTTCGTCGGCTACGGCATCGATGCGCCGGAATACAAATGGGACGACTATGCCGGTATCGATGTGAAGGGCAAAGTGCTGCTGGTAATCGTGAACGAGCCGCCCTCTACGGATCCGAACTTCTTCAAGGCGGAGGCGCTGACCTACTACGGCCGCTGGACCTATAAATACGAGGAGGCCGCGCGGCTTGGCGCCGTCGGTGTGTTGATCATTCACCGCACCGACCTGGCCAGCTATCCTTGGGATGTAGTGCGGAATTCGCAGGCGATCGAGAAATCATATCTGCAGGGCGACCCCGCAGCCAAGTTGAAAGCAGCAGCGTGGATCCAGCACGACGTCGCCAACAAACTGCTTGCCTCGATCAACATGACGGCTGACCAGGCGATTGAGGCCGCCGGTAAACGCGGATTCAAGGCCATCGACCTTCCCGTCCGACTCAAGGGGCACATCGTCAGCAAGGTGCGCCGTTATGAATCGGACAATGTGATCGCGGTCGTTCCGGGAACCAACGCCACTCCGGGCCATGACGAGGCGGTGATCTACTCAGCGCATTACGACCATCTGGGCATCGACCCGGATGCCAAAGGCGACGGAATCTATAACGGCGCGGCGGACAACGGGACCGGTTGCGGCATTCTGCTTGAGCTGGCGCGGGCCTGGACCGAGGTCAAGCCGCCGCACTCAATCTATTTCGCCGCAGTGACCGCCGAGGAACAAGGATTGCTCGGTTCACAATATCTGGGCATGCATCCGCCGGTCCCGGCCGCGCAGATCAGCCTTGATTTGAATTACGACATGCTGCTTCCGGTCGGGATTCCGACGGCGATCGGCGCCGCTGGTTCGGAACGCACCAGCTTTTATCCAGTCGTCGAAGCGACCGCCAAAGCATTTGGTTTCACGATCCAGCCCGATCAGCAACCGATGGCCGGCCACTACTACCGCTCTGACCACTTCAGTTTTGCGCGGGTCGGCATTCCGGCGTTCTCGATCGAGCAGGGTACGCTTTTCGAGGGCCAGACTCCGGAATGGGGCAAGGCGCAGTTTGAGGACTACGTTGCTCACCACTACCACCAGCCGTCGGACGAGTATCACGACTCGATGGATTTTCGTGGAAACGCCAAGCTGGCGCGTTTCGGGTTTATCCTCGGATGGGAGGCTTCGTCCCTCCCCTCGAGCGTGAGTTGGCAGGCTGGAGATGAGTTTGAGGCGGCACGGAAGAGGAGCGAGAACTGATTTTGAGAGTCGCTATGGCCATTCTGCTTGCAATGGCAGTCGCATTCTTGAGCCAGGAGGCACAGGCGACGGTTCCGCCCATCCTGCACCAACGGCCGATCTTCGCATCGCCAATCTACGGAACTGGGGATGACCGCATCGTCGCCACGTGGAAGCGCGGCGCGACCGACTTTCCCACCGAAGCCACCGGCTTTTACCGGTTTCGCGATGACGAGCAGGGGGTCAGGATCGTTTCGCACGACGGCGAGATCTCAGGCTATCTGCTGAAGTTTGGCAAGGGGAGCAGCGACAAGGACATGGTTCTGGGATACTTGTTCAGCGACGTAGCCGGTACCCGGAACCAACTGTATTTCACCACCCGGCAGGTGCATGGAGTCTGGTACGGATTTGAAGGGCAGGTCGTCCCGCACCGAGGCCTGAACCACGCTGACGCGGCCAACTACATTCTTCAAGGGACGCTCACGATGCACGACGAAGCCCAACAAACAACCCAGAGCGCCGCGATCCGGTTGCGATATGCCGGGCAGCATTGATCCGGCAGCGGGGTAGCCCGGAGATCTCCTCATGACTATGACCTTTGTTCCAACTCTTGCGCTGACGATTGCTCTGCTGGGCGGAGGCGCGCAGCAATCCGAGAATCCAGGACTGGAGCACCGGCCTGCCGGAGCACCCGCAGACCAGAGCGTCAAAGTGACGCTGGAGGGCGGCAAGACTGTCCTGCCTGACGACGCCTTTGGCCTCTACCGCTATGCCGACCGCGAGGGCGAATTCGGCGAAGGCCTGCAGATCAACCAGCAGTTTGGCGAGGTCTCGGGGTATTATTCCGTCTCGGGCGGATCGAAGAGTCACGGGAAGCTGCTGACGTATTTCTTGAGCGAGGTGCAGGGTGGAGACCCAAGCGGCAACGGTCACTTCACCTTCACCACCCGACAGGTGCACGGCATCTGGTACACCTTCGACGGCAAGGTCTTTCGCGGAAAGGCGGCAAATGCCACGGAGGACGGTTACTACCTGATGGACGGCACGCTGGCCACCCATGACGATGTGCAGAAGACGACCCAGAACAAGACAATCAGTCTGAAACGGACGGCGATGCACTGAGCGTCGCCCGAGATGCGCCAAATCTTAACCGAGTCATCGACGCGGATAGTGCATCGTAGTTAAGCAGTGTTTTTTCAACCGCAAGATCACCACGCACGACCAAAGGAGTTCTCATGGAACGCACAGCAAGCGCCATTTGGCATGGCGGACTCAAAGACGGCAAGGGCAGCATCACCACCCAGAGCACGACGCTCAAAGACACCCAGTATTCCTTCAGCACGCGGTTTGAGAACGGGGTCGGGACCAACCCCGAAGAGCTGATTGCGGCAGCACATGCGGGCTGCTTCACTATGGCGCTGAGCGGTCAGTTGACGGCCGCAAATCTCCCGCCGGAGTCACTCGAAACCACCGCCAGCGTGAAGCTCGAAAAGGTGGAAGGCGGCTTCGGCATCACCGCCATTCACCTGGTGACCAAAGCCAAGGTGCCCGGCGCCGATAAGGCGGCATTTGACACAGCGGCAGCGAACGCCAAGGCGGGCTGTCCGATCTCGAAGCTCTTCAAGGGGAATACTGAGATTACGCTGGACGCGACGCTGGTCTAAGACAGATCCGATCAGCGACATCGAAAATGGGGGTCGGTCTAACCGGCCCCCGTTTTCGCGTTTGCGAAGCAATTTATGGCTGGAAGACGAGCCGAACGCCGGACTCTGGAGTATTCCAGACCGATTCGACATCCTTAAGCGACACCGCCCTGGCCTGGAAGTGAAAGGGCTGAGCGGCGGCCATTTTGAAGAAGTCGGCAACCGCCCGGACAATCTGATCGAGCGAGGCGCTGCCGAAGCCGCTGCCGAGGAGCTCAATCGCGGAGCTGCGCAAGGTGGCTGCAAGAAGAGAAACTGCCGGGCCGGCGCTGGCGCCGATCTGCACGTATCGCAAGCGCGGCGTCGCTTTCGAAAGGCCTTTGTGGGAGAGCGCCGCCAGCAGCGCCTCGGCGGGAGCGCCCCAGAGATAATCGAGAACCACGTCGACCGGGTCTTGGGCAACTTCCTGACGAAAGGCCGTGACCAGCGTGTCGTGTGCTTGATCGAGCGAGACGATGGCGTCGGCACCCAGAGCCTTCAGCTGCTCCAGGGCTTTTGGATTGCGTCCGGCGGCAACGACCCGCCGCGCGCCAAGACGTTTCGCAATCTGCACAGCGAGCTGGCCGGCGACTCCGGTTGCGCCGAGAATCAGGACACTCTCGCGGGCGACAAATTTGGCGCGACCGGCAAGGGCGACCCACGACGACATGCCGGGATTCGCAATCCCCGCGGCTGTTACATCATCGAGGCCGTCGGGTAACTCAATCGACATCCAACTCGAGGCCAAGGCGCGCTCGGAAAAGGTGCCGTAGGGGCTGCGACTGCCTCCAAAGAAGACGCGCTTGCCATCTTCGAGACGCCCGACTCCGTCGACTCCGGGAATGAAGGGCAGTTCGCCGGTGCTTCCATAATGCGTTCCATTTGCGAGTGATTTGACGATCTGGTGAAGACCCGCTGCGCTCACCGTAACGAGCTTTTCTCCCTCCACGGGGACCGGGTCGGCAAAAGTAGCGTAACGAGGCGGTTGCTTGAAATCGTAGACAACGGCTGCATTCATCGATTGCTCCGGAAATGTCTCTTCGATTATCTTGCATCAGTCGCGGCGGGGAGTTGGCGAACGGGCTGTTTCAGCGGGATTCCGAGCGAGTCTCCGCGGTTTCTGAGCGGAGAGCCTCACGCAATTGCCGGTTAATGGCCGTCGCCCTTTCGACGCCGCCATCAAGGAGCTGGTGCCATTGCCGGCCATTTTCACCCAGATCGAGGGTGCCGAGGAGAAAACTGCTTTGCATGACGATCTCAAGGGCATTGCTCAGTTCATGGGCGAGTTCGCGGATGGTCTTGGCCCGTGTGCCGCTTTCGTTGGGCGTATTGTCTGGTTCGGCCATAGCGATCGAGCAATCCTTGACCAGATTCACTGCCCCTGAGCTTAATCGAGACGAACGCGCAACCACAATATGGATGTCTTTAGACAATGTCCTGCCACTCGCAGACGGGAAGGTAAACTTAAGCACAATCCGGTTCGGCAGTTCGCCGCAACCATTACTTCTATTCGATGCGGATGGCCGTTGAGGGATGGCTTCCTTCCGTACAATCACTCCTATATGCGAAAGCTTTTTGTCTTCCTGGTGCTGGCGGCGGCCGGTCTAAGCGGTAGTGTTTGGGCTCAGCAGGTTCCCATTGCCATCGATGCCGATCCTGCTGCGAACCTTCAATATCCAGCAGCTATGGCGGCATTTCAACTCCCAAGCCACGGCGCTCAATTGAATGCGCTGACCTACATCGCTGCCGGAGCGGGGCCCCATCCCGTCGTCATCCTGCTGCATGGCTTTCCGGGGAACGAAAAGAATCTCGACCTGGCGCAGGCGATACGGCGCGCGGGGTGGGACGTGCTTTATTTCGACTATCGCGGATCGTGGGGCTCTCCAGGAGACTTCTCGTTCACTCACAGCACCGAGGATGTGGCCTCGGCGCTTGCCTATCTTCGCGACCCAGCGAATGCCACCAAGCTGCGCGCCGATCGGAGGAGAATTGTTCTGATTGGTCACAGCATGGGCGGTTTTATGACGGCCTACGGCGCGGCCCATGATCCCTCTGTGGTGGGAGCGGGGATCATCTCGGGCGCGGATTTCGGCGCTCATAATTTTGCCGCTCACCCTGAGATGACCGAGGCGCAGGTTGTTAGGATGCTGGCTCCAAGGCTGGCTGAAGAGGGGATGGCGCCGCTGAGCGGCTGCACTCCTGAAGGCCTCGCCAAAGAGCTGTGGGCCAATCGCGCACAGTGGGATCTCGCTGCCTTTGCGACTGGACTAGGGACGCGTCCAGTGCTGCTAATTACCTCGGATGATGGCCTCGCCCCCCCGGCGCAGGCGCTTGCTGAAGCGCTTGAGCGGGGCGGCAACAAGCACGTTACCGAAAAGCATTTTGCGACCGATCACTCCTACTCGGACAAGCGAATTGGCTTGCAGGAAACGGTGCTGGCGTGGCTCGCTACGCTACCCTGATTGGCTGCGAGATCAGGACTGGCGCGGGTTTGACTTGGGAACAGCAGTTTGCAACACTAGAGGTTGCTGCCGTATCCGCAATGTTCGCGCCGGATACCACAAAGCATTGCCGAAGTGGTGGAATTGGCAGACGCGCATGGTTCAGGTCCATGTACTCGCAAGGGTGTGGGGGTTCGAGTCCCCCCTTCGGCACCAAATATCCTTCCTTCAACTCAGGACGGTTGCTCTACCGCTCGACCCGGTGCAGAACCATTGGAGTGCCCGATGGGCGGCGCCATGCGGCGTTGATAGATGGATCCGATCCGTCCGGCGGAGGGCCGATGGCCGGGCGCGGTCCGGGTGGCTCTGCGGCTGGTTTCGGCATGGGAAAGCCTAGATTAGCCGATCGGTGAAGTTCGAGCTGGTCGCCTTTTAGAGTCCCCGTGTAGCTGGCCGTTCCGGCTTTGAAGGAGATGCTTCCGTCGGCTATTTTGCCTTCCGTGATCTCGGCCGGAATGTCGCTGCCGCCGAAGAAGCCGCCGTTTCCACCCTCGACGGTTCCGGTGAGGTTGTTGCCATCCTGGCGCAGAGTGAAGACCATGTTGTTCCCGCCACCCAGGAACGCCGCCATGGGGTTGGTTTCGGCGGCCGGAACAGGTCTCCACAGACCCGTGATGCCGGGGCCGGTTGGCACTTCGCGCTTCCAGACTGGTATTTGCGGACGAAGCGTCACAGCTTTCGTATCGATCGTAACGGTGGCTGGCGGAAGTCCTGAGGAAGATGCATCGACCGTGATTTTGCCGGCGCTCTTCGTCGACTGAACAACTGCCATGCAGAAACCGGAGAAGGCCTTTCGCGAGGTGCCTTTGTCGGATCCGTGATCGGTGGGGTCGCCGTTTCCGACGCCGATCAGTTTCCCTTCGCCGGAGATCCGGAAGGTCACTTCGTTATCGGTGATGGGCAAGGTGCGGCCCTGTGCGTCCTGAACGGCTACGGCAAACATTGCGACATCCTCGCCATCGGCAGAAACCTCCTGACGGTCCGCCCTCAACGCTAACTTTGCCGCCGGGCCGGTGGTCTCCCGCTTGGCCGTCATCACCTGTTGACCATCTTTGAAGCCGTGTGCCTCTATCGAGCCGGAAGCGTACTTGATGACCCATGCGAGGTGGGAGTCTTTCTTGACGTCCTTTGCGCCGAGGCTCTGGCCATTGAAGAACAGTTCGACCTTGTCGAGGTTGGAATAAACCCAGACCGCGATCTCCTTGCCCTCCATCCCGGGCCAATTCCAATGCGGGAAGATGTGCAGGACGGGCTGGCTCGTCCACCACGATTGGTAGTAGTAGAAGGTGTCTTTGGGGAAACCGCAGGTATCGATCACTCCGTATTGCGAGCTGATGTTGGGCCACTGATAGGGTGAGGGTTCGCCGCGATAGTCGAATCCGGTCCACACGAAGCCCCCCGCAAGCCACGGCTGCGCGTCGCAGAAACTCCACCATCCCTCTGCCGAGGCGCGGCCGGTGGTGGTGTAGGGATCGTAGGAGCCGACGTAGCCCTTCGCGGGATCGGTAACGTAGATGCCGCGCGTGCCTACCGCACTTACCGTCTCAGTGCCAATGACCGGTTTGTCAGGGTGAGTCTTGTGATAGGCCTCGGCTTCGGGATCCATGTAGTTGTAGCCCATGACGTCGCAGACGATGAGGCCGCCTTCGCCGATTGCGCGGATTGGAGCGATCGATACCGGGCGCGAACCGTCGTATTCGGTGGCGACCGCTTTCATCGCGGTGAGAATATGCAAGCCTTTTTCGGTATTTGCCTGGCCTTCCTCGTTTCCCATGGACCACATGAAGACACTCGGATGGTTGCGGTCACGCCGCACAAGGTCGGCGAACTGGCTGAGGCCTTCGGGATTGGACGACATCATGCGCGTCTCGTCGAAGACCAGCATTCCCAACTGGTCGCAGGCATCAAGCAATTCGGGAGTGGGCGGGTTATGCGAAGTGCGGATGGCGTTGCAGCCCATCTCCTGAAGCTTGCGAACGCGATAGTACTGCACCGCGTCGGGCAGGGCCACGCCGATTCCGGCGTGGTCCTGGTGATTGCAGGTGCCCTTCACCTTGACGGACTTGCCGTTCAGGAAGAAGCCCTGCTCCGGGTCGAACTTTATCGTGCGAATGCCGAAAGGCGTCTGGTAGCGGTCGACGACCTCGCCGTTGGCCTCGACCTCGGTGATCAGCGTGTAGAGATTTCTCTCCTCGAGCGACCATCGGGCGGGACGCGTCACCGCGATCTCTTGCTGATAGGTTTGTTCGCCCATCTCTGAAATAGGCGCAGGCGCTGTGGTGGCTTTTCCTACTGCGTTGCCGGAGGGATCGAGAATGGTTGAGGTGACGCGCGCGTTCTGCGCTGTCTTGCCGTTGTTGCTGACTTCGGTGCGGATGGAAAGTGCGGCGTCGCTGTTCCGAATCTCGCTCCGGACAAAGGTACCCCATTGCCTTACGTGGACGGGATGGGACTTCACCAGCCAGACGTGGCGGTACAATCCAGCCCCTTCGTAGAACCAGCCATCGCTCAAGGTGGCATCCACACGAACCAGCAGGACGTTTCTTCCGCCGATATTTGCAAAGTCGGTTAGATCGAATTGAAAAGGATCGTATCCGCCGCCGTGTGTGCCGATGTAAAAGCCATTAAAAACGACCATCGTTTCGCGGTAGGAGCCATCGAACTGAACGGTGATCCGTTTGCCGTCATCGGCGGGAAGATCGAAGACGCGGCGGTACCAACCGACGCTGGTGGCTGGGTAGGTGCGCCCCAGAGGGTAGAAGCCTTTGCTCGAAAGCGATGGGTCATTTTCAAAGGGCAGCTCGATGGCCCAGTCGTGAGGCAGATTCACACTGCGCCAGTCGCTGTCGTCGAAGGCGATGGAGCTCGCCGAAAGGAAATTTCCCGTCTTCTGAAAATTTCCGGAGCTTCCGCTGCCAAATCCGAAGTCTTTGGAGGGATCGTCGGCGTTACCGAGATGGAACCGCCAGCCGAAATCGAGAAGGAGACGCTCGCGTCCCGCGCCGGACGTTACCGATACCGGCGATGCGCTCGCGAGAAGCGGGGAAGAATGGTCCCCAGCGACTTGCATTGCAACGCCGAACGGGCCCATGCCATTGGCCGCTGCCACAGCAGCCGGCGCCAGCAAACCGGTCTTCAATAAATCACGGCGTGAAAGCGGTTTCATTTTGCCTCCAAATTCATCGTTTGCCTGATCCTTTAAGCGGCGAAAGCAAGTGTATCGCAGTTATTGAGGTCCGTGGACAGCGGCCGTCATTGGTATCAGGTATCTTCCCTGCCTTACGATGATTGCCTGACGCGGCTGCTTCGCTCGCGGCTTGACGCTGGTTGCGCCGATTCAGCGGGCGACAGTTCTTGCGGTCGAGTCCCGCGCGATGATGCGCGGCTGCAGGATGATTTCGCGGCAGTCTAATGTCGTTTTATCGGCTTTGGCAGCGAGGATATCCAGAATGAGCCGGGCCGCGCGCTGGCCGATCTCGCCGCTGCGCTGGTCGATGCTGGAAAGCGGCACGCGGATCTCACTGGAGTAGTGCAGATTTCCGCAGCCGATCACCGCTATGTCCTTGGGCACGGCAATTCCCTGGCTTAGGGCCTCGGCGATCACACCCATGGCGATGACGTCGTTGTAGCAAAAGATCCCGTCTGGCGATCGATTCAGTTCGAGGAGACATCTGAGCGCGGCGATGCCGTTTCGGTGCCCGTCGACATCGGCGCGTGGCGCCTGAATGAGATATTCGGCCGGCACCTCCATGCCGTGCTTTTTCAGAGTATCGAGGTAACCCTTGAGGCGGCGATGGCCGACGTTGTTCTCGGGGCCGCGAATATGGGCGATACGCTGGCAGCCGACAGCAAGGAGGTGTTCGGTCCCGAGTCGTCCGGCCGCGTAGTCGTCGGAGCCGACAAAGTGGGAGGGCAGTTCCTTGAAGGAGCGGTCGAGCAGGACCAGCGGCGTGTCGCCCTGCTGGACCACGCGCAGGGACTCGGGGCTCGACTGGCAGCTGGCGACGATCAACGCGTCAAGACGGTGGGCCAGCATCTGCTCGATCTCTTCGCGTTCGAGATCGGGGTCCTCCTCTGACGACGAGAGCACCAGGAAGTAGCCTTGCCGCCGCATCGCCAGCGAGAGGCCCTTTGCGATGTCAGCGAAGAACGGGTGGATGAGGTCGGGGACAATGAGACCAATTAGCGACGAGCGCCCCGTCACTAGGCTGCGGGCGGTAAGGTTGGGGCGATAACCGAGCTCCTTGACCTTGAGCAAAATGCGCTCGCGGGTAGCTTTGCTGATGTCGGGATGGTCGCGAAGAGCCTTGGAGATCGTGACGACCGAGACCCCTAGGTCACGCGCAATGTCCTTCATCTTGACAGGCATATCCGGAACTATACACAGTCCGCGGCGGCCCGGCGCGGGTTTCCTACATGGACTTTACGTTCACACCGCCTGTGGACATCGCGGCGTTCGCGCACTACCGTGGAGCGATGCGGGTTTGTTTCCTGTTGAAGGTCCGTGCCGAGCGCCTGGAGGAGTACAGGGAGCGCCACGCGGATGTGTGGCCGGAGATGCTGGAGGCGCTACGCGAGACTGATGGCACAATTACTCGTTGTTTCTGCGGCCGGACGGCCTGCTGGTCGGTTATCTCGAAACGCCCGATTTTGTTCGGGCTTGTGCCAAGATGAAGGAACACTCACCCGGTCAACGCAAGGTGGCAGACGGAGATGTCTCCGTTCTTCGAAGCGGTCGGCGAGGGCGGAGCAGACGACAATATGTTTCCACTCGAAGAAGTCTTTCATCTGGACTGAACGGCGTACTTCGGCCCTAGCCGAATCAGGATTGGCTAACGTTGAGTGCCGGCGAGCGTGTATTCTAGCGGTCGGACCTCTCGAAAGCTTTGTGGCGCTTGAAATTCCGAATGGTCCCACCTTCACGATAGCGAGCAACGACCTTGACTCTGCTTCACGAAGATCGACTCTTTCCCGCCGACCCTGAGACCCGCGACGTTGCGCGACGGCTCTATGAGAGCATCCGCGACCTGCCTATCATCAGCCCGCACGGGCACACTCAAGCTGCATGGTTTGCGCAAAACCAGCCCTTCCCGAATCCGGCTAAGCTCTTCGTCCAACCCGACCATTACGTCTATCGAATGCTGTACAGCCAAGGCGTGTCGATGGACGATCTTGAGATCGGCGTCGCTGAGATGAAAGACCCGCGCCGGATCTGGCGCATCTTCGCCGAGCACTATTATCTCTTTCGCGGAACTCCGACGCGCATGTGGCTCGATTATGCCTTCGAGGAGCTATTCGGGCTTAGCGAGCGGCTCTCGGCGAAGAACGCGGACCATTACTACAACACGATCGATGAAAAGCTCTCGACTCCCGAGTTCCTGCCACGGGCACTCTATGAACGCTTCCGCCTCGAAGTGCTGGCCACGACGGATTCGCCGCTCGAGTCGCTAAGCGATCACCAGGCGATCCGCAACTCTGGATGGAAAGCCCGCATCATTCCCACCTTCCGACCGGATTCGGTTATCGACCCGGAGTTCGCCGGCTTCCGCGCGAATATTACCAAGCTAGGAGAGATCACTGGCGAGGATACTGATTCATTCGGTGGATATTTGCAGGCCTTGAGGAAGACCCGTGCCCGCTTCAAGCAACTGGGCGGCACGGCCACCGATCATGGACATCCGACCGCCCGCACCGCCAACCTTTCCGGTGCGGAAGCCTCGGCGCTGTTCACTCGGGTTATCTCGAAGACTGCCGACGCGGAGGAGCAGGAGGTCTTCCGCGCGCAGATGCTGACCGAGATGGCGGGGATGAGTGTCGCCGACGGCCTCGTCATGCAAATTCACCCCGGGAGCGCGCGCAACCACAATCGGATGGTCTTTGAGAAGTATGGGCGCGATACTGGCGCCGATATTCCGACGGCTACCGACTATGTGCACACGCTTCGCCCGCTGCTTGATCGCTATGGCAACGAGAGTGGGTTCACTTTGATTCTGTTTACGCTCGACGAATCGACGTATAGCCGGGAACTGGCTCCGCTTGCAGGACACTATCCTTGCCTGCGGCTTGGACCTCCGTGGTGGTTTCACGATAGCCCGGAGGGCATGCAGCGCTTTCGCGAATCGGTCACCGAAACTGCGGGTTTCTACAATACGGTTGGCTTCAATGATGACACGCGAGCATTTCTGTCGATTCCCGCGCGGCATGACGTGGCGCGGCGGATGGATGCCGCATTTCTCGCCAAGCTGGTGGTGGAGCATCGTATCGACGAAGATGAGGCGTTCGATCTGGCAGTCGAACTTACTGACAAATTAGTGCGAAGTGCGTACAAACTTTAGCGGCAGGCATCTCTTGACATTTGAGGTCTCCAGGCGGGTACATGGATTCGATCGGTAAATCGGCCGTCAGCAAGGCTCTCGACATCGAGCAGGAAGATGAGGGTTCAAGCGGCGCGCCGATGGGCCGGGTCCGCTGGACGATCTGCGCAATGCTCTTCTTCGCAACCTCAATCAATTACATGGACCGACAGGTCATCGCGCTCCTGAAGCCGACGCTGCTTGCATCGGGCATGATGAACGAGATCAGCTACGGCCAGGTCGTGGTCGCCTTTCAGGTTGCCTACGCCCTTGGGCTGCTGATTGCCGGGCGAGTGGTCGATAAGATCGGAACCCGGATCGGCTACATCCTGATCATGGTCGTGTGGAGCCTCTCGGCAATGGGCCATGCGCTCGCCAGTACCGCCTTTGAGTTTGGAATCGCGAGGTTTTGCCTGGGGCTGGGCGAGTCGGGCAATTTTCCCGCCGCGTTGAAGACGGTCGCCGAGTGGTTCCCGCAAAAGGAGCGGTCCCTGGCGACCGGTATCTTCAACTCCGGCACGAACGTAGGCGCAATCCTCGCGCCGTTGATCGTCCCCTGGATCACGATGCACTACGGCTGGCGCGCCGCCTTCCTGACTACCGGCGTCTTCAGCATGATTTGGATCGCGTGGTGGTGGCGGAATTACCGTAAACCCAGCGATCACCCCACGCTGACCGGCGCAGAGCTGCGCCACATTTATGAGGAGGCTGCGGCTCAGATGGGGCCGCAGATGCCGTGGCTCAAGCTGGTTGGATTCCGGCAGACCTGGGCGTTTGCGATTGCGAAGTTCCTTACTGACCCGATCTGGTGGTTCTACCTGTTTTGGCTGCCTTCCTACTTCAGCGCGAAGTTCCACCTGAACTTGTCCCACCTCGGGCTGCCGCTGATCATCGTGTACAACCTCTCGGCAGTAGGCAGCATTGCCGGGGGCTGGCTGCCTGCTCCCTTCCGAAAGATGGGGTTGTCGGTCCCCGGATCGCGCATGGCGGCAATGCTCTTTTGCGCTTGTCTCGTGGTGCCAATCTTCAGTCTAGGAAACGTGAATTCGGAATGGACAGCGATTGGGCTGCTCGGCCTCGCAGCGGCGGCGCATCAGGGCTGGTCGGCGAACCTCTTCACCACGCCATCGGACATGTTCCCCAAGAGCGCGGTCGGCGCGGTGGTGGGAATTGGTGGCATGGCCGGTTCGGTCGGCGGGGCGCTGCTCGCCTATTTTACTGGCCACACACTCGAACGCACCCACAGCTACTCGGTGTTGTTTGTTCTGGCGGCCAGCGTCTATCTGCTTGCCCTGCTGATCATACGGCTGCTGGCGCCGGGTTTGAAGCCGGTTGCGCTTAGCGCTTAGTCGCGCGGTACAATCCAGCGACACCGAACGTGTATGGCGTCCATGAGACATCCTGAAATCCGGCGGCGGCCATGATCTCGCGCATCCGTTCCGGCGGCGGGAAGTTGTGGACGGAATTGGGCAGGTAAGCGTAGGGGCCAGTCACTCCTGAGAGCCGCGAACCGATCGCCGGCAGGATGCCGCGGAAATAGAAGGCGTAGAGCTTCCCGAGCAGCCCGCCCGGTTCGCTGAAGTCGAGGATGCCGAGTTCGCCGCGGGGCCGCAGGACGCGATGAAACTCTTCGAGCCCGGCGCGGTAGTTGGCAAGGTTACGAAAGCCGAAGGCGGTCGTGATGAGGTCGACGGAGTTGTCGGCGAGCGGGAGATGCAGGGCGTCGGCCTCAATTGCTATGGCCTTGGGTGCAATGAGGCCGCGACCGCTGAACTTGGCCGCGCCGCGCAACAGCATCCGATGGGAAAAATCGGCGGCGATGACGGGCCGCGAGTTGGCCGGGCGGCGCCTGAGCATAGCCAGGGTCATGTCTCCAGTGCCACAACACACATCGACGACTACAGCGTTAGGGCGGGCGAGGACATCGCGAAATCTCCTCGCGGTTCGCCACCACCACCAGCGGTCGATGTTCATCGAAAGAACGTGGTTGAGCAGGTCGTAGCGTGGCGCGATTCCGTCGAACATCTCGCGGACCGCGGCAGCCGCAGTCGCCTCGTCGACCGTGCCCGCAGGCTTTGCGCCGAGAGAAGGCGAACTCGGAGAGATCGCCATCACGCCTCAGCCGGAACCGGCTCGGCGATTTCACGCGCAGTTCGCAGCATCGACTCGGCCGCGGAATAAAGCTCAGTGTCGGTTACATTTTCAACCACAACTGCATTTCCGATGCCCGAGGGCAGAATAAAACGCCGCACGCCGCTTCGATTTTTTTTGTCGCGAGTCGCGGCGTCGAGCAGCCGTTCGACAGGAAGGCGCAGCGGAGGCAGCGGACCGTACGCGAAGATCGTCTTCTCAATAGCGCATGCCTGTGCTTCTGTGACGGTGCCGCGGGCAAGACCGAGGCGCGTGGCAGCGATCATCCCCCAGGCGACGGCCTCGCCATGCAACAGCTTCTTATAGCGGGTCGCTGCTTCAATGGCGTGGCCGAGGGTATGGCCGTAGTTGAGAATCATGCGCAACCCGTTTTCCATCTCGTCGATACCGACGACTTCGGCCTTCATGCGCACCGAGCCGGCAACGACGTATTCGATGGCTTTTGGATCGCACGCGAGGATCGCCTCGATATTGCGCTCCATGAAGGCGAAGAGCTTCGCGTCCCGGATGATTCCCGCCTTGATGCTTTCGAAGAGTCCGGCGCGCAATTCGCGGGATGGCAGCGTCTGCAGAACGTCTATATCCGCGAAGACAGCGAGTGGATGATGGAAGCTTCCCACCAAATTCTTGCCCGACTGCAGGTTGACTCCGGTCTTGCCGCCGACTGACGAATCGACCTGGGCCAGCAGAGTGGTGGGCACCTGAACGTAGTCGATGCCGCGCATGAAGATTGCGGCGAGAAATCCTCCGAGGTCGCCGACAATGCCGCCGCCGAAGGCTATGAGAAGCGACGAGCGGTCAGCGTGACACTCGGCCAGCTGTTCGGCGATGCGCTCGACGTTGCGCAGGCGCTTGTGTTCTTCACCGGGCTGCAGAAAGAGCGCGGTGGGCGCCTCGTCCTGAGGGAATGACTCTAGAAAGGCATCAGCCCAGAGCGACCAGATTTCAGGAGAAGTGAGCACGAAGACGCGCTGATTTTTGCGGCCGGTGATCTTCGGAATTCGGCGGCCGAGGCTGGAAAGCAGCTCCCCGCCAACGAAGACGGGATAGTTCGCGCTGCCGGTCTTTATCTGGATGGTCCGCACGCTGGCTTCATCGTATCGCATGAACAAGATGGGGATTGTCCACAATGCATTCGCTTTCTGCCACGCGAAATTCTGTCGTCGCTGGAATGATAGCCTTTTTCTATGGGGCTTCCGGCAAAGACCGGCTTCATCGTGGTCGGCGCGGGAATCGCGGGATTGCGAGCGGCCATCTCGCTGGCCGAATCGGGCCGCGTGCTGGTCCTGACCAAAGAATCGCTGGGCGAATCCGACACCTCCTATGCGCAGGGCGGAATCGCCGTGGCGATGGGCGGTGACGAAGATGTCGCTCTCCATCTGGAAGACACCGTTCAGGCTGGAGATGGGCTGGTCGATCGCGCCGCAGCAGCGATTCTTGTGGAAGATGGTCCGAAGCGAGTCGAAGAGTTGCTGCAGTGGGGCACGGCCTTCGATCGCCAGGCTTCCGATGCGGGTCTCGGCGAGTTGATGCTCACTGTCGAGGGCGCTCACAGCCTTCCCCGAATCCTGCACGCGCACGGCGACGCGACCGGAGCGGAGATCGGCCGTTCCCTGCTGGCAAAGGCGCGATTCATTCCTAATATCGATTTGCGACCGTGGGTCACCTGCGATGATCTTCTGATCGACGAGAAGTCGGGCGCGGTTGTCGGCCTTACTGCGCTGGATCACGAGGGCGGCATCGCAGAGATTGACGCCCGCGCCGTCTTGCTCGCGAGCGGCGGTGCTGGCCAGGTCTACAGCGATACGACAAACCCAACGGTCGCGACCGGCGACGGAATCGCTATGGCCTATCGTGGCGGGGCCGAGATCGCCGACATGGAGTTTTACCAGTTTCATCCGACCGCGCTGAGCCTTCCCGGGGTGCCTAGGTTCCTCTCCGAGGCTCTGCGGGGTGAGGGCGCTTATCTCCGCAACGACCGGGATGAGCGCTTTATGGGGCGGTATCATCCGCTGCTCGAGTTGGCGCCGCGCGACGTAGTGGCGCGGGCGATCACTCGGGAAGGCTTCGCCGAGCGCCACGGCGAAATTCGCCCCGTGTATCTCGATATGCGCCATGTGATGGCCATCGATTTCGCGCAGCGTTTTCCGGGAATTTCAGCTTTCCTCAAGCAGCATGGCTTCGATCTTGGACGCGATCTTGTTCCGGTGCGGCCGGCCGCGCATCATCTCATGGGCGGCGTTCGAACCGACCATTGGGGACGGGCTTCGTTGCCGCGGCTTTATGCCGCGGGAGAGGCGGCGTGCACGGGAGTTCATGGCGCTAATCGACTAGCCAGCAATTCCTTGCTCGAAGGGCTGGTCTTTGGCGCGCGGGCCGCAGAGGCGATGCAGGATGAGACTGCGCTGCCGAACTCGGTGGCTGCGGTTTCGCCTGAGTGGCCGGCTGAGGATGAAGGCGGCACTTCGCCTGCCACATTGTTGGCGGAGCTGCAGCGGGCGATGTGGGAGAAGGCCGGATTGCTGCGAGATGCGAATGGCCTACTCTCCTTGCGTGAGGATTTGGAGCGGCTGAGCGAACGACTCCCGAATCCAATTGACCGAGGCTCGCTTGAGATCAACAACCTGGTCACGATCGGCAGTCTGATTACGGAGTCTGCATTAGCACGCGAAGAGAGCCGCGGCGCCCATTTCCGCAATGACTTTCCGAAGCGGGACGACGAGCGGTTTGCACGGCACTCGGTGGTGCACACGGTCGAAGAACCTGCGGCCGTTTCTTAGACCCGCCGCGCGTTGCGCCTTCGATCGTCGATCAGCGACGCCACGATGAAGATCGCCAGAATCCCGACAATCACCGCCAGTGAAATACCCACATTCACATGCACCCAGCGCGAGAGCAGCATCTTCATCGCGACGAAGGCGAGAATCACGCCCAATCCGTAATGGAGGAGACGGAAGCGGTCGAGCATTCCCGAGAGCGCGAAGAAGAGTGACCGCAGACCGAGCACCGCGAAGATGTTCGAGGTGTAGGCAATAAAGGGGTCGCGAGTGATCGCGAGCACGGCGGGAATCGAGTCGAGCGCAAATACCAGATCGGTCGCCTCGACGGCCAAGATAATCATAAGAAAGGTCTTTGTCGTGAGTGCGAGATGATGCGGGCCGCTTTTGGCCAAGACCGGAGCCGATACAGCGTGGGTTTTGACGCCGGACGTGGCGCCTTTCGGTCCCGGCTTGCTCAGCGACTGGCGCTGGATCCACTGCACCAGGGCCGACGGCTTACCGTGTGGGCCTTCCGGCTTCATGAGGCGAATCGCGGCAATCAGCAGGATGACGCCGAAAGCATATTGGATCCATACGAAACGCTGCAACAGACTGACACCAGCTGCGATGAAAAGCGCGCGCATGATGATGGCGCCCGCCACTCCCCAGAGAAGAATGCGGTGCTGCTGATGCCGGCTCAGGTGAAGCGAGCGAAACATGATCAGGAAGACGAAGAGGTTGTCGACGCTGAGAGAAGTTTCGATCAGGTAGCTGGAAAAGAACTCCAACGCGTGTTGACGTCCGTCCACGCGGAGTGTCCAGAGGGCGAAGCCGGAGGCGAGACAGAAGAGAAAGAGCGTCCAGCTCCAGGCCAGACGTCGCGCGATCTTTTCGTCCTTGTGATTCAGAAAGATGAGGTCGACCGCCAGCAGCACCAGGACGAGCGCGTGGAAACCAATCCAATAGCTGGGCGGAGCACCGGCGAACATCCCTCGATGCTAATGCATGCGAATACAGCCGAGACGAGAATCAGCGTTGATCGAGGAGGCGGATCGTTTCGAGAAAAACATCCCCGTCGATGGTCAGGCTCTTCGCGCTGATTTTGTCGAGCGTGTCTTCGGGGGTGTGATGGTAGCCGTCGGGGTGAGAGGAATCGTGCGGGCCGTAGTCGTCGTCGATGATGTCGGCAACAGGAACGCCGCGCTGAACAAAGGGCAGATGGTCGTCCTCTTCAACCGTGCTGCGCTGGAAGAAGTAGCGCTGGTCGCCTTCGTGGACGGCGGCTTGCTTGACGACGTCTTCGAGCCATGGAGTTGAATTGCCATCGCGAGCGATGTCGAGGTCTTTGTCCCCGATCATGTCAGCGAGCAGGAAAGCCTTGATCTTCTTGAGCGTGCCGTCATTTTGCCACTTGGCGGCGAGGTGGCGGCTGCCGTAGAGTGAGTCGGTGTGCGTCCAACTCTTGACCGCCTCTTCGCCGTCGAAAAAGACCAGCCAGACGCTGTAGCCTTCGCGCGGTTTGCCGCGGAGGTAATTGGCGATCTCGATCAGCAACCCGGTGGTCGATGCACCGTCGTTCGCGCCGACGAAGCTGGTGTCTTTGAGCCAGTAGTTTGTCTCGTAGTGGCTGGCGAGAACAATGATGCCGTCTTTCTTGCCGGGAAATTTGACGACGAAATTGTGCAGCGCCTGCGGGCCGGCAGGGGTGTCGACGACGAAGGTGTCTTCAGTGAGGTCGTCCTTTGCGAACTGCTTTCTGAGATACGCCTGCACCTTGGAGAGGCCTTCGCTGCCGTTGTAACGAGGGCCAAACGCTACGATCTCGCGGGCATACTGCAAGGCGCGCGCGCCGTCGAAGTGGCCAGCCGATTGGGCCACCAGAGCGGTGACTGCGGTGACGAAAATGGCGATCCCGATGCGGTGGGCCAAAGCTTTCGCGCCATGCTTCCGTCTCAAGAGACCGCGCGAAGCAACCGTCACGCAGCGCTCTCCCGCTTCCTGCGGCGGCGCGCCGGATGCACCATGAACGAAACGCCAATACTGATTAGGTAAAGCACCAACATCGGACTGGCGAAGACACACATCGTCAACACATCTGGAGTGGGCGTAATAATCGCCGCGATAACGAAAATGATAAGGATCGCGTAGCGAATGTTCTTCCACAGGAACTTCGGGCTAACGATGCCGAAGAGCGAGAGAAACATGACGAGGATCGGCAGCTCAAAGGTGAGGCCGAGGCCCAGGATCACGGTATTGAAGAGGTCCGTATATTCGCTGATCTCGATCAGCGGCTTGAACTGTTTCGAGTAATCGAAGAGAAAGCCGAGCGAGCCGGGAAAAACATAGCGATATCCAAAGAAGGCGCCGCACAGAAATAGCCCGACCGTAGCGATCATGAACGGGGTGACGTACTTCTTCTCACTCGGATACAGGCCGGGCGAAATGAACAGCCAGAGCTGATACAGAATGTACGGCGCAGCCAGAATCACCCCGGCGGTGAAGCTGATCTTCAGGTACATATTGAAGCCGTCGATGGGGTTGTGAATGACCAGCTGGGTATCGAGGTGGTTTTTCTTGAGCGCCTCGACCACCGGGGCCTGCATGTAGCCAAAGATTTTTTCGTGGAAGGCGTAGGCGACAAAGAAGCCGATGACAAGGGCGATCGCCGAGCGCACCAGCCGTTGGCGTAGCTCGTTGAGGTGCTCGATCAGGCTCATACCTGGGAGTTCGGTCTGGTCTTTGCGTTCGGTAAGCGCCGCGCGGGCGCGGTCAACAAGGTCAGCCATGGTGGACCGCTGGTTCGGTCTTTTCGATAGCCGCGCCGTTCAGATCTGCAGGGGCAGCTTCCGAACGGGTCGGCGGCGCGAACGATGGTGACTCGACAGCAGGAACTTCGGCAATCGCTCCATTAGAGGCGGTGTTCAGAGCTGGGCTAAAGCCACTTTCCTGCTCGGGATAAGCGCTGACCTCAGGTTGCTCGCTGGGGAGAGCCTCATAGCTGCATGTCCCGGCAGTGCTGTTTGCAGGATCGAAGACGCGATTCACGGTTTCTCCCGTGCTCGGAGGCGCTATCACGGGAGCGGTCGATCCGCTGCTCTCGTTAGTCGTCGTTGCATCGAGCGCAGGGACACCAGCCGGAGTGGTCGGCAGCATGGTAGTCGTGGCGCTGATCTCCTTCTGGCGCTCGGACTCCTCCGATGCCCGTAACTCCTCTTCTATCTGCATCTTGAACTCATTGCTGGCGCGTCGAAACTCGACCATCAGCTTGCCGATCTGGCGGCCGATCTCGGGCAGTTTCTTGGGGCCGAAGATGATCAGCGCCAGACAGAAGATGAAGATGGTATCGCCAACGTGCATCGCCCCTCATGATAAATGCCTTACGGGTCCCTCACAAATGACCAACGGTAACGAGCGGTGACTTCCCGCAGCCAGACACCGTCTGAGCCATCCTAGCTTTCAAGCCTCCCGTTTTAGGCACTCTCGCTACAGGGTGCGGCTGCGGTTGGATGTTGGTTGTCCGCCAGCTGCAGCTTTGCCGGAAGGTTTCGGTGTATTAAACTAGGGTTACGCGATTCTAGGGTTACGCGATTCTGTCGTCCTTCGATCCTGCGACCCCGGGTCGACGGATGCGCTTAAATAGCAGACTTGCAACATCCCCGAGGTTGGGCGGCAAGGTATAAGCATTCGCCGCAGCGAGCCCTCTGCATAGTCGATATTGCTTTCAACATCCCCGTCCAACTCGGTTGGAAAAGCTAGGGGACTGAAGGCGGAAGAGTATGAGCGCTTTACTTGACGAAACTCCTATCGCGACTATTGCCACGCCGTCGCCAGAGGCGAACGCATGTTCGCTCGACAACTACGTTGTTCTCCCCGATCACACCATGGACGACCGCATCGCGGCGGCCCGCGCTCGGCTCGGATCGAGCACCATCCTGCTCGGCCATCACTACCAGCGGGATGAGGTCATTCGGTTTGCCGATGTAACCGGAGATTCCTGCAAGCTGTCGAAAATCGCTGCCGAAACGGACAGCCAATATGTCGTCTTCTGTGGCGTGCATTTCATGGCGGAAAGTGCGGACATTCTCGGCCGCAGCAATCAGCAGGTGGTCCTGCCCGACCTGAACGCCGGCTGCTCGATGGCTGATATGGCCGAGATCGGCCAGGTGGAAGACTGCTGGGACTCGCTGATGGCGGCCGGGCTGAACGGTTCGATCCTCCCGCTTACGTACATGAACTCTGCCGCCTCGATCAAGGCCTTTTGCGGCCAACACGGAGGTTTGGTTTGCACCTCATCGAATACGCGCGCGGCCTTTGAATGGGCCTTTGGGCGTGGCGAGAAGATCTTGTTTCTACCCGACCAACATCTCGGCCGTAACACTGCCTTTTCGATGGGTGTTTCGATGAATGAGATGGTCGTCTGGGACCCCTACCAGATCAACGGCGGGCTCACGCCATCGCGGTTGCTGGCGGCGAAGGTGATTCTGTGGAAGGGGCATTGTCCGGTCCATCAGCGCTTTCTGCCCGGGCATGTCGATACGGTGCGGGCGAAATATCCCGGCATCCAGGTGGTCGTCCATCCCGAGTGCCGCTGGGAGGTATGCCAGAGGGCGGATGCGATGGGCTCGACGGAACGGATCATCCAGCTCGTAGAGCAGGCGCCGCAGGGCAGCATGTTCGCCATCGGCACCGAGATTCATCTGGTGAACCGGCTGGCACGACGATTTGCCCCGAAAGGCAAGAAGATCGTCACGCTCGACGACACCGGCTGCCTTTGCACGACTATGTACCGCTTCAGCCCGCAACATCTGGCCTGGGCACTCGAGAATCTGATCGAGGGCCGGGTTGTGAACCGGATCAAGGTCCGCGACGACGTGAAATATTGGGCACGCGTGGCGCTGGATCGTATGCTTGAGATTAAGGGCTCGCTATGAAGCTATTCACGCTCGACGAAGCACAGGCGCTGGTTCCGGTGCTGGAATCGCTGCTGAAACGCGCCGTCGAAGACAAGCAGGCCGCTGAGCAGATCAACGAGGAGCTGCAAAAGCTCACGCAGCGGATCTTCGTTTCCGGCGGAATGCATGTCGACGTGGCGAAGGTCGCCCGCCAGCGCGCGGAGATGGATGCCCATATCCAGCGCGCCAAAGATGCGGTGCAAGAGATCGACGCGATCGGCGTTCAGGTAAAAGACCTCGACATTGGGCTGCTGGATTTTCCCTGCAAGGTCGAGGATGAGATAGTCCTTCTGTGTTGGAAAATGGGCGAGGCAAGGATCACTCACTGGCATACGATTGAGTCCGGCTTTGCCGGGCGCCAGCCTTTGGATGACCGCTTCGAGGGCCGCTCGCGGCGGAGCAAGCCGGAAAAGCCGAACTAAATCGCGCGCAGCACCCGCACCGGCAGGAAAATGATCGCTGCGACCAACTCCAACGCACCGTGTACGGCAATTCCCACCAGCCGAAAGGGCAGGAGCAGGAGCCAGACGATCGGATAGAGCACCGCCGCGATCAGCGCCAGTGGCCAGCAAACAACCAGCAAAAGACACCAGAGCAAGAAGCTCAGCATGGGATTCTCTCCTGAAACCACAACGGCTTTGAAGCCTTGCGTCTTCATTAAGACCTACGGAAATCCTTCTGGTTAGGTTCATCAACAAATTCTTTTTTTTGCAGAGGTTGTTTAGATCTGACGCCATCTGAGCATCCGGTCAGCTTCCTGCGTCTACCGTTATGGATTTGGGAGCAGAAATGGCGAGGGAGATACGCCGGGAAGTCCGGAGCGCTGCGCGGTGGGCCCTTAGAGGGATTAAGCTTGCAATCAGGCGGTAGTTTCGCCGAGAGGTACCCGAAACACAACAAACCATGCTGAATTTCTGGAAGACATTTCGTTGCGTCACTCTGGTATTGGCGCCCTGCCTTGCGGCCGTGTCCACCGGATGCGGATTTTTCCCGCCGCTCAACCAGTGCACGACCAATTGCACGACCACGACGGACTTTATGTATGTCGCCAATACCAGCAACTCGGCGGCGAACCCGCCCAGCGTTGCCGGCTTTTCATTGACAACCACCACGACCGCGGCCACGACCACAACGGCGGCCACGTCGACTCTCACACTCGCGGCAACCCCGGGTTCAGCTTACTCGCTGGGGTACATTCCGGCGGCGATGGCAATCAATCCTGCGAACAGCTATCTCTATGTAGCTAGCCTCACGGGCGGCATTTACCTCTACGTCATCAACAGCAACGGTTCAATCACGGTGCAGAACAACGGAACCGCTGTCGCCAGCGGCTTTATTGCGTCCGCGATCCAGGTGGATACCACGGGCGCGTATTTGATAGTGACGAGCGCCAGCCTTAGCACTACGAACGCGGTAGTGACTGTTTATTCAATCGCTAGTACGACCGGGCTGTTGACTGCGCTGGGACACCTAACTGTCAGCAAGCCTGGCGCCAGCAACCGCATGACGATCGCAGCCAATGACGTCAATGTCTTCCTTACGCTCGGCACCGGCGGTACAGAGGCATTTACCTTCAATTCCACCACAGGCGCCCTGACGGATGTGGGTAACCTCGCAACCCTGGCGGCTACCAACGCTGACCAGGATGTCACCACAAACCCAAGCGGGACCTTTGCTTTTGTGACCGAGACGGGAACGGCGGGCGTGCGAGTACTCACGATCGGGTCGAATGGCGGTCTGACCGAAGTCTCCGGGTCTCCCTTCGCGGCCGGAACCGGGCCTACCGGAATCCTGGTCGACTCCTCAGGCAGCTACGTTTACGTAACCAATCGGACGGACAACACCGTCAGCGGATTTGTGCTGGCGGCCAATGGAACACTGACCGAGATCACTGGTTCGCCGTTTTCCACCGGAACCACTCCGATCGACATCGCAGAGGACGCGACCGGCAAGTATGTCGGTGTGGTCTGCAACGGCGGAGGCCAGGACCTCGAGGTCTACAGCTTCGATGCCACGACGCTCGGCAAGCTTGACGCTGCCGCTAGCGCTACGACTGGCACCGATCCGACCTTGCCCATTGCCATCGTGGGGACCCACTAAGGAGGTTTCCTCACTTGGCGGCGGTGCTATGCTCAAGCTGTCGGCAAACTGATCGCATTGCCCCGTCACCATCCAATGCTGTTCGTACTCCTTTTCCGAAAGCCAGCGTGTCTGCGGGCAAAAGCCGCCGTTTTTTCGATACCCATCGCGCTGTTGGCATGCTGGGGACTCTCCGGCTGTAATCGTCTGCGGCCGCAGCCAAAGGTGGAAATCGTCTACGTCCTGGCCAAGGAGACGTTCCTTCGCGACCGCGTCGCCGCCGTCTCGAACCGCGTGGCGATGGTGCAAAACGGCGAGCGGCTGGAACTGCTTGACCGGGACCGCCGCTTTCTTAAAGTGAAGACCGAAAAGGGCGAGATCGGCTGGATCGAAGAACATGCAGTGGTCAACCCCGAGGTGGTCAGCGGCTTCGCTCAACTGAAGAAGGCCCAAGAACGCGACCCGGTCGTGGCTACCGGCGTCCTGCGCGATGACGGCTACCTGCACTTGAAGCCGGGCCGCGACACCGACCGGTATTATCTGCTGCCGGAGGACGATAAACTGCAACTGCTCCTGCGGGCTTCCGTGCCGAAATCGGTGGGCCCGCAGGCTTCCGGGTCGGCTTCCTCTATCGCTAGCGTCTACGCCGCCTCCGAGAAAAAGGCAGCGGAGAAGGTCCGTGCGGCGCGCGAAAAAGCGGCGGAGGAGAAGGTGGCTAACAAGGATTCCGCGACCATCAGCTTCAACCCTCCTCCTCCTCCGCCGCCGGCTGAGTGGCTGGAGACCCCCGAACCGACCGCGGGCGATGGGGGGGCGAGTGCGCCTGCGGCTCCCGAAGCGCCTCCTCCACCGCCAGCCATGGAGGACTGGTGGCTGATCCGTGACAGCCATGGGCGAGTGGGCTGGATGATGGCGAAACGCATTGATGTCGATGTTCCCGATGCGGTCGCGCAATACGCCGAAGGGCAGAAGATGGTCGCGGCTTACTTATTGCGGAAGGTCTACGATCCGGATTCGAGCTTCGACGACAAGCAGGCGCCTGAGTACGTCACGGTGCTCAATCCTTACCAGGACGGCCTGCCGTACGACTTCAACCAAGTCAGGGTCTTTACCTGGAATACCAGGAAGCACCGATATGAGACGGCATTCCGCCAGCGCAACCTGCAGGGCTATCTGCCGGTGGTAATCGCTTCGCAGACTGGAGATAAGGAAGGCCCTCAGCCGACCTTCCAAATCACTCAAGGCATCGGCGACTCGGTAAGCATCGATCCCGACACAGGTGTTGCCCGGCCGACATCCACTCAGGTCTCGACCTACGTTCTTGAGGATGAGCGGGTCAAGAAAGTCGGGCCCGAGCTCCCGGCGGTCGCCGTTCCGGCGCACGCGGCAAACTCGGGGAAAACTGGCCGGCACGCCACAAGAAAAAAGAGCGCGAAGACGCAACATCGCCGCTTGCGCTAGGGTTTTACTGAAGTTGGTTGAATTGCGGAAAAGTAACGATCCGGTACTGCCTGGACCTTCGCTATGGCATCTCAATTGTGGACACTCTTTTTGTCTCACGGTATTTTTCGCTATGGGAACGGTTGATAAAGCAGTCGTAGCCGTTTATGTTGTTAGCAATTCTTTTAGTTAGGCTGCGTCGTATTCGCAGCTGTTTCAGTCTCTGTGTTTCTTAGGTAGTTCGTTTCAACAAACAAAAACCGACGCGGGGAGATCGGCGCATGGAAAACAAGCCGGCACAAAACATTCAGGACACGTTTCTTAATACGGTCCGCAAAGATAAGACTCCTATCACGATCTATCTCGTCAGCGGAGTGAAACTGACGGGAAAGATCCGTTCCTTCGACAAATACTCCGTGTTGCTTGAGAACAACAGCCAGGAGCAGCTGATCTTCAAGCACGCGATCTCCACGGTTGTCAGCAACCGGTCGGTGATCCACAGCGAGCATCGGGTTCCGATGGGCGCGGGATCGAGCACCGGGATTGCAGCCGCATCGGCTCCGCCGGCAGGCGCGGCCCCGGAGTTAGCCCCTGGAATCTCGCATTCCTAAGGTCGCCGTTACGGCTGCTAGGGCTGGCAGTTCCCCTGGCGCGGAGCAGATCGATCGAGCTTCGAGCAGCGGAGTTCGTCTAGAGAACACACAGGCTGGTAGCGAACGGGCGCTCTTAGTTGCCGTCGAGATCGGCGCGCGCGGGCAGGGATTGTCCCGGTCGGCGGCGCTTGCCCGAAACGCAGCCGCTTTGCTCAGGGATTCTGAAGCCGCCGAAACCGGCGCCCTCTCCGGCAGCGATCTGGATCGCACCGTCGATCGCGATCTCGATTTCGAGACGGCGCTTGAGGAATTTCGCGAACTGGTGCTCAGCGCAGGCGCGGAGATTGCGGGCGAGGTCACGCAGAAACGCGCCAAAGCGGATCCGGCGACTCTACTCGGCAGCGGCAAGGTCGAAGAGATCGCTGGTATTGCGGCTTCGATCAACGCAACTGTTATTCTTTTCGATCACGATCTTACCCCGACGCAGCTACGAAACCTGGAAGACGCTCTGCCCTGTCGGGTAGTCGATCGTACCCAGCTCATTCTTGATATCTTTGCGCGCCACGCCCGCACTCGGGAGGGCCAGTTACAGGTGGAACTGGCGCAGCTGCAGTACATGCTGCCGAGATTGGCGGGGCGTGGTGGTTCGATGTCGCAGCTTGGCGGCGGCATTGGCACCAGGGGACCTGGCGAGACGCAACTAGAAACCGACCGGCGCAAGATCCAGCGCCGCGTTCTTCATCTCAAGAGCGAACTGGAGTCGGTGCGGAAGGTTCGAGGCCAGCAACGGCAGCGACGGGAAGCTGTCCCGGTACCGACCGTCGCGCTCGTCGGTTGCACCAACGCCGGCAAGAGCACCCTATTCAACGCCTTGACCCACGCCGGAGTTCTGGAATCTTCGCGGATGTTCGCCACTCTCGACCCAAAGCTCAGGGCATTGACGCTGCCGTCTCGGCGCAAGATTCTGCTTTCCGACACCGTTGGATTTATCCGCAATCTGCCGCACACCCTTGTTACCTCGTTTCGGGCAACCCTCGAGGAGGTACAGAAAGCCGAAGTGCTGCTGCACGTCCAGGACGTCTCGAGCGCCAGCCGTGACGAGCACAAGGCTGAAGTGGAAAAAGTGTTGAAAGAGCTTGGCGTCGAAGACAAACCGCGCATCGAGGTACTGAACAAGGTGGATTTGTTGGCGGAATCAGAGCAATCCATCCCCGCTGACAGAGGAGTCACGATCTCCGCCAAGACTGGGAAAGGCCTTGACGATCTGCTCCTGAAGATCGACTCTGCACTGCTTCTCGACCCCATCGTGCGTCGGGAGTTGGCTGTTCCCCAAGATGAGGGGGGTGTGCTGGCGTCGCTTGAAGCTGGCGGAATCGTCCACACGCGCGAGTTTCATGACCAGGAGGTGCGCCTTGAGGTATCCGGGCCAGCTTCGCTGCTTGGGCGCTATCGGCGCTTTTGGACGAAGCAATTAAAGATACGAGAGTTTTAGTAGCGAGTTGCCGACTGGGGAGCGGTGTCGATTCCCCGGCCGGCAACCCGCCTGACCCTGAACCGGGTCGAGGTGTTATTCTCTAGCTTACGCCTGAAATGGTCCTCGTCAAGCCGCTTTTGCGGCTCCGGCAGCGGTTTGTTTTGGGTGGGCGACCGCTGGTTTCATTGACACTCCGCCGATCTTTGTAAGAACCTAGTATTCCGGCAAACAAACAAGCAAAGACACTCACCGGATGCCGGTGAAGGCCATGGACGAAATACTGCAACAACTCGTACCGCTCCTGATCGACTCGATACCGACGATCCTGATCTTTCTCACCCTTCTTTTGAGTTATAAGTTCCTCATGCATGACCCCCTCGTGAAGATGCTGGCGGACCGCAGGTCGAGAACCGAAGGCGCCGTTGAGCGCGCAAATGCGGCCATTGCCGCGGCAGAAGCCAAGGCGCAGGAGTACGAAGCCAAGCTGCGGGCCGCGCGGGCCGAGATCTTCCACGCCCGCGAGGCCCGCGTGAAGGCCTGGAATACAGAGCGCGAGAGCGCCCTGGCTGAGGCCCGGCACACCGCCCGGGAGCGCGTGCATGCGGCGAAGACTGAGCTAAACGCACAGATCGAAGACTCCAGACAAGAGATTCAGCGTGGAGCGGATGGGCTGGTCGCCGACATCCTGAAAGCCGTCTTGCCGACGGATTTTTCCGCCGCCCTGGCCGAGGGTTCCCGTTGAAAGTTCCTATTCTTAAATGGCTTACATTTCTTTGGATGACCGTTTGCCTGGGTTGGCAGGGTGGTCAGGCTGCCTTTGCCTTCAGCGAACCCGCAACGACGCAGGCTGCTTCGACGGCGAACACCCACGCGCAAAAGGAAGACCCCGAAGAGATCAACCAATTTCGTCACGCCGCGTCGGTCCAGATGTTTGCGCGCAAGCTGGGAATCAGCACCGAGACTGCCGCGCAGATCTTTGAAATCATCAACTCCGGAATCCTGATCTTCACGATTCTCTTTTTCCTGGCCAAGGTTGTCCCCAGGGCAATCCGTAGCCGGACGGCGAAGATCCAGAAGAAGCTCGTCGAGGCGAGAGAAGCTACCGAAACCGCCAATCAGCGGCTCAGTGCTGTCGAGGCCAAGCTGGCAAGGATTGGGGACGACATCGAGGCGATCCGCCAGCAGACCGAGCGCGACATGGTGGAAGACGAGAAGCGCATCAAGCAGTCGCTCGAAGACGAGCGGCAGCGTATTGTCCAGTCCGCCGAGCAGGAGATTGAATCTGCGGGCGCCGCGGCGAAACGAGAGCTGAAGAGATTTGCAGCCGAATTGGCCATCGACAACGCGGCCCAGCGCATTCAACTGAATTATGACTCGGACAAGGCGATCATCGAGCGGTTTGGCAAGGATTTGACCTCCGAATTTGGTAAAGGAGGGGGAAACTAATGTCGCTCTTCGCCGCACGATATGCGGGCGCCTTCGCCGAAGCCGTAGAAGATTCAAAGCTCGATCCAATTGCGATTAGCCGCCAGCTGGACGACTTCGCTGCGGCCTGGAATGAGAGCCGGGAGCTGCGCCAGTTTTTTGAGAGTCCGGTCTTCCCGCCCGCTCAGAAGGTGGCTTTCCTCGACAAGTTGAACGAGAGAATTGGCCTGACTCCCCTGGTCAGGAATTTCGTCGCAGTGCTCATCGACCATGACCGGATCGCGGCGTTCAGCGAGGTGATTGAGGCCTATCGTCGGGATATGGACGAGCGCCAGGGGATTTTTGAGGTGAACATAGTCTCTGCCCGGCCACTTGAAAACGAGGAGCGCCGTCAGCTGGAAGGCCAGGTTGGCCAGGTCGCGGGAGGACGGGTGAAGGCAAGTTACCAGGAAGATAAGAGCCTGCTGGGCGGCGCGATCGTGACGATCGGCAGTACTGTCTACGACGGTTCGGTCCGCGGACGCTTGGATCGGCTCAAAGAGCAGCTGGTGGCGGGCTAGAAAACCCGCTTCATCCATTGGAAGCCGCCTTTGTGTAGACTCTCAGACGTTAAGGCAAAGGCCCACGAACCGAAACACAAGATTTAGTTGGGAAAGTGACGAATGGCTCAGATTAAAGCAGATGAAATAACCCAGCTGCTGCGGCAGCAGATTGAGAACTACGACGCGAAGGTCAAGGTTGACGAGGTGGGCACGGTGCTGTCCCTCGGCGACGGAATCGCGCGGCTTCATGGCCTCGATAAGGTGATGTACGGCGAGCTGCTCGAGTTCCCACACGACATCGCCGGCCTGGCCATGAATCTCGAAGAGGACCAGGTGGGCTCGGTGCTGCTCGGCGACTACACCCATCTTCGCGAAGGGGATCAGGTCAAGCGCACGGGCAAAATCCTTAGCGTGCCGGTCGGCGACGCCATGATCGGCCGCGTTGTAAACGCGCTCGGCCAGCCGATCGACGACAAAGGGCCGGTTGAAGCGAGCGATAACTTCCCCGTTGAGCGCCTGGCGCCGGGCGTCGTCGACCGCCAGCCCGTCCGCGAACCGATGACGACCGGGTTGAAGGCCATCGACAGCATGATTCCGATTGGGCGCGGCCAGCGCGAGTTGCTCATCGGCGACCGTCAGACCGGCAAGACTGCCGTCGCACTCGACACCATTATCAACAATGCCAAGAACAACCTGATTTGCATCTACTGCGCTGTTGGCCAGAAGCGCTCCTCGGTCGCCCAGGTCGTGCAAACCCTGACCGATTACGGCGCGATGGCATACACAGTTGTAGTTGCCGCGACGGCCTCAGAACCTGCTCCGATGCTGTACATCGCGCCCTTTGCCGCGTGTGCGATCGGCGAGTATTTCCGCGATAAGGGCAAGCACGCGCTGATCATCTACGACGATCTCTCGAAGCACGCTGTTGCATATCGCGAACTTTCGCTCCTGCTGCGCCGTCCCCCGGGCCGCGAAGCTTATCCCGGCGACGTTTTCTATCTCCACTCGCGCCTGCTCGAGCGCGCCTCGAAGCTGAATGACGAGAAAGGCGGCGGTTCGCTAACCGCGCTGCCAATCATCGAGACCCAGGCCGGCGACGTTTCCGCTTATATACCGACCAACGTCATCTCGATCACCGACGGCCAGATTTACCTCGAAACCGACCTGTTCAACTCCGGCGTTCGCCCGGCGGTCAACGTGGGCCTCTCGGTAAGCCGTGTCGGCGGCAGCGCGCAGATCAAAGCGATGCGTCAGGTGGCCGGAACGCTGAAACTCGACCTTGCCCAGTATCGCGAACTGGCGGCGTTTTCACAGTTTGGCAGCGATCTGGATAAGGTGACGCTGAAGCAGTTGAACCGTGGCAAACGCCTTACCGAGTTGCTGAAGCAGCCGCAGTTCTCACCGCTCCCAACTGAAAAGCAGGTCATCATCATCTACGCCGGCAACAATGGCTACCTGGACGATCTTGAGGTGGAACAAATTCGTGGCTTTGAGGATGGCCTGTACAAGTACCTCGACTCAGCGCAATCGGCGCTGCTGAGCGACATCCTCAATAAGAAGACGCTCGACGACGATCTCAAGGCTCGCATTGATGAAGCCCTGAAAGAGTACAAGCAAAACTTCCTGGCCGGCCAGAACACCGCGAAGCAGCCCGCAGGAGCGGCGAAGTAGCCGGCACAAGAAGACTATGGCGAACGTTCTCGACCTAAAACGGCGAATCCGCAGCGTGAAAAACACGCGCCAGATCACCAAGGCCATGAAGATGGTCGCGGCGGCGAAGCTGCGCCGCGCACAGGAGCGGGCTCTGGCTGCGCGGCCCTACGTGCAGATGTTGATCAGCATGCTGCAATCGCTCAAGCGTCGTATCGAGTTGGTCGATCCGGAAACCGGGGAGATTCGGCATCCGCTACTCGTGACACGCGAGCAAAAGACCGTTCTTCTGGTCATCGTTTCCGGCGATAAGGGATTTGCCGGCGCCTTCAACGCCAACATCATTAAGGTCGCTAACCACTTCATCACATTTGAGGGCAACCGCCAGATCGACATCGAACCCATCGGACGCAAGGCGCGGGATTTCTTTCGCAAGCACTATCCAATGGCCGAAGTCGAGAAGCACGATCGTCATCCCGAAGGGGGCAGTGAAGCGCACGATGAGTCTCCGCGGGAGCGCCCGCGCGCGGGAAAGATCCAGATGACGGGTGATCATCCCGGCATCCTTGACAAACTTGAATACAAGCGCGTCGAAGAGCTCGCGCGCGAGATTGTTCGCCGCTACGCCCATGAAGAAATTGACGGCGCCTTCGTTGTCTACAACGAGTTCAAGTCGGTGATCGCGCAGCGGCTGGTGGTCGAACGAATTCTCCCAATCGTGGAGATCGGACGCCAGGATATTGCGCAATCAGAAGAACTGTCGAAGGAGCAGCGGGAGCGCGCCGCCGAAGCCGCGAAGACAGCCGGCGTGACGATCACAGGGTTGGCGGAAGAGTCCGAAGACGACACCCATCAGGCGGAGGAGGAAGCTAAGAAGTTCGGCACCTCCGAGGTCGACTATATTTACGAGCAACCACCTGCTGAGTTGTTTTCGGCATTGTTGCCGAGATACGTCACAACTCAGCTCTATCACGCCATGCTGGAATCGGTCGCGGCAGAGCAGGCGGCGCGCATGACTGCGATGGATTCAGCTTCGAACAACGCCAGCGACATGATCGACTCGCTGACGCTGAAGATGAACCGCGTCCGCCAGGCGGCGATCACCAAGGAAATTATCGAGATTGTGAGCGGCGCGGCGGCGTTGTCGTAGGGCTCAAACTTTAAGGAACTCTTCGAAAGAAATTTATGGCAGAGAACATAGGAAAAGTGATTCAGATCGCGGGGCCGGCGGTGGACGTGCAGTTTGACGAAGCCACCATGCCCCCCATCTATCAGGCGCTGCGCGTCACCAGCGAAGGCTTCGATGTGCCCACGCCGGTGAACGTCATCCTTGAAGTGCAGCAGCATCTCGGCGAAGGCCGCGTCCGCACAGTCGCCATGGAGGCGACTGAAGGCATGGTCCGCGGCATGAAGGCGATCGATACCGGCAGCTACATCATGGCACCCGTCGGCCGCGCCACTCTTGGCCGCGTGCTCAACGTCATTGGTGAGCCGGTCGACGAACTTGGGCCGGTCAACGCGACTGAATATCGCCCGATCCATCGCCTCGCACCTGCATTTGATGAGCAGTCGACCAACGAGGAGATGTTCGAGACTGGGGTAAAGGTCATCGACCTCATCCAGCCATTTTTGAAGGGCGGCAAGATCGGCCTCTTCGGTGGCGCGGGTGTGGGCAAAACCGTCGTCATCCAGGAGCTGATCAACAACGTTGCCATGAAGCACGGCGGCTTTTCGGTGTTTGCCGGAGTCGGCGAGCGCACCCGTGAAGGCAACGACCTGTGGCGCGAATTCCAGGAGTCGGGCGTTATCGACCTAAAGGACTTCCAGAAGTCGAAGGCTGCGCTGATCTACGGCCAGATGACCGAGCCTCCGGGTGCGCGTCTGCGCGTGGCGCTGACCGGGCTCACCGTCGCCGAGTATTTCCGCGACGAAGAGGGTTCCGACACGCTGCTCTTTATCGACAACATCTTTCGCTTCACCCAAGCGGGTTCCGAGGTCTCTACGCTGCTCGGCCGTATGCCTTCGGCCGTCGGCTACCAGCCGAACCTGGCCACGGAAATGGGAGAATTGCAGGAGCGCATTACCTCGACCAAGAAGGGTTCCGTCACTTCGGTGCAGGCGGTTTATGTGCCGGCCGACGACTTGACCGATCCCGCGCCGGCGACGACCTTTGCTCATCTCGATGCGACGACGGTGCTTTCGCGTCCGCTGTCGGAGCTGGGCATTTATCCGGCTGTCGATCCGCTGGCCTCGACCTCGCGTATTCTCTCGCCTCGCATCGTTGGGCAGGAGCACTACGACGTTGCACAAGGCGTGAAGCGCATTCTGCAGCGCTACAAGGACCTGCAAGACATCATCGCGATCCTTGGTATCGATGAACTCTCAGACGACGACAAGCAGACCGTCAGTCGTGCTCGCAAGGTGCAGCGATTCCTCTCGCAGCCCTTCCACGTTGCTGAGGTCTTTACCGGCGCGCCGGGACGGTACGTCAAGGTGGAAGACACCGTGCGCAGCTTCAAGGAGATCATCGAAGGCAAGCACGATGCGATTCCGGAGCAGGCGTTTTACATGAAGGGCGCGATTGAGGAAGTGCTCGAAGCCGCCGAGAAGATGAAAAACGCGTAGAGAAAGCTAGAGCAGAATTTTGTGACTATGGCTGATGGAAATCAAATTCAAGTGAGGCTGGTCACTCCGGACCGGATCCTCGTCGATCAATCGGCGTCTGCGGTTGAGCTGCCGGGACTTTCGGGTTATATGGAAGTGCTGCCGGGGCATGCTCCGCTGCTCTCCGAGCTAGGCTCGGGCGAGGTCCGTCTGCATGGCGGCGAGGCGGGCGAGCAAAAGTATCACGTCTCCTGGGGATTTGTGGAGGTTTTGCCGGAGCGGGTGACCATTCTCGCCGACGAGGCGCAGAAGCCGGAAGAGATCGACACGGGCGCGGCGCAGCAAGAGCTCGACGAAGGTCACAAGATGTGGAACGAGGCGGGAGACAGCGAAGAGAGGTATACCGAGGCGAATGAAGTCATCGCCGATGCGGAATCGAAGCTGGCCAGCGCAGGCGGCAAGAACTAGGTTTTAATCGGGGGTGACCCCCCTCCTCCTAATCTCGCCCTCAAACCCAACATTCTAATCAGCTTAGTTGGCGTCAGATCAGGAGAATCCTGAAAATAGACGGTAAATCCTAGAGAATAAAGGATTTCAACTGGGCCTCAGTGTGCTCACGCCCACCGTTTGTCCATAATGAACTTTTCTTTATCTCTATTTCTATCTTATCAAGCTGACCCCATTCACTACGCCAGGTTTTCTGAAATTTATCTCAATGATTGTAAACGACTTAAAAGACATTCTGACTACATAGGGGCTTGACATAAGAATTTGGAGGTTCAAGGACCTTGGCGGAGCTATGGGGGAGAAGCCGGGATTGTTCGATTGTGCTTCAGGACCGCGGGTGATAGCCTGAGTTCCCCTTCACTTCGAGGGCGAAGAGAATCATTTCAACTGAATGTCGAAGGAGATTGCCATGGGATTGCTGGAAGATGCGGAGAAGATCGCAGGAGCGGTGGTTGCAGTGGAAGGCATGAAAAAGCTCGACCCGGATGCAGGTTTCCTGACGGAAGCTGCCGCGGCCGTTACCGGCTTTGAGGGCGCAGGAGCGATCAAAGAGCACTTTGAGAAGAAAGACGACGGCGAGAAGAACTAGGCTGTAATCGAGTACTTTTCTGGAGCTTATGCCTTAATGCCGCGCTCACTGCGTCTCTAAAACGGCAACTCGCTCCGACAAGGGAGCCAGCTGCCGTTGAACCTCAGGCTGATTTGCGGCGCGTAATGACAAGAACTCTGAGCGCATTTCGGCGCGAAACGCGTCCAGAAGCTTGATGACTACATCATGCTGAAGGGCCATGTGCTTCTCCATGGCATCTTGCTTCGCGGCTATGGCCTTCAGGTCGGGCGCGATCAGATCCTGGATCAATTGCCGAACGCCATCGACGATGTCGGACATGAGCGCTCTTCGGCTACTGGGAGAAGTGTGCGCTTAGGCAGCTTTGGTCGCGAGCGCCTTGACGCGGGCGTTGAGGCGGCTCTTGTAGCGGGAAGCGGTGTTGTCGTGGAGAATGCCCTTCTGGACGCTCTTGTCGAGCGCGGAGGTGGTCAGGCGCAGCTGCTCCTGGGCGGCCTTCACGTCGCCCTTGGCGATGGCCTCGCGCAGGCTGCGGAGGCTGCCGCGGACGCGGCTCCGGTTGGCACGGTTTACGACAGTCTTCTTCTCGGTCTGACGGGCGCGCTTGAGCGAAGAAACATGGTTCGCCATCTTGAAAATCCTTATCTGAAACTGAAATTTGGTCTGGGACTCTTGTGAAAGAGGCGGGCAGGCAGACTTCTTCCCTTCATGCCACGCAAACCTTAAGTTTATTGGATTTTTGGGGTTGGGTCAATGTTCAGCGGCCGATCTCCTGCTGCCCGCACATCACGAGGCGACACATCTATCCTAAGCCGGTCCGCCCACGAAGAGGCCTGTCCGAAAAGGTCGTTATACGGCCTGCCAGAGGCGTAGCTGATCCGACCGCTCCGGCTCAATGAGTGACCTGGCCATTAGCAATAGTTGAGAGTCCGATGTAGCATGTTTTGCAATGAATAGGGCGAAGCAACAGTCTCGGTTCGGTCAATTTGCTTGGGCGATGGTGGTCATGTGCACCGTCGCTGTTGTACTGATGCTGTCGATCGCCACTGCATCAAGCCTAGGTCATGCTTTTGACCAGGTGACGCTCGCGCTGCCCATCTACTTTGTGCTTTTTTTCCTGGCCGTGTTAGTAGTCGGCTGGCTCCAACTTGAAGACTTTTTCCTCGAACCGAAGCCACGGCTTTCGGCTTCTCTTACCCGCGGTCCCCCCGTATAGCTCTCTTTCAGACATCCCTGACGTCCAGTCGCTCCTTAGCGAGCTGAGGTCCATTGTGCGGTGCCGACAACTGGTAAATCCAGGAAGGAAGAGTGTCTCATGTTTGTCCAAAAGGTTGAGAAGACGTGTGTCCTCGATACGAAGGTAGAGACTGGAAGAGTCCAGCCCATAAAAGAATCTCTTAAATTTATAGCAATTGTGAATCAAGAAATGAGCCTCATCAATCGTCCGAGCTGGCGGGTATTGCTACGAAATCGCTTCTGTTTCGGCGGGAAAATGCGAGATCGGATATTTGAAGGGATACTGTCGGAGGCACGACCTAAAAAATCCTACTTACGTCGATTGATTCGCTCATTCGGCGCCGCATCCCTGTTGTTCCTGTTGGCAGCGACACCAACAATAAGCCGCGCTCAACCGCAGCAGCAGGCGAAGCCGACTGGCTCAGAACCAATTCCGGAGCCTGCTGTACCTGCGATCCTTGCCGCCTTCGACAAATACGAGGTGGTTGCCATGCCACAAGGCCACGGCATGCAAGATTTGAACGGCTTCATCTTTTCGTTGATCCGCAATCCTGCGTTCGCGGAAAAGGTGAATGACATTGAGGTCGAATTCGGCAATTCACTCTATCAACCCATCCTGGACCGTTACATAGCCGGAGAGAATGTCCCGTTCACGGAGGTCCAGAAGGTATGGCGGAAAACGGGTCAGCCAGCAAACGGGGCGTCGGGATTTGTTGAGCAATTTTTCCCTCTGGTGCGAGCACTGAATCAGAAGCTACCGCCAGAAAGACGCCTCCGGGTTCTGGCTGGCGAGCCTCCCATTGATTGGGATCAAATCAAAAGCAACGACGACATCATAAGACTTGTTCACCGGGACGCTAGCGCTGCTTCCGTCATGGAGAAAGAAGTTTTGTCGAAACACCGCAAGGCGCTCATGCTCTACGGAACGTTCCACATCCTCCACATGAACGAAGTACGAGCCAGCGCTGTTTCGATGTATGAGAAGGACTATCCGAACCTCACCTTTGTCGTTAGCGATCTCGGCGTGTTCGATACGGGCGTGCCCACCCTGTCGGGCAGCCCATTTGCAACCTGGCCGATCCCATCACTGGCGCGGGCCAAGGGAACCTGGCTAGGTGCCCTGGAGTTAGGTCGTTTCCTCCCGCCGCCAATTCGAATTGATCAGGACTGCAATGTTCATCACGAATTCCCCAAGATGCTACAAAAGCCGATGGAAGACCTGGTGGACGCATTCCTTTATCTCGGGCCACAGGATTTGCGGCTGGAAGAAAAAATCCCCGCCGATATCGCTTTGGATTCCAACTACACGGCAGAATTTCAGAGAGGAGGAGCCATGTTTGGATTTCCTGACGCAGCTTCTGAAACGCCGCAGGAATTCGATCAGCAGATTGTGCAGAGTGCCGAGGATCCTCTCTTTGCCATAGCGAAGCCACCGGATCCCAAAGACATCAAGGCTGAGGTGCAAAGCTGCCTCGACAGGAAAGGCCGCGACTCGCGTAAATAGGAGAATGGCAACCGAAGCGCTGCAGTGCAGTATTACTTCAGTTCTTCTTTTCGACTCCATGTCAAATCGCGACATAGTCGGCGACCGGGATCCTTGGCGTAGCTCTTCGAGTGTGGGCGGCCCAGGAACCAGTAGCCGTTCTAGCACTATCGTTTGTGATTCTGCAGACCAGGACATCGCGGAGGAGAGCGGAAAGAGGTTTGCTACAGTTGTTAAAGCCAAGCGAGATTGGAATCGTTTGGCGACAACTCTTCGGGCCTTCGGTGGCCTCGATCCTTTTCGACGATAGTCTGGGCGTAGGTTTTGCCATAGGCGTCGCGGAGTTCAGGGGTGGTGATGTCCCAATCGGCAGCAAGGAGACTGTGATCCCTCCTTGCCGCGATGGGAAATATCCCCTGGGCCGCAGGCTTCGCGGCGAGAATGCCCTTGAAGCTTTCGCGATACTGGAGAAAGACCAATATCCACAATACGCAGACGACCAGCGCCGGAGCGGCGCCGGGCATGAGCGTGAGATGCAAGGCGAGGATGTTGGAGAGCTCCGCCGCGAAATTTGGTTTGGGACTCTTGTAAAAGGCGGGCAGGCAGACCTCTTCCCTTCATGCCACGCAAACCTTAGGTTTATTGGAATTGGGGGCCGGGTCAATGTCACCTGTCGGTGCGAGACATAGCCCCCCAGAGGATGCCGTTCACCCTTCTTGTCGTCGCATTCGCAAGAAAGACCCTCTTTAGCCTGCGACTAAGCGATAAACTTGTAGGCCTCAGAAAGAAGGGCGGGATCGTTGCCGTTCGCAGTTCGGCGCTCGCGCGAGTATGCGGCGTCATCATCATAATTTCTGGGAGAGTTCTTCGAAGGTCCAGGAGGTTTCCGGAATGCAAACCATCAAAGTGAATGGCAAGATGCGCGAGGTTAGTTCCTCGGAAGATACGCCGTTGCTGTACGTGCTGCGGGACGAGCTGGATGTCACGAGTCCTCAATTTGGCTGTGGACTTGCCCAGTGCGGAGCCTGCTCGGTTCTGCTGGATGGTATAGAAATACGTTCGTGCATCACTCCGGTATCGCAAGCTGCGGGCAAGGAAGTCACCACGCTTGAAGGATTGCCAGAGCGTTGGGCCAAGCACAAGAACCTTCCAGTTTCCAAGCCGGAAGGCACGCTGCATCCGGTGCAGCAAGCCTGGATCGAGCAGCAGGTTCCTCAGTGCGGATTCTGCCAGAGCGGCATGATGATCAAGGCGACCGAGCTGCTGGAGAGCAAGCCGAAGCCTAGCTTAAACGAGATCAAAGAAGCGTTCACCACCTCCGGACTGTCTCCCCACCTGTGCCGTTGCGGCACCTACCTCGCCATTGTGGACGCCGTCCGCTATGCCTCGATGCTGATGACGAAAGGAGAAGCGTAATGGAGCAGCTTCTGGAAGCACTCACAACCGATGTTTATGGAGCGAAGCTGACTCGCCGCGGTTTCGTCAAGGCGGGCGGCACCCTGGTGGTCGGTTTCGGGCTGCTGCGCGGTGGTGTGGCACGAGCCGCCGCACGAGCCGACGGAAATGCCTTCGATGCATCGCTCCCACAGTCCTGGATTGAGATTCGCCCGGACAACACGGTGCTTTACCGCACAGGTAAGAGCGACTTCGGACAAGGCACCATCTACACCGCATACCGGCAGATCATCGCCGATGAGCTCGATGTGACGTTCGAAGCCATCACAACGGTCGTTTCCGCCGATACGGACACCACGCCGGAAGGCGGCGGCACATTTGGTCTCCTGGGAGAAGGCACACCGAACATCCGCAAGGCCGCGGCATATACCAGACAGGCCCTATTGCAATTGGCATCGCAGCGTTTTGGTGTACCGAAAGACCAACTGAAGACGATCGATGGTGTGGTCTACGGCGGCGGCAAGCGAGTCTCTTACGGCGAACTCGTCAAGGACGAGAGTCTGCAACTCTCCATCCCTGTGACCGGCGACCTCACCAGCATCTTCGGCCTGCGCATAACCGGCGATCCACCGCTCAAGCCCGCGAGCGAGATGAAAATTGTCGGCAAGTCCTACAAGAACAGCAACATCAGCAGCAAGGTCAAGGCGGATGAGCTATGGGTGACCAACGTCAAGCTGCCGGGTATGCTGCACGGTCGCGTGGTGCACCCGAGCACGCTTGGCTCGCACCTGGTAGAAGCCGGCAAGCTGGATAAGACGAAGTTTCCGAATACCCAACTCATCGTGAAGGGTGATCTTGTCGCGGTGGTTGCACCCACGGAGTGGGAAGCTGTACAGGCATCCTGGCAGGTTGCAGGCGCCACGAAGTGGACAGAATGGAAGGGTCTGCCGGGCAAGGACAAGGCCTACGATTATCTTCGCAACGAGTCGGACTGGAAGGCGGCGCCGGTTGCGAGGGGCCGCCAGAACAAGGGCGATGCATCTGCCGCGATGAAAGCGTCGCCCAAGAAGCTCGAGGCGACCTACCGCCTGCCGTACTGGAAGCATGCTCCGATCGGACCAACGCTTGCGGTGGCCGACTACAAAGCGGACGGCTCGGTAACGGTGCATACGCATACACAGAACGCACAGGCATTGCGCGGACAGATCGCTATGATGCTCGGCACGTCGTTGAACAAGGTTGTGGTCAAAACCTATTCGGGAGCCGGACACTATGGACGCTCGAACGGCGGCAACGCGGGCGCGGAAGACGAAGCCGTGATTCTTTCCAAGGAGCTAGGCAAACCCGTCCGAGTGCAATGGATGCGCAATGACGAGATGCAGTGGTCGACGCAATCGCCCATTGCTTTCTCCGATGTGAGGATCGGTCTCGATGCCAACGGGAAGATCGCCGCTTACGAAATCGATCACTTCATGCCGGCCTTTCAGGATGACCGGATGATCGGGGCTGTCATTGCGGGCTTGCCCACCATGGACGCACCAAGTGAGAAGGGCCGCGTGCTCAACTCGATCAGCAATGGCCCTTCCGATCAATGGCTGTACGACACCGTAGCTAATCTCACCGAGCGTGCGCACGGCACATATCAGATCGGGCAGAAGAATTCGCCGATGGCGATTGGACTTCGCGATCACTCGATGCGTACGCCTGGGCAGTTCCAGCAGAACTTTCCGCGCGAGATGGCCATGTCGGAGGCTGCGGCATTGGCAGGGGCCGATCCTCTGCAGTTCCGTATCGATCATGCAAAGGATGAGCGGTTGATCACTGTTCTCAAGCGTCTCAATGAAGAGTCCGGATGGGAGGCACGCCCCACGCCGGCGCCAAAGGCGACGGGAACCGGCGACGAGGTAATGCGCGGTCACGGTGTGTCGGCGATGCTCCGTTCGGGCACGTACTGGGGCTGCGCATGCGATGTTTCGGTGACGCTGGCGACGGGTGCAGTCAAGGTGGACAAGTACACAGTCGTTGTCGATCCAGGGATCGTGGTCAATCCGGAACAGTTGAAGCGGCAGGTAGAAGGCGGCGCAATGATGGGTCTCAGCATCGCCTTGCACGAAGAGGTGCCATTCAACGAGAGCGGCATCACCGCGCAGGATTGGCTGTCCTACCCGATTCTCACCATGGCCGAAATCCCTGAGTTCAAGGTCGTCTTGTTGAACAATCCTGAAGTGGGCACCATGGGACAAGGTTCAGAGGCTGCGAATGCACTTGGCGCCTCCGCGATTGCGTCCGCGGTATTTGATGCAACAGGAAGGCCCATGCGGCAAATACCGCTCCGCCCCGCCTACGTGAAGAGGATGCTGGACGCCCGGGATTCAGACACAAACAAAGTTCCACCACACCACGACGAATACAACGACCCAACGAAACCGAAGACCGGGGCACCTGCGGGTAGCGATGTTTGAAGTCGTAACGTGGACGTATTCGGTGATGTCCCAATCGGCAGCAAGGAGGCTGTGATCCCTCCTTGCCGCGATGGGGAATTATCCCTGGGCCGCGGGCTTCGCGGCGAGAATGCCCTTGAAGCTTTCGCGGTACTGGAGAAAGACCAGTATCCACAATACGCAGGCGACCAGCGCCGGAGCGGCGCCGGGCATGAGCGTGAGGTGGAAGGCTAGGATGTTGTAGAGCTCCGCCGCGAGGATTGTGAGCGCGAGCGGCACAAAGAAGCCTGAGATCAACAGCAGTCCGCCGATGAGCTGCATTCCGAAGAAAAAGGCCGCAAAGTGCGATGAGCTGACGGCGATAAGGAACTGTAGCGCCACGGGATTCGCCGGCGGCGGTTGATGGATGAAGTTGAGGAACCCGTTCAGGCCAAAGACCACGAAGATGAGCCCCAGCAGATAGCGCGCAATGATGGAAACAATCTTCATATGCCGTCTCCCTTAGATCGCCTGCGCGTGTGTTTGCACGGTCCGAAGGTGGGGCGCTAGAAACGCATCACGGTCCTGCCCGTAGTTGAGTGCCGCGGTTCCACTTGCGGTGAGGAAAGTCACATCGGTCACGCCGAGGAAGCCAAAGACCGACCGTAAATACGGCTCCACAAAATTGAAAGAGGCCATTTGCGTCTGGGGATCATAGATGCCGCCGGTAGCGATGATGAAGGTCGCTTTCTTGCCGGTGATCAGGCCTTTCGGAGTTCCGTCCGCATAGGTGAAAGTCTTGCCGACGCGGGCAATCTGGTCGATCCAGAGCTTGAGCGCCGAGGGGACACCGAAGTTGTGCATCGGCACACCGAAGACGTACTCATCGGCCTGCTCCAGTTCGGCGAGCAATGAGTCGGAAAGCGAGAGCAGCTCCTTCTGTTGCGGAGTGCGGGCTTCTTCGGGCGTGTAGACGGCGCCTACCCATTCGGCGGTGACGGGCGGGATCGCGGTCGCCGTGAGGTCGCGATCGACGACGGTTCCATTTGGGTGTGAAGCCTTCCATTGGGTGACGAATGCGCCGGTGAGCTGGCGAGAGATTGACCGGCCGTAGAGCGGGCTGGAGTCGATGTGAAGAAGTGTGGGCATAACAAAATCCTCCTATGCGACATATGATGTTTAATAAACAAATGTTGATTCAGGAAAATCGACACTTGTCGCTTATGCATCTAATGTTGTGAAAGAAGGTATCTCAAGAATGCAAATGGCTGAGGTGCTCCAATCCAACACTGTAGGGGTGGAAACCACGGATCCACGCATCGTGCGAAGTCGCCGCATGCTGATGGAGGCTCTGGTTAGATTATTGGATCGAAAGGAGTTCGACGATATCTCGATTCAGGAGATCGCGGACGAGGCCACCCTGAATCGGGCCACCTTTTATTTGCATTATCCGGATAAGAACGCTCTGCTGCGGGCGATGACTGCTGCCCGCTTCCGCGATCTGATTGCGCGTCGAGGTCTTTCCTTTACGAACTGCGATGGCGCGCTGCGGGCCATTGCGCTTGGCGTCTGCGACTACCTGGCCGAGACGACGGGCTGTCCTAGCCAGTTGGCGAAGATGCCCCTCGAAGGCTCGATCATCCCGGTCGTGGAGGGCATGTTCCAGGAGGGCGCCGCCCATCATGACGTGGCACCGGGCGCCGATTCTCAGCTGCTGGCGACGACGGCCGCCTGGGCCATTTTTGGAGCCGCGCGGCGATGGTACCAAACGCCGGATCGCATCCCCGCTGAGGAGATGGCTGCCAAGATTGAGGCGATGGTAAAGCCGATCTTCCTTAGCGCTTCCGTGTAGTCGCGCGAAGGAGAAGCGTGATGCCCTGATCTTCAAAAAATTGACCGGATTTGGGAGAACTGGCTCGCGTGAGAGTCCCATCTTCCGGCGGACTCTGTCACGTTATATCTTTGCGACAGCTCGAATCCCGCTTGAACCGGTGATCAGGAATGACCCAAAGAGTTGTATTTCGGTCGGCGCGCGTCTTCGATGGTGAATCGGAGACGCTACGAGAAGACGTTAACGTTTTTGTCGAAGGCGATCGCATTGTCGAGATTTCCGAGCGGCCCGCGGCCGAGGGTGACGAGGTCGTCGACTGCGGCGGACGGGTTCTGATGCCGGGGCTTATCGATGCCCATGTGCATGTGTATGCGGCGGGACTGAACATCGTGCGGGTTGTGCAGTCTCCGCTGTCTTACCTGGCGCACTTCGCGGCACAGTTTATGCGCGCGAGCCTGGATCGCGGGTTCACGACTCTCCGCGATGTCGGGGGCGCCGACATTGGCCTGGCCCTGGCCATCAAGGACGGCCTTCTTGATCGCGTACCGCGGTTGTTCTATGGCGGCCGTTTTCTTTCCCAAACCGGCGGCCATGGGGACTTCCGTCCTGGAGACCATTCGCTCGAAGCGGGGCATTACTGCGGGTGTTCGTATCACGCCGATCAGATGGCGGTGATCGCGGACGGCGCCGACGCGGTACGCAAGGCGGTGCGAGAAGAACTCCGGCGCGGTGCTTCGCACATCAAGATCATGGCGTCGGGAGGGGTTGCGTCTCCCACGGACCCGATCGACCGCTGCCAGTACTCGGATGAAGAGATTCGCGCTGCCGTCGAAGAGGCTGACCGCGCCGGCGCTTATGTCGCGGCGCATTGCCATCCGAAGGAAGCGGTGCGCCGGGCCGCGGCACTGGGAGTGAAATCGATCGAGCACGCCACGCTTGTCGATCAGGCGACCGCCGAGTATGTCGCCGAGAAGCGCGCCTTTACGGTGCCCACAATGGCGGTCCTGTTTGGCCTGCTGGAAGAGGGACAAGAGCTTGGCCTTCCTGCGGCCAGCATAGAAAAGCTGAAGCCGTTTGGCGAGTCGGCGCTGACGGGCCTGGAGATGATGAAGCGGGCGGGGGTGCGAATGGGGTTTGGCACCGATCTGCTCGGCAAGATGCACGTGCGCCAGAGCACTGAGTTCACGCTGCGCGCGAAGGCGCTGGCTGCGATCGACATCCTTCGCTCGGTCTGTACCGTCAATGCGGAGTTGATGGGACAAACGGGAAAGCTCGGGTGCATTCGCGAAGGAGCGATGGCGGACATACTTGTGGTCGACGGCAATCCCTTGGAAGATATCTCGACCCTCGGGTCCGGCGGCGACCGTCTCTCGGTGATCATGAAGGACGGGAGTTTTCACAAACGGATCATTTGAGTTTTTATTCTGCGATCGAGGCGTGCACTCTTCAACAGCTGGTCCAGGCAGATTTCAGAAGCGCCTTGGCGGGTTTTTTCGGCTACACTTAGCTTTCCGATTTCAGTCCTGAGCATTGGCAGGCGAGGCCCGATTTTATGCCATTCTTGAGAAGAGCTTTATCCGCAGTTGGCCTGCTGGTGGCCGTTGTTGCATCGGCCCAAGGGCAAACCTCCCCTCCGCCCGACATCGTGATCTCGAACGCTACGGTGATGACCGTTACTCACGGCACGCTCGAGCATGCGAGCGTTTGGGTGCATGACGGCAAGATTGCCGGGTTTGGGGCGACAGTTAGTGCTCCGGCGGGCGCGGTGAAGGTGGATGCGACGGGGAAGTTTCTAACGCCGGGGATTATCGATCCTCATTCGCATTCCGCTCTGGACAGCGATGTGAATGAGGCGACGAGTCCGGTGACTCCGAGCATGATGATGATCGACGCCTTTGACAATCGCGATAAGGCGCTCTACCAGGCGCTGGCCGGAGGCGTGACGACGGAGCTGCTGCTGCATGGCTCGGCGAACATGATTGGTGGACAGGCGGTGGTGATCAAGAACAAGTTCGGTTTCGAGCGCGATGCGATGCTGTTTCCGAATGCTCCGCGCTCGATCAAGTTTGCCAGCGGCGAAAATCCGAAGCGTGTTTATGGCAGCCGTGATCAGTTGCCCTCGACGCGTATGGGCAACTTCGAGGTGATGCGTCAGTCGTTTGAGGACGCCAAGGCCTACATGGCCAAGTGGGACGCGTACAACGCCAAGGTGGCTAAGGGCGACAAAGATGTGGAGAAGCCGGGTGTCGACCTGAAGCTGGAGGCGCTGGCCGATGTGCTGCGCGGCAAACTCTATGTGCAGATTCATTGCTACCGAGCCGACGAATATCTGACCGAAGAAGCGATCGCGAAGGAGTACGGCTATAGGATTCGCGCCTTTCATCATGCGCTCGAGATGTATAAGGTGGCGCCGAGGATTGCCGCCGACGGCACGGCGATTGCGACCTTCGCCGACTGGTGGGGGTATAAGGACGAGGCGTGGGATGCGATTCCGTGGAATGCGGTGATGTCGATGCGGGCGGGCGTGAAGGTGGCGCTGAAAAGCGATTCGAATGACTATATTCGCCGCTTGAATCAGGAGGCCGGCAAGATGGTCCACTACGGCGGCGCGACCGAGGAAGAGGCTTTGCGGATGATTACGTTGAATCCGGCGTGGATCATTGGCGTTGACGATAAGGTCGGATCGATCGATGTGGGCAAAGACGCGGACCTGGTGATCTGGAATATGGATCCGCTCTCGACGTATGCGCGCACCGAGAAGGTGTATATCGACGGCGACCTTTTCTTTGACAGCAGCCTGCCTGGGTTTGGGACCACGCACTTCAACGGAGTCATGCATGACTCCGGCGGTTTCGGCGGCGACGATGGGGATGATGAGCTGGGCAGCAGGGGAGGCAACTAATGCGGAAGCCTCTTTTTGGATTTGCAACCGCGACTGTTGCTTATTTGGCGATGTCTTCCGGTTCGACTTTGGGACAGGCGGTTGCGCCTACCGATCTGAGCACGCCCGCTCCGACGATCGCCATTACCGGCGGCAAGCTGCTCACCATCACTCACGGCGTGATTGAGAACGGAACGATTGTTCTGTCTGGTGGCAAGATCGCCGCCATAGGCGCTGCCGATGCGGTGAAGATTCCTGCCGGCGCGCAGATTGTCGACGCCAAGGGGATGACGGTTTATCCGGGTCTGATCGATTCGGAGACCAACCTCGGGCTGAGCGAGATCGAGGCCGACGAGGCGAGTAATGATCTGGTTGAGACCAGCGACGAGATCTTCCCCAACATGCATGTCTACGATGCCTTTCATGCCGAGACGGAGCATATTCCGATCACGCGCATCAATGGCATCACCAATGCGATCGTCGCTCCGGCTTCGGACGATACTCTTCCGGGGCAGGATATTTTCATTCAACTCGCCGGCCGGGACCGCGACCAGATGATTCTTGGAAGAGATGTGGCGCTGGCGATGAACTTCTCGGGCGCTCAGCGTCGGCGGGGCAAAGAACGCAAGTTCCCCAGCACCCGCATGGGGCTCGCTTCGCAGCTGCGCCAGACTTTTATCGATGCGCAGGCTTATGCGGTAACTAAGGCCGACTATCAGGCCAAACTCGACAAGTGGCAGAAGGGCGATAAGAAAGACCCCGCACCCACTGCGCCTAAGGTTGACTTGAAGATGGAGGCGCTCCAGCCATATCTGCGGGGAGAACGGCCGGTCGTGCTGGCCGCCTATGAGGGTTATGAGATTGAGGTCGCGATGCAGATCGCGCAGGAGTTTCACCTGAAGATGGTGCTCAATCACGTTACCCACGGGCAGGAGATTCTGGACAAGATTGCCTCCTACAAAGTTCCGGTGATCGTTGGGCCTATTTACGCCTTCCCGTCGGCCAATGAACGCTATGACGCGGTGTTCTCGCTCCCCGCCGAGCTCCAGAAACGCGGCGTGAAGATCGCCTTTTCCTCGGCAGGCGACGAGGGTGGAAATCCAGGTGGATTTGAGCGCAACCTGCCGTACGCTGCCGGATATGCAGTGGCTTACGGTTTGCCTTATGACGAAGCACTGAAAGCGATCACGCTCAATCCTGCTGAGATCTGGGGCGTGGCCGACAAGCTTGGCTCGCTCGAAGAGGGCAAGACGGCGAATGTGGTGATCGCTAATGGCGATCCGCTGGACGTCCGCACCGACGTAAAGCAGATTTATATTGAGGGGCACGCCATTCCGATGGAATCGCGGCAGACTAAACTGCGGGATGAGTACAGTAAGTAGTTAGAGCCTGGATGGACGGAGATCGAGGAGGCGTAGCCATAGCTGTTTCGACACCAAATCAGACGCATGCAGGCTGCCGCCAATTGCGCGCGGGCGAACCGTTTACAGGCAAGCAGGGGCTGCAGTATGCGGTGGGCATCTCGGCTGAGTCGGTCGGCGCGCGGGCGATCCATATGCAGCTGCTCACCATCCCGCCCGGCGGCCGCGCCTTTGCGCACAAGCATGCGACGCACGAGACTGCGATTTATGCCCTCAGCGGCGTTTCGCATGTGTGGCATGGCGAGCGACTGGAGCATCATTCTGTCGTCGAACCGGGAGATTTCTTTTATATTCCCGCTGATGTTCCGCACCTACCTTATAACCCGAGCGCCACCGAGCCGGTGACGGCGATCATTGCTCGGACCGACCCGAATGAGCAGGAAAGCGTCGTTCTGCTGCCGGAGCTTGAGGCGATTCACCCTGTTTAGACTTTGGTACTCCCGGTAAACAATCAGATTCCTGAAAGTGACCGTTGGCTGGGATTTGCCGCTAATTCATCGAATAGCTGTTGACGATAAACTCCGTGGGCGCTACTCTGAGCGCATCAACGGGAAATATTTGGTGCTTATCGCCAATCCGGCCCGACTCTCCCCGACAATCCATTTGGGCTGTGCGCCATATCTCGGGGAATTCTCTGCGCCGGTGCTCCCTGCGAGGCCCCGGCTGACATCCAACTCAACGAACCGCTCACTCTGTGGAGGGAATTTCACCGCTTGATGAAAAAAGCGCTGGACATCACGCCCAACCTTGAGCCCCTTTTTGGGACCCGCGATGAAAATCTGAGGCTTATGGAAGACAGCCTCAACGTGCGCATCGATCTTCGTTCGGATGCGGTGCATGTTGAGGGTCATCCGGAGAGCATCACCCATGTAGAGCGGATTTTCGCCGATTATGAACACTTGCGGCGCTCCGGCGTGAACCTCCATAACGGAGAGCTTCACGGCATGTTGAAGCTGGTGGTCACGGACACCCAGATTACTCTGCGCAGCCTGGCCGAGACAGGTAAGCAGAGGTCGGCGGGCATCAAGCGGATGGTGCAGCCGCGCTCAATCAACCAGCGGCGCTACGTCGAGGCGATCGAGCAAAACGACATGGTCTTTGGCATCGGCCCGGCGGGCACCGGCAAGACTTATCTTGCCGTGGCCATGGCGGCCTCGGCGCTGCTGGCAAAGAAGATCAGCCGGATCATCCTGGTAAGGCCGGCGGTTGAGGCTGGCGAACGGTTGGGGTTCCTGCCTGGCAGCCTGCAGGAGAAGATCGATCCTTACCTGCGTCCGCTGTACGACGCGCTTTACGACCTGCTCGATCAGGAGAGGGTAGACAAGATGCTGGAGCGCAACGTGATCGAGGTGGCGCCGCTGGCCTTCATGCGCGGACGGACGCTTAACGATGCCTTCATCATCATGGACGAGGCGCAGAACACTACCAGCGAGCAGATGAAGATGTTCCTGACACGCCTGGGCAACAACGCCAAGGCGGTAATCACCGGCGACGTGACCCAGATCGATCTGCCCAACGCGAAGAAGTCCGGGCTGATCGAGGCGATGAACATCCTCAATGGCGTGGACGGGATCAAGTTCATCGAGTTTGAGTCGGGAGACGTTGTCCGGCACCATCTGGTGCAACGGATCATTGTGGCTTATGACAACTTCGGCAAGGCGCAGCAGCAACTGCCGCTGAATATGACCGAGCCGCGGATGGACGAACGGCGGGGCGAACCACCGAACTCCAAGCCGCAATAGCGCGGCATGATTGATCGGGTGCGATACCATAACAAGAGGAGGGCTTTGGCCCTCCTCTTGTTTCTTGAGCAGGCGTCCTTTCGCTTCGGTCTGCCTTCAGGTTGATCGAGAGATTGCTCTTGAGGACCCGCTGACGCACTTCGCAAGATGATTCTTATCGAACCTCCTCGATCCACGATTGCCGCCCGTCGAGACCCGCTAAATAGGCGAGAATTGGCGCGGTTTGCGAGACTTGCGGTTGAGGCTGCAGGATGCTCCGGGACAGTGTCGGTGCTGCTGACCAACGATGAGCGCATTCGAGGACTGAACCGGGAGTTTCGCGGGAAGGATTCTCCAACCGATGTGCTGTCATTTCCGGCGGTTGGGTGGGAGTTCGAGGCCGGCAGTGAACACGGGAACAAGAGCGCCGGAGACCTTGCGATTTCACTCGAGACTGCGGCGGCCCAGGCTGAGAGCCTCGGCCATTCGCTGGCTATTGAGGTGAAAGTGCTCATCCTGCATGGGGCTCTGCATTTAGGCGGGCTGGATCATGAGACCGACGACGGAGAGATGGCGCGGAAGGAAATTCGATTGCGGAGGCGGCTGGGGTTGCCCTCAGGCTTGATTGAGCGGAGTGCGATGCGCGCGCGGCGTGTCCGGCCTGCAAAGAAGGTCGAACCGTCAGAAAAGGCTCCAGCCAAAGAGCGCCGGAACATCTCGGGCGGCCGCGCATGACTATTCTCTTTGCAGTGGCGATTGCGGCATTGCTCTTTACGCTGACCCTTGCCTCTTACGTGGACCGGCTCTATTTCGAGATGGGCAAGTTTCTTGCCCGGGAGTTTCAGGAAAACATTGACGCGTGGGAGCAGAAGGTCGAGCCGCGTCTCGGCGCCAATCGGGAGCGCATCGCGCTTTCGGCCGCGGTGCTCACCCAGCTGTCGCTGGCCTGTGTGACGCTCCTGTTTGGAGCGATGCTTTTTGACCGTTCCTCGCTGACCGACCGGCCTACTTTCGGCGAGGTCGCACAGGTCGTCTTCGGCGTAGTGCTGGTGATTGTGATCTTCAACCGGCTGCTGCCGTTTGTCTTCTTCACCCGGACGCGCGGCCTTTGGGTGGTCCGCTTCCGGCTGGTGCTGCGGTTCCTCTTTCTGCTGGTGCTGCCGGTGACTTTTCTGCTCAGCTTTCTCCTCTCGATCGCCGCGCTGGCCGAGACTCCGGAGGCTGAGGAGGACGATACGAGCTCGGAAGCCGTCGACGCCCTGATTGAGGCCGGCGAAGAAGAGGGCATTATCGAAAAGGGCGATCGCGACCTGGTGCGCTCGGCGGTCGAGTTCGGCGATAAGGTCGTGCGTGAGGTGATGACGCCACGGCCGAAGGTGTTTGCCGTACCGGAGACGACGACGCTGGAGGAGTTTCTGCACCAGCTGGTGACGAATCCCTATTCGCGGGTTCCCATCTACCGCGAGACCATCGACCAGATCACCGGTATCGCGTACTCGCACGACCTGCTGCAGATCCCCGATAGCGTTGCGGCCAAGCGGACGGTGGCGAGCATCCAGCGCCCGGCCGCGTTTGTGCCGGAGGTCAAGAAGGTCAACGAGCTGTTGCGTGAGATGCAGCGCGCCAAGCACCACATGCGCGTCGTGATCGATGAATACGGAGGCGTGGCGGGACTGGTCACGATTGAAGACCTCCTGGAAGAGATCGTCGGCAACATCACCGATGAGCACGAGCAGGACCCCGAGAAAGACGAGCCGATCTCGGAGCCTGGAGGGTCGTGGATCGTCCCCGGCAGTCTCGATGTCGAGCGGCTGGAAGAGCTGTTGGGCGAGACTTGGCAAAAACCGGAAGACTACGAAGCGACGACGGTTGCAGGCTTAGTCAGCGAGACAGCAGGCCGGATTCCGTCTGCTGGCGAGGTAATCGAGGACGAGCATTTGCGGTTTGAGGTGCTGGCTTCGACGGACCGAAGGATTGAGCGTTTGCGGGTTTCCCGGCGGGTGGGTGCAGGTTAACCGCAGGCCACTCCATCCGCGCTCAGCGCTTTTTATTCGGCTTTGGCATTTCGGTTACCTTGTTCTGCGAGCGATCCTCGACAAGCACACTCGGCAGCGTGGCATGGATTTCTTCTTTTGTCTTGCCTTCGGTCTTCTCCAGGAAATACCACAGCGCATCTATGAGGACATCGTTAGTCGTCGTACGCTTGTCTTTCTTCGCTTTGCGGACCTCACTGATCCAACGTATCGCCGCCCTATCCTCGGCGGTAAGACCGACGGTCGTCCGCTGAGCATCATCCGGAATGTGTTTTTCTCTCGGGCTCACGATTCAGATTTCCATTGACAGCATTTTAGAATTGTTGCATTATCACGTTAAAATGCAATAACGTAATAACGCGATGCAAGCGAATAAGGTATTAAGATTCGTTCGAGAGGGTTGAAATGACGCATCCCGGCTCATTCTCGGCTGAGCTCAAGGTATTCGAGCAGCATCGCCATGAATGGCTGCGGTCGCATTCAGGCGCTTATGTTGCGATTCAGGATGACGTTATAGCGGGATTCTTTGGTTCGTATGCAGAGGCTCTTAGGGCCGGCCTGCAGAGGTTTGGTGTGAGTCGAGGCTTTCTGGTGAAGCAGGTGTGGAGCACTGAGCCGGTGTACCTCGTTTCATAGCATGGCTCGGGTTGACATCAAGTGGGACCCGTTTGATCAGAATGACCCAGGCCCATGCATTGACGTAATAGTAATGAATTCCCATGAGGTAATTGAGGCTGGGCGAGCCGTCGGCCTCGAATATCCAAAACCGCTGAAAATGAGAGCTCTTCTGGACACTGGTGCGTCCGTGACCGTGATAAGCAAGGTGTTTGCCAAACACTGCAAGCTCTTTCAAACGAGCGAGGGAAGCGAAATAACAGCAATTGGCGCCACGCATCGCTGTGGGGAGCACGCGGGTGCTGTTAGTTTTCCTGGTACTGATCTGCGATCATTTGACCCCATTCGCATCGTCCCAGCGGATTTCGCGAAGGAGCGATATTACGCGATATTGATTGGTAGAGACATCCTGCGAAACTGGATCATTAACTTCGATGGGCGTCAGAATCGCGTAACAATTACGGATTGAGCGAACTCGCCCGGCCGTCAAGCCAAAAGTCAAACGTGGCTTATCTCGTCACCCTCATCGTCGTAACTGCTCTAATAGGATGAACGCGGATTTGACATCCGCGATGAGGGCATTCTCTTTTGAAATCTGGATTCGTATCTATCCTAGGCAGGCCCAACGCGGGCAAGTCGACGCTCCTCAACGCGCTGATCGGCGAAAAGGTGGCCATCGTCACGCCGAAGGCGCAGACGACGCGCACTCGCATTCACGGCATTTATGACGTTCCGGCAAAAAAGGGCAAGCGCCAGGCGGCGCAGATTGTGTTTGTTGATACTCCGGGAGTTCACACACCAGGCACGCTGCTCGACAAGCGCATGATGCAAGAGGTCTACGATGCGCTCGAGACCCGCGACGTCGTCGTGTTGATCGTCGATGCGACGCGGAACTACGACCTTGCGCCGCCACCAAGGCTAAAGCCCTCTGATGAGGCCGAGGGTTTGGGTGGGGGGAAGCCCACCGCTTTCACCCATAAGGAAAACAAAAGCCAATTCACGAAGTCGCAGAAGGAGCGTGAAGAGGACGAGTTTGTCTTTCGCCTGGTTCGCAAGCTCGACTGCCCGGTTTTCCTGCTCATCAACAAGATCGACCTGATTACAAGCGAAAAGCTGGCTCCGCTGATCGCTCAGCTCAGCGCGCAGCATGCTTTTACCGAAGTGATCCCGATCTCGGCGACCAAGCGCAAGGGACTCGACATCCTGATCGACAAGTTGATCGAGCACTTGCCGGTCGGCGAGCGGTATTTCCCGAAAGACCAGTTCACCGACCAGCCGGAGCGCTTTATGGTGGCTGAGTTGATTCGGGAGAAGATCTTGCTCGAGACCGGAGAGGAGGTGCCTTACGCCTCAGCCGTCGTGGTCGAGAAGTTTGAGGAACCGCCGCCTCCGCCGAAGAATCCCAGGCCGCTCAAAGCCGGGCAGCTGCCGCCGAAGCTTCCGGTGACGAAGATTGCCGCCGCGATCTACTGCGAGCGCGAGGGGCAGAAGGCCATCCTGATCGGCAAGGGCGGAGCCAAGCTTAAGGCCATCGGCACTGACGCGCGCAGGGAGATTGAGTCGCTGCTGGGCACGCGGGTTTTTCTGGAGCTGTTTGTGGTGGTCGAGGAAAACTGGCGCGAGTCGCGTGGGTTCCTGGCGACGCTCGATTGGCGCAACCAGTTGGAACAGCTGGCCAAGCGGGAACCTGAGGCTGGTCCGCAAAAAGGCGATTCGGACGAGTAGCGTATGACCCCACCCCGCCTTTTCCCCCTGTGCGCATGAAAAGGATGGGTTGGGAATTGGGGATCGTCCGGCTAGCTGCTCTTGACTACCATCGTTATCTGCACGCTTGCGGTGGACAAGCTGCTGCCTGTCCCGGTAATTCCCGTAATCACAACGGTGTATGTCCCGGGGGGAGTTCCGGGATTGCCCTCTGGAGGGCGGTGGAAGTAGTGGTAGCGCTGCGAGCAGGAGCTCAGGCCCATGCCACTGGCGACCAGCAGGAAGAGGATCGCGATCATCTTCGCCGAGCCATTTGCCCTGCCTGGGCCCTTGCCTTGGCCCCGGCGCTTGCGCGTCAGGCCTAATCCAGTGAGGGCGAAGATTCCGGGCACCGTGATCGCGTAGAAGGTATCGTGGCTGCCGGCGAGGCCTGGACGGCGGAATCCGGGCTCGCGGAGCTCACCGCCGGAGTAAGCGGTGGTCTGAATGCTCAGGGTACTGATCACTGGTATCCCGTTTGGATTGGCTGCGGTCGGAGGGCCTGGGGTGACCTGGGCGGGCGCGAAGACGCAGTCCACGGTGGCGTAGGGAACACCCGAGCATGACAGTGAGATTCCCTGGTTGAAGCCGTTCTGGGGCGTCGCGGTGATCACCGTCGACACGGAGTTACCGGCGACGACCGAGAGCGAGGTGTTGCTGGCGCTGAGAGTAAACCCGGGAACCCCTGTTGCTTCCGCAGTTAATACCGCGGGGGTCGAGCTGGCCGCCTCGAAATTGTCGTCGCCCTGATAGACCGCGGTAATCTTCTGTTCGCCGGCGGGCAAGGCAGCGACGGTCAACGCAGCGCGGCCCTGGTCGTCAAGAAACGCGGCGCCGATCGAGTGTTCCCCGTTCATGAAGCTTACGCTGCCGGTGGGCGCTGAAGTGGCTGCATCGGAGCTCTTCCCGTCCGCGCCGGTTACCTGCACGGTAAAGGTGGCTGCGTTCCGCGCCAGCCCCTCGGCGCCGGAGGTATTCAATGCGATGCGCGTGGGGACCCGTTCCGCCTGCTGGCTGTGTGCGGCCTGGAGAGATGTGAGAACAAATAAGGCCAAGAGCATCGACCGTAGAATGGAGCTGGGGAAGGCGCTGCGAATGCGGCTTGCGGAGAGATTAACTTCCGACCCCTTGCGTAGAACCAAATCTGGAACCAGGCATGCCTGATGCCTGCAAATCTCTAAGCTGCTTGACTTCAAATCCATCCCTCAAACTGAATGCCAACGCCCTAATCGCGCCGCCCGAGCAGGGACGGTCCACTTTCATGCAGTCGCATCTGCGTGTCTTAGACTCTATTGTATCCGCGCCGGGTAGCGGGGGCGAGTGAAAGCCTTTTGCGGTGGTGCGAAGTCGATTAAAAAGGACCCGCAGTGGGGTCCTTTTCTTACCTTGGCAGGTTGATACGCTCAAATTCTCATCGGCATGATGATGTAACGGTAGCGGTATTCTTCGTCGGCGTCTTCGGGCCTGACCTGCCCGGCCGACTGCGCGTCTTTGAACTCAAGCCGTACCTCGCCCGCGCTGCCGACCGCTTTGAGAAAGTCAATCAGGTAGGAAGAGTTGAAGCCCACCACGATCGCATCGAAGCTGTAAGGCGTCTCGATCGTGTCTTCGGACTCGCCGGAGTCGGTCGAAGACGAAGAAATCTTTAGCTCGTTTTGCTCGAGGCGCATTTTGACGGCGCCCGAGCGTTCGTCGGCGAACTGGGCGACGCGCTGGATCGAAGCCATGAGATCTTCGCTGCGGACGACGATGAACTTCTTGTTGTCGCGCGGCAGCACGGCTTCGTAGTTGGGGAATTGTCCCGTGAGCTTACGCGAGGTAAGGGTGCGATGGCCGACGCGGAAGAACAGCGTGTGATCGTCATCGGCAAAGTCGATCTGTTCGGCGTCGCTGTTCGAGAGCAGCGATTGGAGCTCCGATAAGGCTTTGCGGGGGATGAGGGTCCTTTTCTCGCCGCTGATATTCGTGAGTGTCTCGCCGGACTTCTCGATATGCGCCAACCGGTGACCGTCGGTCGCGACCATCGCGAGACTCTCGGCCTTGAGGATCAGCAGTGCGCCGTTGAGGGTATAGCGCGACTCCTCGTTTGAGATTGCGAAGATTGTCTTGCCGATCATGTTCTTCAGAGACGCTGATGACAGCTTCATCAGGCCAGCTTCAGGGAAGGCCGGAACCTGGGGGAAGTTGGCGCGCGCCATGCCGACCATCTTGGTGTTCGACCGGCCGGAGCGGATCTGGACCCAATGGTTGTCCATGAGCTTGATCGAGATGTCGCCGTCGCCGAGAAGTTTAATGTAGTCGTAAAGCTTACGCGCGGGAATGGTGCAGGCGCCGGGTTTCTTGACTTTGGCCGCGCAGGAGGTCTTGATGCTTTGGTCGAGGTCGGTCGCGGTGATGGTGAGATGGTCGTCGGCCGCCTCGATGAGAAAGTTCGACAAAATCGGGATGGTTGTCTTGCGTTCGACGACGCTTTGCGTTGCGGTCAGCTCGCGCAACAATTCGGCGCGGCTGACGGTGATCTCCATGGCTCCGCTGGTCACGACCGGCTTCTCCTGCTCCACCTCTAAGCCTGGCATATCTGCATCGCCCCCTTTATGGTTTTGCCACAATGTACACCACTCGATGCCCCAAGGCACAGCGCTGTTTGCGGCGGATGTGATCTGGCATCCATTCTAGTGAGAATTTGCACCGCCCGCGCTGCGGAAAACTCGGCAATCCAGTGGAATATGCCGTGGGAGCGGCAAGCAGGGTAATTTTCGGCTACCGCGTCAGTATGCCTCCGGCTACTTCGCGGACACTGGGCGCTGATCGTCGCTACTGCTTCTCCTACTGATTATTCTTAATTAACTCAGTAGCAGTAGTAGTTCGGAGTGGATATGTGGGAATTGCGTCCGAGGCCTTGCTGGAGTGGGTATTTGCAGCGTCCGCGTTTTAGAAAACCCGCTCCTGGAAAAAGCACAAGCAGGAAAAGAGGCATCGGTCTCAGGCCGCAGTCCCCGGTTTGCCGAAATCCGCACAGGCGCTCGGCTACGCTCTGTGTGGAAAGATATCGGTCGAAGTGGAAAGCACGGTTCGAGCGAAGAGTGACGGACATTCCGTGAAGAGTCGGTTTCCACACGAGATGCCTTTTCCGAAGTTTCCTCAGAGTCGCCGTTGAAGGTGTGAGACAAGAAGAGAGACGCTGATTTTGGCTTATGGCTATCGCGAAGAAGATCGTATTGAAGAAGACCTCGCGTCTCGACTTGTTGCGCGAGCTTGAATGCGTAGCCGACGAACGCAAGGCGCGGAATCTCGCATGGTTCTTCAAGACTGGGCCTGGCGAATATGGTGAAGGCGACGTCTTCCTGGGTATCACCGTACCTGTGGGACGCAAGATCGCGCTTGGTCATACCCATCTGACACTATCGGAGTTGGCCAAGGTGCTGGCTTCGCCAATCCACGAGCATCGCTTTGCGGCCCTGGAGATTCTGGTGGCGCAATATGAGCGCGGCGACGAGGAGCGCCGACAGGAGATCTTTGAGTTTTACCTGCAAAACACGCACAGAGCGAACAACTGGGACCTGGTGGACACTTCGGCCCCGTACATTGTCGGAAAGCACCTTCTAACGCGGCCGCGTGGCATCCTGGATGAGCTCGCAGCCTCGCCGATGATCTGGGAGCGGCGGATCGCCATGGTGGCGACTCTCGGTTTGGTGAGGCATGGGGAGTTGAAAGATACTTTCCGCATTGCCCGCAAGCTATTTGGCGATAAAGAGCCACTGATTCATAAGGCAGCGGGATGGATACTGCGCGAGGCGGGGAAGGTTTCGCGACCGGAACTGGTGCGGTTTCTGGAGAAGAACGCGGCGAAGATGCCGCGGACTACGCTGCGGTATGCGATTGAGCGGTTTTCGCCGGATGAGAGAAAGCAATGGCTGTCGAGAACGCTCACCAGTTCGGTGGGCAAGTCGGCGGTGTCGAAACCCTCGCTGCAAGGATAAGGATAAGATCGTGAGCGAATAACTGAACTGGTGAGGGCAAAGTCATGTCGCCGAACGCAGAGTCTCCGCAGGCCGCTGTTTCCAGCTGGTGGCGCCAGAACGAGGTCGGCAAAAAGGCCATCGGCTCTTCGAAAGCGGGACTCGCAGCCATAATTTCCCTGTGGCTGGCAAATCTCTTTAAGTTGCCACACGCCTATTGGGCCGCCGTTTCCGCGATCGTGGTCATGGGCTGGGACAGCACACTGACGTTCGCCTCGTGTCGCGACCGCGTACTTGGCACGGCCGCTGGCGCTCTTCTGGGCTGGGTGACCTTTTACGCATGGCACGGCCACTACATTCTCTACGGCGTTTCGGTGGCGCTCTGCGTCTTCGCGTGCAGCGCTTTGCAGTTTGACAAGGCTGGACGCCTCGCCGCAGCGACACTGAGCATTATCGTTCTCGTGCCACTCGATGCTCCTCCGAGCCGGGTCGCGCTGGGGAGATTTCTAGAGGTCGGCATCGGAGTTACTGTGGCCCTTGTTGTGTCGCTGGTGGTGTTTCCATCGCACGCGGCAAAACCCGATGCGAGTGTCGGTGTTTAGCAGCCCTCTATCCGTTCAGCGTCTCGGTCAATTTGGTGAGCGTACGGTTCAGGTCCTTGTCGTTCCGCTTCATCTCATCGATCTTGCCGATTGAGTGCATCACCGTAGTGTGGTGTTTGCCGCCGAACTGTCGTCCGATTTCGGGCAGCGAGGCTTCGGTCATTTGTTTGGCGAGATACATGGCGATCTGGCGCGGGACGACCACCGAGCGGGAGTTGTTTTTCTGTTTCAGTTCCGCAACCCTCATGCCGAACTGCTCGGCGACGGCGCGCTGGATTGACTCGATGGTGATCTTGCGCACCTGAGTGTCGATGAAGGCCTTGAGGCACTGCTGCGTGGTGGCAAGCGTGATCTCCATGCCATTCAGGCCACACCAGGCGATCAGGCGCACCAGCGCGCCTTCGAGCTCGCGCACGTTGGTCCTCACATTCGATGCGATGAACAGCGCGACGTCGATGGGCAGCGTGGTCTGCTCGCTCTCGGCTTTCTTCTGCAGGATCGCGACTTTGGTTTCGAGGTCGGGCGGCTGAATGTCGGCGATCAGTCCCCACTCGAAGCGGCTGCGCAGACGGTCCTCGATCTCAGGCAGTTCCTTCGGGGGACGGTCTGAGGCGATCACGATCTGCTTCATGCTCTCGTGCAGGGCGTTGAAAGTATGGAAGAACTCCTCCTGCGTACGCTCCTTCTGCGCCAGGAACTGAATGTCGTCAATCAGCAGAAGATCAACCGAACGGAACTTGTCGCGGAAGCTGGTCATGCGGTCGTTGCGGAGCGAGTTGATCATCTCGTTGGTGAACTTCTCGCTCGAGACGTAGCAGATGGAGGACTGCGGCTGGCGCAGCTTCATCTCGTGACCGATGGCGTGCATTAGGTGGGTCTTGCCCATGCCGGTGCCGCTGTAGAGGAAGAGCGGGTTGTAGGCCTTCGATGGCCGCTCGGCGACAGCGCCGGCCGCGGCGCGGGCGAACTGGTTCCCGTTGCCGATGACGAAGGCATCGAAGGTGTAGCGCGGATTGAGTTGCGCGGCCGAGGTCCAGTCGAAGCGCGCTTGCTGGGCGGGCACGGCGGGTCGACTGCCATGGCTGCGCTGGCCATTCTGATGGCCGGGCTGATGGCCGTTCTGTGGAGCGTTCGCCGCATGGGCGGGCAGCGGCGCAAAGCCTCCATCCTCGCGCACACGCGCGGCTGCCGGGTCCTGTTCGGGAGTCACGAACTTGACCTCTTCGAACTCCATCTCGAGCGATTCCATCGCTTCCTGGATGATGTCGCAATAGCGGTCGCAGTCCTGCTGAATATCAGTGTTTGGCACGCGCACGTAGAGTGTCGTGCCATTGGCGTGGCTAAAGCGCGTCGGCTTCAGGCAGGCGTCGAACGAGTGGCGGGTGACTTTCTTCTCGAGTGCCCCGAGGATTCTGACCCAGGGGTTCGGTGCGACTGCGGGCGTGGGTGCGAATGACATTACACTTCCTTGCTCAAGGCCGCCACCTATCGGTACTCCGTGCGAAAAAGCGAGAGCAAATGCGACAAACCGCCAGGCGGGGAGCGCGCCGGGTGTGCCGTGGTTCTCTCGTGTGCTCGGAGCTTGCACCCGACTGCTGAGGTCGGGTTGCTTTCAATCGATCGGCAAAGAGACAGCCTGACGTGCAGATTTCTCTCTTGAACGAAAGCGATAGTAGCATGATTGCAAGACGCCCGTAACGAGTCTTTCACGCAAAAATTTCTTTTATTTTTGAGTTGCACCAGTAGCAGTGAAAACTTGAAGAGCCCCGACATTTTTGCGGCAATTCCGGCGATCGTTTATACTGAAGTTCTCGAATATGAGTGAACAAAGTCGCTGGCACAAGCCGCGATAAATTACCCCAAAGAGAGTTACCAGAGGAGCGCACTTCCATGCCGAAGCGCACATTTCAACCCAACCGCCGTCACCGGTCAAAGACCCACGGCTTCCGGGTCCGTATGAAGACCAAAAGCGGCGCCGCAGTATTGTCCCGCCGCCGGGCCAAGGGCCGCCATCGCGTTTCCGTCAGCGCGGGTTACCGCGACTAAGTCCGCGATCTGCTGCCGAGTCTTCGGCGGCGCGTGATGGTTGTCCATTCAGCTTTCGTCCCAAACATTCTGGGCCTGTTTCACAATCGGCGGACTCGGCCTCATGAGTCGGCGTGCGTAATCGTGTCGCCGCGCGTCCTGTCGCTCTTGCGGCACAATAAAGATGTGGCCGGAATCTCATCCAGGATCGTGCCCGGTTCGCCCGCGGCGGACCATCGCCTGCGAAAGCATGCTGACTACCAGCGTGTATATCGCGAGGGGCGCAAGAACTTCTCTGCTTCGATGAGCTATTTCTATGCCTTGCGCGGAGTGGGATCGCCGACGCCGCCGGGTCCGCGCATTGGCCTCACTGCGGGCAAGGTGCTGGGCAAGGCCGTCGAGCGTAATCGCATCAAGCGGCGCATGCGGGAGATCGTGAGGCGCAGGGCGGAGCTTGTGAGCGCCGACGTGGATATCGTTGTGCACCCGCGCCGCTCGGTGCTGACGCTTGAGTTTGCCAAACTCGAGAGCGAAGTGGTGCGCATCTTTACTACTATCCAAAGCGCTATCGACAAGGGCAAGGTCAACCGCACACCACAGGAATCGCAGGTCACGTCGTGATCGACAGTGTCGGTCATTCCCGGCCGGTTCGCGGCAGTGTTGGCCGCGCGCTCCTATCTGCTTATAAGCGAACACTATCGCCGTTGCTTCACGCGGTCAGCGGAAGCGCGGGTGCGTGCCGGTTCCAGCCCAGTTGCTCGGAGTATGCTGCACTGGCAATCGAGTATCACGGCTTCTTTCGAGGAACCTGGCTGGCGCTGCGACGTATCTCAAAGTGTCATCCATTTCATGCGCCGGAGTTCGATCCTGTGCCTTTGCCTCTAGCTCTCTCGCAGTCACTCTCGGCGGCTGCGCCCATGCAGAGTTCGCCCCCGCCAGTTACGATAGAAGAAGGAGTGTTTGCGGACCGTGCGGCCTCGCTGCCGCCGCCGGCGGACCTCCCCGACGAACGTCGATAGGAATATCTTTTGCCAGAAATTAAGAACCCGAATCAACAGGGCGGTGGGCAGGACTCGAAGACCATGCTTGCCTTCACAGCCATTTTCATTGTGATGTTTTTTGGCTTGCAGTATTTCAAGCCCAAGACGACTCCTGAGACCAAGCCCCAGACTCAGCAACAGCAGCAAGCGAGCGCGACGGCGGCTCCTGCAAGTTCGACCGCCGCGGCCGCTGCAGCACCTGCCGGCGCGAGGTCTGTGCAGGCGAACGCTGTGCAGGCGACGACCGAATCTCCGACGATCATCGAGAACGAACTTTATCGCATTCAGTTCTCCAATCGCGGCGCCCAGGTCACTTCCTGGATCCTCAAGAAATACAAAGACGCCGATGGCAAGCCGCTGGACCTGGTGAACAAGCAGGCTGCGGCGCAGTTCGGCTATCCGCTATCGCTTTTCACGTACGACGCGGGGTTGCGCGAGAAGCTTTCGCAGGCGCTCTTCGTTCCAACGGCGACCGGCGATGTGATCGCTCCCTCTACTCTGACTTATACGTGGTCGGACGGGAGCATCACCGCACGCAAGACATTTACTTTCGACACGAGTTATGTGATCCACGCAGAGACTTCGGTCGAGCAGAATGGCGCGCCGGTCACCGCGCTATTATCGTGGCCCTCGGGCTTCGGCGATCAGGACACTTTGCCGCAATACGCGAAGTCAACCTTCAACTCGATGCAATCGGGTAAGGCGACTTCCGATGCCTACAAGAAAGTTGTCGGCGGAGCGACGCTGAACGGACCCTTCGACTGGGCCGGGGTCAGCGACCTCTACTTTGCTGCGATCTTCCTGCCGGATGCGCCACAGCAAGTAACAGCCCTGCAGATGCACAATGAGGTCATTGTCCCGCGTAACTTGAAGAAACCCGATCCAAATGCGATCGATCGCGCTCCGGTGCTTGGCGCAGCCGTCGGACTGGTTGGCGGTACGACTTCAACGCGGCTCTACGCAGGCCCCAAGCTGATCGACGTGCTCAAGAGCGTCAAGGCTACGGGTGATGACGGCAAAGCCAATGGCCCGGATATCGAGCCGATCGTCAGCTTCGGCTGGATGAGGTTCATCTCTGAACCGCTGTTCCTGATCCTGCACTGGATGTACGAGCACATCGTCGCCAACTGGGGATGGGCGATTCTGCTGCTCACGCTGGTGATCAACCTGGCGATGCTGCCCACGCGCATCACCATGATGAAGTCGGCGCTGAAGATGCAGCGCATCCAGCCGCAGATGGAGGCGATCAAGGAACGCTACAAGAAGTACAAGACGACCGATCCGCGTCGCGCGGAGATGAATCAGGAGATCTTCGCCCTGCAGAAAAAGGAGGGCGCGAACATGTTCGGCGGCTGCCTGCCGATGCTGATCCAGTGGCCTTTGCTCTACGGCTTCTACAACATGCTTTCGAATGTATTCGAGCTGCGCCAGGCGCACTGGCTGTGGCTGCCTGACCTGGCTTCGCCGGACCCGCTGCATATCCTGCCGATCTTCTTTATTGTTTCGATGTTTCTGGTGCAGTACCTGACTCCTTCGCCCGGCGTCGATCCCGCGCAGCAGCGGATGATGGCTTTTACCATGCCGGCGGTCTTCGGCTTTATGACCTGGAGCGTTGCCTCGGGGCTCGCGCTCTACTGGGCTTGCGGCAACATCGTCAATATTGTCCAGCAGATGGTTATGAACCGCACCAAACTTGGACGAGAGATGCACGAGATCGCCGCCAAGCGCGCCGCGAAACGGCTGGGCAAACCTGTACCGGCGAGACGATGAGCTTTCCTAGAGAGGAAAGCGTCTCAACAAGACGAATGGCTGCCCGTATGTGATGTATCACGGCTGCGGAAGCCTCGAAATAATAACGCGAACGATTGAGGGCTAACAAACCCGCAAAAAGGACTGCAAGAACGATGCCAATCGAAGACCATGCAGCAGCCGCTACAAAGATCGCCGGCTTTCTCCAGACACTGGTGAAGACGGGGGGACTTCGTGTGAAGTACCGGATCACCGCCGGCAGCGGCGCCGCCGACCCGGATGGTCTCGAGGCCCGCGAAATCTATGTTGAACTCGCCGGACCCGATGCCGTGCTGGTCACCGAACGCGGCGGCGAGGTACTACGCGCGCTGGAGCATGTGGCCGCCAAGATCATCCGCCTTGAGCCCGAGGAGCACGACAAAGTCTCTTTCGATGCCAACCAGTTCAAAGCATTGCGCGCCAGGGAACTTAAGCTCACTGCTGAGACGGCGGCGGAGAGCGTCCGCAAGACCGGTCAGCCTTTCAGCTTTGCGCCGATGAGCTCGCGCGAACGTCGGATGCTGCATCTCGCTCTGAAGGCCTTTGACGATGTCGAGACCGCGAGCAGCGGTGAAGGTCTGGGCCGCTATGTCGTTGCGTATCCAAAGGGCTCCCCACTTGCCCGGGCAGCCGCCGAAGCCGGCCGCCGTGGCTCTGGCTTCCGCGATTCGGGTCGTGGATATGGCGATCGCCGCTCGGGTCGAGGATCTGCGGACCGCCGGCCATCGCGCCGCGAGTAGACTAAAGGCGTGACGTCGTCCTCAATCAGAACAGCAGCAGGTGCGAACGGCTTCTCAAAGAGGAACAATCGGCGCTCTATTGGGCGCTGGGTGAGGATCGACTATGACTCACGCCGAGGCCGTGGCTCTCCTGAGGGGGCTAGCGCCGAGATTCCTGGAGGGGCTTACACCCTCCGAGCGTACGGCGTTGTTCGAGACCGCCACCGTAAAGAGATTTGAGCCCGGTTCGGTGATGACTCGGCAGGGGTTTCCTGCAGACACTCTCGCTCTAGTTGCTCAAGGCCGCGCCCGCTTCTCTTGTACGACAATTGCAGGCCGGAAGCTGACCCTTCGATGGATTCACCCGGGCGAGATATGCGGCCTGGCGACAATATTGCCGGAACAGGCTAATTATCTTTTGAGCGCCGAAGCAGTGAAACCGAGCGTGGTTCTGGTCTGGCGTCGCTCTGCGATCCGTTCCTTCGCGGCGAGTTGTCCCCGGATACTCGACAATGCATTAACGGTGGCGTTCGATTACATTTGCCTGTACCAGGTATCCCATGTTTCGACGACCAGTCAGACGGCGCGTCAACGGCTCGCTTTGGTGCTTGGAGCCATGGCCGGCGGGATGGGTCACAAGGTTGAGGAAGGCGTTGAACTGGCCGTTCGAAATGAAGACCTAGCCGATGAAGCCAATGTCACAGTCTTTACCGCGAGCCGCTTCTTAAATGAGTGGCAGCGGGAGGGGATTCTAGTGAAGACGCGTGGCAAGATCGTGCTCCGCTCGCCGCAAGCCCTCCTTCGTTGAGAGCCTGACCAATCGATTTACTTCGCGAAATTTCTTTTCCTTCCTTGCGCTTGAGCAACGACCAGAGCCTTAGTTTATGTCACGCTTAAGGTTTGCGAAGTCGAGCCTGGAGCGGGACCGGTAGCTCCCGCAGAGCGTGGCTTCAGAAAGGGATTTGGTAATTGGCATCTGTGCGGATTTTGATCGTAGATGATTATGAGTTTTGGCGTTATTGTGTGGTCTCACTGCTGAAGGAACATCCTGAGTTCGAGATTGTGGGCGAAGGTTCAGACGGTCTGGACGCCATCGAAATGAGCGCAGAGCTACGCCCCGACATAGTTCTGCTGGATATCGGGCTGCCCGAAGTGAACGGATTCGAGGCCGCTCGGGAGATTGCAAAGCTGTCTCCGGATTCGAGAATTGTGTTCTTGACCCAGTCCCGGAATGAGGAGTTGGTCAACGAAGCTCGAAGAGTGGGCGCGCGTGGTTACGTTTCGAAGATGGACGCCGCATGCGAGCTTGTGCCGGCAATGAAAGCCGCACTCGCCGGTGGTTGGCATTCTCATGAATACTGATGCTAGCCCTGAACTTGGGGGCGGCGCAGACAAGCATCCCGGCCGCATAATCCCCTAAACTAAGACGCGTGCAACAATCCCAGATCGGCACAGAAACGATCGTTGCCGTCTCGACTCCGCCTGGCCGCGGAGGTATAGGCATCGTTCGCCTGTCTGGGCCTGACGCCGTTTCCATCGTCGCGCCGATGTTGAGTCTCGGAAGCCCATTGGCCCATGCCCAGGCGCGCTTCGCGGAGATACTGGATTCTGGCTCTGCGAGCGGGGGTCGTATCGACGAAGCCATCGTCACCTTCTTCAGCGCTCCCAACTCCTACACAGGAGAAGACATCGTCGAAATAGCGGCGCACGGTTCGCCGGTGGTCCTCGACCTGCTCCTGCGGCAGGCGATCCAGCGCGGCGCGCGACTTGCGGAGCCGGGCGAATTCACGCAGCGGGCTTTTCTTTGCGGCCGCATCGATCTGACTCAGGCCGAGGCTGTTCGCGACCTGATCGAGGCGCAGACGGTTTATCAAGCCAGGGTCGCCGCGAGCCAGCTGGGAGGCGCGCTCTCGCGTCGCGTCCAACCGGCAAAGGACGCGCTGATTTCGCTGATCGCTACATTGGAGGCCGGGATCGATTTCGCGGAAGACGACATCGACGTTATGCCGAACGCCGCGATACTCGACCGCATCGGGGCGATCTGCGCACAACTCACGCCAGTCGAGGCATCGTTCGCCCGGGGCCGGATTGTCCGCAGCGGACTCACGCTCGCGATCGTCGGGCAGCCCAATGTCGGCAAGTCCTCGCTCTTCAATCGCCTTGTGGAACGCGAAAGAGCCATCGTCACGGCAACTCCGGGAACCACGCGCGATCTGGTCACCGAACAAATCTCCATTGGTGGCATTCCGGTGAACCTGGTCGATACTGCGGGCTTGCGCGAGTCTACCGACGAAGCCGAGAGTATTGGCATTCAGAAGACTCGCGAGACGCTGGCGGACGCCGATCTTGTGCTCATCGTCCTCGACGCGACGGCCGAGTCTTTTGTTCATGAAGACCTGCTGATTCGCAGTCTTGAGGGCCGGCGGCACATTACCGTCTTGAACAAGATCGATCTTGTGGCCTCTCCGACAAGTCCAACTGAAGATTTGCCTGGGCAGGCGATCCATGTCTCAGCAAAGACCGGCGAAGGGATCGATGGGCTGCGGGAGGCGGTTTTGGCTGTCACTTGCGCTCCCGGCGCCGCAGAGCAATCGGGCATGCTCACCAATTTGCGCCAGCACCAGGCGATCTCCGAAGCGATCCAATCCCTGCGCGCAGCGACGGAGTCCACAGCGCAGCGAATCCCTCACGAGATGGTGATGCTCGATCTCTATGCGGCGCTTCGCAACCTCGATGCGCTCACCGGTCAAACCACTCCCGATGACATCCTCAATCAGATCTTCTCGACCTTCTGCATCGGTAAGTAGGATGTCGGGGCGCCGTTCTAAGATGGGACATGACTCCGGAACTGGAGACTGCCCGCCTGCTGCTTAAGCCGCTCGAGCTTGCCGATGCCGAGCAGATCCAGGCGCTCTTTCCGCATTGGGAGATTGTGCGTTATCTCACCAAAGCCGTTCCGTGGCCCTATCCGCCGGATGGTGCTGTGACCTTCCTGCGCGAAGCTGCGCTTCCAGCGATGGAGCGCGGCGACGCCTGGCACTGGGCTCTGCGTCTGAAAGAAAATCCGGCGCAGATGGTGGGAAGCATTGGTGTTTTGAAGGGCGAGGTCAATCGGGGATTCTGGACAGGTTTGCCGTGGCAGGGTCGAGGCCTGATGACCGAGGCGAGCGTTGCGGTGACCGACTACTGGTTCGACACGCTGGGTTTCCCGGTGATGCGAATTCCGAAGGCGATCGACAACGTGGCCTCGAGGCGCATCTCCGAGCGGCAGGGTATGCGCGTGGTGGCGGTCGAGAATCATGAATTCGTCTCGGGAACGTGGCCGACGGAGATTTGGGAGATCACGGCGGAAGAATGGCGGGCGCACAAGCGTACCGGCTGATCACGAGCCGGAGTGGTTGGCGTCGGTCTACTCGTCGCGAAGCACGTGCATCGGGTCGACGCGGACCGCATTCCATGTTGGAACCAGGCACGCGGCTATCGAAGTGGCTCCGAGCACGGCCAAGATGGCGGAGTAAGTCCCCGGTTCGAACCAGGTGACGCCAAATAACAGCGGGCGCAGCCAGTCGGATGTAGCCAGCAGTCGCGACGTGGTGATAGTGGCTGCTCCGCCAAGAACCAAGCCAACCAGCAGCAGAGCGGCGGCACGGCCGAGCACCAGCATTGCGACGCCGCTGCGGTCCGATCCCAGGGCCATGCGTAGTCCGATCTCCCGGGTGCGGGCGGCGACCATGGCAGCCAGCGTGGCGTATAGTCCCATCGCCGTCAGGCATAGGGCCATCGCGGCAAAAGCGCTCACTAGAACGGTTTCAAAACGCTGGCTACCGGAGACACTGGCGATCTGCATGCTCACGCTTTGCTGGCCGAAGAGGAAGAGGAGCGGATCGATCGAGGAAACTACGGCCTGCACCGATTTTTCATAAGCCATCGGATCCCCAGAGACGCGCATGACTACCTGAGGCCGCATATACGTCGAGGCCTGCGCATAGGGGAAGAAGACCAGGGGTTCAGGGGGTTCGATCAGCGAACTTTGCAGCGTGTCTCCGACCACCCCGACGATCTCGCGTGTATCCTTCATCTCGGAGTCGAGGGCATTCGGGTCATTCGCCGCATTGATCAGATCAGACCGGATATGCTGTCCGACCGGGTTTTCATTCGGGAAGTACCGCTTCACAAAGGCCTGATTGACGATCACCACATAGGGGGTTTTCGCATCGTTGTCGGCTGCGGTGAAGGTGCGTCCTCGCAATAGCGGAATGCTGAGGGTTTCGAAGAATCCCGGCTCGACCCGGCCAACGCGCGTGACCAGCGGCTGGTCCGGAGGATTGGCGCGGCCCTCGATCTCAACCGGCACCTCGGGATACCAGCCTTGAAGCGGCAGCGGATAGCCGCCGGAGACGTTGTGAACTCCAGGCAGGGCGGCGAGCTTTGGAAGCAGCTCGTTATAGAAGGCCACTTTTTTGGTGTAGGGGTAGCGAGTTACCGTCAGCGGCAGGTCGAACTCGAAAAGATGCTCGGCGTCGAATCCGGTATCGGCGTGGCGCACATTGAGGAAGCCGCGGATCAGCAGGCCGGAGGCAAGGAGCAAGGCGAATCCAAGCGCGGTCTGGACGATGACCAGCGTGTTCTGAAATCCATGCGCGCGGCGGCCCGAGGTTGCGCCCTTGCTCTGCTCCCGCATGGCGTCGATAGGCTGAGCCGAGGCCAGCTTCCATGCCGGAAAGAGGCTGCTGAGCACGGCGCAGGCCAGCGAGACGGAGACCGTGAAGCAGAGTACGCGCCCGTTGATGGCGACCTCGGCGATGCGGGGAATGTCCTCGGGCACCAGAGGCAAGGTGAGATGCAGCAGGAGATAGGCGAGCGCGGCTCCGGAGACTCCGCCGAGCAGTCCGAGCAGGAGCGATTCGATGAGCAACTGCCGCCAGACACGCCATTGCGACGCTCCGAGGGCGGTCCGCAAGGCCATCTCACCGCGACGTTTCATGGTGCGGCTGAGCATCAGTCCGGCGACGTTGGTGGAGACGATCAATAGGACAGCGAAGACTGCAGCCATGAGCATCAACAGCGCCGGGCGAATGTCTCCAGTAATGTCGGCGAGCTTCGATTGCACAGTCGCCGCGTTCCGGTATCGAATCTCGGGATAGCTTTGCGCCAGCGAGGACTGAATCGCGGAAAGATCGGCGCGGGCCTGCTCCGCCGTGACGCCGGGCTTGAGGCGGCCGATGATCGCGGCGATCCCATTCTTGCGGTCCTGGCCCTCGCGTTCGACATGGTAGGCAAATGAGGTCCAGATCTCGGCGATCTCCGCGCCTCGCGGGTCGATAAATCCTTTTGGCATGACGCCAATGATGGTGTAGGCACGGTCGCTCACGAGAATTGTGGAACCGAGGACATTTGGATTCAGCGCGAAGACACGCAGCCAGTAGTCGTAGCCGATGATGGCGACGCGGCGGCCCGGCTGGTCCTCGTCCGGGGCAAAGTTGCGCCCTGCGATGGGCTGCACGCCGAGCACATTGAAGTAGTTCGAGGAAACAATGTTGACGGGCAGAAGCTGGCCAATCGATCCGTTCGGAAGGCTGACCAGGCGGCTGGAAACGTCGACCGCCGCGAGCCCGGTAAAGGTATGGTTCCGCGCGGCCCAGTCGAGATAATCGGGATAAGAGGTGTCGTCGTCCCACGGTCCTCCGCCGGGCTGCTGAACTTGCGTATGGATCGCGAAGAGGTTTTCAGGATGCGGGAGGGGCAGGGGTCGCAACAGAACGCCGTCGACCAGGCTGTAGACGGCGGTGGTCGCGCCGATGCCGAGAGCAAGGGTGAGAACCGCCGCGGCCGCGAAGCCCGGAGACTTGCGCAGCTGGCGCAGAGCGAAGTGAAAATCGGAGCGTAGCGACGCGAGGAAAGGGGCAAGCATGGAGAACCGGTGAATCCAAGCTAACACCGCTCTCCGCATCCGTTACGTAGTTCAAGGCGAATTCGGAGGAGTTCTGCGCCGCGGTATCCAACTTATCTACTGGACTGCTTATCTACTGCACTGGCAGCGGCGGTGTGCCTTTGGGCGGCGCGCCCTTCAGATATGCAGCATATTGCGTGTCAATCAGGCCCAGATTGCGTGCGAGCCCAATTTTCGCCTGGTTGTACTGGTAGACGGTGTTTACGTATTGCGATTGTGCGTCCGCTAGTGTGGACTGGGCCTGGACGAGCGGCAGGTTGTCGTCGATTCCGGCGCGGTAGCGTTGGCTGGCCTGGTCAAGCGCAGTCGCGGCAAGGTCAAGGTTGCTGTGCGCGACCTGGACGAGTTGCTGCTGAGTGATGAGGTCGAGCAGGCTGTCGCGGAGCTGCTGGTCGATCTTCGCTTTCAGGTCGGCCATCTGGGAATAGAGGCTGTTGAGCTGTGCGCTTGCGGTCTGGCGGTCGCCGCGGAACTTCGCTTCCTGGAAGAGAGGGACTTCGAGCTCGCCCTGTGCGGAAAAGACTCCATGATAGACGCTGCCAGTTATGCCCTGCACCCCGTAGAAGCCGCCGAAGGTCAGGGCGGGCAGGCGTTCGTGTTTGGCCGCGCCGAGCTCGAGCTGCGACTGGCGAATCTGGTGAATCATGGACTGGTAGTCCTGCCGGTTGGCGTAAGCTTCCTGCTTGGCCTGATCGATAGTGGTGGCTTCGAGCTCGGCGTAGGGTGAGGAGTCGGTCAGCTGGATTTTCTGCAGCACGGAGAGGCCAATCTCGCGTTCCAGGGCGATCTTGGCCTTCTCGAAGCTATTCTCCTGCGCGATGACCACCTGCTGCTGGCTTTGGTACTCGACGCGGGCGCGCAGCTCGTCCAGCTTGGCGGCGGTGCCAGCTTCATGCTGGGCGACGGCCTGGTTCAGCGCTACCTCATCTGTCTTGAGCAGCTCTCGGGCGTAGTCGAGCTGCGAACTGGCCGCAAGCGCTTGCAGGTAAGCCGTCGCGACGTTTAAGACCACAAGGCCTCGGGAGGACTGCATGTTGTAAAAAGCGGCGGTCTCGCCCTGTTTTGCGGCGCGATATTGCTCAATCGCCGGCACGCTCACGAGCGTCTGGTCGAGATTGACCTGGCCCTGAGTGACGGTCACTGTGGGCACGTAGTCGATCGTTATCCCACCCGGAGGAAGCCCGGGAAAACTCGAAATCAGCTGGCCCCGGAAGCCTTCGGCGGCGAGGTTGTACTGGTGCACGCCGTTCTGGCCTTGCAGGTTGATGTTGGGCAGCAGGGCGTTCATCGCTTCCAGGCGTTGGCCGCTGGCGGTTTTCTGCTGGTCTCGGGCTATGGTGAGCGCGAGATTATTCTCGAGCCCTAGGCGGATGGCGTCGTCGAGGGTCAGGGGCAGGACCGAATCCGTCGGTGGGACCGCAGTCACGCTGCCGTAGTACTGATTGGTCGCCGAGCTTTGATTGCCGCTTTGGGCTTGCAGCGGAACCAGTCGCGGCCACAAACGCAAGAAGATACCCCAAAAGCCCGGATTTGCCGATTCTCATCTGTCTCAAGATTACTTGTTCCTGCTCTGTTAGATCGGAACGAGCGGCTGAGGTTGCCAAAAATCGACGGGAATCCGACTGGCGGGCCCCTCAGCGACGGCCTTCGAGCAGGTCGCAGGCACGTTGCAGCTCCTCGTCGCGCTTGGCGAAACAGAAGCGAAGCAGGTCTTCGCCACGGCCCTCGTGAAAAAACGCGGTTCCGGCAACGGCGGCGACTCCGCGTTCGCGCAGGAGTGTCCGGGCTTTTTCCTTCGCGGAACCGCCAGGCAATGACGAGACGTCGGCGAGTACGTAGTAGGCGCCGGCGGGAATATGTGGCGTCAGGCCGGCGGAGGCGAGCGCCGAGCAGAGCATGTCGCGCTTTGTCTGATATTCGGCAGCCAGTCCGGTGTAGAACGAGACGGGAAGCTGCAGCAGGCCGGCTGCCGCGCCGTATTGAAAGGGAGACGGGGCGCAGACGTAGGTGAGGTCGTGGAAATAGGCGATGGACGGCATCCAGCGGGCGCTGGCGGTGAGATAGCCGATGCGCCAGCCGGTGATGCTAAAGGTCTTGGACAGTCCAGAGATGGAGATCGTGCGCCCGGCCATTCCGGGCAGCGTGGCTGGGCTGATGTGCTGGGTCCCATCGAAGACGAAATACTCGTAGATTTCGTCGGTAAAGAGAAAGAGGTCGTGTTCTTCGGCGACGGCGGCGATGGCTTCGAGTTCGGCGCGCGAAAAGACCTTGCCGCTGGGGTTGGAAGGGGAATTCACCACGATTGCCCGAGTCTTCGAGGTGATTGCGGCTCGCAGACGATCGAGATCGAGCGCCCAACTGCCCCAGGCCAGCGGCACAGTGACCGGCGCGATGCGCAGGGCGGTCAGCGTATTCAGGTGATAGCCGTAAAAGGGTTCGAAGAGCACGACTTCGTCGCCGGGATCGAGCAAGGCCATCAGGGCGGCATAAAAGCCGGCCGTCGCGCCTGAGGTCACCAGGACTTCGGAGTTTGGATCTACCGTGAGGTGATTGTCGCGGCGGAGCTTGTCTGCGATGGCGTCACGCAGCGGAGCGATGCCGTCGAGCCTGGTGTAGATGTTGTAGCCGTCCTGGATGGCCTGATGAGCGCCCTCGGCGACCGAGGCGGGAAGGTCGGTGTCGCAGACTCCCTGGGCCAGATTGACGCCGCCGACGCGGTCGCACTCCATCGTCATGGCGCGGATTTCGGACTGCACGAGATTCGGGGCAATCTTGCTGAGGCGCAGGTTGGCGGTTGCGGTTCCCATCAGCATTATGTTTACCACGGAGGCCGTGGTCGTTGCTCTCGGCTTCTTCAGCTTTGCATGGAAGGTATGCAGACATCGATTGCTTTACCCTTGCTGAAGGGGCTGACACTTGAAAATACTCCTGATTCTTGCCGGATTGGCGGTGGTTGGTGCATCCCTCTATGCCGACTATCGTTGGAAGCGCTGGATTGCCAGGCAACGTGAGGAGCGGGAGCGTTCCGGCGATGAGTTCAGGCGGTGAAGCGGGACCCTCATCTTTTCCTGATTGCTGGACGTTAGAATCCAGCTCATGAACATCCGAGCCGCTTTGGTGGTTTTGCTTCTTGCCGCTGTTCTGGAGGCCGGCGGGGACGCGCTGGTGCGCAGCGGACTTCACGCCCAGGCCCTTGCGACCAGAGTCGTGTTCTTCGCGTTGGGCGCGGTGGTCTTGTTTGGCTATGGCTATGTAGTGAATACGCCACCGTGGGATTTTGGAAAGCTATTAGGCGTGTATGTGGTTTTCTTCTTCGTCGTGGCGCAATTGATCAACTGGATATTCTTTCAGCAGAGGCCGACGGGCCCGATTCTGCTTGGCGGCGCGCTGATCGTCGCCGGGGGCGCCGTTATTTCCTTTGCTTCGCTTCGCTAGCTGCGAGCGCGGTCGCGCTGTGGCGGAAAGAAGAGCCAGGTCACGATCAGGGCGATGACTCCGTAGAGAAGAATATTTGTCAGGACCCCGGCGGCGAGCGCCTTGGGTTGGTAGCGAAGCGGCGCCTGCGAGCCATGATTGAACGACAGCTGGACAATGTCGCCGGCAAAGAGCAGCGGGGGCCCGAAGTCAAGCGAAGCGTCAAAGAGCCAGGAAGCTGGCCTGGCGGTGAGCAGGTGGACGCTGCCGAACTGTGCCGCCGTCAAGACCACGACGGCGACAGCGACCCAGAGAACGACTTTCAGATAGCGCATCGCAAACCCCTCACCCGCATTCTATCTTCCAAGCGACTGCACAGGGACTCGTTTTCGGAGTTCGTTCTATAGAACGGCCCGCCGTCACTACTGCCGGTTGCGATTCGGTACAATTTAAGAACTAGCGGAGTCTAATGTCTATGTTTGCATTGCCACGTAATCGCGTCCTTTTTGCGATCGCCGCTCTTGGCGTCTCTCTGACGGCGATCTCGCCGGCACCGGCGCTGGCGCAGTTTTCCGGGAGCAACACGACCCCGGTGGGAGACAAATCTTTGCTGCGGCCGCCGGCCGGAGCCCGGGTCGCAATTTTTGAGTTTGAAGACCTCGAATGTCCCGATTGCGCGCGCGCCTATCCGCTGCTCAAAGAGGCCGCCGCCAAGTACGACATTCCCTGGGTCAAACATGATTTCCCGCTGCCCTTTCACGTGTGGAGCTTCCAGGCGGCGGTGAACGCGCGCTGGTTCGACTCCAAATCGAAGAAGCTGGGCGACGACTATCGCGAGGCGATCTTTGCCAACCAGCCGAGCATCGCTACCACCGACGATCTGCGCAGTTTCACTGAGAAGTTTGCAAGCGATCATAAGGTCGCGTTCCCATTCATGGTCGATCCGCAAGGCAAGCTTGCGGCTGATGTTAAGGCGGATTATGCCTTGGGCCAGCGCATTGGCATCGAGCACACCCCGACCATCTGGGTTGTAACGAACAGGACAGGCGGAAATGCGCCGCCGTTCGTGGAAGTTGTGGACCGCACCAAGCTCTACGACATCATTGACGAGGCTCTGGCATCGACCAAGCCGGCGCACGCGACGACCGCTTCCAACCAGCACTGAGTTCTTTGGGGACTACTCGATCACAAGCAGAACTTCGCCTGCAGCGACGGTCGCTCCGGCTTCGGTCTTGATTTCCGCGACCTTTCCGGCGCGGGTGGCCTTCAATTCGTTTTGCATCTTCATGGCTTCGATGACGATGACGCCTTGGTGCGCGGCGACCTCGTCGCCGGGTTGAACCAAAAGCCGAATGATCCTGCCTGGCATGGGTGCTTTGATGACCTGCTGTCCGCCGGACGCGCCTCCCTTGCGACGCCGCGCCGTCGGGGAGCGGGGATCTTCGATCGAAACAAGATACCGCTGCCCGCCGGTTTGAATGGCGGTTTCGACTGGCCCTTCATCCAGGATGCAGCGATAGGCTTGACCCTGAACGATGAGGCTCAGGATTCCCGGCTGTACGAGCCGCGCGTCGATCTCGATCGGATTGCCGTCGAGCGTACCGAGCCATCCATCGTCCGTGGCGCTTCGAGACAGCTCAAGACGGCGTAACTTGCCGTCGATCACGATCTGAATTCCCGCCTGAGATTTTTCGGTGGCGTTCATGGCCTCAGCCCCTCGCGCCGGCCGAGCTGCTTCCATGCGGATGCTGTTTTGGAGGCGTCGGCGCCGTTTGAGGCAGAGACGCCGAGCTTGTGGAAGACACCTGCCGCGATCGCGGCGACCTGGTCAGCCGGGACCTGGGACTTCGGGGCGGGAGGGTCTGTTGCCGGGGAGGATTTCTCCGCCAGCAGCCGGTCGAGGTAGCCGGTATCGATTTGTCCTTGTCGGAAGTCTGGGTCGTCGAGGATTCTGCGAAAGAGGCCGATATTGGTGCGGATGCCGCCGATCGCGTATTCCTCCAGAGCCCGGCGCAGTCGCGCGATTGCCAGGGCGCGGGTGGGGGCGTAGGCGATGAGTTTGGAGAGCATGGGGTCGTAGTCCATCGGGACGGTCCAACCCTCGTAAATGCCGGAGTCCTCGCGAATGCCGGGCCCGGATGACTGGAGCAGACGCGTGATCTTGCCGGGTGAGGGCATGAAGCCGTTCTCGTGGTCCTCGGCGTAGATGCGGCATTCCATGGCATGGCCACGAAGGTTTACGTCTTCCTGCGTGAAGGGTAGCGGTTCGCCATCGGCGATGGCGATCTGCAGATGTACGAGGTCGAGGCCGGTGATCAGCTCGGTGACTGGATGTTCGACCTGAAGGCGCGTGTTCATTTCGAGAAAGTAGAAGCTGCCGGTCGTTCCGTCCGTGCCGCTATCGAGCAAGAACTCGACGGTACCGGCGTTGGTGTAGCCGGCTGATCTGGCCAGCCGAACCGCAGTCGCTCCCATATGCTGGCGAAGCTCTTCGGTGACCACAGGCGAGGGAGCTTCTTCGATCACCTTTTGATGGCGGCGCTGGACGGAACAGTCACGTTCGCCCAGGTGAACACAGTTGCCGTGCTCGTCAGCGAGCACCTGGATCTCGATGTGGCGCGGCCTCTGAATCAGCTTCTCCAGATAGACTTCGGTGGACCCGAAGGCGCGCTCGGCCTCGCTGCGCGCGCCGTGGTAGGCGCTCTCCATAGCGTTGGGGGCGAGGACGGCGCGCATGCCCTTGCCGCCACCGCCGGCGGCTGCCTTGAGCATGACCGGGTAGCCGATTTCGGCCGCGACCTGCCGGGCCTCGTCGAGACTCTCCAAACCGGTGGTCCATCCGGGAACGCGGGGCATCTGGACTGCGTCGGCAGCCTGACGCGCCCGGGTCTTGGAACCGAGGGCGCGCATCGCCGAGGCGCGTGGACCGATGAACTTGATTCCAACCGATTCACAGGCTTCGGCGAAGTCGGCGTTCTCAGAAAGAAAGCCATAACCGGGATGAAGAGCGTCGGCGCCGCTCTCTCGCGCTATTCTCAGCACCAGATCGCCGCGCAGGTAGGAGTCGACCGAGGGGGCAGGACCGAGGCGATAGGCTTGCGTCGCGGCGAGAACGTGCGGAGCGCCGCGATCAGCGTCCGAGTAGACCGCGACCGAATCGATCCCCAGCTCGCGGCAGGCGCGGACGATGCGCAGAGCGATCTCTCCGCGGTTCGCAATCAGGATCTTGCGGATTTTTCTCATGGCGGGGAGACCGGCTTTCTTCGCAATCATCACTTCGCAGGCGAATAAGAAAGCCCCCGCGAACGGGGGCTCTCTGGCTTGAACGCGCGAAGCGCTACTTGGAGTTATCCATAACAACGCCGCCAGGAGTGGCTGCAGCCTTCTTCTCCTCGTTGGCTTTGCGAGTGCCCATCGCCTTGGTGTTCCAATCGACGGCCGCCTGAACGTCGGCCTTGCGAGCGGCCTCGTTGCCGCACTCGAGATCAGCTTTGCGACGATTCAACAGGTTCATGTAGGACATGGCGTCGTCGTAGTTCGGACGGACATCGATTGCCTTCTGCATGTACTGCAGACCCTCGGTCACCAAGGGAGTGTTGAGCTCCTGGATCTTGGCGCAGACCTGCTTGTTCATCTTCGGATTGCCGTCACCGGCGTCGGTCAGGCCTTGGGTGCCCAGCTGTTCGACGGCATTTCTGTAGGCCTGCCGCCAATCGATATAGCCGACTGTGTAGTAGGCCTCGGCGTCCTGAGGATCGACGGCGATGGCCTTCATCTGCCAAGCCTTGGCATCGTCGAACTTGCCGATGTTGAGATAGAGGGCTGCAATTCCCTTGATGCTGCCAACATCCTTCGGGTCGCGGTCATAGACCTGCTTGAAACCGTCGATGGCCAGCTGGGCGCGCTTCAGGTTCTCGGGAGTCTGCAGGTCGGGCACGACGGATTGAGCATAGGCGGTTGCGAGATATAGCTCGGCTGACGGGTAGGTAGGATCCAGCCGCACCGCCTCCTGAAAGTGCTGAATGGCGTCTTCGTACTTGGCACTCTTGTAGGCTTGCACACCCTTGTTGAGCTGATCGCGGGCCTCCAGTTTTTGGCACCCGGTCATGAGGGGCAGGAGCGAGAGAGCGGCGGCTGCTGCCAACACCGGAAAACGTGCGATTCGATTCATTCTGCTTGTCATCTCCTTCGATCGCCCTGGTGGTTCCAGGTTTCGGGCTGGCCTTCCTGAAAAATTGCCGGACATTCGCCAGCGAAAGCATCTGCGTTGCGATTGTAACTGCTTTTGGCTTCCGTGCAATTCATTGATTTCTCATTCTTTCTACCCGAATGAGCCGGAAGCTGCCAGTCGGCGATTTTATTGGCCGGCTTCGATTTTCGGGGTAATCAACCCAATATGGTCTACACCCGCAGCATGGCCAATGTCTATAACTTCCGCCACATCGCCGAAATTCAGCTTGTCATCGCCCTTCACAAACATGACGCGTTCGGCGCGAGTCGCGAAGATGGTGGTGAGCTTGGTGAGCAAGTCGCCCTTGGAGACATCATCTTCGTTGATCTTGTAGCCGGGTTCGCCGCCGCCGGGACGCGAGGTGATTTGGACAACGATGGTCCGGTCGTTCGGCTGGTCCTGGTTCTTGTTCTTCGGGGGCTGGGGTACCAGCGCGTCGAGTCCCTTTGGGGTGACCGGTACGATGACCATGAAGATGATCAGCAGCACCAGCAGAACGTCGATCAGTGGGGTGACATTGATATCCGATGAGAGACCACCCGGTCCACTTCCACCGCCCATTGCCATAAGTCAAATCCTCACTTCTTTTAATTTCAAAGCCAGAAATTCAGAACTCTTGTTGCGGACTTATTGTCCGCCCGCAGCCGCCGGTGGCTTTGTGAGCGTCTGGCGCTGCTCAGTTAAGAGGCCAACTTCGTCGACGCCCGCAGTCCGCACGTCATCGATCGCATCGGTGACCGTACCGTATTTTGCTCGCGCATCGGCGCGGAGGTAAATCTGTTTGCTGGTCTTGTCTTTCAGAGCGTCACCCACCTTGGAGGTCAGGTCGGCTTCGGAGACCTGGTTCTGGCCGAGGAAAATCCGCCCGTCGCGGGTCACCGCGATGACCACGGCGTCTTCTTTGTCCGCGTCTGCCATTGGGGTCGGATTGTCGACCTTGGCCAGCTCTACGTTGACCTTGTTCGCAAGCATCGGGGTAATCACCATAAAGATGATGAGCAGACATAACATTACATCCACCATCGGCGTCACGTTGATGTTGGAGTTGACCTTTTTGCCTTCGTCTCGCTTAGCGATTGACATTACTGCGCCCCATACCTTGGTTTCTGATCCACGCGTGAACAATTGGCACCGAGCGGATCATCTCGGCGTCTTATAACCGGGGAGCGGGCCGCCCCGGGGCGACCCACTCCGCACGATGATTCTCACCCAAATCTGCGCTCGTCGCTTGCAACTACCGCCGGCTCTGCTTGATGAAGTAGTCGACGAGTTCGCTGGAGGAGTTGTCCATCTCGACGTCAAAGGCTTCAACTTTGCCGGTGAAGTAGTTGAAGGTCATAACCGCCGGGATCGCGACCAGCAATCCGAAGGCGGTAGTGACCAGAGCTTCCGAGATACCGCCGGCGACTGCGCCGATACCGGAGGTCTTTTGTGTTGCAATCTGCTGAAAGGCGTGGAGGATACCGACGACGGTCCCGAAGAGGCCGATAAACGGCGCCGTCGACCCGATAGTCGCAAGGCCGCCGAGGCCGCGCTTCAGCTTGGCGTGGACGATGGCCTCAGACCGCTCGAGAGCGCGCTGGCTGGACTCGATCTGCTCTTCGCTGATCGCGCCGCCGCTGCCGTAGTTGCGGAACTCCTGGAGACCGGCAGTGACCACTTCAGCCAGATGCGATTTCTTGTTGCGGTCCGCCACCTTGATGGCTTCGTCCAACTTAGCTTCCTTCAGTGCGCCAGCGACCCTGGGAGCGAATTCGCGGGACTGCTTCTTGGCGGCTTGAAAGTAGAGGGCGCGGTCAATGATGACGGCCAGCGACCAGATGGACTCGATGAACAGGACGATGACCACGCCTTTGACCAAGGCACCCATGTTGTGCCAGAGGTCGAGAGGGCTGAAACCAACCTGCTGCTCGTCCTGAAAAAAGCTGAGAGTTGCCGGATGAAATGCGATGTGAGTTAGGTGAGCGAGAATCACTGAATCTTTCCTCCTAGGGTGTTACTTACCGAGTCTGACGTACTGCGATGAAAAGGGAGAACCGTTGTGGCTGACCGCGCCTCAGCGGCAGATATTGGCTCTATCAGCCGCCCAGGCTGAACACTACGTTGATCGTGGTTCCTACCTCAACGGGCTCGCCATTGAGCAAATAAGGTTTATACCGCCAGGAGCGCACCGCGTCCATAGCCGCTTGTTGAAGCATAGGAGGGCCACTGAGCACCTGCAGGCCTTCGATAGTCCCCGACTTGGAGATGGTGGCCTGGAGCACTACTGTTCCCTGTATGCGGGCAGCCTTCGCGATCGCCGGGTATTGGGGGGTCGTCTTCACAAGGATATTGCCTGCGATGACGCCTCCAGAGACGTTGATTCTCTTAGGGGGGGCCGCTTTGACCACCGGGGCAGCGGTGCCGATGCCGCCGAGGATGCCGCCCATGACGCCGCCCGCGGCGCCATTCGGATCACCGCCCATACCAGCGACGCCGCCTGCGGACGGCGGGGGCGCGGCGGACTCGGTGATCTGCTTAATCTGCTTAGGAATTTTGCTCGGAGCCGTCAACTGATTGTTCATCATTTCCGACTGGATCTTGACGACGTGTACTGGAGTCGGAGGCGGAGGTGGCGGGGGCGGAGGGGGTGGCGGCGGCGCCACAAGCAGCATGGCCTGGGCCCCCTTCGGCAACGCTTCGGGGTTGAGCAGCGGAATCAGGATCAGGGTGATCAGAATACTGGCATTGAGGAGGAGGGTCCCAATTGCCCAATACTTGCTCTTCGTCTTTAACCTGCCGCCCGATTCAATCAGGCTGTCTTCGAACATGGCCTACCTCACATGACGTTCGGTTCTGAATCTTGTAGACACCGCTAGAGAACTTTTTGATCCCGAAGCCGGAATCCCACAGAAGTTGTAGAAAGTGGATTTTATATTACTCAAGCGACTTGTCAAATCCAGAAAGTGAGTTTGGCTTAGGCGCGGCTCCTTTTGGCGGCGGGAAGGGCCGCGGTGCGGCCTTTTGGCACGCGGGATTGTTGCCAGGCAACCAGCATGGGCGCAGCCACGGCGATTGAAGAGTAGGTGCCGATCAGGATTCCGACGACCAGGGCGAAGGAGAACGGGTGCAGCACCTCGCCACCGAAGAAAAACAGCGACAAGACGGTGAGGAAGGTGAGACCCGAGGTCAGCACTGTCCGGCTCAACGTCTGGTTGATGCTGCGGTTGACGACGTCGGCCAGGCCTTCGCGGCGAGATGTGGCGAGGTTCTCGCGAATGCGGTCGAAGACGACGATCGTGTCGTTCATCGAGTAGCCGATCAGAGTGAGAATCGCGGCGATTACTGTCAGCGAGATCTCGTAATTGAAAAGACTGAAGAAGCCGACGGTGATCAGGGTGTCATGGAAGACGGCTACCACGGCGGCCACGCCGTAGATCAGCTCAAAGCGGAACCAGAGGTACACCAGCATGCCGGCGAGCGAGTAACCGGTTGCCAGCAGTGCCTGGTTGCGTAACGCAGCGCCGACTTGGGGTCCGACGATCTCGACACTTCGGACTTCGGCGGCGTTTTCGGCGTAGTTTGTGCGCAAGGCGTTGACAATGGCGGCGCGCCCGGCATCGAGTGTAATTTCCTTCGTGTCCCGCTGGGGCAACCCGATGATGACTTCATTGCTGTTGGCCGCATTGGCGGCCGCCGCGGTAAAGGTCGTGATGCGGCTGTCGCGAAGGCCGGCGCGATCGGCAGCGACACGGATCCGATCGATGTCCGGTTTATGGTCGAACTTGACGCGCACTTGAGTGCCGCCCTGGAAGTCCACGTCCAGAGGCAGATGATGCCAGAAGAGAAGGCTGAGCACGCCCGACACGCTGAAGATCAGCGAGAAGGCGAGGAAGTACCACTTCTTGCCAAGCCAATCGATATTAACGCCACGAAACAGTTCCACGAATTCCGCCTACTTACTTGAATTAGGGCCGATGCGACCGGCAGGAGCTCAGGCCTAAAGGCCTGACGAATCGATATTATTTCCGAGGGCTAAAGCCCCCTGCTTCCACCAAAGAGCGTTACTCCGAGAGGCATTGCTGAGGACCACATAGCTCATATTGAGAGCGCCTCTCCGCGCTGTTTGCGATTGAGGTTGGCATCGAAGATCACGCGGGAGACAAAGACCGCAGTAAACAGATTGGCCAGCAGACCGATGGTCAGGGTCACGGCAAAGCCGCGCACCGGGCCGGTGCCGAAGATGAAAAGAATAGCCGCCGAGACAATTGTCGTCACGTGGGTATCGATGATCGTCGTCCAGGCGTGGGCAAATCCCTGATCGACTGCCGCTCCGGGCGATTTACCGGCGTGCAGCTCTTCACGGATGCGCTCAAAGATGAGCACGTTCGAATCCACACCCATGCCGATCGTCAGGATGACTCCAGCGATGCCGGGCAGCGTCAGCGTCGATCCGCTGTAGCCCATAAAGCCGAGCAGAATGACCAGGTTAAGAAAGAGCGCCAGATCGGCGTTGATGCCGGCTCCACGGTAATAGACCAGCATGAAGGCCATCACCACCAGCATCCCGATCACCGATGCCATTACACCCTGACGGATTGAGTCCGCGCCGAGTGAGGGGCCGATCGTGCTCTCCTGCAGGTAGCTGATCGAGGCGGGAAGCGCGCCGGTGCGCAGCAGCATCGACAAGTCCTTGGCCTGCTGCTCGCCCATCGAGCCACCGGAGATGGTGCCGGTGTCGCGGATCTGATCGCGAATGGTTGCGACTTCTCTGATCTTGTTGTCCAGGACGACCGCCAGAGCCTTGCCTTTGTTTGAGCCGGTAAACTGCGCGAAGCGGTCGCCAGCGGCGGTGGTCAGGTAAAAGACGACCTGGGGTTCGTTGGTGTTGGGGTTGCGCCCGGTCTGAGCGTCGCGAATATCGGTGCCGCCGACCTCGGCCACCTTCTTGATCTGGTAGACCTGGTCGGGGCTGCCGGGGGCCGCGGTTCCGGCCGACTCGTGGAGCAGAACCGAATCGTACGGCACGGTTCCGCCCAGCGCCTGCAGTGCGGAGGCCTCGTCCGGCCACGGGCCGCCGTCGACGGCATGAATTTCGAGCCGGGCGGTGGACTGGATAATGTCATGAACGCGGGCCAGGTCGTCGACTCCGGGGAGTTCTACGAGAATCTGGTTGCTTCCGAGGTTGTACTCCTGGATGACGGGCTCGCTCACGCCCAGGGAGTCGATGCGGGTGCGGATGACCTCGATCGCCTGCTCCAGCGTGCGCTGCTCAAGATCCTTGACCGCCGTAGGCTTCATGGTTAGCGTCCAGGAAGTTCCACTGGTCGAGCTGATGTCATATTGCGAGCTGTAGTTGTTGTTCAGCGTGGTGCGGATGTCGCCCACGCGGTCGGCCGGGGTTCCCTGAACCTGAATGACCTCGGAGTGCGCCGGATCCCGTGTCACCGAGCCAACGGTGATGCCGGCCTGCTGCAACTGGCTTTGAATGCGCGCCGCGTCGGAGTCGGTGGTTGCGCCGACCGCCTCCTCAACGTGCACCTGAAGAACAAGATGCGTGCCGCCGCGCAGGTCGAGGCCGAGGTTGATGCGGCTTGCGATCGCGTTCTTCAGCGCAGAAGGCGTGACGCCATGGGGGACGCCGATTATACCGAAGACGCAGATGGCGATGGTCGCCAGGATGACAATGATTTTGGTATTGAGATTCTTACTCATGGAGTATTTGCGGGCGGCTTGTTTGCCTTCCTCCTACTTCCCTTCCTCTGGAGTGGTGACGGAGGCGATCGCGCTCTTGACGACCTCGACCTTGATGTTGTCAGGGGGCAGGCGCAGCTGCACGGCATCATCGCGCAGGGCGATGATGGTGCCGCGCATGCCGCCGGTGGTGGTGATCCTGTCACCGGGCTTGAGATTATTCAGCATCTCCTGCCATTGCTTCTGCTTGGTCTGCTGGGGGCGGATCATGAGGAAATAGAAGACCGCGATGATCAGCGGAATATAGAGAAATGAGACCATACCGGGAGGAAGAGCGGGTAGCGCGAAGGCGAGGAGCGACATCAAGACACATTCTTTCTTTCGAGAGGTGCGCTCTGGCGCATAGCGTCACCTTCCCGTTCATAAGATCGTTTGTACCGGCGGAAGGCCCTGAACTTATCCAGCGAGTGCAGGCAAGGTGGCACATCGGCTTGTCGATGGTACCAACTTGCAAGGGGCTGGGCAGTCTTTCAAGGCTCGGAGGAGGACCAGTCCACCGGGGAACGCCCGGGAAACCGCTTGGCCCGTCTGCCTGCTGCTTCCTACATAGTCCGACCGGTCAGGGCTGGCTGGTTGCGTCGCCGTTGTTGCGGGCGCGCACCCGGGCAAGCAGAGCCGGAAGGACTCCTAACTGAATAGCATCGCGTACCGATTCCATCGTGTCAAGGTAGAAGGCCAGGTTGTGGAGGGTGTTCAGGACCGCGCCGAGGACCTCCTGAGTGACAAAAAGATGGCGCAGATAGGCACGGCTGTACCGGGCGCAGACAATGCAACTGCACTCCGGATCGAGCGGGCCCTGGTCTTCGGCGAAGCGCCGGTTCTTGATATTCAGCCGACCCTCGGAGGTAAAGAGGAGTCCATGGCGGGCGGCGCGCGTCGGCAGGACGCAGTCCATCATGTCGACGCCCATCGCCGCATATTCAACAATCTCTTCGGGATAGCCGACACCCATCACGTATCTGGGCTTCTCGGCCGGCAACAGCGGCAGCGTTGCCTCGATCATCTCGCGGGTGAGGACGCGGGGTTCGCCGACGCTCAAGCCTCCGATGGCGTAACCGGGAAAATCCATCTCGACGAGGCGCTCGGCAGATTCGCGGCGAAGGTCGGTGAACATACCACCCTGGACGATGCCGAAGAGGTTTTGCGTCTGGCCGTCGAAGTCCTCCGGCCACGGCCTTTCGTTTTGGTGAGCGGCGAGATGGTCTTTGCTGCGCTGCGCCCAGCGTAAAGTGAGATCGAGAGACTTGCGGGCACGAGCATGGTCCGCCGGATACTCGGTGCATTCATCGAAGGCCATGATGATGTCGGCGCCGAGCGTGATCTGGACGTCGATCGAGTGTTCCGGCGAGAAGAAATGCGACGAGCCATCGAGATGGGAGCGGAACTGCACGCCGTCTTCGGTGACCTTGCGCAGATCGCTCAGGCTGAAGACCTGAAAGCCCCCTGAGTCGGTGAGCAGGGCCCGAGGCCAGCTCATGAATCGGTGCAGGCCGCCGAGCCGGCGGATGAGCTCGTGTCCGGGGCGAAGATACAGATGATAGGTATTGCCGAGAATGATTTGCGCGCCCAGCTGTTCCAAAAGATGTTGCGGAATCGCCTTGACTGTGGCTTGGGTTCCGACGGGCATGAAGACCGGCGTCTGCACCGTGGCGTGAGGCAGGATCATGTTTGCGCGGCGGGCCGTCCCGTAGGTCGTCTGTATCTGGAAGTTCAAGGTGGTCAGAGGTTAGTCTACAAGCGAGCGTCAGGTTTCGGGGGCAGCTCTCAAGTCGGCTAGCCGCGGTTCCCGCGTCTTTTCTGTTTGAGCGAGCGTCCCATGAATCCAAGATCAGAATCGGTTGATAAGCAAGCATGACCACGACCATCGAGACCACTGCAAAAGCTCAATTCAGCAAAGTCCCCGCGGTCACGCTGATTTTCTGGGTGATCAAGATTTTCTGTACCACCCTGGGTGAGACCGGCGGCGACGCCGTGACGATGTCCATGAACCTCGGCTATCTGGTTGGCACGTTGATCTTCGCTGCCATTTTTGTGGTTGCGGTGATCGTGCAAATCAAGGCGAAGAAGTTTCACCCGTTTCTTTATTGGTTCACGATTATTGCCACTACGACGGTTGGGACGACGATGGCCGACTACGCGGACCGTTCGCTCGGCATCGGTTATGCCGGGGGCAGTCTGCTGCTGCTCTTCCTGCTACTGGCTTCGCTTGGCCTTTGGTATTGGACACTTGGCTCGGTGTCGGTCGATACGGTGAGTTCGCCCAAGACCGAAGCCTTCTATTGGATTACGATCATGTTCTCGCAAACTCTGGGGACGGCGCTTGGTGACTGGACCGCTGACAGCGAGGGTCTTGGCTACCTGGGCGGTATTGCCATCTTCCTAGTCCTGCTGGCGATCGTCGCGGCCTGTTACTTCTGGACGAAGATTTCGAGGACGTTCTTATTTTGGGCCGCCTTTATTTTGACTCGGCCGCTGGGCGCCGTCGTTGGCGACTTTCTCGACAAGCCTCATGCTCAAGGGGGCCTCAACTTAAGCCGCTACTCCGCTTCAGCGACGCTTGCGGTGTTGATTGTGGCATGTATCCTGATCTTCCCGCAGCGGGCGGGGGAACATCCGACGAACGAGAAGACATAAGCTCGTTCTACTCACCCAGGCGAATCCGAACCCCAATCCTGCCGACGATCGGTGTTCCAAGAGTGAGCGTAGGGGTCCGCCCGACCTCGATATCGCGGTTGAAGAGATTCTCCCCTGTCGCGAAAACTTCAAAGCGTTTGCCAATCTGGCGCGACGCGTAGGCGTCGAGTCGGAAGTAGCTGTGCAGCAGGTAGGTGTTTAGGTCGTTGTCGTATTGGTCTCCGCTCATGCGGCCCTGGAGGCTGAGCACGCCGATCTTCGGATAACTGAAGCGCGCCTGCAGCGTGCCCATGTTTTGAGCGACCTGGGGGATTCGGCAGCCGATGAGAGTTGTGTCGGGATGTCCACAAGCGACGGTGACGGCTTGCTGCGAGAACTTGGTGACTGTGGCGTTGGCATATTGATAACCGCCGATCAGTGAGAGCCAGTGCCATGGGGCCGTTTCTACGTCGAGCGAGACTCCGCGGCTCTCGATCTGGCCCAGATTTTCCCGCATCTCCGTGATCAGCGTCGGTGTCGTGCTGACGGTGAGCGCTGTGATCGGGCGATTGACCTGGGTCCAGAAGTAGCTGGCGCGCAGGTAGGTGTTGTAGCGGGTAAACCAGACGACGCCAGTTTCCCAACCGGTCGCGCGTTCGGAACGGAGGTTGGGGTTTGGTTTGGTCAGCTCGGAGCCGACCTGCCCGGTCCGGTAGAGTTCGTTCTGCGTCGGCGCGCGATAGGCGCGGAATGCGGATGCGGTGAGCGAGAAGTTGTTGGTAAGACGCCGCGCAATTCCGAGCCGCGGATCGAAGACTGTCTCTGAAAAGTTAGGGAGCGTGGTCAGCTTCAGCGGTGGGCTGGTCCATTGGTTGGCGTCGAAGTTGGAGAAGTGGTCGAGGCGGCCACCTGCGCTGATCGTCCATTTGGTTGGTGTCCACAGCGCTTCCGCATAGACGCCGGTCTGTCGCTGGCGCGCGCTAGTGTCGAGGGTGCCGCTGGGTTCATTCGATTTATAGCTGGTTTCGAAATCGGTGGCGCGGACATCGTGAGTATCAGCGCCGCCGACCACGACAAGCTTCGCTCCGATCGGCTGGGTCCAATGCGCGGCTGCGCCGAGTTCCTGCGCGGGCGTGTAGCCGATGCGGTTCAGCGATTCGGAGTCGCGGTTAGCGGCAATCACTGAGAAGCTCTGCCGGTAATTCTCATCATCGCCAAAGACGCGAAAGACAAGGCTGCCCCCCGAGGCAGCGGTCCAGTCGGCGCCGGTGGAGTATCGCCAGAGCCTGGTTGCATTGTTTTGTATAGGCGTTCCATTGCATCGTGCCTCGTTGAAGACGCTGCCGCGCAGGAATGCCCGTCCGGTGGAAAGAAAGTCACGATCAATCTCGACAAGGCCATTCTCGGCGTGGACATTTGAGGGAATATCGACCGTCCCGCGCTCAGAGGGCGCGGTCAGAATGTAGCCGTCAGTGCGCACCAGGCCCGCTGCGGCGAGGCCGCTCCACTTACCGGATTGAAGAGAGCCGAGAAAGCCGTCATCGGTGGTGTTCTCCGAGCCGTAACTGCCCAGAAGATCGAGAGCGTTGCCGGAGGGGCGTACCTGGACGACATTAATCACGCCGCCGATGGCGCTGGAACCGTAAAGATCGGAGACGCCACCGCGAACAACGTCAACCGACTTGATGCTCAGCTCCGGAAATTCTTCCCAGTGGATCCAGGCGCCGTAAGGGTCGAGCACCGGGATGTCATCGCTCAAAACGAGAGTCCTGCTGGCGGCGGTGGAACCCAGGCCGCGCAGAGAGATGCCTTGGGATGTTGGGTTGGCGACCAGCGAGCTCGAACGCCGAAAAAGCTCGGCTCCCGGGATTTGCCTGATCTTATCGTCGAGGACCGGCGAGGCAGATTCGTTCAGCTCGGTCGTCGTCAGATTGCGGGTGCTTGCCGGGCTGTCGAGCAAACCGACAGGCGAGAGGTAGGCGGTTACAGAAACCGACTGCGTCTCGGCGACTGGTTGAAGCGTGATCTCGGGCGGAATCGGTCCGTTAATTGTAACTGTGGCTGGGCTAAATCCAGGTGCCGTCACTTCAATTGCGGTTGTGTTGGCGGGAAGGGTGAATCGTCCAGCGAGGTCGGTGACCGCGAGCACGCTGCCGTCCTTCGCCATGATTCGCGCACCTGAAATTGGCTGACTCTGAGTATCGACGACGTGTCCCGTGACAGGCTTCTCCGTCTGAGCGCGCGAGGATGCTCCAACCAGGGCGAGGATCGCGCACAGGACGCTCACTGCTCTTGGAATGCGAGTCATGTGAATTTAGGATAACTGCCTCTACAACGGACGATCACAAAATGTGAACGGCTTCGATACGGTTTTGGCCCTCATCGCGCAGCTCGTTCAACAGGGCAGAAATGGTCTTGCCAAGAGTCGGATGAACGGCGTCCGGCGCGACTTCGGCCAGAGGCGCGAGCACGAAGCGGCGCGAGGCCATCTCGGGGTGAGGCAATGTCAGACGATTATCGTTGAGCACGCAATCGCCCATGAGCAAGAGGTCGAGATCGAGGGTCCGTGGGCCTTTCGCTGGCGTTTGCGCTCGATCGCGCCCGAATTCGCGTTCGATCGCAAGCAGCCGATCGAGGAGTTCGATTGGCTGCAGCTCTGTCTGGATGGCAACCGCAGCGTTGATGAACTGCGGCTGGTTGGTATTGCCCACCGGCTCAGTCTCGTAAAACGAAGACCGTGCCGTCACCGTGCCCAGTGTGCCGAGACGCTCGATGGCGGCGATCAGAGTCGCCTTTGGGCCGCCGACGATCGAGGGAAGATTGGATCCAAGTCCGATATATGCTGTCTCAGCGGTCATGGTTGAGATGCCGTCACTTCGATGCGCGGCGGGTGACACATTTAGTATGAGGCTTGATGCGCATCGCATTTTTTGGCGGAAGTTTCGACCCTCCTCATCGCGGGCATGTGGCGATAGCGCGGGCGGCGATCGAGCGGCTCGGGTTGGACAAGGTCTGGATGGCGCCGGTGGGCGCGCAGCCGCTCAAGCCTGACGGATTCTCGACAAGCTATGCGGATCGTCTTGCGATGGTGGAGCTGGCCGCCGCCGGCGAACCTCGAATTGTTGCGTCGGCGATCGATGCACCGCGAAAGGATGGACGGCCGAACTACACCATCGATGTGCTCACATCGATCACGGCGAGTCTGCCGGCTGGCGATACGCTCTACTTCCTGTTAGGGGCGGACGCTTTTTTGTCGCTGAAGCAGTGGCATGGCGCGGAGGACCTTCCCTTTCTCTGCGACTTCATCGTTGCAGGCAGGCCGGGTTTTTCGATCGAGGATGTGCCGGGGGCTTTGCCTGCTGCGATCAAAGCAGAGCGGGAGAGTGGCGATAGCGGCCTGGCCGGCGTAGTGACGTGGTTGCTGCACAACAATAGTGAAAGGCATTCCCGCCTCCATTTAATGCCCGATCTGCACGAAGATATTTCCGCGACGCATATTCGCGCCGCTCTTGCGGGTGAGGAGTCGGAAGAGGGCGTCTTGTCTCCGGCGGTCCTGCGCTATATCCGCGAGAAAGGTCTGTATCGGTAGGGCTGCGCCCTCGTGTGAGATTGGCGCTCTTCCTCAACCGCAAGATACGATGGAGTTTGACTTGAGGAGAGTCGTCGAGAGTTGATGGCATCAGCGGAAACGAGAAAGATGGTGCTGGCCGCGGCCGCGGCCGGTGCGGAGAAGAAGGCTGAAGAGACCCGCATTCTTGAACTGGACAAGAGCGAATCGGGGTTCACGGATTTTTTCCTGATCATGAGCGGTGCGAACGCGCGTCAGGTCGTCGCGATCTCCGATGAGATCGAGCTGCGAATGAAGCGCGAGTTCGGCACCTATCCCAACGCCGTCGAAGGCCGGCGGCTGGGCGAGTGGGTGCTGATGGACTACGTCGACTTCGTTGTCCACATCTTTGTCGCCGAGAAACGAACGTATTACGACATTGAGCGGCTGAGGAAATCGGCGACCAGCTTTGACATCGATCAACTGAAGGCGGCGCTCAAGGAAAAGATCGCAACGGCACGCAAGAAAGCGACGGCCAAGAGCGTTGCAAAGAAGGCTGCGGCCGCCAGCAAGACTCCGGCGAAGAAAAAGAGCATTGGCAAGAAAGCTATTTCGGTGAAGAAAGCGGTCAAGAGACCCGCGAAGAAGAGCGCGAAGTAGCTAGGTTGATCTTCTAGCTTTGGGGTGAGCCCACGATCTGGATGGGCGGGCAGTCGAAGAATTCAGAGAGTAAAGCAACAAGCAAAGGGCCGGGAGCAATTCCGGCCCTTTGCGTTTTCTGTCGGTCGCCCGGTGCGAACGCCGGTCGCGTTTTTCAAATCCTTAGAAAATGATTTTTCCGCCAAACTGCAAGTTGCGGCTCGTTCCGGTGTTGAAGTAGGTCTGCTGGAACGAAGGGTCCTCAATCTCCGGATCGGGGGTTCCATAGAACTGTTGGTTCAAGATGTTGAAAGCAGTGAACTGGAACTGGAAGGTAACGCGCTCGGTGATGGGCGTCGACTTGAAAATGCTGGTGTCCAGTTCGCTGAAGTGGGTGGCACGTGCGGTGCTGCGACCGACACCGGGGAAAGGATTGTTGATCCCCAGCGCGGCGATCGAGGTTGAATCGTTGTGAATGTAGCGAACCGACTGCGGGCCGGCGATCGGGTTGCCCGAGATGTAATCGAACCACCCGGGGCCGCCTTCGTCCGCTGTCGCATACGCGCCAACGCTGTTGTAGGGCGCTTTGGGGTTGGAGAGGATTGGGCGGCAGGAGTCGACCGAGCTTGAGAACGCTGCCTGGAAGCCGTTATCGCAATAGCTGGTGTCGCCTGTGTACTGGTTGAAGTAGAGCTGATAGAGCGTTGCGGGCTGGCCGTTGTCAAACTGATAAATGCCGTTGATCTGCCACCCGCCCAACAGCTTGGCCTTGTAGGAACTATGGTCCTGCTTGTAGATGGGAAGTTGATAGGTGGCCTGCATGGAGAAGACCTGGGGCACCGAAATGCCGCTTAGCGCGCGCTCTGGGGTATCGACATTAAAGGGGTTAGGGGCGAAGGCCTCACTGTTCCCGCCCTCAAATGTTCCGAATATCTCAGAGGAGTTGTCGATGGTCTTGCTGAACGTGTAGTTGAGCTGACCGGTCAGACCATGCCAGTTTTGGGACTCGGCCTTGACCTGGAGTCCGTTGTAGAGGGAGAAGGCGGTGTTGGCACGCGAGCGGATGTTGGTCGCGTTGCAACTCTGATGTCCGAAGCCGATTTGGGTGGGATCCTGGCAGAAGCCGGAAGGCGAGAGGAAGCTGGGGAATGCTAATGCGGTTGCAAGCAGGTTCGGATTGGCGTTCAGGCTTTGGAAGTTACCGACGGTGTGGTTGCCCACGTAATGCGCGTCGATGACCCAGTTATTGCCGAACTGATAAGAGACTCCGAGAGAATACGATTCGGCGTAAGGGTTGTGGAAGTTGGAGCCGACCCTCGTTTGGTTGCGGGCGTTAGGATTGCCCCCAAGAGGGATATATGGCAGCGACTGAGCGCGCGTCTGATTGCCGAGGGCTCCCGCCGGGGATTGGCAAACGATGAGCACGCCATCGCAGTGGATCGATCCCAGATTTACGACCGGGGCTGCGGTTGCCGCGTTGGTGAACATATTATAAAAGGCTGGATCGAAGTTAATGGCAAAGCCGCCTCGAACCACCAGCTTGCCGTTGAATCCTGAGGGGGTAAAGGCGAAGCCGACACGCGGCTGGTAATTCTTCCAGTTGGAAGGAGTATACGGGAAGGTGCGCTCCGAGAGCGGGAGAGCGGTATTCCAGAAGGCGGTCGCCGGGTTGGATTCGCGGGTGACGGTTTCGTTGTGAAGTAGATTGATCGCCTGACCGAAATATTCCCAGCGGAGGCCGAGGTTGAGAGTAAGGTTCGGGCGTACCTTCCAGTCATCCTGGAAATAGAGAGCGGAGTCGTACTCCCTGAACTTAGAGGTGAAGTTGCCGTTGCCCAGGGTTTCCGTCGCTTTGCCGGTGAGAAAACTGTTGAAGCTGCTAAAGGTAAAGTCGCCGTTGTAGTCGGGAAGGAAGGGGTTGGGAGAGTTCTGGTAGTCCCACTCGCCGCCGAAGACCATACTGTGTTTTCCACGGACCCAGCTGGCATTGTCCTGCACTTGGGTGACTTTCACGACACGTCCTTGGGGTATGTTGTTGGCATAGCCGAAACCAAGGTTGGAGTAGGAGTTCCCGCCAGTGTCGGTGAAGGTGCCATTCAGAGCGATGGTCGAGGTGCAGTTGCCGGGTGTGGTGGTGGTGCAATTCGGCTGCGCACCGCTCTGGAAAAGTAGGCTGGTCTGCTGGAAGCTGTAACGGATTTGATTGAGCCAGTTGGGCGAGAAGGTGTGGGTCCAGTCACCACCGACCGAGTGGGCGGTGTCAGGTACGTTGTACCAAGCGCCTTGTACCTGCGTAGGGGCAACGGACGCGTTGTTGTCTTGCTGACTTTGATAGAAGTAGCGGATGAAGAGATGGTCTTTAGGGGTCGGTTGCCAGTCTCCGCGGGCAAGCGCCTCTTCATCGTTGAAGAGGGAGGGGACGCTGCGGGTTATGGCCTGGAAGGGCACGGCGACGGTCGTGCCGCCGATGACTATGTTCTGGTACACGGTGGGGCCGACGGCCTGGGGGTTGCCGGCTTTGATCGAGAAGGGGCCGTTGCTGGCGAGCGCGACCACGCCGGGGTTCCCAGGGAACGTCGATGTTAGCAGCGCGATGCCGGTAGGGTTGGGGGTTAGCGCAGTGCCACTGGTGGCAGCTCCGCCGCCGGTTCGGATGCGTTGCCAGTAGCCGCTACCGAAGAACCAGAGCTTGTCACGAAGCACGGGGCCACCCAATGTGGTGCCAAAACGATTGTTCACCAGTTTCGGTAGCACGGGCACGAGACAGCCATCATCCGGGTTCTCCGCCTTGGCACAATAGCCGAGGAGTGGATTTTTTTGACTGTTTTCGTACGACTGGAAGGTGTTTCCGTTCCAATATTCAAAAGCGGTGCCGTGGAAGCTGTTGGTGCCGGATTTGGTTAGATAGTTGATCACCGAGCCCATATTCCGGCCGTATTGGGCACTGAAGTTGTTAGTAATGACCTGGAGTTCGGCGATGGCGTCCTGGTTCCCGAAAAAGACCTGAGGGCCGGCGACCGAGTTGTCGTTGTTAGATTGCCCGTCAATCTCGAAGTTGTTGGAGCGACCGCGCTGGCCATTGGAGGAGAAGGCTTCTCCGTTGGTGTTGCTGAAGTTATTGTCGTGGGTTTGGACCGTCCCGGGGACCAACAAGGCCACTGTATCGAAACCATTGCCGAGCGGTAGATCCTGGATCTGCTCGGATGAGAAAGTGGTGGAGACCTGGGCCTGGGTTGTTTCGAGCAGAGGCGCGGTGCCTTCCACCGTCACTTCCTGGGTACTGGAGCCGACCTTGAGGGCTTGCTTGCCGAGGTCATTCGAGTTGCCAGAGGTAACGACGACGTTTTCAATCTTGAGATCGCTAAAGCCATTTGCGCCGATGATCACGGTATAGCTGCCGACGGGGAGATCGCGAATCGTGAAGTCCCCGGTCGCACGGGTGAGACCTTCAACCTTTGCGCCGGTGGCGCTATTGGACACGCTGATCTGCGCACCTACAACCGAAGCGCCGACGCCGTCGACAACCGTACCGGTGATCGAGCCAGTGGTAATTCCCTGAGCAAAGGCTGTGGATTGAGATAGCAGGGGGGCGAATAGCAGGGCGGCGAAGAAACTCTTGCAGAAACGTAGCATAGTGTCCCTCTCAAATTGCCTTGATTTCTTTGGAGGGGCTGATTCCAACCCGATCCAAGCAAAGGTGCAGCTAAGCGACAACAATTTCTGTCTAATTGGATTGGCCCATAAGCATGTTTCGTGCCAAATCGGGAGTTTCGGCAAATAGTTCTGTTTCTTAACAATCTTTACTTTTAGTTCTTGGGCCGGGAGCTCGTATTCTCCCGATTTCCGGATGCGCTATGGAATTTCATAGAATTAATGGATTGGGCAAAGCTCGAACCGCAACTAGCTTTGGCTTCGAACCTTGGTCTCTTAGTCGCGATTGAGGGTGTCAGCGATCAGGATCGTTCGGGCGGTACGAGCAATTCATCCGGAAAACGCGAAAAGGGCCGGACAATCCGCCGGCCCATATTCGTGTCGACGGTTGTGCTTTAGAAGACGAGCTTGCCGCCCAGAATGACGAAGCGATTTCCCGAAGTGTTGCCGGGAACGCTGCCTGACGGGTTGAATCCGTTGAAGGTGAAGGAACTGGACCCGACAAAAGCGTTGCCCGTGCCCAGGTACATCTGGTTGAGCGCGTTGTAGGCAGCGAGGGAGAGCTGCAGGTTGACGCGCTCAGTGAGCGGGGTGGATTTGGTGATGGTCAGATCGAGGTCGCTGAACGATTGTCCGTGTAAGAGGCTGCGGGCTGCTCCGGGGTAGGCGTTGCCGACGGCCAAAGCGTAGGCCTGGTTGTTGACGATCCAGCGAGTGCTTTTGGGATCAACGGGTGTACCCGGATAATAGGTGCCGTCGGAGTTGAAGCCGTCGGAGTTGTAGACGACGTACTCCGGCGTTCCTAGGGTGGGGTTGCCGTTAGAGTCCTGTGGGCCGGTGTAGGGATTTAGATAGGCGACGGTGCCGACGGGCGCCTTCGGGTTGGACGAGGCCAGCCGGCAGGTATCGACGCCGACGGTGCTGGCGTTGAAGACTCCATCGCAGAAGCTGGTGTCGCCGGTGTTGTTGTCGACGGCGAGGGCCTGATAGGGGGTGTAGACCTGGCCGCTGTTGAAGCGGTATATGCCGCTGATCTGGAAGCCGTTCGTCACACGGGAGAGCCAGCCCTCGGTCTTGACGAAGTTCGGCAGCTGATACAGGAGGCTGATGCCGACAACGTTGGGAAAGTCATTCCCGCTCAGGCCGCGTTCGCCCTCGCTGGTATTGAGCGGATTCTGTGGGTAGGCGATGGAACTGCCCGCGCCGCCGGTGCTGCGGAAGCCGTCCGTAGCGTTGTTGATGGCCTTGCTCCAGGTATAAGCAACCGTCGTTGTCAGGCCGTGATAGCTCTGGGTCGTCAGATTGAGTTGCAGGCCGTTATAGTTCGCCCATCCCCCATTTGTGATCTCGGCCACGTTGTTGTAGTTGCAGTTAGGGCGACCGAATCCGTTCGCGGTTGGATCGGAGCACAGACTCACTGGGGCATAGCTGGGCAGCGCCTGCTGGACGGGGAGCAGGAATGGATTCGCATCGGTAGATTGGAAATCCTTCGTGGTCTTGGAACCGACGTAGCGGATTTCACCAACGGCGGACCTGCCTATCTGGTGCTGGATTCCCAACGTATAGGTCTGCACGTAGGGGGTCCGGAAGTTTGTCGGGAAGATCTGTTCTGTACCCGAGCGTGGGTCTCCGCCAACGGGCAGGAACGGAATGTTGGTGTTTCGAACATCAATGCCGATAAGGGAGCCATTGGAGGGGATGCAGGAGCCCGGACCGCAGACGACCACGTTCGTGTTGACCACCGGGGCTGCATCGGCGGCGAGTAAAAACATGTTGTAGTAGGCCGGATTTGCATTGATTGCGTATCCGCCGCGCACTACGAGCTTCTTGTCGAAGTTGGGGTTCCAGGCGAAGCCCAGGCGGGGTTCAAAACCTTTATAGAACTCGTTTACCGCCGGGAAGGTACGATCTGCTAGCGGGAGGCTTGTGTCCCAGAATGCGGTGTTGGGGTTCGACTCGCGGGTGACGGTTTCATCATGGAGTTTGTTCAGCGCCTGACTGAAATACTCCCAACGAAGTCCGATGTGCGCGGTAAAGGTAGGGGAGACCTTCCAATCATCCTGAACATAGCCAGCTGCGTCGGGCTCGGTGAACGGAATCACTGGGTTGCCGTCGGCGAGAATTGCGTAGGCCTGGTTGCCTCCGGGGCCATTCTGCAGGAAGTTATTGAAGGTCCCGAAGTTGAAGTAGCCGTTGTAGTAGAAGAGGCCGACATTGGGCGAGTTCTGGTAGTCGAATTCGCCACCGAAGAGGATCGTGTGGTTGCCATGGGTCCATACGGCATTGTTCTGGATCTGAGTGACCTTGACAGTACGTCCCTGGGGAAAGACGGTATCGACGCCGAAGCCAAGATCGTTGTTCCCGCCGTTGAAGACTACCTGCGCAGGGCAACTGGCGATGCTATTTGCAGTGCAGTTCGGTTGAGCGCCACCCTGGAAGTAGAGCTTGGTTTGCTGGAAGCTGTAACGAAGTTGATCGACCCAGTGGTCAGAGAAGGTGTGCGACCAGTCCGCGCCGACGGAATGAGCTGTGTCCGTTGAGTTGGCAAAGTCTCCAGCGGCGATACTGGTTCCTTCGAAACCAGTCTCCAGCTGGTTCTGGTAGAAGTAGCGCACGAATAAGTGATCCTTTTGGGTTGGCTGCCAGTCGACGCGACCGAGGTCCTCTTCGTCATTGAAGAGCGTGGGGATGAGCCGCTGGACGCCGGCAAACTCAATGGGCGCGGTCACTCCATTTGGCCCGGTGATGTTCTCAATCACCTGGGTATTTGGAATTGGCTGAGGGTTTCCCTGGGTGACTCCGTAGGGGCCGACGGCCGCTAGTGCCGCTACGGAAGGATTTCCCGGAAACGCGGCTTGGAGCTGTTGAAGACCCGTGGGATCGGGGGTCAGGCCAGGCAGGGATTGGGAGGGAGCTGCCCCGTTCCGGACGCGATCCCAAAAGGTGCTGCCGAAGAAAAACAACTTATCTTTCAGAATCGGACCGCCGATGGTGCCGCCGTAGCGGTTTTCGACCGAGCGAGGTACTTGCGGGACAGTGCAGCCAGTCGTTGAGGAGTCTTCGCCTGGTGTGCAGTAGCCGAAGAGCGGGTTTTTCTGCTGGTTAGCCAGCGAGCTGAGAAACGAACCCTGATAAAACTCGAAGGCACTGCCGTGGAAGGCGTTGCTACCAGACTTGGTGATGTAGTTCGTCACTGCGCCAGCGTTGCGGCCGTACTCGGCACTGTAGTCGTTGGTGATGACCTGAAGCTGAGCGATCGCGTCCTGGCTGCCGAAGAATATTTGCGGGCCGCCAATGGAGTTATCGTTGTTCGACTGCCCATCCAGTTCGGAGTTGTTGTAGCGTCCGCTCTGGCCGTTGACCGAGTAGTTGTCTCCGTTGGTATTGGAGAAGTTGTCGCCGTGGGTGCTGACGACCCCCGGAATGAGCTCGGTTGCGGTGTCGAAGCCGTTGTTGAGCGGCAGGTTCTGGATCTGCTCGGTGCTGAGAGTCGTGGTGACCTGAGAGTCACTGGTCTCAAGCAGAGTAGCATCGGAGGCGTTGACTTGTACCTGTTCGGCAGCGCCGATTTTGAGTTGCAAGGGTCCGAGATCGGTTGTTGCTCCGGCGCGCACGAGAACGTTGTCGGCCTGGATCGCCGAGAAACCTGTGGCTGAGGCTGTAATGCGATAACTCCCGATTGGAACGAGCCGAATCGTGAATGTGCCGTCACCGCCGGACTGGGTGTCCAGTTTCGTGCCGCGGGCCGGGTCGAGAGCTGTGATTGCCGCTCCGGATATGACTGCTCCGGAGGGATCGGTGATCGTCCCTGAGATCGTCCCGGTGGTGATTCCCTGGCCGAGCGCCCAGTTTCCGAACCAGCAGAATGTAAAGGTAAGGGTGAGTATGAGATAGAGGGAAAGAGTGCGTCTGGAAAGGTTGTGCATCGGGGCTCCTGAAGTGTTCCGAAGTAGCTCTTTGCTTTCAGTCAGCTTGTTTACCGGTTTGCAATTACGTGACCAAGCAAAGAACGTACTAGAACTTCCGGACCCGACTGCTGCAGGCCTTCATAACGGAATTATCCACCGCTACTTACGAGAATAACGCCGATTCGGTTCCCTCGTCACTTATTACGAAATTACGGAGACGCGCTCCGCAAAACAGCACAGGACGAGAACTTCGGCGATGGCGGACAGCTAGACTTGAAAGCATGCGCGTGCTTCTGGCAGCGGTTCGAAAGGGTGGCGCCGAGGCCGAGCCTGCCCGAGCATTGTCTCGTGCGGCAGGGCTTTACCTGGAGCGAATTGGGAAATACGAGTCAGCCGAAGCTATGGATTTTCCTTCGGAAGAAGCGCTTCTCACCGCGATGGAACGGCTTCCCGGACGGACTGCGCCAGCCAGAGCGCTCCTCGATCGGGGCGGCAAGGCAATGTCGTCGGAGGAATTGGCGGCGTGGATCGGGCGGCACCGGGACGGTGGCGCACAAAACGTCGTATTCGCAGTAGGACCGGCCGATGGATGGTCGACGGCTACGCTGGCAAAAGCAAAGGTCGAGGCCGCCGCCGGAACCGGAATGGTTCTTTCCCTTGGACCGATGACACTACCCCACGAACTGGCTCGATTGGTTCTGGCGGAACAGGTCTATCGGGCGTTCACGATCCTGGCCGGACACCCCTATCATGGAGGGCACTGAACCGGCAGTTGGCGGGAGCTTCTCGCGTGGGCCTTAGTAGGTCGACGCATCGATTAGACTAGGAGCTTATGGCGGAAGCACGGCGGGGACTGGTCCTGATCAATACCGGGCCGGGTAAGGGCAAGACCACAGCTGCCATGGGGACGGCGCTGCGCGCAGTCGGCAATGGGATGCGGGTGTTGATGCTGCAGTTCCTGAAAGGCTCGTGGCACTATGGTGAGCTGGATGCCGTGGAGGCTTTTGGCGACAACTTTGTGTTGAAGCAGATGGGGCGCGGGTTTGTGAAGATAGGCGGTGCGGAGACTGATCCCGAAGATGTGCGATTGGTCGAAGCTGCGTGGGATGAGGCGCGGGAGGCGATTCTCTCAGGCGCGTGGGACCTGGTGGTGCTCGACGAGATAAATTACGCAATCGGCTACGGGATGCTGGATCCAGCCAAGGTTGTAGAGACTCTGAAGGCGCGTCCGGAGATGGTGCATGTGATCCTGACCGGCCGAAATGCGCATCCTTCGCTGGTTGAGATTGCTGACACTGTTACTGAAATGCGGCAGGTGAAGCACGCCTATGAAGGCGGCGTGCTGGCGCAGCGCGGAATTGAGTATTGAGGAAGGGTTTCGATGTCCTGGTTTAAGCGTCAGGAAGGCAATGGGGACGAGGATAAAGACGGCGGACAGCCGCAGGACGACGCTTCGAGTTCCTCCCCGGAAAAGCGCGTTAAAACTGAAGGGCTCTGGACGAAATGCGAGGCTTGCAAGGCAGTCTTGTGGAAGGCCGATCTGGAGGCGAACCTGCAGGTCTGCCCCAAGTGCGGAAAGCATTTTCGACTGGGTGCTCGGGAGCGTGTTGCCAGTCTGCTGGAGCCGGGCTTCGAGTTCGTCGACCTGGAGCTGAGGTCGACTGACCCGCTGAAGTTCGTCGATCTGAAGCCCTACAAAGCGCGCCTGCGCAAAGCCCAGGACGAGACCGGGCTTAATGATGCCATCGTGAACGCTGTCGGCTTCCTCAATCAGCATGCGGTGGTGTTGAGCGTCATGGAGTACGCCTTTATCGGCGGCAGCATGGGTGCGGTGGTCGGTGAGACGATCGCGCGTGCCATCGACCGGTCTCTGGCGACAGGGCATCCGCTCATCATCGTCGCGGCTTCAGGTGGCGCGCGGATGATGGAAGGCATTGTGAGCCTGATGCAGTTGGCCAAGATTTCGAGCTCACTTGCGCTGCTGGATGAGGCGAAGGTGCCCTATCTTTCCGTATTGACCGATCCGACCACCGGCGGCGTGACCGCTAGCTTCGGCATGCTGGGCGATCTGAACATTGCCGAACCGGGGGCGCTCATCGCCTTCGCCGGGCCTCGCGTGGTTGAGCAAACGATTCGGCAGAAGCTGCCCGAGGGATTTCAACGGTCGGAGTTTTTGCTGGAACATGGCATGCTCGATGCGGTCGTTGATCGGCTCGAGTTGAAGGGCTACCTGAGCAGGGCGCTCGACTTCATGGCGCATGGCGCAGGGGTTACGGCATAAAGAGCAGGAATAAGAGCAGATGAGTTATTCGGCCGCCATCGATGGGTTGCAGGCTCTCGCCGGCGAGCTCGTGAATACGCCTGGCGTCCCTCGGCGGAAGTTTCGCCTCGAGGAGATGCGGACACTGTTGGCCGAACTTGGCGACCCACATGTGCGCTTTCCCTCAGTGCTCATCGGAGGCACGAATGGCAAGGGTTCAACCTCGGCGACGCTGGCCAGCATCCTTGCGGCGGCGGGGTACAAGGTTGGGTTGTACACTTCGCCGCATCTGGCGCGGGTGAATGAGCGCGTCCGCATATTGAGCGTAGAGGACCGGGCGCAGGTCACCGGACAGAGCTCAGTTAAGGAAGAGATTGCCGACGATGAATTTGCGTCGTTGTACTTCCAGGTCGACGAGGCCGCAGCACGGCTGGTGAGGAATGGGCGCCTACCCGATCATTCTAGTTTCTTTGAGACGATTACGGCGCTTGCGTTTCTGCATTTCGCCGCGGAGGCCGTCGACATTACTGTTCTCGAGGTAGGTATGGGTGGGCGGCTGGATGCGACCAATGTCGTCGAGCCCCTGGTCTCAGTGATCACCGACATCTCTCTCGACCACACTGAGTGGCTGGGAACGACGATCGATGCGATCGCGCGGGAAAAGGCCGGAATCCTAAGGCCGAATGGGGTCATGGTCACGCTGCCCCAGCACCGCGAGGCCAACGAGGCCCTTGGCGAGATCGCGATGGGGCTGGGCGTCAGGGGTGTGAATGCAGCGGAGTATGTTCCTGCGCCCGGGGCTTCATACGGGACGGGCCGGAGTCGGTATGCGGCGCGGGTGATGGGCGAGGTAATCGAGATCGATTCACCGCTCGCGGGGCAGCACCAGCAACGCAACATCGCCCTGGCGATTGCTGCGGCCACGGAAATACGTAACAGTCACAGTTACAATATTAGCGCCGCGGACGTTGCCCGCGGCGTGAGGGACACTCGATGGCCGGGCCGGCTTGAGTCTCTGGCTGGCGATGGCCATCGCGCCGATGTGTTGCTCGATGTGGCCCATAATCCGGCCGGGGCGTGGGCGCTTCGCTCCGCGGCTTCGGCGATGCTGGAGATGCGACCGGGTCGGGTCGTAACCTTGGTCTTTGGCTGTCTTCGGGATAAGGCAATTGCCGATATGGCGCAGATACTCTTTCCGCTGTTTGACCGGGTAGTGGTCACGCCGGTGGATTCTCCGCGCGGCGCTTCGATGGAAGACTTGCTCGCCGCGGCTTCCGCAACCGGATGCCATGCGATCGCGTCGCAGGATGCTGCTGACGCGTTGGCCCAGGCCTGGGGGATTACACCTGCGGATGGGCTCGTGGTCGTGGCCGGCTCGGTCTATTTAGTCGGCAAGGCTCGCAGCCTTTTAACCGGAGGCGCGATTTGAAGACGAGTGCTCCCGTGCCGCGTCCCGACCCCCTGCCGTTGGCGCACCGCGTCTTTGGCGATTTGCTGCAGGCACCCTTGTTCTTTGGATTCACCGCCTTCTTTGGCACCCTCTCGCTAACGGCCTCGCTTCTTGAGAAGGATGGTCGCATCCAGCATTACATCGCGCGAGCATGGGCAGCGCTCTCGATGCGGATTGCGCTTTCGCCGGTCACGGTGATCGGCGAGGAGAACCTGCGGTGGCATCCAGTCGCCGTTTATGCTGCGAACCACCTCTCTTACATGGACACGCCCGTGCTTTTCAGCTCAGTGCCATTTCAGTTTCGGATTCTGGCCCGCCAGTCGTTGTGGACGATCCCCTTCATCGGTTGGCATTTGAACCGCTCAGGCCAGATTCCGGTAGACACAAACAATCCCAAGGCCTCGACCCTCAAAGCGGGAGTTAAAGCCTTGAAATCGGGAATGCCATTAATCGTTTTTCCCGAGGGCGGTCGCAGCAAGGACGGGCACCTCGCCCCATTCATGAGCGGCCCCGCCTTTATGGCGATCCAGGCGCGCGTGCCTCTGGTTCCGATGGCGATCGTCGGAACGTATGAGTTGTTGCCGATACACACGCGGCAGTTCTTTCCGCAGAAGGTGAAGCTGGTTGTCGGCGAGCCGATCGATACGACTGGCTATACCTCACGGCAGGTTGAGGAGCTGACGGAGCGGCTCAAGATGGAGATCGGTCGTTTGTATTATGCTCATTCTCATTTGGTCGCAGGCCAGCCAATGAGTTCGGAAGAAAAGACCCTCGCCTAACGGAGCAGTCGGAATTGACTATGGATGGATTGCAGGAGCGGTTGAACGGGTTGGCGGTGCGGATTGCGTTGCCGGAACCAACCTCGACGGATGCGGCGTACAACCAGCGGGCCTGGGCGTCTTACTTTCATGCTCTGACGTCCTCAGGTGCGGTCGGCGTGCCGATCCCTTTGGAAGCGTCTCCAGCAACTATTGCCAAGCTGGTGGGCTCGTGCTCGGGAGTTTTGCTGCCTGGGAGTCCGGCGGACCTGAACCCGCAAAAGTATGGAGAAGCGCCGATTCCGGAGTGTGCCGCGCCCGACCCGGCACGCGAGGCTGTCGACGAACTGCTGCTACAGGACGCCTTTAACCTGCATAAGCCACTGTTCGGTATATGCTACGGCGTGCAGGCGCTGGATGTGTGGCGCGGCGGGACTCTGATTCAGCATCTTCCGCTCATAACCTCGGTGGACCACGATCCTGGCTCCGGCGTTTTGAGCGCGCATTCGGTGCGTGTGACGCCGGGATCGAAGCTGGGCGAGATCATCGGCTCTGACCATGATCTGGTCTCGATCACCGACGCAGCGGGGATTGTCGTCAACTCGAGTCATCACCAGGGAGTTTCAATCGCGGGTGATGGGCTGCGGGTCGTCGCGTGCTGCACCGAGGACGGCGTCATCGAAGCGCTGGAGGGGGTCTCCGATGACCATTTTGTGCTGGGCGTGCAGTGGCACCCCGAACGCAGCTTTGATGCCAGCGCAGCATCGCGGCATCTCTTCCGCGCCTTTGTTGAGGCGGCGGTCAAGTATCGACCTCGCGTGGTGGCTGAGTCGCTGGCGTGAGTTCGCTAGAGTCTGGGCTATCTGCCCATAGGATTGAACAGGCCGTCGAATTGGCTGGCCTGAGTCCGTTGGCGGCGGGCGTTGCCGAGAAGTTCTCTCGGTATTACGCCCTGCTCGACCAGTGGAACTCGAAGCTCAATCTGACAGCGATCCGAGATCCGGAGGAAGCGCTGCGCAGGCATCTTGTGGAGTGCATCTTCTGTGCCCAGCATCTGCCGGCCGGGATTACGTCCCTCCTCGATTACGGGGCCGGTGCCGGTTTTCCGGGAATTCCGATCGCGCTTTGCCGGCCTGAGATCCATGTGACGTTGGCGGAGTCGCAAGGGAAGAAGGCCAGTTTCCTCCGGGAAGCAGTCCGTTCGCTGGGAATTGGTGCCGAGGTCTATGCGGGGCGGGTTGAGGATATGCCTGCCGGCCGGAGCTTTGCCGCAGTCTCAATGCGGGCCGTCGATAAGATGCAAATGGCCATCGAGGCTGCGGCTGATCGTGTGAATCGGGGAGGCTGGCTGGTTCTTCTGGCGAGCGCCGGGACGGTTGAGTTACCCGAGGGTTTTTGGGCGCAAGATTTGCCGATCCCTGGCTCTCGAAGCGGAGTGTTGATTCTGGCTTCAAAGGATTAACGTTCCACGTGGAACGTACCGGGATCGAGAACTTCGCTTGAGATCGATTCAGCCGGCGTGCGGGTGCGGGTTTCCAGCCCTCGAACCTGCGCGACAGTTCTTTTGGCATTTTTCACGCGATGTTCCACGTGAAACATAGTGAGATTTCCACCGCTCCCTCTCGCTAGGGACGAAATTTCGGTAATGATCGGCTAGCGCCGCATCCTCAAGCATTTTCGAGGGTTAGGCCTACATGGCGCTATTGGGGCTCGAGGGTTCTCCACAGACCGGGACTAGTTCTTCACAGGGCCCTTCGATTGCTTCGCCGCGCCGCTCTCGATAGGCTTGCTTGGTGTCCCGAGTGCTAGCTGTTGTGAACCAGAAGGGTGGTGTAGGGAAGACCACCACCGCGATTAACCTGTCTGCTGGACTGGCGTTGGAGGGTTTGCGCTGCCTATTGATCGATTGCGACCCGCAGGCAAACTCAACTGGAGGATACGGTTTTAGCCGGGACGACGAGCGGGATTCGACCTATGACGTGCTGCTAGGCCATGCCACAATCGGCGGAGCTGCGCTACAGACCGAGATTGAGACGCTTAAGCTTCTTCCATCGAGCAAGAACCTGATTGGCGCAAATGTGGAGCTGATCCAAGTGGAACGGCGCGCCTACAGGCTCAAGGAGGCGGTAGAGACGGTCCGTGCAGAGTACGACTATATTTTGCTCGATTGCCCTCCCGCGCTCGATCTGCTGACCTTGAACTCTCTCGTCGCTGCCGATCGGCTGCTGGTTCCCATGCAGGCAGAGTATTTTGCCCTCGAGGGGATCAGCGAGCTGATGAACACGTTGGAACGGGTACGCGAAGCGTTCAATCCCGGGCTCGAAATCGAGGGAGTGCTGTTAACCATGTACGACGATCGCACCAACCTCGCTCAGCAAGTGACTGAAAATCTTCGTGAGTTCTTCAAGGAAAAGCTGTTGAAGACGGCAATTCCGCGGAACGTACGACTGGCAGAGGCGCCAAGCTATGGCAAACCGGTGCTTCTGTATGACCCAAAATCGCGTGGCGCGGAGAGCTACGCCGAACTGACCAGAGAGCTTCTGCACCGCCATGAAATCGAGAGCCCGAAGGCGAAGGCGCGCAAAGCCGCAGCGAAAAGCGAAGTAAGCGTCAAATTCTGGCCTTATGGTTAATGTTCTCGCAGGTTGATGGATTCCGAAATCTTTATCGACATTGAAAATGATGGGACATTCGAACGATGAGTACCGTAGCTGAACCCACCAAACGACGCGCCCTGGGTAAAGGGCTTGAATCTCTGCTTCCATCACGGGCAGCTGCGGCGCCACTGCCTCCGTCGCTCATGGAGCCGGCAGAGTCTGGCAAGCCCCGCGAGATTCCCGTCGAGCAGATTGAGCGTAATCCTTTTCAGACGCGGACGCGCTTCGACGAACAGCAACTCGAGGAGTTGACAGCGTCGATTGCGGCGACCGGCGTTGTGCAGCCGATCCTGGTGCGTCCTCTGCCCGGAGACCGCTACCAGCTCATTGCCGGGGAGCGGCGCTGGTTGGCTTCGCAACGGGCCGGCAAGGCGACGATCCCCGCGATGGTACGCCCGGTCTCGGACGAACAGGCGATGGAGATCACCATCGTCGAAAATCTGCAGCGCGCCGACCTTAATCCGATGGAGCAGGCTCGGGCCTTTGACCGTCTCAGCCACGACTTCAAGATGACCCAGGACCAAATGGCGCAGCGCACAGGTAAAAACCGTACGACGATTGCGAACTTCCTGCGATTGTTACGACTGCCGGATGAGATCCAGGGAAGGGTCGAGGCCGGTGAGCTGAGCTTTGGCCATGCGCGGGCGCTGCTGGCGCTGGAGAGCACCGATTCGATTATGAAGGCTGCACAAAAGGTTGCCGCGCTTGCGATGTCGGTCCGGCAGACGGAGACGCTGGTGCAGGGGCTGCTCCACCCCGAGATGAAGGCGAGATCCGAAGTCAAGGCCGAGCCCATCGATCCGAATGTTCGGGAGGCGCAGGAGCGGCTGCAACGGGCGCTTGGGCTCAAAGTGCGAATTCATGACAAGAACGGTCGCGGCCAGGTAATTATCGAATATGCGCGGCTGGAGGATTTTGACGCACTGCTTGAGGCGATAGCGGGATAAGAGGTCTCCAAGGTCGGATCAAGGGCCAACGGATGCTAGGATTTGGCGATGGCCCTGGTTGAAGTGTGCGAAATCTCGAAGAGCTACCCCGGAGAGCGCAGCAGCCGAGCCTCAGTGGTGGAGTCGGTCACTTTCTCCATCGAGCGGGGCGAGACGCTGGGCCTGGTGGGTGAATCGGGTTCAGGTAAGAGCACTGTGGCACGGATGCTTCTCGGGTTGATCGCGCCTGATTCCGGCGGTATCTTTTTCGATGGTATCCCTGTCTTCGATGGTCAGCAGGCAGCGTCCGTTTCCGATATGCGAAAAATACGACGGCGCATGCAGCCGGTCTTTCAGGACCCATATGCGGCTCTCAATCCGCGTATGCGAGCTGCGGAGATCGTGACGGAACCCCTGAAGATCTTTCGCAAAGACGCAGGGATCGACGCAAGTGCGGTCGGGCTGCGCCGGCAGGCCTCCGAGCTGATGCGGTCGGTCGGTCTGGAAGAGTCGGCTCTGGGCCGCTACCCACATGAGTTTTCGGGAGGGCAGCGGCAGCGCATCAACATTGCGCGAGCGTTGGCGCTGCGTCCTGAGTTGCTGGTACTCGATGAGCCAGTCTCGGCGCTCGATGTCAGCGTGGGCTCCCAGGTCATGAACCTGCTCCGCGATTTGCAGCGAGAATTTCACCTGACCTATCTTTTCATCTCCCACTCCATGCCGCTGGTGCGTTACCTTTCGACCCAGATCGCGGTGATGCGGATGGGGCGCCTGGTCGAGATGGGCGACTCCGACCCTATTTGTCACAGTCCAAGTGACAAATATACGAGCGCGTTAATTTCTGCCACGCCAGTAATCGGTTAAGTCACCCATTATCATCAATTTAGCTATTCCAAATATTGTAACTGTTGTGGTTACAATTATAGCCTCCGACAAAGGAATTATGGTGTCCCGGGACAGGAGTTACGTCAATTTCGGCGGCTTGAGACCTTTCACTACTGCAGGATGCACGAGATAAGGGTGAAGTAGACAGACGCTACCCTCGGTAACAATAAAGAAGTTATTGAGCGCCGAAGTCGCGTTGAAATTCGCCGGAGGAGTCGGGATGCTGAAGAACCCTTGGATCGCGATGAGCCCCTCGTCTGCGTCGAAGGCTTCCAACAACGACCCTACTTCGCCGGGTGTCGTGTCCGCGAGCTTTTCGTCCCCGGGTTGGCAAAACGGGGTTGCGCCGAACTTGCATGCATTGAGGAAATCCATCTGCTGCTCTTCGATAGCGAGCGCCTGGCCCAGGTAGTATTCGAATTCGGGATAGGTTGTGGATTTGGAAATCGCTGGCGCGAGAACGGTGGATTTATACATGTTGCCGTTATTGAGATAACTGGCAATGACGCCGAAGTTCTGCGCGCCGCTGGCGCAAGCGCTCGGCGGTGGCACAGTGAGTGGAGGAGGAGCTATTGCTTGAGAGTGAAGTGGAGACCACGAGACGAACGCGAGAGCAGCACCTAACATCGCCGACTTTGCTTTCATACAGGAGCACCTCGATTGATATGTCGCTCAGACTGCCTGGTAGAACGCGATTGAGGGAGTTTGGATGCGGTTCATTGCCGGAAGGATATCGGGCACGATGAAGATTGCGATAAATTGCGCAGTCAGCATGTCGAAAATTGTCCGACTTTAGGCTTGTAGAATGAGCGGAGCATGCATCTCAGCCCAACCTGGCCACACGCGTGGCTGCTCCTTGCTTCCCTGCTGGCCGGTGCGCTGAATGCGATGGCGGGCGGTGGGTCGTTCCTGTCGTTTCCGGCGGTGCTAGGGACCGGTATTCTTCCAATCCAGGCCAACGCGACCAACACTGTCGCCCTGTGGCCGGGGCAGTTTGCTTCGATTGCGGCCTACTGGAATGACCTGAAACACAATCTTCGCCTGATCTTCCCCCTGGGGACAGCGGCGCTGGTTGGCGGCCTTGCCGGAGGTGTGGTTCTGCTGCACACCGGCCAGACCACTTTCCTTGCGATGGTTCCATGGCTGTTGCTTGTGGCTGCGTTGCTATTTGCCGTCAGCACCCCGATCTCCAAATGGCTACAGCGGCGGGCAGCCGAACGGACGGCGGCGCGGTTGGCGGGAGGTTCGTCCTCTTCAGAAGCACACCCTTCCGTGACGCCATTGGTTGTGGGAATGGCGCTGGTCTGCTTCTACATTGGGTATTTTGGAGCCGGTGCGGGATTCCTCGTCATGTCGGTACTGGCCATCTTTGGCGTAGAAGAGATCAATCAGATCAACGCGCTCAAGGTCGTCACAACTTGTCTGGCGAATGGGATCGCGGTCGTCACCTTCATTGTGGAGAGGCAGGTTGTCTGGCAGTATTGCCTGCTGATGATGGTCACGGCCGCAATTGGTGGCTACTTCGGGGGACACTACGCCCGGCGAGTCGATGCCAGGGTGATGCGCGGCGTAGTTGTCGCGATCGGGCTGGGAATGGCGGGATATTTCTTCTGGAAGCAGTTCAGGGTTTAGGTCGCTGGGCACAGCTATCCTGTTTGCATCGGCCTACTGCGATAGCTGAGAGGCCAGCATTCCTGCGACGCCAATATTGGCCATCAGTTCCTTCGGAAATCCGTGGCGCTGCTGGAGGTAGGCGGGGTCGTTCCAGGAAAGCCACACTTTGCCCTGGGCATCTTCGGCGACAAGGATTTTGAGCGGCAGGTCGATGGCGGTACTGGGCGCGGCGAGCATTAGCGGCGTTCCGCCCTTGGGATTACCGAAGACCAGCACCTTGCTTGGTGGCATCGCCAGACCGGCGCTCGCTGCCTCGCCGGAGTGGTCGATGATCGTGAAAAGCTTGACACCTTTCTCCTTGAGCAGCGCTTCGAGTCTATCGACCGTCTCCGCAAAGGAGTATCGGCTTTGGCTGGTGACGATCCCGTGCGACATAACTTGCCTCCCGATGATTCGATATCGTCTCCGCCACAAGGAGACGCCGTTAACAACATAATCCCTTGAGGGCGTCTTGCGGCAATCTCGACCCCGGATGACTCCGCCCTTGACAATTTTCTAATCGTACTATTGTATTAGTACAGATGATGATTCGCGTCCAACCCGGACTAGGCACGCCGATCTACCTGCAGATTGAGTGGCAGGTGAAGCACGCCATCGCCGCCGGGGCGCTCAATCTCGATGACGCCCTGCCGCCGGTGCGCAAGCTCGCGGCCGAGTTGCGCATCAACCCGAACACCGTGGCCCGCGCTTACCAGAACCTCGAGCGCGATGGGGTGCTGCGCACGGTGCCCGGCGGCGGCTGCTACGTGAACGGGCAGAGCCCGGGACTGCTGAAGTCGGAGAAGCTGCGCCGGCTCGCTCCGCTGGCGACACAACTCGCGGTCGAGGCCAAACAGCTTCGGCTACCAAGAAAAGAGCTGCTGCAATTGCTTGAGACTTCTTATGACGAACTTGGAGAGGCGCAATGAGCGATCTCGCAATCGAAACGCATTCGCTGCACAAAAACTATGGCGCGCTTCACGCCGTAGACGGCCTTGAACTGCGCGTCCCTCGCGGCTCTATCTATGGATTTCTCGGTCGCAACGGCGCGGGCAAGACCACGACCATTCGCATGCTTGCAGGCCTAGCGCACCCAAGCGGCGGCGAGATGCGCGTGCTCGATCTCAATCCGCAGACGGAACGTGTCGCGATGCTGGAACGCACCGGCTTCATGATCGACCGGATGCTGCTGCCTTCGATGACCGGCTACGACCTCATCCGCTTCAATCGCGGATTCTTTGCCCGTTGGGATGACGCTCTGGCCAGCAAGTATGCCGACGCGTTGGAAATTCCGATGCAGCAGAAGTTCCGCAAACTTTCGACCGGAAACCAGACGAAGCTCTGCCTCCTGGTGGCGCTGGCTCAAGGCGCGGAGTTGCTGATCCTCGACGAGCCCACGGCGGGGCTCGATCCAGTGGTCACCGACCAGTTGCTTCGAGTGCTCGTCGATGACTTCGCCAACGAGGGACGCACGCTCTTTCTTTCGTCGCACCATCTCTCGGAGATCGAACGCGTCGCGGACTGGGTGGGCATCATCGACCATGGGAAGTTGCTCCTGGAGGCCGGTCTCGACGATTTGCGGGCGAACTTCCGCCGGGTACGCGTTGTTGGTGAGAATCTGCCGTTCAATGGACGAACCGAGATCTTCAGAGCCAAGGCTGCCGAAGGCACTACCGAATACATCGTCCGGGCCAATGCGGACGCCTTCATCGCTGATCTGCACGGCCAGGGCGCAACCGTGCTGGACGTCTCTCCGATGAACCTGCCGGAGATCTTTCTTGAAGTGGTTGGAAGGGGGGAAGCCAATGTACCTGTGGAAGTATTGGCGTGAAACACGCATTGCCTTTGGCGTCAGCTTGCTTGGCGTCGCCGTGTTGCTGCTACTGGTTTTGAAAGAACACGGAATTGTGACTTCAGGCGGTCCTTCGCTCGATCAGTTGCCGAAGATCCTGGTTGTCCTGCTCATTGTTCAGTCGGTTCCCCTAGGCTTCCTCGCGTGGATTTTGGGAAGTTTTGGCGTAGGGCGCGATCTGGGCGAAGGGAGCGGTTCTTTTGTGTTCACCCGGCCAGGAAGCCGCGCGTCGTTCGTCTGGCGCGATTGGGGATTTGGCATGGCGGAGCTGTTGATTGTCACCGTGCTGCTGAACCTGGTCCTCGGGCTGCAGCTTTACCGGATTTTCGTAGCCGGTTTTCAAGGCGGCGTTTTGCCCTCGAATCCAGCTGTTTCTCCCGTTCTAAGCGTCAGCCTGACCTGCTTTGCGTCGTTCCTTTTGGCTGGGCTGGTTTTCAGTCTTACCTATTTCTCGACGATCCTGATCAAGAGCTCCAAGGGGACGATGCTTGGCGCCGGAGCGTTGCTGGGTTACGTCATCCTAAAGGCGGTCGTAGAGCATTACTGGCCGTCGGTCGAGCTGCCTGGACTTCTTCCCGATTTACCTTTACTTGCTCGGACTGTTAGCGGCATCACAGGCCCGCTGTGGCTTTCCATGGCCCTCCGCACCATCGTAGTTCTGTTGTTCCCGTTGGCGGCGCAATTGGTGCTCGATAAGACCGACCTCTGATCGCAGCGAACTATCGCTAACCTCTTCATGCCTATGCACCGCCGGGAGACTAGGCGAGAATAGAGCTATGAGCCATGAGGGAATCCGGTTTGTGAGCGAAGGCGAGGCGAAACGAGGGGAGACTCTCTCGCGCGATCTGCCAAAAGAAGCCATCGACCCGCTGCGCGTGAAGGTACACAAGACTGAAGGCACGGGCATGGAGATCGACTGGAAGGATGGCCACCACAGCTCGTGGAGCTTTCGCTGGCTGCGCGATGGCTGCCCGTGCGCGACCTGCAATGAAGAACGGGAGAACGACGGTCGCAAGCCTGGTGAGCCGAAATCGGCTCCAAAGGAATTATTTGCCTTGTACAAGGCGCCTCCGCTGCCGGAAAAAGTAACGCCCATCGGGCGATACGCGATCAGCTTTGCCTGGAACGATGGCCACGGCAGCGGGATCTATTCCTGGGACTATCTGCGGCGACACTGCCAGTGTGAGGTTTGCGCGCCTCGGTCTTGAGAAGTAGAAATTGGCATCAAGATTCTCCTTCATCTCCTAGCATTCCTCAGTTCGAGGCTGCCCACGCCATTCCGTCGGGCTCCGGTCCAGCTTCGATCTTTCCGACGACGGTCATGGTTCTGAGATCGACTACGGCGATGTAATCGTCGGGGGAACATGCCACGAAGGCGCGCTCTCCACCGGGATCCATGAGGATGCCGGCGGCCCCGTCGCCCATCGGCAAAAGCTTGACCGTCTTGCGGGTCACGGCGTCGATGATGGTCAGGTTGGGCCCGCCCAGAGCCGAGACCAGCACGAGCTTGCCGTCGAGGGTGAACTTGAGCCGGTTGGCGCTCTGAACATTAGCTTCGAGAGTCTGCGTTACAACCTTGGCGTTGGGATCGATGATCGAGATGGTTCCGTCCTGCGCGTTGGCGACCCATACTTCCTTGCCGTCAGGAGAAACGTCGAAGCCCTCGGACCCGTTGCCGACCTTAGTGATAGTTTGGTTCCAATCGAAAGTCGGTGGCCCTCCGCCTGGCGGCGGACCGGGAGGCATCTTTCCGGGACGTGGCCCAGAACCCTGACGATTAGGCGGAGGTGGGCCGCCAGGGCCGCCTTGGCGGAGGGTCTTCTCGAAGATGCTTACTGTGCCGGAACTGACGTTCGTCGTGATGATGCGCTTCAGGTCCGGCGAGACGTAGATCATGTGAGTGCGGTTTTGCCCGGTGCCCATGACCCAGTCAACCTTCTTCGTGGCGGGGTCATATCTCCCGATCACCTTCGCGCCCTCGGCGGTAAACCAGGTTTCTCCGGCAACGAAGGTCAGGCCATGAGGTCCGTTCAGCGGCCCGAGATCGACGGGCGGGAGCGGCTTCTGAGCGACGAGGTCTACGACCGAGAGCGTGTGGTAGCGTCCACCACCGTAGTCGGAGACGTAGGCGGTCTTGCCATCAGAGGAGGCGATGACCTCATGAGGATCTTCGAGGACGGGAACACGAGCGACGACCTTAAGCGTGGTAGGGTCGATGATCGCGAGCGTTTGATCGCGCTTGGAGAGCACAAGCAGCGCGGACCTGGGTGTGGGCTGAGCTCTGGCGACGGAGACGATTCCAAATCCTGTGATCGTGCCGCAGCAAAGGGCGATAAGCAATCTGGCACTTGGCTTCATGAAGAAAACGATACTCCAGCGGTCCGCTTCTGGCGAAGCGCTCCCCCTGGTCGGGCGCCAATGCAGTTCTGTCGAAGAGATGCTGAAATTAACTCGCTTATTCCCACAAAATGTGCCAACCTACGTCGTTGCTTGGTTCCGTCGAGAGGCAATCCGCCGGACGCTAGGGCCGACGTGAGAAAGGAAGCACGAGATGGCGACATTACCTTTTCCCTGCTCTTCGCTTCCGATTAGCGCCTCAGGGTTTCAATCTGCAGTGGCAGCACTTGGAGTGGATACACCAACGTTATTGGCTCTGCTTACCGTCGAAACGCCGGGGTGTGGATTTCTCAGCGATAGGCGGCCCCAGATTCTTTTTGAGCGGCATATCTTCAGCCGGTTGACTGGAGGTGCGTGGGACGCACAATACCCGAGCATCAGTAATCCGGTTCCGGGTGGCTACGGGCCGGGCGGAGCTCAACAATATGCCCGACTCGGGAGTGCGGTGGCGCTCAACCAGGAGGCTGCATTGCAAAGCGCATCCTGGGGATTGGGCCAAGTCATGGGTGAGAACTTCGCCGAATCCGGATTCTCGAGCGTGGATGCCATGGTTACCGGTATGTGTGCAAGTGAGGACCAGCAACTTGACGCGGTAGTAGGTTTCATCACCTCGCATGGCCTGCAAACTGCCCTGCAGGCGCAAGATTGGGCGACGTATGCCCATGGGTACAACGGCCCCAATTATGCCCAAAACGCATACGACACAAAGCTCGCCCACTACTATGCCCTATTCTCGGGTTCAACGAGCGCGCCCGACCTCACCGTTCGCGCGGCGCAGGTGTATCTGTTGTTTCTGGGGTTTAATCCGCAGGGAATCGATGGGCAGCTTGGCGCCAACACTCTGACAGCGTTGCACAATTTCCAAAGCAATAACGGGCAGCCGTTGACCGCAGGCATCGATGCAGGTGTGGTCGCGACGCTGGCTGCGGCAATGCCTGCTGCCGGCAATTTGTCGCTTGTCTAGGAGTAGTGCAAGAAATCACTCCGATGCGTGGACGTTCTCGCCATCGCCGCGCGGCAGGTAGAGCGAGAGCAGAAGCATAAGCACCGCTCCCACTCCCGGAGTGATGAGACCAATCCGCAGATTGTGGAATCGGGTCGAGAGCACACCGGTGAGCCAGGGTAGGATTGTGCCCCCGAGTGAGGCGCAAGCGAAGACTTTGCCAATGCGGGGATGGTTGCCGGTTCGCGCCAGTAGGAAGGATACAGCCAGGGGATAGAGCGGCGCCAGGCTGAAGGCTGCGATGGCGGTGATGGCGAAGACTTCGGCCACACCTGGATGAGGAATGAATAGAAGGGCCGCGGTGGTCGCGATGAGCGCCACAAGGCATGAGCGATAGAAGAATTGCTCACGGACCGACTTGATCAACACGGCGGTCAATCCGCGCGAGACTAACTCGCAAATCCAAAAGCACAACGCGACGGCGGCCGCACGGCCTGCAAGCATGCCGCTGGGAGACAAACGCTGCGCGTAGGTGGGCAGCCAGCCCCCGAGTGAGTTTTCGACGCCGACGTAGAGCATGAACGTGGCGCCAAACAGGGCGAAGATCTGCCATGGAATCGGCATTCGTTTTGTGGGTTGTGCGCGATTTGCGAGCGAAGTCGATGGTTGCGGCAGGAGTAGAACGAGCAGTACCGCGCACAGGGCCAGCGCTGCGGCTAGAGTGATGAAAAAAAGTTGACCCGGTTGCGCACGAAAAAAGTGAATGCGCAGGCTTGCTTCGAGTAACAGCGGGCAGGAGATCGCACCGAGCCCCCATGCGACATTGAGCAGCGAGAGGTTGCGCGAGCGGGATGAGCCGTGCCGAGCGGACTCCTGTTCGGTGTGAGTCTCATGGAGGTTCGCACCAAGCGTTCCCACGACGACATTGCCGGCGGTGAGTCCGGCGCCGAGTCCCACGCCGGCGCAGAAGAGTGCTACATGCACGGTCGTTGCGCCCACAAAGGCGAGCAGAAAAATGCCAATCGCTGCGGCTATGGCGCCAAGAAGCAGACTTGATCGCAGTTTTGGCGTCGCGGCCCATGAGCCGCAGAACTGCCCAGCGAAATACGCCATAAAGAGCGAGCCGAGGCGGGCATCGGGCATGCGCCAGCGGGCTGCGAGCAGTGGCAGTGCGGGGCCAAGCATGACCGTGGCGACGCCGACCACCAGGAAATAGCCGCAGATCAGGACCAGCGTGCGTTGGCCGTCCGGACGATCGGGCGGCTGGACAGGTTTGGCGGAGCTTGCGGAAGCAGACACAGCGTTGATGGAGAGAGCGACCATCCGCACGCAATCATACAGTTGCGAATGGCACGCTCGACGACGGCTTGTGAGCACACCCGTAGCGGCGAATCAGGAGATCCACTTCAAGAGACGGATCACGCCCATCGACGCTGGCTTCGAGTGTGCGGAAACATCGCGCCGCGCATGGATTTCGGCACGCTGCGCCGCATAGTACTGGTAGGCGCGGACGAGCATTTGCTCGTTGGTGAGAGTTGGCCGCCAGCCGAGCTTTGCCTTGATCTTCGCGGTATCGAAGATGAAATCCTCCGCGATCATCTGGTAGTGGTATGGGCCGAGGGGAGAGATCCCCAGCTTGTGCGCGAGCTTCATTGCGGCGACGGCTGGGCCTTTGGGCAGCGAGGCGACGCGCGATTTGCTTTTAGCTTCGGTGATGACGGCGTCGTAAACGGCACGAAGCGGTTTCACGTCGTCGGAGCCAATATGGAAGATGTCGAAATGGGGGTAGTTCATCGCCTGCAGGCAAGCGGTGGCGAGGTCTTGCGCATAGATGAACTGATAGCGGTTTGCGCCGCCGCCAACGACCCAGACTTTTTTCCCGTCCTGAATGAACTCGAAGAGGATCGCCAGCAAACCCAGCCTGCCGCTGTCGATGATTGTTGGACAGCGGAGCATGATCACGTTCAGATCATTGCGATAATCGGCGAGCGCTTCTTCTGCGGCGAGTTTGGAGCGGCCGTAGATCTCGATCGGTTGAGGAGGTTCGTCTTCGGCGACAGGGCGGCCTAGATTGCTGCCCCAGAGGCAATTCGTCGACGTGAAGACGAGGGTTGGAACGCCGAAGCTGCGGCAGGCCTCGGCGATGTTGCGGGTGCCGTCGACGTTGGAGCTCCAGAGAAGCTTTTCATCCATTGAGCCGTGGGCAAGCATCGCCGCGCAGTGGAAGACTGCTGTGAATTTGTGTGAGGCGAAGGTCTTGCTGACTAAAGACTGATCTCGTAGGTCGCCTTGAATGCTTGCGAGGCGTTCGTGCCGGTCGGAGTCGAGGACGAGGTCGATGTTGACGCAGCGGAAGCCTTCGGCCAGCAGGCGGCGCTTGAGAACTCCACCGAAGAAGCCCGAGCCTCCGGTGATCAGAACGTCTTGCATGGATGAAGTCTAAATTCCCTGTTCCTGAGCCGCAAACGAACGCCGGGGTTGTGCGGACTGAAAGAGATAAACCGTCAGAATCGTGATCAGAGGCTCCAGGGGATGGCGAAAACGGGCCTGTACGGTGATGAAATAGTAAGTCAGCGGCAGAAGCAGAAACGCCAAGGTGAACAAGCCTGCTGCGGGAACTCGGCGTTTCAGCGCGAGGGCCAGCCCCATCAGTCCAGTCACGCTGAAGAGGCAGTAGTTCAGCTCGCGGAAGTATTCCACCCAAGGGGCGCGGTCGAGCGGGTGTGGGACGCCAACCCAGAAGAAGTAGAAGCGTTTGAGCGACAACTCGACGAAGCGTCGAGGATGGGCGGCGATGTAGGCTTTCGCCATTTCTCCGCGCTGCTTCACGTACTGGACTTCTCCTAGTTTGGCGTATGCATCGAGATCGTTTTCCGAGGTCACCGAAGTGCCCCATGGCATGGCGATCGACTCGGGTGCGTTGCCGAGATACAGCTCCGCGCCGAAGTTGCCTCGAATCGGAATGAAGGCGTGAAAGACCGTCCAGTTGCGCCACGCCCATGGAGCCACGCAGGCGAAGAAGACGATTCCTGCGAGCACAGCGTTGCTAAACGCTCGGAATCTTCTCTTTGCTCCGAGGAGCATCCACACGCCACAGACCGGCAGAAAGAGGAGCAGCGAAGGATTGGAGAGCGCGATCAGTCCCCAGAGCAGGCCGAAGAGCAACCAGCGTCGAATCGTCTGCGGATTCTCGTCTGGCGGTTCGTCGATGCCGCGCACGCGCGACGCGATCACCAGCGCCCAGGCGAAGAGCATGGTGGTGAGCGACATCTCCCAAACCCAGCGAACCGCGTATTGCATTGCTGCTGGATAGAGCGCCCATATCCAAGCGGACCAGATTGCCACGCGTCGATTGAAACAGCGGGCGGCGATCTCGTAGATGGCCGGTACCGTGGCCGCAGAGAAGATGCTGTTCACAGCAAGCAGCACCCATGCGGAAAGTGGCGTGTAGACGCCGAAGAGCTTGAATGCGGCGGCGATGATCAGCGTATACGCTGGAGGTAACCAGGCTGTCGGGCCGGTATGCCCGGTAATGAAGGGATGAGAGTAACCATCGCCGGTGACCAGAGCGCGGGCGATGCGCGCCATCTCCCAGCCGAAGTCGAAATGATCCTCGTAGAGCCGGATGCGATAAGTATGCGCCAGCGTCATGTAGAGCACGCGGACCAGCAGCGCGGACCAGAAGATCGGCCAGACTCCTTTGGCGGAGGAGCCGAAGCCGTAGCCGTCTGAATTGTCGGCCGCCTGGGCATTCCTCTGATTGGCCATCGCCGGTTCTGGCATTTCCCTAGTCTAGATCGTTAAAGTTGGCGAGGACCGGTCGCGTTCCCGAATCGCCTGATCGCTCGGAATCAGTCTCTTCGTGCAAAGAGCGCTGCTGCAATCCGACTGTAATATGAATGAAAGAGACTGACATATCGATGGACATAAGCGAAGGACGTTGGGTTCTACTGATTGCCAGCGACGCGGGCAATACCGATTCTGTTTCCGACCGCGCGATGGAGCGGCTGGTCCAGGCAATCAGCCAGGAAGGTTACGAGGTGGTGCGCACCTCGACCCCCGACGATGGCCTGTCGCTGGTCAAGAGCGATCCGTCGCACTCGGCGATTCTGCTCGACTGGGACCTGCCGGAAGACCATCAGTTTGATGAACGTGCCGCGCTAAAGATTATTCGCGCGGTTCGCCGCCGCAACAAGAAGATTCCGATCTTCCTGATCGCCGACCGCACTCTGGTAGACGAGTTGCCGCTCGAGGTGGTGAAAGAGGTCCACGAATACATCCATTTGTTCGGCGACACGCCCGCGTTTATCGCCAACCGGGTCGATTTCGCCGTCGAACGTTATCATGAGCGGTTGTTGCCCCCCTACTTCCGCGAGTTAAAGAAATACAACGACCAGGGCGCCTACTCCTGGGACGCTCCGGGCCACATGGGCGGCGTGGCGTTTCTGAAACACCCGGTTGGCATGGAATTTCACCGCTTCTTTGGTGAGAACCTGATGCGCTCTGATCTTGGTATTTCAACCGCGCCGCTGGGGTCGTGGCTCGACCATATCGGGCCTCCTGGCGAGTCGGAGCGCAATGCTGCTCGAATCTTCGGTGCGGATTGGACTTTCTATGTGCTGGGGGGCTCCTCGACATCGAATCAGATTGTGGGGCACGGGGTGATCGGCAAGGACGATATCGTGCTGGCCGACGCGAATTGCCACAAATCGATCTGCTATGCGCTGACTATAACGGGCGCTCGACCGGTCTATTTCAAGCCGACGCGCAATGGCTACGGAATGATCGGGCTGGTGCCACCGCATCGCTTCAGTCCGGAATATATCCGCGGGCTGATCGAGAAGAGTCCTTTCTCGGCAGCAGCTGTTTCCCCGCAGCCGACTTACGCCGCCGTGACTAACTCGACATATGACGGGCTATGTTATGACGTCGAACGGGTAGTTACCGAGTTAGCCAAGAGTGTTCCGAGGATTCACTTTGATGAGGCGTGGTATGCGTACGCGAAATTTCATCCGATCTATCGTGGGCGCTTCGCCATGGATGTGCCGGACTCGATGCCCGACCGGCCGACACTCTTCGCCGTGCAGTCCACACACAAGATGCTGGCCGCTTTCTCGATGGCTTCGATGATCCACATTAAGCTGAGCGAGCGTGCGCCTCTGGAGTACGACCAGTTCAATGAGTCGTTCATGATGCATGGAACGACTTCACCGTTCTACCCGATGATTGCCTCGCTCGACGTTGCCGCCGCGATGATGGACGAGCCCGCCGGTCCGACGCTGATGAGCGACACGATCGAAGACGCGATTAACTTCCGCAAGGCGATGTCGTCGATCGCACACCGCCTGCGCCAGGCGGAGGATGGCTGGTTCTTCAAGATTTATCAGCCCGAGCAGGTGGTCGACCCCGAGGATAGCGAAGTCTACGTCTTTGAAGAGGCGCCGGACTCGCTGCTCTCCACATCGTCAACTTGCTGGACGCTGAAGCCCGGCGAGGAGTGGCATGGCTTTCAGGATGACGATATCCGCGATGGATACTGCATGCTCGATCCGACCAAAGTCACGATCCTGACGCCAGGAATCAATTCTCGCGGGCAATTGGATACCTCGGGAATTCCCGCGGCGATCCTGACGGAATTTCTCGATGCGAGGCGCGTCGAGATCGCGCGCACCGGAGACTACACCGTGCTGGTGCTCTTCTCGATCGGTACAAGCAAGGGCAAGTGGGGCAGCCTGCTCGAGAATCTCTTCGAGTTCAAGCGGCTCTACGACACCGAAGCGCCGCTTGAGGAGGCGCTGCCTGAGCTGGTGGCGAAGCATCCCAAACGCTATGGCCCGCTTACGTTGAAAGACCTCAGCGACGAGATGCATGCCGCGATGATCGACCTGAATCTGACGACGCTCCTGCATGAGGCCTGCGATGTCGATCCCGACCCCGTGCTGACACCCGCGGATACGTATCAGAGACTGTTACGAAATGGAACGGAGAAGATCAAGTTCTCCGAGGCGGTTCGGCGAGTGACAGGGGTAATGCTGGTTCCCTATCCACCAGGGATTCCAGTGCGGATGCCGGGCGAACGCCTGGGCGGTCCTGATAGTCCGACGATTAGGCTGATTCTCGCGCTTCAGGAGTTTGGCAAGCGTTTCCCGGGATTTGAGCGTGAAGTGCACGGGATCGAGACCGATGCTCGCGGAGATTACTGGGTGCGGGTGGTCATCGATCCGGAGCAAGCGACTGCAGGGACTGAAGCGCCGGCTGGCGTTCGAGCCAATGGTCAGCGCGAAAAACCACCGACCTCGGCGCCTCCGGTCAAAAAGCGCCGCACGAAGAGCGAGCGGCCGGTGAAGCAACCAGCGGCGCAGTCAACGCCTTCGACAGGCGCCAAATAAAAATAACAGGAATCGCACTCGCGCGATTTCTACGGAATAAAGGTCACTCCTGATAGCTGGCGGCGTCGCCGAGGACCACCTTGGCCGTCAACGTCCGCTGGCCACGCAGGAAAGTCACCACGACCGAATCGCCCACTTCATGCCGATTCATGATTTCGGCCAGGTCCTGGGGACTGCTGACCGGATGATCGTCCAGGCCGATGATCAGGTCACCGCCGAGGTATATCTCCGTGTTGCCGAGATAAGCGCGCTCGCGTCCGCCGCGCAGGCCGGCCTTATCAGCGGCTCCGCCAGGAACAGTCTTCAAAATGAGCACGCCGGAATCTGCTGCGAGTCCCATTTGTCCGGCCAGGTCGGGGCCGATGGCGAGCGGGACGATTCCCAGCGACGGGCGGCGGACGTGACCGTACTTGGCGAAGTCCTCAAGAACCGCTTTAGCGGTATTAATGGGGATGGCGAAGCCGATGCCGGAGTTCTGGTCGGCGCCATTGCTGGCGATCATCGATGTAATGCCGATGACCTCTCCACGCGAATTGAGGAGCGGGCCGCCGGAGTTGCCGGGGTTGATTGCCGCGTCGGTCTGGATGGCATTTTCGATCGGCGCACCCTGTGGTCCGCGTACGGAGCGAATCGAGCTAATGATGCCGGTGGTCATGGTGCCATTCAGGCCGAATGGGTTGCCGATGGCGTAAACCTTCTGGCCGACGACCAGGCCACTTGAGTCGGAAAGCGTAGCCGGCACCAGGTCCGAGGCCGGGATCTGCAGTAAAGCGAGGTCGTGACTTGGATCGCTCCCGATCAATTTGGCTTTTACCTTGCGCTTATCGGAAAGCGTGACCTCAATTTGGCGTGAATTCGGCAGGATGACGTGATTGTTGGTGAGAATTCGCCCGGATTTGTCGAGAACGAAGCCTGTTCCCTGACCTTGCTGAGGTACTGCGCCATAGAAGAAATCGTATGCCACAGCGGAGGAGGTGACGTTGACGACCGAGGCCAGGGCCTTCTTGTAAACGGCGATATTGGCGAGCTCTTCAGCATCGTAAGCAGGCTGGGCGTGGGCCTCGGTGAGTTCGAGGGGCGACCGGTCGACGGCCGGAGCTTCTCCGGCGACCGGCAAATGCGGAGTGCGGTGACCGGTGAAATACCAGAAGCCGCCTACCAGCAAGGCGATCAACACAAGATGGCGAAATTTCATAACTTAACTTCCAGCAAATATTTTATAAGGTCTGGGCGCCTCGTATCAGCGCGCGATCGCCGCGGCTTTCAATTGCGAGTAAATCTTTGCGACCGCGGCGCGGGTGGAATCGACGTCGCTGGAGTTGTCGATCACCCAGTCACAGAGTGGAATTTTCTTCTCGTCTGGAATCTGGGCGGTGAGACGCCTGCGGGCATCTTGGGTAAGCGCCCCGGGGTTTGCCTCGGAACGCTCTCTCGATCGCTCGACAAAACGCCGGATCTTGAGATCGTCGGGAGCGGTGACGAGAATGATGCGATCAAACCGCTGTCGCCATCCGGGTACAGATGCCCTGGTGTCCGCGGTGTTCTCCACCTCGCCAGAGGCTTCGAAGATCAGGGCAGACTCGACGATGGCAACGGCCTCCGGGTCGGCCGTGAAGACGTTGCGCATCCATTCCTCCTGCGCAGCGATGGTGGCGGGGTGCACGATGCGGTTGAGTTCTTCAATTCGGCCACCCCCGAAGGCAAGCTCAGCGAGAGCGCGCCGATCAAGAGTGCCGTCAGAGCGGACGACCTGTTGTCCGAAGTGTTCGACGATGCGGTCATAGACGGATTGGCCGGGCTGCATGAGACTGCGGCCAACCTCATCGGCATCGATCACATGAGCGCCTAGCTCGGCAAACATCTTGCCGATCGTCGATTTGCCACTGCCGAGGCCGCCGGTGAGTCCAACCCGAAGCATCAGACCAACAGCCCGCGCCGGAGCCGGGCGGCGCGGACGGTGTTCGACATCAGCATGGCGATGGTCAGCGGACCAACGCCGCCGGGAACCGGAGTATAAGCGCCGCTTACTGCATACGCCGCCGGATGCACATCACCGACAATGGTCGAGCCTTTGAGCAGGAAGAGTTCTTCGCGGCGGATGTCGCCGTGAAAGAACCTGTCGAACTGCTCGCGGTCGTTGATGCGATTGATGCCGACGTCGAGAATCGTCGCGCCCGGCTTGACCATATCGGGCGTGACAAAGCCGGGCCGGCCAATGGCGGCGACGAGAATGTCCGCTCCACGACAGTGCGCCGCGAGATTGTGCGTCTTACTGTGACAAATTGTCACAGTCGCATTTTCGTGCAACAGGAGCATGGCAACCGGCTTGCCGACGATGTCGCTGCGGCCGACAATGACGGCGTTTTGCCCCGCGATGAGCAGCCCGCTGCGTTTGAGAATCTGGATCATTCCTGCGGGAGTACAGGGCGCCAGCGCAAGCTGACCCGACTGTAACCTGCCTACGTTGACTGGGTGAAAGCCGTCCACGTCCTTTGCCGGGCTTACCGCTTCAAGCAGTTGCTTGGCGTTCACTTGCGGCGGCAGCGGCAATTGAATGAGGATGCCATCGATATCTTCGCGGGCGTTGAGGGTTGCGACCAGGGCCAACATCTCTTCTGTAGTCACGGTTTCCGGCGGGGTGATGAGTTCGCTGAAGAGGCCGAGTTCGGCGCAGGTCTTTACTTTGCTGCGTACATAGATTTGCGATGCCGGGACATTGCCGACGAGCACGGCGGCAAGGCCGGGGCGAATTCCCTGAGCAGCGAGTGCAGCTACGTCGGCGGCCACCTCCGCCTTAATCCCTTTCGCAATTTCCGCTCCGTCAAGAATGCGTGCGGTCGTCATCTGCAGATCACCGGGGCAAGGCTCTGTCATGCGCACCTTCTATCGTAATGGATGCCCGAGCGCGCGGGAGATAGACTGGCGCTATGGTGAATCCAGCCGCAACTGCACCGGAATTGCTCGATCAGATCGTATGCCCGGCATGTCACGCGCGCTTGGCTGCCACGGACGCTGTCTCGCTTCGATGCACGGGTTGCGCGCGGACGTATCCGATTACAGACGGAATTCCCATTTTGCTCATCGAACGAGCAGTGATGGATCCGCAGTGAGTGCACTTGTTTGGCTGCGCGTCCGCGGTAGGGTAGCTATCGAGGCGGCTGATGAAAGAACGGATTGACGAGCAAGTAGGCGATAGCGGCCGCCGCCAGGATCGCTAGCGCAACGATCCCGAGCATCGCCCTCCACGAAAGGCCGTTTTGCCGGCCCGTGATTTGTGTCTTGCGGGAGTCGTTGCTCGGCCTATTCGTCACTCTCCAGTGTAAGTGGGAATACGCTTTTTCCGCATTTCTCTGCGACGTGGGTAGAGTTTCCATTAGGCCGACCGGTGTTACGAAGGGTTGGCCCTCAAGTATGGCGGATTGCCAAGAGTGACCGATGAATTTCACTGTGACCGATGTAGGGTCTGCAGCGTTGCGGTTGTGTCCGCGGAACCAGGCGCAGGCAGACTACACCTGCCGGGAATTAAGGAGATCGCAGATGCCGGAACGATCGAAGGTCGAAAAATTCTCAATGAGCGAGCTCGCCAATCTGCGGAATGAGCTGCAAGTGTATCGGGACGACGCGTGGCAGGCGGCGGATGTGGTCTCCGCATTTCTTGCGGGTCGAGGGTACGGAGCTAACCCCGCGACCATTCGTCAGGCGGTCAGCGTCATGGATGCATTCAACCGCTCGACGAATTCTCCCCAGGAAATGGACGCCATGCAGGCAGCGCTGGAGTCGGTCGCTTATGTGATGTAGCGGGTTTAATGTAGTAAGAGAAATGGGCCGATGAGCTCGCGGGATCTTCCGAGGGCGCACCGGCCATTTTCTTCTGACGGCTACATGCCGCTCTGGTTGTCCTGTTCCGGATGGACTACCCGGTAGGTGGCATTGCCATTGGACCAGACGAGCAGCAGCAGGTCTTTGCCGGCGGGCGCGGCGTGCACCTTGTCGACAAAGTTCTGCGCCGATTGCACCGGCTGGCGATTGACCTGAACGATGACATCACCCGGTTGCAGGCCGGCGTCTTCTGCCGGGCTTGCCGGACGTACCTGTTCGACGGCTACACCCTGCACATTTGACGGCACCGACAATTGCTGTCTAAGGTCAGGCGTGAGGTCGTTCACTGCGAGGCCAAGCTTGCCCTTCTGTTCGCCAGGCGCGGAAGAGTTGTCGGCTACTTCGGTACTCGCGTGGAACTCGCCGAGCTTGATACTCAGGGTCTCGGGTTTTCCATCACGCAGGATCTCCATGGAAATCGTCGTGCCTGGGGTGCGCTCGTTCACGGCCAGCTGCAGAGCGCTGGAGGTCGGAATCGGCTGGCCATCGATCTTACGAATGACGTCGCCGGACTTCAGACCAGCGCGCCCTCCGGGGGAGTCGGGCGTGACCTGGGTCACGATTGCGCCTGACGCATCCTGCAGGTCGAAGAACTTCGAGTTGTCGGGAGTGACGTCTTCGATCCCGATACCCAGATATCCGTGATGAGCTGAACCCGTCTTGATGATCTCGTTGACGGTGGCCTGGGCGACCTGCGAGGGAATCGCAAAGCCGGCTCCGGCAAACGAGCCGCTGTCAGAGGCGATCCATGTATTGATTCCGATCACTTGTCCTTGGGCATCGACTAACGGACCTCCGGAGTTTCCCGGATTGATGGCCGCGTCCGTTTGAATAAATCCGCCCGGCTTGCGCGGATCGCTGCGATCGGGATTGGCGCGGTCCAGAGCGCTGATGATGCCACGCGTGACCGAAAACTGGAAGTAGCCGAAGGGGCTGCCAAAGGCGAGCACGGTCTGGCCGGGCTTCAAATCGCTCGAATTGCCCCAGCCAAGGCTAGGCAGGTTGCTGGCATTGACTTTGATGACGGCGAGGTCGGTAAGCTTGTCGGCGCCGATCAGCTTGGCCGAGAGCACCCGGCGGTCATGCAGCGTGACGCGGATCTGGGTGGCTCCGTTGACTACGTGATTGTTAGTGACAATGTAGCCGTCGGGCGAGATGATCACGCCGCTGCCGATTCCGTGTTCGATCTGCGGACCCTGCTGCCCCTGCGGGAGCTGACCGCCGAAGAAGCGCCGGAATTCCGGCGGAAGCTGTTGCAGCTGCTCGCCGTCCGCGTCGGTAGTGGTAGCGCGGGATTCGACCGCGACGTTGACCACCGCCGGGGTGACGTGGGAGGCAACGGCCTCCATGGCAGTGTCGAGCGATGTGAGCGCGGAGACCTGGCTGTTGTCCAATGGCGCCGCATAATTACCAGCGGCGTGGACGCCATGATGGTTCCAGGCAAGAGTTAGGGCACAGAGCAGAGCGGCAGCGATTCCGGCGGGAAGTACAAACCGCTTCGCCCTGTCTCTTAATTGATTAGTTGTTCCTTGCATAAGCACCTCGTGATTGAACTGGGAGACGTGACTACAGTTGGACGACGAACCAGCCGCCTTGCGATTGCGCGGCTGAGAGAGCGGGGATACGGACAACCTGATCGATCACTGTCATTTGCTGGCCGGAAACGCTTTGCCAGCGGGTCACGATGAGGATCGATTGCACCCCATCCGCGGGCGAGTGGGCGCGATGGAGCGAAGTTTTAACCGCAGGCTTGGAGACCAGGTGCTTGGCTGGTCCGGCCGTGATCTGACCGTCGCCAAGCTGTGGGGCAGAACCGGCCGCTGGATGGAAGACGACATTTTGATAATGCGGCCCAGGGATTAGGTTGCGGTCTGCCTGCGCCAGCGGCGAGCTTGACTGCGCAGAGGCGAACGAGACAAGCTGCGCAGTGGAACCCAGCTTCAGTGCACCCCCAACCGTCGCGAGCATGAGCAAGAGCGTTAAGGCGCGCGCCTGCAACGGCCCGAGCTTCGTCTTTCCGAGAAGGATGCTCTCGATGCGACCAGCCAGCTGTGAGCGACGCTCCCAAGCCCCGAGGGAAAGAGCGCCTGAGAGTCCCAGAGTCCGGCGCGCAAGCCTTTGCTCGGCCAGACTGGTCAGGCAGGTGGCGTAATCCCGCGGCGAATTCGTGGCGCGGACTACGCTCTCGTCACAGGCGATCTCGCGTTCGGAGCAGAGGCGGCGCTCGATCCATAGCAGGACCGGGTTCAGGGGGAAACAGGCCAACGCCAATTTTTGGGCCAGGTTTGTCCAGTCGTCGAAGCGGCTAAGATGCGCGGATTCGTGGAGCACGATCTGCTCGATCTCAGAGGGCTTAGCACTTTCGAGAAGCCAAACAGGGATCAGGATTCGCGGCGAGAAGAAGCCGATCACACAGGGCTGATCGACCTCCTGCGAGGTGCAGAGGATCGCATTCCGCAACCCTGGCCGTTCAAGCGTCGATTGCAGAGTCGGAGTCAGCTCGACCGGAGCGGACGATTTCCAGAGCGTGCGGGCCTTGAAGGCGTTCTTCACAAGAACCAGGAGCCGTCCGACCGCGAGGACAGCCCAGGTGGCAGCGATGCCCAGCGCCCAGCGAGAATCCAGAAAAATGATCGGACCGCTGGAATGCGTCAGAGCCGGCGCAGGAGCGAGGGTGGCATGACCGGCAACAATCGAGAGCAATGGCAACGCGGCCGTCGCGGTGAAGACAGCCGACCAGATGTTGAAGCGCACATTGGCGCTGGTGCGGGGCGCCAGCTTAAGGCATAGCCAGATCATCGCGGCGAGTATGGCCCCCTGCCAGATGCTGGAGATGAGGGCGGTCGATGCGATTTGGGCGATCATCTGGAGCGATTCCGTCATTCTGTCACTCCCTCCTGCGTTTCGCCAGCTTCGCCAGCGGCAATGGCATTGTCCCGAATGGCGTCTTTTAGACGCTGTAGCTCGGCCGGGGTAATCTCTTCATCCCCCAGTAGCGATAGCAGCAGCTTTTCCCGAGAATTCCCAAAAAATCGCTGCAAAACATGACGGACCTCGACCTTGCTGGCATCTCCTTCGGCAACGGACGCCGCATAAATAAACGCGCGTCCCTCCTGCCGGTGGGTGACGTAGCCCTTCTTTTCTAGGATGCGAATTGTCGTGAGCACCGAGTTGTAGGCCAAGGTATCGCTCTCGGGCATGGCGGCGACGAGATCGCCTACGGCGGAGTCGCCTCGCAACCACAACATCTTCATGAGCCGGAGTTCGGCTTCGGTGAGAGTAGGAGACTTCTTTGGCGGCATCGGAACCGTGTCCTTTAGATAAGAACCTAACGACACAAGTTCGACGTGTCAACTAATGAATTAGTTAGCAGGAATTTTGCAAAATCTGCGCAAGGGATAGCAGCCGGCAATGAGCCTTAGTCCTAACCCGACAGGTAATGAGTCTCGCCTTCGGGTTTACACCAGTAGTTTGAGATACTTACCGTCCTTGACGAGCACGCCATAACGCTCCCTGCGCGGGATCGACGGAAGCAGCCATTATCTCGATGTCGGGATAACGTTGGACGAGAGCCTCTTCCAGCGCATGACGCGCCCTCGGCACCTTCTCGAGAATGCTTCCGGCCAAAGCGACTGGGAGCATCGAAAAGCCCTTTCCGGCAACTTCCTCGGTTTCCCGGATTCGTTCGATCACAATTGCGGCCAGAGAGGCCAGCTCCTCGCCGCCTGCGCGGACCACTTCCGCAGCAACTTCATCACCCTGCATCGCAGCGGCAATCACCAGAGGAGCGAGCGCGGAGAAATCGGGCGATGGGTTGGCGTTGGCATGTTCCACCAATTCGCCGAGTGAGGACAGATTCCAATAGCTTTGGATTGTCTCCAATACGACTGTCGTCCGCCGTTCATCGATGGCGCGAAAACCCTTCCTCAGCGCCTCGAGCCCCAGGAAGTAACCCGAACCCTCATCGGACAAGGCAGGGCCCCATCCGCCTGCTGTCACAATTTGGCCGTCGATGTCGCGTCCGGCAACATTAGAGCCGGTTCCAGCGAGGATGAGTATGCCGCGTTCTCCCTGGAAGGCAGCATCGAGCGCAATATCAACGTCTTCCACCAGCAGAAATTCTCCCCCAACCTGGGGGCGGAATGCGTTGGTGATCCACTCCGCCACTAATGGCGCGGTCGATCCGGATGCCCCGACACAACACCGTGATACATCGAGCATGGAGACGCTGGTTTGAGCGCCGAGTTCGGTCAGTGCGCGGCGCAGATTCTGCTCGGTTACCTCTTCCTCCCGCCGCAGCCGCTTGATGCTTCCGGTCTGGATGCGTCCGAGCTCGCGGCGTTCATCGCCTAGCAGGAATTCAGTCTTCGTGCCCCCGGCATCGACCCCGAGAAAGTATGCCAATTTCGCCTGTTCCTCTCTGCTTCCGCTCCATACTACCCGATGCGTTCCCTCTCGCTCGTCGCAACACAAGGCCTAGGCGAGAATCCCCCGCGTTTTTGGCGACCGGGGCGCCTATGCCACAATCAAAAGACCGAATATGTCTGAACTTGAAGCAACAGAAGTTCCTGCCGCCGAACCCGGCGCCCCAGAATCGATCACACTCGATACTCCTGAACCACGAAGCGACGAAGGTCCCTCGGCAGAGATCGCCGCCCCGGAAAGCGGTTCTGCCGAAGAGACTGAGTCCTTCAGCGAGCTCTTCTCACAATTCGAGAAAGCCCATTCTCAGAATTCTGAAGACGGCAACCGGCAGATCGAGGCGACGGTGATCGCTCTTTCGACGGAGTCTGCGTTCTTCGACATTGGGTACAAGACCGAGGGAATCCTACCGCTGGCCGCGCTCGCTGGCAAAGAAGTGAAGGTCGGGGACAAATATCAGGTCTCAATCAAAGGCCGTGATGCAGAGGGATATCACGAACTCTCCCTGCTGAAGGTGACTCAGCCAAAAGATTGGAGCGTCCTCGAGCAGGCCTTCGCTGAGAAGGAAGCGGTGTTGGGCACGGTGACGGGCGTGGTCAAAGGCGGCGTGACCGTGGATGTCGGGGTCCGCGCATTTATGCCGGCCTCACGCAGTGGCACTCGCGACGCCGCTGAAATGGCGAAGCTGGTCGGACAGCAGATTCGCGTGCGCATCATCAAGCTCGAGACAACGGAAGAAGACGTGGTCGTCGACCGGCGCGTGCTCGCCGAAGAGGAAGAACGTGCGGGCCGGGAGCGCCGGTACGCCGAGGTTCGGGAGGGCAATGTTTTGCAGGGCACGGTGCGGAGCCTTGCCGACTATGGCGCTTTCATCGATCTTGGTGGTATCGATGGCCTGCTGCATGTGAGCGACATCGCGTGGAGCCGGGTCTCCAACCCTGCAGACGTACTTGCGACCGGACAACAGGTTGAGGTGAAAGTCCTCAAGATCGACTCTGAGAAGCGGCGCATTTCTCTCGGGCTCAAGCAATTGCAACCGCAGCCATGGGATGCAGTTCAGGAGAGATACAAGATTGGCGACCGAGTAAGTGGGACAGTGACTCGTCTCGCCGACTTCGGTGCCTTTGTTGAATTGGAGCCGGGGGTTGAAGGACTTATCCATCTCTCGGAGATGTCGTGGGCGAAGAAGGCGCGGAAGCCGCAGGACATCTTCAAGCCAGGTGAGACCGTCGAGACGGTCATCCTGGGAGTAAAACTCGGTGAGCGCCGCATCTCTCTGGGTTTCAAACAATTGCTCACCGATCCATTTACTGAAGCTACGCAGAAGTTTGCCGCAGGGGCGGTGGTCGAAGGTTCGGTGACCAGCTTCACTAAGTTTGGCGCCTTCGTGCAAATCGCCGACGGCGTGGAGGGCATGGTCCACATCAGCGAGATCACTGCCGAGAAGCGCATTCAGCATCCGTCGGATGTTTTGAAGATAGGACAGGCAGTCAAGGCGCAGGTGTTGGAGATCGACAAGGAACGACGCCAGCTCAAGCTAAGTTTGAAGCAGCTTGTCCCGGTGAGCGTGGATGAGTATTTCTCCGAGCACAAGCCCGGCGATGTTGTCACCGGGCGCGTAATCGAGATCGCTGGACGCGAGGCGCGGGTAGAGCTGGGCGAAGGCATCGTCGGTCGCTGCGCGGTATCTGGCGATGCACAATTGCCGCAGCCGGAGTCTGCAGGCGCGAAGGTCGATCTTTCCGCGCTGGGGTCGATGCTGCAGGCCCGCTGGAAAGGGTTTGCGCCCGCAACAAAGCCGACCCCTGAGCCGATCAAGGCCGGACAGGTGCGCAGCTTTACCATCGCAAGCCTGGACGGCGCTTCTAAAGCGATTCAACTCAATTTAACCTAGGAGTCTGCGGGTGCCCTGCTCAGGTTCGAAGCGCTCGGAGTCGCGCGACTTTCGCCCTTCGACAACAGCAAATTCCGGGGTCTGCAACTTACCGAGTGTGCAAGCAGGACGAGTTTTTCATCGGATCGTCCGAGCACAGCTCGAGTGAGAGCGATTAGGATTTTGGGGCGTAGATCAAGGCTCAGGGCGATGGGGCGAGTCACGCGCTTCAGTTAGAGTGGAGTCCTGAAGTCCCTGAGCTTCGTCTATAAACTCTCAGCGATAACAAAAGTTACCAACGTGAGATGAGTGACTGCAGACAATGCCTGAAGAAAACCTGAACCGTGAAAGTCCTGGTCCCCCGGCGCCTCGATCTTCCTCTCCGGAACAACATTTCTCGCCCCCATCACGCAAGCGACGCACCTGGCTTGCCTGGCTCGCCGTGCTGGCGCTCTTCGCAGTTGCGTTCTTTCTGGTGCTCCATCATCGAGAGGACCAAGGCAAAGCCGGTGCGGCCGCTGGCTTCCGCCGCGGTGGATTTGGCCAAGTCACGATCACAGCAGCCACGGCGACCCGGGGAAACATAGGGGTCTACCTCGACGCCATCGGTACTGTCACTCCTGTGTATACCGACTCAATCCTGGCCCAGGCTAGCGGCCCGGTAATAGCCGTGCACTATCGGGAAGGGCAGATGGTCCGCAAGGGCGATCCGCTGATCGACATCGACCCCCGCCCCTACCAGGCACAGGTGTTGCAGGCTGAAGGTACTCTCGAAAAAGACACGAACGTGCTCGCCCAGGCACGAATGGACCTTGATCGCTATCGGGCGGCGTGGGCGCGCAACGCGATTCCAAAACAGACCCTCGATGACCAGGAAAAGATCGTGCTGCAGGATGAGGGCACGGTCAAAAACGACCAGGGAACGCTGCAATACGATCAGGTGCAATTGAGCTACTGTCACATCACCGCCCCAATCAATGGCCGGGTCGGTCTTCGCCTCGTTGATCCAGGCAATCTGGTCACCGCTAACGGCACCACGGTGCTGGTGGTGATCACTCAGATGGACCCGATCACGGTGATCTTCACTTTGCCCGAGGACAATCTCGATCAGGTGCAGGCGGAGATGCGTAAGCAGAAGTCCCTGCCCGTCGATGCGCTTGACCGCGCCCAGTTGAAGAAGATTGCCTCGGGCAATCTCTCCACCATCGACAACCAGATCGACACGACGACGGGCACCGTCAAGCTCCGCGCGACATTCAACAACCGCGACGGTGGGCTTTTCCCGAATCAGTTTGTTAATACCAAGTTGTTGGTGAAAACGATCGAGAATGTGATCCTGGTCCCCACCAACGCCATTCAGCACAACGGACAGATCTCCTTTGTTTATGCGATTCAGAACGGCACGGCCAAAGTGCAGAACGTCAAGCCCGGCGTCTCCGATCAGGGAATGACCGCGGTGCAAGGCATCGAGCCCAATACGATGGTCGCAACCAGCAGCTTTGAGAAGCTGCAGGACGGCGCCAAGACCGTTATATCCAAGACCCCGATACCGACGAACACGACCGAGAGCAATACTCCGTGAGTCCGTCCCGCCCATTTATTCTGCGGCCGGTAGCGACCTCGCTGCTGATGGCCGCAATCCTGCTCGTGGGCATTGTTGCCTACACGCAGTTGCCGGTCTCCGCGTTGCCGCAGGTCGACTATCCGACGATCCAGGTTCTCACGTTTTATCCTGGGGCCAATCCGAACGTGATGGCGACCACAGTGACCGCGCCGCTGGAGCGGCAGTTTGGGCAGCTCCAGGGGTTGAGCCAGATGACTTCGACCAGCTCGGGCGGCACTTCAGTGATTGTGCTGCAGTTTTCACTGGCCCTGAATATCGACGTTGCTGAAGAAGAGGTCCAGTCGGCAATCAACGCCTCGCAGAGTTACCTGCCATCCAACCTGCCAACGCCCCCGGTTTACAGCAAAACCAACCCGGCGGACGCACCGGTATTGACGCTGGCGATCACCTCGGACAGCATGCCGCTGTCGCAAGTAGAAGACGACGTCGATACCCGGCTTGCACCCAAGATATCGCAGCTAAGTGGGGTCGGCCTGGTCAGCATCAGCGGTGGCCAGAAGCCGGCGGTGCGCATCCAGGCGAACCCGACCGCGCTCTCGTCCTATGGGCTGGGCCTTGAGGATTTGCGGACCGCTCTCGTCCAGGCGAGCGTGAACAGCGCGAAGGGTAATTTTGACGGGCCTCACCAGGACTACCAGATCAACGCCAACGACCAGCTGGTCACGAGCGCGGACTACAAGGACATTGTGGTTGCGTATCGCAACAATGCCCCGGTAATGCTGAAGGACGTTGCCTCTGTAGTGGATGGCATCGAAAACAACAACCTTGCTGCGTGGATGGGCCAGCCATCGGACTCGGCGCAAGGTGAGCCCACTCTAACTCCGGCGGTCATCCTGAATATCCAGCGGCAACCCGGCGCCAATACTATTGCCGTGGTGCGGAGCATCAAGGCCATCCTGCCGCAGCTGGAGACGGCGCTCCCGGCGACCATCAAAGTAACCCAACTCACCGACCTCACCACCGCCATTCAGGCGTCGGTCGACGATGTTGAGTTCGAACTCATGCTCACCATTGCGCTGGTGGTCATGGTGATCTTCCTCTTCCTGCGTAATCTGTACGCAACTATTATTCCGAGCGTGGCGGTGCCACTCTCCTTGGTTGGCACCTTTGCGGTCATGTATGGGCTCGGCTTTTCGCTGGACAATCTTTCGCTCATGGCGCTCACCATCTCGACCGGCTTCGTGGTCGACGATGCGATCGTAATGGTCGAGAACATCGCGAGATATCTCGAGGCCGGTGATTCCCCAATGGAGGCGGCGCTCAAAGGCGCGGAACAGATCGGCTTCACCATCGTCTCGCTGACCGTCTCGTTGATTGCGGTGCTTATCCCGCTGCTCTTTATGGGCGATGTGGTGGGACGGCTCTTCCGCGAGTTTGCGGTCACGCTCGCCGTCACCATCGTAATCTCGGCGGTGGTCTCGCTCACTCTGACGCCAATGATGGCGTCGCGCATTCTTCGGCACACCCCTGAGGATCAGCAGGGACGCTTCTATCATGCCTCGGAGAAAGTCTTCGAGAACCTGATCGCCTTTTATGGCCGGACGCTCAAAGTGGTCCTTCGCTTCCAGACGCTCACGATGATCGTCGCCGTCGCTACGCTGGTGCTGACCATATTCCTGTACATCATCATTCCTAAAGGCTTTTTCCCGACCCAGGATACGGGTGTGATCCAGGCAATCTCCCAGGCTCCGGAGACAATCTCATTTCAGGCGATGGCGCAGAAGCAGCAGGAAGTGGCGCGGCTGGTGCTGCAGGACCCGGCGGTCGAGAGCCTGTCTTCGTTCATCGGGGCCGATGGCACCAATACCACGCTGAATAGCGGCCGCATGTCCATCAACCTGAAGCCGCTCGAGCAACGTCACATCAGTGCTGAACAGGTCATTCGGCGTTTGCAGAAGAGCCTGCCCCAGGTGCAGGGAATCACCCTGTTCATGCAGCCAGTGCAGAACATTACAGTGGACGACCGGGTGAGCCGCACCCAGTACCAGTTCTCGCTCGAAGATCCTGATCCGAACGAATTGAACCTGTGGACGAACCGCTTCGTCGAGAAGCTAAAGGGTCTGAAAGAGATTACTGATGTTGCGACCGACCAGCAGACGGGCGGACTGGCGACCTCGCTGATCATCGACCGCGTCACCGCGTCGCGTCTCGGGATCGCGCCGACGACCATCGACAACACGCTGTACGACGCCTTTGGCCAACGCCAGATCAACACGATGTACACGCAGCTGAACCAGTACCACGTCATTCTGGAGGCGAGCCCGCAGTTCCAGCGCGACCCGGACAAGCTCCATAAGATGTACATCCAGGCGAGTGCCTCGTCGGGGCAGAGCGGGGCCGCGGCCGCGTCGTCATTCGCCGCGTCCGGGTCGTCTTCAGCGGGTTCGAACGCGACCACTGTACCGCTTCCTTACACGCCGTCCGCGGGAACGTTGACGCCGCCGGCGACCGCGATCACCGCAGGCGTCGGCACAACCGACACCAGTACGACGCCGAACACAACCACTGCTTCCACTTACAACAACGCGGTGCCGCTCAGCACTTTCACTCATTTCGAGAACACGACCGAGCCCCTCTCGATCACCCACCAGGGCCAATTTCCCTCGGTAACCGTGTCCTTCAATCTTTCCGAGAATGGCGCACTCGGCAATGCCATCACGGCCGTGGAGAAGGTGCAAAAAGACCTGAATATGCCAGCCAGCATTCAAGCCGACTTTCAGGGCACCGCCGCGTCTTTCCGCAACTCTCTCTCGAATGAAGCACTGCTGGTGCTGGCGGCGCTGGTGACGGTCTACATCGTGCTCGGCGTCTTGTACGAAAGCTTCATTCATCCGATCACCATTCTTTCAACGCTGCCTTCGGCCGGCGTGGGCGCGCTGCTCGCGTTAATGCTCTTCGGTCAGGACCTGAGTGTGGTCGCGATCATCGGCATCATTCTGTTGATCGGCATTGTGAAGAAAAACGGCATCATGATGGTTGACTTCGCGCTCGAGGCCGAACGCGAACACGGAAAGAACGCAACCGACGCAATTTACGAAGCCTGTCTGCTGCGCTTCCGGCCGATCATGATGACGACGATGGCGGCGTTGCTGGGTGGCATTCCTCTGGCTTTCGGCAGCGGCATTGGTTCGGAGCTGCGCCGCCCGCTCGGCATCGCCATGGTTGGCGGTCTGCTGCTCAGCCAGGTGCTGACCCTGTATACGACCCCGGTGATTTACATCTTCTTCGACAGGCTCGGGGGCAAGCTGTCCGGCCGGTCGAAAAACTCCAATAACGGCTACGGGCCGCAGATTGATCCAGGTTACAGGCCGGAGGTTGGGCAATGAGCATCTCGCGGCCATTCATCAATCGCCCGGTCGCGACCACGCTGCTGACGATTGCCATCGCGCTCGCCGGGGCGATTGCCTACAGGGTACTTCCGGTCTCGGCTCTGCCGCAGGTGGACTTCCCTACCATCTCGGTCGGCGCTTCGTTGCCCGGCGCGAGTGCCGATATCGTAGCTTCCTCCATCGCGACTCCTCTGGAACGTCAGTTCGCCCACATCGCCGGCGTCACCGAGATGACCTCGTCGAGTTCGCTCGGAAATACCGCGGTCACCCTCCAGTTCGATCTGAGCCGGGACATCAATGGGGCGGCGCGCGATGTCGAAGCGGCCATCAATTCAGCGCGTACCTATTTGCCTGCTAACCTGCCCGGCAATCCTACCTACCGCAAGGTTAACCCGGCGGACTCACCGATCATGGTGATCGGTTTGACCTCGAGTATCTACGAGCCGTCCAAGCTTTATGACGTAGCCTCGACGATCGTGCAGCAGAAGCTTTCCCAAATCAACGGTGTCGGCCAGGTAACGGTCGGCGGTGGTGCTTTGCCTTCGGTGCGGGTCGAGGTGAATCCGAACAGGCTCTTCAGCCAGGGGCTGACGATGCAGAATCTTCAGTCCACGCTGAGCCTGCAAAATGCAGACCAGCCCAAAGGCCAAATTTCAGATGGCATCCACACCGCAGACATCATCGCAAACGATCAGATTTCGCATGCCGAAGAGTATCGCCCGCTGATTGTTGGCTACAACCATGGCAAGGCGGTCAGGCTTGCCGACGTGGCTGACGTGGATGACGCCACTTCAAATGTTCGCTCGGCCGGATACCTCGATGGCAAGCCGGCGACTCTGCTGATCATCTTTCGCCAGCCCGGCGCGAACATCATTGAGACCGTCGACCGGATCTATGCCGAACTTCCTTCCGTCAAAGCCTCTATTCCGACTGGCATCGAGACCACGGTTGCGATCGATCGCACCACGACCATTCGCGCCTCAGTCCGCGACGTGGAGCGGACCCTCAGCATCTCGGTGGTGCTGGTCGTGTTCGTCGTTTTTATCTTCCTGCGCAGCGGGCGCGCGACGCTGATTCCCAGTGTCGCGGTCCCGGTTTCCTTGATCGGCACTTTCGCCGTCATGTACCTGCTGGGTTTCAGTCTCGATAACCTGTCGCTCATGGCGCTCACCATCTCCACCGGTTTCGTCGTAGACGACGCGATTGTGGTGATGGAAAACATTTCCCGCCATATCGAGGACGGCATGTCTCCGATGGCGGCGACGCTGCAGGGCGCGAAGGAGATTGGCTTCACGGTCTTCTCGATCAGCATGTCGCTGATCGCGGTGTTCATTCCCATCCTGGCGATGGGCGGAATCGTCGGCCGTCTCTTCCGCGAGTTTGCGATCACCCTCTCGACCGCGATTCTGGTTTCCATGGTGATCTCGCTCACCACCACGCCGATGATGTGCGCGTACATCCTCAAGGATGAGAAACACGCGAAACACGGCAGACTCTATCGTGCGAGCGAGCGCGCTTTCGACGGATTGCTTTCCCTCTACCGTCGGTCGCTGAGCTGGGTGATCGAAAACCCGGGCCCGACACTGCTCGTGCTGTTCTTTACGGTCATCCTGAATTTCGTATTGATCGTCAAAATTCCTAAAGGATTCTTTCCAACGCAGGACACGGGCGTCGTCTTCGGCGGTGTGCAAGGCCCTCAGGATGCATCTTTCCCGGTCATGAACAACTCGGTTCGGCAACTGGTGAACGTCATCACACACGACCCCGCCACGAACCACATCGTCGCTTTCACCGGCGGCCAGGGCGCGACCAACGGGGGCTTCATGTTCATGTCACTCAAGCCGCTGAATGAACGCGACGTGACGGCTTCGGGTTTCCTGGATCGAGTTCGGCCCAAAATGAACCGACTGCCGGTGGCGTCAGCGTTCCTGCAGGCGGCCCAGGACATTCGCATCGGTGGGCGCGGTGGGAATGCGCTCTACCAGTACACGATCCAGTCCGATACCACCACGGACCTAAACAAATGGGGTCCGATCCTGCTGCAGCAGATGAAGAAGCTTCCCGGGTTTCAGGATGTGAACACGGACCAGCAGAACGGTGGCCTTGCCGAGTTGATCGACTATGACCGAGTCACCGCGGGAAGACTTGGCATAACTTCGCAGGCGCTTGATACAACCCTCTACTCAGCTTTCGGTCAGTCGCAAGTCTCGCTTATTTACACCCAATTGAACCAGTACTACGTAGTGCTCGAGGTCGCTCCCCCGTACTGGCAAGACCCCTCGGCGCTGAATAATATCTATATGAATACCTCATCGCACGGGGTCATTCCCTTCCGGGCGATCACTACTGCGGCGCCGAATACCACACCGCTGACGGTCAACCATACGGGACTGTTTCCTTCCGTAACGGTTTCTTTCAACTTAGCGACGGGGCTCTCGCTTAGCGACGCCACGCGAGAGATCGATGAGTTAAAACAAAGACTGGGAACACCCAACACCGTGCGCGGGTTCTTTTCAGGCACATTGCAGGCCTTCCAGGATTCGCTAAGCACGCAGAAATACCTGATCACGACGGCAATACTGGCCGTCTACATTGTGCTGGGAATCCTCTACGAGAGTCTTGTGCATCCGATCACCATTCTCTCCACGATTCCCTCCGCCAGCGTCGGCGCGGTCTTGGCGCTGATGCTCTTCAAGATCGATTTGAATGTGATCTCGATTATCGGCATCATTCTGCTGATAGGAATCGTCAAGAAGAATGCGATCATGATGATCGATTTCGCATTGGTGGCGGAACGCGAGCACGGCAAGAATCCCGCCGATGCAATCTTCGAGGCTTGCATGTTGCGCTTCCGGCCTATCCTGATGACTACGATGGCCGCGCTCTTTGGCGCGCTGCCCTTGGCCTTTGGAACCGGCACGGGATCGGAGCTGCGACGGCCGCTGGGTATCACGATTGTTGGTGGTTTGATCTTCAGCCAGATGCTAACTCTGTATACCACTCCGGTGGTTTACCTGGTCGTCGATTGGGTGCGCTTGTGGGTGCAGGGCAAGCCGCACGGTGAGTTCCACCCGCCACCGGACCTGCAAGGCACCGAAAACGCTACCAGCTAGAACGGACAATTGCTATGGGGAATCAATCGACTTATTACCGGACAAGGCAAGCCGCCCAGCCAAGGCGGATCGCCGCGCTTGTCAGCCTGGCGATCCCGCTGGCTCTGGCCGGCTGCACCGTCGGCCCCAAGTATCATCAACCTCCGGCGATCGCTACGGCGCCACCTCCGCCCGCTTACAAAGAAATTCCGAAACCGAGCCCGATTCCCGTCGCGAATGGCACAGCAGCCGCCACGGAGTGGGTGCCGGCTCAACCCAGCGATGCGATGTTGCGCGGCAAGTGGTGGGAGATCTACAACGAGTCTGATCTCAATGCCCTCGAAGACCGGCTCAACATCGACAACCAAACAATCAAGGAGTATTTCGAGAATTACATGGTGGCACGCGCTATCGTCCGCGAGGCACGGGCCCAATACTACCCAACGGTGACTGCCGGTCCCGCCTGGAGCCGCTCCCGCGGCTCGGTCAATCTGGGAAACAACACGGGCGGCGTCAGTAGCGCTACGGCGGGAAGCACCAGCAGCCTGATCACGCTACCCGTTGACGTCTCCTGGGAGCCTGATCTCTTTGGACGCATTCGCAGCCAGGTGCACGAGGCGCAATATGCGGCCCAGGTCAGCGCAGCAGACATAGAAAACGAACGCCTCGCCGAGGAGACGAGTCTTGCCCAATACTATTTCGAGATTCGCGGCCAGGACCAGTTGCAGAAGGTCCTCGACGACACCGTCATCGCCGATCGCAAATCCTTCGACCTGACGCAGTCGCTCTATGAAACCGGTGTCGCGGACCAGATCTCGGTGGTGGAGGCGCGGTCAACGCTCGAATCCGCTCAGGCCTCTGCGACAAGCGTGCACCTGCTCCGTGCCCAATATGAGCATGCCATTGCCATGTTGATCGGCCAGCCTGCTTCGAGCTTTTCTATCCCTGTGCGTCCGATGACGGCAGTGCCTCCGCCGATCCCGGTCGGCCTGCCATCGCAATTGCTCCAGCGCCGTCCTGACATCGCCGCCGCAGAACGGAATATGGCCTCGGCCAACGCGGCCATCGGCGTGGCTTACGCCGCCTTTTTCCCCACCGTCACGCTTTCGATGACCGGCGGCCTAGATAGCTCGTCCTGGAAGCATCTATTCGACTGGCCCAGCCGCACTTGGTCGTTAGGAGTAGGCGCCTCGCAGACGCTCTATAGCGCAGAGCTTGGTCCCGGGCTTAGCCAGTTCGTCTCTACTTACAATGCAGACGTCGCCACCTACCGTCAGACAGTGCTCAATGCGATTCAGCAGGTGGAGGACAATCTCGTAGCCGTCAACAATTACTCCCGCCAGATACAGCAACAGCAGGCGTCCATCGCCTCCACCCAAAAGGCTCTCGATCTCGAAATGGGCCGCTACGAGACCGGCATCGACCCGTATATCGATGTGGTCACCCTGCAGACCACCTTGCTCACGAGTCAGCAAGCCGTCGTTGGCTTGCAGATTTCGCAAATGACGTCATCGGTGGCGCTCATCGAGGCTCTGGGCGGGGGTTGGGATAGCTCGCAGCTGCCCACCCCGCAGCAGGTCTCACAAAAACCCGACAAGGCGGATACCAAGACGGTG